>CACJNF010000001.1 GCA_902594745.1 uncultured Bacteroidota bacterium
CAAACACATACTTATAATTATGAAGATTTTAATAACAATTTAAATATTGATCTTAAAATTGATGAATTAAGCGATAATTCATCTAGGCTATCATTGTTTGATATGGCTAATGTTAAAACTATAAATGTTAAAGATTCTAATGAAAATGATGTTCCTCATAATTTATACTATATAATTGCAAGGGAAGGTTCAAATACAAGCCCATCTATTGCAGACTCTGTTTATGTTGCTTATGAAGGAAAGCTTACTTCAGGCGAAACATTTGATAAGAGAAAGTTTCCTATATGGTTAGATTTAGCTAATGCACTTGAGGGATTTAGAGAGGGTGTTTCAGAGTTAAGAACAGGAGTTTATTCTGAAAATTCTAATGGAACTATTGAATATAATTCTTTTGGGGTTGGAATATTTATTTTCCCATCTGGACTTGGTTACTTTGAGAATACAAGTTCAGGAATACCTGAATATTCTCCTTTAATTTTTTCTGTAAAGTTAATGACTTATACTGATACAGATCACGACAATGATGGCATCTTATCAATATTTGAAGATATTGACGGTGATGGTAAACCATTTAGAGATGATTCTGACGGAGATAGAATATGGAATATGTATGACACTGACGATGATGGAGATGGAATTCTAACAATTAATGAGCTAGATAAAAATAATGATACAATTATTGATGATACCAATAATGACGGTATTCCAGATTATCTAGATCCAGATAATTAATCTTTTTTCTTGAATAAACCGTAAGGAATATCATATGAGATATTCAAAGATAATTTGTTAGTCGTCAGATCAACATTTGCATTATTCAAATCAACTCCGTTAGCGTTTATTATAAGTACTTCATTGTTGTTTAGTCCTCTTTCATATCTGAGACCAATGCTTATAGACCTTATCTTAACTCTACTGCCAAGCAATAAACTTAATGTATACTTGTCTTTGATATCCTCAAGATTAAAATTACTTGAGTTTGAAAGATTGTATTTAAAAGAAGGTCCTCCAAAGACACTTATTGGTCCTAATACTTTATATCCAAAAATAATAGGTAATTGAATTTCTGAAGATTTGTATGAATGTTCTGCAATGTTAACACCCTCACCTAATGAATACGCTGCAGCATTTTTTGATTTTGAAAAAATTAAATTTAGCTCTGGTCTTATATAAAAAGTTATCAAATCAATTTCAGTAAAAACTCCAAATTGAAATCCTGTTGAATTTTTAATATCAAGATCATAATTATCTATTTTGTTACTAATATTCTCTATTGATCCAAAATTATCATCATTTAAACCAAACTGAAAACCTAGATTACCTTGAGCTAAAAGACCTGAAGAAGCAAATAGTAAAAAATAAATTAGTCTCATAGAATTAACTTTTTCTCTGCAACACTTTTTTTGATGCCTTAATTATAGAATCTTTATCAAGACCATATTTTTTCATTAATTCACTAGGAGTCCCTGACTCACCAAAAGTATCTCTAGTTCCAACAAATTCCTGAGGTACAGGATTATTTAATGCAAGAGTTCTTGAAACACTTTCACCTAATCCGCCAAAAATATTATGTTCTTCAGCTGATACTAGACAACCAGTCTTTGAAACTGACTTTAAAATAATTTCTTCGTCAAGTGGTTTAATTGTATGGATGTTAATGATCTCACAACTAATACCAGATTTATCTAACTCAATTGAGGCTTCTAAAGCTTCCCAAACAAGGTGCCCTGTAGCAACAATAGTAATATCTGATCCTTCCTTTAGAAGAACACCTTGACCAATTTTAAAACTACCATTTGCTTCAGTAAAATTTGGGACTTTTGGTCTACCAAATCTTAAATAAACAGGACCGTCAACTTTTGAAATTTCAATAGTTGCTAGTTTTGTCTGATTAAAATCACATGTATTTATGACAGTCATTCCAGGTAACATTTTCATTAGGCCAATATCTTCTAGAATTTGATGAGTTGCACCATCCTCTCCTAATGTTATACCAGCATGTGAGGCACATATCTTTACATTTTTATGTGAATAAGCAATGGATTGTCTTATTTGATCATACACCCTCCCTGTTGAAAAATTCGCAAAAGTTCCAGTATATGGAATCTTACCTCCAGTAGCTAGACCTGCGGCAATTCCAATCATATTTGCCTCTGCAATACCAGCTTGAAAAAATCTTTCAGGGTTTTCCTTAGCAAAATCCCCCATTTTTAGAGAACCTGTTAAATCTGCACATAGAGCAACGATATTGGAATTAGACCTTCCAAGCTCTGTTAGACCCTCTCCAAAGCCTGATCTAGTATCTTTACTTCCTTGATTTGTATAACTATCCATATTAATAATCTCCTAAAGTTTCTGGGTTTTGGTTAAGAGCAATCTCAAGTTGCTCATCATTTGGTGCTACTCCATGCCAATTATGCGTATGCATCATGAAATCCACTCCATTACCCATTACTGTATTCATTATAATAACAATTGGTTTGCCTTTATGAGTTCTGTCTTTTGCAGAATTAAGTGCTTCATATACTTCATCTAATGAATTTCCATTCTTAACTTCTAAAACATCCCATCCAAAGGATTTTAGTTTTTGATCCAAATTTCCTATGTCAAGAACATCTTTTGTTGAGCCATCTATTTGTTGTCCATTATAATCTACAGTAACAATTATATTGTCAATTTTTTTTGCAGAAGCAAACATAAATGCTTCCCAATTTTGTCCTTCTTGAAGTTCACCATCTCCAGTTAATACATATACTAATGAATCATCATTATTTAATTTATTAGATAATGCTATTCCTATTCCAACTGAAAGTCCTTGGCCAAGTGATCCAGTTGAAACATTAACACCAGGTAATCCATCATGATTTGTTGGATGGCCTTGAAGTCTAGAATTTATTTTCCTGAATGTATTTAATTCACTTAAATCAAAATGACCAGTTCTAGCAAGTATGCTATAATAAACTGGTGATATATGTCCATTAGACAAAATAAACATATCTTTTAAGTCTGACTCATTCCTAAGAATCCTTTTGTATAGTGTAACAAAAAATTCAACACAACCAAGTGATCCACCTGGATGGCCTGAATTTACTGCATGAACCATTCTAAGTATATCTCTTCTTACTTGGGTAACAAGTTTATTTAGATCTTCATTCATTTGAGGTAAAAGTAGGGTTATAGAATTCACTATCAAAATTCTTTAATTTCTTTTTATCATAAATTTTATATAATTAATTAACAATGCTTAATTCTTCTTAATTACTTTTCTAATTTTGACGAGATGAAGATTCTTGATAAGTACATAATAAAAAAATATTTAGGTACTTTCTTTATAATGTTTGGACTATTTATTCCTATTGGAATAATGGTTGATTTTGCTGAAAAAATTGATAAATTCAGAGAGAACGAAGTTCCAGGTGATCAAATTTTAGGCTATTACATAGACTTCATATGGTATTTTGGAAGCCAACTTTATCCTGTTTTTTTATTTCTAGCTGTAATCTGGTTTACATCAAGACTTGCAAATAATACTGAAGTAACTGCCATCCTATCCTCAGGTGTTTCATTCCAAAGACTTATGAAGCCATACTTTATTTCAGCATCTATTGTAGTTGTATTTGCATTAATATCTGTAATGTTTATAGTCCCAAAGTCTAATAAGAATTTTAATGAATTTATTTCTGAATATGTAAAATCTGAGGATGTAAGAAAGACATCAAGACTTTTTAAACAAATTAATGAAAATGAGTTCATATATATTAGTAGTTATGATCCAAGAGTTAAGAGAGGGTTTAATTTTACATTAGAAAATTTTAATGGAAATAAACTAAATCATAAAATTTCTGCTTCAAACATCAGATGGGATGATTCAATTTTCCGTCTAACAAATTATGTAAAAAGAACTGTCTATGATGATACAGAAATTATAGAAAGGTTTACGAGGAAGGATACTATTTTTGACTTTGATATTGAAGATTTAGCTCCACTTAATTATGTTGCAGAGACGTTGAATTTTTTTGAGTTAAATAATTTAATTAGATATGAAAAAAGGGCAGGCTCTCCATTAATTAATTCTCACTTACTTGTTCGTCATAAAAGATATACTATCCCTCTTTCATGTTTTATATTAACAATTATCGCAATTTCAGTTTCCTCATTTAAAAGAAGAGGTGGCACAGGTTCTAATCTTGCAATAGGTGTCTCTTTAGGCTTCTTATTCATTTTTCTAGACAAGATATTTGGAGTGTTGGTTTTAAAGTCTAATTTTTCTCCAGCAATTGCATCCTGGGGAATTCTATTAATATTTTTAACAATTGCATTATTTTTATTAAGAAGGGCAATTAGATAGGTCATTTAATTAATCTATATTTACAGAAATTTATTATATGGAGTTTTTAGATTTTGAACTTCCTGTTAAAGAAATTTTAGAACAAATAGATAAGTGTAAGTCTATTAAAAATGAGAGTGATGTAGATGTAACTAAAACATTTAACTTACTCCAAAAAAAACTTGTTGACACAAAGAAAGACATATATAGTAACCTTTCTGCTTGGCAAAGAGTTCAATTATCGCGACATCCCAACAGGCCTTACGCCCTTGACTATATTAATAATATATGCGGTGACACCTTTCTTGAATTACATGGAGACAGGAATGTAAAAGACGATAAAGCAATGATTGGTGGTCTTGGCAAAATTGGGGACCAATCTTACATGTTTATTGGAACTCAAAAAGGCTATAATACTAAAACAAGACAATATAGAAATTTTGGAATGGCTAATCCTGAGGGATATAGAAAGGCGCTTAGGTTAATGAGGCAAGCTGAGAAATTTAATATTCCTATTGTTACACTAATTGATACACCCGGTGCATATCCTGGAATGGAAGCGGAAGAGAGAGGTCAAGGTGAAGCTATTGCAAGAAATATATATGAAATGATGAATATTAATGTTCCAATAATTTGTATCGTTATTGGAGAGGGGGCTTCTGGAGGTGCTTTGGGAATAGGTGTTGGTGATAAAATTTTAATGCTTGAAAACACATGGTATTCAGTAATATCTCCTGAATCTTGCTCATCAATATTATGGAGAAGTTGGGAACATAAAGAATTAGCTGCAGAAGCCTTAAAATTGACTGCTGAAGATATGCTTAAAAATAAATTAATTGATAAAATCATAGAGGAACCTCTAGGAGGTGCTCACTATGATCCGACTCAATCATATCAATCAGTGAAAGAAAACATTGTCTACTTTACAAAAAAAATTAAGTCTTTATCTAGTAAAAAGATGATTGGACTTAGAAGAAAAAAATTTACTAAAATTGGTAAGTTTAAGGGGTAAAATTACTATTAACAAAATCTTACAGTTATTAACAAATTAGTTGTTTAAAGATTTATTTAATATCAGCTCCTATTTTTAACTATTAAAATTTGTTTTTCCATAAATTTACCAAATGGAGAAAAGAAACCCCTTGAAGATTTATGAAAATGAAAATCAAGCTATTATTAATTTATCAAATGGTAAGATACCTCCACAAGCTTTAGATCTTGAAGAAGCAGTACTAGGTGCAATGCTTATAGATGAAAAAGGAGTAAATGAAGTTATTGATATTCTTTCTCCTGAAGTTTTTTATAAAAAATCACATCAACTTATTTTTGAATCAATTCAAAGATTATTTAGAGAATCAGAACCAATTGATCTTTTAACAGTATCAGCTGATTTAAAGAAAAATAAAAATTTCGAGATAATTGGAGGAGACTTCTATCTAATAGGCCTTTCTCAAAAAGTTTCTTCATCTGCGCATATTGAATATCACTCAAGAATTATTCAACAAAAATTTATTCAAAGGAAATTAATTACAATTTCTAATGAAATAATTTCAAAATCATATAACGAAAGCACAGATGTAATAGACTTGCTAGATGAGGCTGAGTCAAAATTATATGATATCGCCCAAAACAATATTAAAGGATCTTCTGAGACAGCTCAAAACCTTGTAATACAAGCCAAAAATAGAATTGAAGAAATAGGAAACAGGGAAGGTTCTCTTAGTGGAATATCAACTGGATTTGAAAAACTAGATAGATTGACATCAGGTTGGCAGCCAAGCGATTTAATTATTGTTGCTGCAAGGCCAGGTATGGGTAAAACAGCATTAGCATTATCAATGGCTAGAAACATATCTGTCCAAAAGAAAATTCCTGTAGCATTTTTCTCTCTTGAGATGTCGTCAGTCCAGCTTATAACAAGACTTATCTCAGCTGAAACTGGTCTTTCTTCAGATAAATTAAGAACTGGTAAGCTTGCACCACATGAGTGGCAACAATTAAATATGAAAGTATCAGACCTTGAATCAGCTCCTCTTTACATAGATGATAGTGCTGCTTTAACTATTTTCGAGTTAAGAGCAAAAGCTAGAAGGCTTGCATCAGCTCATGATATTAAGTTGATTGTAATAGATTACCTTCAATTGATGAATTTAGGGTCCTCAAACAAAGCAGGTAATAGAGAACAGGAAATATCTACAATTTCTAGAAATCTTAAAGCATTAGCAAAAGAATTAAATATACCAGTTATTGCTTTATCTCAGCTTTCAAGAGCAGTAGAGACCAGAGGTGGTACCAAAAGACCTATACTTTCAGATCTAAGAGAATCAGGTGCAATTGAACAAGATGCAGATATTGTATCATTCCTTTATAGGCCTGAATATTATGGAATTACAGAATGGGATGATGATATGAAAACACCATCTGAAGGTCAAGGTGAGTTTATTGTAGCAAAGCATAGAAACGGTGCTTTAGACTCAATAAAACTTAAATTTGTTGCTAACCTTGGTAAATTTGAAGATATTGATAGCTTTGATTCTCCTTTTGAATTTCAATCAAAGCTAAACACAGATAATAAATTAAGTGACTTTAGTGAGCCGTCAAATAAAGATGACGACGAAGATGTTCCATTCTAGTTAACTTCCTTTTAAAAGAAATGACTTTAAGAAATCATTAAGGTCTCCGTTAAGAACTGCCTCAGTATTTCCTGATTCATGACCAGTTCTGACATCCTTTATAATTTTATATGGGTGTAATACATAATTTCTGATTTGTGATCCCCATTCAATTTTTTTCTTAGAATCTTCAATTTTTTTTCTTTCCTCATTGTTTTTTTCAATCTCAATCTCATAAAGCTGAGATTTAAGAAGCATAAGCGCTTTTTGCTTGTTGTCTAGTTGTGATCTTGTTTCTGAGTTTTCAACAGTAATTCCCGTTGGTTTGTGTTTAAGTCTTACTGCGGTTTCAAGCTTATTGACACTTTGACCTCCAGCTCCACCTGCCCTCATAGTCTCCCACATTAAATCAGAAGGGTTAATGTTAATTTCTATTGAATCATCAACAAGTGGGTATACATATACAGACGCAAAAGAGGTGTGTCTTTTTGCATTACTATCAAAAGGTGATATTCTTACTAATCTATGAACACCATTTTCACCTTTTAACCATCCGAAAGCAAAGTCTCCATCAATTTGAATCGTAGCAGTTTTTATTCCAGCTACATCACCAGGTTGATTATTTAGTTCTTTAATTTTAAAATTGTTTTTTTCACCCCACATCAAATACATTCTTAAAAGCATTTCACCCCAATCACAAGATTCAGTTCCACCTGCTCCAGCAGTAATCTGAAGAATTGCAGACATAGAATCTTCTTTTTTGCTGAGCATCATTTTAAATTCCATGTCTTCAATTAGACTCTCTAATTCATTATATGATTCATTAATCTCATTTTCACTAATCTCTTTATTCAAGAAAAATTCACTCAGAACTGTTATATCATCATACTTTGTGATTAAAACATCAAATTCAGATATTAAGGATTTAATTTGTTGAATTTCTTTGACAATTTTTTCTGCATCTTTAGGATTCGTCCAGAAATTAGGGTCAGAAGCTTTGTTTTCTAAATTAGAAAGAATAGACTCTTTAGACTCTAGGTCAAAGAAACCCCCTTAACGTATCAATACGTTTTTTAACTCCCTTTAAATTTTCTTTAGAAAACATGGTTCAAATTAATTATATGATTTCGAAAAAAAAAATTATATTTCTAAAAAATTAACCATGAAAAAAATACTATTCATTACGCTTATATTTTCAAATCTTGTTTTTTCTCAAAATATTGATTTTGAAGGATTTATGAATTTTTCTTACAGTAATAATTCAGGAAAAATCCATCTTGAGATAAATAATCTTGACAAAGAATTTTTATATATAAATTCATTAAGTAGAGGTATTGGTAACAATGATCTGGGGCTAGATAGAGGTCAACTAGGTAATACTAGAATAGTTTTTTTTACTAAAAGAGGTAATAAAATATTAATGGTTCAACCAAATACTAGATATGTTTCTAATTCTGATAACTATCTTGAAAACAAGGCTGTTGAGGAAGCTTTTGCAAGATCCGTTTTATTTTCATTTGAAATAATTGAAGAAAAAAATAATAATTACATAATTGACCTAACTCCTCTACTTATTAATGATGCTCATGGTGTTGCGCAAAGATTAAGGTTTTCTAATTCTGGTAATTATTCTTTAAATAAATCAATGTCTGCGATTGAACTTGATAGAACAAAAGCCTTTCCAGAAAATATAGAATTTGATGTAATCCTTACTTTTACTGGTAATCCAATGGGAAATCTTGTTAGAAGTGTTACTCCAACTGCATCAAATATTACTGTTAATCAACATCATTCTTTTGTTAAACTTCCTGATAACAATTATAAAAAAAGAAAATTTGATCCAAGAAGTGGAAGCAATCCTTTTATAGTTTATGATTATTCAACTCCAATTGATGAGAAGCTAGAACAAAGGTTTATAGTTAGACATAGATTAAATAAAAAATATCCTGATAAAGAAATAAGCGAACCAACAGAACCTATCATTTACTATATAGACAATGGTACGCCAGAGCCAGTAAAGTCTGCGCTTATAGAGGGGGGGAATTGGTGGAATCAAGCATTTGAAAGCGCAGGATATAAAGATGCTTTTAGAATTGAGGTTTTACCTGAAGATGCTGATCCAATGGATGTAAGATATAATCTAATTCAGTGGATTCACAGATCAACCAGAGGTTGGAGTTATGGTGCTAGTATTGTTGATCCTAGAACAGGGGAAATCATAAAAGGTCAAGTAAGTTTGGGAAGCTTAAGGGTTAGACAAGATTATATGATTCTTAGTGGGCTAATAGACAATCCTAATACAGAAGAAAATAAAAAATTAATAAAAGAAACTTCTTTAGATAGGATTAGACAATTGTCTGCGCATGAGATTGGACATACTCTTGGTTTTGGTCATAATTTTATTTCCAGTGCTAACGATAGGGTTTCAGTAATGGATTACCCACATCCAAAAATTTCATATGTAGATAATCAGATAAATATTGATAATGCATATGCAAAAGATATTGGAGAATGGGATAAAGTAAGTGTTCAATATGCTTATTCTGATTTTTCGGACTCAGTAAATGAAGATCAGGAGCTTAATAAGATTTTAGATGATGCTGTTGAGAATGGGTTATACTACCTAAGTGATTCTGATTCGAGACCAGTTAGTAGTGCAAATCCATACTCTCATTTATGGGATAATGGTGATCTTGCTTACAAAGAGCTTATCAAATTATTAAACGTTAGAAAACAAGCCCTTACTAACCTTGATTTAGATAACTTAAGAAATGGAGAACCATACGACAGAATTGAAGATATAATGGTTCCAATATATATGTTGCACAGATATCAAATTGAAGCAGCAGCAAAGGCTATTGGAGGTATAGATTATCTCTATTATGTTAAAAATAACAGAGGTGATAAAGTAAAGTTTGCTGATAAAGATTTACAGATTAAATCATTAAACTCCCTTCTTAAAGTAATTGATCCAACTAATCTAACCATTCCTCAAAACTTAATTGAAATTCTAGGTCCTAGGTCTTTTAGGAATCCAAGGACAAGAGAGAACTTTGTCTCAAATACGGGTGTTGGATTTGATTATATAAATGCCTCAAGTGCAATTATTAATCATGTCTTTACTTATATGTTAAATCCAGAAAGAATAAATAGGGTCCATCAGCAGAATATGTTTGGAAAAAATATTTTATCTCTTGAAAACTACCTTAGTGAAATTCAGAATTCTGTCTTTAAGAAAATGAAAATGAGTGAATATGAATCTTCTATTAACAAAAATACTAAATCTTTATTTTTAGATCATTTATTCATGGCTTATAATAATAAGCAAAGTAATGACATCTCTAAATCTAAAATATATTCAAGAATTAATAGTTTAATGAATTATTTAATGAGAAATAGATCTGAGTATAATGATTTTTTAATTACAAAAATCAATGCCTTTTATGCTAACCCTAATCAATATATTCCGATTGAAAAGACTAAAACTCCAGATGGATCTCCAATTGGAGATTTTTCATGTGATTACTAGTTATTTTTAATTAAATTTGTGCATTATTTCCATGATCTAATGCCTTCTAATAATAAACCTTTTAATAATATTTTAGAGCTTATAGGTAATACTCCATTAATTAGACTAAATGAGGTTACAAAAAATTTTAAAGGGACATACTTTACAAAGTTTGAGGGGTTTAATCCAGGTCACTCTAATAAAGATAGAATTGCTCTTCATATAATTAATCAAGCTGAAAATAAAGGTATTTTAAAGAAGGGTAGCACTATAATTGAAACAACATCTGGTAATACTGGTTTTAGCTTAGCTTTAGTTTCATTACTTAAAGGATATAAATGTATTTTGGCTGTAAGCTCTAAGGCATCTAAAGATAAAATTAATATGTTGAAATGCTTGGGTGCTGAAATTTATGTTTGTCCTTCAAATGTATCATCTGATGATCCAAGGTCTTATTATGAGGTTGCAAAGAGGTTAACTAATGAAATTAAAGGCTCTGTATATATTAATCAATATTTCAATGATTTGAACGTTGAAGCTCACTATCAAACTACTGGTCCAGAAATTTGGAGTCAGACAAATGGAGAAATTACCCACCTAATTGCTTGCAGTGGAACTGGAGGTACTATATCGGGAATAGGTAGATTTTTAAAAGAAAAAAATAATGATATAAAAATTATTGGTGTTGATGCATATGGTTCAATTTTAAAAAAATACCATGAAACGGGTGAAATTGATCCAAATGAAATTTACTCATATAGGATAGAAGGACTTGGTAAAAACATTGTACCTTCTGCTACTGATTTTAAAATTATCGATAAGTTTGTAAAAGTTACGGATTCAGATAGTGCTCATATGGCCAGAGAGATAACTTTAAATGAAGGATTGTTTGTTGGATATACTTCAGGTGCAGCTTTTCAAGCAACAAAAATACTAAATGATGAAAATGAATTTGATCATTCAAGTTATGTTGTAATTGTTTTTCCTGACCATGGTTCCAGGTATTTAAGTAAAATATATTCTGATGAATGGATGAACAATCAAGGTTTTTATGACTCCAGTTTTTATCAACCCAAAAAAAATTCAATTAATTATATATAATTTATATGCAAGATTTATTTGAGAAAATATATAAAAATAAAGGTCCTCTAGGTAAATGGGCATCTATTGCCGAAGGCTACTTTGTTTTTCCTAAACTAGAAGGTCCAATTTCTAATAGAATGATGTTCAATGGTAAAGAAGTTATTACCTGGAGTGTAAATGATTATTTAGGATTAGCAAATAATCCAGAGGTAAGAGAAGTTGATGCTAAAGCTGCTGAGGAGTACGGGAGCGCTTATCCCATGGGAGCAAGAATGATGTCTGGTCATACTAATCTTCATGAAAAATTAGAATCTGAACTTGCTAAATTTGTTTCAAAGGAATCTGCATACCTTCTTAATTTTGGATACCAAGGAATCCTTTCCACTATAGATACTTTAGTAACTAAAAATGATATTATTGTTTATGATATTGATTCTCACGCATGTATAATTGATGGAGTTAGGCTTCACCTTGGTAAGCGATTCACATATCAACATAATGACATGAAAAGTTTAGAAAAAAACCTTGAAAGAGCTACTAGACTTGCTGAGCAAACAGGTGGAGGAGTACTAGTAATTTCTGAAGGAGTTTTTGGAATGAGGGGGGAGCAAGGAAAATTAAAAGAAATAGTTGCATTGAAAGATAAATTTAAATTTAGACTTCTTGTGGATGATGCTCACGGTTTTGGAACGTTAGGAAAAACTGGTGCAGGAGCAGGTGAGGAGCAGGGCGTTCAAGATCAAATTGATGTGTATTTTGCAACTTTTGCTAAATCACTAGCTTCAACTGGTGCTTTTATTGCAGGTGATTCTGAAATAATTGAATTCTTGAAATATAATATGCGATCACAAATGTTTGCAAAATCTCTTCAGATGCAATTAGTTATAGGTGCACTTAAAAGACTCGAATTAATTAGGACTAGACCTGAGTTTAAACAAAAACTTTGGGAAAATGTTAATTTACTTCAATCTGGTTTAAAGGAAAGGGGTTTTGATATTGGTTCAACACAAAGTTGTGTTACTCCAGTATACCTAAAGGGTAGTATTCCTGAAGCAATGGCTCTAGTTAAAGATTTAAGAGAAAATTATCATATTTTTTGTTCAATTGTTGTATATCCGGTTATTCCAAAGGGATTAATTCTGCTTAGACTAATTCCGACTGCTTCACACAATATTAATGATATTAATGAAACTCTTGATGCATTCTCTTCGATTAGAAAAAAACTTGAAAAAGGTGTTTATAAGCAAGCATCTAGGGGAATAGAAGAGTCAGTTGACTAATCATTTAGCATTACTGGCATTACAAGCATAGTTATTGATTCTTTTGAAGAATCTTTTCCATTTACTGGCCTTATAATACCTGCTCTGTTCGGATGAGACATTGAGAGTGTGATGGTTTCAGAATCTAAATTATTAAGCATTTCAATTAAAAACTTTGAATTAAATCCAATTTGAATATCATCACCTGAATACTCACACTCTAGATTTTCATCTGCTTTATTACTAAAGTCAAAGTCTTCAGCACTAATATTTAAGAGAGATCCTGCAAGTTTAATCCTAATTTGATTTGTTGTCTTATTAGAGAAAATACTAACTCTTCGAACAGAATTTAAGAAAAGCTCTCTATCAATTGTGAGTACGTTGGGATTATCTTTTGGAATAACAGCTTCATAATTAGGAAACTTACCATCAATTAGCCTTGAAGTAATTGAACTTTTTCCAAAAATAAATTTTGCATTAGAGTCATTATGCTGAATAGTTATTTCAGAATCATGTGTCTGAAGAATTCCTTTAAGTATTTGCAAAGGTTTTTTAGGCATAATAAATTCAGATACTTCTTTAGAGTTATACTCAGATGTTTCAAACTTCACTAGTTTATGAGCGTCGGTTGCAACAAACTTTAAGGATTCGCTATTAAATTGAAAAAAGACTCCACTCATAACAGGTCTGAGGTCATCTGTTCCAGAAGCAAAGATTGTTGAATTTATTGCATTACCTAGATCAACTCCATTAATTATAGTTTCATGTGCATCTAAAATTTCAATTTGTTTTGGAAATTCTCCACCTTCTAAGTAGGCAAGAGAATATTTTCCATTACTTGCGCTAATCTCAATAGTATTATTTTCAGTTTTTATAAATGTCAACGGTTGATCTGAAAATGTCTTCAGAATATCTATTAATAGTTTAGCAGAGATTGCCACTTTATCTGAAGATTGAGACTCAATATCAATCTCTGAAGTCATTGTAGACTCAAGATCTGATGAACTAATCTTAAGTTTATTATTATCTACTTCAAATAAAAAATTATCAAGGATAGGAATTGTATTTGAAGAATTAATTACTCCCCCTAGAATTTGGAGTTCTTTGTACAAAATCGATGATGAAACAATAAACTTCATGTGTTTTTTTTCAAATATATTTATTTGATATTATAAATCTTATAATTACTCATAAAAGTTATCTACCAAATACAAACACTAAAAATAAATACTTACAGGATCTCGATAATTTAGTCCAAATAAGGTGCTAGCACTTCCAACTGTCTGGGGATTACTTTTATAAATACTTAATTGCAGGTAGCCAAGACTATTAAATATTGCCATCTTTTTTCCATCTTCTTCTCGATCTTTTTTATCTAGGCTGAAATCAATTGCATCAGAGTAATTATTATAAATTTTTGTGAACTTAACGTTTCTTGCATTTATTGTAAAGGATCTAGTTTTTGAAATCTCTTTAAATAACTTCTCAGTAATATTTGTTATAACATTGCCATAGTTGTCTATATAAATTACACTGCCTATAATTTGATTTTGTTCTTGGTTTACGACAGGTCTTAAATTTTTAATCTCCTTGATTTTATTGATTTTTGACCCAACAACATTTAAAGGTCCAGATCTTAAAATATGTCCTAATACCTTAACAAATAAATCATCTGAAGATATTTTATAATTAAAGCTATTATGTAAATTAATTTCAAAAATATTTTCTGGAATAATATCCTTAAAAATTAAAGAAAATACTCCATTATCAGCACCAATAAAAAATGATTCTTCATGCTTGATTACTATATGTTTATTTTCAGGAGTAAGTTCTGAATCTACACAGATCATATGAATTGTGCCTTTTGGAAAGTTTTTGTGTGCTCCTTCAAGAATATACCCAGCTTCAGTTAAATTAAATGGGCTAATATTATGAGATATATCTATAATTTCTGCTGAATCAATTTCTGAAACTATTTTTGCTTTTAATGAACTAACAAAATAGTCCTTATTTCCATAATCTGTAGTTAAGGTTATGATAGACATTAATTAAGATAAACTTTATAAATTTTATGTAAATTTGGATTAAATAATCTACTATAACAAATTTTTAAATTAAATCTATTGAGTGAGCTAGAATTTGAACTAACTGATGTTGATCCGCAAAACTTTTTCTCAAGAGATAATTTAAATTCTTTAAAATCTAGTTTCCCAAAACTTAAACTGGTTCAAAGAGGACAAACTATTAAGGCCCTTGGTGAAAAAAGTGAATTAAAGTTATTTGATAATAAATTTAGAACTCTATTAAATTACTACTCAGATTATAATAATATAGATCCAGATGTAATAAATGATATTGTTGTTAAGGACATAAAATTTAATGGTGACAAACCTTCACTAATTTTACATGGAGTTTCCGGTAAACCTATATTAGCTAAAACCACAAATCAAAAAAAACTTCATAAGTCTATTTTAGATAATGACTTAATATTTGCAATTGGTCCAGCAGGTACAGGAAAAACTTACACTGGTGTTGCGATGGCTGTAAAAGCTCTAAAAGAGAAAGAAATTAAAAAAATTATATTAACAAGACCTGCAGTTGAAGCTGGAGAAAATTTAGGCTATCTCCCAGGAGATTTAAAAGAAAAGCTTGATCCGTATATGCAACCTCTTTATGATGCTCTTAGAGATATGATTCCAGTTAACAAGCTACAGAAATTTCTTGAAGATAGGACAATTGAGATTGCTCCTTTAGCATTTATGAGGGGAAGAACATTGGATAATGCTTTTGTGATTTTAGATGAAGCACAAAATACAACTAATGCTCAAATGAAAATGTTTTTAACTAGAATGGGTATGAATGCTAAATTTATGGTTACTGGAGATCCTGGTCAAATAGATCTTCCAAGAAAAGTAAGTTCTGGATTAAAAGATGCAATTAAGATACTTTCAAGAAAGAAGGGTATTGATATAATCTATCTTGATGATAAAGATGTAATTAGGCACCCTATAGTTAAAAAAGTTATCGATGCATATAGTAATATTGAAAAATAAATAGGTTTTGAATACAATTTTTAAAACAGATTTTAATCTTCCTGGTCAAATATCCAAATATGAAGGTAAAGTAAGAGATGTATACTCTCTAGAAGGTGACATATTGGTTGTTATTGCATCTGATAGAATTTCTGCATTTGACATTGTCATGCCTAAACCAATTCCATTTAAAGGTCAAGTGTTAAATCAAATTTCAGTTGATATGTTAAAGTCCACTGAAGATATAATTCAAAATTGGCTTATATCATCTCCTGATCCAAATGTTTCAATTGGCAGAAAACTCAAACCTATTAAAGTAGAGATGGTTATTAGAGGCTACTTAAGTGGTCATTCTGATAGATTGTACAGATCTGGTAAGAGAAGCATTTGTGGAGTTAATTTACCAAGTGGATTAGCATCAAATCAAAAATTTGATAAGCCTATAATTACTCCAAGTACAAAAGCTGATTTTGGTCATGATGAAGATATATCTAAATCTGATATAATTAAAAAAGG
The DNA here is from genome assembly GCA_902594745.1 of uncultured Bacteroidota bacterium. GTDB lineage: Bacteria > Bacteroidota > Bacteroidia > Flavobacteriales > Flavobacteriaceae > Marisimplicoccus. The sequence continues at coordinate 16,338 of CACJNF010000001.1, forward strand.
TATTTTAACATTAGATCAATACGAAGAAATAGAGAATATAACTTATAAGCTATTTAAGAGAGGCACAGAAATAGCAAAAAAAAGAGGATTAATTCTAGTAGATACAAAGTATGAATTTGGATATGATTCCAAAGATAATCTTTGCTTAATTGACGAAATTCACACTCCTGATTCCTCTAGATATTTTTATGAAGACACATATGAAGATTATATGAGTAGGGGAGAAACCCCCAAACAATTATCTAAAGAATTTTTCCGTCAGTGGTTAATAAAAAATGATTTTCAAGGAAAAGAAGGTCAAGAACTTCCTGAAATTTCTGATAATGTTGTAAGGGATGTTTCCAAAAGATATATAGAACTTTTTGATAAAATAACTGGCAGCAGCTTTAAGCCAAGAAATTCTAATGATATAATTTCAGATCTGAAAGAAAATATAATTTCAGCTATATCCTAGTCAAACTTACTAGAAAGTATCCCTATAAATGTTTTAATCCCTCTTATGTAGTTAGTTAGTCTTATATTCTCATTTGGACTATGTTGGTTATTATCCTTGTTAACAGTAGGGACACCAACTGCAGGAATATTTAATACATTAACAAAAGGTGAAATAGGGACTGACCCCCCACTAGTTCTTTTCAATACTGGCTTAACATCGAATGTTTTTAACATTATTTCATTTAGCCATATACCTAACTCACTATTTATATCAGTTCTGAATGCAGGATATGAGACCTTAGAATTAAACTTTACTATTTTATCATATTTAAGTCTCATTTCTTTTGATGGCTCTTTATCAGTTACAATATATCCCAATGATTCAATATGTTTTTTTATTAAGTCATGTAGTCTATACCCATCAGTTTCAATTACTAATCTTACATCTATCTCGGCTATACACTCTGAGGGAACAATAGTTCTAACTTCTGAACCTACCCAGCCAGATCGTATACCTCTAACATTTAATGAAGGGTATTGGATTGCTTCTTGATACGAATTTCCAACAGATTCAGGTGTTTTAAATTCCATTTTATCTTTCATTTCATCTTCATTATCAGGAACAGCATCTAAATATTCTTTGACTTCATCAGTAATGTTAATTCCGTCATAATAGCCTTTAATTTTTACAATTCCGTTTTCATCTTTCATACTGGATAATATATTTGACATTCTGAAGACAGGATTTGGTGCATAATTTCCAAAATGACCACTATGTTGAGGAACAATCGGTCCATAAGTTTTTAATGTGATTGAGGATATACCTCTATTTCCAAAATTTAACGTCGGTAATCCTGTTGCATGTTGAGGTCCATCAAATATTAGTAGAGCATCACTTTCTAGCTTCTCTTTATGAACCTCTACTGCACTAGGTAAACTAGGCGATCCAATTTCTTCTTCAAAATCCATTATTAGCTTAACATTGAACTCTTGATCAATATTTTTTAATTTCATAAACTTTAGGGCTTGAATTAACATCATAACTGGACCTTTTGCATCTGAGGAGGATCTTGCAAATATTCTAATGTCTTTATCATCTAGTTCGCTATAATTATAGTTTGCAATTTTACTCCAATCATCTTCTATAAATATTCCGTTTTCATTTTTTTTAAATACAGGTTTAAATGCATCTTCTTGGTTCCATCTTGTAATATCAACAGGTTGACCATCTAGATGTAAATAAATTAAAATAGTCTTTAGATCATCATGAATTTTTTTTTCTGCTAATAAAAGTGGTATCGAAGAAGTTTCGAGCTCAGTCATTAAAAAATCTAAGGATTTAAACTTATTCTTAGTCCATTCAATTAAATTGTATATGTCTTTACTAAAGCTGGAGTCATTTGGATATGATAAAAATTCAACGAATTCATCCATATTATTCATTGCTAGATCAAAGACTTCATCTTTAATATCATTTTGTCCATAAACTGGAGCTATCAATAAAAAGGATATTGGTATAATTTTAAATATTTTCATAATTGATGTTTAATATATTTAATACATTGTTTATTTCACTATCAGCACTTATACGTTGAGCATTTTGGTATTTTTTCAACCATGTTATTTGTCTTTTAGCATAATTTCTAGTATTCTGCTTAATTTTATCAATTGCTTCTTCACGATTCATATTATCTTCAAAATAATCAAAAAACTCTTTGTATCCAACCGTATTTAATGTATTTAAGCCTTTGTATTTAAATAGTTTACTCGCTTCTTTTTCTAAACCGCTTTCGATCATCAAGTCAACTCTTTTATTGATTTTATCATAGAGCTCATCTCTGGAAGATTCAAGGATTATAATCTCACTTTTGAATACTCTCTCTTTATTGATTTTTTTTCTTAGAGAAGAAAATTTATTGCCAGTGTATTTTATGATTTCTAAAGCTCTAATTATTCTGCTCTGATTTTTTGTATCTACAATTTCATAATACTCTCTATCTAACTTTTTTAATTCCTCTTGTAGGTAAGTGATGCCTTCATCTTTATATTTCTTTATAATACCATCTCTAATTTTGCTAGGAATCTCTGGAAACTCATCTATTCCATATATTACAGAGTCAGCATACAGTCCTGAGCCTCCAACTAATATTAAATATTCTTTATCTTCAAATAGCTTATTAATTTTATGTATTGCATCTTTTTCATATAATCCAACATTATATCTATCATGAATACTTTTGTTATGAATAAAATGATGTTTTACTTCTTTTAATTGATGCTCAGTGGGAGGGCACGTGCCTATCTCTAATTCTTTATAAAACTGTCTAGAGTCACAAGAAATAATTTCAGTTTTAAGCTTTTTTGCAAGTTCTATAGCTAACTCTGTTTTTCCAACGCCTGTTGGCCCAGCTATGTATATTAAGTTTTTATTTGTCTTCATCAAGGTGAGAACCACATTGGTGACAATAAATAGCGTTGTCTTTATGCTTATCATTTAAACATTCAGCACATACCCTTGTATTAACATCAACTTTTTTCCTTCTTTGAGCCATTTCTGCAGAAATTATTCCAGTTGGAACTGCAATAATTCCATAACCAAGTATCATCAGGATTGATGCAAGAAACTTACCTAAACCTGTTAATGGGACAATATCACCATAACCAACAGTTGATATAGTGCTTATACACCAATAAATACTCTCAGGAATATTATTAAAACCAGCCTCAGGACCTTCGATTAAATACATTAGGGTTCCAAATAAAATACACATGATTAAAACAAACAGTAAAAAGATTATAATCTTAGCTCTGCTCACTAATAGAGATCTAACAAGGAAGTTAGACTCACCAATATATCTAGATATGTGAAGAACACGGAAAATTCTTAGAATTCTAAGTGCTCTAATTGCCATCATTGTTTCAAGTTGAGCTCCAACTATAAATAATGATATATATTTAGGAATAGTAGCCAATAAATCTATAATACCATAAAAGCTGAAAATATACTTTCTTGGGTGGTGAATAGATATAACTCTTAAAATATATTCAACAGTAAATAATATAGTAATTGTCCATTCAGCTATGTTAAGTATTTCATAGTATTGCTGGTTTATCCAACCAACTGTTTCAAGAGCTACTAGTATAACACTTATTATGATTACTATAATTAATGATATATCAAACGCTTTTCCAGCAGGAGTGTCTGCTTCATATATAATATCATGTATTTTCTGACGTGTTTTATTCAATGTCTGAAAATTTATAAATTTCTTTCAAATTTACTAGTTTTTTATATCTCTTCTCAGAAATTAGTCTATATACATAGTTTTTAACCCTTTTTGACTCATCCACTTTTACTAATCTAGAATTAATTTTTTTCTCAGAATTTATATTATTATAAAGCTCAAAATAGCCGAATCCTTCTATAACACCACTTTTAAAGAGAATAAAACTTTTATCAGCCTCTTTCTTTCCATTAAATGTTATTACAAAGTCTGAAAGCTCATTAATAATTTCAGGTTTAGAAATTTTGGAGAAAATCTTTGGATCAACATTATTATTAATTTTAGGCTTAAGAGAATTAATCTCTTGAAGAGTCTTCAAAATTGCAATGTGAACATTGCCTGTAGGATGTACCTTAATTGTTTTAAAATTATTCTGAACGTACTTTGGTATGAATTTTTTACTAGTAAATAACTTAATTAGTTTATTCTTAATATCCTTACTAAAATCAATATAAACTAATTCATTGTTCTCATTGTATATATAGAAGACTCCTGTGTTTTCCTTGAGATTATCTATAACGTCTTTAAAAATGTTATCCATTTTTTCCCCAGGGAATTCGACGATACTTTTTCTTATTATTTCTTGCTTAACATCTTTTTCTAAAAGAATTTTAAATAACTCAACAGTCGCAAGTGCATCTCCACTTGCACGATGTCTATCCTTAATTGGAATTCCAAGACTTCTGGATAGTCTTCCAAGTTTATAAGATTGCTGGTCTGGAAGTAATTCTTGAGATAAAATGACTGTACAAATAGATTTCATTGAAAAATCAAATCCTAGCCTCTTAAACTCTAATTGTAAAATTCTATAATCAAACTGTGCATTATGAGCAACTAGAACAGAATCAGAGGTTATTTCAATGACTCTCTTAGCTATTTCATGAAATTTTGGAGCCGTCTTAAGCATCTTTGATGAAATTCCAGTAAGTTTTTCTACATAAGGATGTATCTCTTTTTCAGGGTTTACTAGGCTTATAAACTGATCAGTAATAGAGACACCATCAAATTTATAGATGGCAATCTCAATTATCGATTCCTCATTAAATTTTCCGCCTGTAGCTTCAAGGTCAACTATTGTATACATCAATAACTTCTTTTTCCGAAAATTTTACTACCAACCCTTATCATATTTGAACCCTTCTCAATTGCTAACCTGTAGTCATCGCTCATACCAATTGATAAAATTTTTAATTTAGAATTCTTCAAACTCATTTTATCATATAGTTCCTTAATTTGAGAAAATTCATCACTTATTTTTTGTTGATCTTCAGTAAAACTTGCCATACCCATTAACCCAACAATATTAATATTATCATATTTTTGAATATCTGAATAAAAATCCTCTAGAAGGCTTGTATCTAAGCCAAATTTCGTCTCTTCTGAAGAAATTTTAAGTTGTATTAGGCAATCAATTTTTCTATTTGATTTTTTACCACATTTATCTATTTCTGTTGCTAACGAAATTCTGTCTAGCGAATGTATCAATGAAATAAAGTTTGATATATACTTCACCTTATTTTTTTGAAGATGTCCAATCATATGCCACTCGATATCATCCGGTAATAGTTGATGTTTTTCAACAATTTCTTGAACTCTGTTTTCTCCAAAGATTTTTTGATTAGAATTATATGCTTCTTTTATTTCATCTATTGATCTAGTCTTAGAGACTGCGACTAATTTGACTTGATCGCTTATTTCCTCTTTTATACTTAAGATATTATCTTTTATACTCATAGTTGACTCATTATCTCTTCAGCTACTTCTAGAGCTAAAAGGCCATCTCTAAGTGGAACTTTTGATTCAGAATTGTTATTAATAGACTCAAAGAAATCAATTAACTCTGATTCAATTGAATTAATTTCAACTAGTTCAGGTGTTTCAAAAAATATTACTTTTTCTTCACCAACATTATTTTTGATGATAATTGAACTATCTGAATCATTAGGTTCTTTTCCTCTTATCCTAACTACTTGATAATCTTTCTCCAAGAAGTTAATAGAAATGTATGCATCCTCTTGAAAAATTCTAGTTTTTCTCATTTTTTTGAGAGAAATTCTACTTGATGTTAGATTTGCAATACACCCATTTTCAAACTCAATTCTTGCATTTGCTATATCAGGAGTAGTACTAATTATAGATACTCCAGAAGCATTAATTTTTTTAACTTTTGAGTTTACAACTTTTAAAACAATATCTATATCGTGGATCATTAAATCCATTATTACAGATACATCAGTCCCTCTTGGATTAAAATCTGAAAGTCTATGCGACTCAATAAATTTTGGATTTTTTATAAATCTATTACAAGAAATGAATGCCTGGTTATATCTCTCTACAAATCCAACTTGACCAACTATTTTTTTCTTTGATGCTAAATCATTAATAATTTGAGCCTCATTGGAGTTTGATGTTAAAGGTTTTTCGACAAATATATGTTTCCCAGCTTCAATACATTTTTTAGCAATTTCAAAATGAGTAGTTGTTGGGGATACTATAACTGCAGCGTCAATATCTTTAAGTAATAGGTCTAAATCACTATAGTATTTATAACCATACTCTGATGAAAGCTTTTCTGAATTAGTCTCATCAGTATCATAAAATCCTATTAAATTTTGATTTGATGAATTAATAATATTTAGATGAATCTTACCTAGATGTCCGGCTCCAATTACACCAACTTTTATCATTTGCTAAAAATACAATCTTCTTTTGGAATAATCGAGTATTAATTTAATATTAGCATAAGTGGAAGATAATTTTAAGCATAAAGGAAGACGAAGAATTCTAGCATCAGAATTAAGAGAAAAAGGCATTAAAGATCATAGAATCCTCAGTGCTATTGAAAACATACCTAGACATTTATTTATTGATCCTGGCCTTTCTGAACAAGCATATATTGACAAGGCGCTTCCAATAGAAAATAATCAAACTATATCACAGCCATATACTGTAGCTTTCCAGACACAACTTCTTAACCCATCAGATAGAGAAAAAATTTTAGAAATTGGTACAGGCTCTGGATATCAAACTGCAGTTCTAGATTATTTAAATCTAGATATATATACAATTGAAAGAGACCATGCCTTATATAGATCTACATCTAATCTTTTTGATAAGATGAAAATTAAACCTAAAAAATTTATTTATGGAGATGGCTTTAATGGAATGCATGATGATTCACCTTTTGATGGCATAATAGTTACAGCAGGTTCACCAGTAATCCCAAAGAAACTTGTAATGCAGTTAAAAATAGGAGGTAGGTTAATAATCCCTGTTGGAAAAGATGTACAAGTCATGACAAAAATTATTAGGATTTCAGAAAATGAATTAAAAAAAGAAACCTTTGGAAATTTCCGATTTGTTCCTATGCTAAAAAATAAAAACTAATTATTAAAGTTCTTTTTAATTCTTTTTAGACTTATCTTATTTTCTCTGTCTTTAATCACATTTCTTTTATCAAACTCTTTTTTACCTTTTGCAACAGATATGTTAAGCTTCGCTATTCCTTTTTTACTAATGAAAAGAGAAGTTGCAACAACAGTAATTCCTATATCACGAACGTCTTTTTCAATTTTTTTTAACTCTTGTCTATTAAGAAGTAGTTTTCTCTTTCTTTTTGGATCATAATTTTGCTCACTTGAGTTCTCATAATGATCAATATGAAGATTGATTACGAATAGTTCACCGTCAGTATATTCACAATATGAATTATTAAGCGATGCTTTGGAATTTCTTATTGATTTTATCTCATTTCCAGTCAATACTATCCCACAAGTATAACTATCTAGTAAGGAGTAATTATACTTAGCTTTTTTATTTTTTATGTTAACTGAACTATTCATGCTGTAAAATTACAAATTTGAAAACGAATAATTTATATTTATTATATGGTGGTAATAAGAACAGCTCAAAAACAAGACTTTAAATTTTTGAGCAAAATATTTTCTTTAAATGTCCCAAAATACTTTGACAAAAAAGAATTAGATGATTTTAAAAAATACTTTAATTCTAAAAATCTTGAATCCTATTTTATAATTGAATCCCAAGGTAAAGTGTTAGGAAGCGGTGGGTATGCATATGAGAATATAAAAACTGCTAGAATATGCTGGTTATTTATAGACCCTAATTATCATGGTTTGGGCTTAGGTAAAAAGCTAGTTAATTATTGTATTAAAATTTTAAAGGATGATAAAAAATTAAGTGTAATTGAAGTTGAGACTTCCAATCTTACATATAAGTTTTACGAGAAATTAAATTTTAAAATTGAATACATAAAGAAAGATTATTGGCCAAATAATGATGACTTATATTTTATGAAGATTGATTTAATCTAATCTAATATTTAATAATAAGAATTGTTTATAACTAGTTGATTTATATAATAGGAAAGAAACAAACTAGAGTTGCTATTTTATTAATTTAGCACTTTAATTCTCTGTAATGAATAGTCAAGAAAAAATATTTAGTTTAATTGAAAAAGAAAAAATTAGACAACTTGGTGGACTTGAATTAATTGCATCTGAGAACTTTACTAGTGAAGATGTTATGAAGGCAACTGGATCTATTCTGACAAATAAGTATGCTGAAGGTTATCCAGGTAAAAGATATTATGGAGGTTGTGAAGTAGTAGATCAAATAGAACTAATTGCAATTGATAGATTAAAAGAGTTATTTAAAGTTGAGTATGCAAATGTACAACCTCACTCAGGTTCTCAAGCTAACACAGCTGTATTTGATGCTTTCCTTAAGCCTGGGGATAAGATATTAGGTCTTGATCTTTCTCATGGTGGACATTTAACTCATGGTTCCAATGTTAATTTCTCAGGTAAAATATACTCATCTAGCTTTTATGGTGTGACTAAAGAAGGAATTTTTGATTATAGTGAAATTCTAAAAAAAGCTAAGGATGTTATGCCTAATTTAATAATTGTTGGAGCTTCAGCATATTCAAGAGATATTGATTTTTCAAAATTTAGAGAAATTGCTGATGAAGTTGGAGCTTTTCTACATGCTGATATTGCTCACCCATCTGGTTTGATTGCAAAAGGCTTTTTAAGTGATCCAGTTCCTCATTGTCATGTTATTACCTCAACTACCCATAAAACTCTTAGAGGCCCTAGAGGGGGTATAATAATGATGGGTAAAGATTTCGATAATCCCTTTGGTTTAAAGCTTAAAAATGGAAATTTAAAACAAATGTCATCTGTTCTTGACTCTGCTATTTTTCCTGGAAATCAAGGTGGACCATTAGAACATGTAATTGCTGCAAAAGGAATTGCCTTTGGTGAAGCATTAGGAACAAACTTTGAAAAATACATAGATCAAGTAATTATTAATGCTAAAAGGTTATCAGAAAATCTTATCAATTTGGGTTATAATATTGTCTCAGGTGGAACAGATAATCACCTAATGCTTATTGATTTAAGAAATAAGAATATTACTGGAAAGGATGCAGAAAGAGTACTTGGTATTTCAAATATTACCGTAAATAAGAACATGGTGCCTTTTGATGATCAATCACCTTTTGTAACTAGTGGTATTAGAATTGGCACACCTGCTATTACCACAAGAGGGTTAAACGAGCAAGACATGGATTTTGTTGCAGAAGCCATTAACGCATCTATAGAAAATTTTGACAAAGAAAATCTTTTAATTGATATTGGCAAGAAAGTAGAGTCTTATATGATAGAAAGGCCTCTATTTAATCAATAGAAATTATTTTCTGCTATAAATTTTTACTTCAAATAACTTATTCCAGTTTTTTCCAGTAACAAATAATCTTCCGTTAAGCTCTGCTATACCATTCATTACATCTGTTTCAGGAGTGTTTAATACTTTATTTCTAATACCAGAAAAATCTATTACACTTTCAACTGCACCATCCTTAGGATTAATAATAATAATAACATCCCTGTTTTGCTGGTATGTATTTGCATAAATTTTTCCATCAATATATTCTAATTCATTAATATTTCTAATCCTTGATTTATCTGTCATAACATCAATAAAATCAATTTCTTCAAGTGTATTAGGGTCTAATCTCCATATCTTGCTTGTTCCATCAGATTTATAAATGTATTCACCGTCGTTAGTTAGTCCCCATCCTTCAACGCTCTTATTATAATCAAAACTTCCAATTTTATTAAAATCAAGATCATATATAAAGCCAATTTTATTTCTCCATGTTAATTGAAATATTTTATCATTTAATATTGTCAAACCTTCAGCAAAATAATCATAGTTAAGATTTAGAACTTTTAGTATTTCGCCATTATTTAAATCAACTTTTCTTAATGAAGACCTACCATTTAGTCCTGTGCTTTCATATAAGTTATTCCCATAAAATTCTAGCCCTTGAGTGTATGCATTTTGGTCATGGTTATACTCATTAATAATTTCATAAGTCATTATCTCAGGTTTCCTATTTGAGTAAACATCAAAAATTCTATCTATAGAGTGCTCTACTCCATTAGAATAAATCTTGACTTTTGCTGAGTTCTCACCTAATTTTAAGTCTTTTAGAGTAGTCTCACTTTCAACTTCTTCTTCATTTAAGTAATATGCTGCGGAGTCAATAACTTGTCCTGATTTTGATTCTATAACAATTTTGATATTATCCCCATTGGAGATTATTTTGTCAGATGAGCTAATATTAATTTTAAAATCTTTATCACTAGAGCTTTGACAGTTAAATATTAATAATGGAAATAAAAAAACAACTGTATATTTCATGTATTAAATTTATAACTAATATATTTAATAAATAATGAGCAAGGTCATTTTAATCACTGGAACTTCCTCTGGATTTGGAAGAACAATAGCTGAAAAACTTCACTCTGAAGGATACACTGTAATTGGGACATCTAGAAATGCTGAAAAAATTTACTCTAATTATTTAACCATTAAACTTGATATAAATGACTATGAAGCATCAAAGTCTGAAGTTAACCAGATAATAAAGAAATACGGCAAAATTGATGTTCTAATTAACAATGCAGGAATTAACATAACTGGACCAACTGAAACAATCAAAATGGATGATGTTAAAAGGGTATTTGATACAAATTTTTTTAGTCAGCTTAATTTAATCCAAACAGTCTTACCTCAGATGAGATCAAAAAAAATAGGTTTAATAATAAATATTACTTCAATTGCAGGATATCTTGGCCTTCCTTTTTGGAGTGCTTATTGTGCATCAAAAGCTTCTTTTAGAGTTATAGCTGAAAGTTTAAATATTGAACTTAAAAAGTATAATATTAACGTTGTAAATATTGCGCCAGGTGACTATAAAACTGAAATTTTGAATAATAGGAGGGATTCAGATAACCCAAGTTCTTCACCTTATTTTCAAGAATATGAAAATATTATTAAAAGTGTTAATGGAAAAATGAATCATGGAAGAGACCCGATTGAAGTTGCCAACTTAGTGTTGAAAATTATTAAAGAAAAGAAACCAAAAATTAATTACCTTGTTGGCGGTTTTCTTGAAAAGAAAATTACACTGAAAAGTCTATTACCAGATAAACTTTTTCAAAAAATAATAATGAAACTATATAGCTAAGAATTATGAAATTTTTTATTGATACAGCAAACCTAGACCAAATAAAAGAAGCTCAGTCTATTGGAATACTTGATGGAGTAACAACAAACCCATCATTAATGGCAAAAGAAGGTATTACAGGTCAAAAAAATATTATTGATCATTATCTAAAAATTTGTGATATAGTAGATGGAGACGTATCTGCTGAAGTAATATCTGTTGATTATAAAGGAATTATAAAAGAAGGTGAAGAGCTTGCGTCACTTCATAAACAAATAGTTATTAAGGTTCCTATGATTGAAGAAGGTGTAAAAGCAATTAGATACTTTAATGATAAAGGACTTAAAACAAATTGTACTCTTGTTTTTTCATCAGGACAAGCTTTATTAGCTGCAAAAGCAGGAGCCACATATGTGTCTCCTTTTATAGGAAGACTTGATGATGTTTCTACTGATGGTCTAGACTTAATTAGTGATATTAGAGACATCTATGATAACTATGCATATGAAACAGAGATTTTAGCAGCTTCAATCAGACATACTATGCATATAATTGATTGTGCTAAAATTGGCGCTGATGTAATAACTAGTCCTCTAGCTGCCATAAAGGGGCTCCTAAAACATCCTCTAACTGATATAGGTTTAGAGAAGTTTCTTAGTGATCATAAGAAAGGAAACTAATTCATATCTAAAGTTTCTTCAATATCATTAGTAAAAAGATTGCTAAAGCCATCAATAATATTTGATTTTTCATCAATAATTATTGTTTTATTTAAGAAAGTTAAAACCCAGCTTTTACTTGACTTCTCAAAATTTTGAAAAGAATACTGGTTTGTTAAATTAAGATTTAGAATATTTTGTGCTTGACTAACCATATCTGTATATGGCTGAATACATATTCCAACAAATCTATAGTCTGGATATAGTCTTTTAAGTTCCTCAACTCTTCGAATAGTTCTCCTGTAGTGATTCATTTGAGTTTGAGACCAAAAGTAAATGAATGTTTTCTGACCTTTAAACTCTGAGTTACTTGAGGTTGTGTTTCCCTCAAAATTAATTATTTCAACATCTGGTAAAAGATTGCCTTTTTGCATTTTATTTATATCTACATATAACTTTGTGATTTCATCTAGATATTTCTCAGATGTATTTACATATTTGAAATAGTCAATAAACTCATCATGAAATTCATTATTTCTATAATTTAAAATTTCTTCTATTGCAGTTGCTCTTGCTAGATTGTTCTTTAGATATGGATCACTTATCTGAGAGTCAATTATCAGTAGTTTTTTAACATTAAAATCTGTATTATTTTTTTCATAAAAATATATCTTACCGCTATCTAATGTCTTTTCATTAAAATAATTCATTAAATATGTTACATAAGGTTCAAAAAGAGATAGATCAGAATCATTTAAGTCAATTTCATCTCTGTACTTGTAATATGATTCTCTTTTATTTTTTGTCCAATTTGTGCCTCTAAGAAGTGCATACCTTTCTAGCTTATTAAAATAATTATACTTTATAATAGATTTAGTGATATTGTTAGATAATCTTTTTTGATCTACAGTTTTATCAAACAAATCCCAAATTCTGAGTTTCTCATTCATTAAGGAGTCTATTTTCCTTTTAAAAACATCACTCTCTTCTACATAATATCTTGATAGATATTCATTTTCATAATCATCCATATTAGATATGTCAACTAAAAAGTTATTTTTTGAAGATCCTTTTCCACTGAATGTTAATGATTCTTTAAAATCTTCAACATTAACTCTTATCCATAAGCTGTCTCCATTTTCTATTATTATATATTGATTTTCAGGCAGGTGTTCAATTCTATAAATACCAGGCTTAATATTTTCAATTTTTTTAAAAAATTTATTTTCTGAGTCAAGTTCTAAAGAATCTAATTTGATGTTGTTGAAATAGAAATTAACATAATTAGATGAAGGATTTATTATTTCTCCTCCTAAAAAAAAATCATCTCTTGAGTTTTTATTATTACATGAAGAAAAGATAAAAATTATACTTACTAATATTAGTTTAGAAATTCTCATCTTATTATTTTTGCGCATATTTATGTTATCAGTTTCTAACTTATCGTTGCAATTCGGAAAAAGAATCCTTTTTGATGAAGTAAATATAACTTTTTCTCCAGGAAATTGCTATGGTATAATTGGTGCAAATGGTGCAGGGAAGTCTACTTTTTTGAAAATTTTATCAAAAGATTTAGAACCTAATACAGGGTCTGTTTTTCTAGAACCTGGAAAAAGATTATCTGTATTAGAACAAAATCACAACAGGTATGATGATAAAACAGTTATTGAGACTGTTATCCTTGGAAATCAAAAATTATTTGATTTAAAAAGTGAAATTGATTCAATTTATGCAAAAGAAGACTTTTCTGATAAAGATGCCGACAGAGTAGGGGAACTTCAGGCATCCTTTGAGGAAATGAATGGGTGGAATGCTGATGCTGACGCCGCTTTTCTTCTCTCCAGTCTTGGAATCTCTGAAGAAACACATAATTTATCTATGAGCGATATTGATCAGAAAGTGAAAGTGAAAGTTCTTCTAGCTCAGTGTCTTTTTGGTAATCCTGATGTTTTGATTATGGATGAGCCAACTAATGATCTAGATTACACAACTGTTGAGTGGTTAGTAAATTTTATTAATGAATTTGAGAATACAGTTATTGTAGTGTCTCATGATAGATTTTTTCTAGATACAGTATGTACACATACATCAGATATAGACTTTAGCAAGATTAACCACTACTCTGGTAATTATACTTTTTGGCAACAGTCAAGTGAGTTAGCGGCTAGACAGAAGCAGCAGCAAAATAAAAAAGCAGAAGAAAAGAAAAAAGAACTTCAAGAGTTTATTTCTAGGTTCTCTGCCAATGTTGCAAAGTCTAAACAAGCTACTGCAAGAAAGAAAATGATTGAAAAATTAAATATTGAGGAGATAAAACCTTCTTCAAGAAGATATCCTGCAATTATTTTTGAGCAAGAAAGAGATGCTGGTGATCAAATTCTTGAACTAAAATCTTTATCATATGAAAATGATGGTGAGACATATTTTAAAGACATAAGCTTTAATCTTAATAAAGGTGAAAAGGTTTTGATTCTTTCAAAAAATTCAAGATCTGTTAATTTATTCTATGATTGTATTTCAGGATCTCTTAATCCTACAGAAGGTTCTTTCAATTGGGGTGTAACAACTTCTTTTGGTTATCTTCCAATGGATAATCATTCTTTTTTTGATAAAAACATTTCTTTAGTTGACTGGTTAAGACAATGGGCTAATAATGATGAAGAAAGGGAAGAATTATTCATTAGGAGTTTTCTTGGAAGGATGCTATTTGGTGGAGACGAAGCTTTAAAGTCTTGTAATGTTTTATCTGGAGGTGAAAAAGTTAGATGTATGTTATCAAAGATAATGATGGGTAAACCAAATGTGTTACTTATTGATGAGCCAACAAATCACCTTGATCTTGAGTCAATAACTGCATTCAACAATTCTCTTATTAATTTTAAAGGCACAGTTCTCCTTAGCTCGAATGATAGAGCATTTGCTGAATCAGTTTCAAATAGAATTATTGAAATCACTCCTAATGGGGTAATTGATAGCTATTTGCCGTTTAGTGAATATATTAATGATGATAAGGTGCTAGCCACAAGAGAGAAGCTTTATAACTAGTTACTTATCCCTAATTATAGCTCCAAAATCTGATTTTATTTTTTCTGACAATCTTGTCATTATTTTGTCAATAACTTTATCTGTAAGTGTTTTTTTAGAGTCGTTGAAAGTAAAACTTATCGCAAAAGATTTTTTATCTTTTCCGATTTTCTTATCCTTATACTCATCAAATAAATTGATTTCTTTTAAGATTTTATTCTCTTCTTTATAGGCTAAATTCTTAATATCATCAAAGGAAACATTCTCATCAAGTATCATTGAAAGATCTCTCCTTGAAGATGGAAATCTTGATATTTCCTGATATTTAACTTTTTGTGAGGAATGTCTTAATAAGTCTAAATTTAAAGTACAGATATTAATCTTTTGATCTAAAGAGAAGTCATTAGCGTAATTTGAGTTAATCTCACCAATGGATCCAATTTTTAGCTTTCCCTTTAAAATATTTAATTTATAGTCGTATAATTCGTCTTCACTAACTTCATATTTAAAATTCTCTATGTTAAGAATGGTAAATATTTTTTCGACGACTCCTTTCAGATAAAAGAAGTTATTTTCTTGATATTTTGTAATCCAATTTTCATCAAATACACTTCCAGTTACTGATATTAACATTTTTCTTGTTTCATGAAATTCATTATCAATAGTTGAGTATACATTACCAATTTCAAATAATTTTAAATTTTTATTTTGTCTATTAATGTTATGATTGATAGTTTCTAATGAATTAGGAATTAATGATTTACGCAAGTTTGAAAGCTCAATCCCTTGTGGATTTAATAGTTCTACTGAATCCTCATTAAATTTTTTATTAGTTGTTGGTGAGCATATCGAATTATTAATTATTTCATTAAATCCAATTCCAACTAATTGATTACTAATAATCGATTCAGTTTTAAAATTTTTATTATCAGAGGTATTCGGAATACTCATTGATATTTTATTATCTATATCAATGTTGTCAAACCCGAAAACTCTAAGTATTTCCTCTATCACATCAATTTCTCTAAATACATCATGTCTGTAGTCAGGTGCAATCAAATTAATTCCATCATCACTATAACCTTTTATCTCAAAATCAAGAGAAGTTAGGATTTGTGTAACGATTTCTTTATCAATAAGTTGTCCTGAAACCTTTTCAATTCTATCATATCTTAAATAAACATCTTTGATTTCTTTTTTCAAATTATCTTCAACAAATATTTCTGAAATATGGCATTCTGGATTAATTTCTTGTATTAATAGAGCGGCTCTTTTTAAAGCATAAATAACTTTATTTGGATCAACACCTCTTTCATACCTGTATGAAGCATCTGTAAAAAGTTGATGTCTTTTTGATGATTTTCTTATTGTAACAGAGTTAAAAATTGCTGATTCAAGAAATAAGCTATTTGTAGACTCACTAACACCAGAATCAATTCCACCATAAATTCCTGCAAGACAAAGAGGCTCGCTATTAGAGCATATCATTAGATCCTCATTGTTAAGTTTTATTTCGCTTTCGTCTAGAGTTTTAAATTTTGTTCCTGATTTTAGTGATTTAACTGTTATATTTTCAATTTTATCAAGATCAAAAGCATGAAGAGGTTGACCAATTTCATGCATTACATAATTTGTAATATCAACAATGCTATTGATTGGTTTAAGACCTATTGACTTAAGTTTATTTTGAATTTCTTGAGGAGAAGATTCAACATTTATATTCTTTATTACCAAACCAGAATAAAATGGGCATTTTTCTGAATCTTCAACATTTACATTGATCTCCTTATCAATATTAACTGAACTAAATGAGTTAATTGATGGTAAAATTAGATTAGATTTAATTTTTTTATAGTCTAGAAATGCTTTAAGATCTCTTGCCACACCATAATGTGACATTGCATCACATCTATTTGGAGTTAGTCCGATTTCCAAAATTTTATCTGATTGTATATTAAACAAGTCACTGATTGGTGTACCGGGTTTAATATTTTTTTTTAAAACCATTATGCCTTCATGTGAGTCACCCAATCCAATCTCATCTTCAGCACAAACCATACCGTTGCTTACAACGCCTCTTATTTTTGATTTTTTTATTTTTATTTCTATACCTTCATTTGTGTATATTTTTGAGCCAACTGTAGCAACAGGAACAATTTGTCCTTTTTCTATATTTGGTGCTCCACAAACAATTTCAAAGACTTCTTTGCCACCAATATCTATTGAAGTAACTTTTAGCCTGTCAGCATTAGGATGTTTAACACACTCTAACACTTTACCTGCCACAACCCCTTTTAATCCACCTTTTATAGATTCGAAGTCAGATATTTTTTCAACTTCTAATCCTAAATTAGTAAGTATCTCAGATATCTCTTCTGGAGTATGATCAGTTTCAAGATAGTCTTTAAGCCAGTTAATTGATATTTTCACTAGGTTAGTTTGATAAACAAATATACTTAATCAGCTTATATATCTCCATAAATTTTTTGAATTTGAAGAAGTAGAGATTTCATATCTAATTGGTAAATTTTCCTTGTCAATCAGTCTGGGATCCTTATTAAGTATTTGCTCTGCACAATTTTTGGCCTCATTTAAAATATCAAAATCATAAATTATATCTGCTAGCTTAAATTTTAAAACTCCACTTTGTTTAGTCCCCAGCAAATCTCCTGGACCTCTGAGTTTAAGGTCAACTTCTGCAAGTTTAAATCCATCACTTACTTTAACCATTGTATCAATTCTAATCTTTGAGTCTTCAGACAGCTTATCTTTTGTCATTAAAATACAATAACTCTCATCATTTCCTCTTCCAACCCTTCCTCTTAGCTGATGAAGCTGAGATAATCCAAACCTTTCTGCGCTCTCAATAACCATAACTGATGCATTTGGAACATTAACACCAACTTCAATTACAGTAGTTGAAACTAGAATTTGAGTTTCTTTTTTTATAAATCTACTCATTTCGTATTCTTTGTCTTTTGAATTCATTTTACCGTGAACAATACTAACCTGGTAATCAGGTCTAGGGAACTCTCTAACAATACTATTATACCCGTCCATAAGATCTTTGTAATCTAATTTCTCAGATTCATTAATTAGAGGGTATACAAGATATACTTGCCTTCCTTTTCTTATTTCTTTTTTCAGAAAACTAAAAACACTGAGTCTATTCTTATCATATTTATGAACAGTTTTAGTTTCTATTCTTCCAGGAGGTAGCTCTTTGATTGTTGAAACATCAAGATCTCCGTAAATGCTCATTGCTAGTGTTCTTGGAATTGGAGTAGCAGTCATAACTAGAATATGTGGAGCAGGATTATTTTTTTTCCAAAGTTTTGCTCTCTGAGCAACCCCAAACCTGTGCTGTTCGTCAATAACACTTAGTCCAAGATTATTAAATTGAACAGTATCTTCCAATATTGCATGAGTACCTACAAGAATATTAATTTTTCCTGATTTTAAATTTCTATGTATCCTTGTTCTATCACTAGATTTTGTTGAACCAGTTAAAAGCTCAATTTCCACATCTAAATCCTTTATCAGCTCTCTAATTGAATTGTAATGTTGGTTAGCAAGAATTTCAGTTGGTGCAAGAATAGAGGACTGATAACCATTGTCAATAGCTATTAACATGACCATTAAAGAGACAATTGTTTTACCTGATCCAACATCACCTTGGAGTAATCTATTCATCTGCTTTCCATCCCTAAAATCATTTCTAATTTCTTTTATAACTTTTTTTTGATCTTTAGTTAGTTCAAAAGGCAATGATTTAGCGTAAAAATCATTCAAATTGTTACCAACTTTTTCAAATTTAAATCCGTTAAGTTTTATTATTCTATCGTTTTTAGACAACTGAAAACCTATTTGATTAAAAAAAAGCTCTTCGAATTTTAGTCTTCTGATTGACTGTGATAATAATTCCTGTGATTCAGGTAAGTGAATATTTATAAGGGCTTGATATCGGTCAATAAGGCTATATTCTTTTAATATGGAAGCTGATAGATTTTCTTTTATATGAACTTGGATAGAATTTAAAAGATTAAAAATTATCTTAACAAAGTATTTTTGTGTTACTCCTTCGGCTATTAATTTTTCAGTCGATGAATATATCCCATGAAGTCTTCTAGGTATATTTCTTTCAAAACTTTCTTTTGTCTTTATTTCTGGGTGAGCAATGGAGACTTTATTACCATACCAGTTTAGTTTACCATAAACTACATACTCCTTGTCAACTTTTACTGATTCTTCAACCCAACTAAATCCTCTATACCAAATTAAATCAATCTTACCCGTTTCATCATAAAATTCACAATTAAGCCTATCTCTATATCTAACCTTAGTTTTTTTTATTGATTTTATTTTACCAATAATTTGAACTTCTGAGTTGTTCAGAGGAAGTTGATTGATCTTAAAAAAACTCATTCTGTCTATGTATCTAAAGGGGTAGAAGTCTATTAAGTCCTTTACAGTTTTAATATTCAATTCATCATTAAGAAGTTTTGATCTTGAAGGACCAACACCTTTAATAAATTCAACAGATTGGTTTAAAAAATCATTATTCACTCTTTAAAAAGTCTAATGCTAAATTTGTCATTACTTTAACTCCAAGAAGCATTGAGCTATCATCTATAAAAAAATCAGGTGTATGATGTGCAGGAGCTTCTCTTTCTTCGTTTGTGTTATATCCACCTAACTCAAACAAAAAACCAGGGATTTCGTTTAAGTAATACGCATAATCTTCTGCAAGTGTTTTAGCATTGCTTAGTATTACATTTTCGTTACCAGCAGATTTTTTTAAAGATGGAAGCATTCTATCCATAATTTCAGGATCATTGTATGTAATGTCAGCACCATCATCAATTTCAACTATAGCTTTACCCCCATACGATTCGGCAATTCCTTCTGAAAGCTCTATAATTCTTTTTTTTATGTAATCCCTCATCCCATAATCTAATGATCTAATAGTTCCAACTAAATTTACCTCATTTGGAATAATATTAAATCTATTGCCACCCTCAACTTTACCAAATGAAATAACTGCAGGTTCTTTTGTTAATTCTGATTCTCTTGAAATAATTGTTTGAATCGAATTTATTATTTGTGCAGTTATTACAATGGGGTCAACTGCAAGCCAAGGTGTCCCCCCATGAGCTTGAGTTCCAATTACTTTAATTGTAAACCTTGATGAAGATGCATAAAAGCCTCTTGGTTTATAGTAAACCTTATTCATGGGTAATTGAGCAGCTATATGAAGACCAAAAATTGCATCTACATCGGGATTTTTTAAAACACCTTCTTTAATCATCATTCTTGCACCTCCTTCTTCACCAGGTGGGGGACCTTCTTCAGCTCCTTGAAAAATAAACTTTACAGTACCTCTAAAATTTCTATTCTTAGATAATATTTCTGCTGCACCCATAAGAATGGCCATATGACTGTCATGTCCACAAGCATGCATAATTCCGTCATTTATTGACATAAAAGGAAGGTAATTATTTTCTGTAATTGGCAGTGCATCCATATCTGCTCTTAATCCAACAACTTTACCTTCTTTACTTCCTTTTAGTATTCCAACTACGCCATTTACTCCAACGTTTCTTTCAACTGATATACCGAGTGATTCTAGATGTTTTGCTATTACTTCAGATGTTCTAAACTCTCTATTTGAAAGTTCTGGATGTTTGTGAAAATCATGTCTCCATGAAATTACTTTTTGTTCAATATTTTTAATTTGATCATCAATAGATTGAGAATAACTAAATTGAAAAATGAAAAATAATATAATCAATGATAATTTTTTCATAAGTGTTGATTTAATTAATGGTTATAGGGTAATTAAAATTCATTAATTAGTTAAATTTATAATAATGTTAGAAGATAACAAATCTTATCTAAATGATCTTAATGATGCTCAATTGAGTGCAGTTTTGAAGACAGATGGTCCATCAATGGTAATTGCAGGAGCTGGATCAGGAAAAACCAGAGTTTTAACATATAAAATTGTACACCTAGTTAACAACGGTGTAGATCCATTTGAAATTTTAGCTTTAACATTTACTAATAAAGCAGCTCGTGAAATGAAGCTTAGAATTTCATCAATGATTGGTGAAAGTGACTCAAAGAGCATATGGATGGGCACCTTTCATTCAGTTTTTGCTAAAATATTAAGATTTGAAGCTCATAAAATTGGTTTTACTTCAGATTTTACTATCTATGATACACAAGATTCTGAAAGACTAATTTCATCTATCATTAAAGAAATGAACTTAGATAAGGATGTTTACAGATCAAAATCAATTAGAAATAGAATTTCAACACTTAAAAATAACTTTATAACCGTCAATGGTTATTTCTCTAATAATGAATTAGTTGAGTCTGATAATTTATCAAGAAAACCTGAGACAGGAAATATTTACAAAGAATATAACGATAGATTGGTTAAATCAAACTCAATGGACTTTGATGACCTTTTAATGAAAACTAATGAATTATTAAATAGTCATCCTGAAGTCCTAGCAAAGTATCAAGAAAAATTTAAATATATACTCGTAGATGAGTATCAAGACACAAATAACTCTCAATATCTTATTGTAAAATCATTATCTGATAAGTATCAGAATATCTGTGTTGTTGGTGATGATGCGCAAAGTATCTATTCATTTAGAGGTGCAAACATTAACAATATTATAAATTTTAGAAATGACTATCATGATGTTGAAATATTTAGGCTTGAACAAAATTATAGATCTACAAAAAATATAGTAAACGCTGCTAATTCAGTCATTGATCACAATAAAAATAAAATTGATAAAGAAGTATGGACAGAAAACGATTTTGGAGATAAAGTTCAAATTTCCTCAAATCAATCAGATATTGCCGAGGCTAGATCTATTTGTCAAAAAATACAAATTATTAATGATTCTAATCTGTCAGATATTGCCATACTCTATAGAACAAATGCACAATCTAGACCTATTGAAGATTCGTTAAGACTAAACAAAATACCATATAGAATATTTGGGGGAGTTTCATTCTACAATAGAAAAGAAATAAAGGATATTCTTGCATATTTAAGATTAATCATTAACAGTAATGATGAAGAAAGTCTCAAAAGAGTAATAAATTATCCGGCTAGAGGTGTTGGTCTAGTTACAATTAATAAAATTATTATTGCAGCTCAAAAAAATAGTCTAAGCCTTTATGATACAATAAAGAAACATAAAGAATTAAATATTCCTTTTTCTTCTTCAGTTTCGTTAAAACTTCAAAACTTTATTGACCTAATCGAAGTTTTTAAAATTGAAAATGAGAAATTAAATGCGTTTGATTTAACTAAAGAATTAATTAATAAAGTCAAGATTATTGATGAGTTAAAAAAAGATGAATCTCCGGAAGGAATTTCAAGGGTTGAGAATGTTCAAGAATTATTAAATGGAATAAGAGATTTTATTGAAGACCAAAAAGAAATAGTTGACTCTAATGACAGCCTGTCAGAGTTCCTTTCAAATGTTTCACTTTCAACAGACTTCGATATTGAACAGGACAATGAAGACTATATATCTTTGATGACACTTCATTTATCAAAGGGTCTTGAATTTAAACATGTTTTTATAGTTGGTCTTGAAGAAGATCTATTCCCATCCGCTTTAAGTTATAACACACGGTCAGAATTAGAGGAGGAAAGAAGGTTATTTTACGTTGGAATTACTAGGGCAAAACAAAATCTTTATTTATCATATGCTAACTCTAGATACAGATGGGGAAAGCTAATTTATTGTGAAGAGAGTAGATTCATAAATGAGATTGATAAGAATTTTGTAAGTATTACAAAACAAGTTGAATTTAAACCAATATCTCAGGACTTTCCTAAGAAAAAGATAGTATTTAAACCAAAAGGAAACCTAAAGAAAATATCATCTTCGCCCTTGAAAAATAGTTCTATAGAAATCAATTTTTCAGAAGGGGATAAAGTTTCTCATGAAAAGTTTGGGCTTGGTAAAATAGTGAAAATAGAAGGACTTAATAATGATGTTAGAGCTATTGTTGAATTTTCAAAATTTGGTCAAAAAAATCTATTATTAAGATTTGCTAAGCTTAATAAAATATAAAAAAAAAGCGTGATAAATATCACGCTTGTTTTTTGACTAATCAATAATGATTTTAGTCAGGTTTGTTATCTGAGCTAATTGTATTACTTGGTCCTGTAGCAGGAACATTCATGCTCATTCCTTCCTCAATAAGTTTAGTAAACTGATCAAGTTTAGGAAGAACAACTATTCTAGTTCTTCTATTAACAGCTCTAGAAACAGAAGAATCATTGTCAGCTATAGGCATGTAAAAACTTCTACCGGCAGCAACTAGTTTAGTTGGATCTACACCATAATCATTTTGTAAAATTCTGACTACAGAAGTTGCTCTTTTTACAGAAAGATCCCAGTTGTCAAGAACTCCAGGGATAGTTTCAGCCGCTTTCTCTTGATCAATTAGTAAGTTATCTGTATGACCTTCTACCATAAATTCAAGATCTGGCTTATCACTAATTACTTTAGCAATTTTTTCTAAAACTTTTTTAGCTCTAGTTGTTACAGTAAAGCTTCCACTGTTGAAAAGTAGTTTATCTGAGATTGATACATATACTACACCCTTTTCAACGTTAATTTCAATATCATCATCGCTTAGTGTTCCAAGCGAGCTTTTAAAGCTTTGAACAAGTGCTAAAGTTACAGAGTCTCTTTTAGTAACAGCATCCTGCATTCTTGTGATGATTAGGTCTTTTTCTTTGATGCTTTCAAGAGATCTTTCAAGATTTTCTGCTCCTTTTTGAGTTAGAGTAGTTAAATTTCCAATATTGTCAATTAAATCTTGATTATTAGCTCTTAAAAATTTGTTTTGTTCTGATAATGCAGATAACCTCTCAGAAGTTGCTGAAAGTTGAGTTTCTGCAGCACTAAGCTTAGCAGTTGCACTATCTAATAATTCCTTTGTATTTTGCTGAAGGCTCTCTAAGTCCGAGTATTTCTTTTGAGATACACATGAAGTTAGAAGTAAACCTAAAACACCTACAATAAAAATGTTATTTTTCATATCTAAATATATTGGTTATTAATTAGTCAGCTACAAACTTAATATTTTTATGCTAAATTATTGTATTAGAGACTAAAGAATTTTTTCTTTCCTGAAATAAAGTACTTGAATACAATACTACGAATTCTGTAATAGTTTTCTTTTTTTAAAGATTTATCTCTGTTTCTTAAAATCTTATTAGCCCTATTAAAGTATCCTAAATGTGCTTTAACAATTGATAGTGAAAGATCTATTCTGCCAACTATTAAGTATCTAATAATTGAAATCATATCTAAAATTATTCTAATAAATAAAACATATAATAGAGAATTTAAGGGTAGATTCTTAGTTAGCATTATTAATGAATTTCTATAGTTTAAATAGTTTTTATTTGCGCTTTCCTTTAAAGTTGCTGCTCCAACGTGGTACACAACCGAATCAGTAGATGAAAAACATTCAATTCCTTTATTAAATCCTCTCCAACATAGGTCTATTTCTTCCATATGTGCAAAAAAACTTTTGTCAAATCCTCCCAATTCATAGAATGTTCTTTTTGGGATAATCATACAAGCACCTGAAGCCCAAAATATTTTATCATCAGAGTACTGATTTTTATTTTTCTCTATAGTGAAAAAAATTCTTCCTCTACAAAATGGATACCCAAACTTATCTATGAATCCTCCAGAAGCACCGGCATACTCATAATATTCTCGATTGTTAAAGTCCATAATAGTGGGTTGGATAATACAGTTTTTCTTTTCTTTTAATATTCTCTTAATAGGATCAAGCCATTTTTCTGTTACTTCGACATCATTATTGAGTATACATACTATATCTTCATTTACATGCTTTAGACCAATGTTGTATCCTTCTGCAAAACCATAATTTTTATCTAAACTTATTAATTTGACTTGTGGAAAATTCTGTTTTACAAATTCTAATGAATTATCATCAGAATTATTATCAATTATATAGATTGTTGAGTCTCCAGATTTATCAACTACTTCTTTTAGGTGTGATTTTAAAAGATTTATTCCATTCCAATTAAGTATTGCAATTCCGATTCTCATTTATTGTAAAATATTAGATCTTTTTCTTGTATATATTGATTTTTATTCTTGTCCAATTTAAAATAAAAATGATTTAATCCATTTGTAACAATAATCATTTCACTTTTTAATTCAATATTATATCGCATTACCTGATCAAAATGTTCTTTAATAATATTAATATTAGGAGATTTACACTCTACCAGAATACTTACCTTGCCATTAATATCATATACAACAATATCATATCTTTTTAAAACTCTATTTATATAAAATGATTTTTCACAATTAATTAATGATTTAGGGTAATTTTTTGAAATTAAATACTTTATAAAATTTTGTCTTACCCATTCTTCAGGGGTTAATACAATCCATTTTTTTCGAATTTCATCAAAAATGACATTATTGTTGTTTTCTTTTTTAATTTTAAATTGAAAATCAGGAAAGTTCAGTTTCTTCATAAAATGTCAGAATACAACAAATTAATTAATGATATAAATAATGGCAAACTTTCACCAATTTATTTGATCCATGGTGATGAAAGTTTCTTTTCAGATAATCTTATAAATACCATAATTAATTCATCTGTAAAAGCTGATGCTGTAGATTTTGATTTAAAGAAAATTTACTCAAAAAAATCAGATGAAAATCAAGAAAATGAAGTTGTTGATTTTTTAAAAAGATATCCTTTGGTTGGTGATTTTAATCTAATAGTTGTAAAAGATTCTAAGAACTTATCAAGCGATTTTAACTTAATTAACTCATATATTGAAAATCTAAATAAGAAATCAATTCTAGTCTTATCTTTTAATAGTTCTTTAGATAAAAGAAAGAAAGTATATAAAAATTGCATAAAGCATGGAGTTGTTTTCGAATCAAGAAAACTTTATGATAGTCAGGTTTATCAATGGATCGAACAGCAGTCAAAAGAAAAATCTATTAACCTTCATCCTAATTCAATTAAAATTATTGCGGACTTTGTTGGTAATGACTTATCACAAATTGACAACGAACTTGAGAAATTAAAACTCAATTCTAATAAAGATCAAGTCATAAGGCCTGAAGAAGTTGAAAATATAATTGGATTTAGTAAAGAGTTCAATTTCTTTGAGTTAACTAAAGAAATTGGAAAGAATAACTATAAAAAATCACAAGATCTAGTTTCATATATGTCAAAGAATTCAAAGAAGTATCCAATTCCAGTAATAATAGGTACTATATATTCTTTTTTTAATAAATTATTTATCTATCATTCATTAGAGAATAAAAATGAAGCATCAAAGACTCTAGGAGTCAACCCGTATTTTATTGAGGAATACAAAAGGGCTTCAGTTTACTATCCTATGAAAAGAATATCAAAGATTTTTAATTATTTACTTGAAGCAGATAGGAGATCGAAAGGAATCGATTTTGATGCAACTAATCATGAAGGTATTTTAAACGAGTTAATCTATAAAATCTTTAAGAATTAGCTTTTAATTTTAGGATAGTTTCTTGAACCTATTTGGATCTGACTCTCTCATTAAATTATAGATTTCATCAAATATATCTTCAAAAGAAGGCTTACTTGTATAGTCACCATCTGAACCATAAGGAGGCCTGTGTTCTTTAGCAGTTACTAGCCTAGGTTCACTGTCAAGGTATTGATATATATTTTGATTATTTAAAAGCTCTTGAAGAATATAACTTGAAGCTCCACCTGGAACATCTTCGTCAATAATCATTAGTCTATTTGTTTTTTGAATACTCTTAATAATATCTTTAGATAGATCAAAAGGAATCAGACATTGGAGATCAATTACTTCACAATTAATGTTGAATTTTTTTATTTCTTTAGCGACTTTATGAACTATATTTAGAGTTGAACCATACGAAACTATTGTTAAGTCATCTCCATCCTGAAGAATTTCAATTTCTCCGATAGGTGTTTTAAACTCACCGTAATTTAATGGAAGTTCCTCTTTTACTCTATAAGCATTTAATGGTTCAATAACAATAGCAGGCTGTTCGATATCCAATAAGCTATTGTAAAATCCTGCAGCTTTTGTCATATTTCTTGGTGTAAGAATAAATACTCCTCTTAAGAAGCTTATCATACCACCAAGAGGTGAGCCTGAATGCCATATTCCTTCGAGTCTATGCCCTCTAGTTCTAACAATCAGCGGGGCTTTCTGTTTTCCCAAGGTTCTATAACTAAATGTAGATAAATCGTCACTGAGAATTTGAAGAGCATATAGTATATAATCAAGGTATTGAATTTCAGCAATTGGTCTTAGACCTCTTAGGGACATTCCTATTCCTTGACCGACAATAGTAGACTCCCTGATACTAGTATCAAACACTCTGTTTTCACCATATTTATTTTGAAGACCCTCAAGACCTTGATTCACATCTCCAATTTTTCCAACATCTTCTCCAAATATGTAAACTTTAGAATTGATCTCTAATATTTTGTCAAAATTATCTCTTAGAATTATTCTACCATCAACTTTATTAGATGTATCTGAATATTCAGCTTTTGTGTAAACATTATTCTTTAGATTTGAAATTTCAATTGAGTATAGATCTGATGAATATTTTTCTTCTAGAATATTTAAATATTTATCTCTCCAACTAATAAGTATCTCTCTGTCCTGAGACTCTCCTGGTGGTAATTTGTATAATAGCCTTCTGCAAACCTTTATTATATCTGAAAAGTTTGAATCATCAATATTAGAAATTAATGAATTAATTTCATCATCTATTGGTCTGGTTAAAGATTTGATTTTATCTAATAAATCATTTTTTGCTTCTTTAATTGGTCTTTGATACAATTCCCAAGCTAACTTCCTTTCGTCTGCTACATAGCTTTTAATTTCAGCTTTAATACTTTCAATTTTCTTTTTCGTCGAAATTTTATTTTTAATAATCCATTCTTCAAATTTTCTATTACAATCATAGTCTTCTTCCCACTTCAATCTTTCCTTTGACTTATATCTTTCATGTGATCCTGAAGTTGAATGACCAAGTGGTTGCGTAAGTTCTGTGACATGAACAAGTACAGGAATATGATGTTCTCTAGCGATTTTTTCTGCATGTGAATATGTTCTCATTAATGACTGGTAGTCCCAGCCTTTAACTTCTAATATTTCTATACCCGCAGATTCTTTATTTATCTGAAATCCTGATAAAGCCTTTGAAATACTTTCTTTAGTTGTATGATCTTTATTATGAACAGAAATACCGTAATCATCGTCCCATACACTTATAACTGCAGGAATTTGAAGAACTCCACACGCGTTAACTGCCTCAAAAAATACTCCTTGACTTGTACTTGCGTTTCCAATAGTACCCCATACAATTTCGTTACCATTTTTTGAAAATTTCTCAGAGTCTTTAACATTATTGTTCCTATAAATTTTTGAGGCTAATCCAAGACCAACTAGTCTTGACATTTGGCTGGCAGTAGGGGATACATCTGAAATATGATTTTTTTGAGATGTTTGATTTTTCCACTCTTTGTTTTCATCTATAAGGTCTGTTAGAAAATGTCCAACCATTTGTCGACCACCTGCCATTCTTTCATAAATTTGATCAGGATGACCATAAATTGCTGAGAAAAATTCTCTAGCAGAAAGTAAATCTTGTGATAATAAAATTGTTAAGTCCCTATAATAACCTGAACGAAAATCACCGTTTTTAAAAAAATGACTCATTACAGCTTGAGGTAATTCTTTTCCATCACCAAAAATCCCAAACTTCCCTCTTCCAAGTAATACCTCACGTCTTCCAAGTATGCTTATCTCTCTACTTAAGCAGATTGTTCTAAAGTCATTTAAAACTTTTTCCTTGAACTTTTTTAAGCTAATCTCTTCTTTTATAGAACTAGATGTATTCATAGGGTCAGCAAATTTACAAATAATTAAAACAACTGAATTAAAGCCATCTTCTAGTGAAAAGCTTACCCAATGATTCTAAGTTATATGATACTATAAATCTTATTTTATTGCTGTACCTTTTTTGGGACAACTCAAAGCCATTACTTGAGCTAATTGGGAAATAGAGTTCAAAAAAATCTGGTAGTAAATTAAGTCTAAGACCTGTTCCGTAAAAGTACCTTGATTTCTCTCCCTTATCTTTAAGCGTTCCTAAATCTAAATATCCTTCTATCCACTTCCATAAACCGATATTTAGGTTTGTGGTAAGCATAAAGTTATCTGTTGTAGGATTATCAAAAAATGATTTGAAACCACCTCCAGCCATAATAAATTGCTGACTTAAAAGCCCAGTTTTTTCCGATCTTCCAAGATAATTATCTAAAAAAAGATATCCTCCTGATCTACCAAGGTTATAATTAAAGTTCTCGAAATTTCTGTTATTCCAAAAGAACTTACCTAAATAAACCCTAGCTTGAAATTGCCTATTGCTATTAAATATCTTTCTGTAGTCAAATACTAAATTTATTTTACCAAAATTATTTGAAAACTCAGTGTTAGCTGATGATTTTAAATATTTTATTATACCTATATCACTATAATAATATCCAAGATTATATATGCTATAATTATTAAGTTTATTGTCATTTACATTATTTGAATCCTTATCTACATTATACATGGAAATTGAAAATGATCTTCTAATATTTGATCTAAGGTTATTGTTATCTCTAAAATTTACAGTTATTGAGGGTGAAAAAACCTGAAATCTTAAATCTTCTTTATAATGATTGGTTGTATAAAATATATTGTAAACAGTTGAGAAATTATCATTTATTTCATTATTAACTTGATATTTTAAATTTAAAGACCCTACTAGTGTTTTTTCTTTTGAAGCATATTGTGAAAATATTTCATATGAAAAAGGTTTACTCTTAAGACCCTTGTTTAAAAAATTAAAACCAGGTGATATTCCATCATATAGATTATATGTTACTTCAGGGCGTATATAGATATTTCTTTTTTTTGGATTGTCTAAATCACCTATTAATCTTAATCTAAGTGGTTTAAGAGAATTAGATTTATATATCCAATTATTATTTTGATTAAGTTCTGGAATTTTTATATCGGGATTTATAGCAACATAGTCATAATCTAATTTAGGAAGTTGTATTTCCGAATAAACATTAAATCGATTAGAATAGATTATAGAATCATTTTTTATGAGTCCTACAGAGTAAGGGATTTTGATATTATTTTTTTCTGATATTCTAAAGAAGTCTTCACCGGTTTTCTTTATAGACAGATCAATAGATTGCCTGGTGCTTAAATAATCGTTTATAAACCAAACTAAGTCATTTTCTTTGTAGTCATAGAACAAATCATTCAACTTCTTAATTGAGTCAGAATTAACCATTCTATATACTAAACTTTGGAATTCTTCTTCTCCAATTAAATTTTCTAGATAAGTAAATCCTACACCTGTATGATAAGGTGAGGTAACCTCTTCATTTATTCTTGTAAGAGAGTTGCTTGGTTGATTATCTAATTGATGTAAATTTAGTCTTTGTACATATTCAGAGTAGTTTATGAATATATCACTAAAATTCAATTTAGAAACTTCATATGTATCTATAAATTTATTTGCTGCTAATTTCCCAATGAACTTAACCTTTGGATAAAATTGATTAATGTATTTATTTATAATAAATATCTCTAATCCTTTGTAAACCCAGTGAGAATCTCTTTTGTTAATATTTAATTTTTGATTTATATAATTAATAGAGAATGACTTTAAAAAAATAATTTCTTCTAAAAACTCATCAGAGAATGGACTTAAAAATCCTGGCAATTCATTTAGTCCATAAAAGGGACTAGATTCATAATCCTGTTTAGTGATCAAAAGTTTGGTTTCTTCAGTATCATTAAAATATTCACTTATAAAACTAGAGACTCTATTAAACTTATTTTCAGATTCTAAAAGAGTAGTTTTTTTAAAAATATCTGTTTCAACCTCAAATTGACTATTCTTAAGCTCTATAAAATTATCTTCAGTTAATATATTTAGTTTAACATCTTTAATTGAAGAGCCGATTAGTTGGGTTATTTCTCTCTCTTTATCTTCATTTAAAATATTTTGGAGATTTGAAACAATGAAATATTTTTCATCTAATTTCAATTTAATTGAATAATCAGATCTATCTATCGATTGATCATCAAGATTAAGATTGCTTTGAGGTATTAAATTTAATCCTGAGCTTGCTGAAAATGCTATGATCCAATTTTTTAAATAAAAATTATTACTGTTATCGTATCCAAATCCTGTAAATTTTGAATCAGGAAGCTTAATTGAATATAAAATCTCTATCTCAATAGATTGGTTAACCTCTAAGGGCTTTTTTAGGAATAATTTAATTATGTCTGAAGTGTTTTCTAATCTACTCCATTTATCTATTTTGCTTGAGCTTATTTTATCAATTACAGTGAAACCTCTTTGCTTCTTTTGGGAGAATGAAAAAGATCTTGAATATTCATCAGAAATTCTTTTAGCAAGTTTAGTGTCTGTATTACTATATGAATTTGACCAGTCTTCAAGAAATATAAAGTCAACACTAGTATTTGAAATATTTTTATATTTCATTACTTGTTTTATATCTAAGGTTTTATCAAATGAATTTAGTTCAACTTCTAGGTTGTATGAATTATTAGATTGACCAAATAATATAATTGGTAGTGAAGCAATTAAATAAATAATCAAATTTTTCATTGGATTAATTCTTTAGATAAGTATTTAGCTGTATAACCTTTATTATTTGCTATAATTTCTTTAGGACTTCCACTATCAATTAGTGCTCCACCGTTTTTCCCACCTTCAGGGCCAATATCAATAATGTGGTCAACCTGCTTAATTACATCTAAGTTATGCTCTATTATTACTATTGTGTTACCCTTGTCAACTAATTGATTAAGAACATTTAATAAAACTCTTATATCTTCAAAATGAAGTCCAGTAGTAGGCTCATCAAGAATATATAATGTTTTTCCTGTATCCTTTTTTGAGAGTTCACTTGCAAGCTTAATTCTTTGGGATTCACCTCCAGATAAAGTTGTTGAAGACTGCCCAAGAGTGATATATCCAAGCCCAACACTATCAATAGCTTTTAAAATGTTGTAAATCTTAGGAATAGATGAAAAAAATTCTAAAGATTTTGAAACACTCATATCAAGCACATCTGAAATAGATTTACCTTTATATCTAACCTCAAGAGTTTCTCTATTAAATCTTTTTCCATTACAAACTTCACATTCTACAAAAACATCTGGAAGAAAGTTCATCTCGATTAATTTCATTCCTCCTCCTTTACAATTTTCACATCTACCCCCTGCAACATTAAAACTAAATCTTCCAGGTTTATAGCCTCTAATTTTTGCTTCAACAGTTTCTGAAAAAAGTTTTCTTATTTCACTATAAACTCCAGTATATGTGGCAGGGTTACTTCGAGGAGTTCTGCCTATTTGTTGTTGATTCACCTCTACAACTTTATCTATATTATCAAGTCCATCAATTTTTTTAAATTCTAATGGTGACTTTACTGAATTATATATCTTAGAGTTAATAATAGGGTATAGGGTTTCATTTACTAGGGTTGATTTACCACTTCCTGATACTCCTGTAACTGCAATCATTTTTCCTAAAGGAAATTCTACATCTATATTTTTTAAGTTATTTCCTTTACATCCATAAATTTTTATATATTCACCACTTCCTTCTCTGATTTTCTTTGGTACTTCTATCCTTTTAGTTTCATTTAAATAGTCTGCAGTAATTGTTTTTGCTTTTTTAATTTTATCAGGTGAACCCTCGTATATTATTTTACCACCATTTAAACCTGCATTTGGTCCTAAATCAATAATATGGTCAGAACTTAAAATCATTTCTTTATCATGCTCTACAACTATTACTGAGTTTCCAGAGTCTCTAAGTTTTTTTAGTGAATCAATTAGCTTTATATTATCTTTTTGATGAAGTCCTATACTAGGCTCATCTAATATGTACAAAACTCCTACAAGTTGAGATCCAACTTGGGTTGCTAACCTTACTCTTTGAGCTTCACCTCCAGATAAAGATTTTGTAGATCTTGATAGAGTTAAATACTCTAATCCTACATCAATTAAAAACTGAATTCTTATTGAAATCTCTTTGCTAATTTCTTCAGATATCTTAAGCTCTTTTTTAGACAATTTTTTATTTAAATCTTTAAACCAATCCTTAAGCTCTGACAAATCCATTTCTGTTAATTCAAAAATATTTTTCTTATTTATCTTAAATGATCTAGATTCAATTTTTAATCTACTTCCTTCACAAGTGCTACATTTATTAATATCTACAAATTGCATAGCCCATCTCCTTAAACTTTTTGACTCATCATTATTAAGTTGCTCCTTGATAAAAGAATCAATGCCCATGTAGTCTATCTCATACTCTCTTTTAACTCCAAGTTCTTTAGAATTGACTATAAAACTTTCCTTTCCTCCGTTTAAAATGAAATCTAATCCTTCTTGAGGAATTTTATTAATAGGGTCGCTTAATGAAAAATTATAATATTTTGCAATCAACTCAATCTGTCTATATATCCATGAATTATCTTTTTTACCAATTGGTAAAATACCTCCATTACTAATTGATATTGAATCATCAGGTATAAGTTTTTTAATATTAATATTAAACTCCGTTCCAAGTCCGTTACAATCCTCGCACATTCCTTTTGGAGAATTAAAAGAAAATGTATTTGGTTCTGGTTTTGGATATGAAATTCCACTTTCCGGACACATTAAGTTTCTGCTAAAATATTCTGGTTTACCTGAATCAGAGTCTAATATAAATATTGTGTCATTTCCATATTTCATAGCTATTTTAATTGACTCAGACAAGATTCTCTTTGATTCAAAATCATCTTTTACAGATAAGTTATCTACAACTAAACTAATGTCATGGGTTTTATATCTATCGAGTTTCATTCCTCTCTTAATATCTATAATATCACCATCAACAATAACTTTTGAAAAGCCTTGCTTAGTAAAATTTTCAAATAAATCTCTGTAATGACCTTTTCTGGATCTAATTATTGGTGCTAAAATAATTATCCTTTGATTTAGATACTTATCACAAATTAGTTTGATAATTTCCTCATCTGTATTTTTCACCATTTTTAAATTTGACTTATAACTATATGCAACTCCAATTCTTGCAAACAATAATCTTATGAAGTCATAGATATCAGTAACAGTCCCAACTGTTGATCTTGGATTTTTACTTGTTGTCTTTTGTTCTATGGCTATTACTGGCGAGAGTCCTTCAATTTTCTCAACATCAGGTCTTTCATAATTTCCAACAAATTGTCTAATATATGCAGAGAAAGTTTCCATATATCTTCTTTGACCTTCAGCATGAATTGTATCAAATGCTAATGAAGATTTTCCACTTCCAGATAGTCCTGTAATAACAACAAGCTTTTCTCTAGGAATTTCTAAATCAAGATCCTTGAGATTATGGACTTTTGCACCTTCAATTTGAATTGTGTCGCTCAAATTATAATATATTATTTATTCAATTGAAGAGGAATGATGTTCTCTTCTTAAATCAGCACCTCCAAATACTTCTCCATTCTCGTTAATTAGAATAGCATCTACAGCCCCAATATCAGATCTTTTATAAACTCCAAGAGTTTCTTCCTCTATGGGAAGCTTTACAATTAAATAATTTTTTTTACTTAAAATTGAATTAAGCTCATCACTATATGCCTCATTTTCCATAACAATTAAATCAGGATACCATTGATGGTGAAAGCGAGGAGATGATACAGCCTTATTTACATCCATATTGTATTCAACTACATTCAATATAGTTTGAAACACAGATGTAATTATACTTGGTCCTCCTGGTGAGCCAAGTATTAAATGTGGTTTATTGTTTTTTAAAACAATAGTTGGAGTCATTGCGCTAAGCATTCGTTTTTTTGGTTGAATTGAGTTTGCCTCACTACCAATTACTCCAAAAAAGTTAGGATATCCTGGTTTTGAGCTAAAATCATCCATTTCATTATTTAAAAAGAAACCAGAATTTTCAACATACACTTTAGAACCAAAACTATTATTAAGCGTGGTTGTTACAGATACTGCATTACCTTCTTTGTCAACAATAGAAAAATGAGTCGTTTCATAGCTTTCATTAAAAATAATTTCACCTGGTTTAATTTCTGATGAAGGAGTAGCTTGATCCCAACTAAAGTTTTTCATTCTACTTTCAACATATTCTTTATCCATGAATTCATATACTGGAAGTTTCATAAAATCTGGATCACCCATTAAATCACTTCTGTCAGCAAATGCTCTTCTCTCGATCTCAGTAAGTAGTTGCACATATTCAGGTGAATTATGTTTAATTTTGGATAGGTCAAAATTTTCGATAGCTTTCATCATTTGACCTAAAATTACTCCACCACTAGACGGAAATGACATTGAAATAATATCATACCCCTTATATTTGAATCTTACTGGATCTCTCCAAACAGATTGATATTCGCTGAGATCTTCCATCGTCATTATTCCACCGCTTTGAGAAATTGTCTCTATCATATCTTCAGCAACTTTCCCTTTATAAAACCCATCAGCCCCTTTGTTCATAATTTCTCTTAATGTATTTGCATACATTTTATTAAATATTGTGTCACCTGATTTATACTCTTTTGAATAGAGTGAATTTTTTCCATTTAGCTTAATAAAGTCATCTCTTTTTTCATTTAACTCATCTTCTAAGTATTTAGTTACTAAATATCCCTTTTCAGCTAGCTCAATTGAAGGTTGAAATAATTCTTCAATTGGTAATGATCCAAATTTTTTGTGTATTTCAAAAATTGCAGAAACTGTTCCGGGTACACCAACTGCTAAGCCTCCAATAGAACTTAATCCTGGAATAACATTTCCATTTTCATCTTGATACATTTTTTCTGAAGAATCAACAGGGGCAGTTTCTCTAAAATCAAGTGTTCCATCAGTTCCATCTTTTAATTTATAAACCATAAATCCTCCACCAGCAATATTACCAGCTGTTGGATGACTTACAGATAATGCTAATTGAACGCCAATCATAGCATCAAATGCATTACCCCCTTTTTTCATAATTTCTACACCAATATTAGATGCATCTTTTCTTGCAGAAACAACTGTTGGTGTATATTCATTTCCACAGGAAACAAATAAGAAAAAAACGATTAGAGCTGGTAAATATCTCATGAGAAAAAATTTCGTGTAATTTACAATTTATATATTTACATTTCTAATGACTTTAATAAAAAATATATCTGGATTTAGGGGTACAATAGGTGGAGAAAACGGTGAAAATTTAACTCCTATAGATGTTGTTAATTCAATTGCTGCTTTTTCCTTATTAATCAAAGAAAATAATCCTAATTTATCTGATCTTTCTGTAATGACAGGGAGAGATGGAAGAAAGTCAGGCGAATCTATTCTTAATATTGTTAATTCCGTCTTCTCATCTATGGGTATAGATGTAATTGACTGTGGAATTTCTACTACTCCTACCTTATGCTGGGGTGTCCTAAATAACAAATCAGTTGCTGGTCTTATGATAACAGCAAGTCATAATCCAGAGGAATATAATGGCCTAAAGTTCTTTAATTCAGATGGCGAGTTTCTATCTAGAGAAGACGTTAATAAACTTATAAAATATTCAAATCTTGATACATTTGACTTCTCATCAAATGACGGTTTAGGTAAAGTAACTAAATATCATGATTTGATTGATGACCATATAGATGCTATTGTTAATTTAGAAATATTACCATTAAAAGATATTAAATCTTTAAAACTTTCTGTCGTTGCTGATGCAATAAACTCTGGAGGTTCTATTGCTATGCCAAAATTATTTGAAAAACTCTCAATAAACTATGAGATTATTAACTCTGAGATTAATGGTAAGTTCTCCCATACACCAGAACCACTTAAAGAAAATTTAAAAGAATTATCAAAAAAAATCAAAGAGAGTAATGCAGACTTCGGAGTAGCTGTTGATCCTGATGTTGATAGGCTAGTATTCTTTGATGAAAATGGCGAAATACTTGGTGAGGAAAATACTCAAGTGTATTGCTCAGATTTTGTTTTATCTGTATCAAAAGGTGATACTGTGTCAACACTATCTTCTTCTAACGCACTTAAAGATGTGACAATGTCATACGGATGCAACTATCACTCTACACCTGTTGGTGAGATGAATGTTGTAAAGAAAATGAAGGAAGTAAACGCAGTAGTAGGAGGAGAGGGCGGAGGAGGAATCATCTATCCAGATCTTCACTATGGAAGGGATGCATTGGTAGGTATTGCTCTGTTTCTTGGTTTACTAGTTAATAAATCTATTAAGGTGTCAAACTTAAGGGATAACTTTCCTAAGTATTATATGAAAAAACTAAAGATTACTCTAAAAGATGCCAATCTAATAGATCAGGTTTTTGAAAAGTTAGTTTCTAAATATTCAGATTTATCACCAAATACTGAAGATGGGGTTAGGATTGACTTCAATGAAGGCTGGGTGCATATGAGAAAATCAAACACCGAACCTATTGTAAGAATTTTTTCTGAATCAGATACACAAATATATGCAGACAAAATTGCTCTAGATATTGAGAAAGAAATTAATGATCTAGTTAATTAGATGTTTAAATCTATTATGTGACCAAAAATATTGACTAGGATCTCTGTACACTTGTTCTTCAAGTAATTTAATAAACTGATCTGTTATACTGTATTTAGAGTCCCTATTGTCATATATCTCAATAAATTTAGTTTTGTAGTAACCTCTTTTTACTCTATTTATATCTGCAAAAACTACTGAAAGATTATAATCTCTTGCAAACCGTTCAGCTCCTGTAAATATTGGCACTTTATGCCCAAAAAACTTATTTATATAAGATTTTCCGACTTTACGTGGTGATTGATCAGCAGCAAATCCAAATAAGTAGTACTTATTATTGTCAAGGGACGACATAAACTCCTTTATCTTATATCTAGAGACTAAAAAAGCTTTATGTTTTTTTCTAATTTTTTTAAATAATCTATCAAAATATCTATTCGTCATAGGAGTATATATTCCATAGCCATTTCCTTTAGTGTTATATCCAATTGATAACAACCATTCAAAGTTTGAATAATGTCCACATAATAGAATTATGTTCTTTTTTTTCTTCTGAATTTTTCTTAATACATCAATATTTTCATATGTGTATCTTTTCATCATTTGATTTTCACTCATACCATATGCTTTGATACTTTCAATTGTTATATCTGAAAAGTGTTTATAGAATCCTTTTTCAATCTCACGGAGCTCGATGTCTGTTTTATCTGGAAAAACAAGCTTAAGATTTCTTCGAACAGTCTTAAGTCTATATTTAAAAACTTTATAAAGAAGAAAATTAACAAAATCAGATATGATGTAAACAACACAAAACGGTTGTATGGAAATAAGTTTAATTAGAGGATAAGATATAAGGTATGTTATAAGTTGCAATTATCAGTCATTTAATGATAATGCAAATTTAATTCTTTCTTCGAGATCGTTGCCTCTCAAATTTTTTCCAATTACAGTTCCAGTATTATCAATTAGATATGACTGAGGAATAGCCCTTATACTATACCTTCTAGCTACAGGATCATTCCAAAAGCTTAAATTTGAGACTTGTGTCCAAAGTAGATTATCATCTTCAATAGCTTTCTCCCACTGTTCTTTAGTTCTATCAAGGGAAACACCAAGAATATCAAAACCGTTTTGGTTATATTTTTTGTATAATCTTACAAGATTAGGGTTCTCAACTCTACATGGTCTGCACCATGCTGCCCAGAAGTCAAGAAGAGTAACAGTATTACTTTGAGTTAACTCGCTTAAGGTAATATTAGATCCATCGATACTTGGTGCAGTAAAATCTGGTGCAATTTCACCTACTTCAATCGGATCTTCATACTGAGTTAATAAATCAGCTATATTTTTTCCAACATTACTTACTTTTATTCTATTAGAGAAGTTTTCATAAACATCAATGATGCTATCTTTATTAACCTTGTTTTCTACCATGAAAACCTCTAATAATAGGGCTGACATATATGAATCTAAATTATCAACAATAAAATCCCATTCATATAGTAGTACTTCTCTTTCTTTTGCGTTGTAATCTTTTTCCAATTTCATTGCAGTTTCAACATCTCCATTCATAATTGCATCTTGAGCAGTTGATGAAATACTATTCATATCTTCCACTAAGGACTTTGTCTCAGATTTATATTTAATAAAATCATCATTTGAGATTGTTCCAGAAACAGTTGATTTTGAAATATTGTCTTTATCTAAGTCAGCGGTAATTGTTCCTGTTTCTAAAATAGTCAAAACATATCCATTAACACCCTCTACCTGTATATAGCTTATTTCAGGAGTAGCAGACACACCTTTAAAAGAAAATTTATTGGATTTAACTGATGTAGAATCTTTGATGAAAGGTTGATTATTCTGATCTGCTTGAAGTATGTAAACTTTTGTGTCATCAATTACGTCTACTGTACCATTCATAACAAAGCCATTATCGTTATTACAAGACGATAATAAAATAAGAATTAAAGACGTATAAAAATATCTCATCAAATAAATTTCGAACAAATTTAATCTTTTAAAATTAATATCTTTAGTTAACTTTTTGTTAAGGTAAATGTCTGATATCAACATAATTTCTCTTTTTGAAAGCATACTTGATAAATCATCAATTATTACAGGTGAAAAACTTAAGTCAAGATTTTATCATATATGGAAAACAGATATACCCCTTGAGTCAATTTGTTTACTTCTTCCAAAGGACACAGACCAAGTGTCAGCTATACTAAAAACCTGTAACGACAATAATCAGGAAATAATAGTCCATGGAGGTCTTACGAATCTTGTTGGCTCAACAAAATCAACTAAAAATCAAGTAGTTGTATCTCTTGAAAAAATGAATAACATAATTGAAATTGATGAAAAAGGTAAAACTGTTACATGT
Source organism: uncultured Bacteroidota bacterium (assembly GCA_902594745.1). Taxonomy (GTDB): domain Bacteria; phylum Bacteroidota; class Bacteroidia; order Flavobacteriales; family Flavobacteriaceae; genus Marisimplicoccus. The sequence continues at coordinate 56,402 of CACJNF010000001.1, forward strand.
GAGTCTGGTGTTATAATTGAGGATATTATTAATTCTGTTAAAGAGAAAGACCTTCTTCTACCATTAAATTTTGGGGCAAGAGGCTCTGCACAAATAGGAGGCGCAGTTTCAACTAATGCAGGAGGATTAAGGGTATTTAAATATGGTATGACAAGAAGTTTAGTATTAGGTTTAGAGGCAGTTCTTCCTGATGGAACTGTAATATCATCTTTAAAAAAACTAATGAAAGACAATTCAGGTTATGATTTAAAACAGTTTTTTATTGGATCTGAAGGAACTCTAGGAATAGTTACAAAAGTTGTTCTTAGATTATATCAGCATCCTAAGACAAGGTATACTGCTCTGGCTGTTACTAATGATTACCAAAAGGTTTTAAACTTATTAAAGTTTATGGAGGATAAAATTTCAAAAAACCTTACAGCTTTTGAGCTTTTATGGAATGATACCTACAAACAAATGGTAAGTGATAAAACCATGTATAATAAATATCTCCCAGATAACTATAAATACTATGTTTTTATCGAATATATGGGTGGTGATTTTGAAAATGACTACAACACTTTTGAAAAAGCTGTTATGGAGACACTTGAGCAAGGGCTTGTTGATGATGCAGTCTTAGGTAAGGATGAAAAAGAGCAGCTGAATATTTGGGGAATTAGAGAAGATGTTGCTGTTTTAGCAGAAGAAAAAAATTTTGATCAGCAATTTGATATAAGTATACCTGTAGCACAAATTGGAGAAGTGATTGATAAAACAATCAAGGAGCTTAAAAATTGTAAAGGTGTAGAAGCAATATTTCCGTTTGGTCATGTAGCCGATGGTAACATACATTTTATAATTGGAAAGAATTCTGATGATGATGATTTAAAATCTAATATTAACGAAATAATCTACAGTAATACAGAGCTAGTTAAAGGTTCAATCTCTGCAGAACATGGTATAGGTCTTGATAAAAAGAAATATTTAATAAAGAGTAGGAGTAAAGATGAAATTGAACTAATGAAGCTTATCAAGAAATCTATTGACCCAAAAAATATATTAAATCCCGGTAGAGTATTTTAATTTAAGGTATTATCTTTATAATTCAAGCTATGGCAGGAAATTCATTCGGTAATATCTTTAAAATTTCATCCTTTGGTGAGTCCCATGGAAAAGCTCTGGGTGGAGTTATAGATGGATGTCCAGCAGGCGTAAATATTGATTTAGATTTTATTAATTCTGAGTTGAATAGAAGAAGACCTGGACAGTCTGAAATTGTTACTCAAAGAAAAGAAGATGACTCTGTTGAATTTTTATCTGGAATATTTGAAGGCAAATCAACAGGTACTCCTATAGGATTCATAATTTTTAATCAGGATCAAAAATCAAAAGATTACTCACATATAAAAGACAGCTACAGACCATCCCATGCAGATTTTGTTTACGATAAGAAATATGGATTTAGAGACTATAGAGGTGGTGGTAGAAGTTCTGCAAGAGAAACTGTAGTCAGAGTTGTTGCAGGTGCTATAGCTAAACTACTATTAAAGGAAGTTAAGATAAACGCTTTTGTTTCATCAGTTGGAAAAATCAAATATGAATATGAAAATTCAAATGTAGATTTTCAAAATATTGAAAAATCAATTGTAAGGTGTCCAGATCCTGATAAATCAAAGGAGATGGAAGATTTAATTAAAAAAACAAGAAAAAACGGAGATACAGTGGGTGGAGTTATTTCTTGTATTATAAGTGGAGTACCAGTTGGTCTTGGAGAACCAGTTTTCAACAAGCTTCATGCTGAGCTTGGAAAAGCAATGCTTTCGATCAATGCTGTTAAGGGATTTGAATTTGGAAGTGGTTTTAAAGGCTCCGAAATGAATGGATCTGAACATAATGATTCTTTTAATGAGGATGGATCAACAAAGACTAACTATTCAGGTGGAGTACAAGGTGGTATATCAAATGGTATGGATATTTACTTTAATATTGCATTTAAGCCTGTTTCAACAATAATGAGAGATCAGGATTCTATTGACAGTAAAGGAAAGAAAGTAAAAGTGCAAGGTAAAGGTAGACATGACCCTTGTGTTGTGCCTAGAGCGGTTCCCATAGTTGAGGCAATGGCTGCATTAGTTATTGCTGATTATTTATTATTAAGTAAGCTCTCTAAAATATAATTATGAAGTTACATTGGAAAATAATTATTGGAATGGCTTTAGGTGTTGTTTTTGGACTTATCATGTCTCAAACAACATTTGGATCTGATCTAATAAAAGATTGGATAAAACCATTTGGTACAATATTTATCAATTTACTTAAACTAATAGCTATGCCATTAATTTTAGCTTCTTTAGTTAAAGGTATTTCTGATTTAAAAGACATTTCTAAATTATCTACTATTGGAACCAGGACACTTGGAATTTATATATGTACAACAGTAACAGCTGTTGTTATTGGGCTAATCCTTGTAAATATTGTTCAGCCTGGAAGTACTATTACTGAAGAAACAAGAATTGATCTTGTTCAAGAGTATGAGCAGGGTGTAATTGAAAAGCAACAACAAGCTCAACAGCAATCAGAAAGTGGTCCTCTGCAGCCATTAGTTGATGTTGTTCCAGCAAATATATTTGATGCTGCTACAAATAATAGGAATATGCTACAGGTTATTTTCTTTGCAATATTCTTTGGAATTGGAATAATACTTGTTGATCCAAAACGTGCTAAACCTGTAAAAGATTTTTTTGATGGTCTAAATTCTATAATACTTAAGCTGATTGACTTAATAATGGAATCTGCTCCATATGGTGTATTTGCTCTTCTAGCTACACTAGTTGTAGAATCTCCTAGCTTAGACTTATTTATTGCACTTGGAATGTATTCTGTAACTCTTATAATTGGTTTAATTCTTATGATTATAGTTTATAATATTATTGTTAAACTTATAACTAATACAAATCCTTCAACATTTATGAAGGGTATCTCTGCTGCCCAATTACTAGGTTTCTCGACAAGTTCAAGTGCTGCTACACTTCCTGTGACAATGGACTGTACTGAAAAGAACTTAGGTGTAGATAAAGAAATATCAAGTTTTGTGCTACCGATAGGAGCAACAGTTAACATGGATGGAACTAGTGTTTACCAGGCAGTTGCTGCTGTGTTTATCGCTCAAGCATTTGGTTTAGATCTTAGTATTGGTGCGCAATTAGGAATTATAGTTACTGCCACTCTTGCTTCAATTGGAGCTGCTGCTGTTCCTAGTGCAGGAATTGTAATGCTTGTAATTGTCCTTGGTCAAGCAGGTATACCAGAAGCCGGACTAGCTCTAATAATTGCTGTAGATAGACCACTGGATATGTGTAGGACTATAGTTAATGTTACAGGAGATGCTGCAGTTTCAATGATTGTTGCAAAATCTGTTGGAAAATTAAAGGATCCAAAAGATGTCAATAAAAATTGAAGATTCTTGGAAACAGCTTCTAAATTCAGAATTCAATAAAAATTATTTTAAAGAACTTATTTCATTTGTAAAAAGTGAATATTCATCCTCTATTTGTTACCCTAAGGGATCTGAAATATTTTCAGCTTTTGATAATTGCCCAATTAATAAATTGAAAGTTTTAGTAATTGGACAGGATCCTTATCATGGTCCAAATCAGGCAAATGGATTATGCTTCTCTGTTAACAAAGGAATCGTTCATCCTCCATCTTTAATTAATATTTTTAAAGAGATAGAATCTGATTTAGGTATTAAATTTAGTGATAGAAGTGGAGATCTAAGCAAGTGGTCCAAACAAGGTGTGATGCTTTTAAATGCTACATTAACAGTAAAGCAAGGATTAGCAGGAAGTCACCAAAATAAAGGATGGGAATCATTCACAGATAGAGTCATTGAAATAATATCTGAGGAAACAAATAATACTGTATTTTTATTATGGGGTTCATTTGCAAAGCAAAAAAAGAAACTAATTAATTATAAAAAGCATAAAATCCTCGAATCAGGTCATCCCTCTCCTCTAAGTGCCAATAGAGGATTATGGTTTGGTAATAAGCATTTTAGTCAATGCAATGAACATTTAAAAAAAATTGGAAAAAAAGAGATTGATTGGTCTTTATGAAATTTGATGTAAAAAATATTGATAAAAAAGTTCTATTGAGTCTTTTCAAAAATATGCTTAAATCAAGAATGATTGAAGAGAAAATGATCATTCTTCTAAGACAAGGAAAGGTATCAAAATGGTTTAGTGGAATTGGTCAAGAAGCTATTTCTACTGGAGTAACTATTGCTTTGGATAGTGATGAGTATATACTTCCTATGCATAGAAATTTATCTGTTTTTACATCTAGGAATATTCCTTTAGATAGATTATTTGCCCAATGGCAGGGTAAACAAGAGGGTTTTACAAAAGGTAGAGATAGAAGTTTTCATTTTGGATCTAATGAACATCATATAGTGGGAATGATTTCACATTTAGGACCTCAAATGGGGGTTGCTTGTGGTATTGCTCTTTCCAATAAATTAAAGGGTAATAATAAATTATGCGCTGTGTTTACTGGAGATGGAGGAACAAGTCAAGGAGATTTTCACGAATCATTAAATCTAGCATCAACCTGGAATCTTCCTGTAATATTTTGTATTGAAAATAATGGATATGGACTATCTACACCAGTTAATGAGCAGTATGCCATTGAAGATCTTGCAGATAGAGCAGCTGGTTATAACATGGGTTCATATGTAGTTGATGGAAACAACGTCGTTGATGTTTATAATTGTTTAAAGGAAGTATCAGAAAAAATGAGATCTGACAATAAACCAGTTCTTATTGAGTTTAAAACATTCAGAATGAAAGGTCATGAAGAAGCTAGTGGTCAAGCATATATAGATCCTGAGATAATAGAAGAGTGGGCTAAAAAGGACCCTATAAAGCATTTTGAGGAATTCTTGATAAAATCTAAGCATCTAAATAGTAAGACTCTTAAAGTGATTAAAAATGAACTTGAAAGAGAAATTGATTCAAACTGGGATAAGGCTAAGTCTTATAATGAAATTCAGTTTGATGAAAATCTAGAACTTAATAATGTGTATAAGGATTTTATCCCATCTAGTAATCAATCAGATAATTCGATTAATGGCGAGGTTAGGTTTGTAGATGCAATTAAGAAGGGAATTGACGAATCTATGTCAAAACATGACAATCTAGTTATTATGGGACAAGATATAGCTGAGTATGGGGGTGTATTCAAGGTTACTGAGGGTTTAATTGATAAATATGGTAAAGAAAGAGTCTTTAACACACCGCTTTGCGAGTCGGCTATTCTATCCGCAGCATATGGACTATCTGTAGGAGGTTATAAATCAATTGTTGAAATGCAGTTTGCAGACTTCATAAGCTCTGGGTTTACAGCTATTGTTAACTTAATAGCCAAATCAAATTATAGATGGTCTCAAAACTCAGATATAGTAGTAAGAATGCCATGTGGAGGTGGAGTAGGGGCTGGTCCTTTTCATTCTCAATCAAATGAAGTCTGGTTCACTAAAGTACCTGGCTTAAAGGTTGTGTATCCATCCCATTCATATGAAGCTAAGGGTCTGTTAAATGCTTCAATTGAAGATCCTAACCCAGTAATGTACTTTGAGCATAAATATATATACAGAACTGTTTCTGAAGAGATCCCTGAGAATTATTATACTCTTGAACTAGGAAAAGCAAAGATTAGATCAATCGGTGCTGATGCAACAATAATTACATATGGATTAGGTGTTCATTGGGCTTTAGATATAATAAAATCTTTTAAAAATTATACAATTGAAATCATAGATTTAAACACTCTTATCCCGTGGGATAAAGAACTGGTTTTCAATTCAATAAAGAAAACAGGTAAAGTATTACTTTTAAGTGAAGACACTCTAATTAATGGGTTTATAGGAGAAATTTCAGCTACTATTTCAGAAGAGATTTTTGAATACTTGGATGCTCCAATTATTAGAGTAGGATCTTTAGATACACCTGTTCCTTTTTCAAATAATCTTGAGAAAGCTTTCTTGTCTAACAGTAGATTAAAAGAAAAATTGGAAAAACTTTTAAAATATTAATGGAATACACAAAATTATACTCTTCATTAGAAAAATTAAAGGAAGAAACTACTCCTAAATGGGGTAGGATGAGCTCTTCGATGATGCTTAAACATTGTTCTGCATTTGTTGACGTATATCTTAATAAAACAAAACTTAACCCTTTTATTTTCATAGTAGGGTTTGTCTTTGGAATATTCCACAGGCTTTATCTAAAGTATATAGTTAGGTATAATGTTAAAAACTACATTAAAAATCTTCCTACACTTAAAGTATTTAATACTTATCAAAGCAAAAATCTTGATTTTGAATTTGAAAAAAATAAGCTAATCACTGACTTAAAAGAAGTAGAATCCATTGATAATAAATACTTATTTAATAATTTTCATGGAGTAGTTCCTAATAAAGCATTCAAAAAGGTAGTCTACTTTCATACATCATATCATCTATATCAATTTGATGTATATAAAACCTAATTTTTCTTTGTTAGATTTTTATTTAAATCTTTTAGTGAATCATTAATCTCTGTTAGAAGCTTTATGTTCCTTGGTGTTGAGACCTTTTTATTACTAGGGTCTTCAGCTTGTATCTTTAATTTGTTCAGAAACTTTATTACAATGAAAATTGTAAATGCTACTATCATAAAGTCTATAAAAGTTTCAATAAAAAACCCATAATTAATAGCTACTTCTTCATTAATTATGTCACCAGAGGAGCTTAAATCTGCTTCCCTTAGAATTATCTTCTTTGAATCTATATTTAACCCATTAGAAAGTAAAGATAGAGGAGGAAGTAGTATTTGTTTAACCAGCACGTCTATAACAGAGTTAAATGAGGCTCCTATGATAATACCGATAGCCATTTCCATCATGTTTCCTTTTACAGCAAACTCTTTGAACTCATTGAGTAATTTCATTTTTTATATGTTTATTTATTAAATTTAACAAATCAAAAGATTTTTTTTCTACATATCGTTACTATTTATAATTAGTTGCACAAAAGAAGATTCTATTGACTCAAATGCTTTTGTGTCACAAAATATGGATTTGGGTAAGAAAGCGGTAGGTGTAATTGTATCATCTCCAATCACATCTTCTTCACCAGTAACACAATACAAGCTAACAGTTGGTGCAAACCAAGGTGGATGGGTAAGTTTTGGAGAAACCTCTCTTCGACGTAGGACTGCCTTCTATATTTTTCGCCCAGCTGGAACTGAAGTAACTGTTAGTGCAGAACCAGCTGATGGATATGTTTTCTCTGGCTGGTCTAATGGTTGGACAGCAAACCCAATAACTTTTAAGTTAAGCTCAAATATTGGCTTTTCAGCAGAATTTAAAACTACAAATGATTAAAAGACTTTTATACGTATCGTTAATATTTATTCTTAGTTGTTCTAAGGGAGAATTACCAGTTCCTCAAAACCTTGATACTTGGGAACCAATAATTGGTTATAACACGCCAAAGAATTCGAATACTCAGGTAAGATATAATTTATCAGTTAACACAGTTGGATTACCTCCTGCAGTTAATCCTACTCCACCTGCTGGTCATCACAATGGATATACTTTTGGCTACGCTGGATGGGCAAATTTAGAATACAATAACATCTTTAAGTATGGATGGGTAAGTTTTAATGAATCAATATTAGCTGGAACTGATATAATTATTACTGCAGTACCAGGTGAGGGATATGAATTTTCTGAGTGGTCTAATGGTCAAACAGTAAACCCAATAACTTTTAAGTTAAATTCAAATACAGACCTTACAGCGACATTTATTACAAGAAATGATTAAAAGACTTTTACGCATATTAATACCATGCTTATTATTTGTAAATAGTTGTGCTAAGGATACCACTGAGGACGACTCTTCAGTATATGTATCACCCCCTTTTAATAACTCAAATACGGAATCACCTTCAACCTCAGTCACTCAGTTTACGTTAACTGTTAATGCAGGAGAGGGGGGAAGTGTGTCAACTACTGGAGGTACATATAATGATGGAACATCAATTAGTATAGTAGCTACTGCAAGTGAAGGTTATGAATTTATTGGATGGACTGGTTCTGAATCTTCAAGTTCAAATATTACATTGACTTTAAGCTCAAATATTACAATAAGTGCAAATTTTGAAATTGATTGTAGTTATTGGCAAACAGATATTCCTGATTGGGAACAGACATCATATGAGCTTTTTGATATATTCTACCCACAAAATTATCAAGATTTAGGTGCACTATTAAACAATCAATGGGGAGGAGAATCAGGAGAATATGGTCTTAATGTTATAAGTGTAGATTATAATAATGATGGTTATATGGATATAATAGGTTCATATAATGATTATTCAAACTTTATTGATTATCCAAGTGATTATTATGGATATGAAAGAAAGCAACTAATAAGGTTTTATAAAGGTAGTTGTGGAGGTAATTTTGAAGTTGATGAATTAAATGATAGTAAATTTCTTGGATTAGTTCATGGAAGAAAAATCCTCTTAGGTGACTTTAATAATGATAACTATGTAGATCTCTTTCTTCTAGGCCATGGATATGACAAACAACCTTTCAACGGTGAGTTCAACAAAGCTTTAATGAGTAATGGAGATGGAAGTTTTTTCGATGTTGACTATCAATCTTTTGAATCTTTCTATCATGGTGGTGCCTCTGGAGATATTGATAATGATGGTGACCTTGATATTGTGGCAGTTGATGGTGGCCGAGGAAAATCACTAATATATCAAAATTTAAATGGTCAACTTGAACCAAATGAAACTCTTATTGATCAAGCTCTTATGAATCAAATGTACAATGCGGAGCTTTTTGATATCAATAATGATGGTTTTATTGATCTAATTGCAGGTGGACATGACTGGTCATGGGGTCAGAATTCAGAATGTGAATGGTGGGACTGTAATACTTATGATAATGCACCGTTAATTATATATGGCGATGGGATTGATTTTATAAATAATGACTTTCAGAGATTGCCTGCCTCAGGTATTGATAAACAAGGTATCGTTACTAACTTTGAGTTTTTTGATTTTGATAATGATGGTCAGGTTGAAATTATAATAACTAGAACAGGAGATAACATGAATGAAGAGCCAGGATTAGCTTGGGATCAAACTAACTTTTACAATGATTGGTCTATACAAATTCTAAAGCTTGACGGAGAAACCTATAGGGATGCAACCTCAAATTTCATTGATATATATTCTGGCAATGAACAGTGGATAAGATTTACTAAAATAAAAGATATTGATGATGATGGGGCTCTTGAAATGTATAATACATCTAATCCGTACAGTGATCAAGATAATTACTTAGAATGGGAGATTGCATCAAATATGTTAATAAAGATTAATTAGATAAATTATTTAATTTCTAATGCAAATAGATAAGTTAATAAACGCAATAAATAAGCTTAATAAAGATTCAAAGCCTAAATGGGGGATAATGAATTCATCACAGATGCTATGGCATTGTAATAAATTTATAATATTCTATCTTAATGAAAAAAAATATTCTCCAAACTATAAGACATATATTTTTGGTTCTTTACATTTATTTTATCTTAAATATATTTTGAGGTTGAACTATGAAAAATATCCGAAAAATACACGAGCATTAAAGTTTTTTGATGCAGAGCGATCAAGTAATCTAATTTTTGAAGATGAACAAAAAAAGCTTATTGAAAGCTTAAAAAAGGTTAATAATTACAATGAAAAATATTTAACTAATACATTACATGGTAAGGTCGACAATTGGACATTAAAAGAAGTAGTCAGAGGGCATACAGCATTTCACCTTAATCAATTCGGAGTTTATTAATAAATGTCCTATAATTAATATTATGTAAAACAGGATATATTATCATTAGTTTGTATATTTAAGTATGATTATATCGACTACCCCTAATATTGAAGGAAAACAAGTAATTCAAGTTCTTGGAATTGCACGAGGAAATACCGTTAGATCAAGAAATGCTGCAAGGGATATTTTTGCTGCATTAAAAAATGTAGTTGGAGGTGAAATTGACGAATACACAAAATTACAAGCACAAGCAAGAGAACAAGCTATTAGCAGAATGAAAGATGATGCTAAATCTCTTGGTGCCGATGCTGTTATTAATGTTCGTATAACTACATCAATGATAATGCAAGGATGTTCTGAAATTATGGCATATGGTACTGCAGTTAAACTTAGTTAAATGAATGATTCTGAAATGATATTTAGCATAGTTATTTGGTTAGTCATAATAGTATCCTTGATCTATTTGCTAATCAGAAAAATTATTAAGGAGGAAAATGAAGATTTTGAAAATAGAGATTATTAATGTAATGGATATAAAAAAACCCATAATCATAATGACCATGGGTTATTTTAGATTTAAGGTTAAATCTTACTGATTTCCAAGAATTATTGGAAGGCCATTTTCTCCTGAACCAATAACAATTACTTTAGAGTTATTTGATTCAGAAAGTTTTAATGTAGCCTCTATACCCTTTTCTTGAAGAATTCTATCAGTTAATGAAGCACTTAAAATTCTGTTTGCTCTAGCTTTACCTTCAGCATCAATTCTTTGTCTCTCTGCTTCTTGCTCTGCTTTAACAAGTCTAAATTCATATTCAAGAGCTTCTTGCTCTTGTACTAGCTTTCTTTCAATACCTTCCTTTATTGCTGTAGGAAGAGTAACATCTCTTACTAAAACAGAATTTAGTTGAATATGTTGTGATAAAACATTGTCTCTAGTTTCTTCAAAGATTTCGTTTTGAATAGCATCACGTTTAGTAGAATATAATTGTTCTGGAGTATATCTACCCACAACACTTCTAGCAACTGCTCTAATATTAGGAAGTAGAACTGAATTAAGATAATTCTCTCCTTTTGTTTGGTGCAAAAGACCTAATTCCTCATATACAGGTTGATATAATACTGATACGTCTAAACTGATCTCAAGACCGTTAGAAGATAACACCTGCATACTCTCCATAATTTCTTGTTGTTTTACATTATAGATAACTAGTCTATTCCATGGAGCAATAATTTTAAATCCCTCACCTTTTGGTGGTTGATCTGTTACAACCCCTCCTCCTAATGTTCTAAAAAGAACACCGGCTTCACCTGATCCAATGTTTACAGAAGATCTTGAGATAAATACGATCAATAATAATGATAATAAGATAATAGGTAAACCTACATTTGGTAAATTTTTCATTTAAATAATATATTAAGTTAACATTCCTCCATCAACATGGAGAACTTGACCAGTTATATAACTGGATAAATCTGATGCTAGAAAAACACATGCATTTCCAACATCACTTGGATTACCACCTCTTTTTAGTGGTATACTTTCTTTCCAGGACTTAATTACATCTTCTGGAAGAGAATCTGTCATGTCAGTTTCAATAAACCCAGGAGCAATAACATTACTTCTAATATTTCTAGACCCGAGTTCTAGTGCTACTGACTTAGAGAAACCAATAATACCAGCTTTTGAAGCTGAATAGTTTGATTGTCCAGCATTACCTTTAACACCAACAACTGAACTAATATTTATAATTGAACCACTCCTTTGCTTTAGAAATGTTTTTATAGATGCTTTAGTTAAATTAAAAACTGACGAAAGATTAGTATTAATAACAGCATCAAAATCATCTTTTTCCATTCTCATTAGAAGGTTATCTTTCTTTATTCCAGCATTATTTACAAGAATATCAATCTTTTCAAAATCACTCAAAACATCATCGATAAGCTTAAGAGCATCATTGTGATTTGAAGCATCACTTTTATATGCCTTTGATTTAATTCCAAGAGAGTTAAGCTCATTTTCTAAATTTACTGCAGACTCTTTAGAATTGTTATATGTAAATGCAACATTACATCCATTTTCAGCAAAAGATTTACAAATAGCTTTACCTATTCCTCTGCTTCCTCCAGTAACAATTGCAACCTTAGAATCTAATAACTTCATTAGTTTAAAATTTGTTTTACAGTTTTTCCAATATCAGCAGGAGAATCAACTACAGTAATACCAGATTCTCTCATTATTCTTTTTTTAGCTTTTGCAGTATCATCTTTACCGCCAATAATCGCACCTGCATGACCCATTTTTCTACCTTTGGGAGCAGTTTCACCAGCAATGAATCCAACAACTGGTTTTTTATTTCCGTTTTCTGCAACCCATTTAGCAGCATCAATTTCTAATTGACCTCCAATTTCACCAATTAATACAATCAGATCTGTGCTTTCGTCATTCATAAAAAGCTGAACTGAATCTAGCAGAGTAGTTCCAATAATAGGATCTCCCCCTACTCCAATAGCAGTTGAAATTCCATAACCAGCTTTTACAACCTGATCAGCCGCTTCATAGGTTAATGTTCCTGACTTTGAAACAATTCCAATATTTCCCTTTTGGAAAACAAATCCTGGCATAATACCAATTTTTGCTTCTTCAGGTGTTATAATCCCAGGACAGTTAGGTCCAATAAGTCTAACATTTTTTTCCTTTATATAAGATACAACTTTAGTCATATCTGAGACAGGAATTCCTTCAGTTATCGCTACAATAGTTTTGATTCCAGACTCAGCTGCTTCCATAATAGCATCAGCAGCAAATGCAGGAGGTACAAAAATTATAGATGTATTAATATCTTCATTAATTACGGCCTCTTGTACACTATTATAAACTGGCTTATTTAAATGTGTTGAGCCTCCTTTTCCTGGAGTAACACCACAAACAACATTTGTACCATATTCAATCATTTGCTCAGAGTGAAAAGTACCTTCACTACCAGTAAATCCTTGAACTAAAACTTTAGAGTCCTTGTTGACTATAATGCTCATCTATTTTTTTGACAAATTTATTTTATTCTTTCGAGATACTGTCCTTTTTCAGTATCAATTTTCACCTTATCTCCTTCATTTATGAACAATGGAACATTTACAACTGCGCCCGTTTCTAGAGTAGCAGGTTTAGTTGCATTTGTTGCAGTATTTCCTTTAACGCCTGGCTCAGTGTGAGTTACTTCTAAAGTAACATTTAAAGGCATGTCAACTGACAGTGGATTATTATCTTCAGTATTAATTATAATAGTAACATTCTCACCTTCTTTAAGTAAATCTGGATAGTCAATTTTTGTTTTTTCAATAGTTATCTGGTTATAATCATCATTATTCATAAAATAATAATAATCAGAATCATTGTATAAAAATTGATATTGACTAGTCATAACTTTAACTTCTTCTATTTTATGCCCTGAGGGAAATGTATTGTCAATTACTTTACCATTTGTAACACTTTTAAGTTTTGTTCTAACAAATGCTGGACCTTTTCCTGGCTTTACATGAAGGAATTCAATTATTTTATAAATATCGTGGTTGTATTTAATACAAAGACCTTTTCTAATATCACTTGTACTTGCCATAAATTAATTTTTTTGAAAGTAACCTTTCATAATTCCACGTTGAGAGTTTTCTATAAACTGAATTATTTCATCTCTTTCAGGTGTTGCATTTAATTCAGCTTGAATAATTTCCATCGCCTGAGTATTATTATATTTCTTTTGATAAAGGATTCTATAGATATTTTGAATTTCTTGAACTTTTGCACTTGTGAATCCTCTTCTTCTTAAACCAACAGAATTAATTCCTACATATGATAATGGTTCTCTAGCAGCTTTAACAAATGGAGGTACATCTTTTCTAACCAGTGATCCACCTGCTACAAATGCATGTGATCCTATCTTACAAAATTGATGTACTGCGACAAACCCTGAAAGAATAACATAATCACCAACAGTTATATGTCCTGCTAATGTTGAACTATTAGAGAATATACAATTATCACCAACAAAACAATCATGAGCAACATGTGAATAGGCCATAATTAAACAATTAGAGCCTATTTTGGTTGTTCCTCTATCTTTTGTTCCTCTGTTAATAGTAACACACTCTCTTATAGTTGTGTTATCTCCAATTTCACAAAGTGACTCTTCTCCTTCAAATTTTAAATCTTGAGGCACTCCTGAAATAACTGCTCCAGGATAAATATTACAGTTTTTACCAATTCTTGCCCCTTCCATTATAGTAACATTCGAACCTACCCAAGTCCCCTCTCCAATTTCAACATCACTACTAATTGTTGCAAATGGCTCTACAACTACATTTTTTGCAATTTTTGCTCCAGGGTGTACATATGCTAAAGGTTGATTCATAATTATGTTTTTTTAATAATTTTTGCCATAAACTCTCCTTCACTTTTCACTTCATCTCCAACAAATGATTGTCCATACATATGAATAATTCCTCTTCTTATTGGAGATATAAGCTCTAATTTACAAATAAGTGTATCACCAGGGACAACAGGGTTCTTAAACTTACATTTATCCATCTTCATAAAAAATGTTAAATAGTTTTCTGGATCCGGAACAGTGTTAAGTACTAGAACTCCCCCAGCCTGAGCCATAAATTCAACCTGAAGTACTCCGGGCATTACTGGTGCACCAGGAAAATGTCCTTCAACCCATGATTCAGTTTCTTCAACTTTTCTTAGACCAATAACGTGAGATTCAGATAGTTCAAGAACCTCATCAATTAATAAAAATGGTGGGCGATGAGGAATTACTTTCATAATTTGATTCGAGTCCATTAATGGCTTCTTTTCAAAATCAATTTTTGGTAATGTATTCTTTCTATCCGATTTTATCACTTCAGAGACCTTTTCAGCAAATTTAGCATTTATTGAATGACCAGGTTTTTCTGCAATAACTTTTCCTCTAATTTTCATTCCAATTAAAGCTAGATCTCCAATCACATCTAACAATTTATGCCTTGCTGCCTCATTAGGATAGTGAAGATCTAAGTTGTCTAAAATACCATTTGGTGTAACTGAAATAGAATCTTTATTAAATGCTTTCTTTAAAATATCCATATTACTTTCTGCCAAAGGCTTATCCACATATACTATAGCATTGTTTAAATCACCTCCTTTAATTAATCCATTTTCGAGCAATGTTTCTAGCTCATGTAGAAAGCTAAATGTCCTTGCTGATGAAATCTCATCCTTAAATTCACTTATATGATTTATTGATGCCTCTTGCTCACCTAAAACTTTAGTGTTATAATCAACTATTGTATTTACTTTATAATTTTCATCTGGAATAATTGAAATCTTACTTCCAGAATCTTCACATATATATGAAATTGGTTCAGATGGAAAAAACTCCTCTCTTAAAACATTCTGTTCAACAATTTTAGCTTCTTCTAAAGCATTAATAAAGAATTTTGAAGATCCATCCATTATTGGAACCTCGGGACCATCAAGACATATAAAACAGTTATCTATTTCTAGTCCTGTAATTGCAGCTAGGACATGCTCAGACGTATGTATTCTAAATATACCATTATCAAGATTTGTACCTCTATCAGTATTAGATATATATTTAATATGAGCATTAATTAAATTATCACCTTCAATATCTTCTCTAACAAAAACTAGACCTGTGTCAGCTGGAGCTGGTTTAAATGTAATATTTACATGTTCACCAGTATGGAGACCTACTCCACTTAGCTTTGTTTCTTTTGAAATAGTTTTTTGGGGTACAGTTCTTCTAATCATTAATCTTTCTTATCTATTTTTTTTACAATTTCTGGCAAATTCTTAAAATGAATATATGATTTGTTATAATTCATGTATGAAATTGCAGGAGTACCTGTTATTCTTGCATTACTTTCAACATCAGATGTTACACCGGCTTGAGCTTGTATTTTGACATTATCTCCAATTTTTAAATGACCAATTATTCCAACTTGACCACCAATCATACAGTTTTTACCAATCTTTGTTGACCCAGCAATACCAGACTGAGCTGCTATAGCAGTGTTTTCACCAATTTCAACATTATGTGCAATTTGAATCTGATTGTCAAGTTTTACACCATCTTTAATAATTGTTGACCCAATAGTAGCTCTATCAATTGTAGAATTTGAACCAATTTCAACATTGTTTCCAATAACTACATTACCGGTTTGAGGTATCTTTTTATATGTACCGTCATCATTTGGAGCAAATCCAAACCCATCAGAACCAATTGAGCAGCTTGAATGTATAATACAACTATTTCCAATTATTGTATCATTTAAAATTTTTGTTCCAGGATAAATTTTACAATTATTTCCAATTTTAACATTATCTCCTATAAATACTTGATTATCAATAACACAATTATCACCAACTATAGAGTTTTTCCCAATAGTTGTGTAGGAACCAACATACGAACTCTTTGAAATAGTAGATGATTTATCAATATCAGATTTATCACTAATTCCAGCTCTTTTAGATTTACCTTCATTAAATAACTCTAAAATAGTACTAAATGAAGAGTATGGATCTTTAACCTTAATAAGAGTGGTTGTTATTTTTTCTGTAGGTTCAAAATCATTTGCGACAATTGTAGCAGAGGCATCTGTAGAATAAATGAATTCAGTATACTTTGGATTAGCTAAGAATGTAAGAGAACCTTTTTTGCCCTCTTCTATTTTAGATAACGTATTTATATCAACGTCTCTATTCCCAACTACAGTTCCATTTAATTGATCAGCAATCTGTCCAGCTGTAAAATTCATATCTGCAAAATTAAAAAATTATGCGAAATGCTTAAATTTGTAAGGTTTTTATGAAGATCAAATATCAATTAAATCAGCTCAAAGAAATATCGTTAAAAGTTACTCAGAACTTTAATAAAAAAATTGTTTTAATAAGCGGTGAAATGGGTGCAGGTAAAACTACATTGATTAAGGAAATCTTAATAGGGCTGAATGTCATTGACAATATATCAAGTCCTACATTTTCTATAATTAATGAGTATAAAACAAAAAATAAAGATGTGATATATCATATGGATTTATACAGAATAAATAAAATTGAGGAATTAGAGGAAATCGGATTCTTTGAGTACCTAGAATCTGGGAATTTATGTTTTGTTGAATGGGGTGAAATAATTGAGAATATGATTGGTGAAGATTATAATAAATTTAATCTCATTGAAAATGGTGATTTAAGAATACTTGAAAAATTAAAATGAATTTTTTAAAAAGATTATATTACTACTCTACTGGATTTATTATTGGAATTGTTTTTCTGTTTTTTATTCTAAATGGCAAAAGAGCTTCTTGTAATTATACTCCTAATGCTCGAGTGATTGACAATATAACATCCAAAGAATTAATTATAGATTCAAACCATGAAGGCTTCTTCAATAAAGAAGAGATAATTGAAATTCTTAATAATGGAAAGGTAATCTTTAATAAAAGTGAGCCGAACAAAGAACCTTGCGGCATGTATTATATTAAATCAGGAGATTTCAATATAAATGTAATTAATTGCGAGAATGAAGCAACTATAATGATTAATTAGAACTTCTTCTTTTAAGTTCCCTCTTGATAAGTTGTAGTTCCCTCGATGTCTGACCTTTTACAGAGGTGTTTTCCTCTGCCCTTCGAATTAAATAAGGTATTACCTCCTTTATAGGCCCAAAAGGGAGATATTTGATTACATTATAACCTTCTTCAGCTAGATTAAATGATATGTTATCACTCATTCCATAAAGTTGACCAAACCATATTTTTGGATTATTTTTTTGCATTTTGCCTTCTTTCATTATATCCAAAATATCATATATGCTTTTCTCGTTATGGGAGCCACAAAAAAGTGAGAAATTATCAAGATTTGATAATATAAACTTTGCTCCCTCGTTAAAATTTACATCAGTAGCATCTTTAGATTCGCATATAGGAGATTTATAGTTATGTTTTTTAGCTCTTTTATTTTCTTTCTCAATATAAGCACCCCTTACAAGTTTTATACCAATATGAAAGCTGTTTTCAATAGAAAGGTTTTTTAATTTATTTAAATAGTTTAACCTATCATGTCTGTACATTTGAGAAGTATTAAAAACAATAGTGCTTTGTTTATTATACTTGATCATCATATTTAAAACTATACCATCAATTGCTCCTTGAAACCATGATTCTTCAGCATCAACTAGGATTTTAATTTGATTTTCAAATGCTGTTTTACATATAATGTCAAATCTATCAACTATCCTATCATAAAGACCTTTCTCAAAATCTGATAATTCTTTTTCTTCCGTAACTTTATTAAGTATATCAGAGCTAGCAATAGCAGTTGGTTTAAAAACAGTAAAATCTAATATATTTTTTGAAGCAGCAAACTCAATTGACCTAATTACTTCTTTTAAAGAATCATCATAAGTTTTTTCATTCTCAAGTCCCTCGACAGAGTAATGAAGATAACTTTTAACGTTTTTATCGTTAAGTTTCTTCACTGTCTTGAATGATTCTTGAAGATTTTCTCCTGAGCAAAATTGACGGAAAACAGTTGCTCTAACAATAAATAAAACTGGTAATTTTAATTTTAAGCTTAGTTCTAGTATGTTTTTACCAAAATTTGTAAGTGTTCTACTGGATATAACTTTGAAAAGAAAGTATGCTTTTTTTAATTCAAAATTTGATTTAAGTATGAAACCATTTTTAGTATTGTCTAAAAGCATAAAATAAATACCTAATTTTGCATAAATCTAATCAAAATAAATTAATGAAAGACGATCAATATTCATTACTAAAAGAAAAGATTAAATCTAACGATTTTAATAGTGTTTTTGTGCTTGTAGACGAAAACACGGATAAGTATTGCTTAGAAATTTTTATCAATAAATCTCAGATAGAAAATTATAAGAAAATAGTTATCAAATCAGGTGAGGAAAATAAAAATATTGATACATGTGTTAATATATGGAAAGAATTAAATTCACAAAAAGCAGATAGAAAATCACTTATAATAAATTTAGGAGGTGGTGTACTAACTGATATTGGTGGATTTGTTGCATCAACCTATTTAAGAGGAATAGAATTTATAAATGTTCCTACAACTTTACTTGGTATGGTAGATGCAGCACATGGTGGAAAAACTGGAATTGATTTTTTGAGTTTAAAAAACCAAATAGGAGTCTTTAGTATGCCAATGGATGTAATACTAGACTCTGTTTATCTCAAGACGCTTTCTAAAGAAGAATATTTAAATGGATATGCTGAAATATTCAAACATAGTTTTTTAACAGATTCAAGGGATCTAAACTTTAATTCATTGATTAAGCTTGATTTTTTTAATGATGTTGACTTCATAATTAATAAGTATTCGGATATAAAGAATGAAATTGTAAAAATTGACAAATATGAATCTAATTCTAGAAAGGTTCTTAATCTTGGGCATACAATTGGGCATGCATTGGAATCTTATTCATATCTATCAAATAGTTTAGATGAATTAAAACATGGGGAGGCAATAATAGTAGGTCTTATAACTGAATTGTATATATCAAATAAACTAAATAATTATCCTCTAGACACAGTAGATAGGCTAAAAGAAGTATCATTAAAGTATTTTAGTAGAATTAGCCTAAAAGATAGTGACTTAAAAGGTATATATGATCTTATGATTTTTGATAAAAAGAATGATAAAGGGTCTGTTAACTTCGTTCTCTTAGATAAAAGTGGAAAACCAATTATTGATCAAAAGGTGGATAATGATATCTTTATTGAAGCATTTGCCTATTACAGTCAGTAATTAAAGCTCCTGAAAGATATTTTTCATTAATCTTTTCTTATCATTTATGCTCTCCTCAAGCGAGATCATAGTCTCAGTTCTTAATACTCCCTCTACATCATCAATTGAGAAGATAATTTCTCTAGCATGCTCTGTCCCCTTTGCTCTTATTTTACAGAAAATGTTGTATTTACCTGTAGTTATATGAGCCACGGTAACATAAGGCTTTTTCTTTAACTCTTCAATTATCTCATATGTTCTTCTGGATCTATCAATCAATACACCTACATATGCAATAAAGTTATAGCCTAACATTTTATAGTCTAGTGTTAATGAGGAACCTTTAATAATTCCAAGATCTTCCATTTTTTTAACTCTAACATGTACTGTTCCTGCTGAAATAAGAAGTCTTTTAGCAATATCAGTGAAAGGAGTTCTTGTATTATCTATTAATATATCTAGGATTCTTCTATCGACGTCGTCTAATTTTTGCATTTTATTTGGAATTTTAGCTAAAATATTAAATTTTTTTTAACGTTTTCTCCATTTTTATTGAATTATCTATAGCTATTTCTTAAAATCATTGATTTTATTGCGAATTTTTTTATTTAAATTTACAATTGTTCTTTAGTTTACAATTGTAAATTATATAAATATTGTATATTGTAAATCAGTAAGTTATAAAATATAAATAAAGTATTTAATGAATAAAAAAAATATACTTAATAGAATAAAAAAAATTATATCAGATAATAATCTTAGTAATTCTGAATTTGCTGAAAAAATAGGAATTCCTAAATCATCTGTCACTCACCTACTCTCCGAGAGAAACAACCCTAGTTTAGATATAATTATTAAAATTTCAGAGACTTTTGAACACATATCTACAGATTATTTAATATTTGGCCATGAAAATGATACAAAAACACCCTCAGAGCCTTTAAATAACCTATTTGATAATTTAGTTGAGGAAACTTCTGAAGATTCTGTTAAAGATTTTAATAATAACATAAAATCTATTATTCTTATCTACGAAAACAATAAATTTGAACAAATTGATAAGATAAAGGATTGAAAAAGGTAATAATACTCTCATTTCTGTTTATATCATGCTATAGTGTAGAAAGAGATTGCATAGAATTTAGAACTGGATCTTTTGAATTTAGTACCTCAATAAATGATTCTATTGTTAAATCAACATTTATTAGAACTGATAATTATGAAATAGAGCAGTTTAAAGGTGTAAAAGATTCATCTACAATAAGATGGGTTAATGAGTGTGAATTTATCTTAACAAAGATTAACCCAAAGACTAATCAAGAGAAAAGGCCAATTAGAATTAAAATTTTAAGAACTTACGGCAATTCATATGACTTTGAATACTCTCAAGTAAATAATCCTCAGAAAATAAACAGAGGTACTGTCAATAAAATATCCGATTAAAATTCAAGCTTTGTTTGACTCTCATCATCATTTGACTGAACCTGTTGCTCATCGTTGACCTCAATCTGTTTAATCTTCTTGATCTTCTCGCCTATTTTATTTTTTTCCTTGTAAGAAATTTTCCTAACGTTATATTTAGTTACAATATTCCCTTTACTGTCCCTTCCCTTAGTACTCAGATCAGCAAAATCAAGTTCCCATTTTAGTTTTTTAAGAGAAGCACGTTTTCTTAGATATACAGTTACTACATCTGCTTCATCTTTACTATTTTCTGAAAAGTATAAAACTTCAGAGGCTTCTTTTCCCTGAGTAAGATTATAGTCCTTATCTCTAATAACTCCTGACACCTTAAATCTTTTCATATATGAAGTACCATTTTTACCATCTCTATAAATAAGATTATAAACGGTCTCCTTAGATTTTGAATTAAAAAGTGATACATGTAAAATATCTCTTCCTACAAATAACTTACTATCAACTTTAACAACCTTCATTATACCATCAGATGTAAACACAATAACATCATCAAGGTCAGAACAATCACAGACAAATTCATCCTTTTTAAGAGATGTACCAACAAATCCCTCAGCCTTATTAACGTATAGTTTGTAATTTTTAATTGATATGGTTTTCTTATCTAGTTCATCAAACTCATCAATTTTAGTCTTTCTTTTTCTGTCTTTTCCATAATGTTTCTTTAGATGTGTAAAATATTGTATTGTGTAATCAACAAGATGATTAAGGTTATTTTTTACCTCTTCTATATTAACTTCGATGCTATCAAGCTTGTCTTTAACCTTGTCTAGATCAAATTTTGAAATTTTTCTTATTGGAATTTCGGTTAGTTTTTTAATATCATCAACTGTAACATCTTTTTTTAATTTACTTTTAAATGGATCCAAACCAGAGTCTATAGTAGACAAAACATCATCCCATGTTGTCTTTTCCTCAATATCTCTATATATTCTGTTCTCAATAAATATTCTTTCAAGTGATATGGAATGCCATTGATTTTCTAGTTCATCTAATTGAATTTCTAGTTCTTTCTTGAGTAAATCTTTAGTATTATCTGTAGATATTTTTAATATATCTCTTACACCTAAAAATTGAGGCTTATTCTCTGATATAATGCAACATAAAGGAGAAATGGATACTTCACATTGAGTAAATGCGAATAATGAATCAATAGTCTTTTGAATCGATGCACCAGATGGCAAATAAACTAATATTTCAACTTCAGCTGAGGTATTATCCTCAATTTTTTTGATTTTAACTTTACCTTTTTCAGAGGCTTTAATTATTGACTCAATTAAAGATGCTGTAGTAGTTCCATAAGGTATCTCTTTTATTATTATAGTATTTTTATCGTACTTCTCTACAGTTGCCCTTACTTTAACCCTTCCTCCTCTGTTTCCATCATTATAATTTGAAACATCAATACTACCACCAGTTTGAAAATCAGGAAAAAGTTTAAAACTTCTTCCTTTTAAGTATTTGACACTTCCATCAATTAGCTCATTAAAATTATGAGGTAGTATTTTGGTAGAAAGTCCAACAGCTATACCTTCAGCACCTTGAGCTAATAGTAATGGAAATTTTACCGGTAAATGAATAGGCTCTTTTTTTCTACCGTCATATGAAAGTTGCCAATTAGTTGTTTTTGGATTGAAAACAACCTCTAGTGCAAATTTTGATAATCTTGCTTCAATATAACGAGAAGCTGCAGCTCTATCGCCAGTATATATATTTCCCCAATTCCCTTGCATATCAATAAGCAACTCCTTTTGCCCAACTTGAACAATTGCGTCAGATATACTTGCATCTCCGTGAGGATGATATTGCATAGTATGACCAACAATATTTGCAACTTTATTATATCTTCCATCCTCTAAATCGAACATTGAGTGAAGAATTCTTCTTTGAACTGGTTTTAAACCATCCATTAAATCAGGAACAGCTCTCTCAAGAATTACATAGGAAGCATAATCAAGGAACCATTCCTTGTACATACCTCCAACTTTAGTTAGGTAATTTGAATCTTCTGTATTTATATTATCATTTATATCACTCATCAGAATTATCATTTAGAAGATCTAGTTCGACCTTGAGGTTTTCAATAATAAACTGTTGTCTATCTGGAGTATTTTTACCCATGTAGAAACTTAAAAGATTCTCAATTGTAGTTGAGTGGTCAATAATTACAGGATCTAACCTTATGTCATCACCGATAAAGTTTTTAAATTCATCAGGAGAAATTTCACCAAGACCTTTAAATCTAGTTATTTCAAACTTACCATTAGATGAGTTTAAAATTTCATTTTTCTCTGATTCACTGTAACAATAATGAGTTTTTTCCTTGTTTCTAACTCTAAAAATTGGTGTTTGAAGTATATAGAGATGGCCGTTCTTTATTAACTCAGGGAAGAATTGTAAAAAAAATGTTATAATCAAAAGTCTAATATGCATCCCGTCAACATCAGCATCCGTTGCAATAACAATATTATTATACCTAAGATCTTCCATGCTATTCTCTATGTTTAGAGCAGCCTGCAACAGATTAAACTCCTCATTTTCATATACAATTTTTTTTGTCATTCCATATGAGTTAAGAGGTTTACCTCTTAAACTAAATACAGCTTGAGTATTTACATCTCTTGATTTTGTTATAGACCCACTGGCAGAATCACCCTCTGTTATAAAAATTGTTGAGTCAAGTCTATTAGGTTTTTTTAATTCATTCAAATGAACTCTACAATCTCTTAGCTTTTTGTTGTGAAGGTTTGCTTTTTTTGC
The DNA here is from genome assembly GCA_902594745.1 of uncultured Bacteroidota bacterium. Taxonomy (GTDB): domain Bacteria; phylum Bacteroidota; class Bacteroidia; order Flavobacteriales; family Flavobacteriaceae; genus Marisimplicoccus. The sequence goes on from CACJNF010000001.1 coordinate 80,316, forward strand.
TCTTTCCCTTGCAAGTTTTCTTATACCCGATAACTCTTTTCTTTCCCTTTCAGCTTGAACAATTTTACTTTGGATAGAATCTGCAATTTCGGGGTTTTTATGTAAATAATTATCTAAATTTTTCTTTATAAAGTCATTAATAAATACTCTTACTGACTTTAGTCCTTTACCCATTTCAGTTGATCCTAATTTGGTTTTTGTCTGTGATTCAAAAACAGGCTCCATTACTTTAATACTAATTGCAGATATTATTGATTTTCTTACATCTGATGAATCGTAGTTCTTGCCATAAAACTCTCTAATTGTTTTAACAAGTGCTTCTCTAAATGCTGCTTGATGTGTTCCACCCTGGACAGTATATTGACCATTAACAAAAGAGTAGTATTCTTCACTGTATTGTGTTTTTGAGTGAGTTATAGCTATTTCAATATCATCACCTTTTAAATGAATAATTGGATATAAAAAATCTTGAGTATTCGACTGATCTTCAATTAAATCTTTTAAACCAGAGTCTGAAATAAACTTAACACCATTAAGTTTTATAGTAAGTCCTGGGTTAAGATATACATAGAACTTTATCATTTTTTCTACATATTCCAACCTATATCTGAAGTTCTTAAAAATGGATTTATCAGGAGAAAACTCTACATATGTTCCGTTTTTATCATCTGAGTTGTTCATCTCTTCATTAACTAATACGCCCAATTCAAAATCAGCAGACTTACTTTTACCATCTCTTATTGATAAAACTCTAAAAGAAGAGGATAATGCGTTTACAGCTTTTGTTCCAACACCATTAAGTCCAACAGATTTCTTAAATGCTCTCGTATCATATTTACCTCCAGTATTCATTTTTGATACAACATCAACTACTTTTCCTATTGGTATACCTCTTCCATAATCTCTAACAGAAACAAGATCTTCATCAATTTTAATGTCAATAACTTTTCCTTCACCCATCACAAATTCATCTACACAATTGTCAATAATCTCTTTAAGAAGAACATATATTCCATCATCAGGTGAAGATCCATCACCAGACTTACCAATATACATACCTGGTCTAAGCCTTATATGCTCTCTCCAGTCTAAAGATTTTATATTTTCTTCTGTATAATTTGATGTATTAGCCATTTTTATAAATATACTAAATGTTAAATCTAAAGTGCATTATATCTCCGTCAGAAACAATATATTCCTTCCCTTCAAGTCTCATTTTACCTGCTTCTTTAACTTTTAACTCAGAACCTAATTCTATATAATCATTATAACTTATAACTTCAGCACAAATAAATCCCTTCTGAAAATCAGTATGAATTTGACCTGCTGCATCATAAGCAGAATCTCCAATTTTAATTGTCCATCCTCTAACTTCTTTCTCTCCAGCGGTAAAGTAAGAATGCAGATTTAATAATTTATATGATGCTCTGATTAATTTATTTGACCCTGATTCTTCTAACCCCAAGTCATCAAGGAACATCTGTTTCTCATCTAGAGAATCAAGTTCATTAATTTCAGATTCAATCTTAGCAGAAATAATTATAACATCTGAACTTTTATCATGAACTTCTTTTTTAACCATTTCTACGTAATCATTACCATCAACGACATCTGACTCTCCTACATTACATACATAAAGGATTGGTTTAAAAGAAATAAGTTCTAAAGGCTTTATGAAATCTTTAAATTCATCTTCAGAGTAATCATCTAAGTTAACTTTAGTGCTTTCTAGGGACAATTTGACTCTTTCTAAGATTTCAATTTCTTTTTTTGCTTCATTACCACCTGATCTTAGTGTTTTTTTTATTTTATCTAACCTCTTATCTACAATTTCAATATCTTTCATAATAAGCTCATACTCTACTACTTCTCTGTCAGACAATGGATTAATTTTTCCATCTACGTGAACTACATTTGGGTCGTCAAAACATCTTAAAACATGAATTATGGCATCTGTTTCCCTAATATTAGACAAAAATTTATTCCCAAGACCTTCACCCTTACTTGCACCTTTAACTAAACCGGCGATATCAACAATTTTAACAGTTGTGGGAATTAACTTTTCTGGGCTTATAAGTTTATTAAGAGCATCTAATCTTTTATCAGGAACATTAACAATACTAACATTAGGGTCAATAGTACAGAATGGGTAATTCTCACTTTGAGCTTTACTTTGAGATAGACAATTAAAAAGAGTTGATTTACCTACATTGGGTAATCCTACAATTCCTACTTTCATTAATTATTCATGCATAAATTTCTGTTTTGACAAGAGTTGGTTCTCTGTCTCAACATTATTTTCATCAGGCACACAGCAATCCACAGGACAAACAGCTGCGCATTGAGGCTCTTCATGAAATCCCATACACTCAGTACATTTATCAGGAACGATGAAAAAAACTTCATCTGATATTGGTGAGTTAATACTTTCGGAGTTTACCTTTTTACCGTTAGGTAAAACTACATCACCTTTTAAGTTAGTACCCTTACTGTAATCCCAGGATTCTTGACCTTCATAAATTGCATTATTTGGACATTCAGGCTCACAAGCCCCGCAATTTATACATTCGTCTGTTATAATTATTGCCATATTATTTTGTGCAAAAATAACATCTATTGTTTAATCTTTGTTAACAATTTTTACATAATTTAAAATTGTCTATTATTGGTTATTAACGTAGAGTTTAGATATTTGCATTGATTTATGAAAAATAAAGTGCATAATTTCAGTGCTGGCCCCTCAATCCTCCCTAATATAGTTTTTGAACAAGCTTCATCGGCAATAAATGATTTTAATAACTCTGGATTGTCAATATTAGAAATTTCCCATAGGAGCAAAGATTTTATTGAAGTATTGGAGGAGGCAAGATCTATTTCACTTGATCTTGCATCATTAAATAAAGATGATTATTCTTGTCTTTTTCTTCAAGGAGGTGCAAGCATGCAATTCTTAATGGTAGCTTACAACTTTTTAAATGATAAAGCAGCTTATGTAAATACTGGAAGTTGGTCAACAAAAGCTATTAAAGAAGCAAAAATGTTTGGAGATGTAACTGAAATTGCATCTTCTGCAGATAAAAACTTCAATTATATACCTAATTTATCAACTATTAATGATGATTTTGATTATGTCCACATCACATCAAATAATACAATATTTGGAACTCAATTTCATTCATTCCCAGAGACTACCTCACCTTTATTTGCTGATATGAGTTCTGATATCTTTTCAAGAAATATTAATTTTTCAAAATTTGATTTAATATATGCAGGTGCTCAGAAGAATCTAGGTCCTGCAGGGGTTACTATGGTTTTAATTAAAAACCAATTATTAGATATGATTAAAAGAGATGTGCCTTCCATGCTAAGCTACAAGGTTCATATTGACAAGGATAGTTCTTTTAATACTCCACCAGTTTTCTCAATTTTTTCTGTATTGATGAATTTAAGATATATTAAATCTGAGGGTTTAGATAGTATAGAGAAAAAAAATTCAGAAAAATCTAAGTTGATATATAATGAAATTGATAGAAATAAATGTTTTATTGGATTTTCAGACAATAATGATAGAAGTCATATGAATGCAACATTTAATCTAGCGGATGGTTATGATGCTGATTTATTTAAAAGCATATGCTCTGATAATAATATTTCTGGAATTAATGGACATAGATCTGTTGGAGGTTTCAGAGCTTCTATTTATAATGCACTAGATATTGAAAGTGTTAAAACTCTAATAACTTGTATGAAAGAATTTGAATCAAACTATAACTAATATGAATATACTTGCTAATGATGGGATTTCTGAATCTGGAAAAAATAAACTAGAGGAATATGGTTTTAATGTTGATTTAACAACAGTTTCACAAGATCAACTTGTTAATTACATAAACGAAAACTCGATTTCAACCTTATTAGTTAGAAGTGCAACACAGGTAAGAAAAGATATTATTGATAATTGTCCAAGTCTTAAGATAATTGGAAGAGGTGGTGTTGGAATGGATAACATTGATGTAGAATATGCTAAATCAAAAAATATTAATGTCATAAACACTCCAGCAGCTTCATCTAAATCAGTTGCTGAACTAGTTTTTTCTCATCTATTTGGATGTGTAAGGTTTCTCCATGAATCCAATAGATCCATGCCTCTAGATGGTGACTCAAAGTTTAAAGAACTTAAAAAATCATATGCTGGCGGAAGAGAATTAGCTGGTAAAAAAATAGGTATTATTGGTTTTGGTAGAATTGGTCAAGAAGTTGCTAAGATTGCTATCGGAATTGGAATGGAAGTTGTTTTTCATGACAAATATATTGATGAAACAGTACTAGAGATTGAGTTTTTTGATGGTCAGAATATTTCATTTAATATGACTTCATCAGCATTTGAAGAGGTACTAGAAAACTCTGATTTTATTTCTGTACATATTCCTGCATCAGATAAGTATATTATAGATTCAAAAGAAATTGCCAAAATGAAAGACGGTGTTGGACTATTAAACTTATCTAGAGGAGGAATAATCAATGAAGAAGAACTTTTAAAAAATCTTGAGTCAGGTAAAATTTCATTTGCAGGTGTTGATACTTTTGAGAATGAACCTAATCCTAGTATAAAGATTTTAATGAATTCAAATGTCTCACTTACCCCTCATATAGGTGCTGCAACTGGTGAAGCTCAAGACAGAATTGGAGTTGAACTTGCTGAAAAGATTAACGAGATTTTAAATTAATGAAAAAACTTAAAGAAAAATGGGGTATAAAATCTAATTTTCAATTAGTAATTATCCTAATTGTCTTTGCTATTACAGGATCTACAAGTGCTGCTATATCAGGCCCTACAATTGATTTCTTATTCGGAGAGATTGAGATGAATGGTTTCTTAAAGTTTATTCTACAGCTTGTAATTATTATGCCAATTTACCAAGTACTATTGTTGTTCTTCGGGGCTGTTTTTTTTCAGTTTGACTTCTTCTTCAAGTTTATAAAAAAGTTTTTAAAACTATTTGGCTTAGGTTTTTTATTCAGAGATTAATTCTGAAAATGAAGATCTCAACTTATTTAATTTTGGATTAATCACTGCCTGACAATATGCATTTTCTGGGTTTTTTGTAAAATAATCATGATGATAATCTTCAGCTACAAAAAACTTTTGAATATCATTAACCTCTGTTACAATTTTATCTTTAAAAATACCTTGGCTTTCAAGTTCCTGAATAAAATTTACAATAGATGACCTTTCTTCTGGTTTGCAAAAAATAGCAGATCTATACTGAGTTCCAACATCAGCACCTTGCCTATTTATAGATGTAGGATCATGGACAGTAAAAAAAATATTTAAAATTTGGTTTAAATCTATTGTTTTATCGTATTGTAATTCAACTACTTCAACATGATTTGTATACCCCTCACATACTTCTTCATAAGTGGGATTATCACTTTTACCGCCCATATATCCAGGTGATGTAGAAGTGATTCCATTAACTTTTTTAAAAACCGATTCAATACACCAAAAACATCCACCTCCTAAATATATGCTACTATTCATTTTTAGATTTTAAACTAAAAGATTAATATTGTAAAAGTATGGAATTATTGCTATCAGCTAAAGGTATTTCAAAAAGTTTTCAAGGCAGGAAAGTTCTTGATAATATTGATATTGAAATAAAAAAATCTGAAATTATTGCAATATCAGGTGCTTCAGGTGCAGGTAAAACTACTTTATTAAATATACTTAGTACACTTGACAAACCAGATGAAAACACTAATTCATCACTAATTATTGATGGAGAAAATATTTTTAATCTAAATAATGGTGATTTGTCCAAACTTAGAAATACAAAGATTGGATTTGTTTTTCAGTTCCATGAGTTAATTCCAGAACTAAATGTCATGGAAAACATTTGTCTCCCTGGATGGATTAAAAATGACAGCAAAGTAGCTGACAATGCAAATAACTTAATTAGCTATTTTGGTTTAGATAAATTAAAAAACAAAAAACCTAATACACTTTCTGGAGGTGAAAAGCAAAGAGCTGCAATAGCTCGTGCTATGATAAATAACCCAAAGATTATTTTTGCTGATGAACCTACTGGTAATCTTGATTCAACAAATTCAAAGATTTTATTTGATATATTTTTTAAACTTAGAGATGATTATGATTGTTCTATTGTAATTGTAACTCATAATCCAGAAAATGCTAAAAAGTGTGATAGAAAACTTCAAATAGTTGATGGTAAAATCAAAGTTTAATATTCCAGATTTGAAAGATTTTCTAGACGAAAAATCTTATCAATATGAGAGTCTGGAATTTATTAAAGATGACCCTATTTTAGTACCTCACTCTTTTACCAAAAAAGAAGATATTGAGATATCAGGATTTATTACATCTGTAATTTCATGGGGTAATAGAAAATCTATTATCAATAGCGCAAAGAAAATTATCGAATTCATGGATAATTCGCCTTTTGATTTTATTTTAAATCACACCAATAAAGACTTATATAAAGAAAAAGAGTCAATTCATAGAACTTTTAATTCTACTGATTTAAATTATTTCATAGTCTCATTAAAAAGGATTTATAAAGATTATAACGGTCTAGAAGATATATTATCAAACAATTCAAATGGAAATGATTTGCAGAAGCGTATTTCAACTTTTAAAGAGATATTCTTTAGTTTAGATCATCCAATAAGAACTAGAAAACACCTCCCCTCACCTATTGATGGATCAAGTGCTAAAAGATTTAATATGTTTCTAAGATGGATGGTAAGATCAAATGAAAAAGGAGTAGACTTTGGCTTATGGAATAAAATTGATAAATCAGAGCTTTCACTTCCATTAGATGTTCACACAGGAAGAATTGCAAGACTTCTGGGTCTGCTTAAAAGAAACACTAACGATTCAAAAGCTGTAGAAGAAATAAATTTAAAATTAAGGGAAATGGATCCAAAAGACCCTGTAAAATATGATTTTGCTTTATTTGGATTAGGTGTGTATGAAAATTTTTAATGATTTTTTTTCCATTGAATTAATAAGTTTATTTAATTTTGTTAAATTCTTTTCTAAATGAGCATACTCTTAAAAGGCGCAACAATAGTAGATAATAAGAGTAATTTAAATTTCAAAATAAAAGACATTCTGATCAAAGATGGTGTTATAGTTGACATTGCAGATAACATCAAAACTAAATCAAAAAATATTATTGATCTTAAAAACCTTCATGTTTCAAGAGGCTGGATGGATACATCAGTAAGTTTTGGAGAGCCAGGATATGAAGAAAGGGAAACTATTTCAAATGGATTAGAAACAGCTGCATCATCAGGATTTACTTCTATATTGTTAAATCCGAATTGTGATCCGATTATTGATAATCATTCATCAATTGAATTCTTAAAAAGAAAATCGATCGATACTACTACTCAGATATATCCAATTGGTAGCCTAACTAATAATTCAAATGGTAAAGATTTAGCTCCATTGTATGATATGAAGGTTGCTGGAGCAGTAGCATATGGGGATTATAAACAGTCAATTAATGATTCATCACTTCTTAAAATATCATTAGAATACACCAAAACTTTTGGTGGAAGAATAATTTCATTTTCTCAGGACGAATTTCTATCAGAAAATGGAGTAATAAACGAGGGAATAGTCAGTACTCAACTTGGATTAAAAGGTGTACCTCCAATATCAGAATCAATAAGTATTTTCAGAGATATTGAAATTTTAGAATATTCTAATGGTAAAGTTCATATTCCATATGTTAATACAAAAAAAGGAGTAGATTTAATAAGAGATGCTAAGAAAAGAAATCTAGATATTACATCTAGTGTAAGTTTAGCTCATATTACTCTTTCTGATAAAGATATTATTGATTTCAACACTAATCTTAAACTTAATCCTCCTCTAAGAGATAATTCTGATATACAAGCACTAAAAGAAGGAATAATTGACGGAACAATTGATTTTGTTACAAGCATGCATGAACCTATTAATGATGATTTTAAAAAGGTTGTTTTTGACGATGCAATTCCCGGGACAATTGCCTTAGAATGTGTATTTGGTCTTCTATGCAATAATTTTACATTAGAAAAGGCAATAGATATATTAACAAGAAGAAAAGATGTTTTTGAAATAGAAGATTATCCAATAGAAATTGGATCAAAGGCAGATTTGACAATTTTTAACCCAGAAGTTAATTATGTTTTTTCAGAGAATCATATACTTTCATCTTCTAATAACTGTGCGTATTTAGATAAAAATCTAAAGGGTATTGTTTATGGGGCAATTAATAATAATAAAGCCACATTAAATAAATTATGGACCTAGAGTATCTGATAAGAAGATCTGAAAAGTCTTCAAAACCCTCAAGTATATTTATGTTTCATGGATATGGAAGCAATAAAGAGGATTTATTTTCACTCGAACAGTTTTTTCCTAAATCATATACTGTAGTTTCTTTTGATGCTCCAATAAGCCTTCCATTTGGTGGATATTCATGGTTTAACATAGACTATTCTGATATACTTGAGAACAATTTAGATAAAAGATATAAAGAGATAAATGAAAGTATTGAGATGATAATGAATAATATTAATTCATTAATCGAAAAAGAGAATCTAAATAAAGAAGACGTATCAATTTTAGGCTTTAGTCAGGGTGGCAGTATATGTTGGAAATTAGGCCTAGACAATAGTTCTAATTTTAGAAGAGTTATTCCTCTTAGTTCTTTCATTCATCCTAGTTACCTTAATAATGATCTGGAATCTTATACAAATAGACTAATCTATTGCTCACATGGGACATTAGATGACGTTATTCCTCTAGGTATTGTTGATTATCATATATTAAAACTTTCAAAAAATAATGATTTGACTTATGATAAATTTGATTCTGGTCACACAATATCTCAAGAAAATTTAATTAGCTTATTAAATTGGATTAACGATACAAGAATTTAATCTAATTCAACTACTAATCCATCATAGGCAAGAGTTACATTAGCTGGAAGCTTTTCACAGACCTCCTTATGGAATCCCATATTATGACTTATATGGGTAAAATATGTAGTTTTTGGGTTTATTTGATTGATAATTTCAAACGCTTCATCAACATTCAAATGAGATGGATGTGGATCAAATCTTAAAGCATTAATGACTAAAACATCAAGATTATTTAACTTTTCTAGTTCTTCTTTTTGGATTGTCTTAACATCGGTTAGGTATGCAAAATTATTAATTCTAAAGCCTAATACTGGAAGCTTCATATGCATAGATTCAACTGGTGTTATTGTTAAGTCTTTAATCTGAAATTTACTATTCTTGTTAATAAGATTTACTTCAAAGTCAGGTGCGCCAGGATATTTTTTAGTTGGATCAAAAATATATGCAAATCTTTCTTTTAATGAATTTAAGACTCTTTCATGAAGATAAATTGGAATCTTTCCCTGTCTAAAAAAATATGGTCGAGTATCATCAATACCAGATGTATGATCAGCGTGCTCATGAGTGAAAACAATTGCATCAAGTTTCCTGCAATCAGCTCTTAACATTTGCTGCCTAAAGTCAGGTCCACAATCAATACTAAAGGCAATATCTCCATATTGAACTAAAATAGAGGATCTAAGTCTTTTGTCTTTTAAATCTTTACTGAAAGATACTGGATGATCACTTCCTATAACTGGAATACCCTGTGAAGTCCCGGTTCCTAAAAAAGTTATTTTTAGCACACATAAATCTATGATAATTTATTCTTTTTATTATTTAATCTTTGTAATTTTATAAAAAAATCGATGAATATTATTCTTCCTGGAGATAAGGATTATGAATCAAGACCTTCAGTCCAGAGAAAGTCTTTAAGAATAAATCTAAACGAGAATATTTACGGAACTTTTGTTGAAATTGGTGCTGGTCAAGAAGTAGCTAGACATTTTTATAGGGTTGGAGCTGCATCAGGAACAATTGCTAAGTCAATGAGTGCTTATGACAAGAGTTTTAGTGATAGCATATATGGTAAAGAAGAAGATAATAGGTATGTTACACAAAATAGATTGGATAAAATGCTCGCTCATGAAATGAACCTTCTTGAAAAAAGAATTTCAAGAAAAAAGTATCCAAATAAATTCTTCTTTGTTTATGCTAATACAGTTGCTACCATTGATTTTGTGAAAAAATTTAAAGGTCATGGATGGATGGGGATTAAATTTCAAACTGACCCAAAAGATGACTATTCTGAAATTAAACTCCATTTAAGGTTTCATCAAAATGAAGCTAAGCTTCAACAAGAAAGTCTTGGTATAATGGGTGTTAATCTTATTTATGGTGCTTTTTATAAGCATAATGAGCCACTTAAGTTGATGAAATACTTATATGACCATATTGATGATCAATCAATTGAAATTGATACTATCAATTTTAGCGGTCCACTTTTTAAAGATGTTGACAATAGATTGATAAGTCTTGAACTAGTTAGACTAGGAATGACCGATGCTGTTGTTTTTGATGAGACTGGAACTAATGTCTTACCTGCTCAAGTTTTATACAAAAAGAACATATTAACACTTCGAGGAAGCTATAGGCCAATAACTAAAGTTAACGAAGAAATGTTTAAGAAATCTCTTGAAGCATTTCTAGAGGAAAAAGGTGTCAAGAAAGAGAATACAATTGTATTACTTGAAATTACCCTCTCTAACTTAAGGTCTACAGGTGATATTGATGATAGTGACTATTTAGATCGAGCAAAACTATTATGTTCTCTAGGTCATATGGTTATGATTTCAAACTTTTCAGAGTATTATAAGCTTGTTAAATATTTAACTATGTATACAAAAAAACAACTTGGATTGACTATGGGAGTAACAAATCTTATTGAAATTTTTGATGAAAAATATTATGATGGTGTAAAAGGAGGAATATTGGAGGCTTTTGGTAATATTTTTAAGAATAACATGAAAATATACTTATATCCTGTATTAGATAAGCAAAAAGATACTGTAATTGACTCTACTAACTTAAAGCTTGAAGATAATATGAAAGAATTTTATAAATACTTCAAGGTTAATGATAAGATTCGTGACTTAGAATTTAACAAAGATTATCTCAATATCTTCTCAAAAGACGTACTAAAACAAATAAAGAATAATACTCCTGGTTGGGAAGACAAACTACCAGAGGGGGTTTCCGATTTGATAATTAAGAAAAAGATGTTTGGCTATAAGTAGTTAATCAAGAATTTGATCAGCATGGTCTTTAGTGTTGACCTTATCAATTACTCTTTCAATAACTCCGTCTTCATCAATTATAAATGTTGTTCTAAGAACTCCTTCATATTCATTTCCTCTAAACTTTTTCTTTCCCCAAACTCCAAATGCATCAATTAATTCTCTAGAATCATCAGCTAATAAGTTGTATTTGAATCCAAATTTATCGGCAAACTTGTTTTGCTTATCCACTGTGTCAGGACTTACTCCAATGACTTCATATCCCTGAGATGTGAGTTTAGAATAATTATCATTTAGATTACAACTTTGAGCAGTACAACCTGGAGTATTTGCTCTTGGATAAAAGAAAAGAATAATTTTCTTTCCTTTAAAATTTGTAAGGTTAATAGTTTCACCCTTGTGGGTTGTTACATTTATATTTGGTATATTATCGCCTACTTTTAACATAATTTTTTTTTCAAAAGTAACTAAATGAAACTAAAAGAAAAAGTTGATTTCCTAATAAATAAGCTTGAGGAAATTTATCCAACTCTTGAAATCCCTTTAGATCATAAAGACCCCTATACATTGTTGATCGCTGTTCTTCTCTCTGCACAAAGTACTGATAAGAAAGTAAACGAGATAACACCTAATTTATTTAATAAGGCAGATAATCCTTATGATATGATCAAATTAACAATTGATGAAATTAGAGAGATAATTAAGCCCGTTGGCCTCTCCCCTACAAAGTCAAAAGGTATTTGGAATTTATCAAAAATATTAATTGACAAATACAATGGTAGAGTTCCAGAGGATATTAGTAAGTTGGAGGAACTTCCCTCTGTTGGTCATAAAACAGCTAGTGTAGTTGTATCTCAAGGGTTTGGACAACCAGCATTTCCAGTTGACACTCATATACACAGGCTTATGTTTAGATGGGGATTATCAAATGGAAAAAATGTTGAAAGAACTGAAAAGGATGCTAAAAGAATTTTTCCTAAAGAAAAATGGAATGAACTGCATTTAAGGATAATTTTTTATGGAAGGGAATATTGCCCTGCGCGAGGATGGGATATTAACAATGACATTATAACAAAAACTATTGGTAGGAAATCAATAATTAATAAACTTATTAAGTAATTTTGCATTTTTTAAAGGCTTAATGAAAGATATTTCTAAGATTGACCCCAAACATAACATCATCATTAAAGGTGCAAAGCTTCATAACCTAAAGAATATTGATGTTGTAATACCTAGAAATAAATTTACAGTAGTTACTGGTTTATCAGGCTCTGGTAAATCATCATTAGCTTATGATACTCTATATGCTGAGGGACAGAGAAGGTATGTAGAAAGTTTATCATCATATGCACGTCAATTTATGGGTAAGTTAAATAAGCCAAAAGTTGATTACATAAAAGGTATATCACCTGCAATAGCTGTTGAACAAAAAATCAATACATCAAATCCAAGGTCAACTGTAGGAACTAAGACTGAGATTTATGATTACTTGAAACTATTATTTGCAAGAATTGGTAAAACATATTCTCCTGTTTCAAATAAAATTGTAAAAAAAGATTCAGTATCTGATGTTGTTGATAAGATAATGAGCTTTGATGCTAAGACAAAGCTTCTGCTCTTATCACCAATTGAATCATCAACTAAAGAGAAGTCAAAGGAAAGAATTGAAATACTTAAGAAACAGGGTTTTGTTAGAATTTTTAAGAAAGGTGAAATAATTGATCTTAATGATATTAATGGAAAGGAAATATTAGATTTTAATCTAGTTGTTGACAGATTAGTTGTAAAGCATGACGAAGATTTCAAATCAAGAGTTTCAGATTCTGTTCAACTTTCATTTTACGAGGGAAAAGGTGTTTGTTCTATTTATGACATTGAGAAGGGTAAAGAAGTAACTTTTTCTAACAAATATGAGATGGATGGCATAAAATTTATTGAACCATCTATACACCTCTTTAGTTTCAACAATCCTTTTGGTGCATGCAAAAACTGTGATGGATTTGGAGAAACAATAGGAATTGATGAAGAATTAGTAATCCCTAACAAAGCATTATCAGTATATGATGATGCAATTGCTCCCTGGAGAGGAACAGGTTTAAGGAAGTATTACATGAAATTGATTAATAATGCAGATAGCTTCAAATTTCCAATATATAAACCATATAATAAGTTATCAAAAGAAGAAATTGAAACTCTATGGAATGGGAATGAGCATTTTACAGGTATAAATAAATTCTTTAAATACTTAGAGAAAAAAAATTATAAAATTCAAAATAGAGTACTCTTATCAAGATATCGTGGTAAAACCCTATGTAACAAATGTAAAGGAAGTAGGCTTAGAGAAGAGTCCTATCATGTAAAAATAGATGGCAAAAATTTACCTGAAATATTGGCAATGCCTATTGATAAACTTGGATTGTTTTTTAAAGAAATTAAAATAAATAAAACTGACAAAGAAATATCAGCTAGAATCTTAAAAGAGATTAACAATAGAATTGACTATATGAATAATGTAGGATTAGGATACCTAACACTAAACCGAAAAGCAAATACTTTATCAGGAGGAGAAACTCAAAGAATTAATCTAGCATCTTCTCTAGGAAGTAGTCTAGTAGGCTCAACATATATTCTAGATGAGCCATCTATTGGTCTTCATTCAAGAGATAATGATAATCTTATTAAGATTTTAAAAAATTTAAAAGATATAGGTAACACTGTAATCGTTGTAGAACATGATGAGGAAATCATTTTATCTGCTGACCATATTGTTGATATTGGCCCAATGGCAGGATCTCTAGGAGGTGAAATAGTTGGTCAGGGAACAGTTAATCAGTTATTAGATTCTGATACACTGACATCAAAATATTTAAGGGGAGTTGAAAAAATTGAGTATCCAAGCCAAAGAAAGAAACCAGAATATTTTATAAATGTCAATGGTGCTAGAGAAAATAATTTAAAAAACATAAATGTAAAGATTCCTTTAGGTTGTCTATCAATGATTACAGGAGTGTCAGGAAGTGGAAAGTCTACATTAGTTAAGAAAATAATATATCCGGCATTGCTTAATTATTTTAGAGATTATTCTCAAAAACCAGGAAAGTTCATTGATTTAACTGGGAATTTAAGTAAAATCAAATCTGTTCAGTTTATTGATCAGAACCCCATTGGAAGATCTTCTCGATCAAACCCTGTAACATATTTGAAAGTTTACGATGATATTAGAACGTTATATTCAAAAATACCTCAGTCTGTTTCTAAGGGCTTTAAATCGAAATTCTTTTCATTTAACACAGATGGTGGAAGATGTGATGAATGTAAAGGAGAAGGGATTGTAAGGATAGAAATGCAGTTTATGGCAGATGTAGAGCTTGAGTGTGAAATATGTAAAGGAAAAAGATTTAAAAATGAAATTACTTCAATTAAGTATAATGGAGTTAGTATTGATATGCTATTAAATATGACTGTTGATGATGCAATTCAATTTTTCAGAAAGTATAACCAAACGAAAATTGTCAATAAACTCCTACCCCTTCAATCAGTGGGACTTGGTTATGTTTCTTTAGGTCAGTCTTCTAATACTTTATCAGGAGGTGAAGCTCAAAGAATTAAGCTAGCCTCTTTTATTGGAAAAGGAGATCAGCTTGATAAAACTTTTTTCATTTTTGATGAACCTACTACCGGTCTGCATTTTCATGATGTGAAAAAGCTATTAAATACATTTAATAAATTGATTAGAATGGGACATTCAATACTTGTTATTGAGCATAACCTTGATATGATTACCTGTGCAGATCATATAATCGATCTTGGTCCAGAAGGAGGAGATAAAGGTGGGAATATTGTTGCTATGGGAACTCCAGAAGATTTAATTAAAAGCAAAGAATCATATACCGGTAAATATCTAAGGAAAAAGATTGGATAGAACTACCAGTTTTTATTAAACTTATCTATAAATATATTTACGTCATCACTCAGCCTAAAAATATATGCAGCAAGAGTATATAAAATAAATATAAGGCTAGACTTAATTATAATATTCAATAATGGCTGAAATCCTAGTTCAAGATTTGAAAATACAATATATGTCAAGATACTTAAAACTATAATTTTGATTGTATCATTGCTGTATGGATGCATCTTAAATTTAACCCTAATGAGGTAGATCTTTAGCGAGTTCATTATTGCAAGGACAATAAGAGTTGCATACGCTGCACCAATGATACCATAGTCAGTAATTAGATATATATTGAGAAATACAGCTAGTATTGAAGAAAACAGCGAAAACCAGAATGTGTAATAATAGTATTTTGAATTAGAAATAATATTATTAATACATCCTATCGACATTGTGTATAGTTTACCCAGGGATACAATAATTACTATTGGAATACCTATTGAATATCCATCCTGATTTAACATGTTATAAAAATCATCAAGGTTTAAATTAATCAGTAAAAAAAATAGGCTTGCTACTAAAACTAGATTCGTGGAGCTTTTCTTAAGTAAGCCTTCTAATTTTTTAAAATGCTTTTTATTAATTGCATCTGCAACTACAGGACTTAATATTTGGAACATTGCCCTGCCTGGTATTTCAATAACTGCTGCAATAAAAACTGCAACTGAATAGTATGCTACATTCTCTACAGTTAAAATGGAAGAAAGCATTGATTTATCGATATCTAAGATTATACTTGATGCAGCTCCTGACAAAAAAATCAGCAAACAATACTTAAAGATCTCTCCAAAATCATCTTTGAAACTAATATTAATTTTAGGTTTGATAATATAGAAAGAATATATAACTACAATTATTAATCTTAAATAGTAGCCATAAATTAAAAACAATATAAACTCTTCAAAATTTAGTATTCCAAGAGAGTATGAAATAAGAAGAAATGATATTAGGAGTCTAGGGTATAATTCTTTTAGAAAGTTACCAAATACAGATTTAAGTTTTACTCTAAGCCATGAATAGAAAACTTCAAAAAACGAGGTAGAAATCGCAATGAATATTATAACATAAGCATATTTTGATAGACTTTGATCACTTTGAAATAGATATTGTCTAATTTCATCATAGTAGGCGAAAAATAGTGGAACAAAAAGTAGTATTATTATTAATGGAATTAAAACTGAAAGTGTTAGAAGACCATCTTTTTCTCTTTTTTTTGAGTATTTAGAATAGTACCTAATAACAGCATGCTGGGTTCCAAAAGATATAAATGGTTGTACGATGTTTGATATTGCTAAAAGTGCGATAACAAGACCTTGAAATGTACTACCCAGATAAGTTGGATAAAGATATAGAGTATTAAATGCTCCTATAAGAAAAGCAACCCCTATACTTATTAAATTTAAAAAAGATTGCCTTACTACTATACCCATTTATTGTTCTTATAAACCATGTATACGATTAAACTAAAGGTAATTATAATTGTTATTATTCTAATATTTATTCCTGTTTTTACAATGCTAGGAGAAAAATAAAAATCAATTTTATGAAACCCAGATGGAACGACCATTCCCCTAAGAATATAGTTTACATCAAAATATTCTGATTTTACATCGTCAACATATACTTCCCATCCAGATGGATAATATATTTCTGAAAACACAATTAGCTGGTCAGATAATGATTCGAACTCATAAGTTATGTGTGATGATGAGATTTTGGTTTTTTCAATTTTAATTAGATCATCTGAGTTAAATACTTTTGAAATAGAAGATGGAACAGAATTATTTATAGATAAGGCAAGTTTACTAATATCAGTATCTTTTAATTTGATAAGTAATTCATCTGCTGAATTAACTGTTATAAGCGAGTCAACAGACCATGCGTTTCCAAGCGCATCTGGATTCTGGTATAATTGATCTTCATTATTTTCATCTTTAGCTATCAGATATTTAACATTTAAAGAATTGAACAGCTTCTCGTTATCATGAAGAGATAAATATTCATAATACTCTTGAAATCTTCTAAGTTTAGCCGCGTGATATCCATTAATAGAATTATGATAATATGAGCTACTTGCATTTGAAAGACCTGCATCAACATTGAAAACTCTATAATCAGTTGTGTCAAGTAATATTTCATTATCTAACTCAGTCATTTGATATGTATTATATGACTTATCAATAAATAGTTCTTTATCAATGTATCTTTTATTTACATTGAATAAGTCAATAAAAACAATTGCAAATACAATAAGAAATGTAAAGTTCCTACCAATTAGTCTATAAGATCTAAGTGTTGTAAATAGCAATATTCCAATAATAATAGCTCTTAAAACATCCTTATTGAAAATATTCTTCCTTTCCTCTAAAATCATTCCAAAAATTTCAGGTCCGTACGCATTTGAATAATAATCATCATATAAACCAGAAAATGAAAGTGAACCTTTAAAAAGAAATAATAATACTAATGGAACTGTAAAGGCTATAAAAGTCCTATTTATGTTCTTAACATTAAAGTCCCCAAGAAATTTATGCAAACCAATAACTGAAAGAAATGGTACTGCAAACTCTATAATTATCTGAATTGAAGAAACTGCTCTAAACTTATTATAAAATGGAAAATAATCAATAAAGAAATTTGTAAGTAATGGAAAGTTTTTACCCCATGATAGTGTTAATGATATTATGAATGATATCAATAACCACCATTTAAAAGGTCCTTTAACTATAAATAGAGATAGAATAAAAAGAAAAAACATTGATGCACCTATATAAGCAGGTGCTTCAAGAATTGGCTGATCTCCCCAATAAGTTGGAACAGATGACACAAAAGAATCTGCCTGTTTTCTTGGAACATTGTTATCAATTAAAAACTTATACAAATCTGTGTTTCTTCCAATGTCCTCTGAGGATGCTCCACCTTGAATTCTTGGAGCAATAAGATTAATACTTTCAAAAATTCCATAACTATATTGTGTTATATAATCATAGTCAAGACCGGTAGAAAGTTCTTTCTCTGTTCCGTCAGGATTTAATTTAAGCTCACTCTGAGATCTTGTTGAATATTTAGAATAATCATATGTAGAAAGAATATTTGGAGCATTTAAACCCAATGATAATATTCCTGCAAGAGCGAATGTTCCAATATATTTTATGTATTCTTTTAAATCTTTTTTTCTATATGAGTCAATCAGGTAAACTATAACATATATACCTAATAGGATCAACATATAATATGTCATTTGATAATGATTAGCTCTTATTTGCAGTGAAATACCCAGTAAACTAACTAAGAATCCAGGTAATAGCTTATTCTGCCTCAATAGGACGAGCCCAGCAACTACTAGAGGAATATATGCTATTGCAAGAGCTTTTGTATTGTGTCCAACCTGAAGAATAATTAACAGATAAGTAGAGAAAGCAAAAGTAACAGATCCAAGAATAGCAATTCTCCATGGAATTTTTAATACCATAAGAAGAATATACATTGTGAGGAGATACAAAAATAAAGTATGAGCAGGTCTTGGAATAAATCTAAATAAAAGATGGAATGGTGATAATATATCATATGCAAACTTTGCTCCTAGTTGAAATGTTGGCATTCCACCAAAAGCATTATCTATCCAGTATATCTCATCTGAGATATTATCTCTATTTTCTTGGATCTCTCTTGACATTGCTTCATACTGATTTATATCTGACTGATATAATTTTTTTCCATCAACAAGTGGACTATAGAATATCATAGACAATACAGCAAATCCAATTGCAGTATATAAATGAATTAGAGATTTTCTAATTAAAACTTTATTCATCGATATCCTCATAGTCTATGTATTCTCCGTATTTATCATTTGTTTTTCTCTTATTTGAGTTTGAGGATTTATTAAAATCTGTCTTTTTATTAGGCGATTTAAACATACTTGCAAATATCATTTTGAAGATAGAAGGAATTATATATCTAATTATTAGATAAATAGTCAAAAAAGCCAATAAAAACTTCATAGTTTACGCCTTTATCAAATTTAATCAAATCTTGAAAAATAACTATTTATTGGTAACTTGCTTTTTCAAATGAAATCTGACTTAAACATTACCATAAAAGAAGTCATAAATAGAGATGAATTAAAGAAATTTGTCATGTTCCCTCATACCTTATATAAAGACTCGAAATATTGGGTTGCCCCTATTATAAAGGAAGAGTTAGAAGTATTAAATAAAGAAACAAATCCTGTATTTAATAATGCGATTGCTCATTATTTCCTTGCATATAATGACGGTAAGATAGTAGGGAGAATTGCAGCATTAATAAATTGGATTGAGGTTAAAGATCTTAAGAAAAAGAAAGTAAGATTTGGATGGTTTGATTTTATAGATGATAAAAATGTATCAAAAGCTTTACTTGAGAAAGTCATTGAGATAGGTAAGAGTAATAATCTTGAGTTCATAGAGGGACCTGTAGGGTTTTCAAATATGGATAAGGCTGGAATGTTGATCAAGGGATTTGAGAAAAAAAATACAATGATTACAATGTATAACTACTCTTACTATAAGGATCACATGAAAGCTCACGGATATAATAAGCTAGCAGAATGGGTTGAATATGAGCTTAAAATTGCAAATTATGATGATTCGCCAGAAAAGATTAAGAAGTTTTCAGATTTGATTCTAAAAAGATATAATCTTAAGAAATTAAACTTCACATCAACTGAGCAGATTGTTCCTTATGTGGATCAAATGTTCTATTTACTTGGTAAAACATATGATAAGCTTCAAACCTTTGTTCCAATTCAGGAATATCAGATAGATTATTATAAAAACAGATTCTTAAAGTATATAAATCCAGGTTTTATTAAATGTGTTACTGATGAGAATGACGAGCTTGTTGCATTTGCAATCACGATGCCTTCGTTTTCGAATGCGCTTAAAAAAATTAAAGGTAAGGTTGATTTAATTGGAAAATTAAGGCTTTTATATGCTAAAAACTTTAATAGTAAAGGATCTTTATATTTAATTGGTGTAAGACCAGATTTTCAGAATAAGGGAGTAATTGCGATTTTATTTAACGAACTACAGAAATTCTATAATAAGTTTGGTATTACAGAGGTTGAAACAAACCCTGAACTTATTGAAAATACTGCTATTCAGCAACTTTGGAAGAACTACGAAAATAATCAGCATAAAAATAGAGCAACCTTTACAAAACAGATTTAATCATGTACAATGAAGGAACAATAATTGCTCTATCCTCCCCTCCTGGTTCTGGTGCAATTTCTATTATTAGATTATCAGGTAAAGATTCAATATCTAAAACTGATAAATTCTTCGAGTCTAAATCTGGAAAGAAATTAAAAGATTGTTCTGGTTACTCTATAAGCTATGGTAACTTTTTGGTTAACAAAGAAGTTCTTGATGAAGTTGTAATATCTCTTTACAAAGGACCTCACTCCTATACCGGTGAAGATGTAGTTGAGATATCTTGTCATGGTTCAAATTATATTCAACAAGAAATAATCTCATCTTATACAAACTCTGGAGTAAGATTAGCTTCACCAGGCGAATTTACACTTAGAGCTTATTTAAATAATAAAAAAGATCTATCTCAGGCTGAGGCAGTTAGTGATTTAATTGCTTCTGAGTCAAAAGAAGCTCATAGAGTAGCAATGCAACAGATGAGAGGTGGTTATTCTAATGAGATTGAAGAGTTGAGAGAAAAATTGATTGATTTTAAGTCATTAATTGAGTTAGAACTTGATTTCTCTGAGGAAGATGTTGAATTTGCAGATAGAAAAGATTTAAAAGATCTTTTAAATACCCTTGAGAACAAGTTATCTGGTCTAATTGAATCATTTACTTACGGAAATGTTATTAAAGAGGGAGTAACAGTTACAATTGCAGGTAAGCCTAATGCTGGTAAATCCTCACTTTTAAATGCATTAGTTAATGAAGATAAGGCTATTGTATCGGACATTCCAGGTACTACTAGGGATGCAATAGAAGATGTAACAGTTATTAATGGAATAAAGTTCAGATTTATTGATACTGCAGGTATTAGAGAGACATCAGATAAGATTGAATCTATTGGTGTAGAAAGGGCTAAAGGAAAAATAGGCAAATCTAGAGTACTTATATACTTATTTGATAGGTCAGATATTAGTGAAAATGAGCTTATAAATGAGGTTGAAAGCTATAAAAGAGATGATTTAAATATTTTTATAGTGGAAAACAAAATTGATTTATTAAATAATTTAAATACAGATAGTTACAAGAATAATATAAATCAATTAATTAAGTCAACAAATATAGAATTACTCCAAATTTCAGCACTAAATCAAACAAATATTGAAGATCTTAAGAATGCTATTTCAAAAAATCTAAATCTGTCTTCTGAAAACAGTATTGTAATTACTAATTCTAGACATCTTGATGCGCTAAAAAACTCTCTTAAAGCTATTGAGTCTGTAAAAAGAGGACTAAAAGAAGGTATTTCTGGTGATTTACTCAGTATTGATCTAAATGATGCTATTATTAATATTTCTATTATTACTGGTAAAATAGATATTGATCAGGATATCTTAGGGTCAATATTCACTAAGTTCTGCATCGGTAAGTAACTAATAATCAGTAACTTATATAGTAAATATACAACTAATTTATTAACTTCAAAATTTAATTTAGAATTTTATATTCTGATTTAAGAAGGTTACATTTCAAATGGTTCTATAATAATCTCTTTTATTTCATCAAGACCAGTGAAATATCTCCAAACCATAATAATATCATTAGATTTTGCAAAATCAAACCCATTAGCAGCCCTCATATCAGATATAAGAGAAGTTTTGGTGATATAATTTACAGCGTCACTGTATGGTTCAACCTCATATACATAAACAAAATACCTATCCTGCTCATTTAAAATATTAATCATTGATATCCCCTGACCTAAATCCATAGGTAATTGATAGCGTTCTTTTAATGCAGAGATGATCCCATCAATTATTTCTCCTCTTTGATTTCTATCATTCTCAACATTAGATAACCTTTGTTCAAGAGTTGCGTTAGAAGTTGTATTCTGACAAGCAATAAATAGTAACAATATAAATAGTATTCTTTTCATTTCTTTTTAGAATTAATAAACAGGTATAATAAGAGAACTAATACTCCTGTATAGATAAATGTTATTGGCTTGTAGGTTAATATATTTTCAATATGATAGTATTCTGGGTTTATAAATCTTGTCCCCCCTCCATTTTCTCTTGGAACATACCAAGTATGAGGATAAATATTATATGTAAAAAAAGGTTTAAGGACTATCATCAAAAGCCAATACTTGAATCTACCATTAGATAAAAACAAATTCTTAAGACCAGCAGAAAGTTTTAAAAAGAAAGTCTTCATCTACTTAGCTGTTTTATTACCGTTCTTAAATAAAAGAAAAAGATGTAATATAACCATCAACAAAACAATAATTAAAAAGGTTGGTGATTCAAAAGCTAATTCTTCAGCAAAGAGGTTTAAAACAACATATATTGTCATAACTACAGCAGAAGTAATTCTCATATCTCTACTCCACCCAATTGCTCCAGCTCTTTTATAAGCTGTAGCTGCCATTAATGGCAAACCAACAATAAATACTACCAAAACTGTAGATAAGAGAAATCTAAGAAAGTATGTCATTCCTTTAATTGGCTCATCATCAAAGAGAAAGTATTTTTTCATAGTTCTATTAAATTTAATAAATTATAGCATGAAATTTAAATTTCTTCTTTTTTTAACTCCCTTAATTCTATTGTCATCTTGTTCAAATGATGTCAGTGAATATCAAGTAATTAACAAAAGACCTTTGTATACCCATGAATTCTTTCAAGGTGAAGGTGATATTAGCGACTCAATAATGATTCCTCAAGAATATTATTTAGAATTAGATTTAGTTAATATCCAGGGTCTTGAAACAAATAAAGAAATTTATAGATTAGTTGGAAGCTATGCTACATACTCTAATATATTAGAACCTTATGTAGATATAGATGGAGACACGTTATATTATCCTACTGACCAGTATATGGAACTTGTTGCACCATTTAATACCAGTGAAACATTTTATGAAAAATTAAGTGAATACCCTTTGTCACAGAGTGAAGAAGTCGTAGGTTGGGATAAAGACAGAGTATCATTAAATGATTCAATTTTCCAAAATGTTACATCATTTGATTTAAATATGTTTCACAATTGGGATTTAAGAAAATACCCTTTTGATACTCAGGAACTAAAGATTCAATTCAAATCATATACTGATACAAGTTTAGTTAGATTAAAAAACACAGAATACCTAAAGTCTTTTGAAGAAGAACAGAAACTTATAGCAGAAAATAATGACCTTCAAACTGGATTTACTGTTGACAGGATAACTTTTGAAGAAAGATTTGAAACATCACCATATTATGATGTAGCATATGATAGAAATCAAGTATGGAGCGTAGGAACATATAAAGTTCATATAACCAGAGATGGTTCTTGGATATTTGTTAAATTATTCTTTGGTGGAATCTTAGCACTTGTAATATCATGGCTTGTTTTTATTATACCTCTAAGAGACTTTGCCTCTCGAATTGAGCTTTCAATTGGAGCTGTATTTGCAGCCGTTGGTAACAAATACTTTGTTGACTCTGCTGTAGACAGTCAAGTACTAACAGTTGCAGACCTATTTAACAACATTATAATATTTATGGTTGTTTTAAATGTAGGACTAATCATTATGAAGAGAAATGTAGCTTTTAAAAATAAGCTCATTAATGATACTCGGACTGTTTCAAGGATCTCTATCTATACTGCATTAGTTTTATTTGGGCTATTAACGATTTATACTATTACATGATAGATTTAATTACATCTGCTATAATTCCTCCTTTGTTAATTGCATTTTTCATTTACAGAAATGATTTATATGAAGTGGAGCCACATAGACTCTTGATTAAAACATTCTTTTTAGGGTTTCTAATTACAGTTCCGATGATTTTAATTGAGCTATTAACTGGAGAAATTTTTGACAATATTCTTTTATACTCGCTCTTAGGTGTTGCTTTAGTTGAAGAAGGAATAAAGTATGTAACACTTCTACTTTATAATTATAAAAAAGATGATTTTAATGAACCTTATGATGGAATAATATACTCTGTTATGTTGACAATGGGTTTTGCGTTAGTAGAAAATGTTATGTATGTAATTCAAGGTGGTGGAGAAGTTGCAATACTTAGAATGTTCAGCGCAATACCACTTCATGCAACTTGTGGAATTATCATGGGGTATTTCTTAGGTAAAGCTAAAATGGAACATGAGAACATAGAAAAAAATAAAATTTTGGCATTAGTTATTCCAACTATAATTCACGGCTTATACAACTATTTTATTTTTATTGAAATAATAACCTTCTCCTATATAATATTAATATTTGGAGTTATTTACGGTTTAAAAGCAATAAAAATACATCAGAAAAACTCTCCATTTAAAGAATGAAAAGATTTTACCTTCTAATATTATTTTTAATAATTGGATGCAATAGTGAGTCTTCAAACTATACTGATATAACTACACCTGAAAGAGATATTCAGTATTATGAACTAATAGAAAGAGTAGTTGTTGATGATAATGGAACTTCTATGACAATCATGTTACCAGAATACCTTATCAAACAAGAAAGCTCTTTGCCTCAAACTATTAATTCTTTTGAGCTATTTAATGAAGAAACAAGGATGATGGTTGCTATTGATAAGCTTGAATCCCGAAACACCCTTAATGTTTCAAATAAGGACTATATAGATGCCACAAATAAAGCGTTTACTGATGAGTGGAACTCAGACCTCGAAAAAATTGAAGAGGTTCTACCCCAGCAGATATACACTAATCTTCAAGCTGTTTCTTTTAGGGCTGACCTAAAAATAAATGATAAATATTTTTTAGAAAGGGTTTTATATTACATCGATAGTAGACTTGAAGGAACAGAGTTAGAGGGAATTATGTCTGTTGAATATAATTACAAGACAATTCATAACAAGAGACAGTACTCTATTAATATTGTTTTTTATGGTGATTACACAATTGCAAGTCACTATGCATTTGCAAGGTCAATAGCTGGGAGTATAAAGTTTATAAATTAATTTTTTTTTAATCTATAAATGAAGCATAAAGTATTCCTTGCTCCAATAATTTGATAAACATTTTATTTGAATAGACTTCTTTTAAATGGCCTAAACCAGTATAGAATGACCTTCCCCCATCATAAGTATGATACCAAGTAATTGGGTGATAGTCTCCATTTTCCCCGCCATAATATGACTTCTCGTCTAATTCTAAGACAACATTAATATCAGCATTTGTGTAGTTAAAGTTATACCACTCATCTTCAACCTCCCATACTGGGCTTAAATGTTTAGTGAACCTTCCATTTTCAATTTTTAAAATCTTTGCATTTGTTGTTCCTTTCGGATGAGATTTAAAATAGGCCCCGACTAAATTACCATACCATTCCCATTCATATTCAGTATCAGATGCAGAATGAACTCCCACAAAACCTTTTCCGCTTTGTATAAATTTCTCCATTACTACTTGTTCTTCTTCCGATAGAATATCTTCAGTTGTGTTAAGAAATATCAATGTTTTTATACTTTTTAGATTACTGTAGTTAATAACACTTGAATTATCTGAATGATAAACATTAAATCTATTTTTATCACCTAGATACTTAATTAATTTTAAACCAGCTTCAATCGAGTCATGAACCCA
Source organism: uncultured Bacteroidota bacterium (assembly GCA_902594745.1). Classification (GTDB taxonomy): domain Bacteria; phylum Bacteroidota; class Bacteroidia; order Flavobacteriales; family Flavobacteriaceae; genus Marisimplicoccus. The sequence continues at coordinate 106,265 of CACJNF010000001.1, forward strand.
ACCTTCTGTCTCAGTTATAACTAAAACTGAGAAGTCATTATCATTAGAACAATTTAAACATTTTGGCTTATCATTGAGAGATAACGTTATATTGATCAATATTAAATATGTCATTAATCTCATATCTATAATCTATTTCTATTTAGCTTTTGGAAAGTCCTAATCGCCACATCAGAATTCCCCCAGTAATAAACATCCATATTGAATAGGCACCAGTTGGAAGGCCCATCTCGACATTTTTCAGTATGGTAGTAGCAATAACAAAAGCTAATGTTCCATTTTGAATTCCACTTTCAACTGTAATTGAAATTTGACTTTTCCCTTTTATGCCAATAACTTTCGCAGTGATATATCCAAGTGCCATCGTTGATAAATTCAGGAGTAATGTTGCCAATCCAACCTCTTTCATAGCTTGAAGGATTAAATCTTTATTAGCAATCATGACAAGTAAAAAAATAATAATAAACAGCATTGTAGAAGCAATTCTCATAGGCCTTTCCATTCTCAAGGCGAAGCCTTCATTTTTTTTGCGAATCATCATGCCTATGGAGACAGGAATTACCGTTATTAATAGAATTTGAAGCATAGTTTCAATTATAGGAAGTTCAATGACTACATCTGTCTCTCCAGTAAAATAAGTAATAGCTTCTGATAAAATGATCGGAATTGTAAAAACAGTAATTAGGCTTGCTAGGGCAGTTAATGTGACAGAAAGACCAATATTTCCTCTAGCTACCTGTGTAATAAGATTACTGGTGGGGCCACCTGGACATAAAGAGAGTATTATAATTCCAATAGCCATAGATGAATCTAGATCAAACAAAAGGATAATCAAAAACCCTATTAAAGGAAGAAAGACTAGCTGATTAATCAGACCGATAAAAACTTCCTTTGGATAAGTAAAAAGTCTGGCAAAATCCTTAACTACAAGGGTAAGACCCATACCAAACATTATAATTGCTAAAGAGATTGGTAAAAAAACTTGTGTGATAATTGTTGTTGCGTCCATATTGATTCAAGCTTTCATATATAATTTATCTATTATTTATTAATTAGAGCATATTTAATAAGAGTTTCTAAAGATGTATAATCTAATGTTTTCTCATGAGTTGCTTCGAGAATAACTTGAGGAGCCTTTCCAGCCTTTTCAGCTTCAACCCATCTTGAAACACAAAGGCACCATTTGTCTCCAGCCTTTAAACCTGTAAAGTTATATAGGGGTATTGGAGATATAAGATTATTTCCCATGGATGCAGAAAAATTTAAAAATTCGTCTGTCATTATCGCACATACTGTGTGTGTGCCTGTATCTTCTGAAATAGTTCGACAATTACCATCTCTAAAATATCCAGTCATTGGATTTGAGCAACAAATTTGTAGTTCTTGACCAAATACATTTTTTTCCATAATTATAAAATAAATAACCTCTGATTACTATTTACTATGTCTAGCTTTTTACTTCACCAGAGGATTTATTAAATATAATTAAACCCATTACTAACAAGTAGGGTTTTCATTAAAAATTTACTTTATAGAATCTATTTTCTTTTCGATTCTTTCAAGTCTTTCTAGAATATTTTCAAAATAATTTTTTGCCTCAACCGGACAATTATTTAAAAAATGATCTAATAGGTCTTTATTGTTATCCATATTATTTCTTATTATCCCTAATTTTAACAGAATTAGGTGTCACAACACCTGCAGATATAACCAATTTAAACGCATCCTCAACACTAATATCAAGCTCAAATGCATCTTTTTTAGGTATCAATACAAAAAAGCCCGAAGTTGGATTTGGAGTTGTTGGTACAAAGAGATTAATTAATTCTTCTCCAATAATTGACTTCGCTTCACCTTGGTAATTTCCAGATTGAAATGCAATAACCCAGATCCCTTTATTTGGATACTGAATTAAAAATGCCTTTTTAAAGCTTTCAGATGAAGTATTTAAAACTGTATCAGACACTTTTTTTAGTATGTTATATATGTTTCGAAAACCTGGAATACTATTAAGAAGCTTTTCCCATAGTGCAACTAACCTTCGTCCTAATATATTAGTAACCAAAACTCCTGTTACAAGAATAATTATTAATAATAAGATAATACCAGATCCAGGAATAGTTGTATCTAAATTAAAAATAGCTTCTGGAAGATATTCTTGTGGAACAAGATTATTTATAAATTCTAAAAAGAATTTAATAACCACAATAGTTAAGATTAATGGTATCCAAAAAAGAAGTCCTGAAATAAGATAATTTCTTAGTCGTTTTAATATTTTTAACATGCTTGTTTGATATATAAGTAAGGTTTTCTAAATATAAAAATAATTAGATTATGGACTCCCCATCTAAATTTGTAGTAAGAACTTCAGACATGTAGTCAAAAAATGGTCTTATTGACTCAAAATAATTAACTAGATCTTTCTGAAATTTTTCATCCAGAATGTCTTTTTCATTTAATTTTTTAATAAAAATGAACTGCTTTTTTTTAATTAGGTCAATATACTCATGTTCACTTTTAAAGCCTTTTGGTGATGTTTTCACCTCTTCTCCCCTAATATCTCCCCAGATATCTTTAATTTTTTTTTGATTTATTATTCTTTTAAATTCTTTACCATCTATTTCTATTTCTTTTCTAATCCTAAGTAAGTCTTCTTTATTAGGATTCCAAAAGCCAACCGCTATAAAGCTTTCATCTGCAGATATTTCTAAATAATAACCTCCTCTAAGCTCAGGTTTTGATCTGTGAAATGCCATACCAATGTTTTTCTTATATGGTGTTTTATCTTTGGAAAACCTTAAGTCTCTATATATTCTAAATATTTTTAATTTCTCGATATCATCTGAAACATTAAGAGAATCATTAACTTCTTGAGCAAATATTTTTACTTCACTTAGAATAGTATTAAAACGTTCTTTATTTTCATTAAACCAATCTCTGTTGTTATTCAACTTTAGCTCTTTTAAAAAACTGATGGTATTCTTAGGGATTGGTTGCATCTAGAAATTTTATTAGTATTCTAATTTAGGATTATTTCTTTATAATATTTTACGAGTGCTTTTTTGTAGGCAACTACAAATTGATAATATCTATAAAGGCTTAAATCTCCAAATCTATTTAATTCATTATATGTATCATTTTCAAAACTCTTTAATCTTTTATCTAAAATATTTTGAATTTTCTCTACACTTTTAAATAGTAGTTTTCTTGTATTATTATCATGAAGATCATTGTAATACTTATCTATAATTCCTCTTATCTGCTTTGGAGAAAGCTCTGAATACTTCTTTTGATTACTATACTTTTCTGTATATTCTTTCTTTAACCAGTTATACTCTGAATAAACACCATTAAAGAAGACTTCAAGCAATAATATCATCTAATAAGATATTTTTTTGCAAGTTTAATTAGCCAACCAAATTTGTAGTACATCATTTTCAATGAGTAGAACATATATGTTTTAGAATATGATAATTTTTGAATGGTTTTATTACGACCAATTAAGTAAGAAGTTCGTCTAAATATTCTCATATTATACCAAATTTATATATGATCTGTCAATTCTTATGGTTTATTGTATATTTTAAAAGATAATTAACAATTAAATTTAAAATCATGAATAGATTTTATTCTTCATTCTTGATACTATTATTTTTTTTAATTAACTCTTGTTCTAAGTCCAGTGATGCATATAATGTAATGTCTTTTAACATCAGATTAGATGTTGATAGTGATGGAGTTAACTCATGGGACAATAGAAAGCAAGAAATTGTTTCAATCATTAAAAATCAAAAAATAGATATTTTAGGAATTCAAGAGGGTCTACCTAGTCAAATAAGCTATTTATTAGATGAATTAGATGAATATAATATGATTGGTGAAGGGAGAGATGGAGGAAATAGTGGTGAGTATTCTGCAATTTTTTACAATAATCAAAAACTAGTCTTGAATGACTCTGAGACATTTTGGTTATCAAACACACCAAACGTTCCTTCAATTGGATGGGACGCAGCATTAAACAGAATTGCTACTGTTGGAAGTTTTACAGTGTCAAAATCAAATGATAAGTTAATTATTTACAACTCTCATTTTGATCATATTGGCAAAATTGCTAGAGAAAATTCTGTAGATGTCATATTAAAACATGTAGATAAAAACAATTACCTTGAAAGTGCAATTGTTGTAATGGGAGATTTCAACTCTGAACCTAATGAAACTCCAATTTTAAAATTATCCGAATGGCTTAATGATTCTTTTTATGAGTTCCCAATAGAAGGACCCCATGGAACCTTTAATGGCTTTGATGTCAATAGTGAACTTAAAAATAGAATAGATTATATTTTTACAAAAAATATTCAGATTTCAAATTACACACATGTTATGGAAAGACTCTCTAGTGGACTTTGGCCATCAGACCACCTTCCAATTGTTATTTCTTTTTCTTTCTAATAAATTGAAATATTATTAAATCAAGAAATAAAAATCCTAAAAATAACCATAAATACAAATCGTTGTCATCATAAAAGAAATATAAAATACCACAAAAAATTGCAGGAAGTAAAACTATTATTTTAATAATATTGTCTTTGAATTCACCCGGGTATTCTTCTTTTTCTTCTTCTTTCATATTATTAATTTTTATTCAATAGTTTATTTATATTATCAATTGTAATCTTTAAAACTATTTGATGGACAGAGTCTTTTGGGTTCTTAATTTCCTCTTGCAACCTATTTAATAAATCACCAATTGAATTCTCTTTTGTCATTTACTAAGATCATTTATTAATTCATTCATTTTTAGATTTAATGAGTTTACAGCCTCTGAGTACCTAGAGTCCCACTCTTCAAGCCTATCTGATGATTTTAATGCTATTTCATATTCTAATCCTGGTAAAATCCATGCAGCATATCCACTAAATGGATCTGACGAGGCATAAAGAGATCTATACCATGAACCAAAATACATTCCTTTATCTGATATGAAACTTTTTTCTAAACCTATCAATTGTTGATTTAAGTTTGAAAGCTCTTTTTTTGAAAAATCTCCCTCTGCTAAATAAGACTGGATTTTTTGAGTTAGCTTTTCTGATGTTTGTTCAAGAGATTGAATTGCTTTTGAAGTTGAGGTAAACCCATCAAAACCTTTATTATATAAATTAATTTTATTTTCTGCATTTGAAATATGCATTTTTAAATCTGATGCATAACGATTTAAATTATATGGAACTAAATCTCCATTAGCCATCCTAAGAGTCATAAGTCCTGCCATATGTTCTACCATAGCTCCCATTTGAAATTCAGGATCGACAAATCTTTCATAGAACCTAAAGCTATCATAATTGGAATGATAAACGTTTGGCCCACCTGCTCCCCCACTCATTGAAGGAACACCAACATGCATATAAAAAGCAATATGATCTGAACCACCTCCTAAGTTACCAATTGGAGGTTCATCTTGATTGTTTCTGTTCCAGAATTCATATAATGTTTGATCCGTGTATGGATATTTCACATCTTTTGAAGCTTCTACCAAGAGTTTTTTTAATGTTGGTGCTGATGAAGCTCCAAAACCTTTCCCGGATACTGCTCCATCAAAGTTCATATATACAACACCTTTAGCACTTAGTTCATCTCTCATTTGCTCTACCCATTCAGTTGAACCAATAACACCATGCTCTTCTGCATCCCAGTGACCAATTAGAATTGATCTCTTAGGTCTATATCCTTCATCATTCAACTTACCTAATGTTTCACTTAAACTAAGCAGCATAGCTGTTCCACTACTTGGATCTGTGGCACCAAAACCCCATGAATCAAGGTGACAACCCAAAATAATCCATTCGTCTGGAGATTCACTTCCCTTAAGCATACCAATTACGTTGGTTGCACGAACGAAATCTATCTTTTGATCAACTTTTAACCTAACTGTAAGAGAAGAGCCTCCTTCAAGTCTATAAGTAAATGGAAGACCACCTTGCCATGAAGAGGGAACTGGATTTCCTCGCATTTGGCCTAATATTTTTTGCGCTTCACCATATCCTATTGGAGTAACTGGTATTGTATGCAATTGAGCATCTTTTGGATCTAATCTCTTAATCTTCTTTTTACCATCCAAGGGTAATGCTGGCTCAAAGGGAGTTAATGGGTCACCAGTAAAGTCTGTTGTTAACAATGACCCCCTTTGTATAGTAGATGAGTTATAAAATGGACCTTCTGGATATACAAGCCCTCTTGTAAAACCACTGTCTTGTGGATCAGTAAAAATAATTAAACCTGCAGCACCATTTGCCTCTGCAAATTTAGCTTTATAACCTCTAAAGTTTCCTCCATATCTTGCTATTACAATCTTTCCCTTAACTTCAACTCCAAGTTCTTTTAACTGCTCAAAATCTTGTTTTCTACCATAATTAGCATAAACAACTTCTGCAGTTACATCCCCACTTCCAGAAAAAGCATTCCAACCTTTCCAAAGCTCAGGATCCTGTGTAAATGGATCACCTGGAATTATATCTTCCTTTTGATTTAGAACATCTCTAGATGGTGTAACAATTTCTATAAGTGATTTACCTGGCTTATTTGGCAGGTATACATCATATGGATAATTAGTTACTTTGAAGCCTGCATTATCCATAACCTGTCCAATATATCTAATAACTTCAGCATTTCCCTCACTTCCTACAACATGTGGTCTTTCAGTAAGTTTCTTTAAATGCTTTTTAAAAGAAGATTTATCTATTTTATTAGAAAATATTTCTTCTGTCTTAACTTGGTTATTCCATGAATCCGAAGAGTATCCTTCATATTGTGAATATGAAAACTGAATTGCAAAAAAAGGAATTAGGAGGGGTATAAATTTTCTCATTGTATAATTATTAATTTTTCTTTTTCTTCTTTTTTGTCTTTTTGACTCTATTTTTATTAAGTCTATTTAGAATATTTTTTCTACTGTTAAACTCTTTCTCTGTTACAAATGTTTTGACAATTAGATTACACTGACATATGTTACTCTGGAGGATATTATTAACTACCTCTATATATTTCACTTGACTTGCAAGAAGCATAGGAGGGTCAACATACAACAAACCATCAACCTCCCAAGCATATGTAGTCTTTACTCCTGGAATTTTTTTGTAAACATCAACAAGCTGAAGGTATAGTTCATGTGGTTCAAGCCAAGTAATTTTTTCATTAAATTCTTCATCAGATACATACTTTGCTTGAGAAGATGCAATGAATGAAATAAATAGAAAAAAATATATCAGTAGTACGTTTTTCATATTTAATCTATTAGGGATAACTGCATCTTAAGCTCAACTGTCTCACCATTAACAATTAGGAATTGATCAAGAAAAGTTTTTTTACCATCATTATATAAAGTATAATAGGATTCTTCAACTGGAGATTCTATTTCTGGATAAATATATTTTTTATTATTGACCTCCTCTGTTTTTAGGATTTTAACTGCTAAAGGTGGACGCCTTCTATATGTGAATGAGATTGAATCATTAGTTATCATAACTTTGGAGTTGAAAAGCCTGACATTAAAACCGTTTAGCTTTGTTATTCTGAATTCTTGACTTTGAGAAAAACTAGTAATAAATATTGCCAAAAGAATAAGAGCTTGCCTCATGTCACTAATTTAATAATTTTTAAATTGCTTATAACAAATGAAAATAAGATTTAAAGTAATTCTGGTGATATTATTATGTGTTGGTATTTATTTGTTTAATAAATGGTTTACTGGAGACACAAAGTCAATAAATTCAGCTGATAATATTGGTAATATATCTATACTCGAATATCCTACTTTTGAAGAATTTCAGAGATGGGTAAAAATTGATTCTCAATACATAAGAGTAAATTCTGCAAGAAGATATTTTGAAAATTTTACATCTGATGATTTTTTCACTGAAGAAAGTAATAAGAATAAATTCAAAGAAATAACTTGGTTAAAAATGACTAAATATCAAAAAAGATATTCAGAGTTAACAGACTTTTATAAAGGGTATGATACAGAATATATTGACTCAATCATCTTTACTGAATATCCTCAAATTAAAGAACTTTTAGATGATATTTTTAAATTGAACTATTAGAATTTAATTATACAGTTTAACTACTAGCCAAGTTAATAGACAAAATAATAATAGGAAAACTAGCCAGGTTAAAATTTTATTAGTCTTTCTTTTATTTGAATAATTTAACCATAGAAAAGGAATTGCTATTGCAACACAGACTATAACTCCGAGTAATACAAGATGTAAAAACTCAAATAATATAATTTCCATAATTAGTTTAAACTTTTACTCTTTTCTCCAAGATAATAACCAATTTATATTTTCCTTATCTGAATAAAAACTTTCCCAACCAGTATGACCAATTCCAGATCTTACCTTAAATGTTACCTCTGCGTCTAAAGTTCTTAACTCTTCATACATCTCTTTTGCTATATCAAATGAGGATACTTGATCAATATCTCCATGACTAATTAAGATTGGTATATTTTTTACTTTGTCTTTTAGTGATAAGTAGTTATATGGGGTGTGATGGGGAGATAAAGGCATAATAGATGCAAAAACATCAGGATATTCAGAAGCCACAATAAAGGATCCTCTTCCACCCATACTAAGTCCAGTTAAATGAACTCTTGATACATCAACACTTAAATTTGATTTAACATCTTCAATTATATCAATTATTTTTTTTGGGTCCCAATCAAATCCTAGCTTAAATGGTACCACTAGTATATATTGATTGTCATCAGACATATAAAAAGAATTTCTTAAACCTGCTCTATATTTTAATTTACTTTGATTTCCATCAACTCCACCATGAAGAAAGACTACTAATGGATACTCTTTCTTAGAATCATAATCTTTTGGTATATCAACTATATATGAATATCCACACATCCACCTTAGATTATCATCTACATTTTCTGAAAAGTTTAATTCTGGTGGTACAAAATCATCATCAAATAAAGGATATTCACTCCATGGATCATCATTTATATTTTTCCACCAAGATGTCTTATCTGTAAAATAAAATGAATTTAATTTGTTATCCATTGTCTCATATTGGTAACCAATAAGAGCGTTAATTTTTAGAGATTTACCCTTTTCTATTTTTGGCCACACTTTGAGCCCATTGTTAATATCTGTTTCGCTAGCAATAGTATGACATGGAGATACTTGTTGAGAATTCAGAATTGATAAACAGAATAATATTAACAGACCAGACTTAAAAATTTTCATCATAAATATTAATTAATTACTACAATATACCCATTAAATAAAGCATAATTGCTATTACAATAAATATTATAAAACTAATTATTGAGTTTTTATTAAAATCTGAATTGAAGGTTCCACATTTAGGACAATAATCACCAAAAAAACGAATTTTACCCCATTTAGTAGGACCAGGGAGATTATACATTTCAAGACATGCTTTACACTGTTTCATTTAGTTTTGTTCTTAAATTCATAATTAAAACTTTAGTTTGTTTAAAATTTCAAAGGCAAGTTCCTTATCCTTATAATTTACAAAAATATGATCATGGTTGAAAGCAGCTACAACATTACAACTGATATTATTGTCTGATAAGGCTTTAGAAAACATAGAGGTCAAGCCTACTGAATCTAGAGAAGAATATAAATCTAATGATATCCATGCAGCGACAAAATTATATGACATACCATATTTATTTGCAAATTCTTTTTTTAAAATTAAACTGTATTTACCGTGTTCTTTAAATAGACATAAAATATCTTCTTCATTTATTCCATCTATATTATTAGTTAAAGCAAATACATATTCGCCCTTATTTAGTTTAGGCTTTAAAAATTTATTCATATTTCAATGATATAAAATTATTTGGAATTTTTTTAAATTTAAGTATGAGATACTATTTCATTATTGGATATATTTTTATTCTTATATACTGGATTTACACTAAGCTCAAAAGAAAAGATGAAGTATAAAATAATTGAGACAGAAAAGGGACAAAGAGAAAAAGTGTATAAGGGCAATACTATGCTATATAAAAAGACAAAAATTGAGTATGACTCAAATATCACTGAATATGAAATGGTAGTGACATATTATGAAGCAAATATTGAATTTGGAGTATTCAAAGAAAATGAAATAGTTAAAGACGAAGAATTAAGGAAATTTCTTGAAGATGTGTTTTTGGACTATATGCTGAACAACTCTATCCCCTCTTTAGATTAAATATTATTGTCTTTTCTCCACTGTTCATATTTTAAATAACCTTCTTCATCAGTTGTAATTCCATGAATATCCTTTTCTCCAAATCCTAGATCGGCTATTTTTTTTGTTATTTCGAATATTTTTTTCATTGTTTCTTTTCTATTATCTAAACCCTTTGTCTCTAAATGGTTATCTAATGATAATAAATATTCAAACTTTAATTTATCTGGGATTTCCATTTTATAATTATTTTGAGTGTTTTGAAAAAAAGTCCCACAGTAGAGTACTTGTTTTAAAGCTATCGTCAGAACTATAGTCCCACCAGTGACCTCCATTAATCATTTTATAATGTACAACTTCACTGTTATTTTCATCTGATTCATAAGTATATTTTTCAAAATTTACATTTACAGAAGTATTATTAAACTCTGAATATACTGAAGTACTTCCTAAGTTTTCAAAAACCTCATCAGTGTTAGACTTATTATGAGATTTCCAAAAATCTAATACTTCTTCAACACTCTTAAACTCGCCCTCATTATATCCATTGTATCCAACTACCCCATCTGATGTTCCATGTATTTTTAATATTGGAACTGGTGAAGATGGATTACAGTTATCAAATGTTTCATTAAGCATTGTTCCAGCTACATCTCCAATAGCAGCAATTATATTATCTGTATTACAGGCTAAAAAATGAGAGAACATTCCTCCGTTTGAATAGCCAATCACATAAACCCTATTTAAATCGATCATATTATCTTGGTTTATTTCATCTAATAATTCCTTAAAGAAGCCTATATCATCTGCATTGCTTTTATTTACAAATGATCTTGATGTTGAACTAGGAGGAGCAGCATTCCAGTGAGAAGCTCCTGCTGGAAGGTTAGATCCTTGAGGATACACCAAAACTACCCCATTATTATCTGCAATTTCAACCAGATCAGTTTGGTTAAAAAATTGTACTGCTTGACCAAAATATCCATGAAAATTAAAAATTACAGGGAGGTTTTTACGATTGCCTATATTGGATGGAATATACAATAAGTACTCTCTGCTTGAGCCACCATGCTGAATATAATTAGTTGAAAGACCTTCATAAAAAGTGAAATTAGAGTAATCATTCTTAGATTTATTATCCACCTCAGACTTAGAACAGCTTAGTATAAGCAACAACATTACAACAAAGATTCTCTTCATTGAAATAAAAATACTAACTAAAATTTAAGATGTCTTACAGTTTCAGCGTTGTTCTGCAATTTTCTTAATGAGTCAACACCTATCTCAATATGTTTTCTATCATATTGTTTTGAGTTAATCTCATCTTTTTCCAAAGTTTTTACACCTTCAGGAAACATGGGAGAATCAGATACTAGAAGAAATGCACCAACAGGAATCTTATTATGAAACCCAACTGTAAAAAGAGTAGCAGTCTCCATATCAATCGCATATGCTCTAGTCTTTTTTATATAATCCTTAAATTTTTTATCATACTCCCAAACTCTTCTATTGGTAGTATAAACAGTTCCAGTCCAATAATCTGTAGTATGTTCTCTTATTGTAGTAGAGATTGCTTTTTGTAGAGCAAAAGAAGGCATTGCAGGAACTTCAGGAGGAAAGTAATCATTGGAGGTACCATCACCTCTAATCGCTCCAATTGGAAGAATAAAGTCTCCAATATCAATTCTTTTCTTGAGCCCACCACATTTTCCTAAAAAAAGTACAGCTTTTGGTCTTATAGCAGACAATAGATCCATGATTGTTGCTGCATTAGGACTCCCCATACCAAAATTTATTATCGTAATATTATCTGAAGTTGCTGATGGCATATTTTTATCAATACCATGAACTCTACAGTTCATAACATCTGAAAAAATATCTACATACTTATCAAAATTTGTAAGTAAAATATACTCACCAAAATTCTTTAGTTCAAGTCCTGTGTACCTAACTAGCCAATTATCAACAATTTCTGATTTGGTTTTCATATTACAAAGTTAGAAAATTAAGGTGACTATGAATCTCAAGGCATTTAATTCATATATTTAAGCATACTTTAAATCAATAAAATGAGAAACATTTATATTTTAATTACAGCTCTAACCTTTATTTCTTGTGATTTAGGTGATAGTTATTCTGGATTTGTTCAGGATAACGATCCTAAATCAGAGATTGTGGTTAAACTTGCTGATTCATACCTGGCAGGTAATTTTGATATCGCAAGAGACTATTTTACACCTGATGGTAAGCACCTATTTAATAATCTTGAATTTGATGTAGATGGAATTATTGAAGGATACAACTCACATTCTTTAATTTTTAAAGACATCAAGCATAACGACAGAGAGGTTTATACGGGGTACTTTACAGATGGTTCTGTTGAAACTTTTCATGATTTTAACTGGTCTGCAACATCTATAATTACTGGCAAGGAATACAACTATCCATGTCACTGTAGATGGGTTTGGGATGGAGATAAAATTGCTAGTACTACATGTTATGTAGACCCAGCTGCAATTTTTGAAGAAGCTGCTATTTATGCAGAAAGTCAGAACTAATTTTTAGTTAGCAGAATAAAAAAAGCCCTTTGATAGGGCTTTTTTTTATCATAAAATTTTATTTCTATTTATTTTGAAGATTACCCCAAACACCTGCAATAACCATTAAACCAAAGGTCACAATAAATAATATTGCAGCTGGCTCTGGTGAAAATGGAATTGGTAGACCATCCGAAACTGTATATCCAATGAATTCTATCCAGTTCTCTGAAAGTGGTGTTAATTCCATTCCATTTGATTGCAGCTCAGAAAGCCTGTAAGATTGGGCTAATTGGTTAGAATATAAAAAGGAGAAAACGTTATATCCATAAAAAACAGAACATAATCCAAAGATTGTAACAAATATCTTCCCTAACATATTTGCATTATTTTCCCTCTGATATCTAATAAGTCTAAATGTTATAAAGATTAGACCTACAAAACCAAGCATATAAATTGCGTTTTGTATAAAGTTTAGTTGTGCGTAGTTTAAAATTTCGATTTCACTCATAATAAATTGATTTATATGAATTTAATTAATATTAATTACTAGATATTAAAAAGTTATTCACTTAATAAGCATTTCATATTTTCCAGCTACTTCAATGCCCGCAGATTTACCTATATCTTTTACTAAAACTATTTTTTTCTTTTTATCATATAATTCTACCTCAATACTAGCTCTCATACTCTCATCAATTCTTCCATCCATAAATCCAGATATAGGAGCAGCAAGTGTAGTTGCTTTTTCTCTATGAGCAAAGATTTTCAGTAAATATGAGCTATTCTCCATTTCAATTTTAACTTTATCAATAGATATTTCACACTTATTTACTTTAGTGCCATTATATGTGGTGAACTCAATTAAATTATCATCAATTAATACACCAGCAATATGACCAATAAAAGAACTTCTCATCCAAGGTATGATTGCAATTGATGATTTTAAAGAAATTTTAGATTTTGAGAAATGATTACTCTGCATCCATACATAAGCTTTGGGAAACGAATGTCCCCAATCTTTTTCCATGTAACCTTTTCCTTTGTTAAAGGAAATATCTTCATTATTATATTTTAAAGATCCTAAAATATCATGATCCATACTTACAATACCATGGTAACATTCCATGAATGGGATAAATGAATATGGTCCCATAATACCAGGTGAAAGAAAGGAGTTTGACCATGGAGACAAATTTCTAAATTTTAGATCTCCTTTTATATTTGGCAAATCAAGTGAAATTTCATCTCTACTAAAATAGTTCTTACCTATTTTAAGACTATGTCTTTTAGGTGTTGGTTTAAATTCATCAGCTTTAAATTTATGATATTTTGCAATGTTATTAATACCATCCAAAACCTGAATGAAGGATTGTTTATTTCCATTTTCATCCATTGCAATCCCTGGTATAATAGCAAAAGCACTAGTTTGTGACTCATTTACAATTTTATAATACCAACCTTCAAAAAATCTTTTACTTCTCCCCCAACCATGATAAACATGAGGATTCCATATAGCATGTATTCTTAGTAATTGATTCAATTTATATATATTTAGATTAAGTTATAAAAACAATTCATTTTTCGTTTTGGAATTTAAAAATAAAAAACCTGCATTACTTTTAGTAGATATACAAAAAGCATTTCTTGACAAAGACTATCCTGGAAATAAAAGAAATAATCTTGACGCGGAGTTAATCTGCGGAAAAATTTTAAAAAAATGGAGAGAGCTTGGTTTGAAAGTAATTCATGTACGACATAGCTCAACTAACCCCGAGTCTATGCTTCATGAATCAAAACCTGGATTTGAATTCAACGATCATGTGAAACCAATAAATGATGAAATGGTACTGACAAAAAAAGTGAACAGTGCATTTATAGGTACTGGTTTGAATGAGATATTAAAAAAATCAAAAATTGAAACTATAGTAATTGTTGGGATGACAACAAATCATTGTATCTCAACAACAGTTAGAATGTCTGGTAATCTGGGATATGAAACTTATTTAATCTCAGATTCAACAGCATGCTTCAATACTATAGGTTTAGATGGAAAAGAAATTGACTGTAATGTGATATATAACTCAGCAATGGCAAGCTTGAAAAATGAGTTTGCCGAGATTATAAATTCAAAAGAACTTTTTAGTTTAGTAACTTAATTTTTAAGATCAATCAAGATCAAGATTTGAACATTTTGAAAAAGTTGTATCAACAGTATTTCTTGACTTGAACAACCAGCTATCCTTTGCCTTGTAAAAGGTTTCTTTATTAATCTCCTCAGCTATAATTTGAGTACCGTTAGCAAGATTGTATGTTACTCTCAAAGGATTTTTTTGAATAATTTCATATTTAACTTTATGATCCTTCAAATCATAGATTTTTCCATACTTTACATCTGCTTCAACTACTTTTGAGGTGTGCTTTATAATACTCATTTGATACCATGCATTGAAAATTGTACAAGTTTCAGTATTGTCAACAAAGTACATGACGGTGTGACCTTTATCTGGGCCAAAGTTTTTCACAAAAGCATATTCTGATGGATCAACTTGATCAATTGATTTGTTTAATGACTCAATAAGATCAACTCTAACAAAGACTTTACCATCTACCTGATCGTAAAATAAAGATATATCCTCTTTTGAACATGATATGGTAAACAGAGAGAGAACAATTGTTAAACAAATATTATATAGTTTAATCATGTTCAAAACTATAAATAAATTAAATTATTATATCTTAACAAAAAGCTAATTAATAATTAAAAACTACTATACATATTTAATAACATTGATGCTTGCTGCAGAATCAATTTATATTCTTCCATATGTATTAGCAAGAGTCTTTAGACCTACATTTCTTGATGTATTTAATTTAACCAATCTTGAATTAGGTGGTTTGTTCTCCATATATGGTGTTGTTGCATTCTTTTCATATTTGTATGGAGGTGTTCTGGCAGATAGATATTCACCTAGAAAATTATTGTCTATTTCTTTAATTTTTACCTCCCTTGGTGGGTTAATTATGATGACATACCCTTCATATCTTATAATGCAGTTACTTTTTGCATACTGGGGTTTTACAACAGTATTTATTTTCTGGGCACCAATGCTGAAAGCAACTAGAGCAATTGGAGGTGTCAAAATGCAAGGAAAAACATTTAGCTTTCTTGATGGAGGTAGAGGTGTTGTAGCGTCATCTATAGGTTTAATTGGAGTTTTAATTTTTTCAATTTTAATTACAGAAGATGTTTCATCACTTACTTTATCTGAAAAACAAGAAGTATTTAAGTATGTAATTGGAGCATCATCATTAATAGTTTTTATAATTGGAATAGTTGTGTATACATATCTAAAGATTGAATTAAAAGATGATGAGAAAATAGGAAATATTAAAAGTCTTTTAGAACTAGCTAAATTAAAGTCTGTTTGGTTGATTTCATTTATAATTCTATGTGCGTATATGGGGTATAAAATTACAGATGTATATTCTCTATATGCATCTGATGTTATGAAGTTTGATGAGATAGATGCTGCAAGAGTTGGTGCCTTACAACAATACCTTAGACCTATTGTATGTATAAGTGTAGCTTTTTTTACTGATAAAAATGGTAATATAAATAATATCCTAATTGGATTCCTTGTTATGATGCTTGGATCTATTCTATTTGCAAGTGGACTAATTAAGGTATCTATGAATATTCTATTTATTATTTCACTGATTATAGTAGCAACTGGTACATATGCAATTAGAGGTCTTTATTTCTCTATTCTTAAAGATGGTAAGATTCCTTACATACTATCTGGAACTGCAATCGGATTAATCTCAATAGTAGGGTATTCTCCTGATATTTTTGCAACACCTTTGTATGGATATTTACTTGATAACTTTCCAGGCATTAGAGGGCATCAATATGTGTATTTAATATTGTTTATATCATCTATTGTTGGAATTTATGTAAGTTTGAAATTCAAAAAACTTAACAACTTATGATGGAAATTATAATATCAAACTGGTGGATAATTTTATTGCTTATTGGACTTTTCGTAATAGTTCTAAAATATGCGAAAGGTAATAAGAAAGACTATAAAGATTTGTTAGATCAAGGGGCAATTATTATTGATGTAAGAACAGAGTCTGAGTATAAATCAGGGCATATAAAGAATTCAATAAACGTCCCCTTAAAAGATTTAACCTATCGAATTAATGAATTTGATAAAAAGGATAATATAGTAACTGTTTGTGCTGTTGGCATTAGGGCTGAATCTGCAAAAAAATTTTTTGAATCTAGAGGCTATAATGTCGCTAATGGAGGTAGATGGACAAATCTCAAGGATTTAAGTTAATGAAAAGATATTTCTTATTTTTAATATTGATACTTTCTTGTAATGAGAGTCAAATTATTTATTGGGAGAATTATGATGAAACCGATGAATTAATTAAAAATTCTGATCATGAAATAACAAGGATGAGGTATAAGAGAATCCAGTCTATTTCAAATGATAAAAATGAGATTTTTAAACCATTCCATTCTTTTATTAAGTCATATGATAAAAAATTTTATAATTCAATTAAAGGACACATACTGAATAAGGATATATCATACATTCAAAGTAAGATAGATGAAGACTTATTTGGGTATGAAGATCTTGTCAAATTTTTTATTTATAGAATTTATAAATATGAAATGAACAAGGACTTGTACTTAAATTCTATAATATCTCTTAACCCCAATATTATTTTACAAGCAAGAGAATTAGATAGAAATAAATCTGATAACCCATTGTATGGAATTCCAATACTTGTAAAAGATAATATAAATGTTGTGGATATGGTTACATCTGCCGGCGCATCTGTTTTCAAGAATAATTTAGTTAATAATGATGCAACAGTAATCAAAAATTTAAAGAAGAATAATGTATTAATATTAGGAAAGCTGAATATGAGTGAATGGGCGTATTACTTTTGTAGACCCTGCCCAGTAGGCTATAGTTCTCTTGGTGGACAGACTCTTAACCCATATGGAAGAAAAATATTTGAGTCAGGAGGATCTAGCTCAGGAAGTGGTGTTTCAATTGCAGCTAGTTTTGCTGTAGCTTCTCTTGGATCTGAAACTTCAGGTTCAATTTTATCACCATCATCAAAGAACTCTTTAGTTGGACTAAAGCCTACTATAGGTAATATAAGTAGAAGTGGAATAGTTCCAATATCTAGCTTCTATGATACTTCTGGACCAATGACTAGTAATGTTTTAGATAATGCTATTATTTATAATTCAATGATTGGATTTGATCAATCTGATGAACTTAGCAAAGAGTCAAGTATAATTAATTTACAAGAAATGCAAAACTTTGAATCATCAGATGTTGTGATTGGCTTCTCCTCAAGATATTTATCAGATTCTTTATTTATGTCTACAGTAAATGATTTAAAATCTATTGGAGTAAACAATATATCATATACTCAATCCAATAGTTCACTTCCATACTTTAGAGGAATTTTAACTTCAGATATGAAAAGAGATTTACCTAGATATATTGGTCAATACGCAAATGAAAACATTGTTGTAAAAAATGTTTCTGATATAGTAAAATTTAATAATCAAGATACCATTACTCATGCTCCTTACAATCAATATATTTTTAACGAGATTGTAAATGATAAAGTTTCTGACAATGAGCTTGAAGAGATGAAAAAATCAACAAAGATCAATGCAACAAAAGTCTTAAATGAATTAATGACCAGTTATAATTTTGATGTATTTGTTTCTGTAGACAATAGCATGGCAGGTATTGCTGCAGCAGCACATTTCCCTGCCTTGTCAGTTCCAATGGGCTACAGAGAGAATGGTGAGCCGTCAAATATTACATTTATTACAAGGTCTAATAATGAGCAACTTTTATATAATGTAGCATATCTATTTGAGAAAAATTTTAAGAGAAGAGAAGCACCTGAAAATTATAATTAACTTTAATAAAAATAATTACAATGAAAAACATATATATACTTTTATTATCAATTTGCATGATTTCACTATCATGTGAAACACCAGATACGTCACCTCAAGTAATTGGTTTTACAACTAGTGAAGAGGGTAAAACTGATGTAGTTGCTGGTCCAGATGACATTAATGCAGTCTGGGAATCATATATTGATGCTCATAACTCCAGAGATACAGAGGGAATTAGAGCTCTAAATGCCGAAAATTTTTCAGCTTATGGTCCTGCAGGAGAAGTTGTAGAAGGTTCCGATGCACATGAAGAATTTTTAACTCAATGGTTTGAAACAAATAACCCAAGATGGACTATTCAGTGGGCAATTTCTAATACTGGGGAAAATAACGAAGGACAAGTAGCTGATTTTGTTACAGCTGGTCATCAACTAATATTAAATGTCGAAGGACAAGACATTACTGTTTATCAAGTTATTGATGCTATGATAAGTGATGGAAAAGTTGTAAACTTTAATGTTTATCAACAAGAGAGAGGTCAAGCTTCAAGTGAATAAATTAAATTTTATAATTTCTTTAAGAATATTCTAGGAATTTACTTATTAAATTTGGGCTCTTGACCTAGTCAAGTTAGTTAAAGTAAGGCCTCTTTCATTAGAGGTCTTCTACTTTACTGCTCTCCCATTATCTACTCCATCTTAGAATTTTTCATAAATTGCTATCAATCTAAACTAATTGAGACAACTTTACTTGACTATATTGATAATAGCATCAATATCTTTAAATATAATATCATTAATGATAGGATTTGGGTTAATAAATGAATTTATAAACCCGTTAATTCTGTTTATAATTGGCACAACAATACTCATTTATGGTATTTTAAATTTATTATTTAGGAAATGATTAAAACCTATTACTTAATATTTAGTCTACTGTTTTTAAATTTATCATTTAGTCAAACATTTTATGATAGTAATGATCTAAAATACTATCTAGACTTTTCTAAAAAAACAGCAAATCTAAAGTTTCAAGATTATAAAATTAAAGGTCCACTTCAAGAAGTAATATCACTATATGGCAATGCATTTACTTTAATCAAAGGAGATAGCATTCACTGGGTTCTTGGGCAGAGTGAGAAAAAGAATAAATATTCTTCTTATCTAATAATTAAAGGAGAATATAAGGATATTCTTAGGTTAGTAAGAAGGGAGTCGTCTAGTGAGAAGTATGAAGTTCTTGCATCAGATATAATTTATTCTGGTCATTTTTCAGATTTCTTCAATTTTGTAGACGAAAATGATTTTGAGAGAATTGCAAGCAACAGATTAATTGGTGAATATCTAAAAGATTATGGTTTATTAGGGGTTTACAAAATAAAGATTGTAAGAGATAATGGGATTAATTTTATGAACTTAGACATTAATGGAAAAATAACATTGAGTGAAAAAGATATTATAATAGAAACTAATCTACCAACACTTACAAGACTTATTGGTTATTATGAGTCTGAATTAAATAAGAATTTAGATTTTTTAAAAAAGGGAATTGTTTCAGGAAGAGTACTGTATGAAAATAATACGTTTTACTCGCTAAGCATTGAAAAGGATAAAAAGATTGGAACACTTACAACATTAGAATTTGCAACAGATAAAGATGGAGAACAGACAAGTAAAAGAAATACGACTACATTTCTTATTGTTGACTAATTTAGTAGTATGAGAGACTTTTTAAATTACGGAGACTCACTTGACATTAAATTCTTAATTGTCACTGTCATATTTATAATTATTTGGAAAGTATTTATTGAAAAGAGGATAAAAAAATGAAAGACCCTGTAAGAAAATTTAGCTCAATTATATTAGTAATTCTTCTAATGATGTTAATTATTAATTTAATATCCTATTGATTTACTTATTATATTTAGATATAATCTTAAATCAATTAAAATGAGAAAATTATTTTTATTAATTACAATTCTATCTTTTTCTTTTGCAAATAGCCAAGTTGCTGTCTCTAGAGTGCTTGATGTGAAACAAGGTCAAATGGAAAAGATGATGGAAGGTGTTGCTAAAAAAACAAAAATGTATAATAGCGAGGCAGATGATGCCCAATGGTATACCTTTCAAATTATGAGTGGAGCAAATGCTCAAAACTTATGGAGAGTTCAAATAGCAGAAAATCTTGCTGCACTAGACGATGTCGATACAGAAGGAAATGCCTACTGGGAGAAGACCGTTGGTGATCTTCATGAATCTGGAGCTGTAAGAAGATGGGGTAAAGCAAATCCTGCTTCATATACTCCTGAGCTTTCTGAACTAAAACCATTAACTAGAGCTCTATTCTTTAATTTTGATCCAACTAAAAGTGATGAATTTTGGAACTTTAGAGTTAAACTGGCAAATGCACATAAAGAAGCGGGGACATCAATATATATGGAAACATGGTGGTGTAGCTCTGGGTGTGATGGTTCAGGAGCAGTAGTATTCTACTACTTTAAAGATTATGCTGAGCAAATGTCAGCAAATCAAGAGATTCAGAAAGCAGTTGAAAAATATAATGAATTATATGGTAACGATGCTTATGAATATGATTTAGAAAAAATGATTGAATCTTTGATGCCTAACGGACAAAGAATAAGAGATCTGATGTTTTTGCCAGAGCTGAGTTCTCCACTGAGTTATTAAATTTTAAAATAAAAGACCTCCACAAGAGGTCTTTTTTTTATATTTAAATATTAATCTTAAATTAATTAAAATGAAAAAAATATTATTATTATTATTAGCAACAGTTTTTGTTAATTCTTTAAATGCTCAGTTTGGTCAAGCAAGAGTGCTTGAAGTAAAAGAAGGGCATATGTCAAAATTTATAGATGGAGTTACAAAAAAAACCCAGAAATATAACAGGAGTGAAGGAAGCGCTAAATTTTTCACTTTTCAAATTTTAACAGGACCTAACGCAACTGATTTTATCAGAGTAAGATGGATGGAGTCACTTGATGAGTTAGACTCAGATCCTAGCCAAGAAGAATTAGATTATTGGAATAAAGTCGCAAGACCTTATTATTCTGAAGGTGCTGCTAGAATATGGCAGAGGAATGCTGCTGTGTCTCATGTTCCAGAGAATGAGTCTGGAGATTTAAGAAGAGTTATCTATTATAACTACAAGGAATCAGGAACTCAAGACTTCTGGAGATTTAGACAAAGAGTTAAAAAAGCAATGGAAGAATCAGGATATGGTTCTGCAATGAACGTTCTATATTGTCAATCAGGATGTAACGGAAATTGGGTTCAAGTAAGATTCCATCATGATGGATACGCAGGTCAAGCTGCAGATTACGGAGAGCCACTTACTGCCATGGTAGAGAAATATAATGAACTTTATGGAAACGATTCATATGAACAAGATGGAGATAAAGTTCAAGAGGCTTTGATGCCAGATGGTATGAGAATTCGTCATTTAATGCTTATGCGTGATATGAGCTCAACTTGGGATTAATATAATTAAGCCTTAACATAAAGAAAGACTCCAAATTGGAGTCTTTTTTTTTATATTTATCCGATGCTCAAAATTGCCTTCAATCAAAGTTATATTCACCCACTTGATGAAAACCATAGGTTTCCAATGATTAAGTATGAGCTAATTCCAGAACAATTAGTAAGAGAAAATACTTGCTCCTCTGATAACTTTTTTGAGCCTGGAATTATTTCGGATGAAATTGTTTTAAAAACACATCAAAAAGAATACTTCGAGAGATTCAAAAATCTCAAACTATCAAAAAAAGAGATAAGAGAAATAGGATTTCCTCTCAGCAAAGAACTTGTTGAAAGAGAAATGGTTATAGCTCAAGGTACAATTGAATGTGTCCATTACTCAATTAAACATGGAATATCTATGAATATTGCAGGAGGAACCCATCATGCATTTTACGATCGAGGAGAAGCATTTTGCATGTTAAACGATCAAGCTATTGCTGCTAAATACCTTATTAATAAAAAATTAGCGAAAAAGATTATGATTATTGATCTTGATGTTCATCAAGGAAATGGCACTGCATCAATTTTTAGTACAAATAAAGAAGTATTTACAATATCTTTTCATGGTAAAAAAAACTACCCGTTTAGAAAAGAAAAAAGTGACATTGATGTAGAATTTGATGATAATACGGATGATCAATTTTATTTAAATAAATTAAAAAATCTTATACCTAATGCTATTGACAATTTTAAACCAGATTTTATTTTTTACTTATCAGGTGTTGATGTTCTTAATAATGATAAGTTAGGTAGACTTGGTTTATCGATAGATGGGTGTAAAAAAAGAGATAAATTTATCTTAGAATTGTGTAATAAAAAATCAATACCTGTTCAAGTATCAATGGGGGGAGGATATTCAGAGCTTCTAAAGAATATAATTGAAGCACACTCTAATACTTTTAGATTGGCACAAGAAATTTATTTTTAATAAATTGAAAATAATAACTATGTTAAAAAAACCACTTTTACTTTTTATTTCAACTCTTATACTATCATGTTCAAATTCTATTGAATTAAATGGAATAATAGATGAAGTTGAAGTTTTAAGAGATAATTATGGGATAAACCATATCTATGCAAATAACCAAAGTGATCTTTTCTTTATGCAAGGCTATTTAGCGGCAAAAGACAGATTATTTCAATTTGAAATATGGAGAAGACAAGCTACAGGTACCGTTTCAGAAATGTTAGGTGAAGATGAGCTTGAAAGAGATATTGGAACAAGATTATTCAAGTTTAGGGGAGATATTAAAGACGAATTAAATCATTACCATGAAGATGGTTTTGAAATAGTTTCTTCATTCGTATCAGGAGTAAATAAGTACATTGAAGAGGTTAATAATAATCCAGATTTATTACCAATTGAATTTGATATTTTAGGTATTAAGCCAGAGCCTTGGACTAATGAAGTTGTTATATCAAGACACCAGGGACTTCTCGGAAATATTCAAGAAGAATTAAACATAGGTAGAGCAGTTTCCTTAATTGGTGAAGACCTAGTTAAAGATTTGTTATGGTTTCATCCTAAAGAGCCATCGCTAAAATTACCTGATGATATTTCTTATGAGGACTTAAAACAGGATATCTTAAGATTATATGATGCATATCGTGACCCTATTGAATTTAAAGAAAAATACATATTAGAAAAATACAGAAATGATGACAAGCTTGCAGATATTTCTCAAGATGATATAATAAATGATAAATACTCTATAGGAAGTAATAACTGGGCAATATCAGCTGAAAAATCTGAATCAAACTTTCCTATTCTAGCTAATGATCCACATAGATCTCTATCAAACCCTTCCTTAAGATATATGGCACATTTAGTAGCACCTGGATGGAACGTCATAGGGGGAGGTGAACCCGAAATACCTGGAATCTCAATTGGACACAATGGCATTGGAGCATGGGGACTAACAGTTTTTAGGACTGATGCAGAGGACTTATATATTTATGATCTAAACCCAAGAAATTCCTACCAATATTTTTATAATGGTCAGTGGAATGAGTTTGAAATCATACAGGAAACAATTAAAGTCAAAGGAACTGAGGATGTTGATGTTAATCTTTTTTATTCAGTTCATGGTCCAGTAACCTTTATAGACACCAAAAGAAATAAAGCCTATGCAGTCAAAAATGGATGGTCAGAAATTGGAGGATCACCATACCTAGCATCTCTTAGAATGGATCAAGCTAAAACCTGGGATGAATTTAGAGAAGCCTGCACATATTTTAATATTCCAGGAGAGAATATGGTTTGGGCTGACAAATATGGTGATATCGGATGGCAAGCTGTTGGTATAGCACCAATTAGAAAAACTCATAGTGGAATGGTCCCTGTTAGTGGTGATGGTAGTAATAAGTGGGAAGCGTATCTACCAATAATAGAAAAACCTAACCTATACAATCCAGAAATAGGTTATATATCTACAGCAAATCAAAATGTAACACCTGAAGACTATAACAAATGGGAAGCTATAGGATTTGACTGGGCAGACCCTTATCGAGGTAATAGAATAGATAGAGTTCTTGAGAGTAAAGAGAAATTTAATTTAAAAGAGATGCTTGAACTTCAAGTTGATTATTATTCAATTCCTTCTGAACAGATTATAAACCTTTCCTCTGGACTTATCTCTGACAATATCGAATACTTTTCTATGCTTGAGAAATGGGATAAAAAACTATCTAAATCATCAATAGAGGCTGGAATATATATTGAGTGGCAGAATCAGCTATTTCTTGAAGTAAATAAGAAATTTGTACCAGAAAACGCAAGCAAATACATATACATGCAGCTTTTCAAAGTAATTGAAAGAATTTCTAAAATGAATATTAATGAAAAAAAAGAACTTTTAAACCAAACCTTTAATTCTTCTATAAATAATTTAAAAGAAAAATTTGGAGAAAATCCTGACAATTGGGTATATGGTCAGGAAGATTTCAAACATGTTAAAATATATCACCCATTAGAAAAAGTTGTAAATGATTCGATTAGAGAAATAATTGGATTAAAATCATATCCAAGAGGAGGTGATGGATATACACCAGGATCAACTTCTAATTCATTAAATCAAAGGTCAGGAGGGAGTTTTAGAGTTATGATTGATACAGGTAATTGGGATAATAGCTTTGCAACAAATTCTCCTGGTCAATCAGGAGATCCAGATAGTATATTTTATGACAATTTATATGAAGATTGGGCTAATGATGTATACTTTCCCCTATTGTTCTCAAAGTCCAAAATTCTTTTAAACCTGAGTGAAAGGACAGTTTTTAAACCAAAGAATTAATCTTTGTAGATTTTTATTGTAATGTTACCTTCATTATCAATATGAGCCCTATACATTCCTGCTGTGTTAAATTCCATTGCAACATTTCCATTTTTATCAAGACCAATTACTCCCCCATCTCCTCCTGTTGCCTTAACTTTATCAAGAGAGCTTTTTGACGCATCTACAATATTTTCATTTTTATATATAATTTGTGCAGCTATATCATAAGCAACAACATTTCTTATAAAATGTTCCCCCCATCCTGTTGCAGAAATTCCACAACATTCATTATTAGCATAGTTTCCTGCTCCTATTATAGGGACATCCCCTATTCTACCCCAAATTTTATTTGTGGTACCACCAGTTGAAGTTCCAGCAGATATATTTCCATTTATATCAATGGCAACACTTCCTACAGTTCCATATTTAGCGTCTTTTATAAAAGGATCTTCATATGAGACACTGATTCTATCCTTAAGTCTTCTTAGAGAGTTGAGCCTTCTTTCGGTTATAAAGTATGAGTTTGGAACTGTATCAATTCCCTTCTCAATAGCAAAGTCATCGGCACCTTTTGATGATAACAAAACATGAGGAGATTTTTCCATCACAGCAATTGCAGCAGATATTGGATTTTTTATATAACTAGATCCTGCTATTGCTCCAGCATTTAAATTCTTGCCATCCATAAATGATGCATCAAGACTTACCCTCTCATCATTAGTTAAAACAGCACCAACGCCTGCATTAAAAAGAGGTGAATCTTCCATAACTCTTATTGTTTGCTCCACTGCATCTTTACTTGATCCACCATTTTTTAAAATATCATATCCCGTCCTAACAGCTTCTTCCAATTTAATCATATACGAATTCTCTAATTCAGGAGTCATATTCTCTTTTAATATAGTTCCAGCTCCCCCATGAATTACTATTCCAATTTTATTTTTATTTGACTCCATTGAGCATGAGATTGTGAAAAGCACAGATAGAAATATGAGTAGTTTTTTCATAAAAATGTATTTACTTAAAATATACTTATATTATATTATAAATCAATATGGTTATGAAAAATTTTACTTTATTAATTTCTTTGATATTATTAACTAATACTAATGCCCAGATAGACAATATAGCAGAAAAACTGGGTTATGAAAAAGATGCAAAACTACTTATTATTCATGCTGATGATATTGGTATTGCTCACTCGATTAATATTGCATCATTTGATGCCTATAAAAAAAACGCTATTAACTCAGGGAGTGCAATGATTCCTTCACCATGGATTAAAGAGGTTGCCGAATTTCATAAAGAAAACCCAAACTATGATATAGGATTACACCTAACATTAACGGCTGAATGGAAAAATTATAAGTGGAGAGGTATCTCGTCATCTAATGAAATACCATCTTTGTTAAATGAGTATAATGAGTTTTATGATAATACTAGTGATGTTAATATAAATGCGAATCCTGAAGAGGTTAGAAAAGAACTTCAGGCTCAAATTGATTATGCAAGATCTCTGGGAATAAATCCATCACATATTGATTCACATATGGGAGCAGTAGCAGTAAATAAAGATATATGGAGAGTTTATATAGAAGTTGGTCATAAAAATAAATTAATATCCATGGCTTGGAAATCTAGAATTTTAAACTTGTTTGATGAGAACTTTCCTATTCCTGACTATATTGTACCTGCAAATGATATATACATGCTCTACCCTGAAGTTGACCGATCATTTGTAGAAGATGCAGCGGGTGAAGATGTCGCTAACACTTTGATAGTTTCTGATATATATAAATATGAAGATTGGTATGAATTATATTCAAACAAAATTAAATCTTTACAACCAGGACTAAACGTATTTCTACTTCATTTGGGTTATGATAACGAGGAACTAAAGGCTGTGACAATAGACCATCCTGAATATGGATCTCTATGGCGACAACTCGACTATGAAGTATTTAACTCTAAAGAAATTAAGCAGTTGATAAAAGATGAGGAGATTAAACTTGTTACGTGGGGTGAAATTCGTGAAGTAATATACCCAAATTAAAAAAGGAGAATACTTTTTTCAAACATATATTTTTTACATTTGCGCTTTAATGAAAATTAACTTTAGTAAGTATAACGGCGCAGGGAATGACTTTATCGTTATTGATGATTTTGAAAGTAATCTTGATTTAACAAAATCCGAAATTTATAAGCTTTGTAATAGGAATATTGGTATTGGAGGTGATGGATTGATATTAATAAAAAAATCTAGTAAAACAGATTTTAAAATTCTCCATTATACATCAGATGGTAATTTAGGATCTCTTTGTGGAAACGGATCTAGATGTGCAATTTTATATGCTTACAGAAATAACATAATTAATAAAAATACAGTCTTCGAAGCTTTCGATGGAGTTCATAAAGCTGAAATAATTAATGATGAATTAATTACCATGCAAATGAAATTAAATTCTAGAATTGTGGAAAATGAATATGGAGTTTGGTTAGATACAGGATCTCCTCACCTCGTTATTGAAACAACCAATACAGATGAACTAGATGTGAAGGATTTAGGAAGATCTATTAGATATAATGATTACTATAAAAAAGAAGGTGTTAATGTCAATTTTGTTGAGCGCGTTTCAGATGAAGTTTTTAAAATAAGAACTTATGAGAGAGGAGTTGAAGATGAAACAAGAGCATGCGGGACTGGATCAACTGCATCAGCTATTTGTATGAATTATATTGGAAAAACTAGGAGCAATAAAATTAAAATGAAATGTTTAGGTGGAGATCTGGAAGTTAAGTTTTTAAAAAGAAGTAGAACATATTCAGAAATCAGTATAACAGGTCCAGCTAAATTAGTTTTTGAAGGTACTATAGATATTTAAAAAACAAAATTACACAGAAGAACTCCGATTAAAATACCTTCAAGCCATGTAAGAATTAAGATTTGATATTTAGTAAGGTTAAACTCTTTTGAAACCTTGTCAATCATCTCCTCATGCCACTTAAAAAACTTATTCATTTTTAAATTTAGTTAATTTTTGAATGCCAGTAAGCTATTAAAATAAATAGTCCCTGAAAAGGCAATCTATATACTGTTTGGCTTTTTGTTACACCAAGTATAGATTGTGACAGTTCACTTTGAACTAGATGAATATTTGCAGGGAATACAAGTATTAAAAGAATGATAAGTCCAATAGCACCAGTTTTTCTCGTTTTTTTTGATAACAACATTAGTCCTAAAACAACTTCTGCAATACCAGATAAATAGACAAATTCAAGGTGAAAAGTTAAGTAATTAGGCATTATTGCAAGAAAAAAATCAGGATCAATAAAATGTCTTACACCAACATATGAATATGCAAACGACATAAAGTATATTGTAATGAGTTTAAAGTATCTCATTAACCTTAGACAATTAAACTAATATTTGTTGAAAATAGCTTTACAGATATTGAAAGAAGAATAATTCCAAAAACTCTTCTAATTATAGCAATTCCATTTTTACCTAAAAGCCTTTCAATCCTTGTTGAAGATTTAAGTATTATATAAACAAAAACTGAGTTTATTATTATTGCAACTATTACATTAATTAGCTCATACTCTGCTCTAAGAGATAATAAAGTTGTTAAAGTACCTGCTCCAGCAATTATTGGAAATGCAATTGGAACTATTGATGCAGTTTCAGGTTCATCACCTTGGAAAATCGTAACACCAAGCACCATTTCTAGAGCAATAAAAAAGATAACAATGGAGCCAGCAACAGCAAATGAATTTATATCAATTCCAATTAAGTTTAGGATTTCTTCACCAAGAAATAGAAATCCAATCATAATTATCATTGAAACTATCGTTGCTTTCTCTGACTCTATCTTCCCAACCTTTTCTCTTAATGAAATAACAATTGGAGTAGCGCCAATTATATCAATAATAGCAAATAGGATCATGCTGGCTGTAAAGATCTCTTTAAAATCCATAGGTTTTTTTTGTAAAGATAATCATAAGGAGAATAGATCTATATCATAGTGATAGAGAAAGTATTCATGAATAATTTCTGAAAAAGCAATAGCGAAAAGGTTTCGTGATGAAGAAGTATCTCTTAAACCAGGATAAGGGAACTCAAGTTGTATAGCGCTAAAATTAAAGTTTTTATTTGTTCCATAAATAAAAGTATTGAAACCACCACTAAAATATCTCATTCCTTGTGGGCCAGGACTATCTAGGCTAGGTAATGCTGTATAATCATTTCTTTCAAAAATTGAGCCTAAACTATTAGGACCTCTAATTAAATTTGATAGAGATTCATCGGATGAATTAATTATACTGTATATACTTGTCTCATCGATGTTTATGTTTTGATCTATATATGCGTCTGAACTATCAAGCTCACTTCCAGTAAGAAGATAACCAATCCAAGTTCTTAGATCAACAAAACCATCTGGGTTAGCACCATGACCATGAATATCAAATAGTAAACCTGTATTAAAATTTTTAATTATTTCATCTCTAGCTGAACTTATATAATAATGAAATTCATCAAATGCTCTTTCTGCAAAAATATTACCTTGAGCTGCCTCAGTTTTATCTCTATTAGCGTCAAGTTTAGTCCTTTTGAGATTATTTATTATGACATAAGGCCTAATATTGTAATTTGAAAATAAATAATTACTGATAGCCATACCTAATTCTATAGTATTTGAATCAGTTACTGTAACACCGTATGTTCTATTGGATATTTCAGATGGTGTGATATCTCCACCATGAGGTATACTAAGAATTATTGGAATATTACCGGGATAATATGTTGTGTAGGCATTTCTTCCGTAATAACTTTTACCATATGTATAAGGAGCGTCACTGCCTAAATCCTCAAATGTATAATTATCTGTTTCGTCAATTTGATTTTTTTCTACTGATGAATCTTTATTACAAAATGTGAAGGTTAGCAGCAGAATTAAATACAGTTTTACAGATTTAGTCTTCATTTGAATGAATTTATAAAATTTAAAATTATGTTAAAAGATTTATTAAATAAAAGTTAAACAAGTTTTCATCCTTTTCATTTCTTTCAAAAAATAGAATTTTTGCCTTTCATTTTAATTAAGTAAAAATGTTAATTAATTTTTTTAAATATTCGTTTTTAAGTCTTGTACTAACAACTAACATAAGTGAGATGAACATTGTAGAAACTGCTGTTTCTAATGAAAATTTCTCTACTCTTGTTGCTGCAGTTCAAGCAGGTGAATTGGTTGATGCTCTTTCTTCGGAAGGACCATTTACAGTATTTGCCCCTACTAATGATGGTTTCAATAACTTACCTGAAGGTACTTTAGAGACTTTATTAAAGCCAGAGAATAAGGAGACTTTACAATCTATTCTTACATACCACGTTGTTGCTGGAAAATTTATGGCTACTGATGTTGTAAATGCAATCAGCGATAATGGAGGACAGTTTACTGTCAAAACTTTACAAGGTAACGATCTAACCCTTAAGTTATGGGAAGGTGATGTATATGTAAAAGATGTTAAGGGTAACAAAGCTAAAGTTATCATTACGGATGTAGAAACTTCTAACGGAGTTATACATGCAATAAACAATGTAGTACTTCCAGAGTAATTGAGTGTAATTATTTTGTTTGGATGAAAGAGCTCCACGGAGCTCTTTCTTTACTACAATAAAAAAGGCTCCATTTGGAGCCTTTTTATTTTTTTAGGAATAAATTACTAGTTTGGCATCATACTATCAACTCTTTCCATTAAAATAGTGTTAGTACTCCACTCTAGAATAGAATTGTTGAAAGCCTCAGAATCAATTTCCAACTGATTCCATCCAAACTCTTCATTATACATCTCTTCCCATGATTGATTTGTTTGATCACTCCAATGAGGAAATTCATTGAATGCTCTAAAAACAGCAACAGTTTGTGTGTTTCCACCAGATTCAAGTGTAAAAACTCTTCTTAAAGCAGATCCTTCATACGCTTTATCCATGATAACTCCTTGTCTATATAAAAATTTGTACACGTGTTGCTCTTTTCCAGGTTTCATTACAGCAATTGATCTTTCAAGATATTTAGCTGCAGGTGAGTCTTCACCTACACTTAAACCTTGTCTTAGAGACCAATGTTGAGCACCTGAAATGGAATTAGCATATGGTGATACATTTTTTTGCCAATATTGTAGTTCTTTAGATTTATCTTGACCATAGTCTTCTGAACTCTGAGAAATTAAAAATCTAACATATTGTCCTTGGCCTGGCCCTGTTAAAACTCTATAAGTCCATATAGTATTACCCTCTTCACTATTAAACATTTTTGTTTTTTTAGCTGCTGCATTTTCAAACTTTTCAGTCATCCCTTGCTTTGCTTCATAAACAAATGAGGTTAAATAGGTTTGGTTAGGATTTCTTTGAGAAAAAGATAAGCTTGTAACTAATAGCATTACAAGCAATAAAAATTTATTTTTCATTTAAATTGAATTTTGATTAATTATCTAATATAATGATTGGTTTGGATTTTCAAATATGAAGTAGAAGTTATCTTCTCTTTTTAAAAAGAAATCTTAATGCTAGAACAATAAATACTACCATAAAAATTATTCTCAAGAACTCTGTTTCATTCATTTTAAGCATATTATTGAATACTAAATCTATGAAATTTGGTTAAATATGATTAAATTAAGATATGGAATCTTTAATTTTCTTTATCGGATTCATAGTATTTGTCCTAATGATAATAGCCATATTAGTTAGAGAAAGTATCTAGCTCTTTACTTTAGGTATTAAATATTCTAAAACAAAAAAAACCAAACAGCATATACCTAAAGCTATAAGATATCCACTATCATCAGTTGTGTCAATAAAGCTATCAAATATCATTGATGATAGCACTAATCCAGTAAATAATATAAAGTAAAAGAGTGTTTTCTTTATTAAGTCTTTAAAAAATTTCATTCCTATTATTAAAGTTAAACTATATAAGTATATTTAATAATAAATAGACTACTTGAATAAATTTTACCATATATTATTTATTGGCTCAGCTTTATGTTTAAGTGGTTGTTTCTCTAACTATAATTACAACAATGTAGACTATTCTAGAATCGATATAATTGGACCAGAGGACTCAATAGTAAATAATATAATTAATGTTTATAGAGATTCTATTGACTTTAAGCTTGATAATGTAATTGGTTTTTCAAAAGGTCTATATACAAAAGATGATTATTCCAAAACAAAATTTAATTCTTCATTAGGAAATTTAATTGCAGATATTATTTTCAAGCAAGCAGATTCAGTCTTTTATAAAAGTTTTGGAAATAATATTGACTTTGTCCTTCAAAATCATGGAGGCATTAGATCATCCTTATTTGAAGGGGAAATAAAATTGACTGATGCCTATAAAATATTACCCTTTGAAAATGAAATAGTTGTATTAGAGATATCAAAGGATGTATTTGATGAAATGGTCTTATTTTTAATCAATGAAAAATTTCCACATCCAATATCCGGCTTCAGTATAATGAATGGTAGAGCTCTTATTAATAAAGAAAGTTCATCAAATAATAAGTTTTTTCTTGCCACAAATGATTATTTATTATCAGGTGGAGATAATATGTTTTTTCTAGAAAAAAACTCAAGAGTATACCAGCTTGGATATTCCTTGAGAGATGCATTTATTGATTATACAATTAACAAAGAGAATTTAGACTCAAAAGTTGATAATAGATTTATTAGAAATGAATAGACGAAGGTTTATATATAACTCTAGCATTGCATCCCTATCAGTTTTAGGTCTAAACTCATGTACTCAACTTTTTAGAGATGTAAAAATTACAATTCTTCATTCTAATGATGTACATAGTCAGATTGAACCTTTTCCTGTAAATCATAATAGATTTCCTAATAGAGGTGGTTTCGCGAGAAGAGCAAATATATTCGAAGGAATTAGATCAGTCAATCCTAATACTTTAATTTTTGATGCGGGCGATATCTTCCAAGGAACTCCTTACTTCAATTTCTTTCAAGGAGAATTAGAACTAAAACTTATGAAAGAAATGGGTTATAATGCTGCCACAATTGGAAATCATGAATTTGATGCTGGATTAGATACTCTAAAAAAGAATATTTTAAAAACAAATTTCCAATTCATTATATCAAATTATGATTTTGTAAATACTGAATTAGAGGGAATAACAACTCCATATAAAATATACAGAAAAGAAGGTGTTAAAATAGGTGTGTTTGGATTAGGTATTGAGCTTAAAGGACTTGTAAACCCTGATCTTTACAAAGAAACCAAATATTATGACCCAGTTGAAATATCATACGAAATGGTAAAAGTTTTAAAGAATGAAAAAAAATGTGATCTAATCATTTGTGTTTCACATTTAGGCCATGAATATAGTTCAGATAAAATAAGCGATACAAAGTTAGCTCAGCTTACAAGTGGTATAGATTTAATTATTGGCGGTCATACACATACATTTCTTAAAGAACCACTTATTATAAAAAATAGGAATAGCGATAATGTGATTATTAATCAGGTTGGTTCAGGTGGGGTTTATTTAGGTAGAATTGACTTTAATTTTACAAATACAAACAAAAGTAATACTAATTCTATACTTGAAGTATAGTTTGTAATTATTTGTTTATCAATTATTTACTATTTCTTTAAAATAATTGTTGTAGGTGTGTATAATCCAAATGAAAAGATAGTGAATACACCATCAATAAAGGACTGTTTTATAACAATACTATAATTAGTTTCATCACTAATTTCATTAATTACAGGCGTTTTATTTGAAATAAATCCTCCAATAAAATTGTGTTGTTTTAAAACTTTAGAATAACCTTCTGATGGGCCTTCACCAAATGTAAAAGTATGTACATTACATGAAGTTGTTAAAACAAGCAGAGTCAATAGAAGTATTGGTTTTATTCTTGACATATAAGTATAAATTTAGGTAATTTTACAAAAATGAAAAGTACACTTAAAATATCTGGAATGACATGTGAAGGCTGCAGGTCATCAGTAACTGATAAGTTAGGTTCATTAGATGGAGTTGATGATGTTCAAGTAGATTTATCTAGAGGACAAGCAGTAATTTACTCCAAGAATCCAGTAAGTTTGTCACTAATCAAAGAAACTTTGCCCCCAAAATACAGTTTAATTAACGAGGAGGATGTCAATTTGGATACTCTTGGTGACATAACTATAAAAGCAAGTAAGATTCAACAACTTAAGCCTTTGTTTATAATTCTTGGATATATTTTCATTGCTAGCATATTATTAAATTATAAAAACTGGAATTCAAGTAATGCAATGCTAGATTTTATGGGTCTTTTCTATATTATTTTTAGTTTTTTTAAAATTCTTGATATTAAAGGATTTTCAATGTCATTTAGGATGTATGATCCTCTTGCAAAACAAGCTCCAATTTATGGTTATATATACCCATTTATAGAAGTATTATTAGGCATGATGTTTTTAATCAGGTTTGAAGTAAACATTGCCTTGATATTAACTGTTATAGTTTTAGGTATTACAACTATTGGCGTTACTCAGACCCTAATAAATAAGAGAAGTATAAAGTGTGCTTGTCTTGGAACCACATTAAACCTTCCGATGACTGAAGCAACTTTTATTGAAAATGCGTTAATGATAATAATGGCTTTTTCTCTAATATTTTCATAAAAAAAAGACCCCAATTAGGGGCCTTTTTTTAAAGTAAATTTTTCTAGATTAATCTACTGCCCACATTACATCTGTTACAATTACTCTTGCTGTAAAGCCGTCAGGCATAATTTCAGTCATTTTAGAGTTTCTTACTTGTGGTTGATCAAACTCACCATTCATAAACTTTATTGCATCTGCAACTGACTTAAAAGAATCCCATGTCATTACTGTTGAATATTGATCTTCAATGTTATTTAACTTTTGACCAACTCCCCAACTAACTCTTCCACCCATATTCTTTTCAAAGGCTGGACCCCAAAGTTTTTGATTTTCGTCAATAAATGCAGCAACATTTGCTGGTCTACCAAAATTCCATACTGATGCAGTTCCATTATTTCTTGGGTCATTAATTGCAGATTTTACACTCCAATGAGTTAATCCTGCTCCAGCATATAAATGGTTAGTTGAAATGTCTTGAGGATCAATACCTAAGATTGACTTTGGATCCCATACAGAACCGTCAGTCATTTGCTCAGCTGTTTCATAGACATTAATAAAGGCATAATTCCAAGTATCAGTTCCCCCACCTACTCTATTTACTAAACCCCAATTGATTTGTTTACCATTTTCAATATTGTGTTTAGCTACTTTTGACCAGTAAGTAGTTTCAAGTCTTTCAAACTCTGCAACATTCTCCTGAGGAACGTTTACAAAAGTTATTGAATAATACTGAGCATTTAGAAACAACCCAGCAGTTAGAAATAAAATTGTAATAAAATTTTTCATATTAAATTAGATTTATTGTTAATTTATTTTTTAAAAAAAACTAATATAGTAAACAATTCAACACAAAAAGATTATGAGTTTTTTTAGACCTTTTCTAATTTTAGTATTTATTATGATGTTGTTTTCTATTTTCTTAAGCTTATTCTAATGACAGAGGAGTTCTTTTTTCAATGTCCTTATTGCTGGGAAGAAATATCAATGATATTTGATAAATCACTTTATGAAGACTCTTACATTGAAGATTGTGAGGTTTGTTGTAATCCAATAGAGATAAAATATCAATCTGATGGTAATGATATAACAAATTTTTCTGCTATCTCAATTGAACAATAATCTAAATACTTTATTTTTAACATTCATAAAATATATATGAGAGAAGAAGACATAATAAATATTCAAAAGGAATGGGCCTCAGGAATAATCAAAATGGGGAAACTATCTAATGATAGAGAATCTCTAGAGTCCTTTACTAGCGATTTTTTAGATAAAATTTATGACTTCCAGAATCAGGTACTTTTTAAACCTACCAAAGCTGCTAATGAACAGTTCAGAAACACAAAAGATTCTGCTTTTTCCTACTTTATTGCAGGTGATAATAGAGTTTGTGAAGAAGATAATGGTTTTGCTTTATCAAACTGGTCAGAAATACTTTTTGATAATTCAAACATTATTATCAATGAAGATATCGGAATTGCAATGGGTAATTATACTTTTAAAAATGAAACAAGCAACATTAAAGTAGAATATTCTTTTGTCTATAAAAAATATGGTGATGAAATAAAGGTTATCCTTCACCATTCATCACTTCCTTACAAAATATGAATCTATCAAGAATAATTTCAGGAACTATGAACTGGGGATCTTGGGGAGCTAATTACTCATCCAAGGAAATCTCAGAATTAATTAGGTGTGCATATGAAAATGGAATTAATTCATTTGACCATGCAGATATTTACGGAGGCTATACTACTGAAGAAACATTTGGAGAAGCTTTTAAATTATCTGGAATAGAACGTGAAAAAGTCATTTTTATTTCAAAATGTGGTATTATGTATCCATGCAAAAAGCTTCAAATTGATGTAAAACACTATGATTATTCCAAAAGCCATATAATTAAGTCTGTAGAAAACTCACTAAATAATCTAAATACTGATTATCTTGATTCCCTATTATTGCATAGGCCAAGTCCAATAATGGATATCAATGAAATTGGTGATGCTGTAGATTACCTGATGGATAAAAAAATGATTAAATCATTTGGAGTATCCAACTTCACAGTTTCTCAGATGTCGCTGATCGAAAAACATTTGAAAATATCATTTAATCAAATTAATTTTTCTTTAACTAACTATGAACCCATGTTTGATGGGACACTTGATTATATGCAAATAAATAATATTAAACCAATGGCATATAGTCCTCTTGGCAACTTTTTTTCATCAGATAACAAGCTTTTAATTGAGAAGATTAAGAAAATGTGCTCAAAATATTCATGTAGTCAAGATGAAATCTTAATAAGTTGGATACTTAAGCATGAATCAAAAATTTACCCAGTAATTGGAACTACAAAAAAAGACAGAATAATAAGGTCATCTAAGGTCGAAGATATTGAAATTGAATTAATAGACTGGTTTGAACTATTAGAAGCAAGTATGGGCAAAAGATTGCCTTAGAAGTTGTTTATTTGACCATCCATCCAATTTAATCTCTGAGATATCCACCCCTTTAGAAAATCAATTTCTGAATCATGTGTGGCTCCTATAAAGTAGTTTGGCCATACATATTGCCCAAGAATTGGCCATTTATAAAAATTTTGACTAATTGCCTTATTTGAATTAAGATATTCAACGTAAGAATCAATTTGGCTATCAATAGCCACATTACTAAGTTTTGTTGATCTATATAATTGCCACTTATCCTTAAGTCTTTGCTTGAAATATACACTTTCCATAAGCCTTCTCCACCAAAATGGAACCTGCCAAATGTCACCAGGACAAATAGAATTAAAATTATAAAGCCAACCTTGAGTATTAGCCGCATCACAATAATCAGCATTCCCAAAAGCAAGATTAAAATCCCATATAGGACCCATCTTAATTTTTTGATCTATATCTACATTTATATATGTGCTAAGCCTATATCCGTCAATGTTCTTTGTAATCTCGTTAATTATAAAAAAGTCAATAAATGAATCAATATCAATTAGTGACTGATAGCCTGTATCAGCATTATCAAAATTGTCAGATGCTAAAACTGTTTCAAATTGATTAATAATTGAAGAAATATGGTCTTTCTGGTTATTGAAAATTTCTTCTGGTTTTGGGTAGTGATAAATAAAATATATTGGTGAGTCATCTGAAAGGTATCCGTTTTCATCATAGGTAGATCTAAACGAAAATGAATCCTCATAACATGTATTACAACTCCCACCATCACTGGTAGGCTTATCAATTTTAATTATATAACCGCCTTCAACATTATCATCTTCAAGCTTTGCAATATTAACCCGATTCTCATCTCTTTTAATTTTTTCCATTAAAACATATAGACCTTTATAATCATTATTTATATATAAATTATAAAATTTCACATTGCTTGCTTTATATCCAATTATGTTAGATAGATCGAAAGTTAACTTATTTCTAATAAGAGATTTATCTGAATAAGGTCCATAGAGAATCCAATCTTCTTCCTCAGGAAATCCACCAAGGCTTACATCAATATCTTCTGACCAGTCAGAACTTCTTGTCTCAAAACCGTATGATTTTTTTGGAAACATTTGAGATGAACTACCTCTAATTTCAATACCAATTTTATAATTAGTTTCATTTTTATTCTCAATAACAGCTAGGTTAGCATTGATCTTTGGTTCATCAACTATTTGCTGCCCATTAGTTGATATCATCATAGATGGAAAGTTGTTTTCCTCAGTTTCATTTTCATAAAAAGTAATTACCTCAGATTCAATATTTGATAAATCAAGCTTCTCAGGACCGCTACAGGATATAAAAAAGAAACTTAGTGTAAAAAAAAATATATATTTAATCAGATTGGAATAACTCATCATAAGTGTCTTCTATAAAATTTGCTAACTCAAAATCTAGAACTGTAATTCCTCCAACGCTATGGGTTGACAACTCAAATTCAATGGTATCATAGTCAATTATCATCTTTGGGTGATGATCAATTTGTTCAGATTTGTCAGACACCAAATTTGAAAAGCTCATAACATCCATAAAAGAGTTTAGTTTATAAACTCTAGACAATAAATTATCTTTGAGGTTCCAATTATTTAGTTTAATTAGTTCAGCTTCAATTTGGGTAGTAGTTAATTTGTCCAAGTTATTTTGAATTTAGATATTTCCAAATATAATATATAGGTATTAATATTACTGCAAAGATTATTGCATAAAAAAGGAAATATGCAATCAATATTAATATAAAACACACGAATATAATTCTAATGATAATAGACAATAATGGATTAGACATGATATCATAGTAAGCATTAATCACTAAGTCCTTTAACTTTTCCATTAGAGTAAAATTAATACATTATAAGTAAAAATAACCTTCCTCTATGGATTTCCATAAAAGAAGTGAGGCAACAGTTTTATATGGTGACCAAGAGTCAATTAATTTGTCAACATCATTTGTTTGTTTTAAATCAATATTATAATTTCTTTTTATGCTATTCATAAGTGCAAGATCACCTTTAGAAAAGATGTCAATTCTAAGAAGTACAAACATTAGAAACATTTCTGATGACCACATACCAATACCTTTTATTTTTGTTAACTCTGTAATCACATTCTCACTAGAGGCAGATTTGAAGTCAAAACTTGAAGAATCAAAATATTCGTAGACGTTCTTGATGTATTCTGCTTTTCTATATGAGACACCTACTGATTTCAGTTCGTTTAAATCAATATTAAGAACCTCATTATTACTTAAGTTGGTAATTTTTAATTTAAATCTCTCTTTAATCTTAATTGCAGCTTTAAAACTGACTTGTTGTTCGATTATTAGATAAGAAAGTGCTTTTGCAAAATTATCATCTTGCCTTTCGTTAATATCAATTTCATTTGAGAATCTATCAATAAGAAATTTTAAACATTCATCTTTAGAGAGGAAACTATAAGCTTTTTTTAACGTTTGAGGGTTGAGTTCCATATTCAAAAAAAAACGATATTTGCATTATGAAAAAAATAATTTTAACATTATCACTTCTTCTTTTTGCTTGTAACCAAGATACAAAAGAAAAACTTGTAGTATATCAATCTCCAACATGTGGATGTTGTTCAGGATGGGTAGCAAATATGGAACAAAATGGTTTTAATGTAGAAGCCATTAAGACAAATGACATGTATAACACTAAAGTTAATGCTGGCATTGATATGAGTTTATCATCATGCCACACTGGTTTTATTTCAGGTTATTTTATTGAAGGTCACGTTCCTCATGATGCAATAACTAAGCTGTTAGCTGAAAAGCCGGATATCAAAGGTATTACAGTTCCTGGAATGCCTGCTGGTATTAATGTTCCTGGAATGGAAGTATCTGATGAAAGAGCAAAGTTTGATGTACTTGCAGTAAATAATGATGGATCAACTTTTATTTGGAAACAGTACGAATAAAGTGAGATTTTTTTATTTAGCAACTTTATCACTGATTATTTTCTCTTGTAGTAAAAAAGAAAGATGCTATACGATTGAGGGAAAAAAGATTATTAATGGCGAATTCTACTTTCTATTAGATAATGACATGGATTATCAAACTTCAAACAACACTTTAAGTAGTGGTGTTCCTGATCCTTATGGAACAGGTAAGGTAGATGAAGAAACATATAATTCAGTTGCAGTTGGAGATAAATATTGCTTGTAAAAAAAACCTGCCTAAAAAACCATAAAAAGGCAGGTTTGCAAATCAGATACTACATTTAAGTAGCGAACATAAACTAGGTTAATTGTACACGATTGTGCATAATTCTACATTAAATTTACAAGTAGAAAGAAGTTAACTATAAAAGAGAGTAATAAATTTTCATAGATTTATGAAATCAAAAAAAAAATATTAGATTTTTTGATAAATTAATTTTTAAAATGGGAAAAAATAAGAATTTGAAAACTTACAGCTTCTTTAACTTAAAATTATATAGTTTATTTTTATGTCTTATATATTCATGTAATTCAGGTGTGACAACAGAGAGCATTAATAAAAATCAACTTGGTAAGGAAACAAGTCTTTACTTAAAACAACATTCTGAGAATCCTATAAATTGGCAAAGATGGTCAAACTCTTTATTTGACGTCTCTAAAGACCTGGATAAACTTCTTGTTATAAGTATTGGTTACTCAAGCTGTCATTGGTGTCATGTGATGGAAGAAGAAACTTTTGCAAATGACTCGATTGCTAAAGTAATGAATGAGAACTTCATTAATATTAAAGTTGATAGAGAGGAAAATCCAGATGTAGATCAAGTCTATATGACTGCGTCTCAGCTAATGACAGGAATGGGTGGGTGGCCGCTTAATGTTATTACACTTCCTGACGGAAGCCCAATATATGCAGGGACTTACCACACTACTGCTCAATGGGATGATATTCTGAAAAGGATTATTAGATTAAAGAGAGACAATTACGATGGCCTAAAAGATATAGCTAATAATGTTAAAGAAGGTGTGACAGACATAAATACAATAAAAAAACAGGAGGAAGTTTCAGTATTTGATAGTCAATATCTTGACAATAATTTAAATAGTTGGAGAGAAAAATGGGACTTGGTTAATGGTGGAGATATAGCACAACAGAAATTTGTTTCACCATCAAAATATCTATTTCTCCTTAATTATGGTAGGTTATATAAAGACAAGAGTGTTTTAGATCATGTTGAAAATACTCTTGACATTATTGCGTACAGTGGTCTAAACGATTTTGTTGAAGGAGGATTCTACAGGTATACAGTTGAGGACCAGTGGAAAATACCACACTTTGAAAAAATGCTATATGATCAAGCTCAAATGATAAGCCTTTATTCCAAGGCATATAAAATATTTAAAAAAGAATCATACAAAGATGTTGTTTATAAAACAATTTCTTTCCTTCACTCTAAATTATCAACTAAAAACAGTCTATTCTTCGCAGCAATGGATGCAGATACAGATGGCGAAGAGGGAAAGTACTATTCATTTCAAAAAGAAGAACTAGAAAAGATTTCAGGCAGTACAGATTTTGAGTTATTTACAAGCTACTATAACATTGAACTCAGCAATCCATGGGAAGATGATAAATATTTACTTCTTCCAAATGAATATTCACTAGAAGATGATTGGATTAACTTAAATAATATTAGCAAAAGCGAGCTTGATGATTTTAAAGCTGAGTGGATAAAAAATATTTTAGAGATTAAATCAAAAAGAACTAAGCCAAGAATCGATGATAAAATTATTATATCCTGGAATTCTCTTGCTATAATTGGTTTAATTGATGCTTATGAAGCTTTTAAAGATGATGATTTTTTGAATCTAGCTCTTAATATGTTTGATGAGCTTGAAAAAAATTCTTTCAGAAAAAATAAACTAATACATACGTACAAAGAGAATCAGTATCAAGAAGGAGTTCTTGAAGACTATGCATATTTTTCAAAAGCCTCTATGAAACTTTTTCAAGCTACAGGTCTAGAGTCTTATTTTGATTTTTCTAAAAAAATAACAGATCAAGCATTAGAAATATATAAAGACGATAATTCTGATCTTTTATTTTATAGCAATAATGAGGAGCTGTTTTCAAAAGTAATATCA
This sequence comes from uncultured Bacteroidota bacterium, assembly GCA_902594745.1. Lineage (GTDB taxonomy): Bacteria > Bacteroidota > Bacteroidia > Flavobacteriales > Flavobacteriaceae > Marisimplicoccus. The sequence continues at coordinate 149,035 of CACJNF010000001.1, forward strand.
ATTGATGACGGAGTTATCCCCTCCCCTAACTCAATAATTGCTGAGCAGCTTTACAATATTGGACATGTAATCTTTGATGATTATTATCTTGATTTATCTGACAAGATGGTATCATCTGTAAAAGATATTATTGACGGTAATATTAATTCATATTCTGTTTGGGCAAATAATATCCTCAATAGAGTTGAGTCTTTCTATGAAATTGCTGTAATTGGCCCAAATGCAAAAAATGTAACAGATAATATTTCAAAGATATTTATTCCAAATACCATAGTAGTTCAATCAAATATTGAAAGTGAAATTCCTCTATTCATTGATAGATATTTTGAGGACGAAACTTATATTTATGTATGTCAAAATAAAACCTGTCAAAGACCAGAAACAAGTATAAAGCTTGCACTGGATCAGGTTCCATATATCTATTAATATGAAAAACTTTAACTATATCTCAATTCTTTTATTGTCAATTACTTTTATTGGATGCTCTAATAACGAGAAAACAAATGAATGCTCAACTTTTTTAGAGTGCTTGGATGGTACTTTCTGGACTACTAACAATAATCAATCGATATGGACATTTAACGATAATGTAAAAGGTGCATATTTGGAAGTATACATATCAGGGTATAATTGTTATAATTACGAGAACAATTTTATTGTAGATGCAGAGTTTAAATACCAAACTAAAATAAACTTATCTGAAGACTTTAACGGGGCTAACTGGTTATATACCATACTTAATGATACTGTTGTTGAAAAAACTAAAGCAACAGGTGGAAATACAATCTATTTTTACAAAACTGATGAGTCTTATCTTGATGATCTTTTAGAGCTTGATGAGTGTAATTACTAATTACTAAAGTTTTATAAATATCTTCTTTTTAAACAGATAATATGCAGGGACATATATAATCATTACATAAATGATTGCATATATTAAAGAAGCTAGTTTAGGAAATATTCCAATATTAATTAAAGTATCTACAAATAGAGAGTTTAACTCAACACCTAAAACCCTATCACTGTAAAATATTGATGTTAGCACACCTGCTAAGACGTAGGTGAAAATTGAATTTGTCCCAAACACCTGTGACATCTTAAATTTTTTATAACCATTAACATCTATAAGATATGTAAAAGCGGCTGTTAACATAAAAGACATACCAGCCATTAAGAATGTATATGATGTGCTCCAGAGATTTTTATTCACAGGAAAAGACCAGCTAAAAAAGTCACCAACAAAAATTAACATTAGACCAATTGAGAATAGCTTAATAATTTTATCCTTGATATTTATTTTACTTACAAGAATAGAACCAGCAATTAATCCAAAAACACCAGTAATAATTGATGGTATTGTAGTAAGGATACCCTCTGGATCCCATGTATCTTGCCACATTACTCCTGGCAAATATTTATTATCAATGTAATGTGCTAAATTGAGTTCAGGAACACTTAAATCTGGTTGCCCTATGCCGGGTACTGGTAAGTACAACATAATAGCCCAATAAAGAACGAGTGTTATGAATGATAAATAGATAAAGTACTTCTTTTCAATAAACAAGTATATAAAGCCACAGAACAAGAAGACAAAAGATATTCTTTGTAAAACACCAGTCCACCTAATATTATCAAAATCAAAGTCAGGAAAAACCCATAAAAAGACTCCTACAAGATAAATCTTTAATGCTCTCCAAATAATCTTTTTCATTACTTGATTTTTATTAAAATCACTCTTTCTATTATTTAGAGATAGTACAATTGAGACTCCAACAATAAATAAAAAATTTGGAAAAATATAATCAGTAGGAGTTAAACCATTCCAATCAGCATGAAGGAGTGGAGCATACACATGACTCCAAGTACCAGGTGTATTAACTATAATCATAAAGATTAAAGTCATTCCTCTTAGAACATCAATTGAGAGTAGTCTTTTATTCATTTTTATTTTCAACAATTATACTATTACCTCCCCTACCTGTATTATCAAACAACCTGAGGTTTACAATATCACCATCATTAATTTTAATAGGTGATTTAAAATTTTCACTTGATTTTTTTGGAATAGATCCATCAAGTGTATACTTAACATTTAGACCTGGAAATACTGTATTTGCATAAAGAGTATCATTCATAATTTTACCACCTGGTTTTGGCAGATCATAAGATAATCCACCAAAGATATTATCAACCATTGGTAGAACTCTTTGACCAACATTATTAGCAAATTTATTCCACTCGTTATCAATTTTTTCTCTCTTGATATCATTGTTAGAGATATCCATCCACGAATTGTCATGAGACCATGCTTTCTGAGAAAAAACTATAATATTTGGCATAAACATATAATCAAGTATTCCTTCATTTCTTATTGTTTCACTCCAAATTTGTGATTGAACACCTATAATGTTATCTCTTTTATCTTGGTCTAATTTTACTGAATTATCAATGTAGTTTTTCGAAATATTATTTTTTTCTACACCATATAGATCATTAAACACATCATATACATCTACAGTCCACATATCTTTATAATTAGCATAGCCACTCCATGATAAACCAATATTGTCAAGATCTTTATCATCTACCATATCAAAATAAAATGCGCTTGAGTTACTCATTATTGACTTGTATCCAAGATTAGCATACTTGTATATCATATCCTGCCTTCCTTGACCCCAATCGTTTTTCCATACAAACAGTAAAATATCATCATCCTTAAAAAAGTCTTTAATTTGAGTCTCAGATTGATTTTTCTCAGTCAACTTCAGTAATATATCATCCCATCCAGTCATTGTTGCACCATATGAAGAGATCTTATTATAAATTCTTCTCTGCATAAGTTCATAAAGCGCGTTGTAATCTCCTGAAATTGAATTTTCACTCATAAACTTATCGCACATTGGTGATTTCTGCCATGCTCCATATGGTAATTCATCTGCAGCAACACCAAACTTAGTCATCTCAATACCTGCATCCTTATACATTAAGAAGATTTCATCAATTACTTTTTCATAAAATCTAAATGAGCTCTCTCTACATATGTTCATTATATTATCAGTAAAACCCTGTGCTGAGTAATATTCGCTTTTATCATTTGGATCGATTAATAAATACTTTTCAGCTTCGACTTGATTACCCATTTCCATATATTTTTGATATCTAGCATTCATTGAAACTATAGCAGATCTCATGTGCGAGGGTACACTTATTTGCGGAATAACGCTGATATTTCTTTCACTTGCATATTTAAGAATATCAACATAGTCAGATCTTGAAAGGTATCCTGATCCTGTTGAATTTGTATCCGGACCGGAGCCATACATAGGTATTAAATTTTCAAACTCATCCTTTGTATATGCCCTCTTTGATCCTACTTCGACCAGTTCTTCTAGTCCAGGAATCTCCAGTCTCCATCCTTCATCATCAGTAAGACGAAAATCTAAATAATTAATTTTAAAAAAAGATAGATAATCAATTATTTGCTTAATCTTCTCAGGACCATAAAAATTTCGAGATATATCTAACAACATACCTCTATATGAAAATTTAGGCGAATCATTAACTTCAATAAATTTTAATGGAGTTTCCTCTAATTTAGAGATTAGAAATATTTGTTTTAATGACTGTAAAGCATAGAGTGCACCAGCGCTATCAGCTGAGCTAATAGAGATTCCTCCATCAGAAACACTCAATTGATATGATTCAGCATTTATACTCTCATCTAAATCAATAGTAATTCTGCTTATAACTTCATTGGTATCATCAAAATTAATGCTTACTATTCCTTCAAATACTGAATTGATTAGTTGTTCACTCAAATTAAACTCGTCATCTATAACTATTGAATAATTATTGAGCATTTCAACTTCTCCATCATTTATTATAAAATTAGATGGAGTTGGTATAATGTATTCGAGATCAGATTTGTCTAACAAACTATTAGATATGTATTCATTATACCTATCAACTGAAGTAGGAGCATTAAGTTTTTCTATTCCTTTTGCATTTTTCCAAACATAATTAAACTCTACATCTAAAATGTCATCATTACTAATAATAAAACCTCCTACAGGAAGATCAGATTGTCTTCTAACTATTCCTCTCTGACTTAGATCAATTGAAAAAGAAGAGTCTTTAGCTAGAATATAGTCTTTACCAAAGGTTAAAATATTATAATACTGTCCAGCTACATAGTCATAAATTACATTCTCAGGAACTGATTGCTCATCAATAATTGAACTCTGCTGATTCCAGTGCAGAGACCAAGGAGAGTTTAAGTCAATATTAGAAGTATTGTTGATTGTAAAATTTACATCGAATCGTGAATCCCTATATTCTTTTATTTCGTAGGTAATATTAACTTTATCATTACCTGAAGAACATGAGATAATAAAAACTGCACAAGCAATTATACAAAATGCTTTATTTAACTTATTATTTAATTCTTGTAAACTCAATTAGATCATTGTTTTTAGCTGAAATAATGTAGTCATTATTTTTAAGATTAATAAATTCCATATCCTTAATATCTCCATTTAAAAATAGACCACTTTCCTTAGTTGGAACAGCTTGAAACCCTGTTTCAGGTTCAAACTTTAAAAATACTCCAACACTCCCATCATTTCTTGGAGTTTCAACTTCAGAATTGAACATGTTTCCTGAAACAATAATATCTACATAGCCATCTTTATCAATATCTTTTTTTAAGATTTTATTTATTGCGGAAAGCTGACTTAGCACCGGTAACTTATTCATTTCAAATGAATTACCAGTATTCTCTAAATAAATAGATGAAAATGTTTTAGTGAAATAATGTAAAGAATTATCAAGATCTGTATCCCCGTATACATCCTCAAGGGTAGCAATAGAAAATGCATCATAGTCTTGGAACTTTGTTTTTATTGCAGGTATTTGATCAGATGAACATTGTCTACCTCTTAGAGGGAACTGCTCACCGTCATTATAATAACTTAGTACAATATCACCACTATTATTTTTATCAAAATCATTATAAAAGATATCAAATGTTTCATCTTCGGTAGCTTGATATTTGTAATTATTACCAAGGTTACCAACAACAAGGTCCATATCCCCATCATTATCAAAATCTTCAGCAATTACATCATACCACCAACCTCTAGTGGAATCTTGATCGATCATTGATTTGTCCTCACTAAATTTACCATCTTGATTTTTAAAAAATTTAACAGGTGTCCACTCTCCCACAACAATTAAGTCCTTCCAACCATCATTATTATAATCTACCCAAACAGATGATGTCACAAGACCTATATCCCTGAAAGGAAAATCAGAATAATCTGCATTAACAAATTTAATTTCATCTTTATCCGATTGATTTACAAGTAGGAAGCTGTCGGCAGGTAACGGATAACTACCTGGAACAACCCTTCCACCTACAAAAAGGTCCAGGTCTCCATCTTTATCAAAATCTTCACTAGAAACCCTCATTCCACTTGAATAATTATTTGGAACAGAATTTTCAGAGTAAGAAAAATAGCCTCTTCCATCATTAACATAGATTCTGTCTTTAAGGATCGGAGAATTAGGTTCAAACTCATTACCACCAGAAACTATATAAAGATCTAGATCCCCATCACTATCAAAATCATTTAAAATCATGTCCATGTCTTCATATTTACTATGAGAGCTTGAAAAGTAGAAACTTCTTTGTGAGAATGATCCATTTGAATTTTGAAAATAAAAAGCTGTAGATTGATCCTTTGCTCCACCAATAACAAAATCCTCTAGACCATCTCCATTTATGTCTCCAGTCGCAATCCCTGGTCCCAATTTTGAGTTTTCGTGAGGTAGTAACACCTCTTTTGCGTAATCATCATAAATATTCTCTTTATGCTTGTGATTAACTATTTCTTCGTTCTCAAAATATAGATTTAATTTTTCATCATCTAAAGCCTCTATTCTAGAGTTTTTAATATCAAATTCAATAGTAGTGTTAGCCTCAAGGTTATTTAACTGCTCAGTTTTACCATCAGGCCATAAAACCTTAACTGATTCAATTATTTCTTCATTACCTACTCCAAAATTTAAATATGTTGAAACAGAAGACTGAAAACCTCGAGAAAGTGTTAATTCTTGCATTTGATTATTATCAGAAGTCTTAACAAAAACTCTACTGTCAATACCTAGTGGGTTCTGATCGCTTCCTTTAAGCTTAACCTTTATAAAATTATTCTTGGAATTATTTCTATATATCTGTGCTTCCTGATCAACATTATTAACAATAAGCTCTAGATCACCATCATTGTCAAGATCCGCATATGTAGCACCATTAGAGAAGTTTTTTTGATCTAATCCCCAAGATTCAGAAACATCTGTAAAAGTTAAGTCAGCATTATTCTTAAAGGTAAAGTTAGCAATTGCTTCAGATGGCATTTGCTCTGTATAATAAAGAAGGCTATCATTAGACATTGGTCTTAATTTGATCTCATTAAAAAAGTCTCTATGATTTATCTCTCTTCTTATCCCGTTAGATATAAATAAATCTTTCCACCCATCATTATCAAGATCTGCAAGAAGTGGCCCCCAACTCCAATCTGTTGAAGAAATACCTGAAAGTCTAGATATGTTACTAAAAAATGGCTTATCACCTTCAATTCTTCTGTTTAGCTGAAGTGTATTGTGCATATATTGATAGTGAAAACCATAGTTAACTGTACTCCAAAAAAGATCAGGATTCATACTAGCCATATTAGCTTTTGACCTTCTATTATCTTTTGCATCCATGTCAACTTGAATATAGTCAAGATATGAGTCATTATTAAAGTCTGCAATATCAACTCCCATCCCGTAAAAAGATGTTTGATTAGTAGTCTCTTTTACAGATTCAGAGAAAGTTCCATCTCCATTATTCATATACATAAAGTCTGGAGAGCTAAAATCATTAGATATGTAGATATCAGGATAACTATCATTATTTAAATCTCCTATAGTTGCACTTAAGGTTAAACCATATGTTCTAAGGCCAGCTTCTTCAGTTACCCTTGTAAATGAAGAACCATCATTTCTGTATAGATTATCTGTTTCATAATCATCAGTATTTTGCATTTTATAGAAGTAATAACTTCTCGGAGCATCAAAAGGTGTAATAGGATAATTAGCAACATATAGATCTAAATCACCATCTTTATCATAGTCAAAGAAAGTTGCCTGAACACTATTTCCTATATCATCAATTCCATAATCTTTTGCAGATTCAGTAAATGTATTATCTCCATTGTTTATGTATAACTCATTGTTTTTAATTCCGTCTAATCCAGCAACAGATACATAAATATCCAATAATCCATCATTGTTGATATCAATCATTGTAGATCCAGTGTACCATCTATCATCACCACCGGAACCAGATGAGTCAGTTATATCCTCGAACTTAAGATTACCTTTATTAAGGTATAGTCTGTTTTTCGTCATATTCCCTGTAAAGAAAATATCATCAAGATCATCATTATTAATATCACCAACAGAGACACCACCACCCATATATATGTATGGATAAGTGAAATAATTTATTTCATTGTCTTCATATAGTTGATTAGTAAAATCAACACCTGTATCGTTACCTGATAGTAAAGTAAACTGATTTTGGTTTGCTGAATTATCACATGAGACAAATGCAATAGAAGCAAACAATAATATTGAAAGTAGGTTTAAATTTTTCATGAGGTAAATTTAAAAAAAAACAGGATGAAAATTAATTCATCCTGCTTTAATTTTTAGCTAGAATTTATTTGACTAGTGACCAGGATTTTGAGTTAAAGCCCCTTCTGAAGAGTCAATTGCATTCAGTGGAATAGGAAGTGCATTATGCTTAGCTGAAACTGGGTTAGCTCTTGCTCCAAATGGAGTAATAGTTCTACCCTCGTTAGAAATATAAGTATTTAATGCGTCAACCATGACACCCCATCTTCTTAAATCAAAAAGACGGTGTCCTTCCATACCTAATTCAACTCTTCTTTCATGTCTAACTGCATTTCTAGCAGCAGCAGCATCAGTCCAAGCTGAGTTATAAGTATCTATTACATAGTTAGGAGAAGCATCAGCACGTGGACCGTTCTTAGCTCTTGCTCTAACTTGGTTAACATATCCTCTACCAGTTTCAAGTGCACCAGTTTCAACAGCAGCTTCTGCAGCCATTAATAAAACGTCAGCATATCTTAAAATATGATAGTTAATTCCAGTTCTTTGCTCACCCCAACCACCGGTACCTCTGTTAGCATCGTCACCAGCAGTATAAAGGTTTTTCTTGTTAACATAAGGACCAGATACATCTGTAAAAGATGCTCTAATGTTATCCTTACCTGTCATAGGTCCAAAACCATTTAAGTCAATTCCACGTCTTCCGACAGTGTAATCAAGTCTAGGGTCTAATGGACCAGTATGTGGACTAAATGGCTCGGTTTCGTAGATACCGTAGTCATTTGCTACATCAGATGTAGCCCAGTCAGCTTTAGGAAGACCATTTGCATCCGTTTGGAATGCATTAGTTAAGTCTTGGGAAGGCTGATAGAAACCACAACACATACCACCTGTCATAGAACCAATTGGGAAGTTTAATGTACCTCCTCTGTTACCTTGTGGAGACTGACCTCCATCAGAAGCAAATTGGATAGCGAAAATCATCTCAGAGCTGTTCTCACCTGCAGATCTAAAGTTTGCAGAGTAATCTGGGTTAAGTGCATAATCACCAGAGTTAATTACAGCTTCTAGCTGAGAAAGAGCTTCTCCCCATTTACCTTGGTAAAGTAAAGCTCTACCTAAGTAAGCTTTAGCAGCAGACACAATTGGTCTACCTGGCTCACTTCTTGTAGATGATAGGTTGTTAGCAGCATATGAGAAATCTGCCTCAATAGCACTCCAAATAGGACCACTGTTTGGCTGATTAAACTCACTAGCAGCATAGTTTTCATCTGAAATGTAAGGTACATTCACCCACATTCTTTGAATTTCAAAGTTATAGTGACCTCTTAAGAATCTGGCTTGAGCTAATTGAGATGTAAAATCACTTGGGTTATCTGAGTTGTTAATCAAGTCAATAACCGCATTTGCTCTGTTAACACCAGCAAAAAGAGCTTGCCATCTTCCTTCGAAATAAGGATTCGTAGATCCCCAGTCGAATAGTTCAATAAGAAGCAAGTCAGCTTGGTCACCATCAGTTGATCCTTTATGAGCATCATCTGAGATTACGTCAAGCCACCAGTTGTCACCACTTTTTGTCCAATCTGCACCTGGACCTCCGTTTCTAATACCATCAAGCACTGAATAAGCACCTGTTAATAAAAGATCAACTCCAGTTGCGTTCTGTAGAGCAGCATCACTTAGCGACCCTACAGGATCAATTTCAGTAAAGTCATCAGAACATGACACTAAAATTGACGCCGATAATAAAATTGTTAGAATTTTTTTCATTTTTTCTAATTTTTGGGGTTAAAATTTAATATTAATACCTAAAGACGATATGCTATTCGTAGGATATTGAGCGCTATAAACACCAATATCTAAAGCACCTCCTCTTGGTACTTCAGGATCCAGACCTGTAAAGTCAGTTAAAGTAAGTAAGTTAGTACCGTTATAGTACACTCTTGCACTAGATGCACCAAATTTAGATGCAATAGTATCAGGTAATGTGTATCCTATTTGAAGAGATCTAAGTCTTACATAATCTCCACTTCTTACAAAGAAAGAGTTAGATGTAGAAAACTCACTGTTAAGTGTTGTTTCACTTAAAGCAGGTAATTCAGCACCAGTATTTGTAGGAGACCAAGAATCTAGAACTCTTGTACTTCTATTCCCGTTAAAGAAATAAGGAGTCTCGTAATATAATGCTGTATAATCAAATAGATCCATACCTATAGAACCATTCCAGAACATACTCATATCCCAGTTCTTGTATGCAAAATTCATATTCACACCAAAGATTAAGTCTGGGTGAGGATCACCGATCTTAGTTCTATCGCTATCGTTTATTATACCATCATTATTAATATCTTCATATTTAAATCTACCAGGACCAGCACCATCTTGAGTTGCATGGGCTGCTACTTCAGCATCATTTTGGAAAATACCAATAACCTTTCTTCCATAGAAGTAAGAAATTGGCTCCCCAACAGAAGTTCTAGTAATAGATCCAATCCTTGTACTACCTCCAGAGTAGAACTCACTAATTAGTTCAGTTACTTCGTTCTTAGCTCTAGTAGCGTTAGCAGAAATAGAGTAAGTAAGACCATTTGAAGTTACATCAGTATAGTTAATTGATAAATCAAAACCTGAAGACTTCATAGAACCTAAGTTTGTATATGGTGCAGAAGCATCAATTGCAGTAGTACTAATTTTCTGAGTATCCTGAGCCACAAGTCCATCTGTAACATTTTCAAAAACATCAAGAGTCATTGTCATTTTATTGTCAAAGAATCCTGCGTCAATTGCAAAGTTTTTAGATGTCATTGTTTCCCAAGTAAGTAATGGGTTACCTTTAGATGCAATTACAGCACCTGCTGTAGCACCACCACTTCCTCCGAACGCATAAGCTCCAGTAAACTCATTTATATTAGAAATGTTAATATCTGCATTTGAGATACCAATTTCCTGGTTACCAAGCTCACCGTAGGATGCTCTAATTTTTAAAGTATCAAATACTGAACTATCAAACCAATCCTCGCTACTCACTAACCATCCAATACTTCCTGAAGGGAAGATTGCATCAGCAGTAGCTTGCGCGAATCTTGAAGTATCATCTTTTCTAACTGTAGCAGTAGCAAAGTACTTACCTCCGTAAGACCAGTTTGCAGTAGAGAATAAAGAAGAAATAGAGTTTGCGCTTTGATTTGCATAAGAAATTACAGGAACACCTGATCCATTACTTAGTAAATAGAAGCTTGGACTTTCAAATAAATAGTTTGTTCTTAAAGCTTGATGACCTTTAAAATTATTCTTAGTAGACTCTGCACCCACTAGAAGATCCAATGTGTGGTCTCCAAATGTGTTTTTATAGTTTAAGAAATTTGTAACAACCCAAGAATCTTGTCTGAAACTTTGTTCAGTAAGCGTGTTGTTAGAAATTGCTTCACCATGCTCTGGGTTAAGAGCTGTAAAGTATCTACCATTAAGATCTCTCATTGTAATACCTGCAGAAGACTTAAATAATAACTCAGGAGTTATTTGCCATTTTAAAGAAATGTCACCAATTACTCTTAAGTTTTTGTTATAGTCATTTTTACCTCTAGTAAGGTCTGCAACCGGGTTGTTGGCAATACCAACTCTTGCAGAGTTAGAATATGTACCAGCAAAGTTTCCGTTTGTATCTCTTACAGGAACAAGTGGAGAAGAAAATGCAGCATTTTGGATTGGGTTCCCACTAGTAGTAAGTTCCTTATCATATGTTACATTTAAGTTCTCTGAAATTGTTAGCTTATCTCCAATCTTAAACTCAGAGTTTAATCTTGTAGATGCTCTCTCATATCCAGTGTGAATTATTACACCTTCTTGATTTAAATAGTTAGCAGATAAATGGTATCTACCTTCTGAACTACCACCTGAGGCAGATACAGATACGTTAGTTACCTCTGCTGGGTCGAATATAGCATCGAACCAGTCTGTACCTCCAGGCGCAACTTTAGCACCAGCACCTTCATATTCAGCGCCACTTGGAATTGGTACATTCAAAAAGATAGGAACAGATGGAGTTGGTCCACTACCATACTGTGGGTGAGATGGAGTATTTCCATCATTAAGAATACTCTGCCATGTCATATCAGCATGTTGCTGAACATTTAACATATCAGGGTATCTTGTAACCTCACTAATACCATAAGTAGCGTCAACCTCTAAAGTATTTTTAGAGTTATAGCTACCTTTTTTTGTAGTTACAACAATTACACCGTTCGAAGCACGAGCACCATAAATTGCTGCCGTACCATCTTTTAGTACACTTATGTTTTCAATATCCCTAGGATTTATGTCTCTCATTACATTAGGATCTGTAGTCTGAATACCATCGATAACATATAAAGGTGAGTTATCGTTAGTAGTAGAATAACCACGAATTCTAACAACAGGAGCAGCCCCAGGTCCTCCACCAGATGTAACTTGCACACCAGCAACTCTACCTTGTAGAGCATCAGCAGCATTTGTTACTTGTGTCTTGAATGCTTCTTCTGTATCAAGGGTACCAATAGCTCCAGAAAGAGATCGTCTTTGCTGAGTTTGATAACCAGATACAACAACTTCATCAAGAATGTCTACACTAGACATTAAAGTAACATTAATCTGACTTTGGTTTCCAACAGTTATAGTCTGAGATGCAAATCCCAAACTTGAAAAGGTCAACTGGTCTCCAGTTGACGCATTTATTTGATAATTACCATCAAAATCTGTAACAACACCTGTGTTGGTTCCTTCAACTACAACTGTAGCTCCTGGAACAGGGTTACCACTTTCGTCAGAAACACTACCAGAGATATTGTTCTGAGCAAAAATTAGACTAGACGATAACATCAATACAACTAAAAAAGCTTTTTTCATGTTAATTAAGTTTAGTTAATGTGCCGAAAGATAAGTTAAAATATTGTTAAAATGAAAAAAAAATCTATTAAAAATTGACACTTATAAACATTTAAATAACAAAAATTACGAATATGATAATTTGAATGTTTTCAAGGCTTAAGGTATAATTTTCTGTTTATTAATTAATTACACCTCTTAGGGTTAACCATTCTTTAACAATTTTTGTCCAAGATTCAATTGTACCTCTTTCTTTTGCAAGACCATATCCATGACCTCCATCTTCCCAAACATGTATGGAAGCTGGAACATTATTTTTTCTAAGAGCAGAATAATAACTAATACTATTTTCAGGAGGTGTACCCACATCATTATCAGAGTGAATAAGTATAGTTGGAGGTGTTTCCTGATTTACATTTAAGTCATTAGAATAATTTTGAATGATGCTCTGATCAGGGTTATCGCCAAATAGACTATTAAATGTACCTGATCCATTTTTTTGAACCTCTATATTCATAGTGACTACAGGGTAAACTAAAATTGCAAAATTTGGTTTATTAAGACCTAATTTACCTTTTGTTGATATAGTTGATGCTAAATGACCACCTGCAGAGAAACCTATTACACCAACATTATTTGGATCAATATTCCATTTTTCTGAATTATCTCTTATTAATTCAATAGCTCTAAATGCATCATTTGATGCAACAGCTTGTTTACAGGGTCCATCATAATTATTTGGCAATCTATGCTTTAACATAAATGCATCTATACCCAATTCGTTTAACCAATTAGCTATTGAGATTCCCTCATTAGTAATGCTCAGAAATCTATATGCTCCACCTGGAATTACCATCACAGCAGGTTTATTCACATCTTTATTTTTTGCTGGGTAGTACCATAGCTCTGGATACTCTACCTCATATATATATGTACTTCCATCATTTTCAACAATTCTATCTTTTTTATTCAAATCACAATCCTGGATAATGTTATATAATGATATTTTTTGTTGAGCAATAATTTGAGTTGAAGATGACAATACTAAACTCACAATAAGAAATACTTGAAATATTTTATTATTCATATCCCTAATATATTAATATTTATAAATCTTATTTTAAGAAAAATTTAAATTATAATAGTTTAGATTAATTGTATATTGGCCATCAGGATATGAAGATCAAGTGGACAATCAGCATTATGTTAATACTTACATCTGTATTAGTATCTTATTTGACAAATATTTGGTTGCTGCTTCTTTTTATTCCAATTGGGTCATTAATTTTAAAAAATAAATAATGGAATGGTACGAAAAAAACAGAAAGATAATTCTTATATTATTCGCTTGCTATATAGTATTTCGAGTTATACAAATGACTCTGCTCTAATGAGACTCTTTCTTTCAATATTTCTTTTTACTAGCTTATTAAACTCTCAAATCAATCCAAAAAATATTGATATTGTAAGAGATGAGTATGGAGTACCTCACATATTTACCAAAACAGATGCAGAGCTTGCCTACGGCCTTGCTTGGGCAAATGCTGAAGATGACTTCACTACAATACAAGAGGCATATTTAGCAGGAAATGCTATGCTATCAAAATATATAGGACTTAAGGGAGCTCCAGCTGATTTCATAACACAGTTTATAGGTTCTAAAGAGATCATTGACGAAAAAATAGGGGAAATCAGCAAGGAGTATTATGATATAATTTCTGGATATGCTCAAGGTTTAAATTCTTATGCAAAAAATAATCCAGACAAAGTATTATATGAAAAGCTTTTTCCAATTACTCCTAAAATGATGATGATGTACAGTCAACTTCAACTTTTTATTTCAAATCAGGGTGCTGACTGGGCAGGAAGAATTCTAAACAACGATACACAGGATGACTATTTAGATCAAAATCTTACAGGATCTAATGTTATTGCTATGAATAGTAATAAAACCAATAATGGTGAAACTTTCCTAGCAATTAATACCCATCAACCTCTTGAAGGTCCTACCTCATGGTATGAAGTTCATTTAAATAGCGAGGAGGGCACAAATATTATTGGTACTCTTTATCCAGGGACTCCTCATGTTTTAATAGGAGTAAATGAAAATCTAGGCTGGTCTCATACAGTTAATTATCCAGATAAAACTGATGTATTCAAATTAAGAATGAAAAATAATAGAAAATATATTGTTGATGGAGAGGAATACAAATTAGAAAAATTAAAAGCCAAAATTAGCATTAAAGTCCTAGGTATTTCAATTAACATAAATAGAAAATATTTTAAAAGCATTTATGGTCCAACCTTAAAAAATAAATCTGGGTACTACTCAATTAGAACCCCAACACTTTTCAATATTAGAGCCCTTGAGCAATGGTGGAGAATGGGTAAATCTAAAAATTTTACTGAATTCTATAATAATTTAAAGATGAAGCAAATTCCAGGATTTAATATTGGATATGCTGATAGATATGATACTATATTTTATATATCCAATGGAATAATTCCTAAAAGAGCAGAAGGTTACAACTGGAAAGGCATTGTACCCGGGGATACAAAAAAGACTCTTTGGAAAGAATATCATGATATTGAAGACTTACCTCAAGTTATTCAACCTAGAGCTGGTTTTATATATGATGCAAATCACTCTCCTTTTAAATCAACATCAGCTGATGAAAACCCAAAAGAAGAAGACTATAGCAAGAGAATGGGATATGAGACATATGACAATAATAGATCAACTAGATTAATTGAATTAATTGAGAGTTATGATAAAATTTCATATGAAGATTTTAAAGACATTAAATACGATAATTCATTTCCATCAAAGTTTAACTATAATTTCATGGACATAAGTATAATTGAGACGCTAAAAATTGATCCCAACAATGATTTATTTGAAATGCTTGATATAATTCAAAAATGGGATAGAAAGACAGATATAGACTCAAATGGTGCTGGAATTTATGGCGTTCTATATTATCAACTTGTTTGGAGATATAGAAGTGAAATACAAAAAAACAATAATACTGTAAGTAAGGAAACACTAATGTCAGCTTTAACAGACACTAAGTCATATTTAATTAAAAATTTTGGCTCCACCAACATAACTCTTGGAGACTTTCAAAAACTAGTAAGAGGTGATAAAGAAATTCCCATATGGGGGCTTCCTGATGTAATAACAGCTATGTCATCAAGACCATATAAAAATGGAATGCATAAAGTAACCCAAGGAGAGTCTTACATTGGTCTTGTTAGATTTAATAAAGACGGACCAATTCTTGAAAGCATTATTTCTTATGGTAACTCAGATAACCCAGAATCAGATCACTATACAGATCAAATGGATTTATATTCTAGATTTAAGACGAAAAAAATGACATTTGATAAAGAACAAATTTACAAGGAGGCTAAAAGCATTTACAAACCTAATTAAGATTAACTAATAGCTTTTTTGTAAACATCCTCATACAGAGGAATTACTTTTTTGATATCGTACTTTATTGCATTTTCAAAAGCCTGTGACTTGAATTTCTTTTTTAAGTTTTCATTAGATAAAATTTCTATAGCATTATTTGACATAGAATCTATATCCCCAACATCACTTGTATAGCCGGAGTTACCATTTATATTTAACTCTTTAAGACCTCCAACATTAGAGGAAATTACAGGAACTTTCAGAGCCATAGCTTCAAGTGCAGCAAGACCAAAGCTCTCTTTTTCAGAGGGGAGCAAGAACAGATCTGATGAACATAAAATTTCATCAATTTCATTTGTCTTACCAAGAAAGACAACTTTGTTTTTTAAATCGTTTTTTCTTAAAAAATCTTTTGCTTTCTTCTTATCTGGCCCATCACCTACCATTATTAATTTTGAGTTTATTTTTTGTGAGATTTTTTCAAAAATTTTGAGGACATCAATTATTCTCTTCAGCGGTCTAAAGTTACTTATATGAACTATTATTTTTTCATCTCCCTGTGCAATCATATTTCTTTCACATAGATGATGTTTATTAGCATATTTATCTATATCAATGAAGTTTGGAATTACTTCAATATCTCGTTTAATTCCAAAAAATTCTCTAGTATCATCTCTTAAGCTATTGGACACACATGTTACTATATCTGATTTATTAATACTGAAAGTAACTGCTGGTTTATAAAATGGATGGTTACCAACAAGAGTTATATCAGTTCCATGAAGAGTAGTAATTATAGGAATTTTATATCCATTTTCATCGAGTATTTTTTTTGCCATATATGCTGCATATGCATGAGGTATTGCATAATGCACATGAAGAACATCAATCTTGTGTTTAGAAACTACATCATATAACTTACTTGATAGAGCTAATTCATATGGTTCATATTTAAAAAGAGGATAGTCAGGAACATTAACCTCATGATAATGAAGATTTTTTGATAACGCGTCTAATCTTACAGGTTGACTGTAAGTAATAAAATGTATTTCATGTCCTTTTTTAGAGAGCTCAATACCAAGCTCAGTTGCTACTACTCCCGAGCCACCAAATGTCGGATAACATACTATTCCAATTTTCATCTTGAATCAATTAAAGCTTTATATACTATCTCTTGAGATCTTGTTCTAATATTACTTGTTTGAAGGAGAGTATTTTTCCTAGTTGGAAAAGTTCTGTTTGAAAGAAATACAAAGATTATTTCTTCATCAGGGTCAGCCCATGCCATTGAACCTGTATAACCGTAGTGACCAAAACTATTCATTGAAACACCACCAAAAGTTGAGCCATGGTTTCCCTCAATTTGCGGCTTATCAAAACCAACCCCGCTTCGATTATCGAACTCACAGTAATAACAAGTATTAAATACATCTAATGATTCTGATTCGAAAAGTCTTTGATCATTGTACAAGCCTCCTTGAATCATAGCCTGAAGTATAACTGCAACTTCATAAGAATTAGAGAATAATCCAGCATGACCCGACACACCTCCTAACATTGCTGCACCCTCATCATGAACATAGCCATGTAGTTTTGAATATCTAAAAAAATCATCTTCTTCAGTGGGCACGATTTCATCTAAGTTTAATTTTTTGTATGGATTAAACATTGTTCTCTCCAACTGAAGCTTATTAAAAATTCTTTCTTCAGCTATTAAGTCAAGTGGTTTATTGTATATATCTTCAAACCAAAATTTTAAAAAATAAAAAGGGAGATCAGAGTATTTAAATTCAAGGTTTTCAATCAAATCACTATTTACAATTGATTTAAATATTTTTTCCTTATAATTTTTTTTTAGATATAAGTTTTCAGTAACAGGTGTTGAAAATGATGATCTGGAACTAGTTTTATAAAATCTTGTTTTAGGTTTTTCTTTTCTATTTAATGTCTCTTCATAAAATGGAATCCAAGGTCTTAACCTAGCGTAGTGAGATAACATCTCTTTTAATGTAATTTCACCTTTATCAGCAAGTTTTCTTTTTGGAAAAAGCTGATTAAGTTTTGTGTTTAAAGAAAGATTTCCATTCTCATATTCTTGAATAACTAGAGGCATAGTAGCCAAAATTTTGGTGATCGATGATAAATCAAACACATGATCATTTTCAAGTTTATTTAATTTTTTATATGTATGATATCCAAAACTTTTATTGTAGATAATTTTACCTTTTTTAGATACCAGCATCTGAATTCCAGGCGCCATCATTGAATCTATCGCAGATACTGCAATTGAGTCGAGATATGAAAGTTTTTTTTGATCAAAACCTTCATAGACAGGTCTTGAGTATCCAAGGGTATTATTCTTATCAACTGATATACCATGATTTACTGGATAAAAATTATTTGAGACAGGTAATTTTCCTTTAAAAGATCTTATACCTGTCAATAAATCAGCCATGATTTCTTGAGAGATCATATTATTTTGATAACCCACAATAATTGAATTAAAATTATCGATTTTTTCAAAAGAGTTCAAGCTATATGGATTGAGGAATAAAGTCAATATTACATTATTGTTCTTACCTATCTTTTCTATTATTTCAGATATATTTTTGGGTATTATATTTGAAGCATAAGGACTAGAACTCGATCCATGATAAGAGATTACAATACCGTCATATTTTGTTTTTTCATAGAGTAGATTGTAATCTTTTGAATTATAGTAATTAAGATTAACATATTTTTTGAGTTTATTAAAAAGATAGGTTGATTCATTTCCAAATGAAACATGCAAATATTTTTTATCTTTTAAAAGAGGAAGAGATCTGGAGCTATTTTTTACTAATGTTATTGCAGATTCCATTGCTCTTGAGTATAACAGGGTGTCTTTTGATGTATTAACTCTTTCAACAATATTTTCAGAAGAAATCTCTACTAAATCATCTAAATTAGATTTAGCTTTTAGAGATAAGATTTTTTTTACTGAATCAGATAATTTACCCATAGGTATCTTGCCACTTTTTAAGTTTTCTGCAATTAGATTGATACCCTTAGAAACATCTGTAGACATCAAGATAATATCATTTCCAACTTCAAAAGCTCTAAGGTCTACATTTATAGAAGGGTCTTGAAGAACACCTTTCATATCAAGTGCATCTGTTACTGTTATCCCACTAAATTTATATTCTTCTCTTAAAAGATTACTTATTGTTTTTTTTGACAACGAAGAGGGATATTTTTTATCTAGGGATGGAACACTCAGGTGAGCTGTCATAACAGATTCTACTATACCATCATCAATTAATTTTTTAAAAGGATATAATTCAACTTCATTAAGTCTTTTCATACTACCATTAATCACAGGAAGTGTCTTGTGAGAATCTTTGTCAGTGTCCCCGTGACCTGGAAAATGTTTAACTGATGTAAATACACCTGCTTCTTTATGCCCATTTATGTATGCTTTTGCTTTTTGATACACATTCTCAGGATCTTCACCAAAAGATCTATTTCCAATGATTGGATTTTTTGAATTATTATTAACATCAACAGATGGAGAAAAATTATAGTTAACTCCAAGAGCCTTGTTTTGCTCTGCCATTCTTTTTGATATATTTTTAACTAAATTATTGTCTTCTATAGCACCAAGTGTCATATTCCAAGGATGGGCAAAAACATCAGATAGTCTTTGTGATGGACCCCATTCAGCATCCATAGCAACTAACAAAGGTGTTTTAGAAATTGCTTGGAACTTGTTTAGCCATTCTATATGAGATTTTGTTGTTCCAATTGAAAATATTAAACCACCAATTTTATTTACTTCAACTAGTTTTTTAATTTCTTCAAAATCTGACTGCTCTGGTGATACCCAATTAATAAATAATTGTGCAATTTTTTCTTCTAGTGAAAGAGAATTATATATACTATCTACCCACTGTTTCTTTTTATTATTTAACTCAGAATATATATCCTGTGAATAAACTAACGAGGTATTAAATAAAATTATAAATAGAAAAAGTCTTTTCATTTTTAAATAAATTTCGACAACCAAGAAGAACTTAGCTTGATTTCAAAATTATTTAAAAGTTCTTTCTTAGTGCTGACTGTCATATTGAATATAACTGTTTCTGATGAAATAGATCCATTTTTTAAATTGTTTTTCAGATCTTTTAAAGTAATTGATTTAATTATAGAACCCATTCTATAATTAACTATAAGCCTGTCTAATAAGTTTTTATTTATGGTATCAGAAATATCTTTTAATAATTGAAGTGAATAGTCAATTGAACACCCACCAATTGGATTAAATTCTTCATTAACTGCAATTACTAAAAAACGATTATTTAATATCTTAAAAGATGCTTGAAGCTCTTTATTGTGAGCCATCCAATTGTCCACAAATAAATCTGACTTTTTATTAATAATATCAACATCAGACTCAGTAAAATCATCATTGGATTGGTAGATCCATATTCTTGACTCATCAGGTATTTTATCAAATTCTACTTTCATAAATCTTCAGCTTTTTCAATCATTTGAGCAATATCTAGAACATCCATATTTTTTTGTTTAGCTGTCATACCATCACTCATCATAGTGTTACAAAAAGGACAACTTACAGCAACA
This sequence comes from uncultured Bacteroidota bacterium, assembly GCA_902594745.1. Classification (GTDB taxonomy): domain Bacteria; phylum Bacteroidota; class Bacteroidia; order Flavobacteriales; family Flavobacteriaceae; genus Marisimplicoccus. Next base: position 169,613 of record CACJNF010000001.1, read on the forward strand.
ATTTCTGAATCTGTATTTATAGCCTCCTCTGATCTTTTAACGTTGATATCTTGATCTCCTTTCTCAGGCTCTTTGAACATTTGAGCACCACCAGCACCACAACATAAAGATTTTGATTTACAACTCTTCATCTCAACTAACTCAGCATCAAGTTTATCAATAACTTCTCTAGGAGCTTCGTAAATACCATTTGCTCTTCCTAAATAGCATGGATCATGATAAGTTATCTTCTTACCCTTATAGTATCCTCCACCAATTGTAATTTTATTTTCTTTTATAAGATTATTAATAAAAGTTGTATGATGAATAACTTTATAATTACCACCCAATTCAGGATACTCATTTTTAATTGTATTAAAACAATGCGGACAGGTTGTGATTATATTTTTAATATTATATGAATTTAATATTTCAATATTCGAAATAGCTTTCATCTGAAATAGAAATTCATTACCTGCTCTTTTTGCGGGATCACCAGTACAAGACTCTTCTTTACCTAAAATAGCATATGAAACATTTGCTTTGTTTAATATTTTAACAAAAGCCTTAGTCACCTTTTTTGATCGATCATCAAAACTACCGGCACACCCGACCCAGAATAAGTACTCTGGACTTTCACCTTTTGATTTAAGATCTGATAAAATAGGCACTTTCATATTAAATCTTATTTATTTTCCTCGTCGTCAAAGACCTCAATTGTTACTTTTTTCTCTACAAGATCAGTAAACTTTCCATTATACCTAGTAGCCTTAACTAGATGATTATCTATCCAGTGGTAGTTACCACCTCTTGGCTTACCCATTAATAAACTATGATATTTAAATCCATTATCTTTTAACCATTTTTCTGTTACTTCCCTGTGAGACTCAATTCTAGCAGTAAAGAAACAAATGATATGACCTTTATCATACCAATTATTTATTGTTTCAAGAGCATCGGGATATAACTTTGCTGTTGACATTCTATCAGGCTCTTCATTAGGAATATCATCGCATATAGTTCCATCAATATCTATTAGATAATTTTTAATACCCTCTGGAAGGATTGGGCTGACTGTCTCTCCTTTTTCTATTTTCTGGTGTAAATAATTTTCTACTTCTTCTTTTTTCATATTTATTGTGTTTCTTGAGCCCATAACTCTCTATCTAGTTGGTTATAGGGCCATGGAGCTCCATTATTTTCTATGTTATTCATCATGTTGTTTAAATCCGGATGAGCGGATGATTCTTCCATTATTAAGTATTGTCTCATATCCATAATAATTGATAGGGGATCAATATTTATAGGACATACCTCTACACAAGCATTACATGATGTGCATGCCCAAAGTTCTTCTTTTGAAATATAGTTATCAAGTAATCTATCTCCATCATCTATGAATTCTCCTTTATTTTTTGAAATATTCAAGGAGACTTTCTCTAGTCTATCTCTTGTATCCATCATTATTTTTCTTGGTGATAATTTTTTTCCAGTTTGATTTGCAGGACATTCGCTAGTACACCTTCCACATTCAGTACATGAATAAGCATTCATTAACTGAACCCAATTTAGATCTAAAACATCAGATGCGCCAAATTTTTCTACTTGATTATTTTCGTTAGAAGCTCTCTCTGGGTAAAACATAAGCATTACTTCATTTTTAACTGATTCAAGAACACCAAACTTTCCTTTTTCTTCAAGATTTGAGTAATATGTATTTGGAAACGCTAATAAAATATGCAAGTGTTTAGAATAATATAAATAATTAAGGAAAAAAAGAATACCTAATATATGTAACCACCAAAAAATTCTCTCGTATAAATAAACTGTTGAGGTATCAAAAGAATCAAAAATAGGAACTAAAAATGATGATACAGGAAATGACCCTGCCTTGTAATAACCTTCAAAACCACGATCTTGAAGGATTAAATCTGTAGCGTTCATTGAAAGAAATAATAGCATCAGGACAACTTCAAAATAAAGAATATTATCTGCATCAAATTTAGGCCAACCCTTCATTTCAGCACTTAAAAACCTTTTAATCTTCATAATATTTCTTCTAGTCCAAAAAATAATAACTGAGATTAAAACTAATAATGCAAGTATTTCGAAAGAGGCAATTAAAAAATCGTAAAAAAATGGATTGAAATACTTTGAAAAAAATCTGTGTGATCCTGTTACTCCATCAATTAGTATTTCAAGTAATTCAATATTTATTATTATAAAGCCTACATAAACAATTACATGTAAAAAGCCAGATATAGGTTTTGTAACCATTTTAGACTGACCAAGAGCTATACGAACTAAATTAGAAAGTCTCTTGGATGGATTATCAGTTCTATTAATTGGTTTTCCCATCTTAATTACTTTAATCAATCTTTGAATATTTTTAACAAAGAAACCTAAAGCAAAAATTAAGATTAATGAGAAGATTATATTGGGAAGAATTTCAACCATCTATTTTCTACCAAAAATTGAAAAATGAACATATTTTTTTGGATTTTCATTAATATCATCAATCAACTTATTCAAACTAAGAATTGATGAATTAAGATTTTCATACAATTCATCCTTATTTATTAATTTACCCAAACTGGAAGACCCTGAGTTTAAATTTTGAATTACAGAATTTATACCTTCAGTAGACTCTTTTATATCAACAAGAACATTTGATATTCCAAACTCATTTAAATCTTGGGCAACTTTTGAAAGATTATCGCTAATTGATTCAATATTATCTAACGTATTATTAATCTTGTCATTTTTTTCAGTCAGTGTATTTTCAATTATAGAGGCAGATTTATTTATTGCATTTATAGCAGAGGTTAAGACCTCTATGGACTCTTTTAAATTCTCTTGAGTATCAATATTTAAAACATTAGATGCACCAGTGAATATAGAGTCAACACTGGTGATTGTACTTTGAAGTTGTCTAGAGAGCGGCTCAATTTGTCTATTAATTAATTCAGTTAGTCCAGGTCTAACACTAGATCTAAGTGTATCACCTGTCTTTACAATTGATTGTCTATCAAATACAGGCTCTATTGAAATAGCAAGACCACCAAGAACACCAGTTTCATATATTGAAGCTGTACTTTTTGAAGAAAAATTCAATTTGTCTTTTACTTTTATAGTAACCAAAATTTTTGTGGAATTAGGAAGGAAATCTAACTCTGTTACATTACCAATTGATAGGCCATTGATCATAACATTAGCACCTACTAGTAACCCATCTACCTCGTCATAAACAGCATATATAGTTTTTTGCCTATCTAATAAAGATGTACCCTTTAAATAATTAAACCCAAATATGAATAGAAGTATCGAGGTTAATACAAAAATTGCAGCTCTAATTTCTTTAGATAATTTCAAGGTAGTTTAGGTTTAATTTATGTAAAAATAAGAATTATTTAGTTAGTTAATCAGTTAGAAACTTTGTCAGTTTAAACTCATTACCTTATTGTTTTCATATTTCACAATAAAGGAAGATTGATAACCGCTCTTTTTAGCTTCATTTAAAGATTTTTTTGCATCTTCTAAATTATTATGGTAACCGTATAAGTATTTATAAAGACTCCCCTCCTTTACTACATCTACTGACTTCAATCCTCTAAAGTTATAGGGCTTAAGTTCCAAAAGTTTAGTGCTTGCTGCAATTTGAACTCTGTATGACATTTTAGATTTATCCATATCATTACTTAAAATAGATGTTGATAAATTTTTAAAAAAATCATTTTTATAGTCAACTACAGCAGAGGCAATTGCATCTGCCATTTCATTCTGACCTTTTAATGAATTAAGATATGCACCCTCAGAATTATTTGTTAGAAAACCTGTTTCAACAAGAACACTAGGCATATAGGTGTATTTAAGGACAATAAAACCAGCTTGCTTAACTGTTCTATTCTTTCTCTTTAACTTATCAACAAAACTATTTTGAATATATGATGCTGCAACAATACTCTGATCAAGATATTCCTCTTGCATTAGAGTTAGCCCAATTACAGACTCAGGATTATTTGGATCAAAACCTTCATATTGATTAACATAGTCTTCTTCAAAGAAAATAACAGAGTTTTCTTTTTTTGCTATCTCAAAATTTCTTTGGTTAGCGTGAAGCCCAAGAACAAAAGTCCCTGCACCATATGCTTGAGACGTATGAGAGTCACAATGTATTGAGATAAAAAGTTGAGCATTAGATCGGTTAGCAATATTTGCTCTTTCAAATAAATTGACAAATACATCACTTTTCCTAGTATAAACTACTTCAATACCATTATCCTCTAATTTTTTTCCAAGCTTTAGAGCAATACTTAATGCGATTTTCTTTTCTAAATACCCATTTCCAGTATTACCAGGATCTTTACCGCCATGACCAGCATCAACAACAACAGTAAATTTAGAGTTTAAATTTTGCTGAGAAAATATAGAGTTTGCTGTTGTTAGCAATAAGACTAGGACAGTTAACCTAAATGAATTCATCAAGTAAATTATTATAATTAAAATTATGATTAATTTTGATTAACCTAAGTGTCTTGTTAATAACTCAATTTTAAATCTTGAAAAAAAACTTAAAAGCCTTATTAATTGTATCATATCTTTTAGGTTTAAATGTAATTTACGCTCAAAACAGTTCTCAAGAAATAGACACACTCAAATTAAATAGTGAGGATAAAAAACCTCTTCTTCTAGATAATATTAAATATGATGCAAGTGATTCTATTACAATAGATCAAAAAAACAATAAAATTATACTCTATAATAATGCCAAAATTGTTTACGGAGATATAGAGTTAACTTCAGGACTTATAGTCCTTGATTACAAAAAAAATATAGTCACAGCTGGAAGAATTGCTGATAGTAAGGGAAATCTAAGTCAGTATCCAACTTTTAAACAAGGTGGTAATGTAGTAAATCCTGATTCTATAAAATATAATTTTGATAATCAAAAAGCTTTGATTTGGAATTCAAAATCAGAAGAGAATGGAATGAATATTCTGTCTTCATTGACAAAAAAGCAAAATGATTCAGTTTATTATCTTAAAGATGGAAAAGTTACTACTGGGGGTAATCTTATGGGAGATGAAACTGAAGAAGCTGATTATTTTTTCAAAATAAGAAAAGGTAAACTTGTTCCTGGAGGAAATATTGTTACTGGATTTACCAATTTATTTGTAAAAAATGTTCCTACTCCAATTGGACTTCCTTTTGCATACTTTCCTTCTCAAGAAACAAAAGAATCAGGTTTTATAATTCCAAATATAAGTGATAGTAATGAGAGAGGATATTCTCTTCAGAATGGCGGATATTATATTCCTTTGTCTGAATATTTTGATTTAACAGTACTTGCAGATTATTACACCAATGGTAGCTATGGTTTGAATGTGAGCTCTCAATACAGAAAAAACTACAAATATTCCGGAAATTTTTCAGTTAGATATGAAAATTTAATTAGCGGTGAAAGAGGACTTCCAGGATATGGAAAATCAACAGTATATAATGTGAGATGGAGCCACTCTAAAGATCCAAAATCATCCCCAAATTCCTCATTCAGTGCATCTGTGAACTTTGGAAGTAGTGATTATTTCAGACAGTCTGTAAATCAGTTAAATACTGCAAACTTCCTAAACAATAATTTAAGTTCTTCAGTTAATTACTCAAAAAGTTTTCCTGGTTCAGCAGGTGTTAGGATTTCTTTAACTGCAAACATGTCGCAAAACACGCAAACAAAACTAGTAAATCTAACACTACCTACTTTTACACTATCATCAAATAGATTCTATCCCTTTGAGAGAAAAGGAAAATCAAAAAAAGGAATATTACAGAATATTAATATACAGTATTCGTCTAAGGCAGAGAATAGAGCATCATTTGCTGACGATTTATTATTAAAGAAGGGTATGTTTGATGATGCAAAATCAGGTGTTCAACATAATATTCCTTTTACAACAAACTTTAAATTATTCAAACACTTTAGTGTAAGTGTTGGCGGTCAGTACCAGGAAACTTGGACTGGGAAAACAATTAAAATAAATGATTTTGATGAAACCAGTGGCTCAATCTCAAGGGATACAATTTCAGGTTTTGATAGATTTAGAACATATAATTATAGTGCAAGTATTACTACAAAAGTTTATGGAATTGTAAATTTTAAACCTGAGAAAAAGATTCAATCGATTAGACATACAATAACTCCAAGTATATCTTATTCTAACAACCCAAGTTTTGAGGAATATTATGATACTTATATAATTGATGCAAATGGAAATACTGCAGAGTATACTAGGTTTCAAGGTGGACTATATAATCAGCCAAGCAATGCATATTCTAGTAGCATAGGATTGAATCTAAATAATACAATTGAGGCAAAAGTCAAACCAAAAGATTCAACAGAAACTGAGTTAAGAAAAATAAATATCATTAAAAGTCTAAATATTACAACAGCTTATAATATTGCAGCAGAGGAATTTAATTTATCTCCTATTCGTGTTACTAGTTCATTTGATATAGCTAGGGGATTTGCAGTCAACGCAGGCGCAACTTTTGATCCTTATGCATTAGATGAAAATAATAATAGAATTAATACATTTAATGTAAAAAATGGAGGGGGATTACTCAGACTAACAAGTGCTAATATTTCTACTCAATACCAACTAAATAATAATACTTTTAAAGGGGGGCAATCTCAAGAACAGATTGATCAACAAACATCTGGAGGAGGAAGAGCAGATAACCTATTCGGAGTTTCACAAGATTTCTCTAACTCAAGGCAAAATGATAATGAGAGTGAAGAGACTGAAGAAGTTGATTTAACAAATTATATATATAAAATGCCATGGAGTTTAAATTTAGCATACTCTCTAACTTACAATAACTCAAGAGGGCAAAATGACTTTTCAACAAATTCTTTAATGATTTCTTCAGACCTATCTTTAACTCCTAAATGGACATTAGGTATATCTTCAGGTTATGATTTTAAACAAAAAGGATTTACATACACTCAAATTAGGTTTGACAGAGATCTTGATAGTTGGAGATTAGATTTTTCATGGGTACCTTTTAGTCCAAGAGCATCTTGGAACTTTTTTATTGGTATTAAATCAGGACTGTTAAGTGATCTTAAATATGAGAAAAGATCAGAACCTGATAGAGCGTTATAAATTAAAATTAATATGAAAAAAATTATAAATACATCAAATGCACCATCACCTATTGGGCCTTATAATCAAGCTATATTTAAAAATAACATGTTATTTATTTCTGGTCAAATTGCACTAGACCCAAACTCAATGGTTTTAATTAATGAATCAATAAAGGATGAAACTCAGCAAGTGATGAAAAACTTAAAAAATATTTTAGTTGAAGCAGGAATGGACTTTAAGAATGTTGTAAAATCATCAATTTTTTTATCAGACATGAGTCATTTTAAAGATGTTAATGACGTATATGGAAGTTACCTTGAAACCGGAATGGAGCCTGCTAGAGAAACCATAGCAGTAAAAACATTACCTATGAATGTTAATGTAGAGATATCAATGATAGCTATAACTTAACTATTTAAGAATATTTCTTTTGTGATATTCTACAAGACCTTCAATAGGTCTTTTGATAAATCTACCTGTTTTCAAATTATATTTTTTTCCGATTCTTGTAATCTCATCCTTAAGATAAAAAGCAATAGATCCTACATAATGAATATCAACTTTACTGAAATCATCATATTGGAGAATTTGATAATCAATAAATCTCTCAAGTCCCTTAAAAATTATTTCCTTAAAATATTCATCTGATTTATTTTCAATCAAAAAACGAGCAAAACTAGCTAAGTAAGTATTAGGATTTTCTTCTCTATAAAGCCTATTCTTAATAGTGTTAGGTGTTAAATCATAGTTTTTAGCGAATTCATCTCTTAAATTTTCAGGCATTTTGTTGAAATAATATGCTCTTATAAGATATTTACCATAATAGTTACCGCTTGCATAATCCATGAGCACATAACCAAGTGAGTCAACTTTTTGGATGACATTTTTACCGTCATAGTAAGAGCAATTAGAACCAGTACCAATAATATTAACAATAGAGGGGGTCCCTTCATCAACAGCAGAGTATACCGCTGCATAGGTATCTTCTTTAATATCAAAATCACTTTTAGTAAAAATTGATTTAAATACTTTTAAAATTCTGTTTTGTGTAGATACAACTCCACAACCAGCTCCGTAAAAAAATAGTTTTTCAACATTTTTTCTGTTTTTATAAATATCAAAGTTGTTTTTAATACGCTCGTTTAATATTTCATTTGAAAGCATTTGAGGATTTAGCCCAAGAGTTTGGGTTGAGAACAATTCATCACCATTTTTGTCAAGTGCTATCCAATCAGTTTTTGTAGAGCCACTATCAACTATTAAAATCATTTTAATTTATATTGAAAAGATGTATTTAGATAAATCCAGGAGCTTATTTGAATACCCACATTCATTATCATACCATGAGATTATTTTAAAGAAATTAGAGTTTAGTTCCATACCTGCATTAGCATCAAAAATTGAGGTTCTTTTATCTCCAATAAAGTCTTGAGAGACAACTGGGTCGTCACAATAACCAAGTATTCCATTAAGATCATTTTTAGATGCATCTAACATTGAATTTTTAATTTCTTCATAGCTTGTTTTTTTATTTAACCTAACTGTTAGATCAACAACAGAAACATTTGCAGTTGGAATTCTAAATGCCATTCCAGTTAGCTTACCCTCGAGAGATGGGATTACTTTTGTAACAGCTTTTGCTGCACCTGTAGAACTTGGAATAATATTTAAAAGCGAGCTCCTTCCTCCTCTAAAATCTTTTCTTGAAGGACCATCAACAGTAAATTGTGTAGCAGTAGCAGCGTGAACTGTAGTCATTAGACCTTCCTCTATTCCAAAGTTATCATTTAATACTTTAGCAATAGGAGCTAAACAATTAGTAGTACAAGAGGCATTTGAAACAATTGTATCAGATGGTTTTGCTTCCCTGTGGTTTACCCCCATTACAAACATAGGGGCATCTGCACTAGGTGCAGAAATTACAACTTTTTTAGCACCTGAATTTAAGTGAGATGAAGCTGAATCAATAGTGGTAAAAATACCAGTACACTCAGCTACTATATCAGTATTCATAGCTGACCAATCAATATTATTAGGATCTCTTTCAGCAGTAATCTGTACTTTTTTGCCATTAACAGTCAAACTATTACCACTTACTTCAACAGATCCGTCAAAAGGTCCATGAACAGAATCATACTTCAATAAATATGCAAGATGATTTATATCTAAGAGGTCATTAATACAAGTAACATTGAACTCATCATTATTTATAGCAGATCTAAAAACTAATCTACCAATTCTACCAAAACCGTTAATACCAATATTTATTGCCATTTTTTATAAAATTAAATTGAAATTATATCACAAACCCTTACTAGATCATCATCAATATCTTGACCTCCTTTTAAGGCTTCATCGATTGGGACAGCGACTATTTTATCACCGATGATTCCTGTCATTATTTTACTTTTATTTTCTAACAGACAGTCTACTGCAAAGACACCCATTCTAGAAGCTAAGACTCTATCAAAACAAGAAGGAGATCCTCCTCTTTGAATATGCCCAAGAATTGAAACTCTAGTTTCATAGTGTGGGAAGTTTTTTTCTATGTAAGAAGAAAACTTAAATACATTATCTCCAATTTTTTTTCCTTCGGAGACAACAATTATACTTGAGGACTTTCCAGATTTTTCACTATGTTTTAGAGATTTTAGTAATCTGTCAAGATCCATATTTTTCTGAGGAATTAGGACTTCTTCAGCACCAGCGCCAATTCCGGCATTTAAAGCAATATGACCTGAACCTTTACCCATAACCTCTATAAAAAAAAGTCTATTATGTGAAATAGCAGTGTCTCTAATTTTATCAATTGCCTCTACAGCTGTGTTAAGAGCAGTGTCATAGCCCAGAGAACATCTAGTACCAGCTAGATCATTATCAATAGTGCCAGGAATTCCAACAACTTTAATACCATGTTCTTCTTCAAAAACTTTACCCCCCTCTAAAGATCCATTTCCACCAATGATTACAAGAGAGTCTATTTCGTATTTATCTAGAGTCTGTTTCGCCTTTACCCTACCCTCTTTAGTTCTGAACTCATGGCACCTTGCAGATTTTAAGATAGTACCGCCTTTATTAACAATATTTTTAACTGATCTTGCATTTAGTTTTTTTATGTCATCTGATATTAATCCTTCATAACCTTTATAAATACCAAAAGAATCTATTTTATGAAATTCAGCAGATCTAACAACCGCTCTTACAGCTGCATTCATTCCAGGAGAATCACCTCCTGATGTTAATACGCCTATTTTATTTATTTTACTTGTCAATTCTTGTTTAAGTTGCACAAATTTACTTATAAAATTCTATTATTTTAAACGATTATTAATATTTAAAGGCTATGATTACTTGTTTTTTTCAACAAGCTTAGAGAGAAGATCTCGAAAAGTTTGAAAATCAACTTGATATGTTAGACCAACACCTTGAGTATAACCCAACTTATCACCAATATACCTAAATTCATTTTCTCTATTAAATACTTTAGCTTTAAGAGATCCATCTTCATTTAGAATAAAATCAATTTGAACATCTCCAATTATTAAAGTTTCTTCTATTCCACCTATAGGGACACCAATTTTACCATTAAAAAGTATTTTATCACTAATTTCTGTAGATAGTGTTACCCCAAATCTATCTTCTGTTTTAATATCAAGTATATCACTTTTATCTCCCTGCAAGTAGTTTAAACCAACTTTAAGTGGACCTTGGGACCCCCCTAATAAATCACTAAAGACATCAGATACTTTTTCATAGATATTATTTGTTATTCCCTCAATAGAAACACTAACTTCATTAATAAATATACCTTGAGTTAGGAGAGAAATAGCTTGAAGTTGTCTCACTTCAGGATCATTTAATTTATAATTAATTTCTGATGTTACAGTACTACTTGTATTTGGAAAGTAAATCTCAAAATCTGGACTGTTTGGTTTTGTTAAATTTCCAGTAAGCTTAATTTCAACATCAGTAGGAATTTTTTTGTTAAAATTTGGATTATCCAAAAGCAAAGCTGGATTTGAACCACCAGGTACTTCATAGGTTGCAAGTAAATCCATTTGAGCCCCAAGAGGCTCACCATCCCATACTATTGTCCCACCATCTTTTAATTTAAATTTTTTATCAATTAAAGCAAGATCTTTAAAATTATATTCACCTTCAGTAGTTATATAATCTCCATAAATGTTAAATTTTCCATCCGAATCTATTTCCATAAATAGGTTGCCATTTCCAGTTCCACTTATATAGCTTCCTGTTTCCTGATCTATTGTTATATCTACTTGGGCATTATTATCAATTTCAAGGTCAATATTTAAGTCAAGAGTTTTATTATTTAACTGAGCGACATCTTCAAATAGATTATTATCATTGTATAGATTTGAATTGTTTAAATCATTAAATTCAATAAAGGAAAAGTCATCAATTGAGTAGCTATTAGATCTAGGTATTGTAATATATGTTCCTGACTTTGTTATTGCATCAATATCAATTGCTATCTGATCAGTTGGACCTAAAATTGAAATTTGACCATCAATGAATGCTTTACCGTAGAAGTTTTCATCTTCATTAAATTCTTTATTTAAAATAAATAGCCTGTCAGATTGGAATAGTAAACCTAAATTCCAGTCCTTATAGTTTGTGTGGTTGATTTTACCATTTAAATAAGAGGAAGATTTTGAATCAATATGACCAATTGATATATTGTTAAATTCAATATTTTGATTATAAAGTGTAAGCTCTGAATTATCATTTATTAGGTATTCAATATTTAGATATGGAATGAAAAATTTCGAATTATTTAATATCAAACTTCCATTATGTTGAATATTATCATACGCACCCCATAGATTAATTTGTCCAGAAATTGAACTAGAAATTTCCTTTAAAGTATTTGAGCCAATTTTTTCAACAAATGATATATCAAAGTCATTAAAATTTAAATCTAAGTCTATATTGGGTTTTTCATTAATTGCAATAACTGTTCCTTCAGACTCGAGAGTAATATTTTCGTTTTTTAATAATTTTAAATCAACTGAGTATGAATCAAAATCTGTGTTTCCAAAGGCATTAAGTTCTAAATTACCTAATTCATATTCTTCAATATTAATATCTTTTATTGAAGCATTTAAACTAAGTGTTCTATTCGTATCGCTCCTGTTTAACTTTATTTTAGACTCAACATGACCAGAAATTGGGTTCTTATTTATTTCAAAGAAATTTTGAATAAATAAGTTTGAAAGTTCAAAATTTAAGTCAATATCATTCTCATTATTATAAAAACCATTGATAAAAATGTTAGAGCCAAGATTTGATTCTAGATTAAGTTTGTTATCAACCCATTGAAAACTAAAATCATAATTTTTAGCTGAATCTATAAAATCATATTCTAGAATTTCATTTATTTCATTAAGTTCAGATAAATATATTTTATCATTTGATGTGTCTATTCTAATTTCTTTCAACTTTAAGTTAGATTTGATATAATCTTCAACTGAAAAGTCAATTTCAATATTAGTCTCAGCAGTAATATTATTTATATTATTTACAGGAGTAGTTTCTAGAGATATTTTACCAGATGCATTCAACTTCTTATTTAATAGATTACCATAAATTTCGTAGTCTAGCCGAACGTTTTCATGGGTTATTCCAAGTATTGATGATAAATTATTATTTATAATACTAGTATTAAAATCAACATTTGTAATGTTATCATTCTCAACAATCTCAACATCTCCATCAAAGGTTATTTGTTGATCAGGTATTATTCTAAATCTTGAGTCCAATTTCAAGTTATCTAGATTAAGAGGATTTAATAACTCGTCATCTTTTAAAAGATCTAAAATAATATTAAAGTCAAATGAAGTCTTCTCCTCAAATAAGCCAGTTCCATAAATATTCGCAGAAGATTCATAGCTAATGTTTTGAGAAAAATTATAATTAATGAGCTCTTTATTAAGATTGATATTTCCATAAAGAATTGGAAGGGTAAATTGTTGATTTAAATTTAATGTTTTAATTACTTCTTCTTCACTAATGTCAATATCAGATAGATCTATTGAAACCTCATAATCATTTGTCAATATATCTTTTAAAATTCCACTTGATTTAAGCTCTAATAGTTCTGTTTTTAAATTCAATTTTTCAAGGATAATTTCTTCTTTTAATCCTTCAAATATTATTTCCCCCTGGATAACAGTTTTATCAAATATATCTTTATCAATAAAATTAAAATTACCTGCATTTAAGCTAAATTCTAGAAAAGATTTTTGAAAATTATTAAGCTTATTTTGATTATCTAACTGAAAATTTATATCCCCTTTTACAAATTGATCATCAGATACTAAATTAGAATTAGAAAAGTTTATTAGACCATCATTATAGCTCATCTCTGAATTAAACTCTTTAATTTTTATATCATTTACTTTACCTGAAAAACTATTTAATTTAACAGATAGACCATCATCATTATTAATTTCATATGCATTCAGCTTATCGATTATAATACTATTTTGAATTGAATCAATAATTAACTTAACACTTGAGTTTAATATATTAACTCTATCAAAGAATATATTATCTATTATTTCTTCAAATTCAGCATCGAGCTTGTTTGGTGTATTGTTTGAAAGATCAATTGATATATCTAGACCTTCTATGTTTAGAGAATTATTTAAACTTAAATCTGAAACCAGGGGAAAGAAATTCGTTCTTAGTGTCTCAAGAAAAAGTATGGTGTCCGATTCTTTATTTGATAATGAGATTTCATTAAAAACAACTTCACCTTTTAAGTTAAATGATGAATTTCCAATTTGTAAATAATTATTACTATCAATGTTTATATAATTTATAACACTTTGCTTAAGATAATTCTGGACTCCAGAGGTATTTATAACAAGATATAATGAGGCCAAGAGGATAATCCCTATCGTAAAAATGATTAAAAATATTTTTTTTAAATTCTTAATGACTATTCTTGATTAAATTTGTATTACAAAGATAGTAATGTCAAATAAAGATATTTATATACTGGGTATCGAATCTTCTTGCGATGATACATCAGCGGCAATTTTAAAAAATAACAAAGTGCTGTCAAATAAAATTGCTAACCAGTCAATACATAAAAAATATGGAGGAGTGGTGCCTGAATTAGCGTCAAGGGCTCATCTTTCAAATATAATACCAGTTGTTGAATCAGCTATAAAAGAATCTGGTATTTCTTTAAATGATATCTCAGCAATAGCTTTCACAAGGGGTCCAGGGTTAATGGGCTCTCTTATTGTTGGAACTGAATTTGCAAAATCACTTGGGGTTTCACTTGAAGTTCCAGTAATTGAGGTTAATCATATGCAAGCACACATATTATCTAATTTTATTGATAATGGTAAAAAGAAGCCAGGTTTTCCTTTTCTTGGAGTTACAATATCGGGCGGTCATACTCAGTTCATTTTAGTTGAAGATTATTTTAAAATGAAAATACTTGGAGAGACTTTGGATGATGCAATTGGAGAAGCTTTTGATAAGTGTGGAAAAAAATTAGGACTAGACTATCCAGCTGGACCAGAAATTGATAAATTATCAAAACTGGGAGACGAATATAAGTTTAATTTTCCTCTACCTAAGGTTGAAGGTGGAAATATTAGTTATAGTGGAACTAAGACAGCTTTTATCAATTTTCTTCATAATAATATAAATAAGAATAAGAATTTTATCGATGAGAATTTACAAGACATATGCGCGTCAATTCAAAAAAACTTAGTAGATAACTTATTAAATAAGGTCAATTTTTTAGCAACAAAGAACAATCTTAATTCAATTATATTTGGAGGTGGTGTATCTGCAAACAGTTATCTTAAAAATAGATTAGAAGACGAGTCAAGAGAAAATAACTGGGAAATCTTTATTCCTGAGCTTCAATATACCACAGATAACGCTGCTATGATTGGAATTGTGGGTTATTTAAAGTATTCTACATCTAAATTATCAGATTTAAAATCTACACCTTTACCAAGATATAGTTTCTAATGAATTTATTTTTTTCAAATTTTAGCCAAACAGATAATGAGATAATAGTCAATGAAAATGACAGCAAACATATATTAAAATCGTATAGAAAAGGTATAGGGGATATACTCAATTTTACTAATGGAAATGGCCTTTTAGCAGAATGTAAAATAATAGAAAAAGGAAAAAAAATTAAAGTTAAAATAGTAAAGATATCAAAGAGAAAACCTAATAAAGTGTCAATTCATATTGCAATCTCTCCTCTAAAAAACCCATCTAGATTTGAATGGTTTGTAGAAAAAGCGACGGAGATTGGTATAAAAGAAATAACTCCAATTATAACCAAACATTCAGAAAAAAAGAAAGTAAATCATGAAAGGCTTGAGAGGATTTCTATTAGCTCTTTAAAGCAATCGAACCAACTATTCAAACCTACGATTAACTGTACTGAAAAATTTTCTGATTTTATAAATAATAATAGTGATCAAAAGATAATGGCAAATCTTAAGACAAAAAATATTTTAAAGAAAGAGTCTATAAACTCAAATCAAATTTGTCTGGTTATTGGTCCTGAGGGTGGATTTTCAGATGATGAGATTCAAGAAGCAAAAAATAATAAAATTACTGAGGTATCATTTGGTGATAATAGACTAAGATCAGAGACAGCTGCTATTTATGGATTATCTATTTTAAAGTCATTAACTAGTTAATTTTTTCAAAAATATTTTTTTCAATATTTTTTCTGCAATTATTTGGCTCAAAGACTTGTCCATTCATTATAATATAAACTCCTTTGCTTAAGTTCTGAACTGATGTAAATGCACAACCTATATTAAATATTGCATCGTTATCAATAAAAAGCGCGGGCTTAAGCGAGCCAGTTAACACCACAGTTTTATTGTGCAATTGATTTAGATAAATAGCCGTATCAACAATTGTATCTGTCCCATGAGTAATTAATATCTTATCATAATTTGATTTAACTATATGATTTAAAATCTTTTCACGATCACTATCATCCATATCTAAACTATCAACTCTCATTAAGGGACTTATTTTGTAATCAATATTTACATTCATTTTTGTTAGCAAATCTCCAATAAATGGATCACCTACTTGATAATCACTTTTTTGATCAAAGTAGACCTTATCAATAGTTCCACCAGTGGTGATTATCTCAATCATTGAATTTAGAATTGATTATTTTGATAATCAAGATTGCTGTGATTAGATTTAAGAGACTCGATAAAATCAACTTTTAATTTACTAACCAGATCTTTAACGCTAGGATTATCATTTATTGAACTAACACCATGACCAGCTGACCAAATAGTTTTCCATGCCTTAGCTTCAGCCTCAGCCATATCTTTACCAAAGTCAATTTTTTTTGAATCATTCCACACTTCTTCCGTAACACCCATCGCTTCAAGACTAGGTCTTAGAAAATTAGCATGAACACCAGAGACTGCAGCAGTATATACTATATCCTCAGCAGAAGAGTTAATAATCATATCTTTATAGGCTTGCTCTGCAAGACTCTCTTTAGTATTAATAAATCTTGTACCCATATATGCAATGTCAGCACCCATTTGAAGGGCTGATGCTACATCTCTTCCATTTGATATACAACCCGAAAGAATGATTGTTTTGTTAAAAAATTCTCTAATTAAAGAGATCATAGCCATTGGGTTTTTTAGACCTGCATGACCACCAGCACCAGCAGTAACAAGAACTAGACCATCCACATTAGCCTCTGCAGCTTTTTCAGCGTGTCTTTTCTTAATTATATCATGATAAACTAGTCCCCCATAACTATGAATTGCATTTACAATATCAGGGACAGCTCCTAATGAAGTTATAATCATAGGAACTTTATGTTTTACACAAATATCTAAATCAGCCTTGATTCTAATATTAGATGGATGGACAATAAGGTTTACACCAAAAGGTGCAGGTTTTATTCCAGTCTCACTCTCAAATTTTGAAAGTTCATCTTTAATCTCAACTACCCACTCCTCAAAACCTTCTGAGGTTCTTTGATTTAAAGCTGGAAAAGTTCCAACTATTCCGTTTTTACAACATTCAATTACAAGCTTTGGGCCTGAAATTAAAAATAGTGGAGCTGCTATTACAGGTAAGTTTAGATCTTTATAAAAATTCTTATCCATTTTTTCTTTTTTTACAAGACCACTCAAACTCAAATTCAGAGACTAAGTCTCCTTCTTCATCATACCCCCTAGCTTTTAACCAAGCCTTTGAAGTTATGTTTTGAATAGTCGAATTAATTAGTTGTTTAGCTATTTTACCTTCAGTACAAGTAAAAGTTATTTTACCTACTGCTTTTTTATAGAAGCTTGATTTATTACTTACAAGAAGCATTGAGATATTAGCATTAGAATCTTGAATAGATTTTGTAAGTAACATTCCTGTAGTTAACTCTGCGGCCATGCCCTGAACTGCCCAAAACATAGATCTGTATGGATTTTGATTAATCCATTTAAAACTTACTTTAACTTCACATTTATCTTCATCAATTAGAGTAAGCCTTACACCTGTTAGCCATGCAGCAGGAAGCTTTAAAAGCATCCATTTATTTATTTTACTCGGTGTATATTTCATTTTTCTGTTAAAATACTAAATCCAATGTGAATATTACCAGTTTCTTTATCAACATATAATTCTCTATCCTCTTGGGTTCCATGACAAGTATCTATTGAACAAAAAAGTGATCCACCTGCTAATCTTACTTGATTTGAATTAACAGGCTCAGTAATATCCCAAACATTTCCAACAATGTTCACAGATTTAACAGCAGAAATTGGATACATATTATCAGAGACAATTAGCCTGTCATCTAAGGATACAAGCTTCCAATACTCTTCATAAGTAGGAAGCCGAACACCCGCCCATTTACAATACTCAATTGCATCTTTATAACTTACCTGTGTTACAGGTAAACTATCAATTGATTTGTTAATACCATCTGGTTTTATCCAATTTGCACCATTGACAACTTTATAATCATAAACATTCTCTTGAACAAATGACCAACCATACTCTTCGGCGCTAGTTATGTATCCAGTTTCATTAATAAACTCCTTAAATTCCTTAACTGAAACAGTCCTAAGATCATAATCTATTTTAGATGTGCATGAAATTAAAACCAGGGATAAGATCATTAAGATTTTTTTCATATTAATTATATATAAAACTTTTATCTAATTCCTCCGAGTCTTTATACTTAATCCTAAGTTCTTTTAATTCTTGTGTTAATTTGACAACGACATCCTTATAATTAGGATCATTATAAACATTATTCATTTCATTTGGATCATTTTTACGGTCATATAATTCCCACTCATCAATATCATAATAAAAGTGAGTAAGTTTAAAGTCTTTGTTAACTATCCCATAGTGTCTCTTTGCCATATGGACTGAAGGATACTCATAATAATGATAATAAACTGATTCTCTATTCCATTTACTAGAATTTCCTTTTAATAATGGTATGAGACTTTCACCTTGCATATCTTTTGGTGCTTCAATCATTGCAGCCTCTAAAAAAGTTTGGGCAAAGTCAAGATTTTGAACCATTTCCTCATTTGTTGTTCCAGGTTTAATTTGATTAGGCCATTTAATTATTAGTGGGGTTTTGAAAGACTCATCATAAATAAACCTCTTATCAAACCATCCATGTTCACCAAGATAAAAGCCTTGATCTGAAGTGTAAACAACTATAGTATTTTTGTCAAGTCCCGTCTCTTCAAGATAGTTCAAAACTCTACCTACGTTATCATCTACAGATGAAATGGTTGCCAAATAGTCTTGCATATATCGTTGAAACTTCCATTGCATTTTTTCCTTATTGGTCATGTTTGGCCAATTAGCTTCAAAATCTTTACTAATCTTGTCTAGAGTAACGTCATATTTTTTCTTTTGCTCCTCATTAGCTCTACCATAACGGTTATTAAAAGAATTAGAGCTAGGTTCAAAAAAGGTTCCATCACCTCTTGCATAAACAATTTTTGGTTCTACATTTTTCATTTTTTCAAATACTGAGGGACGAACTTTGCTGTCTTGCATGTATTGCATATGAGTAAGTAGATTCATCTCAGCAGTTTTTGCAGCAGTACCCCTATTAGAGTAGTCATCATAAAGAGTTTCTGGTTCAGGAAACTTTTTATTATAAAATTCAGCAAACTTTTCAGGACTTGGCCACCATGCCCTGTGAGGAGCTTTATGAAGATAGAATGTCAAGAAGGGCTTGTCATTATCTCTTTTATTTTTAAACCAGTCTAATGTTAAGTCGGTGATAACATCTGTTACATATCCAGTAATAATTGTGTCCTTCTCTTTTCCTAAGAATCTAGGGTTAATATAATCTCCCTGACCAGGAAGAATAAGAAAATCATCTATACCTTTTGGATTATTTCCAAAATGAAGTTTTCCAAACATAGCTGTTTGATAACCATTCTTTTTAAATAATTGAGGAAAGGTCATTTGAGAATCATCAAATTTTGCAATATTATCTATTTTTCCATTAATATGACTGTGTTTACCAGTTAGTATAACTGCTCTTGAGGGCGCACATATTGAGTTTGTTACCGAGGCATTAGTAAACAACATTCCTTCATTTGCAATTCTATCGATGTTTGGAGTTTGAATTAACCTATCATCATAGGCGCTTATTGCTTGATAAGCATGATCATCAGACATTATAAATAATATATTCGGTTTTGTATTGGTGTCTATATCATTAGTACAGCCTAAAATGAAAAAGGTAATAAACAATAATTTTAAGGGATAATATTTCATTATTTTAATTTTTAAAGCTAGGGTTTATTGAAACTTTATTTGCATTTGTTTCATTCTTTAAATTATTTATTTTTTTTAACATAATTTACTCTAAAATTAGGTTTTTAATATTACTAAATTCTTTACCTCTAATTTTTACAAAACCTTCAATCATTTCCTTTAACTTTTTATCTTCAATCTTTGAAAGATCATTTTTTTGTGAGGGATCATCCTTTAAGTTATATAATTTAAAGTCCAGTGAGTTCCCTAATTCTATATTAACATTTTTTGCAATTGATTGACCCTTATAAGGTGGAATCATTACCCAGTCACCTTTTCTGTATGCAGTTCTTGTAGAGGCCTCAAGAATTAGCTCCTTTCTACCCTTGCCTTTATTATTTAAAATCAAATCTAAAAAGTCTATTCCATCTTTTGATCTATACTCTAATCCAACTAATTTAGAAATTGAATTAAGAAGATCAATTTGTGATATCATTTCATTTGATATTCCAGGCTTTATTTTTCCTTTCCAATATGAAATAAACGGAACTCTTGTGCCAGCTTCAAAGAGACTGTATTTTCCACCTCTTAATCCACCTTTAGGAGTATGATCTCCTAGTTTTTCTACAGCATCGTCATAATATCCATCATTTAATACTGGTCCATTGTCACTTGAGAAAATTATTAATGTATTATCTAATAAATTCTCTGACTCTAAAGTCTTATATAATTCTCCAATAGCCCAATCTGCTTCTATAATAACATCACCTCTAGGTCCCATCCCAGATAGCCCTTCAAATCTTGGGTGCGGGGTTCTTGGAACATGTGGTTGTTGAAGAGTATAAAATAGAAAGAAAGGATTATTTTTATTTCTTTTAATGTATTCTTTAGCTTTTTGCAAGAAATGATCTGCCATATCAATATCACTCCAAAGAGCATCATTACCGCCCTTCATGTATCCAATTCTTGGAATTCCATTTACTATTGAACCATTATGACCATGATGCCATTTCATTGTTGTAAGCTCAGGATTTTTCAATCCAGTTGGCAGGCCATAGTCATCATGTTTTTTTTGATGGAAAAAATTTACTTCTATAGGGTCATTGATATCAAGGTTAACAACATCTCCATTCTCAATATATACTGTTGGAACACGGTCTTGAGTATCAGCCATTATATGTGAATAATCAAAACCTACTTCATTTGGACCAGGAGAAATAGTAGAATTATAGTCAATTATACCAGATCCAGCGACTCCATCTCCAGATCCTAAACCAAGATGCCACTTACCTACAATACCTGTATGATAATTTTTTCTTTTTAATAGTTTAGGTATAGTCATTTCTGTAGTATCTATTACTAAAGATCCACCAGTTATAACTCTTAAACCATCTTTTCTCCATGGATACTTACCAGTTAAGAGAGCATATCTACTAGGACTACAAGTTGCAGATGAAGCGTATCCAAAGTTAAATCTAATTCCTTCGTTAGCTAGCTTATCAATATTAGGTGTTTTTAATGTACCTTTTTGATATGCACTTACATCACCATAACCTAAATCATCTGTATAAATTATTATAATATTGGGATCATTAGTTGAATGATTTTGAATTGTCTCACATCCTAAAATAAAGATGATAGAAATGATAAAAGATTTAGTGTAATTGAAGTTCATCATTAAAATATTTAATTACCAATTAGTGTTTATCCTACCTGAAAGCTTCCCATCAATTATGAGTAAATTAATACTATCAACAAACTTTTGATCATACTTAATGTTTTTTTCAAAAGGTATTGGAGCATTATTTGCCTCTCTCCATAAATTTAAGCTATTAAAAAGTTCTGTTGTTTTTTGGACATTCACTTTACTTAAATCATATGATTCTGATATATCATTTTCAATATTGTAAAGTTCTTTTTTATCATTTTCAAAATAGTGATGCAGTTTCCAGTTGTCTTCAATTATAACCGAACCAGGTCTTGTTCTAAATAAAGGATCTGTTCCGTTATCCTCTTGAACATTATATGCCTGAAGATAAATAGGAAAATGGTAAAACAAAGCTCTTTTTTCAATTTTTCTACCATCAAAAATTGGGTTTAAATCTATTCCATCTAGTTTTAGATCTTTGTTTTTATAACCAATAATATTTTGAATTGTAGGAAAAAAATCAATATTGCTTACTCTTTCATAAGATTTACTTGCCTCTTTTATTTTACCTCTCCATGAAAAAATTAAGGGTACTTTTATACCTCCTTCATAGTATGATCCTTTTCCCGCCCTAAGTGGTGATTGGTTTGATATAGCTCTAATACCACCGTTATCAGAAGTGAAAATAAAAAGTGTATTTTCAGATAAACCTAGTTGTTCAATTTTATTTATAATTTTTCCAATATTTTCATCAACTGACTGAATCATACCTGCATAATCTGCTCGATTATGATTTTCATTTCCATCTTTTAATGAATATTTTTTTTGAAGGTCTTTTTTTGATTGAATTGGAGTATGAACAGAGTAAAATGATACATATGCAAAAAAGGTTTCATTTTGATTAGTATCTATAAAATTTAAAACTTCATTTCCTAATCTATCAGTAAGATATTCACCTTTGGGGCCATCTAAAATATTTGGATTTTTATAAGGAGAAAAATACCCTCCTTTAGGACTCCCAGTTTGATTGCCACCAAAATTATAATCAAAACCTTGATCTTCAGGATAGAATCCCTCATTACCAAGATGCCATTTACCAAAATGAGCATTTAAATACCCTTTATCTTTTAACATTTCAGGAATTAAAATATACTCTAAATCAAGATTTCTTTTATTTTTTATTGGTATCAATTTTCGAGTTTTGTCATTCCCTCTTTCTGAACCAACTAGATCTTGATTATCAGCAACTGTATAGATCCCGTGACTTGTTGAATATTTACCAGTAAACATTGTAGCCCTGCTAGGTGTACAATTTGCTGCAGAAGCATATCCATTATAAAATGTCATTCCACTTTTTGAAAGATTATCAATATTTGGAGTTTCATAATACTTTGAACCCATAAAAGATAAATCTGTCCATCCTAAATCATCTACAAAAAATAAGACAATATTTGGATTCTTATTGTCAATTGATTTACAAGATATAATTAGGGTTAAAAAAATAATTAGTACTGTTTTTTTCATTTAAAGAATATTACTTAGTTATAATCTCTATTAATTCCTTTTCAGAAAGATCTACATTATCATTAATCTGTATCATCCAATTATCTAGTTGAGCTCTAAGTTCTTCTATCTGACTTGAAAAAGCTTTATCTGTAATTAGATTATTTAATTCAAATGGATCATTTTCTAGATCATAAAACTCCTCATTGCTTTTAGGGGACTTAAACCAAAGTTTTTGTTCTGGTGAGAGAAGGTTTAATTTATTTAAGTTAGTTAGATGTCTCATTAAATTCATTTGAGTTCTGTAATAATTGTCTATTGCATGGGGTTGATTAGTGTCATAATTCCTAACATATTTATATTTTTTTGTTTTTACAGCTCGTTTTCTTTCAGTAATCTCATCAAACCTATCACTAGCACTAAATGAATACTTTCTTTTATTTTTTGATTCTTTTGAACCTAAAAATGCATTACCTTGAAATATCTCTGGAATTTCAATTCCAGCAATAGATAAAATTGTTGGTGCAAAGTCAATGAAACTTAATAAGTCATAATTTCTATCTTCTTTAACTTTTTCGGAATACGGGAACTTAATTATCAATGGGACTTTTAATCCAGTTTCATATATTGCTCTTTTATGTCTTGGAAAAGGACCTCCATGATCACTGTAAAAAAAGATATAGCTATCGTCATATAAGTCTTGCTCAATGAGCTTATCAATAATCTTACCCATTTGTTTATCCATTTCAATTATATTAGAATAATTTACAGCCAATGAGTGTCTAACAATTGAATCATTTGGAAAAACTGGAGGAACAATAATGCTATCTGGATTTACTTTAAGCTCTTGTTTATCCCTGATCCAGATTTGAGATTCATGAGTAACTCCAAAGTTAAAAACTGAAAAGAAAGGCTGGTTATTATTTCTGTTTTCCCAACTAGCTTCTCTACTAGATTCATCCCAAGCTTCATCTGTTAATTTAAAATTATAATCTTGTTTTGAATTATTAGTTGTATAATATCCATTTTCCCTTAAGATTTGAGTAAATGGTTTAATCTGCTCAGCTAGTTTGGAGGAATAATATTGAAATTCTAACAAATGTTCACTTTCTGGCCTTACCTCTCTATTGTAATTATAAGCTCTTTGATGACCTGTTCCAATTGAGTTAGGGTACATTCCTGTTATAATTGAGCTTCTAGCTGGAGCACATACAGGATAAGGAGAACTCATACCCTCATATACTGTTCCATTTTCTAAAAGTTTATTAATGTTTGGTAACTCAATAGCATTATCACCATAGTATGGAAAAAAATATTGCGATTGATCTTCAGCTACTATCCATATAATATTAGGTTTTGTATTATTTTCAATACTACAACCAATTGATATTAATGAAAATATTAAAAAAAATAATTTGAAGAATTTTTTTTTCATTTTATGGTTAATCTAAATTAGCTCTTCTTTTAATATACTCAGTATATTCTGGACGTTTAATTAGATCATTTAAAAATGGCTCATATCTTTCATCAGAAGGCCACCATTTTCTTCCATCCTCATTTATAAATTCTTCATTATAGTCATTCCCATTAATACTTTCATTTACTGTTCTATTCCACTTTATAAATTCATCTTTCATTTCTTGAAAGACAATCGGGTAAGATGAACTTATATTTAAGGATTCTTTAGGATCATTTAGCAGATCATACAATTCAAAATTATTTTTTTTAATGCTTGTTACTACTAGTTTAAAATTATTATCTATTAATGCACCCTTATCAAGATAACGGAATGGAATTTTATTTTTTCTTTTCTCAATCTTTGAATTAAATAAAGGAAAAAGACTTTCCCCATCAAATGGCATTAACATAGTAGAGTCAGGTAAATTTAAAATATCAACTATTGTGGGAAAAATATCCATTGTTGAAGATGGATAGGTGCTAATTCTACTTTTAATTACTGATGGCCATTCAATTATACTAGGAACTCTAATACCGCCTTCCCAAATATCCCCTTTTTGACCCTTTAAACCTCCTACAGTCAAGGGTGATATATTCTGTTTTTTACCAAGACCTCCATTATCGCTATTAAACCATAAAATGGTATTGTTGGAAATACCTATTTCCTGAAGACCTTTTCTAAAATCTCCTAAACTATTATCAAATGCAACTAATTCTCCATAATGATTTTTACTTCTTTCATCTAAATTGTTAAAATCAATATTATCCTTATCATCTGCAATAAATGGAGAATGTGGTGATCCATCCCAAATAAGAATAAAAAAGGGCATTTCTTTGTTTTTTCTCTCTTTTATAAAGGATAAGGCCTCATTAAATATAATCTCTGAGGAATTTCCATTAAAGTCAATAAAATCTCCATTTTCACTCATTAATGGATTTATATCAAAAAAATTTGTAACTGATAACCAATGGTCAAATCCAAAATTTTGAGGGCCATATTTATCATCTATTAAAATAGGAGCACCTGGACCTCTTAATCCATTTAAATGCCATTTACCAAAATGTGCAGTTATATATCCATTATTTTTTAATGCTTGTGAAATTGTTTTTTCTTGAAGTCTAAGACGATAACCATGATCATACACACCAGTTCTATCATTACTTCTTCCTGTTAATACTGATGCTCTAGTTGGAGAACAAACTGGTGCACCTGCGTAAAATCTATCAAAACGTAATCCATTATTAGCCATCTCATCCAAGTTAGGGGTTTTTAAAAGGGGATGATTATAATAACCTGTTTGACCCCAACCCTGATCATCTGTCATAATCAAAATAATATTAGGTTTTTGAATCATTTCTTTTTGAGAGCACCCAATAAGAAAAAGGTTAAAGAAAACAATAAAAAGTCTGCTGATCTTCATAATTGAGTTTTAATCCAAAGAATTATCTATTCCATCAGTATTTCCATTGTTATCCCTATACTGAAGTAAATCTTCTGGTGCATTAAGGTTGTTTTGATGAGATTCAAGCACTTCATATATTTTTTTTAATATTTCAGGATTTTCATCAGCTATATCATATTTTTCAGAAGGATCTATATCTAAATTATAAAGCAAAGGATTTTTCAAATATGTTTTTATATCACGAGAAGGATAATTATAGACTCCATTTGTAATAAAATGAGCCTTAAATTGACGATATCTAAGAGCATATACCTCTCTCTCTCTATAGAAAATAACTTTTTCTCTTTTAGATGGTTCAAGATTTAAGAGAGTGTTTTTTATACTCAACCCATCTATTATTCTATCATCAACTTGTCCTGAGTTTGACATTTCTAGGATTGTCGGAAAGATATCCAATGTAGAACCTAGGTCATCTATTACAGATGGTTTAATTCTTCCACCCCAAAAAATCCCTGGAACTCTATGTCCTCCCTCCCAAGTACTTCCTTTTCCTTCTCTGAGAAGTCCTGCTGAACCAGATTGAGATTCAAATGGAAGCCAGGGTCCATTATCAGATGTAAAAATTACAATTGTATTTCTGTCAAGATTGTTTCTTTCTAACTCATCAATAATTCTGCCAATACCATGGTCAATTTCTTCTACAACATCTCCATATAGACCTCTTTTACTTTTACCAGTAAATTCATCCGAGGCATAAAGAGGGGTATGAGGAAGGTTGTGTGCTAAATACAAGAAAAAATTATTTTTTTTATTATCTCTAATAAATTCAACTGCTTTATCTGAATATCTTTTAGTAATTGTTGTTTGATCTGCTGGTCTCTCTATAATATTATTGTTCTCAATTAAAGGAACATTATAATTTGATGAATCCGGTCTCTTTTTTTCGTATTGTTGCCAATATCTTGGTCCAGGACAGCAGGTGACTCCATTAATTGGATCCATATCATTCGAATATGGGATACCGAAATAATAATCAAATCCATGCTGAAGAGGAAGATATTCTTTTTTATGACCTAAATGCCATTTTCCAATAATAGCATTTTTATAACCATTTTCTTTTAGTTTCTCAGCAATTGTAATTTCAGAATCAGGAATTCCATACTGTGAATCAGGAAAAAATACTCTAGTCTTAGATCCAATCATTCCGTTTCTAATTGGAAGCCTTCCAGTTAACAACGCAGCCCTACTCGGGGTACACACACTTGAAGCAGAATAAAATTGAGTCCATTTTTGCCCTTCATATGACAGTCTATCTAGAGTGGGAGTTTTAATTGTTGGATGTCCATATGAACCTAGATCCCCATATCCTAAATCATCTACAAAAATTACTATAAAATTTGGTCTACTTTCGTTATTTAAATTATTACAAGAGACTGTTATAAGAAATAAACAAAATATTAAAAAAAAATTTTTCATAAATTATTTTTTCGGGCGAATCTTAATATAATCCCATCCTTTCCTATACCTAGGCTCAAATTGATTCCCTAACCCTTCAGGTTTAGTTCTAGCATTAGCTATACGTTCAGCAATAACATTTATTAATGAGTCTTTGACATCTTTATAATCAGCATTTTCTGCTAGATTATTCATTTCTTCACTATCTACATTGTGGTCATAAAGCTCATAACCCATTGATCCATTTTCACCCCACTGAGTTAGTCGGTATCTATTTGTTTTTATCGAATATCCTTGAACGGGTATTCTATCTATATTTAATTCTGTAAGTGCACTTTCTCTAGATACTTTTGATGAGTCTTTTAAAAGAGGTGCAAAACTCTTTCCTTGAACAAATTCTGGAGTTTCCATACCTACAAGATCCATTATTGTAGGATACATATCTATAAGTTCTATAGGTGCTTTCATGATTTTTTCATTTTTGTTTATTCCTGGACCCGAAACAATCAAGGGCACACGAGTTGAATGCTCAAATAGAGTTCTTTTTTGCCAATGTCCATATTCACCTAAATGATACCCATGATCAGAAGTAAAAAATACTATAGTATTTTTATCAAGTCCTGTCTCTTTAAGTTTATCTAATACTCTACCTATTTGAGCATCAACAAAAGAATTTGTAGCGTAATATGCCTTTTTAATTGTTTGAGCTAATTCATATTCAAGATTTCTCTCTTCAGCTTTCTCAGTAACAGTACTAACAGCAGGCAAAGGAATCGTTTTATAATAATCTTCTGAAACTTTTGGTATTATCATTTCATTTTTATCAAAAAGATCAAAATATTTCTTTGGAGCAACGTAAGGAGTATGAGGTCTATATAGACCATAAGCTAGAAAGAAGTTTTCACCACTTTTGGCAAATTTATCAAGAAACTCTATAGTTTCAGTTGCTCCTATACCATCAGTTTGTTCTTCATCAGTTCCATCTGCTTCATGCCAACTTAAAGTTCCACCAAACTTTCCTGGAATTAAAGATTTAACTTTATACTCTTCAAGCTTATCTCTTCCATAGGGATTAACTGTTTGATCCCATGTCCTATTATCATCATGACCTGATGTTCCAATTTGACCAGGATTATGATAATGAAATATTTTACCTATTCTTACTGAGTGATAATTTTCCTGCCTAAATCTTTCCCCAATAGTTGTTACATCAGGTATGGTCTCTCTTAGATAAATTAGTAATTTTTTTATTTTTGTTTGGTCTGGATATAGGCCAGTCATGAATGAGGCTCTTGACTGAGCGCATTGAGGATATTGATTGTGAGCATTCATAAAGGTAACCCCTGACTCAGCTAGTTTATCAATATTTGGAGTTATTGCTTGATTATCACCATAAGCACCAATTCGAGTATTTAAGTCATCTGCAACTATAAACAAAACATTTAATTTAGTGTCTTTGGATATTTCTGGCGAATTATCAGTACAACTTATTAGTAGAATTGAAATAAAAAATACTTTGATTTTATTCATGATTAAAAAGGACCTTTATTATTATTTTCTGTAGCATTATTGGATGATCCAGGGAACTCACCTCTAATGCCATGATTTTTAGTTTTTACAAGATCTATAGATTTACCTAGATTATTTCTTGTTTCAATTGGTCCAGGAGTTCTCAAGTACCAATCTTTTGTAATTTCTTCTGGTTGTGAATCACCAGTTTCATTTTTCCATCTATTTAATATAAGTCTCAAATTATTTATTTCTTCATTTAATTTATCGTCATCTATTAAATTCTTTCTTTGAAATAAATCATTTTTCAAAACATAAAACTCCTCTTCTAATCTTGGACTGTCAAATATTTCACCTTGAACTTCTGTTATTTCTCCAAGCTTATTTTTTTCCAATAGACTTGCATATGTAGAGCTGTTTATTGCATCTAACGGACCTGCCTGAGGAAACTCATTTCTATTGTTCTGGATTAACATATAATTTTCATTTTTAACCATTCTTTGATGGGATTCGTAGTCATGCCAATTATGTTCGGCAAAAACATAATTCCTAAACTTTTCATCAGGATTTTCAAGAAGTTTTCTAAAACTCTTTCCCTGAAAATTTTCTTTAATATCAATACCAGCATAATCTAGAATTGTAGGAGCAATATCTATTACGCTTACTAAGCTTTCTGTTTTACCTAATATCTTTTCATCATTATATACAAATATAAATGGTGTTTTAACCCCTTGATCGTTCAACCTTGTCTTACTATGTGGAAATGGTCTTCCATTATCAGACATGATCATTAAGATTGTATTATCATATACATTTTGTTCTTTTAATTTTGAAATTACTTCACCAATAAAGTAATCAAATCTTTTAATCTCATCATAATAGTGAGCTAAATCCTGTCTTGTCTGTAAGTCATCAATTAAATAATCAGGTACAATAATATCATCTAATTTGTGTGTGCCTGAAAAATCATTTTCAGCCCAATCCCTATGTGGGTCGTGAGCTGCAGCCCAGATAAAAAATGGTTTATCTTTTGGTCTGTCTGTTATAATATTCACCCACTGATCCTCTCCACCAAGACCTACCAAGTCTATACCCTCATGAATAACATCAAATCCAGGTCTAGCATAGTCACCAATATGCCACTTTCCTGAAGATACAGTATAATAACCAGAGGATTTTAACTCTTGAGCAAATGTTTTCATTCCCATTGGAGGTTGAGTATGAAGCTCAGGTGCACCATGATTGTGTGGATACCTCCCCGTCATTATAGAATTTCTACTAGGACTACAAGAGCTAGTAGTTAAATACATATTATTAAAGATTAATCCTTCTTTAGCAAGGTTATCAATATTTGGTGTGCTAACAAATTTATTTCCATAAGCACCAATATCGTCCCAGCTTATATCATCAGCTATGAAGATTATAAAATTTGGTCTTTGTATTTCTCTATCTATAGATGAATTACATGATATTATAAATAGAAACAGTATTAATATTGAAGTTATTCTTTTTTTCATTTTTTTTATTTATTATCTAAAGCTGGTATTTTGAATTTATCCATTTTTGGTGTTGTATGTGCCTCTCTCATAAAATCTTCCATTCTAGATACAATTTCAGGATGCTTAAATGCTATATCATTTAATTCTTTTGGATCTTCATCTAAGTTATAAAGTTGCAGTTTTGAAGGGCCTTTAAATAAATTCTTTTTAATCCCTTTCCAATTATTGACTCTAATTGCCTGTTGGCCACCATAAGCAGGGAACTCCCAATATAGATAATCATGTTTATCTTGTTTTTCATCTATAAGTGTAGGATAATAACTTATGCCGTCTATTGAATAAGGAAGTTCTTTATTAATAATATCAGATATTGTTGCAAAATAGTCGTAGAAGGTACTTGGATGTTCTGAATAAGTTCCAGGCTTAATTTTTTTAGGCCAAGTTGCAATTGTAGGAACCCTTATACCTCCTTCATTAACACTACCTTTAACAGTGTTTTTAGAGTTTACAAAAGGTCCTGCACTATTGAAGAAATTAATATCAACGTGTTCTACATGTGTTGGACCATTATCACTTGAAAAAACAATAAATGTATTATCATATTTTCCAATTTCTTTAAGCTTTGCAACTATTTCTCCAACTTGTTCATCTAAATAAGAAATCATTGCTGCGTATGTAGCTTTAGGATACTGATTTGGATAATAAGAATTCCCTACATAGGGTTCTTCTTTACCAAATTTTTCGCGGTAGTAATCTACCCATTTCATTGGTGCTTGAAGAGGTAAATGCGGAATTGGAGAAGCATAATAAAGAAAAAAATTATTGTCTTTGTTGGAATCCAAAAAACTTAAAGCTTCGTTATGCATCAAAGTTGGGGCATAATCATTCTGATTGTATAAATTGTAACTATTAGTATTATATGGATCCAATCCTTCTTTAAGTCGACCTTTGTTAACTATCTCATTATCTAGTATATGTCTTTCTTTATTTCTCCAGAGATGGGTAGGATAAAGTGTGTGAGCTTGTCTTTGACAATTATATCCATAAAAAAAGTCAAAACCTTTATTATTAGGAATACTATTAGTATTTGGAGCACCAAGACCCCACTTTCCAACCATACCAGTTTTATATCCATTTGATTGTAGGAATTCTGCAACAGTTATAATTGAATCTGGCATCGGTCGTTGACCCTCTAGATCTGAATTTTCAAACATAGCTTGAAAACTCCATACATCTCCTCTTTCTCTCCATTCATCATTTCCGCGGATTGGATTATTTCCAGAATGAAGACCAGTTAAAAGTACTGCTCGTGCAGGAGCACAAACAGGGGAACCGGTGTAATGGTCTTTAAGAATCATTCCTTCTTTAGCTAATTGATCAATATTAGGTGTTTCAATGAATTTTTGTCCAAGAATACCTAACTCACCATATCCTAGATCGTCAGCTAAAATGAATACAAAATTTGGTCTTAAATCATCTTTTTTTGTTTCGCATGAAGAAAAAATGATTAAAAAAAAGATTGTAGATAATAAATGATTTATTTTCATAAAGTTGAATATAAAAAAAAGATTGCTTAATGCGTATGCACTAAACAATCTTTTAAATTACTAAACTTGAATACTATCTGTAACCATTATTTGTTGGATCTGTATTCAACAAATTAGGATTATTCTGAATTTCCTCTAAAGGAATTGGTAATAAATGATGACGAGGAGCATAGTTTACTTTACGAGCATTATGCTGTTTGAAAACTGTAGTATTTTGAATTCTCTCAGCTAATAACCCCCATCTAATTAAATCTCTTTTTCTTTGATGCTCTCCCATAAGTTCAAAAAACCTTTCTTCTTGAAGAGCTTCTCTAAAACTTGTTTGATTAAGACCACTAAGAGGTTTATCTGGCTCAAATGCTCTTTCTCTAACTTTATTTATATACTGATAAGCTTCACTAGGACCTGCAAGTTCATTTTGAGCCTCTGCAGCCATTAAATATACATCTGCTAGTCTAAGTAATATAAAGTTTTCATGTCTATTACCTCTATATGAAGCTGCAAGGTTAGGTTGCCAAAGTTTCTTAAAATATTTATGTTTCAATTCAAACCCTTCATAATGAGTTATAATTGTTGCGTCATATCTTAGATCACCTTCTTGCCATCTTGATCTTTTAGCAGCATCTGGAAAAGGGCTATAAGCACCAAAACCATTGAACTCATCACCATTAGCAGCTAATGCGGCATTAAACGCTGCTTTTTCTGCCTTGTTTTTAGGCTCATCTCTTCCTCTAGGTGTCATTTCCTCAACAAATCCTCCTGAATTTCTTGCATAATCTGCTGCAGACATAACTCCTTCACCAGATAAACCAGCAAAATCAATCCAAGCTATCATTTCTTTATTTTGAGGATCACCGATCATCATCCTTGATCTTCCATAAACATCCTCGAAATTATCCATCAATGCATGTGGAGAACCGTTAATAATTTGATTGGCAGTTGCAACTGTTTCAGCCCATTCTCTATCATATAGATGAATTTTTGTCTTAAACCCTAAAGCAGCCCATTTTGTAAATCTACCATAATCAACACCACTCCACTCACTAGGAAGTAAAGAAGCAGCTCTTTCAAGATCAGATTTAAGATCTGTTCTAATCGTAGCAACTGGGGTTCTTTCAATCTTTCCAAGCACCTCTGAACTAGGTAAATCTCTGAAATAAGGAACATCACCCCACATAACTGTTAATTCCCAATAAATTAAAGCTCTAATTGTTAAAAGTTGACCAATTGCATGATCTCTAAATGTATTAGAGAGTTTATCATTTCCTTCAATATTTTCCAAAGCTGAGTTAGCATCTCTAATAGTTTGGTACCAAACACGCCAAGTATTACCATATCCTGCTTCAACTCCTTCTTCATAAAGATAGTTGTGATATACACCTGCTACATTTCCTCTTGAAGGACCTCC
Source organism: uncultured Bacteroidota bacterium (assembly GCA_902594745.1). GTDB lineage: Bacteria > Bacteroidota > Bacteroidia > Flavobacteriales > Flavobacteriaceae > Marisimplicoccus. The sequence goes on from CACJNF010000001.1 coordinate 202,959, forward strand.
TTCATCTGATCCATAATGAGACATTGATGCATATTGTCTGTTTCTATGACCATTGTTAGAAATCAAACCCATCATGACTCCGTTAACAGCTAATGCTGCTTCAGCATCATTATTATAAAATGTTGCTGGAGAAAGTGCATCTCTAAGATCTTCTTCAAGAAATGCATCGTCATCACATGAAATGGGTAATACAATTAAACCCATCATTAGTATAATGTGTAAAAAGTTAAATTTTCTTGTTTTCATTTTTTTGGTTTTATATTTTAAAATTTAATATTTAATCCTAAGGATACGCTCGAAGAGTAAGGATATGATGAATCAGAAACACCTCTGTTTAATTGATTTCCATACTGACTTACTTCAGGGTCACCCCATTTATAATCACTTATTAAAAGTAGATTTTGTGCACTTAAATAGATTGATGCATCTCTTACAAATGGAGGGTTATCTATATCATATGTAAGTGTAACATTTTTTAATCTAAAGAATGATGCATCTTGAAAAGAAGTTTCATTTGTTGTAACATATGTTCCGAAGGCAGTACCTGCTCTAGGTATATCAGACATATTATTTTCTTCCGTCCATCTATCTTTTAGCTCCGGTAGAAGGTTTAAATATGCTCCTCTTGCATAATAACTTTCTGCAACAGAACCATTAAACATTGTGTTTCCAATTGAGAAATGAGCAAAAGTATCAAGAGTCCATTTTTTGTAAGAAAAAACATTTCTTATACCACCAAACAAATCTGGTTCTGGACTTCCCTGATAAACATAATCTAAATCATTCCATGTACCATCACCATTTTGATCCTCAAGTCTTGGTCCACCAAGAAATGATCTACCAAATCTTCCATCAGTATCGATTTCATTTCTTGTTTTGTATGTACCAAGATTATTTGCACCCCAAAAACTAGGGATTGGATAACCAGGTGTAAGCCTTATCGGGTTACCATTACTTGGATGAACAACATCATCAAGAGTAATATAGTCTTGACCTTCACCGAGCGAAATTAATTCACTTTTATTTTGTGATAATGAAATTGAAGTTGACCACACAAAATCTGTTTTATCTATATTAACTGATGATATAGATAATTCAAATCCTTTATTCTCAATTTCTCCAACATTCTCAAGTCTTGTATTACCTGCTGTATATGGCAAAGGTTTTTCCAAAAGAAGATCTTCAGTTCTTTTTTCATAGTAATCAAACTCAAGACTATATCTATTATTTGCAAATCCAATTTCTAAACCAATATCCGACTGATATGTTTTTTCCCATTCCAGTCCTTGACTAGGAATAGAACTAAGAAGAACAGTGTTTAATCTTCCATCATTCAAAAACATTGGAAAATCACTATATCTAGCAAATGAATTGTATGGAGGAACTCCTTGCTCACCAACAATACCATAACTTGCTCTTAATTTAAGATTACTTATTACATCTTGGTTCTGCATAAAGTCTTCTTCACTAACTATCCATGCTGCACCTATTGATGGGAAAGTAGCATACTTGTTTCCTGTTTCAAAAACTGAGGATCCGTCTCGCCTTGCTACTAGAGTAAGAAAATATCTATCCATATAGCCATAATTAATCCTACTAAGGATTGATGTATATGTTCTCTGTCCATAATTAGATCCAATTAAATTAGATTCAGGATCTGCACCAAGAGATAAATTATTAAAAGTAAGCACATCATTAGGATATCCTTCACCTGTTGCCATAGTCATAGTAGAAGTTGTTTTTTGTCTAGTATATCCGGCAAGAATTTTCAATGAATGGTCACCATCCTCAAATGAGTAGGTTGCTGTATTTTCAAAAAGATAATTCCTGTTTTGATTGTGTCTAACTCTCGCAATTCCACCTGAATTTGCGACACTTCTTGGAGGAATGTATGTAGGGAGATAGTAATTGTTTTTATTCCAACCCATATTAATTCCAAGTGAACTTTTTAGTGTAAGACCAGGAATTAAGTCATACTCAATATATGCATTGCTATTAAGATTAGTAATAAAACTATGGTCTATTCTATCTGTAACATCTGCAACTGGATTTCTTTGTGGAATTCCACTTATAGGGTTTACTCCAGTATACGTTTTTCCATCAGCTTCATAGATTTGCCAATAAGGAATTGTCTGATAATAGACATTTGACCAATTTAACTTTTGATTTTCTTGCTTTCTATCCACTAAACTGAACCTAATACCAGTTCTTAGCTTATCATTTACCTTTGTATCTAAATTAAGTCTAAGTCCGTTTCTTAAAAGACCTGATCCTTTAACTACACCTTTTTGATCAAATCTACTTATAGAGACGAAATAATTAGTTTTCTCTGAATTACCAGAAATATTTAGATCTGTATTGTTTATATGTCCATCTCTTAAAATAGCACTGTTCCAGTCTGTATCCCATCTGTCGTCATATGGAAACACATAGTTAGGATCATTTGCACCATATCCATCTTCACCAGGAATTAAACTAAGACCTTCACTCCAATATTCTTTCCAAAGTGCAACATCTCCTAGTTCAGGCATAGCTTTAACTTCGTCAAATGAAGTATAATGGTTCAAACTGACTTCAACACTCCCCTCTGGTGTTGAAAGTCCACTTTTTGTTTGTATTAATATAACTCCAGCTGCTCCTCTTGTACCATAAATAGCAAGTGAACTAGCATCTTTTAAAATTTCAATTGATTGAATATCATTTACATTAATATTATTAAGATCAAAATCCGTCCCAACAATTACATCATCAATTACATATAGTGGACCATTATTTCCGCTGATTGAACTAATACCTCTAATTGATATTGTAGCTCTAGAACCAGGCTCTCCATTATTGCTTATTACACTTACACCTGCTGCTTTACCTTGAAGTATATTAGAAACATTGGATGCAGGTTGGTTTGTTAGTTCATCACCTGATACTTGTGATATTGAAGATACCAACTCTCTTTTAAGTGTTGAACCATATCCTGTTAAGACAACTTCATCAAGAGCAGATCTAGATGCGACAAGAGAAACTTGAATATTATCTGAATTACTTACAGATATTGTCTGTGAAGTAAATCCAATATAAGAAATCACTAGAATAGCATCTTCATCTGAAATATCCAACGAAAAATTACCATCAAAATCAGATGTTGTTCCATTAGAAGTTCCTGATTCAAGAATAGATGCTCCCGGGAGAGGGATTCCATTCGAGTCTGTTATTTTTCCAGTTACAGTAGCTTGAATTATATCTACAGTTAAATTATTTGATATATTCTTTTCCTTAAGAATTATTTTATCATCTACAATTTCATAATTGATTTCATTATTAAAAATAATTTCTAATAAATTATCAATTTTCTCATTAGTTACATCGACAGATATGACTTTATTAAAATCGTAAGCATCTAAAGAATAAATAAATTTATACTTTGAAATTGCTTCAATTTCATCTATAACTTGAACCAAGTTTGAATTATTCATCTTCAAGGTGATATCTTGAGCAGAAGAGTAAATTATATTGGTTGAAATTAATGTGAGAATAATGAAAACAGAGTTCCTTAGTCTATCAATAAAAGATATACTATTTCTATTTTGATTGTTATTCATATAATTGGGTTTTTAATTTAGTTTTAGTTTATGATTATTTTATTGTTAAATATTTGAAAATCAATATTATATATTTTATTAAAGTAGCCTAAAACCTCTTCAATCGTTTCTTCTTCAACATTTATACTTGCATTAAATAATTGATTCGATATTTCACTATTATTAATGATTGTTATGTTATAAAGTCTTTGCAGCTTTTGAATAATCTGCTCAAAAGTTTCATTTCTAAATATTACATCTCCATCAACCCAAGAAGTATATATCTTTGAGTTAACCTTTGATTTTGTAATTTTAAATATCTCTTTATCAATAGAGGCTTTATATCCAGGTGAAAGCATGTTTATATCGGTGGAGTTATCATTAGATATTCCAAGAGATCCTTCAACTAAAACTATATCTGAAGAGAAATCTTCTGAAAAGTTTTTAAAATTAAATTTGGTGCCATAAACAGAGGCTACAATTTGATTTGAACGAACTTCAAAGATTGAATTGGCAGCTTTTTTAACATTAAAAAATGCTTCACCTTCAATATATACAGATCTAGTTTGATTTGGTAAAAATGAAATTGGGTATTTCATTATAGTACCTGAATTTAGGTAAACATCAGTACCATCAGATAATTTTAGATTAAACCTTTTGCCATATGGAACATTTATAGTGTGAACCTCAACTTTTTCAGTTTCAACTACTATATTTTCCTCATATACAATGCGATTGGATTCCTTGAAAGAATTCTTAGATATTTGAATAGAATCTATTTTCTCAATTAGAAAAATTTCACCTTTTTCATTTTCAATAAAAATTTCATCTTCGTCTGGAATTATTACCTCAGCAGTTTCTGTTGAATTAATTTGATTTAAGGTGTAAAGATGGCTTAAATAAAAAACCACTACAAAAACCGCAGCATATTTTAGTGATTTAATAAAATATTTTTTTCTCTTTTCTCTTTTTTGATCTTTCTTAATTTTATTTTTAATAATATCTATTATTTCGTCTTTATCCATTCTATTCATAACGTAAATTGAAAAAAAATTAATTTTTATGTAGAGCTTAAATAAACTGAGATTCTTAGAATCTTTTAAGTAGGTCAATAATAATTTTAAGTCTTCTGTTTTAGTATTTTGATTTATATACTTAATAATTAAATTCTCAAAATTCTTATCTATTTTTAAACTCATTAATATATATACATATCAAAAAAGACAAACCCCTAAAATTTTTATTAAATTGTTTAATATATTTTGAAAATAAATACTAAAAATTTAGTTCAATTACTTAAAAAAGCTGATGAAGATGCTTTTTCATACTTAGTTGATAAGTATCATAAAAGACTATTTGCATATGCTATAAGTTTATCTGGCGACTATTCAATGGCAAAAGATATAGTTCAAGAAGTATTTATTAAAACATATGAATTTCGAAAGAAATTAGACCCTAATTATTCTATTGACGGTTTTTTATATAGGTCTGTATATAATCAGTTTATTAACTCATACCATAAAAATAAATCACTATTGAAAATCCATGATGAATATGTTAAATATTTAAATCAAATTATTAATGAATCCTCTGAATCAGACTTTGATATATTAATTAAATTAATTGATAAATCCATAAATAAACTACCTAAAAAGTGTAAAGAGATTTTTAAATTAAGTAAAACCGAGGGGCTAACAAATCATGAAATTGCAACTTTATTAAATATTTCAGTAAAAACAGTTGAAGCTCAAATTACAATTGCTTTTAAAAAAATTAAAGCAGATATTGCTTAATTAGTAGTTACAGCAATCTAAAGGTGAAAGAATAATACCTGGTTCTCTGTTCAAAAATTTATTATCAGTAATTTTAATTTTACTAAAAAGTTTTTCTTTTATCAAGAGTTGATCTTTAGTTAAATTTTCATCTAAAAGTGGTTGTTTCTCATAAATATCATTTTCAATATCAAAAAAACTTCCATCTTCATAAAGTTTATATTTAACAGTTTGAGAAAAATAGTTTTTATCTCGGTTTTGACCCCATAATGGGTTATAAAATATTGATACTATTTCTCTATCATTAATAATATTATCTGAAAAGATATCCATCATACTTGTACCATCACTTTCATCAGGAACTCCTAGAATATCTGAAAATGTTGAATAGAAGTCAGCAAAAGTTATTAAATCTGAATTAGTTGAATTATTTTTAATTTTTGATGGCCAACTTACTACCATAGGAACATTAACCCCTGTTTTATTTGTTAGACCTTTACCACCTGGAATAATATCATTAATAGTATTTGATGTTATTTGTCTAGGAGTTCCATTATCACCAACAAAGATTAGTAGTGTGTTTTCAAAAATACCTTGTTGTTTTAGTTCATTTATAATTTTTCCAACGATTTTATCCATATAATTCACCATATCAATAAAATATCTAGTATCTGGAGTTGATCTGGTTTCTAAAGATGACCATTCTGGTGAATCTGGAGTAGGAACAAAAGGATCATGAACAAGTAACATTGGATAATAAATAAAGAAAGGATTGTCCTTATTTCTTTTAATAAATTCAACAGCATAATCAGATACAATATCAGGTCCATATGAGTTTTCATTTCTAGGTAAAAAATTACCATTTTGCTCTATAAGAGGATTAGCGAACCTCTCTCCATATTGCTTTGGTTTAGTTAATTGCCATAGAGAATATTCATCAAAACCAAATTCATAAGGTCTAGTATTATCCTTAGCAACTTCTCTATCAACATCGCCAATTCTTAAACCATTTAATTGCCATTTCCCAACAATAGCTGTTTTATAACCATTCTCTTTAAATAGGTTACCAAAAGTTTTCTGGTTAGAATTTAAATAAGTAAAATGATCATAATTCCTAAAATTGTATTTACCTGTCATTATTTTTACCCTTGAAGGTGTACATAGGGGCTGAGATAATGCGTTTGTAAAGTTTATTCCATTTAAGGCTAATGAATCTAGAAATGGAGTATTATATGATGTACTACCGTTAATACTCAGACCTTCATGGCCAATGTCATCTGCCATTATTAAAATAACATTTGGCATTTGATTTTCATGATCAATCGATTGACATGAAATAAAAAAAGTAAAAAATAAAAGTGGGATTATATGGCTAAAAAATTTCGTGTTTATCATTACTTAATATACAAGAATCAAAACAAGAACCCTTAATTTTAAATAATTAAAAATAGTGATCGCGATAGGATTCGAACCTATGACCGTCTGCTTAGAAGGCAGATGCTCTATCCAGCTGAGCTACGCGACCAGTATGCGGAGAGACTGGGATTCGAACCCAGGCAACGTTTACACGTTGACAGATTAGCAATCTGCTCCATTACCACTCTGGCACCTCTCCAAAAAGATTTACAAATTTAGCTAAAAAAATGACCTGAGAAAGAATAATTTATTCTTGTTGATCTAATAAATTTCTCATTTCAACATAACCAGGATTATCACCTAAGGTACCATAAATGTTCATTAAAGTTCTAATTGCCTCAACGTTATTATTTATGGCAATTAAATCTTTTAAAATTGGAACACATTGTTTGTACAAATCTTCCCTAACCTTTTTAAGTTCGTCATATCTTAGATTGTCAGCACGTGATGTTCCTAAGTTGTTCATCTCATTGACTATTTCCTGTTCTCCATCAAGAATGAGAGCTACAAGATTAAGATAGCTATTCTCATTACTAGGATCTAATTCAATGGATTTTTCGTAGTAAGAAACTGCATCCTCCTTTTCACCTAATTCACCACTTACAACACCTAGATTATAATACAATACAGGGTTATTAGGCTCTTTTTCAATAGCTTCTGACATAGCTAATTTAAATGCCTCTTTATTGTCTAATTCAAAATATATATTTGCAGCAGTGATTATAAGTCCCACGTCATCAGGGTTTGATGCTCTGGCAGTTTCGATAGCAGCTAGAGCTTTATCATTTTGACCTAACTCTTTATATATTAATGCAATATTTTTAACGATTTCTGGAAGTCTAGATTCAGTTTCTTCCTCTCTTGGGTTTGAATAATCTTTGGATTTTTTTAATAAGTTAAATTCAGTTTCAGAATTTATTTCAATTTCATTTCCTGATGCTACCTCAGTAATGTAAAATTTAGTTTCAATCCCTTCATATTTAATCTCACTTAATAACAGATAATACTCAAGTGCAAGATCATAATCCATAGAATTTACTGCAGATGAGGCAGCATAATATAGGTATTGCTGGTTGATATCAGGGTTTATATCGTATACCATTTTAAGTTTTTTTGCAGCTTCAGAAAAGTTTTCAGTCTCATTATCACCAACAGCACTAGTAATAATAGCAGTTTCAAGTTTAGATAACTCTGGACTTAGGATTTGGTTACTAATTCCCATATTTCTAGACATATCAAATGCTTTAATAGCTAGACTAAAATCCTCCATGGAAGTATGAATTTTTCCATAAAGAAGCATAACCTGAGATTTAATTTTGTCATCACTAGAATCAAAAAGACTTTTTGAAGAATCTAATAAGTCTAAAGCTGAGGAATATTCACCAGATGTATAAAATTTATTAGCATTTCTTAATTCCCTTTTTTGAGCATATGAAAATGAAACAAAAAGGAGTAGTACATATATTATTAGTTTTTTCATAATTTATAATTTATTTAACTGTATCTCCAGTAAATTCGATATCGCCTAGGTCTTCTATTTCTTCCTCATCTTTCATGACCTTAGCTACTGCTGCGATACTATCCCCTTCTTTGATACTTATCACTTTTACACCTTGAGTAGCTCTACCCATTACTCTTAAATCTTCTACTTGCATTCTTATAGCAATACCAGACTTATTTATAATCATCAAATCATCGTTGTCAGAGACACTTTTTAAAGTTACTAATTTACCAGTTTTTTCAGTAATAGATATTGTTTTAACACCTTTACCACCTCTATTGGTAAGTCGATAATCCTCGAGAGAGGATCTTTTACCATATCCATTTTCAGATACTACAAGAATGTTTGCATCCATGTCATTAACAGATATCATTCCAACAACTTCATCTTTATTGTCTTTCAACCTAATACCTCTAACACCAGAAGCATTCCTACCCATAGGTCTTGTTTTATTTTCCTCAAATCTAATAGCCTTACCAGATTTTACTGCTAGCATTATTTGACTGTTCCCATTTGTTAATTTTGCTTCTAATAATTCATCGCCATCTTTTACAGTTATTGCGTTGATACCATTAGATCTAGGTCTAGAATATTGTTCAAGGGAAGTTTTCTTTACCTGTCCCATCTTTGTAGCCATGATAACATAATTACCATTTACATAATCTTCATCTTTTAAGTCTTGTGTACATATAAACGCTTTAACTTTATCATCTTGCTCAATGTTTATTAAGTTTTGAATTGCTCTACCTTTAGAATTTTTTGAACCCTCAGGAATTTCATAGACTCTCATCCAAAAGCACTTACCTTTTTGAGTAAAGAATAACATGTATTGATGATTTGTACCAACGAATAAATCTTCAAGGAAGTCCTCGTCTCTGGTTTTTGATGCCTTTTGACCAACTCCACCTCTATTTTGAGTCTTGTATTCAGTTAATGGTGTCCTTTTAATATATCCAGCATGTGAAATAGTAATAACAACCTTTTCATTTGGAATAATATCCTCTACCCTGAAATCACCTCCAGCATATTCAATTACAGATCTTCTTTCATCACCGTACTTTTCTTTAATTTCAGATAACTCTTCCTTAATTAAACTCATTCTCATGGGCTTACTATCAAGTAATTCTTTGTAGCCTTTGATAGTTTTTTGAAGATCATCATACTCTTCTCTCAACTTACTTTGTTCAAGTCCAGTAAGTTGACGTAACCTCATCTCAATAATTGCTTTTGCTTGAGTTTCAGAAAGTTTATATTTTTTTTCTAATTTCAGTCTAGCTTCTTCTGCATTTGATGATTTTTTGATTAAGGTTATCACATCATCAATATTATCACTAGCTATAATAAGACCTTCTAGGATATGAGCTCTTTGCTCAGCTTTTTTAAGTTCATAAGTTGTCCTTTTTACAACGACATCATGTCTGTGATCTACAAAATGATGGATTAAATCCTTAAGATTCAGCAGCTGAGGTCTTCCATCAACTAATGCAACATTATTTACACTAAAGGATGATTGTAAAGGAGTGAATTTATATAATTTGTTTAGAACTATGTTTGGGATAGCATCCCTCTTTAAGACATATACTATTCGCATTCCCTTTCTATCTGATTCATCTCTAATAGTTGAAATACCCTCGATTTTTCCATCGTTTATTAATTCAGCAGTTTTTCTTATCATATCTGCTTTATTGACTAAATAAGGAATCTCGGATACAATTATACACTCTCTATCATTTACATTCTCGATTACAGCCTTACCTCTCATGACTACTCTACCTTTTCCTGTATGAAAAGCTTCTTTTACTCCATCATAGCCATAAATAGTACCACCAGTGGGAAAATCTGGTGCCTTTACATACTGAATTAATTCATCAATTGTTATATCATTATTATCTATGTACTGAATAATACCATCAATAACTTCAGATAAATTATGAGGCGGCATATTTGTAGCCATTCCAACGGCTATACCTGAAGCACCATTTATTAACAAAGCCGGAACTCTAGTTGGCAGAACTGTAGGTTCCATAATTGTATCATCAAAATTTAATTGAAAGTCTACAGTTTCTTTATCAATATCTGAGAGAAGGTCTTCAGATATTTTTTGCATTCTTGCCTCAGTATACCTCATCGCTGCAGGACTATCTCCATCTACGGAGCCAAAGTTACCTTGACCATCAACTAAAATATATCTTAAACTCCACTCTTGAGCCATTCGAACCATAGTATCATAGACAGAACTATCTCCGTGTGGATGATATTTACCCATAACATCTCCAACTATTCTTGCAGATTTTTTATAAGATGATGAGGACCTTACACCCATTTCGTTCATTCCAAAAAGAACTCTTCTGTGAACTGGTTTTAAACCATCTCTCACATCAGGTAAAGCCCTAGAGACAATAACCGACATCGAATAGTCGATGTAGGCTGACTTCATTTCATCTTCAATTTTTATAGGGATAAGTTTTTCTTTTTCCATAGGCTAGAATATTATTGCTAAAATAAATAAATGAGTACTATTTTGTTCAAATTATATGAGATAAAAAAGGATTATTTATTAACATTATTAATTGAAAAGTTTTATCTCAAAATAAGCAATTAGTATAAGTATTTTCTTTGTTAATTTATATTAATGGCATATTTTAGTCCACAAATAATTTTAAACAATGGATGATAATTTTTCTTCAAGAGTTAAAGACGTAATTTCTTATAGTAAAGAGGAAGCTCTTAGATTAGGACATAAGCAGATCGGTACTGAACACCTTTTACTAGGAATCCTAAGAGATGGAGGGGGTAAAGCTGTATCCATTTTAAACTCAATTGAAATAAATCTTGATGAGTTGAGAAAAAAGATTGAACTTCTTAATCCAGCAATTATTGACAGTTCATCTCTAAGGTTAAATGAAAAGAAAAACCTTCACTTAACCAGACAAGCTGAAAGAGCTTTAAAAACTACTTTCCTAGAAGCTAAATTATTTCAAAGCACAAATATTAATACTGCCCATTTGCTTTTGTGCATTCTAAGAAATGACAATGACCCATTAACTAAAATTCTTAGTAAAATGGATATAAGTTATGATAATGTTAAAGAGAAGTTTAAAGCTATGATTAACGAAACAGGTTCAGATGATATCATTGAATATCCATCTTCCTCCTCATTTCCAGATGAAAAAGACGATTCTGATGATGCTTCTAAAAATCCATTTTCATCTACTCAAAAAACTAAACAGTCTTCAAATACTAAGACTCCTGTATTAGATAACTTTGGAAGAGACATTACAGCTTTAGCAGAAAAGAACAAATTAGATCCGGTAATAGGGAGAGATAAAGAAATTCAAAGAGTATCTCAAATTTTAAGTAGAAGAAAAAAGAATAATCCATTATTAATCGGTGAACCTGGAGTTGGTAAATCTGCCATTGCAGAGGGACTTGCATTAAGAATTATTCAGAAAAAAGTTTCTAGGGTTTTATATGGAAAAAGAGTTATCACTCTTGATCTTGCTAGTTTGGTTGCAGGCACAAAATATAGAGGTCAATTTGAAGAAAGAATGAAGGCTGTTATGAATGAGCTTGAAAAAAATAGAAATATAATATTATTCATTGATGAAATTCACACTATTGTTGGAGCAGGTGGTGCAACTGGAAGCCTCGATGCATCTAACATGTTCAAACCAGCTCTTGCTAGAGGTGAGATTCAATGTATTGGAGCAACAACATTGAATGAATACAGTCAGCATATTGAAAAAGATGGAGCATTAGAGAGAAGGTTTCAAAAAATTCTTGTTGAGGAAACAAGTAAAGATGAGACTATTGAAATATTAAGGAACATAAAAGATAGATATGAGTCTCACCATAACGTTAATTATACAGATGAAGCTCTTATTGCTTGTGTTGAGTTATCTCAAAGATATATAACTGATAGATTTCTACCTGATAAGGCTATTGATGCATTAGATGAAGCCGGTTCAAGAGCTCATATAAATAATATGGATGTACCAGAAGAAGTCGTATTAATGGAAAAACAACTTGAGGATGTAAGAGAACTAAAAAATTCAGTTGTAAAAAAACAGAAATATGAAGAAGCTGCTAAATTAAGGGATGATGAAAAAAGAGTTGAAAAGAAGTTAGTAGAAGCTCAAAATAGGTGGCACGAAGATTCTAAGCTTAATAGAGTTACAGTTGATGAAGATCAAATTGCTGATGTAGTATCAATGATGACGAATATTCCAGTAAATAAAATATTATCTACTGAAAGAAATAAGCTCTCAAAACTTGAGAAAATTATAAAGGATAAGATTATAGGTCAAGACGAGGCTGTTTCTAAGGTCGTTAAGTCTATACAAAGAAATAGAGCTGGACTAAACTCTCCTAATAGACCGATAGGTTCATTTATTTTCCTGGGTCAAACTGGGGTTGGAAAGACTCAACTTGCGAAAGTACTTGCATCTGAGATTTTTGAATCTGAGGAAAACCTCATAAGAATTGATATGAGTGAATATATGGAGAAATTTTCTGTTTCAAGACTTATCGGTGCACCTCCAGGTTACGTAGGATATGAAGAAGGTGGTCAGCTAACTGAGAAAGTCAAAAGAAGACCATATTCAGTTGTTCTATTTGATGAAATTGAGAAAGGACATCCTGATATCTATAGTATGTTACTTCAAATACTTGATGATGGATTTTTGACTGACAGTGTTGGAAGAAAAATTAACTTTCAAAATACTATTATTATTATGACTTCAAACATAGGAGTCAAACAAATAAACGATTTTGGTGTTGGAGTTGGATTTGAAACTAAATCATCATTAGACCAAACCTCTAAGGTTGAACAAAAAGTTATTCAAAGAGCACTTAAGAATACATTTGCGCCAGAATTTCTTAACAGAATCGATGACTGCATTATATTTAATTCTTTAACAATTAAAGAGATAAACAAAATTGTTGCAATCGAGCTTGGAAAACTAAAAGAGAGAGTTGATGGAATAGGTTATGATTTATCAGTTTCTTCAAAAGCAAAATCTTTTATTTGTGAAAAGGGTTTTGATCAAAAAAATGGTGCTAGACCTTTAAATAGAATGATTCAAAAATACATTGAAGATCTAATTGCGGAGAATTTAGTTTCTGATAAAATTAAACAGGGTGATAAATTACTTATAGATCACAAACCTGAAGATGATCATTTAACTTTATTAATCAACAAAAAAGAGATAGCCTCTTGAAAGTTCTAAAATTTGGCGGCACATCAGTCGCTGATTCAAAGTCTATAAATAATGTAATATCAATTCTTAAGGATAATGATGAACCATTATTTATAATTGTCTCGGCATTTGGAGGTGTAACAAACCTTCTTCAAAAATGTATTGTTTCAAAAGGTAAATCGGTTAGCGGAATAATTAATGAAATTGAACAGAGACATCTTGAAGTAATAGATAATCTTTCTAGTTTAGAGAAACAAAGCTCACTGAAAAGCTTTCTAAAACAGAATTTAAATGAACTTGAAGATATTCTTGATGCTATATCAACTATTGATGAAGTAACTGACAAAACAATTTCAAAAGTTTTAACACTTGGTGAAATTTTATCTAGCAATATAATTTATAAAATCCTTAAACAGAAAGGATTTGACATATCATATATTGACTCTCGAGACTTAATTTTTACTAAAGATTTTAATTATAGTCAAATTTTAGATTCAGATAAAACTTCAATTTCAATTAAGAATAAAATAGGTTTAATAAAATCTAAATTGGTTATTGCTCCTGGGTATATTTGCTCCAATGAAAAAGGTGATACCTCAAATCTTGGAAGAGGTGGCTCAGATTATAGTGCAGCGATTTATGCTAAGTATCTAAATGCAAAAGTTCTAGAAATTTGGACTGATGTTAGCGGTGTATTTAGTGCTAATCCAAAAATTGTTAAAAATGCATCACCAATAGAATTTCTATCCTACAAAGAAGCTATGGAACTCTCTTTCTTTGGAGCTAAGGTTATCTACTTCCCCACATTGCAGCCTTTGATCGAAGATAATATTCCAGTTTTTATAAAAAATACATTTGAGCCAAGTGCACAAGGTACTTGTATCTCAAATTCTACAAAACTTGATAATGATGAGATTGTCAAAGGAATAAGTCATATTGAGAATATTTCAATTTTAAATTTTGAAGGTTCAGGTATGGTAGGTGTTCCTGGCTTTTCAAAAAGATTTTTTGAAGCCCTATCATCTAAACAAATAAATGTTGTGATGATTACTCAAGCCTCGTCTGAGTTTTCAATATGTGTTGCTGTAGATTCTATTGATGCTGAACTTGCTAAACAAGTAATTGATAAAGAATTTGAATTTGAAATATCTCAAAAAAGAATAAATGAATCTCAGATTGAATCAAATCTTGCCAATATAGCTATAGTAGGTGATAGAATGAAGAGTAAAAAAGGAATCAGCGGAAAGTTATTTAGTTCACTTGGTAACAATAACATTAACGTAAGAGCTATTGCTCAAGGTGCTTCAGAAAGAAACATATCTATAATTATTGATGAAACAAATGCAAAAAGAGCTTTAAATGCATTACATGAAAGCTTCTTTGAAAAAGATTTAAAGGATATACATATTTTTATAACTGGTGTTGGTAATGTTGGGGGTTATTTAATTCAGCAAATTAAAAATCAAAAAGATTTCATTTCAAAAAATCTTGGATTAAATCTAAAAGTTTTGGGTGTATCTAATTCCAAAAAAATGTTGATATCTAAGGAGGAGATAGATCTTAAAAATTGGTCAGAATTATTAGATAATTCCAAAACCAAAGCTGATAAGGATTTATTTCAAAAGACTATAATTGAATTAAATAGAAGAAATAGCTTATTTATTGATAATACTGCTAGTGATATAATACCATTAACCTATAACGATTATTTAAAAAATGGGGTTGGAATAATCACATGTAATAAAATATCAAACTCTGGCACACTAAATGTATATAAAGAATTAAGAGAATTATCAAGGATACATAATGCACCTTTCTTTTATGAAACAAATGTTGGAGCTGCACTGCCAGTTATTAGTACACTAAAAAACTTAATTAATTCCGGAGATAAGGTTTTGAAGATTGAAGCAGTTTTATCTGGCACACTAAATTATATTTTTAACAATTTCCAAGAAGAAAACACTTTCCATGATATTGTTTCCAAGGCGGTTGAGCTTGGATACACTGAACCTGACCCAAAAATTGATTTGTGTGGTATTGATGTATGCAGAAAAATATTAATTCTTGCTAGAGAAAGTGGATTTAACCTTGAATATGAAGATGTTAAAAAGAATCATTTCTTACCCGATGAATCAATAAACACATCCTCTAATGATGAATTTATTTTATCTCTAAAAAACAACAAAGCCCATTTTAATAAAATCTTAAATGAAGCTAAAGAAAAAAACTGTAGATTAAAGTTTGTTGCAAAACTAGACAATGGGAATGCTAGTGTTGGATTAGAAGCTGTTTCAGCTGATCACCCATTTTATAATCTCGTAGGTAGTGATAATATAACAGTTTTTCACACAGAAAGATACAAAGATTCACCTTTAGTTGTTAAAGGGGCAGGCGCTGGTGGAGAGTTCACTGCATCTGGAGTTTTTGCTGATATTATCAAAGCAAGTCAAGAAAATGGATAGAATCAAAGTCTTTTCACCAGGTAGTATTACAAATTTGTCATGTGGATATGATGTACTTGGAGTTTGTCTTGAAAATAGAGGTGATGAAATTGAAGTTCACAAAAGTATATCTAAGGGTATAGAGATAGAATCCATAGATAATTATAATATATCCAATAACATTGATGAAAATGTTGCTGGAATTGCTGCTCAAGCTATGTTAAAAAATATTGATATAGACTTTGGTTTTAAAATAATCATAAATAAAGGGATTAAGCCTGGAAGTGGAATTGGAAGCTCAGCTGCAAGTTCTGCTGGTACAGTTTATGCTATTAATCAACTTCTAAATTCACATTTTGACAATTTAGATTTAGTTAGGTTCTCTATGGAAGGTGAGAATTTTGTTAGTGGATCTTATCATGCAGACAATGTTGCACCTATAATTTTAGGTGGAATAACTTTGGTTAGATCTATTTCTGATCTAGATATTATTAAACTTCCTTCTCCCAAATCATTAGAAGTAATAATTATCAGGCCAAATATTGAAATAAAGACTTCAGATTCTAGAAGAGTTGTTAAGAAAAAAGTAAAAATTGAGAAGATGGTACAACAATCTGCTAATTTAGGTGCTTTTATAAGTAGTTTATACTCGGAAGACTTTGACCTAATGTCAAGAAGTGTAGTAGATGAAATTGTAGAACCTGATAGATCTATGTTAATACCTGAATTTGAGTCAATTAAAAAAATCTCAACTGAATCTGGCGCTTTGTCTTGTGGTATTTCTGGTTCTGGCCCCTCCATATTTGCATTATCAAACAATAGTGAAACTTCCAAAATTATTCTTAATAATGTATGTAGTCATTTAGATAAAGTAAAAATTGATTACGACAGCTTTATATCTAAAGTAAATCCTAAAGGAATCAAAATATTAGATTAGATGAAATACATTAGCTTAAATCATAACTCAGCGCCAACATCTTTTAGGAATGCTGTAATAAATGGTTTGGCTCCTGATAAAGGTCTTTATTTTCCAGAAGAAGAAATTTTTTTATCTAAAAAATTATTAGAGTCATTATATGAAATTGAAGAAATAGAGCTTTGCTATGAGGTTATAAAAGACTTTATTGGAGACGAAATACCAAAAAACAGATTAATAGATATTATAGCTAATACAATTTCATTTGAAATTCCTGTAAAAGAAATTGAAAGTTCAATTTATTCTTTAGAATTATTCCATGGACCTACCCTAGCATTTAAGGATGTAGGTGCAAAATTCATGGCATTATGTTTAGATTATTTTAAAGATAATAATAGCTCAAAAAAAATGACTGTTTTAGTAGCTACATCTGGAGATACTGGAGGAGCAGTTGCAAATGGATTTCTTGATACAAAAGATATTGATGTCTGCATATTATATCCTAAGGGTAAAATAAGTGAAGTCCAAGAAAAGCAAATTACTACTAATGGTTCTTTCGTTCAGGCAATTGAGGTTGAAGGTGATTTTGATTTATGCCAATCAATGGTAAAAAATGCATTTAATGACTATGATATAAATAAGAAAATATCATTAACCTCAGCTAATTCTATTAATGTTGCAAGATGGCTACCTCAGATGTTTTACTATTTTTTAGCATCTAAAAGGATAGAAAATAATTATCCTAATATTTTCTCAGTTCCTAGTGGTAATTTTGGTAATATATGTGCTGGTATTTTAGCAAAGTCAATGGGGCTTCCTATTGAGCATTTTGTTGCATCTACAAATATTAATGATACAATTCCAAGATATATTAAAGAAGGAATTTATGAACCATTAAAAACTAAAAGTACAATTTCCAATGCTATGGATGTTTCTGAGCCAAGTAACTTTATAAGAATTCAGAAGATATTTAATAATGATTTGCAGAAAATAAGGAAGAATATCTCTGGATATAGTTTTGATGACAAATCAACAATGAATTGTATTAAAAAATTAAATCAAGACAATAACTACATTGCAGATCCTCATTCTGCAATAGGATATCTTGGACTAAAAAAATATCTTCAAGAAAACAACTTAAGAAATTATAATGGTTTATTTGTTTCTACTGCTCATCCGATTAAATTCAAAGATACTGTTGAAAATAGTATAAACTCACAAATTGAATATCCAGATTCTATTAGATCAATAATGAACAAAGAAAAAAGTACTCTGACAATGAAAAGCTATTCAGAGCTTAAAGAGTATCTAATACAAAAAGATTAATTATTTATGTCGGGAAGTACTAGTTGGTTTATTGGACTATCTTGAGCCATTATTACTTCAATCTCATCTGACCTTCTAGGTGCATCAATAGAAAGATTTACAGGACCAGAATTTGTAATTAATATATCATCTTCAATTCTAACACCAATATTCCACCATTTTGGGTCTGTATTACTGTTTTCAGGAATATATATACCTGGTTCGACTGTAATAACCATGTTTTCCATTAAGTCCCTTGATCCAGGATCATGAACATCAAGACCAATATGATGAGAAACTCCATGAGGATAATATTTTCTAGCTTCTCTATAATCATTGATTATTCCTAAATCAATAAGTCCTTTCGCAATTATATCATAGCTTTTTAAGTATATGTCATTGAAGCTATTACCAATGATTGCTTCTTTTATTGCCTCTTCTTGTGACTTATAGACAAGGTCATAGATTATTTTTTGTTCATTGTTGAATTTACCGTTAACTGGTATTGTTCTGGTTACATCTGCAGTGTAACCCCTATATTCAGCACCAACATCCATTAAAATAAGTTTATCCTTTATATCCATATCCTCATTTGTCACATAATGTAGCACACATGCATTACCCCCTGCCCCAACAATAGAATTATATCCTTCGTGAGCAGCACCATATTTTCTATAGATAAATTCATGAATTCCCTGAACTTCTCTCTCTGTCATGTCATTATGGATTGCTCTCATTACCTCAATTTGAGCAAGAGCTGATATTCTGATAGCTTTTGTTAAGAGCTCGATCTCAAGGGGATCTTTTGTTTGCCTTAGCTTAGACATTATTTGATTAATTGAACTACTAAAAAACTGTTTATTTAAATCTCCAAGAATGTCAGATTCTTTTTTACTTACTATCTCTTGAAACTTATTTTGAATATCAAAAAGATCATATTTATCGTCTTTAAAGTCTCTAACATCATCTCGAATATTAGTATTTAAAATATTTGAAAAGTTTTCTATGGGTATTGTATTTTCAATAAATTCAGACCTAAGTTTTACTCTATCAAATGACATCTTCTTCGCACCTTTTATACCCAATCTTCTTCCATCCCACATTTCACGGTATTCATTTCTCTCTCTTACATACATAATCTCATTGTATGACCCATCACTATCAAATTGATCATCTTTAAAAATTACAAGAACACCATGGGGTTCTCTCCATCCTGTTAAATAATAAAAATTGGGATCTTGATGATACATGTAGTCAGTATCGTTTGACCTTTTCATAATTGGTGAAGTGAAAATAAATGCAACACTATTTGCGGGCATTAGAGATCTAAATTCTTGTCTTTTCTTCTTGTGAAATTCAGGACCTAAATCATCAAAGTATTCTTGAGTATATGAATAATTAGTAGACAACAAAATCAATAGTAAAAAAAGAGTATTTTTGAATCTCATGTTCATAAATTTTAACCCAAATTAATGAAAAAAACAGTTTTATTAGATAAGCATATAAAATTAGGAGCAAAAATTGTTGATTTTGCTGGTTTTAAGATGCCGATAAGTTATAGCTCAGTGACTGAGGAGCACAATCATGTTAGAGAAAATGTTGGGGTATTTGATGTTTCTCATATGGGTGAATTTGAGATATCGGGTAAGAATTCCACTCACTTTGTTCAATTTATGTGCTCAAATGATATTATGAGGCTAAAACCAGGAAAGGCTCAATATAACTGTTTAGTAAATGATAATGGAGGGATAATTGATGATTTGATAGTTTACAAAATAGACGAAGAAAAATACTTATTGGTTGTTAATGCCTCTAACATTGAAAAAGACTTGAATTGGATAAAGAGTCTAAATGAAAATTACAATTGTTCTATTAATAACATATCAGATAAAATATCTCTTCTTGCTGTTCAAGGACCAAAGGCAGAGACATTATGTGAAAGTTTTACTAAAGAAGATTTAAAGTCTTTATCGAACTATTCATTCATATTGGGAACATTTGCTGGAATTGATAATGTAATAATATCAAAGACAGGTTACACGGGATCAGGAGGTTTTGAATTATATGTATCTAATGATAATGTTGAGCACATTTGGAATGAGCTTTTTAGTGTTGGAAATCTTGAAGTTAAGCCAATAGGTCTAGCTGCAAGAGATACATTAAGACTAGAAATGGGTTATTGTCTCTATGGAAACGATATAAATGAATCAGTAACTCCAATTGAGGCAAACCTTGGATGGATTACAAAAGTAGAGACAAATTTTATTGGTTCTAAGTCAATTAAAAAACAAATTGAAAATGGAATAAAGAAAAAATTAGTTGGATTTGTAATTAATGATAAAGGTATTCCAAGAAAAGGTTACGAAATTTTTGATAAATCAGAAAATCTAATAGGAGAAGTAACTTCTGGCACATTTTCTCCAGTTCTTAAGAAAGGCATTGGTCTTGCATACATAGAAAAAAATATATCTTCAAAAGAAATTTATCTAAAGATTAGAAACAATCTTATCAAATTAGAGGTTGTAAAAACTCCGTTTATATAAGTTATGGGAAGGGCATTTGAATTTAGAAAAGCGAGAAAAATGAAAAGATGGTCAAATATGGCCAAAACTTTTACAAGGATTGGAAGGGAGATTATAATAGCAGTAAAGGAATCTGGTCCTGATCCATCCTCAAATTCAAGATTAAGAGCAATTATTCAAAATGCTAAAGCAGCTAATATGCCGAAGGATAACATAGAAAGAGCAATTAAGAAAGCATCAGAAAAAAGTACAGATAATTTCAAAGAAATACTATTAGAAGGGTATGCTCCTCATGGTATTGCAATTCTAGTAGAAGCTGCAACAGATAACAACAACAGAACAGTTGCAAACATAAGGAGTTATTTTAACAAGTGTGAAGGAAATCTTGCCACATCAGGGTCAGTAGATTTTTTATTTAATCATTTGTGTTTTTTTCAAATTAAAAATGTAGGAATTGATACAGAAGAGCTTGAACTAGATTTAATTGATTTTGGTGTAGTAGATTTTAATAGTCAAGATGATGAAATAAACATTACAGCAAATTTTGAAGATTTTGGGTCATTACAAAGAGAAATAGAAAGACGTGGACTACATATTATTTCTAGTGAATTTGAGAGAGAGGCAATTAATGTTAAGAGAATCAAAGAAGATCAAAAATCAATAGTTGATAAATTAATAAATCTTATAGATGAAGATGATGATGTTCAGAATGTATATCATGATATGGGCTAAAGTCAATTTTTATTTCTTATAACTACATCCATTACTAAGTCCTCAAGTTTTTTTATATCATTATCAAAATTTCCAGAAGGAAAAAATTTATCATTAATATTTACTTCTTTTTTCATATAGTCAAATGACACCATAACGATTGGAACTCTTGCACCCAAAGCTATATAATAAAATCCTGATTTCCATTTTTTTACAAACTTCCTAGTCCCCTCTGGGGCTATTGCTAGTATGTTAATAACATTTGATTCGAATAACTTAACTACAGATTCAACAAAATTATTTGTTATACTCCTATTAACTGGAATTCCACCAATTGATTTAAAGAAAAAAGAAGTAAAAGGATTAAATAGTTCTTTCTTTCCAATAAACTTTATTCTTAAACCTAAATATGACCTAATTAATATTGCTATTACTAAATCAAATGATTTTGAATGAGGTACTACTGCAATAATATATTTTTTATCATTAGGCAGTAGACCGTTAAGCTTCCAACCTAAAATTTTTGTAAGAATTATTTTAGAAAAAAATTTAAGCATTCTTAGAAAGATATTTTTCAGCCTCTATGAAATCTTTTTCAGTATCTATTGATATTCCATGAAAATCAATTTTATTCATTTTAATAGGGATTAAATTGTCTATTGCTCTATTACCCTCAAGATTCTGAGAAATTTCATTTTTTGATCTATTTAAACTTGAAAAGTTAATTAAGGTATTTTTCCTAAATGCATATACTCCTATATGTCTATTAAATTTTTTTATTTCATCTTCTCCTTCAGGAATTGGTGATCTTGAGAAGAAAATTGCATTATCATTTTTATCAACAGTCACTTTGACATTATTTGGATTATTAATTTCATCAAATGAGTTAAAACTAGTCATCAATGAGGCCATTTTCACACTATTGTCTTCAAAAGATGAAATCAAATTATTTATTGCATCGATATTTATAAATGGCTCGTCACCTTGTAAATTAACTACTATATCGTGATCTATCTCTTTAGCTGCTTCAGCAATTCTATCTGTACCTGATTGATGAATTTTTCTTGATTTAAATGTCAAACCATCTTTAGACTTAATTAAATCAATTATCTCATCATTTCCACTTACTACATAGACTTGATCAAATAGTTTACTATTTAATGCAGCTAAGTATGTCCTGACTATTATTGGAACTCCACCAAGCTTTTTAATTAATTTATTTGGAAACCTTTCAGACTCAAGCCTTGCAGGAATCAATGCAATAGTTTTCATTTAAAATATTTTTCTAATATAATTCATTTATATATTGTTTTATGAAAAAAAAAAAATTGTAGATTTGTTAAAATCAAAAATTACTGACATGAACAAAAAACGTGGTTTAGAATTCTTTCTTTGGGCATTATCTATTTTTTTTGCAGCTCAAATATATAGTTCAATTAATGGTCCTATAAAATTTAACAAAGTTAAAAATGAGAGGTATTCAACAGTCATTGACAGACTTAAGGATATAAAGACCGCTCAGATTGCTCACAAGGATGTAAATGGTTTCTATGCAAGTAATTTTGATAGTCTTGTAAGTTTTATCGATAATGGTATATTCACTTTAATTGAGAAGAGAGATTCTTCTTATCTTCAATATGACAGAACATATAGAATAGATATGCTTAGAGAAGTTACAGTCGTTGACACTTTAGGTTTTGTATCTGTCAAGGATTCATTATTTGGTGAAGATGAAAGATATAAAATGATGGCAAACGTTCCAATTGAAGGATCAGACGCAAAGTTTTCAATCCAAGCTGATATAATTGATAAAAACGGTTATCAAGTTCCTGTTTTTGAGGTAAAAGTCAAAAAAGATATTATCCTCTATGATCAAAATAAGGATTTACTTGAGCAAGAAAATAAAGTTATTTCAGTTGACGGTGTAAATGGAAGCGAAATAATTCTTGGGTCAATGTCTGAGGTTAGTATAAACGGAAACTGGCCATCTATTTTTGATGCAAAAAAAGATCAATAATATTTATAAATTAACTGTTTATCAACATAAATCAGGTATTATTTTTAGGTCTCCTGATGACTTTTTCTCCCTTGATATTAATAGTAAAAATTTTGAGTCTGACTTTCTAAACTCTATTTCTAACTTTGATATTGATACAATTGAGTTAATATTTTTTTCAAGTATACCTTCTATTGTCCCTTCAGAATTATTTGATGAAAAACTAGGGAATAAATATTTAGAGACTAACACATCAATTAAAGAGGATATTCAGCATGAATTAACTATAGATAAAAAAATCGCTGTTGTTTATTCATATGACAAGCTGTTCATCAATATCTTAAATAAAAAGAAGGTTAAATACTCAATAAAGAATTATTTTACAGTTCTTTATAACTATCTTTTTCAAATGGATAAAATTTCTGATGGACTGTCTCTATATATTAATTTGAATGAAGACTCTTTTGATATATTAATATTTGACTCAAAAGAATTTATTTACTTCAACTCGTTTGATATCAAGGACAAAAATGAATTTTTATATTACCTGTTCTTTGTTATGAAAAATTATGAAATTTCAAATGAAAAAGACAAAATTATATTTCTAGGCAGATATGATAAATATTCAGAATACTATGAAATTGCCAACAAATATTCTAAACTTGATTATATTCATGATGATAGCGGTAATCAATTCAATTTCAAATCACCTTTTTTTTCTTATTTAAATGAGGATAATATCAGGAAATAAAAAAAGCATAGTTATTAATGCACCAAAAAATCTTCCTGTTAGACCAACCACTGATAAAGTAAAAGAGTCCCTTTTTAATATTATCCAAAATAAATTTGAATTAAATGATTGCAGAGTTCTTGACGTGTTTTCTGGAACTGGTAATATTTCCTATGAATTTGCTTCGAGAGGATGCAATGATATATTATCAGTTGACAATAATTTTAACTGTATTAGATTTATAAATAAAACTGCTAAAGAATTAGGATTTAAAGTCAGAACAAAAAAAATTGATTATTTATCATTCTTAAAAAACAATAACGAAAAATTTAACATAATTTTTGCTGATCCACCATATAGATTTTTATTGAAAGATTACCTAGAAATCATTGATATAGTTAGAAAAAATGAGATATTAAAAGAAGGTGGTGAACTAATAATTGAGCATCGTTCAAATATTTCGTTTATTGATAGTGTTAAAGAAGTAGATGAGAGAAATTACGGATCTAGCTCTTTGTCATTTTTAAAAAAAGCAAGCCTATAAGCCGGATTCTGTCGAGTCTTATCATTTATCTAGATATAATATTACTATTATATTCATACCGCCTACCCTTCTACATAAAACGAGCAATTTTAAACTGTAGATATACTTGGCGTTTCACCACACAGAGTTTACATGATTCCACTACAGCATAACCTGTACATTCTTTCTGTTGCACTATTCCTATCTATAAATAGATGGCGGGAATTACCCGCTGTGTTGCTCTATGGTGTCCGGACTTTCCTCTGAATAATCAGCGATAAGACGGCTTGCATTACAAAGATAATACATGTTGATAATTTTAATAAAAAAAGAATATGAATTGGTTAATAGTTTTTTTCAATTTTTATATTTGTTATTAATGGAAAATTCATCAATGTCATCTGCTTCAGAGTATAGACCTAAGGATTTTAATGAAATGATAGGACAAGATGCTATTGTAAAAACGTTGTCAAATGCAATAGATAGTCAGAAAATACCACAAGCTCTTTTATTTTGTGGCCCAAGAGGAGTTGGTAAGACATCTTGTGCTAGAATTCTAGCTAAGAAGATAAATGATTTAGATGAAAATTTTGAATACAACATATTTGAGCTTGACGCTGCATCAAATAATTCTGTAGAAGATATTAGGAATATTACTGAACAGATAAGAATACCACCTCAATACGGAAAATTTAAAGTATATATTATTGATGAAGTTCACATGCTGTCAAACGCTGCTTTTAACGCATTTTTAAAATCATTAGAAGAACCTCCTCCACATGTTGTATTTATACTAGCAACTACTGAGAAGAACAAAATTATTCCGACAATACTTTCCAGGTGTCAAATCTATGATTTTAAAAAAGTTGATAATAATTCTATTGTTGGGCTCTTACATAAAATATGTAAAGAAAAAAAAATAAAGTTTGATGATAGTTCATTAAATATAATAGCCGAAAAATCTGATGGTTCAATTAGAGACTCTCTGTCAATGTTTGATAGACTAGTAAGTTTTACTAATTCAAATTTAACTATTGATGAGGTTACCTCTAATCTTAATATATTGGATTATGAGTCTTATTTTGATTTGTCTTCATTAATTATTAATAAGGATATACCTGGAATTCTTTCTATGTATGATAAAGTTTATACTCGTGGAGTAGATGATGTTAATTTTCTTAATGGTATCTCTAAACATTTTAGAGAACTATTAATCAATAAACTAGATGAATCAGATATAAAAGATGATTTGAAAATTAAATATAAAAAGCAAGGAGATGATTACAGCGATGAAGATCTAATACTAATTATTGATATAGTAAATGAATGCCTTATAAATTACCAAAAGGTAAATGACAAAAGAATACATACTGAAATTTGTTTGATGAAGTTGGCATCTCTAGATAGTATCAAAAAAAAAAACTCTTTAATTAAAACTTCTGAATTCTCTAGTGGAGTTATTAGGGAAGATCAAGAGTTAGATAAATCTTTAGAGGTGAATAATGAAGAAATTAAACTCTTCACTTCAAATAATGACGAAGTCTCTTCATTATCCATAGCTAGTTTAAATTTTAAAAAATCTGAGAATATTGAAGAGGAAGATAATATTGAATTACCGAATGATGACTTTACAGAGAATGATATCAGAATTGCTTGGAAAAAATTCTGTGATGAAGAGAAGGTAAATGGAAACAACAATATGCTTTCACTTCTTAATATGAATGACCCTGTTGTTGAAAATAATTCAATAATAATTTCAACAATTAATAAGATGAATCAAAAAGAAGTTAAAGGATATAAGAATAAAATACAGGCTTTCATATCCAAAGAGCTTAATAATTATTCTATAACTGTTGATGTATCTTTAGATGAGGTTAAGAAGAAAAAAAAATTTGTGGACAGCAAGGATAAATTAGATGCCTTACTAAAAGAGAATGATAATATTCCTCTACTTATTAATGAGTTTAAACTAAGAATTTAATTTACTGAATTAATTGAGCTATGAATCTCTGATATCATACCATCCACTAAGCCTACTTTAGGAACAAAAAGTTTATTTGTGTTTGCCCAATCCATAGTAGAAATAAAAATTTTAAGCGCAGGAATTATTACATCAGCTCTATCTGGGTTCAGATTATATTTTATCATTCTATTAGTTATATCTTTTTCTAATAAGTTGTTATATAGATTTTTAATTGATAGATAAGAAATAGGTTTACCAGATTTGGTTCTAGTCATATCCTGTATTTTATTAATATTTCCCCCTGTAGCAAAAACTTTCAGTTTTGAATTTTCTTCAATATTTTCATTAATCCATTCTTTGATTTCGTCAAATACTAATTCATCTACTAAATTATTTAATAATCTTACTGTTCCAATTTTAAAAGATTTAGACTTTTTATCATTACCCCTTCTAACAATTGAATATTCAGTACTTCCTCCTCCTACATCTACATATAGGTATGATTTATCAAAATCTAACTTTTCAATTGGATTTCCCATTGCTATCACTTTAGCTTCTTTAAGTCCATCAATTAATTTAATCTTCATTCCAGTTAGATCGTAAATTTGCTTAATTACATCATCTGAGTTTTTAGCGTCTCTAAGTGCAGAAGTAGCATATATTTTGTAATGCTCAACTCCATGAACTTTCATTGTATATTTAAATGATAACAGTGCATTAGATAAAGTATTGATCTTATCATCAGAAATAGATCCAGTTTTAAAGGAATCTTCTCCTAATCTAAGTGGTAACCTAACGTATTGATTTTTTTGAAAAAAATATTCATCTTCATCCATTAGGACATAACAGATCAACATCCTAAGTGCATTTGAACCAATATCAATAGCTGCTATCTTTCTCAATTATTTAAGATTTTTTTAAAATAAGTATATGTATACCATTGAGATCTGATTTTTGATTTAGAGTTTCTTAAAAAACTGTTTTGCATATTACTATTTATCAATCTTGTTTTAACATTATCTTTAGCAGTAATCTCAAGAGTATCGAGTACTTGTTTTTTTAAATTATCCTGATAAATTGGACAAGCTACCTCAACCCTCTTTTCAATATTTCTTGTCATTAAATCTGCTGATGATATATATACTTTTTTATCTCCACCATTTTCAAATACATAGACCCTTGAGTGCTCAAGATACCTATCAACAACACTTTTAACTTCAATGTTATCACTGAATCCTAATTTATTGGGAATAAGACAACATATTCCTCTAATTAACAATTTAATTTTTACACCTTGTTGACTAGCTTCATATAATTTGTCAACAAATTTATAACTGGTGAAACTATTTAGTTTAAGAATGATTTCTGAGTGAATACCTTTTTTTGCATTATCGATCTCTTTATCAATTAGTTCATATAATTTATTTGTAGTGTGATGAGGAGAAACAATTAAATGCTTATAGTCATCTATTTTATAGCTAACCTGAAGAAAATCAAATACTTTACTAACCTCTCTTAGGATTTTTTGATTTGATGTAAATAAAGTAAAGTCAGAGTATACTTTAGCTGTAGTCTCATTAAAATTTCCAGTACTTACAAACCCATATAATCTTTTTTTATTTTTCTCAATTCTTTCAATCAAGCAAATTTTGGAGTGAACCTTTAAACCTTTTACACCAAAAATTAAATCAACACCAGCAGCTTTTAGTTGCTGGGATACTTTAATATTATTTTCTTCATCAAATCTAGCTTGTAATTCAATTTGAACTAGAACTTTTTTTCCATTTTTGGCTGCATTAATCAATGAACTAATTACATTAGATTGTCTAGATAGCCTATATAGAGTTATTTTAATTGATTTTACACTAGGATCAATAGCAGATTGTCTTAATAAAGAAACTAAATAAGAGAATGAGTGGTATGGCGTATACATTAAATAATCTTTTTTTGATATTTGATCAAGTAGATTAGACTCAATTTCAAAATCTCTAATATTTAGTGGTTTCTTTTTAGGATATAAGAGATCTGATCTATTTAATTCAGGAAAATCCATAAAATCACTTCTATGATGATATTTTCCACCTGGAATCAAACTGTCATATGACGAAATGTTTATTTTCTTAATTAAATAATCAAGAGTAGATCCAGGAATACTCTTATCATAGACAAGTCTTACTGGATTTGATATTTTTCTTTTATTTACATACTCTTGAATTTTTTTTATATAGCTCTTAGATAAGTCTATATCGTCAATGTCAAATTCTGCATCTCTTGTGATCTTAAGCATATGCGCTTCAATTTTTGAATAATTAAAAAAACTAAATATAATCTGTAGATGGTATCTAATTATATCATCAATAAACATTATATATTGTCTATCTCCATTTTTAGGTAGTACAACAAATCTACTAATATCTTTAGGTATTTCAACCAAAGCATAAATGTTTGACTTATCTTTTAATCTAAGGTTTACAATAAGAAAGGCCTTATTGTCATTAAAATCATGTTGTTTATTATTTGATAAAATTATAGTTACCAACGATGGGCTAATCTTTCTAATAAAGTAATCTTTTAAAAATTCTTTTTGATTCTCTAAAACTTGATTTTCATTTATAAAAAATATATTTTCTTTTTTTAATGACTTTTCAATGGAATTTAAAATTTTAGAACTTTCATTTTGAAGCTTAATTACTTTTTTTGTTATATCGTCTAAAAGATTTTTTGCAAGAATATTATCCTTGTTTCCCTTTTTAGATGCTTTTTCATCTGCAATCCTTTTTACAGTAGCATATCTTACCTGAAAGAATTCATCAAGATTATTGGAAAAAATTCCAATAAACCTTAGTCTCTCTAATAAAGGTACATCTTTGTTAGACGCCTCTTGGAGAACTCTAGCATTAAAATCTAACCAACTTAATTCTCTATTTATATATTTAAGACTCACTGTTTATATTGTTTATATAATAAGTTGGTTTTAAACCAATTATTTTAGACCAGGAATCTGTATCAAATTTTAAACAAAACCATCTGGCAGTTGGTAAATTTAAAATTTTATTTTCAGAAAAATAATTTGAAATTTCTGTATAAGCAGGATTATGTCCAACCAAAAGTATGTTTGAATACTTATCATCAATTTGTTTAATAAAATCAAACACCTCGAACATGTCAAAAGTATACAGTTCGTTACAAATAATAATTTTTTTTAAATCTATTTGTAAAGAGTTAGCTAAAATTATGCATGTGTGAATCGCTCTATTTGCAGGGCTAGAAAAAATAATTTCAAATTCACCAAAAGTGTCTCTTGATAAATTTGACACTTTCTTAATCTTATTTATACCAAATTCATTTAAAGGCCTATTTATATCAGAAACATCATATTCCCATGAAGACTTAGAGTGTCTTAGAAAAGTTATGGTTTTCATTTATGGAGATAGTAATTTATATTCCCAAGTATCTTTTTGAAAATTACATAATACTCTATTATGAAGTCTATTCTTCCTGCCTTGCCAAAACTCAATTTGATTAATAAATATTTCTATACCACCCCAGTTATTTGGCCTTTTAAGTTTAGTATTTTTATTTTGCTCAATAAAAGAGTTGTATTTTTCTAAAAGAGATTCATAACTATCAATATCTTCACTTTGATTTGATATTATAGCAGCAGCCTGACTCTCAAAAGGTCTTGAATTAAAATAATCTTCCGATTCAACCGAAGATATCTTTTTAGCATAACCTTTAATTATAACTTGTCTCTCAAGTGGAGGCCAATAAAACGAAGCACAAATATTTTCATTTTTATCAAGAGATTTACCTTTATTACTGTTATAATTTGTAAAAAAAATAAGACTCCTTTCTTTGATTTGTTTCAATAAGACAACTCTTGAGGATGGAAATGAATTTTCATCAACAGTTGAAATTGTCATAGCATTAGGTTCAATAATTTGATCAGAATTTTCAGCTTCTTTAAACCATTTCACAAAAAAATCGATTGGATTATCTCCAATGTCATTCATACTCAGCTTATTTTTGGTATATGATTTTCTGTAATTAAATAATTCCATTATTCATTAATTGAAAAGTTTAATTTGGATGCCAGTAAGTACATTATTGCCATTCTGATTGCAACTCCATTTTCTACTTGTTCTAAAATAATAGAATTATTTGATTCTACAAGATTAGAAGTAATTTCTACTCCTCTATTTATAGGTCCAGGATGTAGAATTAAAATATCTTTTTTAATAGAACTAATTTTATTTTCATCTAGACCAAAAAGCATAGAATACTCTCTATTATCTGGAAAATATGATTTTATCATTCTTTCTCTTTGAACTCTCAGTACATTAACAGCATCACACCATCTTAATGCTTTTTGAATATCTGGTTCAACAGATACATTTAATTTTTCAATATCCTTTGGAACAAGACTAAGTGGACAAGAAATCTTTACATTGGCTCCCAATAGATTTAATAAATATAGATTAGAAAGAGCAACTCTTGAGTGAAGAATATCTCCTACAATTAATATATTTTTACCCTTTAAGTCTCCAATTTTTTCAAATATTGAAAATGAATCAAGTAAAGCCTGTGTAGGGTGCTCATGAGCTCCATCTCCAGCATTAATTATACAAGATTCTGTATGTTTTGAAAGAAGTATAGATGATCCTGGATTGGGATGTCTTAAGACAATCATATCAACTTTCATAGCCAAAATATTATTAACTGTATCAATTAATGATTCACCTTTCTTAACAGAAGAAGAAGAGCTTGAAAAATTAATAACATCGGCCCCTAGTCTTTTTTGAGCTAATTCGAAAGATATTTTAGTTCTAGTACTATTTTCAAAAAAAAGATTTGCAATTGTAATGTCCCTAAGTGTTGGAACTTTTTTAATAGGTCTGTTTATTACTTCTTTAAAGTTTAGTGCTGTGTCAAAAATAAGATCAACATCAGCCTTATTTAAAAACTTTATACCATGAAGATGATCTACACTTAACTTTCTCATCTAACTTTCAATAAAGACTTTATTATTTACAGGCTTATCATCCCATATTACTTTTACCTTATCCCCTTTAAAAGTATCAATCTTTGTTCCACAATAGTTTGCTTCAATTGGGATTTCTCTCTTAAATCTTCTATCAACAAGGACAAGAAGCTCAATTGACTTTGGCCTTCCATATGAGTCAATTGCTGACATTGCAGCTTTAATACTTCTTCCTGTGAAAAGCACATCATCTATTAACACAATCCTTTTATTTTCTAATGTGAAATTAATTTGAGTAGAATTTGCTGAAAGAGTTTTTTCTGTCCTTCTAAAATCATCTCTAAAAAAAGTAAAATCTAGTATACCACTTTTAATTTTTATTTTAGGATGATTAGTTTCAAATACCTTTAAAATTTGATTAAACAAATAAACCCCTCTTGGTTGAAGACCAATTAGAACAGTGTCTTTAAAATCTTTATGGTTCTCAATAAGTTCGTATACTAATCTTGATAAAATTAGATGTATTTTTTTTGAATCTAAAAGGATTTTTTTTGGCATCTTGATCTATTAATACAAAAATATAAATTCTACATTAAGTGTTGTTTAAAAAAAAATCCTCATAAATGAGGATTATTTTAATAATTATTCTTCTTCAGAATCAATATCATCAACTTTAGCATCATCCGGTTCTTCTGGAGCTGAATCTTTATGAGTTAGAAGATGTGATACAACAACTCTTTTAAATTCCTTACTAAACTCTATAACTTTAAAATCTACCTTGTCTCCTTTAGATAATTTAGATCCATCTTCTTTGTCAAGATGTCTAGTTGGACAAAAAGCAGAAATATCTTCATTAAAGTTTATTATAGCTCCTTTTTCAATAACTTCAGACACTTCAGAATTATGAAGTGTATCTACAGCAAAATCTTTTTCATATACATCCCATGGATTAGGTTTTGTTTGTTTATGACCTAAACTAAGTTTTCTACCCTCAACATCAAGATCAAGAATAACAACTTCAATTTTGTCATTCAATGCTAAAAATTCTGAAGGATGTTTAATCTTTTTCGTCCATGATAAGTCAGATATATAAATTAAACCGTCTATACCTTCTTCAAGTTCAATAAAAACTCCAAAGTTTGTAAAGTTCCTTACAGACCCAGTATGTTTAGAGCCTATTGGGAACTTCTTAGTAATATCAGTCCAAGGATCTTGTGTTAATTGTTTAATTCCCAAAGACATTTTTCTAGATTCTCTATCAAGAGTTAAAACTACAGCCTCAATTTCATCTCCAACATTTACAAAATCTTGAGCACTTCTTAAATGTGTTGACCATGACATCTCAGATACATGGACTAGGCCTTCTATACCTTCATCAACTTCTACAAATGCACCATAATCTGCTATTACAACTACTTTACCCTTTATCTTAGAACCTTCTTTTACATCATCTCCTAATTTATCCCATGGGTGATCAGTTAATTGTTTAAGACCTAATTGAATTTTGGATTTATCATCATCAAAATCTAGTATTACAACTTTAATTGATTGGTCAAGCTCTAAAATCTCAGATGGATGATTTATTCTACTCCATGACAAATCTGTAATATGAATTAGGCCATCCACACCACCTAAATCAATGAATACTCCATATGAAGTCATATTTTTAACAGTTCCTTCAAGAACTTGTCCTTTCTCAAGCTGACCAATAATCCCTTTCTTTTGTTCTTCAATATCAGCTTCAATTAAAGCCTTGTGAGATACAACTACATTCTTGAATTCGTGATTAATCTTAACCACTTTGAAGTCCATGTTCTTGTTAGTGTATTGATCGTAATCTCTTATTGGTTTGACATCTATCTGAGATCCTGGGAGGAAAGCT
Source organism: uncultured Bacteroidota bacterium (assembly GCA_902594745.1). Lineage (GTDB taxonomy): Bacteria > Bacteroidota > Bacteroidia > Flavobacteriales > Flavobacteriaceae > Marisimplicoccus. The sequence goes on from CACJNF010000001.1 coordinate 236,391, forward strand.
TCAATCCCAAAAACATCTACAATCATACCACCTTTTGTTCTACACTTAACAAAGCCTTGAACAACTTCACCGGAATCATGAGCTGCATTAACTCTATCCCAAGCTTTAATAACTCTTGCTTTTCTATGAGAAAGAACTAATTGACCAGACTTATCTTCTCTTGCATCAACAATTACTTCAACTTTATCACCTAATTTAAGATCAGGATTATATCTAAACTCATTTTTTGAAATTACTCCTTCTGACTTGGCATTAATATCAATAATGACATCTTTCTCTGTCATATGAATCACTTTACCTAGAATAATATTATCATCTGAAGTGTCAACAAAATTTTTCTCTACCAGCTTCTCAAATTCCTTAATTTGTTTCTCATCTAATTCGTCAATACCTTCCTTGTATTGATGCCAGTTAAAATTGGTTAAGAAATCATCTTGTGGATCAACCTTTTTGGTTGACTTTTTAGCAGGAGCTTTTCTTGGAGTTTTTGTTAGTGTCTTTGACTCCTCAGGTTTAGTTTTTTCAGTATTATCTTCGCTCATAGTGCGCAAAAATATAATTTATTAATTTATTGACAAAGCTTAGATATGTTTTTTATTACTTTAAAAAGTAATTTTTTCAAGTATTTCCTCAAATACCTGATCAATAGCTAGATAGCTTACATCAATTCCATAAGCATCTTCAGCTTTTTTGAGTGGAGCAATTTCTCTGGTTGAGTCTATATCATCTCTTTCTTTTATCTCTCTTTCAATAGATTCAATTTTGACAGTTTCATCATTTATTTCTTTATGACGCCTTTGAGCTCTTATTTCAGGAATAGCATACAAGAAGAATTTATAATCAGCATCAGGAAACACAACAGTTCCAATATCCCTTCCATCAACAACTATAGAATTTATCTTAGATGATTTTCTTAAAAGATTATATACAAAGTTTCTTATTTCAGGTTTTTTTGCATATTCACTAACATTTACTGACACCTTATGCCCTCTTATTTTAGATGTTACATCTTCACCATTTAAAAAGATTGAGAAACTATCATTTTCAAATTTTTGAGAAATATCAATTTTACTAAAAAGATCCTTTCCTAATGTTTCTTTTGGGTTTATTTGATTTCTTATTAAATAAAGAGTTATTGCCCTGTAGTATGCGCCTGAATCTCTATAATTAATATTTAACCTTTTTGCAATTTTCTTTGCCTGAGTACTTTTGCCAGTAGAGGCCTCACCATCAATTGCTATTATCATAAAAATTAATTTATATTTTTTGGATTTAAGACCTTTCTATTTGTAAGAGAGTGAGATATTACATCACTCATGTTATTAACGTATATAAAGTTTAAGCCCTTAAGATATTTTTGATCTATTTCTTCAATATCCTTTTTATTATATGAACTTAAAATAATTTCCTTAATATTTGCTCTTTTAGCAGCCAAAATCTTTTCTTTTATTCCTCCAACAGGAAGAACCTTTCCTCTTAGAGTAATCTCACCTGTCATAGCGATATTCTTTTTAACTCTTTTTTGAGTAAATAATGAGACAAGGGATGTAAGTATGGTTATACCCGCGCTTGGACCATCTTTAGGAGTTGCTCCCTCAGGAACGTGAATATGTATATTATATTTTGAGTAATCAATTTCTTTATTGATTCCTAGATCTTGGTAATTAGATTTAATGTACTCTAATGCAATAACGGCGGATTCCTTCATTATTTTTCCAAGGTTACCTGTAATCGACAGGTTTCCTTTACCCTCTGATAATGATGATTCAATAAATAGAATTTCACCACCTACAGAAGTCCATGCAAGACCTGTAACTACTCCAGCGAAATTATTGTTTTCATATTTATCTCTAAAAAATTTCTGAGGTCCTAATACATCTTTTAAATAATCTTCGTCATTGTAGTCGTTCAACTTAGAATTTGAAACAATATTTTTAGCTCTGTTTCTAATAAGCTTAGCAATTTGTTTCTCAAGATTTCTAACACCAGATTCTCTTGTGTAGCCACTAATAATCTCTTTGATATTTTTATTAGATATTTTAAATTCAGAAGAATTCATTCCGTGCTCAGACAACTGTTTTTTAATTAAAAACTTATTTGCAATTGAGACTTTCTCCTCAGATGTATACCCAGACACGTTAATTAGCTCCATTCTATCAAGTAAAGCAGGATGCATTGTTGATAGATTATTAGCTGTTGCGACAAACATTACTTTTGAAAGGTCATAGCCTATTTCTAAGAAATTATCGTGAAAAGAACTATTTTGTTCAGGATCAAGCAACTCTAACAAAGCAGATGAAGGATCACCTTGTGATCCACTTGAAATCTTATCAATTTCATCTAAAACAAAAACTGGATTAGATGTACCTGATTTTCTTATACTTTGTATAATTCTTCCGGGCATTGCTCCAATGTATGTCTTTCTATGTCCTCTAATTTCAGCTTCATCTCTTAATCCACCCAGCGAAACTCTAACATACTCTCTGTTTATTGATTTAGCTATAGACTTACCAAGTGAAGTTTTACCTACACCAGGAGGACCATATAAACATAATATTGGTGACTTCATGTCTTTTCTTAATTTAAGAACAGCTAAATACTCTATTATTCTTTTTTTTACATCCTCAAGCCCAAAATGATCATTATCTAAAATTTTTTGAGCTTTTTCTAAGTCAAAATTATCTTCAGAGTAGTTTTCCCATGGCAGATCAACTAGTAAGTCCAAATAGTTTCTTTGAACAGAATATTCTGCAACCTGAGAGTTCATCCTCTTTAGTTTTGATAACTCTTTATCAAAATGATTTCTTGTTTCTTCACTCCAATTTTTGTTTTTTGACTTATTTATCAATTCTTGAATATCTTCATGATATGAATTTTCCCCTAGCTCCTCTTGAATTGTTTTCATCTGCTGCTGCAAATAATATTCTCTTTGCTGCTGATCTAAATCATTCCTTACTTTTGATTGTATATCGTTTTTTAGAGCGAGTTTTTCATATTCTACATTTAAGAACTTAAGACATTTCATAGCTCTATTCTGGATACTTGTACTCTCAAGTAGTTCTTGTTTGTCTTTTACACTAATGTTCATGTTTGAGGAAACAAAATTGATCAAGAATGCAGAACTATGGATATTTTTAATTGCAAATGATGCCTCTGATGGGATGTTAGGATTCTCTTTTATAATTTTTAAAGCTATATCCTTTATAGCATCAATTGTTGCAGAGAACTTACTGTTTGATTTTTTTAATGCCTCATCAGAAACAGGATCAACAGTTGCTTGAATGTATGGATCAGTTTTAACAATAGATTTAATCTTAAATCTTTTTTTTCCTTGTATAATAACAGTTGTATTTCCATCAGGCATTTTTAAAACCCTTAATATTTTTGCTACAGTACCTACTCCATATATATTCTCTATGCCTGGGTTTTCATCATTAATGTTTCTTTGAGCTACAACTCCAATTAATTTACTAGACTTATTAGCATCTTTAATAAGTTTTATGGATTTATCCCTACCTGCATTTATTGGGATAACTACACCAGGAAAAAGTACTGTATTTGTAAGAGGAAGAATTGGCAATACATCTGGTAAGCTTTCTTTTTCAAGTGCCTCTTCATCTTCATTTGTCATTAATGGAATAAAATCAGATTCCTCACTAATATCATCAAATGACATTTTGTCTATATTATTAAAAATAATGCTCATTCAAAACTATTTATGGTCATTATGTCAGAAAATCCAGGTATCAGTTCATTTAATTGAATTGATAAAGTTCAAACAATAATAACACTTAAATAAGGACAAAAGCTATGCCAACTTACTTTTGTCAATTCTAGGAACTCTAATTAATAATAATGCTCCAACAAAAAAGAAAAACATAAAAATTAAAACTGAGAATCTAACTGAGCCTGTTAATTGAGCAGAGAAGGCATAGAATAGCAAACCAAAGAAAATACCTATTTTTTCAGTTACATCATAAAAACTAAAAAAAGATGTAGTATCCTTTGTTTCAGGTATAAACAGGGAAAAGGTAGCTCTAGCAACAGTTTGTGTCCCCCCCATTAAAAGGCCAACAAGTCCTGCAATCATGTAAAATTGATTTGGAGTTTCAATATAATAGGCATAGAAACATACTAATGACCAAAGAAAGATTGCAAAAGTTAGTACTATAATATTTCCAAATTTTTGAGCCAATTTTGTAAAACTATATGCTCCACCAATTGCAACAATCTGAATAAGTAAAATGCTAATTATAAGACCAGCTGTTTGTTCACTAGCACTTGGCCACTGAATTTCAGTAACTCCAAAGTAAGATGCAATATAAAGTACAGTTTGCAGAGAAAATGAAAAAATGAAAAATGCTAACAAGAATCTTGTAAACCTTTTACTAGATCTAATAACCTCATAAACGCTCCTTAACTCCTTAAACCCATTCCAAATAATATTTTTTGGAATATTTATCTCCCTATTTCCTTTAGGTAAATGATAAAAAGAGTATTGACTAAAACCTAACCACCACAATCCAGTTAATGCAAAAGACATCTTCATGGCATTTTTATCAGAGCTAAACCCAAAATCTTCATAGAAATAAATCATTACTAGATTTATCAAGAGAAGGATAACACTTCCTATATACCCCATTGTATATCCTCTAGCACTTACCATATTTGTTTGTTTGGGAAAAGTAATATCATTTAAATATGAATTGTAATAGACCAGACTACCCCAGAATCCAAGTAATGATAGGAAATATAGGATAAGACTGAATTCTATATTTTCTAATTCAAACCAATATAGTCCGATACATGAAATAGAGCCCATGTAGACAAAAAACTTCATAAAAATTTTTTTATTACCTATATAATCCGCTATACCACTAAGCATAGGTGATATAAATGCAATTAAAAGGAAACAAATTCCTGAAAGAAAACTAATTAAGGTGTCTTTGTTTACGTCTAAATTAAATATCATAATTGAGCTGATATCAGAGAAAACATATGTAGAGTAATATATTGGAAAAATTGCTGAAGAAATAACTAACGAATAAACTGAATTTGCCCAGTCATATATTGTCCATGCACCAATCAATTTTTTACTTCCTTTTGGATGGTCGGTTTTTTTATTTAGCATAAATTTAAATGATTGACAAAGTAAGTAAATAAATTAAAAGATATTTATATTTGTCAAAAAATATAGATGTACTTAAAATTGCACTTATTTGGACTAGTTTTTTTTAGTTTTACACTATTAAACTGCCAAACACAATTAGATAAAGAAGAACCTAAAATAACCTATAAAGTGAATAAATCAGAAGAAGAGTGGAAAGAAGAATTATCTCCTGAAGAATTTGAGATACTAAGAAATGCGGGTACTGAAAGACCCCATACTGGAATATATAATATGCATTTTGAAGATGGAGTTTATGTATGCAAGGGATGCGGACAACCTCTATTTAAAAGCGGAAGTAAGTTTATGTCCGATTGTGGCTGGCCAAGCTATGAAGGAGCAATTCCAGGTGCAATTGTTTACAAAAAAGATACAAGTTTAGGAATGATTAGAACTGAGATTTTATGTTCTAATTGTGGAGGGCATCAAGGTCATGTTTTTGACGATGGCCCAACGGCAACTGGTAAAAGATATTGTGTTAATTCTGCAAGTATAAATTTTATAAATAATAAAAGAAATGACTAAAAAATACGATTTAATTGTTCTAGGAAGTGGTCCAGGTGGATATGTTACTGCAATTAGGGCATCTCAACTAGGACTAAAGACTGCTATAGTCGAAAAAGAAAGTCTGGGTGGAGTTTGTTTAAATTGGGGTTGTATCCCAACTAAGGCTTTATTAAAGTCTGCACAAGTATTCGAATACTTAAAAAAAGCTGATTCATATGGACTAAAAGTTAAAGATTTTGATAAAGATTTTGATTCGGTTGTTAAAAGGTCAAGGAGCGTGGCTGATGGAATGAGTAAAGGAGTAACTTTTCTAATGAAGAAGAACAAGATTGATGTTATTAATGGTTATGGTAAAGTATCACCAAACAAAAAAGTTTCAGTTGAAAATGATGGTGAAGTACAAGAATTTGAGTCTTCAAATATCATTATAGCTACAGGAGGTAGATCAAGAGTAATTGATTCTATCCCTCAAGATGGTAAAAAAATCATTGGTTATAGAGAAGCTATGACACTTCCAAAACAACCTAAAAAAATAATAATTGTTGGATCAGGTGCAATTGGAATTGAATTTGCATATTTCTATAATTCAATGGGTACTGAGGTGAAAATAATTGAATATTTGGACAGAGTCCTACCTATTGAAGACAAAGATATTTCAAATCAACTTAGCAAAAATTTTAAGAAGTCAGGAATTGAAATATTAACTAGCTCTGAAGTCATTTCATCTGATACTAAGGGAAAGGGTGTGAAGCTTCAAGTTAAGTCTAACGGTCAAATATCTGAGCATGAAGCTGACGTTGTCTTATCTGCAGTAGGTGTAAAGAGTAATATAGAAAATATTGGTCTTGAAGAAGTTGGAATAGCAGTTGATAAAGATAAAATTATAGTCGATGAGTTTTATCAAACAAATATCCCTGGATACTATGCAATTGGAGATGTTACATCTGGACAAGCATTAGCTCATGTTGCTTCTGCTGAAGGAATACTTTGCGTTGAAAAAATTGCTAAACATGATGTAGAGCCAATTGATTATGATAATATACCTGGATGCACATATTGTTCTCCTGAGGTTGCATCTGTTGGATTAACTGAAGAAAAGGCAATTGAAAAAGGATATCAAGTTAAGGTTGGTAAATTTCCTTTCACTGCATCCGGAAAGGCACAAGCATCTGGTCATCCAGATGGATTTGTTAAAGTTGTTTTTGATGAAAAGTATGGAGAATGGTTGGGCTGTCACATGATTGGTGCTGGAGTTACTGATATGATTGCAGAAGCTGTTTTAGGAAGAAAGCTTGAGACAACGGGTAAAGAAATACTTAAGTCTGTTCATCCTCACCCGACAATGAGTGAAGCATTAATGGAGGCTGTTGCTGATGCTTACGATGAGGTTATTCATCTTTAGCAAAGAAGCTTTCAATTGCTAATTCATAGCTTTTTAGTCCAAATCCAATAATTATCCCATCAACTACTGGAGATAAATATGAGCTATGTCTGAACTCTTCTCTCGAAAAAGTATTAGATATATGAACTTCAATAACTTTGGTGTCAATCGCTTTTATTGCATCACCTATACCAACAGAAGTGTGAGTGTATGCAGCAGCATTAATTATTATTCCATCTGAGTCCCTAGAATCTTGAATAAAATTTATTAATTCACCTTCAACATTTGATTGATGATATTCTAAATTAATATTAGGATATTTTAGTCTAAGTGAATTAAGAAAAGTTTGAAAATCTTGATTACCATAAATATCCGTCTCTCTTGAACCAAGGAGATTCAAATTGGGACCATTAATTATTGTTAATTTCATATATTATAAAGGTAATGCTTAAACAGGAATAAAAAAATGAATTGGGATACTAGCATTGAGAATTTTAAGAATTATCTTAAACTGGAAAGAGGTTTAAGTATAAATTCAATAAAAAGCTATGAATTTGATATAGTTCAATTTAAAAATTTTATAATTGAAAATAAGATTGATGAGTCACCAAAAAAATGTAGTAAATCAACAGTTAAAAGATATCTATATAAAAATTTCTCAAACAAAAATACTAGGAGTCAAGCCAGAAGTATTTCAGCATTAAAAGGTTTTTTTAATTACTTGTTATTTGAAGGTAAAATTAATTCATCTCCTTTGAATGATATAGAGAGTCCTAAAATTGAAAATAAATTACCAGAGGTTTTAACAGAAGATGAAATAAAAAGATTGATTTCTTCAGTTAAAATTGATTCTGAATTTGGACAAAGAAATAAAGCTATAATTGAAGTTTTATATGGGACAGGGATTAGAGTAAGTGAGCTTACTGAGCTAAAGATATCAAACATTTTTTTCAATGAGAATATTATAAAAGTAACTGGAAAGGGGAATAGAGAAAGGTATGTCCCATTAGGGAAAATTGCCTCAATAGAAATTAAAAAGTATTTAAATGCTAGAGAAAAATTAAAAATTGATTCAAAATTTTCCGATATACTTTTTTTAAATAGATATGGGAGACAGCTAACAAGATCAATGATATTTAAGGTTATAAATGATTCTTCTATAAATGCAGGAATTGATAAAAAAATTAGCCCTCATACATTAAGACACTCATATGCTACTCATTTACTAAAAAATGGCGCTGACTTAAGAACAATTCAACTTATACTTGGACATGAGAGTATAACTACAACGGAAATATATACTCACTTAGATACTTTTCATTTAGAAGAAGTTTTAAAAAAATACCACCCTAGAGAAAATTAAGATTAATCTTTCATTAATCTGAATCCCTCACCATGAACATTGATGATTTTAAGTGATGAGTCTTTTTCAAGATACTTTCTCAGTTTAGCAATATATACATCCATACTTCTTGATGTGAAATAATTAGCATCTCTCCAGATTTTATTTAAGGCAATATCTCTAGGTAGCAAATCGTCAAAATTTAATACTAACATCTTTAATAGCTGATTCTCCTTAGGAGAAAGTTTAAAAGAATCTCCTTCTTTATGAGTTAATATTCTAAGTTTAGAATTAAAAGAAAATTCACCAAAATCAAACTCAAAAATATCTTTTTCCTCAGTATTTACTGATGGTTTTCTATTAAGTATAGATTTTATTTTTGCTAGAAGTATTTCAGAGTCAAAAGGTTTTGTCAAATAATCATCTGCACCTAACTTATATCCTTTCAAAACATCATCTTTTAGATTTTTTGCAGTAAGGAAAATAAGGGGTATAGCTTCATTAACTTCTCTAATTTCTTTTGCCAATGTTAAACCGTCTTTAAATGGCATCATTATATCTAGAATGCATAAATCAAATTCTGATTTATTAAACTTTTCGAAGCCCTCGATTCCATTGGCTGCAAGTGTTACCTCATAATTATTAATAGTTAGATAGTCTTTAAGTATCCTTCCAAAATTAGGATCATCTTCTACTAATAGAATTTTTTTATCTGATTTCATCTTTAAGTATTTTAATATTTATATAGAACTTAGTTCCAGAACCTTTCTTACTTTCAAGCATAATTTTACCCTTATGAAAATCAACAATCTTTTTAACATATGAAAGACCTAATCCGTGTCCTTTAATATCATGTATATCTCCATTTTGTTCTCTATAAAATTTTTCAAATACCATCTTTTGAGTATTCTTATCCATACCAATTCCGTTGTCTTGTACACATATCTCTATATCATCATCAATGTTTCTTGTTGAGACTATAATTGAGGGTTTGCTTTTGGAGTATTTAACTGCATTATCTAAAATATTAATAATAATATTTTCTAAATGATTGCTATTTCCTAATATACTTGAGTTATCCGCATTTAATGAAAGTTTAATAGAGCCCTTGTTACTTTCAACTATAAGCTTTACATGTTCAACAGCATCCTCAATTACCTCATGGATGTTTGTCTTTTCCATATCAAATGGATTAGAACTTTTCTCCAACTGGGATATCCTAAGGATATTTTCAACTTGAGATAGCATTCTTGAATTCTCTTCTCTAATCATACCCAGATATGAAGTGAATTTATCATTAATATTATTTGAACTTGATATTGCATCTAGTGCTAAATTAATAGTTGCAATAGGTGTTTTAAATTCATGGGAAATATTATTAATAAAGTCACTCTTTATTTCAGATAGCTTTTTTTGTTGAATAATTTGATATAAAGCACTTGTTGAAATAACAATAATAATTAAGGTGAGCATAAAAGATAGAGTAGCAACACCTATTATTCCTGATATAACATATTCTTGTTTTTCAGGAAATGAAACAATAAGATCATATTTTATGGGACTAGATCTATCATATAAAAAAGGTATAGAATATTTTGGACCTGATTGAACCTCAATATAATTATTGGATTTAACTTTTGTAGAAAGATTATTACTATATATTCCAAACTCATAAGGGGTAGTGATATTTCTATCACTAAAGCCTTGGTTTAAGAGAATCTGAATCTCTCTAGAAGTTGTTCTCTTATGAATTGGTAATGAAGATGCATATTCTTGGAAAGCAGATTTATATTTTTCAAATTTAAATAAGTCAATATCCTCAACACTCTTTAATTTAGAAATTGAAGCATTTAGCCTATTTTCTCTTCTATCAAATATGTTCTTATTAACAATAGTGGTCTTAACTGCTTTATAATCCTTTAAATTATCATCTCCATATCTGTTTGATAAATTATCAGGGAGGTTGATATTATAATCTTCTTCTAGAATACCATAAGCAAAAAAGGTAGAAAGATTAGAAGATTGATCCTCATCTAAAAATAGAAAAACATCTGTGAAATTTTGTTCATTTGGTGTTCCGATGGAGTCAATTAACATTTGATAAGTATTTACATAATCATTTAATTCCCTACTTTGAATTTCATCAACAACTTCTCTTAGTGTTCGATTGACAGCTAAAGAAAACTCTTCTTCCTTATTCTTCCATGATGAATATATCCAGTATCCTTGCATCAGAATTATTCCTATTAAGGAAAATGACATTAGAAGAACAAGTGATGTATATAGTTTTCTATTCATAGCCTATAAAATTCTCAAAATTTAAATTCATAATTTCTTAATAAAATGTTAAGAAACTACTTTAGGTTTATTAATTTATCGTGAATTTCTAATACTTTGCCCTCCAATTCAGTGAAATTAATATTATCAATTATAAAATCACATTTATCAATAATTGAAGTTTCATTCATCTGATTCTGTATTCGATTTAACACATCATCTCTAGACAGCTTATCTCTTTGCATAACCCTATCAATTCTAATTTCCTTAGGGGCTTTAACGTATATAATCTTATCAAAAAGATTCTCTGTTTTAGTTTCAAAAATAATTGCTGCTTCTTTTACGACATAGCTCTCGTCTCTATGTTTAAAGCAAAAATTATCAAAATCTTCAGCTACTGCAGGGTGAATTATTGAATTTAGAGACTTAAGTTTTTCTTTATCGTTAAAGACTATTTTAGAAACTAATTTTGAGTTTAGTTCATTTTCATTATAAATATCTTCTCCAAATAGTTGTTTTATTGAGAATATGATTTTTTTATCTGAGCTTATTAATTCTTTTGCTGATTCATCAGCATTGTAGGTGCTTATCCCAATTTTTTTAAAGATCTCTAAAACACTAGACTTACCAGATCCAATTCCTCCGGTTAATCCGATAATTTTCATTATGAATTTAATTTATCAATAATTTCTTGACTTACACCAACACTTGAAAATCCCCCATCATTATAAATATTTTGAAGAGTAACTCTTTTAGTGTAATCAGAGAAAAGCGATACGGTTAGTTTAGCACAATCTTCAGCAGTAGCGTTACCAAGTGGTGATGTTAAATCAGCATATTTAAGAAAATCATCTAATCCTTTTACTCCTTTTCCAGCAGTAGTTAAAGTTGGTGATTGAGATATTGTATTTACTCTAACATTTTTTTCTTTACCAAAGAAATAGCCAAAGCTTCTTGCAATGGATTCTAAATATGCCTTATTGTCAGCCATATCGTTATAATTTGGAAAAGTCCTTTGTGCAGCTATATATGTTAAAGCAACAATACTACCCCACTCGTTCATTGCATCTAATTTTAGTAGAGATTGCATAAGCTTGTGAAAAGATACTGCAGAAACATCCCAACCTTTAGCTAACCAATCATAATTTAAGTCTGTATAGTGTTTACCTTTTCTAACATTAACAGACATTCCTATCGAATGAAGAACGAAATCTAATTTTCCGTTAAACTTTTCAGTTGCATGAGAAATTAATTTTTCTAAATCTTCTAAATTGGTTGCATCGGCAGGAATTATTTCAGAATTAGTTTTTTCAGCTAATTCATTAATTGTCCCCATCCTTATAGAAACAGGGGCATTAGTAAGGATAAACTCACCTCCTTCTTCATATACTTTTTCAGCAGTTTTCCATGCAATAGAACTATCATCTAGCGCACCAAAAATTATACCTTTTTTACCTTTTAAAATAGAATTTGACATTACTTATATTTTTTATTTTTTGGTTTCTGCCAACTAAATGCTGACCCAATTACAACACCTACTGCTAACCATACTGGTTGGTTTGTTGAAGCAAAAACTGCCGCTCCAATTGCAGTCCAAACACCAATCCATGCACCACTATTATTAGAATTCTTATGTTTCATAATCATATTATAAAGATACACTTAATTCAATAACTCATTAGCAAGTTCATTTGCTGATTTGTTTGATTTATCTCCTGATAACATCTCTGCGATTTCTTTTACTCTTTCTTTATCTTCAAGTAATTTGATATCAGTTATAATTTTATTATCAACTTCCTTTTTAAATACCTTGTAATGAAAATCACCTTTTGATGCAACTTGAGGTGTATGTGTTATAACTATAACTTGCATATTTTTTGACATTTGACCCATTAAATCTGCAACTTTTGAGGATACAGATCCTGATATACCAGTATCTATTTCATCAAAAATTATAGTTGATAATTTAATATAGCTTGACAAAATTGATTTAATTGAAAGCATTATTCTTGAAACCTCCCCACCCGAGGCTATATTTCTTAGATCACTATATTTATCACCTTTATTTGACTTAAGTAAAAATTTACCTTCACTAAATCCATTTTTTTGAATTGATTCTGTTTTTGACAAATCAATTTTTATTTCAGAATTATTCATTCCTAATTCTGATAGGTTTTGATTTAATAATTTCTCAAAATCATTCTTAACAGAATATCTTTTTTTGTGAATAAGATTAGCTCTAGAAATAAGATCACTTAATAAGATATCTTTTGAAGATTTTAAATCTTTAATTTCTTGATCAATATCATGATGTCCATCTACAACTAATATTAGTTTCTCCTTTATTTTAATTAATTCATCTATTGATGATACTCTATGTTTATTTTGTAATGTGTAGATTTTATCAAGATTTCCTCTTAATTGATTTATATTTTCTTCTGAGTTAGAGAGGTCATTAAGTATTGATTGAGAGTCATCAATCATGTCATTTAGACTTTGAATGATAGAACTAAGGCTATCTGCCAAAGAATTAATTCGATTAGAAGATCCAGAGACTTTGTTAAGCTTTCTTACAATATTTGAGAGTTTTTCTGAGATTCCTACATGCTCCGAATTAAACTCTTCATTAATTAGAGCTAAGGCTTCTTTAATATCATCTACGTTATCTGCCTCCTTAACTTTGTTTTCTATATCTTCTAGGTCAATATTATCAAGATCTATACTATTAAATTCATTTAATAAATAATTATTATAATCAAGATCTGAGTCAAGAGTATCTCTATGTATTTCTTTTTCTTGAATTTTTTTCTCTAATGCCATTAAAGACTTAAAATCATTTGTATAAGTATTGAAATTAATTGTGTTATTTGATAAAGAATCAAGAATTAAAAAAATAAAGTTTGTATCTAGTATATTGAGATTATTAAATTGAGAATGAATATCCAGTAAAGAATTTGTTAAACTTGATAATTGGTCTAGCCTAACAGGAGTATCATTAACAAATGCTCTTGATTTCCCACTTTGATTAATCTCTCTTCTAATTATTGTATGATTATCAAAATCTAAATCATTATCTGAAAAAAATACCTCAAGATTTTGACCATTGAGGTCAAAAGTTGCTTCAACAAAGCATTTTTTATCTTTATTGATAATTTTTGTATTGTCAACTCTGGAGCCAAGAACAAGTGATAACCCTCCCAGTAAAATTGACTTTCCAGCTCCCGTTTCTCCAGTGATTGAAGTCATACCATTTTCAAATGATATTTCGACGTTATCAATTAGAGCGTAATTACTTATTCTTAATCTTTTTAACATTCTTGTAAATAGTTTCCATTATATCTATTGAAACATCTTTTTTATGTTTCCTTTCAAATGGAGTAATTTCTAAATCTGAATTTATAAAATCAATTTGATTAAAGTCATTTGAAATTGGATTAAAATCTCCAATTTTATTAACTATTATTGCGTCAAGATTTTTAGACTTCAATTTCACCTTTGCATTATCAATGTGGTCATCAGTCTCTAGGGCAAATCCAACTAGATATTGATTCTTTTTAATTTTACCTAATTCCTTAATTATATCCTTGGTAGGTTTAAGCTTAATAGAATCTAAACCTATATCTTTTTTAATTTTAGTGTCTTTAAATTCAGTTGGTTTAAAGTCAGAAACAGCTGCAGAACAAATTACAACGTCAGATGATTTAAAATGAGTCATAGTTTCTTCAAACATCTGATCAGAATCTAGGACCCTATATGTATCTATATTAAACAAGTCCATTGATAAATTTGTTGGACCTAAGATAAGTTTCACATTTGCTCCAAGAGAAATAGCTGCTTTAGCTAAGTGATATCCCATTTTTCCAGATGAACTATTACCAATAAATCTGACTGGATCAATTTTTTCATGAGTTGGGCCAGCAGTTATTAAAAAATTAAGATTATTTAGTGGAAGAGATTCTTTAACCTTAATTTCAATATGTTTAATTATCTCTTCTGGCTCTAACATTCTGCCCTCACCTTCTAAACCACTTGCAAGAGAGCCTTTACCAACAGGAAGTACATTAGTCTTATTCTTAACTAGTTTCTGAATATTTTCTTGATTAAGAGAATTTCTATACATTTCAAGGTCCATTGCTGGAGCAATAAATACGGGACAACTACTTGATAAATAACATGCTAAAAGAATATTATCACATTTAGCATTTGCCATTGAAGATATAGAGTTTGATGTAGCAGGAGCAATTATAAAGATATCAGCCCATTCGGAAAGCTCCACATGATTATTCCAAGTAGGGTTTCCGTTTTTCTCAGTAGAAAATTCTGAGTAAACATCATTTTTTGAAACAGTTGAAAGAGTTAGAGGAGTGACAAATTCTTTAGAGGAAGGAGTCATAACAACTTTAACATTACAGTTTAGCTTAACAAGTTGCCTTATAAGTAAAGGTGTCTTATAGGCAGCTATTCCACCTGTTACTCCTACTAGTATATTCTTTTGAGCTAAAACACTCATTTTATTGAAGTTTATTGCTCAGTATCAGCTTCTGTATCCCTATAATAGATTTTATTTTCAAGCCATTCTTCAATAGCTATTGCATATGGCTTAGGAAGTTTTTCATAGAATTTTGAAACTTCAATTTGCTCTTTATTCTCAAAGATTTCTTCAAGGCTATCATTGTGAGTGGCAAACTCATCGAGTTTATCATGCAATTCTTTCTTGATTTCAGAATTAATCTGACCTGATCTCTTAGCAATTATTGAAATAGCCTCATAAATATTATCAGTAGGATTTTCAATCTCAAGTTTATTATATGTTTTAGTGCTGTTCGCTGCGTTAGAGTTTCTGTATTTATTCATTAGTTTATTTATAAAAGTTGTTTAGCAATGTTAATCTTTTCAGACAAGTCTTCAATAAAAATGGTATCTGGATAATACCTTAAAAAATTATCAAGTGACCTCTCTAATTCTGTAACCCTCTCAACAATTCTCGACTCAATACTATTTATAGCAATTTCATATTGAGACAACCACTTATAATAGAGAGCCTCCTCTCTAAAAATAGTACCAGGATTGTCAGCTACAAAGTTATCAAGTGATTTAATTGCTGAAGTATAATCTCTAATAGTATAGTATTGCTTTGAAATTTCAAAGTCTTTTTCTTCTAGCTTATTCTGAAGCTCATCCATTAGTTCAAGTGCCTCAGAGACATATTCACTATTTGGGAATCTATTTATAAATACCTGGAGTTTATCAATACCAGTGTATGTATCATCTTGATCTAGAGTATAACGAGGTGATAACATGAAGTATGATTTAGCCTCCATAAAATATGCTTCTTGAATCCTTTGGCTGTTTGGATAAGATTTTATAAAATTTTCAAATTGAATTGCAGCAGAGTAATATAATTTAGTCTCAAAATAAGAGTTAGCAAAAAAGTAGACTAGTCTTTCACCCTGAGGTTTTCCTCTGTAACTTGGTATAATTTGCTCAATCAATGCATTTGCCCTTCTAAACTCTCCGTTATTATAATAATTCTCAGCTGCAGTATACTTATCAACCTCATTTTCAGTGCTATTAAGTAACTTTTGATAATCATTACAGGATAGCAACAAAGTTGAAAAGGACATTAAAAAAAATATTCTATACATGTAGATTTATTGTTTGGCAAATTTAATATAAGTTTATGAAATAAGATCTATTAAATTAACTTCATTAATAATAGATACTCCAAGTTCATTAGCAGTATTTAATTTTGATGGTCCAATATTGTTACCTGCAACTAGATAATTAGTTTTCTTGCTAACAGATGAACTAACTTTTCCACCATTTAATTCTATTATATTCTTAATCTCATCTCTACTATGAGATTCAAAGACACCCGAGATAACAAATATTTTACCATTCAATTTTGCTGAATGATTATCATTATCTTTTTGATAGAAATTCAGACCAAAAGATTTAAGCTTATTTATTATTTGGATATTATTAATGTCACTAAAAAAATCAACTATACTCTTAGCTGTTTTATCTCCAATTTCATCAATAGATGATAAAGATTCAATGTCCATATGAGCTAATTTATCTATTGAGTCAACATGTTTAATTATTTTTTTTGATGCAGACTCACCCACATATCTAATACCTATGCCGAATAAAACTTTTTGGAATGAATTTAATTTTGATTCTTCAATCCCTTTCTTAAGATTCTTTGCTGATTTCTCTCCATAACCTTCAATTTTAGAAATTTCATCATAATTAAGATTATATATATCGGCTATATCTCTTAAAAATCCTAGATCATAAAAAAGTCTTATTGTTTCATCTCCCAGTCCATCAATATTCATTGCTTTTCTTGATACAAAATGTTGAATTCTACCAATAGCTTGAGGTCTACAATCTATATAATTTGTACAAAAATAGTTAGCTTCAGATTCTAGTTTTTCTAGCTTGCTATTACACTCAGGACAAATTTCTGGAAAGATTATTTCATCCTCTGAACTACCCCTTCTTTCCTCATCAATACCCGTAATTTTAGGAATTATCTCCCCACCTTTTTCAACTAGCACGAAATCGTTAACCCTTAATTTTAGTTTAAGCATTTGATCATAACTATGAAGAGAGGCTCTCTTAACAGTTGAACCAGAGATTAAAACGGGCTCCAGATTAGCAACTGGTGTTATAGCACCAGTCCTCCCCACATTAAATGAAATTGATTTTAATCTTGTAGCAAGATTCTCAGCCTTATACTTATAAGATATTGCCCATCTTGGGAATTTTGATGTGAATCCCAGTTGGTTCTGATAATCTATCTTATTTATTTTAATAACTACTCCATCAATCTCAAATGGTAATGTTTTTCTATTTATTTCCCAATATTTAATATATTCTTTTACTCCTTGAATACTATTAACTACTCTTTCATAATTAGGCACATTAAATCCCATTTCTCTTGCAACATTTAACAATTCAGAGTGATCTTCAATAGCTATATCATCAGAAACAATAGAGTATAAAAAGCATTCCAAGGGTCTTCTTGCAACTTCATTAGAATCGAGCATTTTAATACTTCCTGATGCGGTATTTCGAGGATTCATGAATGGTTGTTCACCATTATCTTTTCTTTTTTTATTAAGCTGAGCAAAAGAGTCTAAGTGAATGATTATTTCACCTCTAATCTCAAATTTATTTTTCTTGAAACTTTCTTTTAATTTGATAGGGATTGACGATATTGTCTTTAAATTTTTTGTGATATTATCTCCATTTGATCCATCACCTCTTGTCAATCCTCTTACAAGTTTACCTTCATCATACAATAAGTTAACAGACGCACCATCGTATTTAAGTTCACAACAAAATTCAAAGTCTGTTATACCAATGTTTTTAACCACTCTATTATACCAAGCTTCAAGTTCCTCGGAAGAATAAGTATTATCTAGTGAATACATTGGATAAACATGAGACTCTGAATCAAATTTTTCAGACAGGCCACCACCAACTCGATTTGTTGGAGAATTTTCATCCTTAAATTGTGGATAATTATTTTCGAGTCTAACTAATTCAATTAAAAGCTCATCATATTCAATATCAGATATGATATTTTTATCAAGATCGTAATAATAATGATTATGTTGGTTAATTAGATCTCTTAATTCTTGTATTTTTTGTTTAATCTTATCCATTTAAAATGATAGCTTAACAAGTCTTTTCTTTCCTCTAAAATCCATTCTAAAGTTAACATCATTTGGCTTAAATTCGGTTAACAAACTCTTAAATTCTTTAATAAAAGCAGGATTTATTTCAAGGTATATTTGGCCCCCTTTATTTAAGTTTCTATCTGCAAAAACAAGTATTTGCTTATAGAAATGAAGTGGATCGTCTATTGGAGCAAACAATGCAATATGAGGTTCAAAATTTACATTCTCATCTATTTCATCTTTTGAATAATAATCAAGATAAGGAGGGTTTGAGATAATAATATCAAAGAATTGATTCTCTGTAAACTCAGTGTTCAGATCATATTCTATTATTTTTACATTTGACTCAAGGATATCATTATTTATTTTACATACATGGAGAGCATCTTTTGATATATCTGCTAATGTTACATCAAGATTTATTGCTTTAGAAATTGATATCCCAATACATCCTGACCCAGTTCCTAAATCAATTAATTTTTTTTTATCACCGTTATTATTATCATCAATTACCCATTGGACTAACTCTTCTGTTTCTGGTCTTGGTATTAGCACATTTTCATCTACATAAAAATCATAACCAAAAAAACTTTTCTTATTTATAATATAATCTAAAGGATAATTTCTAAGAATTTTTTTAAGACTTTCCCTTAAAAGCATATCATTTTCTGGTTTTATATTAAAATTTGGGTCTAGGGCTATTTTTAAAGGGTCAATATTACATATCTCTTTAAGTAATATTTTAAAAATATAATCAGATTCTTTATTTGTTTTTTGTAATTCAGATCTATAAAAATCTCTAAATTCAATTATATTCATTTTAAATCTTTAAGCATCCAAACAGGACAGGCAGTATGACCTGTATTTCCCATTGGTTTATCAATATATTTAAATCCTTTTTTTAAATATAACTTTTGAGCACTAATCATATTAGGCATTGTTTCAATATAACATTTACTGAAATTTGATTTTATTGCAAATGTTAAACACTTATCAATCATTTTGTTTCCAAAACCCTTTCCTCGAACAGACTTGTGAAAATACATTTTTTGAAGTTCACATATATCACTAGTGCTTTCTTTTAGTTTAGATATTCCTGCTCCACCTAGGATTTGATTCTCATGTTCAATTATATAATATATGGATCTTGGATTTTGATAAGCTTCAAACATTTTATCAAGCTCTGGATCTTCATATGCAGAACCTGTTTTTGGTATTTTCATTTCAACAAGAACCTCCCTGAGAATTCTTGATAGACTTTGGTTATCACTCTCATTAATCGATCTTATAAACATAATGACCTTTTTGACTTAAATTTACAATTCTAATTTTTAAATTAATTATGGACACACACATTAAATACATGGAAAGATGTATTGAATTAGCATCGGAAGGAATTGGAAACACGTATCCAAACCCTATGGTTGGATGTGTAATTGTTCATAACAATAAGATAATTGGTGAAGGTTCACATCAACAGTACGGGTGTAATCATGCTGAAGTTAATGCAATCAATAGCGTAGTTGATGAGAACATACTTAAAGAGTCAACATTATATGTTAACCTTGAACCGTGTAATCATTATGGAAAAACTCCACCTTGTACAAAGCTAATTCTTGAGAAAGGAATTAAGAATGTAATAATAGGATCAAAAGATCCTAACAGTCATGTTTTGGGAGGTGGAATCAGTACTCTTATTTCAAATGGTTGTAATGTAGAGTATGGAATTATGAAAGATGAGTGTGATTTACTTAATAAAAGATTTTTTACATATCATAATCAAAAGAGGCCATACATTATATTGAAATGGGCGGAATCTAAAGATGGGTACATAAGTCCCAAGAAATCTAATCGAAATAAAGGAGATATATTTTGGATTTCAAATGAAGAATCTAGGAAAATGTCTCACTATTTTAGGAGTCAAGAACATTCAATCTTAGTAGGAGTTCAGACTGTAATTGATGATGATCCAGAATTAACCACTAGGTTGGTTGAAGGCAATAATCCTAAAAGAATAGTTCTCGACCCAAATAATAGAATCCCATTAAATTCAAAAGTATTATCTAATGAGTCAGAAACAATTATTTTTTCATCAACAAAAAATTTAGAATTAAATATAGATAATGAGGTTATTAATCAGTTTGACCTTGATTCGATTCTAGAATCATTATTTAAACGTGGTATTCAGTCAATTATTGTAGAAGGAGGAGCATATACTATTCAAAAGTTCATAGATTCTGACAAATGGGATTGTATTAGAATATTTAAGTCTGAAAAGAATCTTAAAGAAGGATTAGTTGCTCCAAAATATGAAATTGACAAATTAGAATTTAAATTGGTTGGAGACAACAAGTTTTATGAAATTTTCAAAAACTAAAATAATTCACTAATTAATTTAGGACACCTCTGCGGTTTCATTGATTTTGAATTTAGAAAGGCTAAAGTTGTAGCACCCTCTGTTGTAAGCTCATCATTTTGATTAAAAATTTGATACTTAAATTCAATAGTTGAAGTTGGCCTTTTATCACAAATTACTTTTACATATAATGAATCACCAAAGAAAAGAGATTTGATAAATTTTATTTCACATTTAACAACAGGAAGTATTATATCACTTTCTTCAATTTTTTGGTATGGCATTTTTAGCTTTTCAAGCCACTCGATTCTTGCTAGTTCAAAAAATTTTAGATAATTACTATGATGAACTATCCGCATTTGATCAGTTTCACTATATCTAACTTTTATTATGTCAGTTTTATATTCCATTTTTTTTTAATATGTGAAGGAATTGACTGTTCTTCCTACAAATTTATGATGTTTGATTTTAAATAAAAAAAAATTAATAATCAATAGGTAAACTAATTTTTTTTTCACTTTTTTTAATTAATATTTGTTCAAGAACATTAAACAATAATTCATAAATATATTCAATTAACCCTTAGCCAAGAAAAAAATGAGTCAATCACCCTCATCTGTATGGAATAACTGTCTAGCTTTTATTAAAGATAATATTCAACCTCAAGCATACAATACTTGGTTCGAGCCAATAATTCCTGTTAAATTATCTGAAGATGTTTTAAGCATTCAAGTTCCAAGTAAATTTTTCTATGAGTGGCTTGAAGAACATTATGTGAAAATTCTCAGAATTGCCCTTACTAAAGAATTGGGTTCTAAAGCAAGGCTTGTTTATGTAATTAAAATGGAAAATACGTATGGCAATAAGATGCCATTTACTGAGAGTATTCCAAGTTCCTCAAGTAATGGTATTAAACCTCAATCAATCGAATCTCCCTTTAGCACTTTTGCAAGCGAATTAAAAAATCCTTTTGTAATTCCTGGAATAAGAAACCTTCAAATAGAATCTCAATTAAATCCAAATTACACATTTGAAAATTTTCTTGAGGGTGATTCTAATAGATTAGCAAGATCAGCTGGAATTGCTGTATCCAACAAACCCGGTGGAACATCTTTTAATCCATTGCTAATATATGGTGGGGTTGGGCTTGGCAAGACTCATCTTGCTCATGCAATTGGTGTAGATATTAAACAGAAATATCCAGAAAAAACAGTCTTATATATTTCTGCAGAGAAATTTACACAACAATATGTTGATTCAGTTAAAAAAAACACGAGAAATGATTTTATACATTTTTACCAGTTAATTGATATTTTAATTGTTGATGATGTTCAATTTCTGTCAGGAAAATCTGGCACACAAGATGTTTTCTTTCACATATTTAATCATCTTCATCAAAATGGTAAGCAGGTAATTTTGACGTCTGACAAGGCTCCTATTGATATGCAAGATATCGAGCAAAGACTTTTATCAAGATTTAAATGGGGCTTATCTGCAGAGCTTCAAAATCCTAACTTTGAAACTAGAGTTTCAATACTCAAGAATAAGCTATACAGAGATGGAGTTGAAATTCAGGATGAAGTAATAGAGTTTGTTGCGAAGAATATAAACTCGAATGTGAGAGAACTTGAGGGAGCTATTATTTCACTTATCGCTCAATCCTCATTTAATAAAGCAGAAATAACTGTTGATCTAGCCAAAGAGGTTATAAATAAATTTGTAAAGAATAACAGAAGAGAAGTGTCTATTGACTATATACAAAAAGTTGTCTCAGATTACTTCCAAATGGATATTCAAACACTTCAATCAAAAACTAGAAAAAGACACATTGTTCAAGCAAGACAGATTGCAATGTATTTTGCTAAAAAGTTCACCAAGGCATCCCTTGCAAGTATAGGTTCACAAATAGGAAGAAGAGACCATGCAACAGTTCTTCATGCATGTAAGACAGTAGATAATCTCAGCTTTACTGATAAGCAATTTAGAAAATACGTTGAGGATCTTAATCAGAAACTATCTAACTAGCATTTACCTGTAAATTCCCCTGCTGTTTATCCAGCGAATATAAGCCTTTCGATTTCTGTTGTGTTCCGACAAGTTGCTTGCGAAAAGATGATACCCTCTGTTACTTGGGTCTGCAACCATAAACAAATAATTATTTTTTTCATAGTCTAGAACAGCATCAATAGCTGATATATCAGGCATAGTAATTGGACCTGGTGGAAGACCTGCAACTCTGTAAGTGTTAAATTCTGATTCTAACTTAAGATCACGATAAAGCACCCTTCTAATGATTGTATCAAAATTTTTATAGTAGTCTTTAATTGTATATATGACAGTTGGATCAGCTTGCAACCTCATATTTTTTTTTAGTCTGTTAATGTATAGACCTGCAACTCTTGGACGCTCATCATTTCTTCTACTTTCAATTTGAACTATTGATGCAAGTGAGATAACTTCTAATTTAGTAAGTCCTAGTTTTATTGCTTTTTCAGATCTATCTTTATTCCAGAATTTATTATACTCAGCTAACATTCTATCCCTAAAATCTTCAGGAGTAGAGTTCCAATAAATATTATAAGAGTTTGGAATAAAAATTGAAAGAACATTTTGCTCATTTAGATTATTGTCTTCAAGAAATTTTTTGTCTCTAAATGCTGATAATAAGGATGTACTATCCTCGTATATCTGTTTTGAAACTCTTCCTGCTAGATTCTCAACTCTTTCTTGATTATTGAATGTGACATTAACAGGAGTATTATTAAATTTCAAGGAATTAACAATATCATTGTTTCCAATATCTTTGGCTATTTTAAATCTTCCTGTTTTTTTATTCTGAAGGTATTCAAGTCTCTCTGCAACTTTATAAAACGTTTTCTCAGATTTGATGTATTTTGATATTGAATCTCTAAAGGCTAAACTATCATCTTCCATCACATATAGAAATATACTTTCATCTTCAAATAAAGTGTTTGGCTTATAATATTTATTATAGTAGTCAATAATAAATATTAAAGACAAGACTGAAATTGGTATTAAAATTTTTAAATATTTCATTTATTTAAAATTTTTTGGAATAAAAGCTCATCATTAAATTTATTATTATAAAACACCCAGTCTTTTTTTAAACCAACCTCATAATAGCCATTTTTTTTGAATAATGAAATGCTCTCAACATTATTTGAAGAAATATTAGCATATAGTTGATGCATTGGTACATGGTTTAAAACATGTTCTTCAATTAATTTTAATGACATAGAACCTATACCTTTAGATCTAAACTTTTCAAATATAATAATTCCAACTCCAGCCCTTCTGCTAATGTGGTTATAATCATAAAGGTCTATGAAACCATAAGAATTAGAATCGTCAAAAATTACAAGTCTAACTTGTTTATGTTCAATAATATCAAGATGAGAATTTTCAATAAATTTTTTTAAAGTATGTTTAGAAAAGGGTGAAGAAGTATTTGAGTAAACCCATAAGGATTTATCATTTTCTGTATCATACATCATTTCAAGATCAGAAGGTTCCAGAGCTCTAAGTCTTAATTTCATCTTGTTCTAGTTAAACTATAGTTAAAATATAATTATTAAAATTTTAATATATTATTTTTAAAGAAAAAATAAAATGAAATTGTATGCCAAAATCCTAGTAATATCTATTATTTCGTCTATGTTAGCATTTACTTTGCTCAACAGAATTGATAATAAATTTGATTCTAAATTAATCTCAGAAATTGTTGATAACAAATATTCAAACATATCAATTCCTGCTAATTTTAACCAAAACAAATACAATAGTTCTTCACTACCAGATCTAACTTTTGCTGCAAATAAATCAATTGACGCAGTCGTTCATGTCAAAAATACAAGCATTGTGGAGGATAGTGATTCATGGGCTTTACAATTTTTTTATGGTGATGATTCAAGAAAAAAAGTTGGTACTGGATCTGGTGTAATAATTTCACCAGATGGATACATTATTACAAATTATCATGTTATTGAAAACTCTACAGAAGTTATTGTTACAACAAATAATAATAGAGAGTATGAGGCAGAAATAATTGGATTTGATGAAGTCAATGATATTGCTGTTTTAAAAATAGACACAGATTCAAATCTAGATTATATTTTCTTTGGCGATTCAGATTCAACCCTAATTGGAGAATGGGTTTTAGCAGTTGGTAATCCTTATAATCTAAATTCAACTGTAACTGCTGGTATCATAAGTTCAAAATCCAGGGACTTGAATGAATTTGACCAAAAGAATCAGTCATTTATTCAAACAGATGCTGCAGTTAACTTTGGAAATAGTGGAGGTGCCCTTGTAAACATTCAAGGTGAATTAATTGGAATAAATACTCTTATTCAATCCATGACCGGTGGATATGTTGGTTATTCATTTGCGGTTCCGAGCAATACAGTTAGAAAGATATTTGAAGATATTTTAGAGTACGGAGATGTTCAAAAGGGGCTTCTTGGTGTTAGAGGGGTTGCTTTAAGATCTTCTTATTCTAAACAACTTAATATAGAAGAAACAGAAGGCTTCTATATTGATGTTATTGAGCCTGGATTTGGAGCTGATAACGCTGGACTTCAAAAAGGTGATATAATTAAATCGATAGATGATGTCAAGATTAATAGGTTTTCTGATTTATCAGGATATTTATCATCAAAAAGACCTGGAGATAAAGTTAAAGTTAGATACATAAGAGATAAAGAGCTTATAACTGCCTCTGTAACACTTAAGAAAAGTTCTAACTAATGAGAATAGATGTACTTACCCTATTCCCTGATGTATTTGATAATTTAAACTCCTTTTCCATTATCAAAAAAGCTATTGACTCTAATAAAGTAGAAGTCAATACTCATAACTTAAGAGATTATGCTGACAACTCAAGAAAAGTTGATGATTATCCCTATGGTGGCTTTCCCGGAATGGTCATAAAAATTGAACCCATAGATAATTGCATAGAGTTTCTAAAGAAAAAAAACAATTATGATGAAATAATTTATTTAACTCCAGATGGAGAGTTATTGGATCAAAAAGAGTCAAATTATCTATCGACTCTAAAAAATATTATAATTATCTGTGGACATTATAAAGGGATTGATCATAGGGTTAGAGAACATATTGTAACTAAAGAGATTTCTATTGGGAATTATGTTGTTTCAGGAGGTGAACTCCCTGCTGCAGTTCTTTGTGACTCAATAATCAGACTTTTACCTGGCATCATTGGTGATGAATCTTCAGCACTTTCAGATACTTTTCAAGATAATTTATTAGCAGCACCTATATATACTAGACCTGAAGTTTACAAAGGTTATGAAGTACCTAAAGTTCTTTTATCAGGAAATCAAATTGAAATACAAAAATGGAATGATGAGAAATCTTTAGAAAGAACAAAATTACTTAGGCCAAATCTTTTTGATAATGAATAAAAAGGTTTATTTTTGCACGGATTTGATTTAATTCAAATCTTAAATAAATTATTTCAATGGATTCTGTAGTAAATTTAGTTCAAGAAAAACTTATCAATAAAAATGATTTCCCGTCATTTTCTTCTGGTGATACGATTACCGTATTTTACGAAATTAGAGAAGGTGATAAAGTAAGAACCCAGTCTTTCAAAGGTGTAGTAATTCAAATTAAAGGTAGAGGTCAATCTAAAACTTTTACAATAAGAAAGATGTCTGGTACAGTTGGCGTTGAGAGAATTTTTCCAATTAACATGCCTGCTTTAAAGAAAATTGAAGTTAATAAGAAAGGTAAAGTTAGACAATCAAGAATTTATTACTTTAGAGAATTAAGAGGAAAGAAAGCTAGGATAAAAGAAGTATAAATCTTATGTCAAAAATTAAAGTAGCCAATCCCATAGTCGAGATAGATGGAGATGAAATGGCTAGAATTATCTGGAAATTTATAAAAGAAAAACTTATTCTAGACTATCTAGATCTTGATATAGTATATTATGATCTAGGAATTGAGTCAAGGGATAAAACTGATGACCAAATCACAATTGATGCTGCTAATGCTATAAAAGAACATAATGTTGGGATAAAATGTGCAACAATAACACCAGATGAACAAAGGGTTGAAGAGTTCTCTTTATCAAGAATGTATAAATCTCCAAATGGAACAATTAGAAACATTGTTGGAGGTACTGTTTTTAGAGAGCCCATTATATGTAGATCCATTCCAAGATATGTCCAAGGCTGGTCAAGACCAATATGTATTGGTAGGCATGCATTTGGTGACCAATATAGAGCAACCGATGTGATTACTCATGGACCTGGAAAACTTGAAATGAAGTTTACTCCAAAAGATGGAGAAGAGCCAACAACATGGGAAGTATATAATTTTGAAGAGGATGGAATTGCAATGTCAATGTATAATATTGACTCATCAATTTATGGATTTGCAAGATCATGTATGAATATGGCACTTACCAAGAGATGGCCTCTATATTTATCTACAAAGAATACAATACTTAAAGCATATGATGGTAGATTCAAAGATATTTTTCAGGAGGTATATGATAATGAATTTAAAGATAAATTTGAGAAGGAAAACATAACATATGAACATAGACTAATTGATGATATGGTAGCTGCTGCTATTAAATGGAAAGGTGGATTTGTTTGGGCTTGTAAAAATTATGATGGTGACGTTCAATCAGATGTAGTTGCTCAAGGTTTTGGATCACTTGGTTTGATGACTTCAACATTAGTAACACCTGATGGAAAAACACTTGAAGCAGAAGCTGCTCATGGAACAGTTACTAGGCACTTTAGAAGACATCAAAAAGGTGAACAGACATCGACAAATCCAATAGCTTCAATATTTGCTTGGACAAGAGGTTTAATGCACAGAGGTAAGCTTGATAATAATGAGAGACTTATTAAATTCTGTAAAACTTTAGAGGAGGTCTGTATTGAAACAGTTGAAGATGGCAAAATGACTAAAGACCTAGCTTTATTAGTTTTTAGAGATGATCTGGTTGACTCTAATTTTCTTACTACACAAGAATTCTTAGATGAATTAAAAAGTAATCTGGATAAAAAATTAGCTATTCAATAATGAAATTCATTAAAGTAACTGAACAAGAATCTAATCATAAAGATTTAGAAAAAAAATCTGTAATTGAGCTTGTAAATGCAATGCATAAAGAGGACAATAATGCATTAAAAGCAGTTAATAAGGTTTTACCAAAAATTTCTGAACTTATCGAGGCCATAGCACCAAAGATTGAAAAAGGAGGAAGATTGTTTTACATTGGAGCTGGAACTAGTGGTAGATTAGGTGTTTTGGATGCTTCAGAATGTCCCCCAACATTTGGGACTCCTCCTGAAAAAGTTGTTGGACTTGTAGCTGGCGGTATACCTGCCTTATATAGCTCAATTGAGATTGCCGAAGATGATATGAGCCAAGCATGGAAAGATTTATCTGAACATAAAGTTGATTCTAATGATTTTGTCATTGGAATTGCAGCATCAGGAACTACTCCTTATGTTGTTGGTGGTCTTAAGGATTGTCAAGAAAATAATATTTCTACTGCATGTATTGTTTGCAATGAAAACTCCCCTTTATCTAAATATGCAGATTTTAAAATTGAAGTAATTGTTGGCCCAGAATTTTTAACTGGAAGTTCTAGATTGAAGGCTGGAACTGCACAAAAATTAATATTGAATATGATATCTACTATCTCAATGATTTTAGATGGTCATGTTAGAGGGAATAAAATGATTGACATGCAGATGTCTAACGCTAAGCTTAATAAACGTGCTAGAAGAATTCTTATGGAAGAATTAGGTGTTGATGAAAGTAAAGCTGATGAATTAATCCTAAAATACAAAAGTATTCGTTTAGCAATAGATAACTTTAATAATGAATAAATTCTTAAAAAAAGGCTTTATTCAGGTTTTTACAGGTATCTCTCTTTGCTTCATTGGGCCTGTACTAGTTTCTCAAGCATTTAACAATCAAGATCACCCCCTTTTTATTGTTGTTCTAATAATTGGCGTCATTCTTCTTGTTTTAGCTATCTATTTCGGGTATAGAGGAATAAGTAATATATTAAATGGGACTTTAGGGCCAAAAAATAAATTAAATTGAATTATTTTTGAAAATTGATACAATAATATGATTAATGTTAGTTTTCCAGATAAATCAGTAAAAAAGTTTGAAAAAGGAACTAAAGTTATTGATATAGCTAAAAGCATAAGTGAAGGTTTAGCCCGAAAAGTTATATCAGCATCATATAATGATGAAATAGTTGAAACAGAATCACCAATTAACGAAGATGGTTCAATCAAACTTTTTTCATGGGATGATGATGAGGGTAAACAAGCTTTTTGGCATTCATCTGCACATATTCTGGCTCAAACAATTAAATCTTTTTATCCTAAATCTAAACTTACTATAGGTCCTTCAATTGAAAATGGATTCTATTATGATGTTGATTTTGGTGATGATGTTTTTTCTGAAAAGGATTTTAATAAAATTGAATCAAAGTTTTTAGAGCTAGCAAGAGAAAATCATAGTTTTACCATGAAATCTGTATCAAAAAAAGAAGCAATAGATTTCTATAAGTTAGAGAATAATGAATATAAAGTTGAATTAATTGAGGGTCTTGACGATGGATCAATTACATTTTGTGATCATTCTAATTTCTCAGATTTATGTAAAGGAGGGCACATTCCATCAACTGGAATAGTTAAAGCAGTAAAACTTCTTAATGTTGCAGGAGCATATTGGAGAGGAGATGAAAAAAATAACCAGTTAACAAGAGTTTATGGAATATCTTTTCCAAAACAAAAATTACTTACAGAATATCTTGAACTCCTTGAAAAAGCTAAGGAAAGAGATCACAGAAAAATTGGTAAAGAGTTAGAATTATTTACATTTTCTAATAGAGTTGGTCATGGACTTCCACTTTGGTTACCAAATGGAACTGAATTAAGGGACCGATTACAAGACTTTCTTGAAGATGCCCAAAGAAGGGCTGGCTATAAGAAAGTAATGTCTTCTCATATAGGTGCAAAAGAATTATATGAAACTTCTGGACATTATGAAAAGTATGGAGCAGATAGTTTCCAGCCAATATCTACCCCTAATGAAACCGAAACATTCATTTTAAGGCCAATGAATTGCCCTCATCACTGTGAAATTTATAATGCCAAACCCCAAAGTTACAGGGATCTTCCGTTAAGACTCGCTGAATTTGGAACTGTATATAGGTATGAACAAAGTGGAGAGTTACATGGTCTAAGTAGAGTTAGAGGGTTTACTGTTGATGATGCACATATTTTTTGCACACCTGAGCAAGTTGATTCAGAGTTTAATAATACTATTGATTTAGTCCTTTATGTATTCAATTCTTTAGGATTTCATGACTTTTCTGCTCAAGTATCATTAAGAGATCCTAATAATCCTGATAAATATATTGGTTCAGATAAAAATTGGGAAATTTCTGAACAAGCTATACTAAACTCTGCTAAAGAAAAAGGACTTGATTATAATGTAGAGTATGGTGAAGCTGCATTTTACGGACCAAAACTTGATTTCATGGTTAAAGATGCACTTGGAAGAAAATGGCAATTAGGAACTATTCAGGTTGATTATAATCTTCCCGAAAGATTTGATTTGACTTATAAAGGAAGTAATAATGAAGATTTAAGACCAGTTATGATACATAGAGCTCCATTTGGGAGTATGGAAAGATTTGTAGCAATTTTAATTGAGCATACTGGTGGAGTATTTCCTTTATGGCTAACAACCATACAAGTAGAAATTTTAATTGTAAGTGAGAACTTTAAAAATTATGGTCAAAAAGTTTTAAATATCTTAGAAAATCACGAAATTCGCGCGCACTTAGATGATAGAAATGAGACTGTCGGAAAAAAAATTAGAGAATCTGAGATAAAAAAGGTTCCTTTTATGATAGTTGTTGGGGAAAATGAAGTAAAAAATGAGACAATATCTATTAGAAGGCATCACGGAGAAGATCTAGGTGAAATGAAGATTGAAAAATTTACAGATATAATCAAGAAAGAGATTTCTGATTGTATCCCAAAATTTAATATTAACTAAAAATAATTGTTATAGCTATAAGAAGAAGAAAATCAAACAGGAGATTCCAAAGAGTAATTAAAGAAGATCCTCATAAAATTAACACAAAGATCACAGCATATGAAGTTAGATTAGTTGGTGATAACGTAGATGTAGGTATATATTCTACAAGTGAGGCCCTTAGAATCGCTAGAGATTTAGAACTAGATTTAGTAGAAATTTCTCCAAAAGCATCTCCACCTGTATGTAAAATTCTTGAATACAAGAAATTCTTATACGAACAGAAAAAAAGGGACAAAGCACTTAAATCAAAGGCAACTAAAATTGTTGTAAAAGAAATAAGATTTGGACCTCAAACAGATGAACATGATTATCAGTTTAAAAAGAAGCATGCAGAGAAGTTTTTAAATGAAGGTGCAAAGTTAAAAGCATTTGTTTTTTTTAAAGGACGATCAATTATTTTTAAGGAACAAGGTCAGATATTGTTATTAAGATTAGCTCAAGACCTTGAGGAGATTGGAAAAGTCGAACAGATGCCAGAGTTAGAAGGAAAGAGAATGATTATGTATATAACACCAAAAAAGAATTAAAAAAGAGGAACTATGCCTAAAATGAAAACAAAATCCAGCGCTAAGAAAAGGTTTAAAGTAACTGGATCAGGAAAAATTAAAAGGAAACATGCTTTTAAAAATCATATTTTGACAAAAAAGTCAAAAAAAAGAAAGCTAAGGCTTACTCATTTTGGCCTAGTTCATGAAAGTGACGAAAATAATATTAAAAGACAGTTAAGATTAAAATAATTAGCAATGCCAAGATCAGTAAATTCAGTAGCTTCAAGAGCTAGAAGAAAAAAAATACTTAAACAAGCCAAAGGATACTTTGGTAGAAGAAAAAATGTTTGGACAGTTGCAAAGAATGCTGTTGAAAAAGCATTATTGTATGCATATAGAGACAGAAAGACAAAGAAAAGAAACTTTAAATCTTTATGGATTATGAGAATAAATGCAGCTGCTCATCAGCATGGACTAACTTACAGTGAATTTATGTTTAAACTTAAGACAAATAACATTTCTTTAAATAGAAAAGTTTTAGCTGATTTAGCCATGAATAATCCAAATGCTTTTGAAGCTATAGTTAAATCTCTTAAATAATATTCCCAACTCCTACCTCAACTTTTTATTTTTTTCTAGGTCTAAAAAGAAAAATATAGATTGAAAGAAGGTGCTTTACTTAAATTATTAAAGAATCCTGATTCAAAAGACAAAGGATTTAAACTTCTTGTAGATTTATATCAAGAAAAAATATATTGGATGATTAGAAAGATAGTATTATCTCACGATTCAGCTAATGACGTATTACAAGATACTTATATTAGAATTTTTAAAGGAATTGATAATTTCAAAGAAAAAAGCAAACTAAGTACTTGGATATACAGAATTGCTTATAATGAGTCAATTCGTTTTTTGAATAAAGAATCTAAAATGAAAAAAGTTGAGCTAGATTCTAAAGATGATAATTATTCAAGAAAATTATTTGCAGATACATTTTTTGATGCAAATAATCTATCACTAAAATTTCATCAAATATTATCAGAGCTTTCTATTAGGCAAAGAAATATTTTTAACATGAAATATTTTGATGAACTTAAATTTGAGGAGATAGCTAAAATAACAGAAATAAATATTAATACTGTTAAGTCAGTGTACTATAAAGTTGAAAAAAAAATAAAAAAAGAAATAAATGAATCATCACTATAAAAAATTGGGAATCAGAGTTCCTAAAGATTATTTTAAAAAATCTAGAGAAGAAATTATAGGTAAAATTAATCTTAAAGAGAAAAAGTCGACTGAAAATTATAACTATAGCTATTATTATCTATCAATGGCTGCTGTATTTATTGGAACATTGATTTTTTATAATTTTCCATTAAACAATAAAAATTTAACAGAATTTGATTCAAATTCACCAATAATATCTACAGTAATTTCGGGTGAAGAAATTACTGATGAATATATAATTGAGTTTTATTCAGAATCTGTAGTTTTAAACGAAATTTATTTTGGCAATTAAACTATTTAGAAATTTTTGTTTCAAATTGAATATGAAAAGTTTGAATAATATCATATTGATATTTTTAGTTTCTATTTTGACTATCAACTTATCTTTTAGCCAAGAAAAAAGTGGAGGCTCTAATAAATACTCAAAGGAGTTAATAGAGACCTTGTCAGGTTATCAGAAAGAACTAATAGAGAAAGAGAGAAAGTATCTTAACAAACAAAGGAATGCAATAAGAGAAACTTTTTCAATAGAGCAAAAAGAGATGATTTCTGACAGTACATTAACATACAGTCAAAAAAGAAGCAAAATAATTGCATCTTTTTCTTCAGATCAAAAAGAACTTATTAGAAAGTATGATAAAAGAATTGATACAATTAGAAAAAAGTTTTATAATTCTCTAAGTGAAACTCAGAAAGCATTAATCAAGAAAAGAAGAAAGAAGTCAAAGAAAAATGATTAGACTTTTTAACAAAACGTTGGGTTTAAGTTAAACCTTATTAAAATATATTTGCGACACCAAACAAAACTTACATGAAAAATTTATTCAAATTATTTCTAATTCTATTTTCTGCATCATTATTTTCTCAACAAACTGGCGGAGGTAGCTATGAGCAGTATCAAAATATGGTTTTTAATGTTTCAGGGCTAGTGTCTGACTCTGATACTGATGAACCTTTAGAATATGCTACAATATCTTTAAAAAACAAGCGAACACCTGATAAAGTTTTTGGAGGAATTACTGGGACTGATGGTAAATTTTCAGTAGAAGTTCCTCCAGGGATATATGAGGTAGTTATAGACTACATTTCTTTTGAATCATATTCTAATTCTAATCTTATCGTAAGAGGTAATACAGATATAGGTAAAATATCATTAAACATTGATGTTTCTGTATTAGATGAAGTTGAAGTTAGAGCAGAAAGAACTCAAGTTGAAATAAGATTAGATAAAAAAATCTATAACGTAGGCCAAGACATTACTGTCAAAGGTGGCAATGTCTCTGATGTACTTGCAAATATACCCTCTATTGATGTAGACTTTGATGGTAATATTTCATTACGCGGAAACAGTAATGTAAGAATTTTAATTAATGGAAAGCCATCTGGTCTTGTTGGTCTATCTGGACCTCAAGGTCTAAGGTCATTACCTTCTGAATCAATAGAAAAAGTTGAGGTAGTAACATCACCATCAGCAAGATACTCAGCTGAAGGAACTGCTGGTATTTTAAATATAATCCTCAAGAAACAAAATCTATTAGGCTTCAATGGAAATTTTAATGTGAATCTCGGTATACCAAGAAATGAAGGATTAAATGGAACTCTAAATGTAAGAAATGAAAAAGTAAACTTATTTGGTACAGTTAACCTTAGTAACTCTGAAAATTCAGGTACTTTTTTTTCAGAAACTAATTATACTAGACAAGACCTAACAATTGAAGAAACAAATGATTCAGATTATAATAACAAAAACATTTTTTTCAATTTAGGAAGCGAATATTACTTTGATGATAATACTTCTCTAACTATTAGTGGTTATTACAAGAAAGGAGATGACTCGAGCTTTCTTACTAATATTGTGAACGATATATCTAGAGGGTCCATATCCTCAACTAACAAAAGATTAAGAGATGAGACAGAGATGGATGAATCTTTTGAATACGCCCTAGACTTCTACAAAGATTATGATAGAGATGGACAGACACTTAGCGCAAGAATATCTTATGAAGAGAGTGAGGATGATGGATTAGAAGACATTGAAGACTTTTCAACCTTTCCTCTAATTTCAGAATCAATTTTTGAAAAAGTATCAAATATTGATTTTCAAAAAAGATTTCTTGCTCAAATAGATTATGTCCAACCTATAGATGATAATACTGAATTTGAATTAGGATATAGGGGGAATTTTGTTGAAAGGGAAACAGACTATGATGTTTCTTTTTTAAATAACGGTAATTATGTATCCGACTCTGGGCTATCTAATGTTTTTAATTATAAAGAGGCTGTTAATTCAATATACACTCAGTTTGGTAAGAAGTTAGATAAGTTTTCATTTTTATTAGGATTACGATATGAAAATTCTAGACAAGAGATTAATCAAAAAACTACTAAAGAGTTTGAAATAAAAAAATATTCTGATGTTTTTCCAACCTTAAATCTTGCTTATGAATTTTCAAGTCAGGAAACTTTAACATTTGGATATAGTAAAAGAGTAAGAAGACCTAGAGGTTGGAATATAAATCCATTTCCACGAAGAAATTCTGTAACTAGTTTTAGAAGAGGTAACCCCTTCTTAGATCCAACTTTTACGACTGCGCTTGAGGTTGACTATTTAAAGAGATTCAAAAAATTTACTCTTAATACATCAATTTTTTATAGACAATCTGATGGTAATATTGAGAGTATTACTGAAGAAACAGGCGAGATTGTTGATCTTATTGTTGGTAATGACTCGAGTGCTCCAATACTTCAAGTTCCTGTTTTAGAGTCGTATCCTATAAACTTATCAAATAATAAACGTATTGGATCTGAATTAAGTTTAACATACACTCCTTCAAGAAGTGTAAGGTTGAATGCAAGTTTTACAATTAATTCTAGTTCAATAAGAGGGCAATTCGAAGACCAAAATTTTGATTCTGATGATACTAATTGGAGTACTAGATTTAATGGTTTTTTCAGACTTCCAAAGGAATACAGTCTTCAATTTTTTGGTTTTGTTCGTGGACCAAGTGAAAGTGCTTTTTCAAAAAGAAAAGCTTTTGGATTTGTTACTGGAGCAATACAGAAATCTTTACTAGACAAGAAAGGAACACTTTCGCTCAAGTTTAGTGATTTATTTAATACTAGTCAGTGGAGATACGAGTCATTCCAAGATTCTTTCTACAGAAAAGGTGAAGGTAGATGGAGAGAACCAACTTATGTACTTACCTTCAGTTATAGGTTTAATGACAACAAGTATAAGCAGAGAAGAAAGAATATTAGAAGAAATCCAGGAGATTCTGACCAAGGAGGTGGTGAAGAACCAATCTTTAATAATTAAGATTTCATTTTTTTTGAGATAAAATCTCTTATCTTTTGAAATACATATGAGGAAGCCCAATATGGTGCTACAATTGCTAAAAAAATCATAAGCCAAAAGCCCATTGTAAATATTGCTAAGAAAGCTAAAAATCCGAGGTATTGTTGAAACTCCATATATTTGTAAATGCTAAACAAAAGTAATTTTTTTTAAGTAAATTACAAAGGATCATGGACTACAGAATAGAAAAAGACACACTTGGAGAAGTAAAGGTTCCTAAAGATTCACTTTGGGGAGCTCAAACTGAAAGATCCAAAAAAAACTTTAAAATTGGAAATCCATCCTCAATGCCAATTGAGATAATTCATGCCTATGCTATTTTAAAAAAATCAGCTGCAGCTGCTAATCAAGAATTGGGAGTATTGCCAAAAGAAAAATCCAAACTTATTCAAACAGTATGTGATGAAATTATTTCCAATAAACATAATGATCAATTCCCTCTAGTTATTTGGCAGACAGGTTCTGGTACTCAAACTAACATGAATGTAAATGAAGTAATTTCAAATAGGGCTCACATAATTGAGGGTAAAAAACTTGGAGAATCAGACAAAACCCTATCTCCTAATGATGATGTTAATCTATCACAATCATCAAATGATAGCTTTCCTACTGCAATAAATATAGCTGCTATGAAGATAATTGCAGATAACACATTAGTTAATCTAAAGATATTAAGAGATAGCTTAAATAAAAAGTCTAAGGAGTTTGACAAAATTGTTAAGATTGGAAGAACCCACCTTATGGATGCTACTCCTATTACATTAGGGCAAGAGTTTTCAGGTTATGTAGCTCAAATTGATAATGGAATTAAATCTATTAACAATGCAATGGACCACTTATCTGAGTTACCTATTGGAGGAACTGCTGTAGGGACCGAGTTAAACACTCCCAAGGGCTATTCAAAAAAAGTTGTTGAATATATTTCAAAAAATTCAGGTTTTAAGTTCAAAGAATCTCCTAATAAATTTGAAGGTATTGCATCACATGATTGTATTGTAGAGATGCATGGTGCTCTTAAGACAGCCGCTACTTCAATATATAAAATATCAAATGACATAAGACTAATGGGATCTGGACCAAGATCAGGATTAGGCGAACTAATATTACCTGCTAATGAGCCTGGAAGCTCTATAATGCCAGGGAAAGTTAATCCTACACAATGTGAAGCAATTTCAATGGTTTGTGCTCAAATAATAGGTAATGACATGGCTGTAAGTTTTGCAGGAGCTAATGGCCACTTTGAGCTAAATGTTTTTAAACCTCTATTTGCATACAATATTATAGAGTCATCAAAAATACTAGGAGATGCATGTTTAAGTTTTTCAAAAAACTGTATTGAAGGTCTAAAACCAAATAAAAAGAAAATAGAAAGATTTTTAAAAGATTCTCTAATGCTTGTAACTGCTTTAAACTCAAAAATTGGATATTACAAAGCAGCAGAAATAGCTAATAAAGCTTATAAAGAAGACATTACGCTCAAAGAAGCATGTATTCAACTAAATTATTTATCAGAAAAAGAGTTTGACAAATATGTCAATCCTGAAAGAATGACAAACAATGAAGGTTGAAATAGTATCTTACACAGATAAATATTCTAAATACTTCTATGATCTAAATCACGATTGGTTAAGTGAATTTTTTTATGTTGAAGAATACGATGAAAAGGTACTCAAAAACTGTAAGGAAGAGATAATTGATAAGGGAGGATATATTTTTTTTGCTCTTCATAAAACTGAAGTCGTTGGAACTATGGCATTAATTCCTAGAGAGAATAATGTATATGAATTAAATAAAATGGCTGTAAAAAAAGATTTAAGAGGATATGGAATAGGTCATCAATTAATACAATTTATAATTGATTATTCTGTTGAGAATAATTTTAAATCAGTAATTCTTTATTCAAATACTGTTTTGAAGAATTCAATTCATCTTTACAATAAGTTTGGATTCAAAGAAATAGATAATCCAGATGCACCTTATAAAAGGAGTGATATAAAAATGGAATTAAAATTATCTAACCTTAGAAAATAATTTTTCTTTCCAGTTTGTCCATGAATACTTCCTAGCAAATACTGCAAGAAGAATAGGAAAAACTATAAAAGGAGTAATCCAATCAGTAATACCGAGGCTAGGCTCTGAAATATCAATTAGAATTGATTCTGTCTGAAATACGGTCCAATCTGCTGTTACAAGTAATGCAGCTATGAGATTATTAGCAGCATGAAAACCTAAAGCTAGTTCAAGACCGTCATCCATAAGTGTCATAATTCCTAAAACGAAACCAACTGTTATGTATAGAATTACAAACTCGTATCCAAGTGCTGTAATCTCAGGATTAGCTAGATGTAGAGAGCCAAAAACAGTAGATGTTAAGAAAAGTGCCATAAATCTACTATTCAACCAGTGACCAAAACCTTGCATTAAATAACCACGAAAAACAATCTCCTCAACACTAGTTTGAATAGGTATAAACAAAATTGCTATTACTGCTAAAATTAAAAATTCTTTAACTTTAAAATTGAAAACGTAGTTTTCAGGATTAAGAGAATACTCTAAAAAAACAAAGGCAGAGACGACGGTCCCCCAGAGCATAAAAGAATACAAAACCCTTTCTAAATCAATTTTTTTTCTACTGGATAGAACTGACATAATAGGTAGGTCATGCAGTTTTTTTACAACTAACCATATACCTGGTAAAACAAACGCAAAGCTTAGCAGTAATAGAAATAACCTAAGATTTGATGGAATTGTTTTAAAAATATCCATAGGGTCAGCATCAGGACTAGGTAATTCTGAAGGAAAAAAAGGTATCATAGGTAACTGTCCTATAATAGAGAATAGTATCAGTATGAATGACCCTAAAATATAATACCAAAAGTTTTTTAGTTTATATGATTTATCCCAAAGAAACATTATTGAAAATTAGCTAAAATTATCATATAAATAAAGGAGAATAACATATGAAAATAAATAGTATGAATGTTATACTTGATCAAAGATCTACTATTGTAGTGTTTAAATAATCCAGCTATTAAGTAATATGAGTAAATCATTGTTACTGGTATTAGCAAATACAAGAATAAAGATCCTTGAGTTTGGTTGAGAATATTTTCTGCTATATAGTAAAGAGAGCCTACTGCTATAGCTAGGTTAAGTGCATAAATCCATCTTGATGATTTTTTACCAAAAAGAACAACTAGATGATTTTTACCAACTTTTTTATCTGATGCATAGTCAGGGTATTGATTTATAAAAAGAATATTGGTTGTTAATAGTCCAATTGGAATTCCAAGTAAAATCAAATTGTAAAATTCATTTGAAAACAACTGAATTGTTTCATTAGCAATAGCAAATCCAGTACCTAATGTTAGTAATGGTCCAAAAGAGAGAAAAATTGAAAGTTCTCCTAAGCCATATCTAGAAGAAAGTCTTATTGGTTTTGCAGTATAAAAGTATCCAACCAGTACTCCAATCAAGGCAATTATTGCAGCGTAATATGCGTTAAATGTGGATCCAGTATTTAGATAACTTGTATATAAAATACCAGCAGCAGTAAATAAACCTAAAATAAACATCACATTAGCTAGGCTTTTAGTACCCTTTAAAGTTATTAGACCAAGCTCTACTGCCCTACTACCTCCAGATAACTGAGCACCCTGGAGAATTGTTGAGTCCATTCCTGCATTAAAATATTCCGTGTTAGCCTCATCTGTACCATGTGTAACATCAAAGTAATCATTATACAAGTTTGAAAATAGATGAAAGAATAATATTCCAAAAGTAGTCAGAATAAGAGATATTGGGCTAAATAGATTATCTCCAATTCCTGCATAATAACATCCAATAGCAAAAACTGGGAATAAAGATGCAGAAGCAAAACCAACTCTAGTA
Organism: uncultured Bacteroidota bacterium; assembly: GCA_902594745.1. GTDB lineage: Bacteria > Bacteroidota > Bacteroidia > Flavobacteriales > Flavobacteriaceae > Marisimplicoccus. The sequence continues at coordinate 276,210 of CACJNF010000001.1, forward strand.
ATTGCTACACCTTTTATGATTTTTGTAGTAAAGCTAATAGGTATATTGACTTTTTCATCAATTACTTCAGTAATACCACAGTATCCTGTTTGAGGGTTATTCTTTCCATTACCAAAATTTGGGGTTATCTTAATTTTGGCGGCAAATTTTGAACCGTCTTTTCTTATAAAATTGGTTTTAGTCGTATGTTCACCTGTTTGATTTGCATCCTTTAACCAACCAAGAACATTTTGAAGAACGATTTCTCCAGGTGAAAAGATTGATACTCTTTTAATACCGACTAATTCATCAGAAGGATACCCAAACATTTTGACAGCACCGTCATTCATGTTCGTAATTAAGCCTTCCATGTCACAGATTATTACACTTTTCATATTAATAATTTTTTAAGTGCCAAATTTACATTTTGACAAGCTAATATGAAAGTTTTTTTTTAAGTTTTACTTATTAATTGTTAACGTGGTAAGTTTTGCAAATGAAATATCTTTTCCTTCTTGGTTTTTAATTGAAATTTTCCAGAGTTGCATTGTCCTTCCCATATGAATTGGTTCAGCTTTAGCAATAACGGTCCCTTCACTTATACCCCTAACATGATTAATTGACAATTCAACACCTCTTAACATCTGGTCTTCTTTTTTTGAAAAAATTGCAGCAGCTGAACTTCCAACTGTTTCTGCTAAAGCAGCAGTAGCTCCACCATGCAGGACACCAGCAGGTTGATGAAGCTTAGGGGTAACATGCATTTCAGCTACTAAGAAGGTTTCACCAACATCTGTAAAATTTATATCTAGAGTTGAAACAAGAGTACCCTTACACCTATCATTAGCTTCTTTAAGAATAAACTTTTTTAATTTATTATCAATCAAGATCTATTCTTCTTTTACTTCTTCAAAATCAACATCCTGTACGTCATCACCTTTGGAATCAGTGTTTGTATTTTGACTATCTGAAGCAGGTCCTTCCGCAGGCTGACCAGCACCACTTTCTGCTTGTGCTTTATACATCTCCTCTGAAGCATTTTTCCAAGCTTCGTTTATGGTATTTAATGCCTCATCGATTTTTTCTAAATCTTTTGATTCATAGGCTTTTTTCAAATCCTCAAGAGCAGACTCAATTGGCTTCTTTTTATCATCAGATAATTTATCACCAAAGTCTTTAAGCTGTTTTTCAGTTTGGAATATCATTTGATCAGCACTGTTAAGTTTATCAACTTCTTCTTTCGCTTTTGAGTCGGCTTCAGCATTTGCCTCAGCATCTTTTTTCATCTTTTCAATCTCCTCCTCTGTTAGACCAGAAGAAGCTTCAATTCTGATATCTTGAGATTTGTTAGTGGCTTTATCCAGTGCGCTCACATTAATAATTCCGTTAGCATCAATATCAAATGTAACCTCTATTTGAGGAACACCCCTTTGTGCAGGGGGAATTCCATCAAGATGAAATCTTCCTATAGTTTTATTGTCTTTAGCCATTGGTCGCTCACCTTGAAGCACATGAATTTCTACAGATGGCTGATTATCAGCAGCAGTAGAAAAAACTTGTGATTTTTTTGTTGGGATTGTTGTATTGGATTCAATAAGTTTGGTCATTACATTACCCATTGTCTCTATTCCAAGTGATAATGGAGTAACATCTAAAAGTAATACGTCTTCAACATCACCAGAGAGAACACCACCCTGTATTGCAGCACCTACTGCAACTACTTCGTCCGGATTAACTCCTTTTGATGGTTTTTTTCCAAATAAAGACTCAACCTCCTTTTGAATGATTGGAATTCTTGTTGAACCTCCAACTAAGATTACTTCATCAATATCTTTTTTAGTTAGACTAGCATCTTTTAATGCTTTTTTAACTGGATCCATAGATCTTTTTACTAATTCATCAGATAATTGCTCAAACTTAGCTCTTGAAAGCGTCGTTACTAAATGTTTAGGACCAGATGAAGTAGCTGTTACATATGGTAAGTTAATCTCTGTTTGAGTGGATGAGGAAAGTTCTATCTTAGCCTTTTCTGCAGCTTCTTTTAGTCTTTGAAGTGCCATAGAGTCATCCCTTAAGTCAATTTGCTCATTTTTCTTGAATTCTTCAGCAAGAAAATCTATAATAACTTGATCAAAATCGTCTCCTCCAAGATGAGTATCTCCATTGGTAGATAATACTTCAAATACTCCATCACCAAGTTCTAATATAGATATATCAAATGTTCCACCTCCTAGATCATAAACTGCAATTTTTTTGTCCTTACCACCTTTATCCATTCCATAAGCTAAAGCAGCAGCAGTTGGTTCATTAATAATTCTTTGTACTTTAAGACCTGCGATCTCACCAGCTTCTTTTGTTGCCTGTCTTTGTGAATCATTGAAATAAGCAGGAACGGTTACTACAGCCTCTGTAACAGTGGATCCTAAATAATCTTCAGCAGTCTTCTTCATTTTTTGAAGAACCATTGCAGATAATTCTTGAGGTGTATATAATCTTCCATCAATATCAACTCTAGGGGTATCATTATCACCCTTAACTACTTTATAAGCAACAGTTTTAACATCATTAGATGATTCACTGAATTTATTACCCATAAATCTCTTTACTGAGGCAATTGTTTTTTCAGGATTAGTTACTGCTTGTCTTTTTGCAGGATCTCCTACTTTAATTTCACCATCCTCAACAAATGCAATTACAGATGGTGTCGTTCTTTTTCCTTCTGCATTAGGTATAACAACAGGTTCACTTCCTTCCATGACAGAGACACACGAGTTTGTAGTTCCTAAGTCTATTCCAATAATTTTACTCATAACATTTATTTTTTATTAACTATTGTCAACCATTATGCCAATTTAAATAATATGACATTATGTCATAATAGTAGTAAATATATTTATACTATTTTTGTGAAAAATCATGTAATGACCAATAATTCAAATCCATCAAGAGTAACAATTAAGATTCTTAACCAGATGAAAAATAAATCTGAAAAAATCTCAATGCTTACTGCTTATGATTTTAGTTTTGCAAAAATAGTTGATGAAGCAGGTATCGATATTATTTTAGTTGGTGATTCTGCATCAAATGTGATGGCTGGTCATGAAACAACACTTCCAATTACACTTGATCAGATGATATATCATGCAAGTTCAGTCGTTAGGGCAGTTAATAGAGCTCTAGTTATTGTTGACTTGCCATTCGGAACCTACCAAGCTGATTCTAAAGAGGCATTAAAGTCTGCTATCAAAATAATGAAGGAATCAGGAGCTCATGCTGTTAAATTAGAGGGAGGATATCAAGCTAAAGAGTCAATAGAAAGAATTATCCAAGCTGGAATTCCTGTAATGGGTCATTTAGGTTTAACACCTCAATCCATATACAAGTTTGGAACATATGAAGTCAGAGCAAAAGATAAACAAGAGGCAGATACGTTATTAAATGATGCATTAATGCTTGAAGATATTGGCTGTTTCTCTGTTCTCTTAGAAAAAATACCAAATACACTTTCAAAAGAAGTTTCTACAAGATTAAAAGTTCCAATTATTGGAATTGGTGCGGGAAGCCATGTAGATGGTCAAGTCCTTGTACTGCAGGATATGCTTGGAATGAATAAAGACTTTAGTCCAAGATTTTTAAGAAGATATCTTGATTTGGATTCATTAATTAGTGACGCTGTAAAAAAATACTCTACTGATATTAAAAGTGGAGATTTTCCTAATGAAAAAGAGCAGTACTGATTTGAAACTAAAAAAATCAGAAATACTCTTTGAGGATAACCATTTGATAATAATCAACAAAAAACCCGGAGTACTTGTTCAAGGTGATATTACTGGAGATATTTCATTAATTGAAATCACTAAAGAATATATAAAGAATAAGTATAATAAAAAAGGAAATGTTTTTTTAGGCCTAGTAAATAGAATTGATAGACCTACCTCAGGAATAGTAATTTTTGCTAAGACAAGTAAAGCTTTATCTAGGATGAATGAAATACTTAGGAATAGAGAAATACAAAAAATCTATTGGCTAATTATATCAAATAAATTTGTTTCAAATAATGGAAAAATCGAGGGTTGGTTTAGAAAGAATGCAAAGCAGAACAAATCTTATTTTTTTAAATCTAAGGTAACGAACTCAAAATTTGGTAGCTTATATTATAAAAAAATAAAAAAATTAGATAATTATTGTTTAGTAGAAGCTGAACTTATAACTGGAAGGCATCATCAAATTAGATGTAGTTTTTCAGAATTAGGATACCCAATTCAAGGGGATTTAAAGTATGGTTCAAAAAGATCAAACAAAGACGGTGGTATTTACCTTCACTCAAGGGAAGTGGAGTTTATCCATCCAGTTTCCAAAAATAAAATATTTTTAAAAGCAGATACTCCTAGGACAGGACTATGGATTGCCTCTCCTTCCTATTAATCAAAATAGCTTTTTCTTTTATAATGTCTTGTAAAGGTTTTCTGTCTATTTTACTTTCTAACCATGAAATAATATCCAGGTAGAGAAAAGCTCTTTTTTCATATGGATCATCTTCATATTTTTTTAGTTCATTATAAAGATTCCTCAGGAAACCTTTTATTTCTCCCGGGTAAATATTCTCCAATCCATTCAAATACTTTAAAATTGTTTTTTGAACTTCATGTAAATCATTAAGCTTATCTAAGTAATTATATGTTTCCTTTATAATTTTATCTAAATTAAAATCAAGTCCTGCCTCCCAATGAGCAATAAGATTGAGGATCCTAGTAAAACATTGAAGGTCTTCCCTCATTTTAATGTTTTTATTTCTAATTATTAAACTGGTATATCTAATGCAATTATTAAAATCATCAACTGTAAAATACATACAAGCAATTTTATAATATAGAAGCATAATATGATGGTGATCAATAAAATTTTTATTTTTTTCAATACCCTCTAGGACTTCAGGAATGATTTTAATTGAATCTTTAAATGTTCCCTCCAAGACATGAAGATTAAAAAGATTATTGTATTTATATAAAAATATTAATGCATTTAAATTTTGATTAACAGGGAATGATTCATCCTCAACAACTTTTATCATATCATTCAAACGATTTTTAAATTTAGAGGGGTATTTAATTAAAGATAATGCCTCAAGTAAGAAATTATAGCCCTTTAAATAGTAAACTGGATGAATTTTTATCATCTCAGGCTTTTTATTAAATGTATCAATCCATTTTGATGCATATCTATAACTTGAAAGAAAATCTTGCGCCAAAAGACTGTACCATACCCATGATTGATAGTAAATAAGTTTCTCTCTAAATCCAAGGTCTTCAGGATTGAAGTATTTAATTTTTTCATCAAATATTGTTTTGATCTCTTTTGACTCAGAATCACTTTTTGCATATCCTGCTTTAATTAGTTTTTCATAAAGCTGAAGAGAGATATTTGATAATGAACTTGAAATATCATTAAGGTTCTTTAAATGGTTTGTCTGAGTAACTAATTCATCAGTCCTATTAGTAAGACTTCTAGTTACATATAAAGATTCAATTAATTTTTCAAACTCTACAATTTCATATGCAGAAGTATTTTCGTCATATTTTAAAGCATATGATTTTACTTTATCAAGAATCTTTAGACTTTGCTTATAAAGTCCCTTTTGATATAAAATAGTTGCAAAATCAATCTGACCTCTAATATGAAGCTTAACATTTTTGTGTTGTGGATTTAATCTTAGACTAATTAATATTTGTTTATAGAGATGGGCTTTAAGATTTGAAAGTTGTTGCTTTGTAACTATGTTACTTTCAATTATCTTTTTTTCATCGTATTTGTTCATCTTATCTAGAAGGTTGAATAAGTTGAGAAACTTTGAGTCTTCATTAGAATCCATTCTTCCAACATAAAGTTTAAATTGTCTTTTCTCAGACTTTGTTAGGGATTTTATAAGTACGAAAAGGTTATCTTTTATATCAGTAGTCATTGTATATATGTATTGATTATATTATTGATTATCAATATTTTAAATATTAATTAATGTTTTCGGGTATTGTAAAATTAATATACTTTTTTTTAACTATCGTCATTTAAGTAATAATTTAGTATGTAATGAAAAATCAGGTTCAAATTTTTGATACAACTTTAAGAGACGGTGAACAGGTTCCTGGTTGTAAACTTGATACTAAAAGTAAACTAATTTTAGCTGATAAAATTGATCAACTTGGGGTTGACATAATTGAAGCAGGTTTTCCAATTTCAAGTCCTGGAGATTTTAAATCCGTTGTCGAAATTTCCAAGATTATTAAAAATGCATCTGTATGTGCACTAAGTAGAGCTAACGAAAAGGATATTGATGTTGCTGCTGAGTCATTAAAAAAAGCAAAGAAACCTAGAATTCATACCGGCATAGGAACATCTGAAGTTCATATTAAATATAAATTCAACTCAAATAAAGATTCAATAATTGATATAGCAAAAAAATCAGTTGCTCATGCAAGAAAATATGTTGATGATGTTGAATTTTATGCTGAAGATGCTGGCAGAACAGATAACGAATTTCTTGCAAAAGTATGTGAAGAAGTTATTAAGTCTGGAGCTACTGTTTTAAATATACCTGATACAACTGGCTATTGCTTACCTAGTGAATATGGAGATAAAATTAAGTTTTTAATGAATAATGTTAAAGGGATTGAAAATGTTACAGTTTCATGTCACTGCCATAACGATCTCGGGCTAGCAACTGCTAACTCCATATATGGAGTTATTAATGGCGCAAGACAAATTGAGTGTACAGTTAATGGTATTGGAGAGAGAGCAGGAAACACATCTTTGGAAGAAGTTGTTATGATTTTAAGACAGCATACTGATTTGAACCTAGATACTAATATTAACTCCAAACTTCTAAATGAAACAAGCCAAAAAGTATCAGAACTTATGGGGATGCCTGTTCAACCAAACAAGGCTATAGTTGGATCTAATGCATTTGCTCACAGTTCTGGAATTCATCAAGATGGTGTTATTAAAAAAAGAGAAACATATGAAATAATTGACCCACTTGATGTTGGTGTAGATAAATCATCAATTGTACTGACAGCTAGGAGTGGTAGAGCTGCACTGGCATTTAGAATGAAACAGTATGGCGTTAATCTAACGAAAAAAGAGCTAGATGATGTATATAATGAGTTTTTAATAGTAGCTGACAAAAAGAAAGAAGTAACAGACACAGATTTTCCTGAAATTCTTCAGAATAAAAATATTAGTTATGGCTAAAACACTATTTGATAAAGTTTGGGATTCACATGTAATAGAAAAAATAAAAGATGGTCCAGATGTTCTTTTTATAGACAGACATTTCATTCATGAAGTTACAAGTCCAGTAGCATTTGTTGGACTTAAGAACAGAGGTCTTAAAGTAATGTTTCCTGATAAAACTTTTGCTACTGCTGACCACAATACACCAACAATAAATCAACATCTACCAATTAAGGATAAACTATCAGCTATGCAGGTAAAAACCCTAGAAAAAAATTGTATTGAGCATGGCATTGATTTTTGGGGACTTGGTCATAATAAAAATGGGATTGTCCATGTTATTGGTCCAGAAAATGGTATAACTCAGCCAGGACTTACAATTGTATGTGGAGATTCTCATACATCTACTCATGGTGCATTTGGAGCTATTGCATTTGGTATAGGAACCTCTGAAGTTGAAATGGTTCTTGCATGTCAGTCAATAATGCAACAAAAGCCTTTAAAAATGAGAATAAACATTGATGGATCTCTAAATTCTCATGTTACACCCAAGGATGTTGCAATTTATATTATATCAAGACTTTCTTCCTCTGGTGCAACTGGATATTTTGTCGAATATTCAGGAGAAGTTTTTAAAAATATGAGTATGGAGGGTAGAATGACTGTCTGTAATCTTAGTATTGAAATGGGTGCAAGAGGAGGAATGATTGCCCCAGACGAGAAAACATTTGAATACATAAAAGGTAGAGAATATGCTCCTAAAGGAGAGGAATGGGAGAATGCTCTATCCTATTGGAAATCTTTAAAGACTGATAATGATGCAATTTTTGATAAAGAATTTAACTTTAATGCAAGTGATATTGAACCTATGATTACTTATGGGACTAATCCAGGTATGGCCATTCCCATTTCTAAATCAATTCCGGGTTCCGGTTCAGACTCTGAATCATCGTATCAAAAGGCACTCGATTATATGGAGTTTAAGGAAGGTGAAATGATGATTGGTAAAAAAATTGACTATGTCTTCCTTGGAAGCTGCACAAACGGTAGAATTGAAGATTTTAGAACATTTGCCAGCTTAATAAAAGGTAGAAGAAAATCTGATAATGTTGATGCTTGGCTTGTGCCTGGATCACATAAAGTATTAAAAAGTATTAAAGATGAAGGAATCTTAGATATCTTAACAGATTCCGGTTTTCAATTGAGAGAACCTGGTTGTTCTGCATGTCTAGCAATGAATGATGACAAGATACCCAAGGGAAAATATGCGGTAAGCACCACAAATAGAAATTTTGAAGGAAGACAAGGACCTGGTGCTAGAACTTTACTTGCAAGCCCTTTGGTCGCTGCTGCTACTGCTATTACTGGAAAAATAACTGATCCAAGAGAAATTATTTAAAATGGCTTACGATAAATTTAACATTCTAAACAGCTCAGCTGTTCCACTTAATATCGATAATGTAGATACAGATCAAATTATCCCAGCAAGATTTTTGAAAGCAACTGAAAGAAAAGGGTTTGGTGAAAATCTCTTTAAAGATTGGAGATACAACTCAGATGGCACTACTATTGATTCATTTCCTTTAAACAATAAGGTTTACAGTGGGAAGATACTTATTGCGGGTAAAAATTTTGGGTGTGGATCTTCAAGAGAGCATGCAGTTTGGGCAATATATGATTACGGGTTTAGAGCTGTAGTATCTAGTTTCTTTGCTGATATATTTAAAAATAACTGTTTGAATATTGGTGTTCTTCCTGTTCAAGTTTCTGAAGAATTTTTAGTTGATATTTTTTCCCAAATTGATTTAAATTCAAAAAGTAGCTTTGAGGTAAACCTGGAAATTCAAGAATTTAAGATTATTGAAACCGGAAAGTCTGAAAAGTTCAATATTAGCTCTTACAAAAAGAGCAACATGTCAAATGGTTTTGATGATATAGATTACCTTATAAATAAGAAGGAAGAAATATCTAAATTTGCCAATAATTCACCAAACTAATGCCCAAACATATCGAAATAATGGATACTACTCTGAGGGATGGAGAACAGACCTCTGGAGTATCATATTCACCTAAAGAGAAACTTACAATAGCAAAACTTTTGTTAGATGATCTTAAAATTGATCGAATAGAAGTTGCCTCTGCAAGGGTATCTCAGGGAGAACTTAACTCAGTTAAGGAAATATCTAGCTGGGCAGAAAGTAATAGTAGAATAAATAGTATTGAAGTTTTAACATTTATTGATGAAGGAAAATCTATACAATGGCTATTAGACTCAGGATGTAAAGTGCAAAATCTTTTAACCAAAGGCTCATTAAATCATTTAAAGCACCAATTAAAGAAAACCCCTGATCAACATTTTAATGACATATCAAAAACTATTGATATTGCAGAAAAAAATTCAATAACCACTAACATATATCTTGAAGATTGGAGTAATGGAATGAAGAATAGTAAAGATTATGTTATCGATTATTTGGATTTTTTAAAAACAAAAAACATCAAAAGAGTCTTACTTCCTGACACCCTAGGAATTTTAACTCATTTTGAAACCTATGAATTCATAAATGAAGTAAGAAATAAATATCCAAATTTTCATATAGACTTTCACGGACATAATGACTATGATTTAAGTGTTGGGAACTCATTAGAAGCTGTTAGAGCTGGCTGTAATGGCCTTCATCTTACAATAAACGGTATGGGGGAAAGGGCTGGTAATACTCCCCTTTCAAGCGCTGTTGCAGCAATTAGAGACTTCTTACCAGAATACAAAATAAATGTTGAAGAGAAGAATTTGTTTAAAGCAAGTAAATTAATTTCAACATTTTCTGGACAAAGTGTATCATCTAATAAGCCAATAGTTGGCGAAAATGTATTTACGCAAACAGCTGGTGTTCACGCAGATGGTGATAATAAAAAAGATTTATACTTCAACAACTTGAATCCAAGTAGATTTGGCAGGAAAAGAAAATATGCTCTTGGCAAGACTTCTGGAAAAGCTAATATTAAAAAGAACCTAGATGAATTAGGAATTAAACTAAATGATGATGAGCTCAGCGTTGTAACATCTAAAGTGATTGAATTAGGGGATAAAAAAGAGAAGGTTACAATTGAAGATCTTCCTTATATTATTAGTGATGTTCTTGAATATCCAACAAAAAAGAAAGACATAATAATTGAGTCTTATGTTTTAACCCATGCAAAGACTCTTAGACCATCTGCTTCTCTTTCATTAATTATTAATGATGAACTTTATCAAGAAAACTGCTCGGGTGATGGCCAATTTGATGCATTTATGAATGCATTAAAAAAAATATACTCTAAAAGGGAAAAGGTACTTCCAAAATTAATTGATTATGCTGTTCGTATCCCCCCAGGTAGTGATTCAGATGCATTTTGTGAAACCACTATTACTTGGGATACTGGATCAAAAAAATTTAAAACAAGAGGGCTTGATACAGATCAAACAGTATCTGCTATCAAAGCAACAGAGAAAATGTTAAATACTGAATAATTATGATTTTAAAAATAGCTGTATTATCTGGAGATGGAATTGGGCCTGAAGTTACTGAACAATCTATTAAAGTACTTAAATCTTTAGGTAAAAAATTTAACCATAAAATTGAATTAGAAAGTGGATTAGTTGGAGCAGTTGCTATTGATAAATACAATGATCCCTATCCAGATGAAACTCATCAAGTATGTCTAAACTCAGATGCAATTCTTTTTGGTGCGATTGGCGATCCTAAATATGATAATGATCCAAAAGCTAAGGTAAGACCTGAACAAGGTTTACTCAAAATGAGAAAGAAGCTAGGACTATATGCAAACCTCCGTCCTACAAAGGTCTTTGAATCCTTATTAGAGATGTCACCAATTAAAGAAGAAAGAATATCTGGAACTGATATCCTTTTTGTTAGAGAATTAACCGGAGGTATTTACTTTGGAGAAAGAGGTAGAAAGGATAATGATAATTTTGCATTTGACACATGTGAATATAATAGAGATGAAATTATTAGGATTGCAAAAATAGGATTTGAGTATGCACAGAAAAGATCAAGTAAGTTATGTTGTGTTGATAAAGCAAATGTTCTTGAAACATCAAGACTTTGGAGAGAAACAGTTCAAAGTATGGAAAAAAACTATCCAAATATAGAGGTCTCATATGAATTTGTAGATGCTGTTGCTATGAGATTAGTTCAATGGCCAAATTCATATGATGTATTGATTACTTCAAATCTTTTTGGTGATATTTTAACAGATGAAGCTTCAGTCATTTCTGGGTCAATGGGGCTTATGCCATCTGCCTCAGTTGGTTCTGAAAACGCTCTATATGAGCCAATTCATGGCTCTTACCCAGAGGCAGCAGGAAAAAATATTGCAAATCCAATTGCTTCAATTTTATCTCTTTCAATGATGCTAGATCATTCATTTAATTTGAAAAAAGAATCAGAAATAATCAATAATGCAGTTGAAGAATCTCTTAAAAATAAATATGTAACTCCTGACCTGAGCTCAGATAAAAACTCATTCTCAACAGATCAAGTTGGTGACTATATAGTAGATTTTATTAAAAAAAATTAGAGTATATAGTCTGTAGAAATAAAATTAGAGTCATTGGAGTCTAACAGTTTTTTAAGTATCCTATTATTATGAATATTATCTTTTGAAGCTACAAAAGTTCTAATAGAGAATGCTCTTAAAGCATCGTGAACACTTAAAGTACTTACAGCAGAATTTTTTCTACCTGTAAAAGGATAGATATCCGGACCTCTTTGACATGAACTGTTAAGATTAACTCTACATACTAAGTTTGCAAGAGTATCAATAAGCGGGCCTAGTTGTTTTGTATCACTTCCAAAAAGACTTACTTGTTGACCATATTCTGAGTTTGCCATATCATCAAGAGGTTCATCTATATCCTTAAATGAAATTACTGGAATTACAGGGCCAAACTGTTCTTCCTCATATACTCTCATATTTTGATTTACAGGATATAATATTGCAGGGAAACAATAGTTTTCAGTGACTTGTCCACCTTTTTTATTAACTATTGATGCCCCTTTAGAGACTGCGTCATCAATTAAATCTCTTATATATTTTGGTTTGGATGGTTCAGGCAAGGGTGTTAAAAAAGAATCTTCTTCCCATGGCATTCCAAATTTTAAATCATCAACCGCTTGTGCAAACTTCTTATTAAATTCATCTACTATTGATTCATGAACATATAAAACTTTAAGAGCTGTACATCTTTGACCATTGTATGACAGACAACCTGAGATACATTCTTGAATAGTTAAGTCAAGGTCAGCGTCTGGCAATATAATACCAGGATTTTTTGCTTCTAGTCCTAAAACAAGTCTAAGCCTATTTTTATTAGGATGCTGATCTTGTAGTGCAACAGCAGATGAACTATGTCCAATTAGTGCAAGAACATCAACATAACCTGTTTGCATTATAGGAGGACATATTTTTCTTCCTCTTCCAAAGAGGATATTAACTACCCCAGGAGGAAAACATTCCTTGAAGGCATTTAACAAAGGAGCGATTAAAAGGACTCCATGCTTTGCAGGTTTAAAAATAGTTGTATTACCCATTAGAATAGCCGGTATTAGCAAACAAAAAGTTTCGTTTAATGGATAATTATATGGCCCTAAACATAAAACAACTCCTAGAGGACCTCTTCTAATATGTGCATGAATACCTGAATCTTTCTCAAATCTAGCAGAAGATCTATCAATCTTTTTGTATTCATTAATTGTATCGTAAATATAGTCTACTGTTCTATCAAACTCTTTTTCAGAGTCTTTTTTGTTTTTTCCTATCTCCCACATTAAAAGGTTAACTACAACATCTCTATGTTCCTGAATTTTATCAGCAAACCTTTTCATGCATTTAAGTCTATCCCTAACCTTCATAGTAGGCCATTTACCTTGACCTCTATCAAATGCTTTTTTGGCTGATTCTAGAGCTTCTAATGCTGACTCTGAGTCCATGTCTGGTATTGAACCTAGGAGCGTTTGAGAATAAGGTTTATTAGGGTCAGAGCTTATTGTCGAGTAAACTTCTGAAGTATCTCCATCCCATTTTTTTAATTTTCCGCCCACAAGATATTCCCTGCAGTTTAATTGATCTACTTTAATAGTTTTTGTTGACATAAATTTTAAATTAAAAAACGAAGAGTTTCTGGTTTTTCGTTTAAATACTCTCCAAAGAAACCATTTTCTTTCATCTTTTTTACTAAATCATTTAAATCTTTAGAAAATTTTAACTCAATGCCTACGATTGCTGTTCCATTTTCTCTGTTATTTTTTTTGACATATTCAAAGAAGGTAATATCATCATTTTTACCGAGTACATTGTTTACAAATTCTTTAAGTGCACCTGCTCTTTGAGGAAACTTAACAATGAAATAATGTTTAAGGTTTGAATAAAATAATGCCCTCTCTCTTATCTCTGCCATCCTTGTAAAATCATTATTTCCTCCACAAATTAATACACCAACATTTTTATCTTTAAACATTTTGTTATTTAACTCAAGTGCTGATATTCCTATTGCACCTGCAGGCTCAACCACTATTCCATCTTTATTATAAAGATCTAGTATAGTTTGACAGATTTTACCTTCAGGAACTAATAAAATTTCATCTAAAGATTTTTTACAAATATCAAAAGGAATTTTACCAATTTTTTTTATTGAAACCCCATCAACAAAGTTATCAATAGAGTCTAGTTTAATAATTTTTCCATCTTTTAAAGACTTACTCATTGCAGGAGCTCCTTCAGCCTCAACACCAATAATCTTTGTTTTGGGAGACAATTCTTTAAACACAGTAATTATTCCAGAAATTAAACCTCCTCCTCCAACTGGAACAATCAAATAATCAAAATGCTTATCAACTTGATCTAGAATTTCTAATCCTATAGTTCCTTGACCTTCAATAACATTAACATCATCAAATGCATGCACAAATAAATCTTTGTCAGTATTTTGTTTTTGAGCTTCATATTGGGCATCGTCAAAATTGTCTCCGATTAATATAATTTCAACATATTCACCTCCAAAAATTTTAACCCTTTCAATTTTTTGTTTTGGAGTTGTAACAGGCATATAAATTTTTCCATAAATTTTTAGCTTATTACAGGAATATGCAAAACCCTGTGCATGATTACCAGCACTTGCACAAACTAATGTTTTATTCTTTAGATAGTCTGAATCAATGGATCTAATTTTATTAAAAGCACCACGAATTTTAAAAGATCTAACTTGCTGAAGATCTTCTCGTTTTAAGTAAATTTTACAATTTAGATCATTTGAAAGTCTCTCATTTATAACTAAAGGAGTTAAAACTGAGACACCTTGAAGATTTTCAGAAGCATTCCTAACTCCTTTTAAATCAGGAAGTTGCATTTATTAAACAGATTTCATTGAAGTCATGTACTGCCTAAGTTCATCACCAATTATTTCAATTGAGTGGTATCTAATTGTTTCGTTAATCTCAATTAATTTTTTATTATCAACAGAGCTAGAACTCTTACTTATTGAGTCTGAACCAATCATATCAGCTTCTACTTTATCAAAGAATTTAGAGAGAAGTGGAATTGCATCATTATTAAAAAGATAGCATCCATATTCTGCAGTATCAGAAATAATATTATTCATTTCGTATAATTTTTTTCTGGAAACTAGATTAGCTATAAGCGGAAGTTCATGAAGAGATTCATAGTATGCAGACTCTTCTTTTATACCTGCTTCAACCATTGTTTCGTAGGCTAACTCTACACCAGCCTTTACAAGTGCTATCATTAAAATTCCATTATCAAAATATTCTTGCTCAGAAATTTCATCTGATGTCGGATCTGTCTTTTCAAAATCAGTCTTACTTGTTTCTTCTCTCCAACTTAAAAGTTGTTTATCATCATTCTCCCAATCCTTCATCATGGTCTCGGAGAATTTACCAGATAAGACATTATCCATATGCTTAATAAATAATGGAGATAATATTTCTTTAAGTTCCTCAGATAATTCAAATGCTTTAACTTTTGCAGAATTTGATAATCTGTCCATCATATTTGTTATACCTCCATGCTTTAAAGCTTCTGTAATAGTCTCCCATCCATATTGAATAAGTTTTGCAGAGTAGCTTGGTTCAATTCCGAGTTCTTTCATTTTATTAAAACACAGTATTGACCCTGTTTGGAGCATTCCACATAATATTGTTTGCTCACCCATTAAATCAGATTTAACTTCAGCAACAAAAGATGATTCTAAAACTCCTGCTTTATCAGATCCGAGAGATACTGCATATGCTTTTGCTGCATCAAAACCAATTCCATTAGTATCATTTTCGGGATGAACAGCAATAAGTGTAGGAACTCCAAAACCTCTTAAGTACTCTTCTCTTACCTCAGATCCTGGGGATTTTGGTGCGACCATAATAACGGTTATATCTTCTCTAACTTTAATACCCTCTTCTACTATGTTAAATCCATGAGAATATGAAAGAATAGAGTTTTTTTTCATTAATGGCATAAGTTGTTCAACAACTGGAGTATGGTTTTTATCTGGGGTCAAATTTATTACCAAGTCAGAATTTGGTATTATTTCTTCGAAATTACCAACATTAAAGTTATTTGTACTTGCATTAACAAATGATTGTCTTTTTGAATCAATAGATGACTGCCTAAGAGCGAACGAAATATCAAGACCAGAGTCTCTCATATTAAGGCCTTGATGTAAACCTTGCGCACCACAACCAACTATTGCTATTTTTTTATTCTTGAGAAATTCCACTCCATCACTAAATTCAGATGAGCTCATAAATCTACATTTTCCTAATTGCATTAGTTTCTCTCTAAATGATAGAGTGTTAAAGTAATTTTTCATTGTTTTTATTTTTGGTTTTTAAAAGTATTTAAAATTTCTGAGATTCCCATCTTTTCTTTACTCACAGCTATTCTTCCAGATCTAGTAAATTGAAGAAGCCCAAAAGGCGCAAGATCTTTATAAAGTTTTTCAGTATCTTCTCTAAATCCAGTTTTTTCAATCACAAAAAACTCTGTATTTACTGTAACAATTCTTGCATTAGAATCTTTAATTATGTTTTGTATGTGTCTCTCTTCGAATAATGCAGATGACTTCATTTTATATAAGGCAGATTCTTGAAATATTGTTTCATCATCTCTATGGTAAAAAGCTTTTATTACTTCGACCTGTTTCTCAATTTGCTTAATCACCCTTTCTACGCCAGATTTTGTCATTTTTACAACTATAATAAATCGATATACATTTTTTATTTCAGATTCTGATGTTGTAAAACTCTCAATATTTATGTGCCTTTTTAGAAAAATTGCTGAAATTCGATGTAGAAGACCAACATTATTTTCGGTGTAAACGGATACAGTATAATTTTTTCTTTTTTCCATTTTAATCTAGCCTAATATCTGAGACAGAAGCTCCAGAGGGAATCATTGGGAATACATTATCTTCTTTTTCCACACAAACTTCAAGAACATATGGTTTTTTGGACTTAATCATTCTCTCAACAGCAGGTTTTAAGTCTTTTCTATTATTTACCCTTTCAGAATCGATATAATAGCCTTTAGCAATTGTAACAAAATCAGGGTTTATCATTTCAGTTGAGGCATATCTTTTATCAAAGAACAATTGTTGCCATTGTCTAACCATCCCAAGAAAATCATTATTTAAAATAACAATCTTTACAGGAATTTGAAGTTGAAAAATTGTTCCAAGCTCTTGAATGGTCATTTGATAACCACCATCACCAATTACTGCAACAACCTCTCTTTCCATTGCTCCCATTTTAGCTCCCATCGCAGCAGGAAGTGCAAATCCCATAGTACCAAGGCCTCCAGATGTAATATTACTCTTTGATTTTATAAAGTTTGCATATCTACATGCTACCATTTGGTGCTGACCAACATCTGTGACTATAATCGCATCACCATTAGTAAATTCATTTATGGCAATAATTGACTCTCCCATAGTTAGTCCTTTTTTATTTGGACTTAAATCTGATTTAATTACTTTATCAAACTCAATTTTCATTAAATCATCAAATTTTGAAATCCATTTTTTATGGGATCTTTTATCTATTTTGTTGGTAATCATTTGAAGAGATTCTTTACAGTTACCAATTACCGGTACATCAACCTTTATATTCTTATCAACCTCTGCAGGATCAATTTCAAGATGTATAACTTTAGCTTGAGTTGCATATGTACTGGGGTCACCAGTAACACGATCATCAAATCTCATCCCAACAGCAATTAAAAGATCACACTTATTAGTCAGAACATTAGGTCCATAATTTCCATGCATACCCACCATACCAACATTTAACTCATGTGAAGTTGGTAAAGCTGACAAACCAAGAATTGTCCATGCTGCAGGAATTCCACTTTTTTCAACAAAATTTTTAAATTCTTCTTCAGCGTTTCCTAGGATTACCCCTTGCCCCCATACAATCAATGGCTTTTTTGCTTGATTAATGAGCTTTACAGCATGGTCTATCGAATTATCATTAACTTCGGGATAAGGAATATAGCTTCTAATTCCATTACATTTTTTATAATCATATTCAAAAAGCTCAAATTGCGCATCTTTGGTAATATCTATTAGTACAGGACCTGGTCTACCAGATTTTGCAATATAAAATGCTTTCGCAAAGATCTCAGGTATTTCTGATGCCTTAGTTATTTGATAATTCCATTTTGTAACTGGCATTGAAATCCCAATAATATCAGTTTCTTGAAAAGCATCTGAGCCTAAAAGATGAGATGGTACTTGACCAGTTATACATACAACAGGTGTTGAATCTATTTGAGCATCTGCAATACCAGTAACAAGATTAGTTGCACCAGGACCGGATGTAGCAATTGCAACCCCTACTCTACCAGAAGATCTTGCATATCCCTGAGCTGCATGAATAGCACCTTGCTCATGTCTAGCAAGAACATGTTTTAGCTTATCTTGAAATTTATAAAATTCATCATACACAGGCATTATAGCACCTCCAGGATATCCCCAGACAAGGTCTACTCCCTCGTTTAATAAACAATGGATTACAGCTTCAGCACCACTAATTTTTTTATTTTTCATATTAATTATTCATCAGTTACACATCCGTTAGATGCGTTAGAAACTGACTTTAAATATTTATACAGAATACCTTTTTTAATTTTTAAATCTGGTTGTTTCCATTTTTCTTTTCTCTCCATAATTTCTTTATCAGAAATATCAACAAAAATCTTATTTTTTTCTGAATCAATAGTTATGATATCACCATTTTCTACTATTGCTATTGTTCCACCTTCAAATGCCTCAGGTACAATGTGACCAACTACAAATCCATGAGTTCCTCCAGAGAATCTTCCATCGGTAATTAAAGCAACTTCTTTTCCTAATCCAGCACCCATTATGGCTGATGTAGGTTTTAACATCTCTGGCATTCCCGGACCTCCCTTAGGCCCTTCGTATCTTATTACTACAACATCTCCCTTTGATACTTCAGAATTTTTAATAGCTGAAAGACATTCAAATTCGCTATTAAAAACTTTAGCTGGACCTGAAAATATTAAACCTTCTTTACCAGTTATTTTCGCAACACATCCATCTTCAGCTAAATTTCCCTTTAATATCTGAATATGACCGGTATTCTTAATAGGATTTGATATTGGAAAAATTAGATCATTTGAACTTACATCAGGAGACTTAATTTTTGATAAGTTCTCTTCTAATGTATTACCAGTAACAGTTAGACAATCTCCATGAAGCATATTATTTTCAAGCATATATTTTAATACGTATGGAACACCCCCTATTTTATGTAGATCTTTCATTAGATATTTACCACTAGGTTTAAGATTAGCCAAGTAGGGAGTTGAGTCACTTATTTCTTGAAAATAATCAATTGACAAATCTAAATTTGCTGCTCTAGATATTGCTAAGAAATGAAGCACTGCATTTGTTGATCCCCCGAGAACAGTAACCAGTCTTAAAGCGTTTTCAAGAGATTTCTTTGTAACAATATCAGAAGGCTTTATATCCTTCTCAATTAGATTTTTAATTGACTTACCAATCTCAGTGCATTCATTTATTTTTTCATTGCTTATTGCAGGATTAGATGAGTTGTAGGGCAGCGACATACCTAATGCTTCAATAGCTGAAGCCATAGTATTTGCTGTATACATCCCTCCACATGCCCCAGCTCCCGGACAAGCATTTTTAATTACATTTTTATACTCACTCTCATCTATTTTTCCTGAAACTTTTTCACCCCATGCTTCAAATGCTGATACAACATCCAGTTCTTTATTATTATAACATCCAGAGTCAATTGTTCCTCCATAAACTAATATGCTTGGTCTATCAAGCCTTAACATAGCCATTAGGGCTCCAGGCATATTTTTGTCACATCCAACAACTGTTATTAAACCATCATACGACATTGCTTGAACCACAGTCTCCATTGAATCTGCAATAATATCTCTAGAAGGAAGTGAATATCTCATTCCAAAGGTTCCCATAGAAATCCCATCACTAACACCAATAGTATTAAAAATTAATCCAACATATTTTGAAGCAGTTATACTATTTTTAATTTTAACTGATAAATCATTAAGATGCATATTACAAGGGTTACCCTCATAACCAGTACTTGCAATTCCAATAAATGGTTTGTCAAAATCTTCATCATTCAAACCAATGGCATGAAGCATAGCTTGTGCAGCTGGTTGGGAATCATCCTTTGTAACTACTCTACTAAATTTATTATACATACACTTAAAATTATTTTAAAATTATCACCATAGAATGATGTTTTTAAGGACAATTATTATCTTAAATTATATTCAAAAATAAATATCAACTCTTAATCAACTATATATCAGCATATTATACTGTATATTTTAGCATACCCAAATAATAAATTATAATATTGATTTTAAATAATTAGATTTGAAATAATTATGGATTTTAAAGATATTGATAAAGTAATTGAATCTCAAGTAAAATTTGTTAAAGACAACTCTAATTCTGTCAGTAACAGGATTCAAATCTTAAACTCATTATTAATATCAATAAAACATAATGAGTCAAAAATTTATGAGGCACTAAAACAAGATCTAAACAAACATGAGTTTGAGTCTTTTTTATCTGAAATACTTCTTGTTAAGAAAGAAATTAAATTATTCATAAGAAAACTTAGAAGTTGGTCAAAAAAAAAGAGAGTTAGTGGTTCTATTCTAAATTTTCCTTCACGTAATTATCTGATACCTGAACCGTATGGAAATGTTTTGATTATAACTCCATGGAATTATCCATTTCAACTATCCCTAACACCCTTAATTGGCGCTATTGCTGCAGGAAATGCTGTAATAATAAAACCCTCTGAACTAGCTCCAGCAACATCAAGGGTTCTAAAAGAATTGATTGATTCTGTATTTCCCCAAAATATAGCAACTGTGATTGAGGGAGATGCAGGTATTGCTAAATATTTGTTAGATAAGAAATGGGATTATATATTTTTTACTGGCAGTACAAGAATAGGAAAAATTATAGCTGAAAAAGCTGCAAAAAATTTAACTCCAATTACTTTAGAACTTGGAGGAAAAAGCCCATGTATAGTAGATTCAGGAGTAGATATAGACAAGGTTGCTAAAAGAATCGTTTCTGGAAAGTTCGTTAATTGTGGTCAAACATGTATTGCTCCAGATTACATTGTTGTCAATCAACATGTTAAATCTGATCTTATTTCAGCTATTAAAGAGAATATTATAAAGACATTTGGTAATAAACCTATAGAATCTGAAAGCTATGGAAGAATTATTAATAAAAACAACCTAATAAGACTTGAAAATATTATTAAAGATCAAGTTATTGAGTTTGGCGGTAAAATCAATATAGATAAACTATATATTGAACCAACAATAATTGTTGATCCTCAAATTGATTCTGAAATAATGAATGAAGAAATTTTTGGACCAATTTTGCCTATTTTGTCTTACGAGAATGAAAGCGAAATTAAAAATATTCTCGACACAAACCCAACACCTCTTGCATTCTATATTTTTTCTAAAAATCAAATGTTTATTGACAACCTAATAGAAAACAATAAATTTGGTGGCTGTGTTATTAACGATACTTTGATTCATTATATTAATCCAAATCTTCCATTTGGAGGTATTGGTGATAGTGGAATGGGAGCCTATAGAGGTAAATTTAGTTTTGATACTTTCTCACATCAAAAGCCAGTTTTAAGTAAAAAAAATATGATAGACATACCTTTTAGATATGGTCCTTATCCAAAATCTTTCAATTTTATAAGAAAAATTCTTGAAAAAATATAAGATGGAGAAGACTGTCACTGATGCGATTGAATTTAGAAGATCTGTAAGAAAATTTGACCCAAAAAAAGATCTTGATTTAGATATAGTCAAGAAATGTATTATTAATGCTACTTTAGCACCCACTAGCTCTAACTTACAACTTTGGGAATTTCATCATATAACTGATAAAAATTTATTAAGCAAAATTTCAGAATGTTGTTTTGGTCAACCTGCTGCAAAAACTGCAAAACAAATTGTTGTAACTGTAGTAAGAAAAGATTTGTGGAAAAGTAGAGCAAATGATAATTTAAATTTTTTTAAATCAAAAAAAGATTCACTTTCTGAGAAGCAATTCAATTTGACTAAGAGATATTATAAAAAGGTTATTCCTTTTGTGTATAAAGATTTTTTCGGAATTCTTAGTCTCTGTAAATACTTGTTTGCCTACATAGTTGGTTTTTTTAGAGTTATGTACAGACAACTTAATAGAGCTGATTCAAGAATTATTGCACATAAAAGTGCTGCTTTAGCATCTCAAAATTTCATGATAAGTATGGCAGGATTTAGTTATGACACATGCCCTATGGAGGGATTTGACTCTGTTAAAGTAAAAAGAATCTTAAACCTGAACTCAAAATCTGAAATTAATATGATAATTGGTTGCGGCATAAGACTTGAAGAAGGTGTATATGGAGAAAGGTTTAGAATTCCTTTTGAAAAAGTGTATTATAAAAGATAAGTCAAGTTTATTATAACTTAGATTCTTCAATAGATTTCTCAAGCCAATTTTGAAAATTTTTATCGGAGGTAAACTGAATTGGTTCTGACAAAATTTTACCAGAAGGAAGCATGGCTACATAGTATGGCTGAGAAGCATTATTAAAATTTATTTGCTGAAAAAGTGACCATCTCCTTCCAATATTATTTATATATTGAGTTCTTCCAGATTTATTAATGTATTTAAATTTCTCAGTATCTGAAAGCTTAGTTCTATCATCAACGTATAAGGAGATTATTACATAATTATTATCTAATAACTCGTATATTTTTGGCTTTGACCATACATTTTCTTCCATTCGTCTACAGTTGGCACAAGCCCAACCTGTAAAGTCTAATAATATAATTTTTTTATTCTCAATAGCATAATCTTTTCCTTCATCGTAATTTTTAAAACAATTTAGCCCAAGAGGACATTCGCTCTGTTTTTCTTCAATAGAATAGAACTCAGGTGGAAGAATACCACTTAAGAGTCTAACATTTTTACTATCATACAATCCACTTAGCAAGAAAATTGAAAACAACAAAAATAACCATCCTGAGATGCTTTTATAATTAAACCTTAACTTGCCAAAATATGACCCAAATAGATAGAGAGACATAGAAAGAAAAATTATAACCCAAATTAGGATAAACGTTTCACGCTTTAAAATACCCCATCCTTCAACTAAATCTGCATTTGAAAGAAATTTAAAAGCTAGAGCTAGTTCAATAAAACCAAGACAAACTTTTAGTTTCTTGAGCCAAATACCTGATTTTGGAATTAGAGATAAGTACTTAGGATAAAAGGCAAGCAAGGTAAAAGGTAAAGCAAGCGCAACTCCAAATCCAAACATACCATATGTAAGCTGTGTTGCCCCAGATTGAGCAGATGATAGTGAACCAGCTAATAAAGATCCTAAAATTGGACCCGTACACGAGAATGATACAAGAGCTAGTGTAAGTGACATAAAAAAGATTCCAATAATTCCACCCTTCTCTGATTTCTTCTCTGAACCAGATACAATATTACTAGGGATAACTATGTCAAAATATCCAAAAAATGAAATTGCAAATAAGATAAACACAAAAAAGAATGTAAGATTTACATAAACATTGGTAGAAATAGTATTTAGTATATTAGGATTTAAGCTATCAAAAACATGAAATGGAATACTTAATAAAATATATATTAAAACTATAAACCCACCGTAAAGAGACGCAGAAATAGCACCACTATATCTAAGTTTAGTTTCGTCAATAAAATAAGACACAGTCAATGGTATCATGGGAAACACACAAGGTGTTAATAATGCTAAAAAACCCGCAATTAAACCAAATATGAAAATTTCAAAATAGTTAGACCTCTCAATAAAGTTAGCAGAATTATAATTTGATTTATCTAAATCAAGTTCAAGTGCATTATACCTTCTAACATCTTCTAGAGTTACATTTTCAGACTCAGTTACAATAATACTATTATCAAGAATTACATTGAAAGTTTCATTTCTAAAAATACATAATTCATCATCACATGATGAGTAGTCAATTTCAACTTTAATTTGATTTAAATCTTCATCTAACAACTTTACATTTTGGTTGAAATTGGCTTCACTTTCATAGTAGTATAGGTTCATTTTAAAAACATTATCAAAGCCAACTATATAATCATCCTCATTAAATAATTCGTCTGCTTCAAAGTCTGAAGTATTATTAATGAAGCTAAATGAGGTTGGAAGAGCACCTTCATCAGGAGAAAATTGAGAATACAATTTCCAGCCTTCTAATATTGACGCACTAAAAGAAATATTATATTCTGTATCATTGATTTTATTTACATCATATTGCCACTCTACCGGTTCAATATCCTGAGAATTTAAAGAGAAAATTGAGATAAGGCTGAATAATATATTTCTAGTCATTTTTTTTAATTATTAAATCACCTTTTAATTTTGTAATACTATGGGAGTTTGACAAAATAAGTTTACCTGAATCTGAATTAAATATTTTTATAACTTCCTTATAGTTGAAACCAAATTCTTGGAATAGGTTATGAACATAAAACTCTAAAGGTCTTTTCTCCATAAGCTTTGCAATATTAACCTTAATGGAATCTGAATTGTTTTGAAAAAGTTGAATTTTAGTTTCTTTCATTATTTCATCTACAAATATCTTAGTTGATTGGAGGTTATTGATTGTTGTTTTGAACTTTAACATAACATTATCATCAAATTCCTTAAATGTTGGAAGAACAGAGTTTCTAATCATGTTCCTATGATAATTTTCGCTAGAATTAGATGAATCCTCTCTATACTCTATAGAATTTTTTTGTGCATAATTTATAATATCAATTTTTAAAATATTAAGAAATGGCCTAAATATTTTTTTGGAACTTGATGAAATTCCTAATAATCCGTTAATTCCTGATCCTCTAGAAGAATTAATAAGGTATGTCTCAATTTGGTCATCTAAATGGTGAGCTGTAACTAAAAAATCAAAATTAAACTTAGATAAAAGATCATCAAACCAATCATATCTTAGTTTTCTTGCCCCCTCCTGAATACCCATTTTATTCTTTTTACAAAATTCAACTGTATTGAACTCATTACTGTGGCAATGAATTTTATGCTTAAGACTCCATTTTTTGACAAAATCTTGATCTATATCACTCTCTTTTGATCTCAATTTAAAGTTGCAGTGTGCAACAGAAAAGCTTAAATTATTTTTTAGAAAAAGGTTTGCAAGAACCATGCTATCCACTCCGCCGCTTACAGCAATTAAAAAATTGCATTTTTCAAATGCTTTAACCTTCTTTTTAAAAATTTCTTCAATTTTATGTTCCACTCGGTAAAAATAATTAAAGTTTAGCCAAATAACTGCCTAATAATATTTTGCATTAAAAAAAAAATTCTGAACTTGTGACATATTATCTACATTGGAAGACACTAACAAAAAGGTTTTACCTCTACAAATAGCGATGTTACCTCTAATCTTTTTGGTAACTCTATTATCTTTTAATCTATATGCTAACGTATTTATTTATGATGCAGATCCATTAGCTGGTTCAAGTCAATTTATTCTTATACTAAGCGGAGCTTTTGCAGCTATGATTGGTCATAGATATAATGTTTCTTATAAAGACGTGATTAGTAGCATCTCAAATAGTATTAAATCAGTTACACCAGCACTTATTATATTATTATGGGTGGGAGCTCTAGCTGGTACATGGATGATTAGTGGGATCATTCCTTCAATGGTATACTATGGATTAAAAATTCTTGACCCCAATATATTTTTACCAGCATGTATAGTTATATGTTCAATTATTTCAGTTGCAACTGGAAGCAGCTGGACAACATCAGCAACTGTTGGTATAGCCCTTGTAGGTATTGGAAAGGCTTTGGGAATACCTGCAGGAATGGTGGGTGGAGCAGTAATAGCTGGTGCTTATTTTGGAGATAAATTATCTCCCCTGAGTGATACTACAAATTTAGCTGCTGCAGTTTCAAAAGTAGATTTATTTAAACATATTAAATATTTGACATATACAACAATTCCAAGTATTTCAATTACTCTAATAGTCTTTATTATACTTGGTATTTATCAGACATCCAATGGAGTAACTGACAATTCTTTTTTAATTGAAACAATTGAAAACACTTTTAATATTTCTTTAATACTATTTATTGTTCCAATTATTGTGTTAATAATGATTGTAAAAAAGACCCCACCAATAAAAGCACTTACTATAGGTACACTTTTAGGAGCATTATTTGCTATTTTGTTTCAACCACAAATAATTAACGAGCTCTCAGATTCCTCAAATAACACAATTATTGCTTCATACAAAGTAGTAATTGATACTATTACAAGTAATGTGTCTATCACTACTGAAAGTGAAATTTTAAATGAACTTTTTTCTACTGGTGGTATGATAGGGATGTTAAACACTATTTTTTTAGTTATGGCGACGATGATTTTTGGAGGTTCTATGGACGCAATTGGCGCTATTAAATCTATAAGCAAAGCGTTATTAAATTGGGCTGATAATATTTTTAAATTATTTGCTAGTACTGTAGCATCTTGTCTAGCATTAAATTTAACTGCCTCTGACCAGTATTTATCTATTGTTGTCTCAGGTAAAATGTTTGAAAAAGCTTATAAGGATAAAAAGCTTGCGCCTGAAAATTTAAGTAGAACTTTAGAGGATTCAGCTACGGTTACTTCTGCTTTAATTCCATGGAATTCATGTGGTGCATATCACTCATCTGTTTTAGGAGTTAGTGTTGGTGAGTACTTTATATATGCAATATTTAATTGGATTAGTCCATTTATGACATTGTTATATGCAGCATTTAGAATAAAAATCAGGACTTTAGCAAACAAAAACTAATTATCTAATCTCATATTTGTATTTTTGTTAAATACAAAACTTGTATGAATAGCAAGAAAAAAGCTAATAAGAGTAAGTTTAAAGTTGTATTTGGATACATTTTATTATTCTCATCTCTAGTTCTGTTTACTTCATTCATTTCCTACATTTTTAATTGGAAAATAGACCAAAGTAATGTTGATATGATTTTTGATAGAGATGTTGAGGTTGAGAATATTTTGGGTAAAACTGGAGCTTATATAAGCCACCTGTTTATATATAAACTTTTTGGAATTTCGAGTTTTATACTTCCAATAATTCTATTTGTATCATCTTACTTCATTTTATTTAACAAAAAAATATTTGATCTTTTTGGAAAGATTAATTGGCTATTGTTGTTATTAATCTGGACTACAATCCTTAGTGGTTATTTAAAGAATTATTTCCCAGTGCAATCAGGACTTGTAGGATTTGAAGTTAATTTATTTTTGGAATCCTATATAGGAAGGACAGGTATATTACTAATACTAATATTTTCGTTTATTATTTCCATTGCAATATTATTTAATGTTACTCCATCTGGCACCCTAGATTTAATTTCTAATTTGTTCAATTCTAAAGAGTCTGATGTTTTAAATTCAGAAGTTGATCTAGATGAAGATAATAATGACAAAAATATACCAGATGAAAATTTAATTGAAGATGATACACATTCAGATAATAATTTAGATTCTGACGATATATCAATAGAAGTTGAAAAAATAAATCAAGAAGAAGTATCATCAAAAAATATTGATTTTTCCAATGTAAATTCTAAAAAATTTGATCCTACTCTTGATCTTAGAAACTTTAAGAATCCTAGTATTGATCTTCTTAAAGAATATGGAGATGGAACAATTAAAATAGATCAGGAAGAACTAGAATCAAATAAAAATAGAATTGTTGACACACTTAAGAACTATAATATTGGTATTAAGCAAATAAAAGCTACAATAGGCCCAACAGTTACTCTTTATGAGATTATTCCAGATGCTGGTATTCGTATATCAAAGATTAAAAACCTAGAAGATGACATTGCACTATCATTATCGGCTCTTGGAATCAGAATTATAGCACCAATTCCAGGAAAAGGTACAATTGGTATTGAAGTCCCAAATAAAAAGAAATCAATTGTATCTATGAAGTCTCTTTTATCCTCAAAGAAATTCATTGAGTCAGATATGGAGCTTCCAATTACACTTGGTAAGACTATTAGCAATGAAACTTTCATTGTTGATTTAACAAAAATGCCACACTTGCTGATGGCAGGTGCTACTGGGCAGGGTAAATCTGTTGGAATAAATGCCATTTTGACCTCTATGCTTTATAAGAAACATCCTGCAGAGGTAAAGTTTGTTCTAGTTGATCCAAAAAAAATTGAACTATCAATCTTTAATAAAATTGAAAGACATTATTTAGCAAAACTTCCAGAGTCTGATGATGCTATTATAATTGAAAATGATAAAGTAATAAATACACTTAATTCACTTTGTAGAGAGATGGATAAAAGATATGAGCTACTTAAAGATGCAATGACAAGAAATATTAAAGAGTATAATGAAAAGTTTATTTCAAGAAAATTAAACCCTGAAAATGGTCATACTTTTTTACCATATATAGTTTTAGTTATTGATGAATTTGCCGATTTAATTATGACAGCAGGAAAAGAGGTTGAAACACCTCTTGCAAGACTAGCTCAGCTATCAAGAGCAGTTGGAATTCATCTAATTATTGCTACCCAAAGACCATCAGTAAATGTTATAACAGGACTGATTAAGGCTAATTTCCCAGCAAGAATAGCTTTTAGGGTAACATCTAAGATTGATTCTAGAACCATTTTAGATACTGGAGGTGCTGAACAACTAATTGGTAGAGGTGATCTTCTATACTCACAATCAAATGATTTAACTAGAATACAATGTGGCTTTATAGATACATCCGAGGTTGAAAAATTGTCTGAATATATAGGCTCTCAATCAGGTTATGCTTCTGCTTATATATTACCTGAGTTTTCAAAAGATGACAATAACGAGTCTTCAAATATATCAATTGAAGATAGGGATTCTATGTTTGATGAAGCTGCAAGGGTAATTGTAACAAACCAACAAGGATCTGCTTCATTACTTCAAAGAAAACTAAAACTAGGCTATAATAGAGCTGGTAGACTAATTGATCAAATGGAAGATGCTGGTATTGTTGGTCCATTTGAAGGTAGCAAACCAAGACAAGTTTTAATTTCTGACTTAAATTCTTTAGAGACCTTACTAAGTGAGACCAAGAAGTAATTTTAATAAATCTTTACTACTATTTTTATTTAGCCTTAATTGTCTAAATGGACAAAATAATGGAATTCAAGTACTAGAGAAGGTAATGGATAATGCAATGTATGTTAGAGATGCCTATTATAGATTTAATATTACATCAGAAAATGAGAATGATTTATTCCCTATAAGCGGAGAACTATATATCAAAAAAGAAAAGTATTTTGTTGATACTGAAGAAATAGATCAGATTTTTGATGGTGATAAACTATACACTATTATTCATGAAAATGAAGAAATAATTGTCTCATCTGACTCAAACACTTTTTTTAATTTCACTCCTAAACAGATATTTAATTTTTTTAAAGATGACTATGAAATAGCAATAGAGGAAACTCAAGATTTTTATTGGAATTTGATTGCAAGGAATTTGATTCAAGAAGATTTAGTTTATAAAATAATTATTGATTCAAATTTGTTATCAATTAAAAAAATAGATATTAAAAATAGAGAAAATGTAATTTTAAGTAGTTTTTTAACATTAAGTTATAAATACAATTTATCTCTTCCATCATCTTTATTTAAATTTGATAAAAATAAGTTTAACAATTACATACTAATTGAAAATTGAAAATTTTAGACAAATACATATTGAAGTTCTATTTAACAAGATTCCTAGGTGTTTTTGCTATTTGTTTTTTAATATTCATCATTCAAACATTTTGGCTTTATATAGATGAGCTTGCAGGTAAGGGACTCGATATTATTACAATAGGAAAGTTTTTTATTTACTTCTCTCCTAAGCTAGTTCCATTAGTCCTTCCACTATCTATATTGCTTGCGTCACTTATTACTTATGGAACCCTTTCTGAAAATTATGAATTTATTGCAATGAAGTCTAATGGCATATCAATTGTAAGAAGTATGGTAGCGTTATTTATTTTTCATGTTTTTCTAGGGATAGGTTCATTTTATTTTTCAAATCATGTAGTAACTTTAGGAGAGTTAAAATCATATAACTTAAGAAAGAATCTTGCCAAGTTAAAACCTACATTGAGTATTAGAGAGGGAATATTTAATGATATTGGTGATCTAAATATTAAAGTTTCAAGAAAGTATGGTGATAATGAACAGTTTTTAGAAGATATAATACTTCATTCAATTTCTGAAGATGAAATTAATAGAATTGTTGTAAAGGCTGAAACAGGCGAGGTAAGAAACTTAAATGATGGTTATCTTCAATTAGTGTTAAAAAATGGTAATAGATATGAAGACCTAAATCCATCTTCTGCTGCAGACAAACAAAAATACCCACACTCCAAAGCTTCATTTGAAGAGTATATTCTAAATATTGACATTTCAGATTTCAATAATGTTAATCTTGATGAAGAAAACTACAAGTCAACTTATAAAATGCAGAAAATTGATCAACTTAAAACTAACTCTGACACATTAAAAACTAAGTTTGATGAGGATATGGAGATCTTTGGAAAAAGCTTTATGTTCGGTCATACACTAAGAAAATTACCTAATTTAAATTCCAATCAAATTGAAAATTTGGAGTATAATTTAAACTCATCTTTTATAGGAATCCTAGATGATCCTGTACCATATGAATTAAATAGCGTGCTTACAAGAGCAGATAACGAAGTGGACTTATACTTAAGACAACTTGACAATAAAAAGAAAACGTTTTTTTTACAACAGAAACTTATTAATCTTCATAAACTAACTATCAATGAAAGATATAGCTTAATATTCGCATGTATATTTTTATTTTTAATTGGGGCATCGCTTGGAGCAATTATTAGAAAGGGAGGTTTAGGTTTACCTTTAGTGTTATCAATTGTAATATTTCTTACATATCATTATATTGGTGTTTTTGGAAAAAATGCAGCTGAGGACAATTCTTTAAGTCCATTCATTGGAAGTTGGATATCAACTTTTATAATTGCACCCTTCGCAATCTATTTAACTAAAATTGTATCAATGGATAGAGGTTTTAATTTTACTTTCTTTGATAGACTTTACTTAATCTTAAAAAATATTAGAAGTAAGGATGAACAAAATTAAACTTGACAAGATTGAAGATGCAATAAAATCTATCAATAACGGTGAGATAATAATTGTTGTTGATGATGAAAATCGTGAAAATGAAGGTGATTTTATAACTGCTGCTGAAACAATAAATTCAGACAAAATTAATTTTATGGCTAAACACGGAAGAGGTTTAATTTGTGTTCCAATGTCTGAAAACTTATGTTCTAAACTTAATCTTGAAAAGATGGTACCCAACAATACAGATCCACTTGAGACAGCTTTCACAGTTTCTGTAGATCTAAAAGGAAATGGTGTTACATCTGGTATTTCAGCCTCAGATAGATCTAAAACAGTTCAAGCTCTTGTTGATAGCAACACTAAGCCAGATGATCTTCAAAGACCAGGCCATGTGTTCCCGTTAATTGCAAAAGATGGTGGTGTACTAAGAAGAACTGGGCATACTGAAGCTGCAATTGATTTTGCCAGACTAGCTGGTTTTAAATCAGCAGGTGTTATTGTTGAAATCATGAGTGACGATGGCTCAATGTCAAGGTTACCAGAACTTTATGAGGTTGCAAAAAAATTTAATCTTAAAATTGTTTCAATTGAAGATCTTGTTGCTTACAGGATGAAAAATGATAGTTTAATTGATAAAATTTTTGATGAAAATATAAAGACAAGCTTTGGTGAATATCGATTAAGAGCATTTAAACAAACTAATAATGACCAGGTACATATTGCCCTTACCCTAGGAGATTGGAAATCATCTGAGACTATTTTAACTAGGATCAACTCATCTATGAATGATAATAATGTAACTAAGATCTTAAAAGGAACTAATGAAATTAAATATGATGAAATTTTTAAAAAAATAAATGATGAAGGTAAGGGAGCAATAATTTTTATAAATCAAAGTCAATCCCCAAAAAATATAATTGATAAGCTAAAGTCTTTAATTGAGCCATCGGAGAAACCTAAAATTGACTTTAGAGACTTTGGAATAGGTGCTCAAATACTTCATGAAATTGGTATTTCAAAAATTAATTTACTTACTAATTCTAGACAAAAACCAAGAATAGGTTTATCTGGTTATGGACTAAGTATAGAGAATTATTTTAAGTATTAAATGTATCAAGCCATAGCTTAACTGCCATATATGACACCATAATTAGGAGTGTAATTCTAATTACCTTATCTCCCTTCTTTACAGACCATCTACTAGATAACCATGCTCCTACAACTGAACCCAGAACCATCCAAAAACCAACCATCCATAGTATCTTACCATCTAGAGCAAATATTAAAACTGCTGCAATAGAATATATAAATACTGAAAATGCTTTAACTGAATTTGTTCTTAATAAGTTCATTCTATTTATTTGAGTTAAAAGCAACATTATTACAATACCAACACCTGCTTGTAAAAAACCTCCATAAACTCCTATAAAGAAGAATCCAATTAGTCCTCCAATGAGATACTTACCTGACAGTCTCTCAGGAAGATCTAAAGAAGCAATTGATTTAGATCTAAATACAATTATAAGTCCAACTGAAATCATGATAATTGCAAGAAATCTCTTAAATGTATCACCATCAATATCAATAGCAATTCTTGCTCCTATGATAGCACCAAATGTAGCTGCTATTCCAAAATACAAACCCCATGGATGCGTTGTAATACCTTTACTTCTATAACCATAACTTGCAACTAATGCAGCAGTTATTACCATAAGTCTGTTTGTACCATTAGCAGTAGCCTCATCAAGGCCTAAGAAAAGAATTAAAACAGGAAGAGTAACAAGAGAACCGCCACCAGCAAGTGTATTAACAACACCAGCAAAAAGACCGATACCAACTAAAATTAAAATTGAATTTATATCTAAAAGCATGATATAAATAACAAGATAATTCTTTTTTATTTACATAAAGTTTTAAATATTTTTTTATTATCAAAATCATGTATATTTGCAACTCAATTGGAGAAATGGCAGAGTGGTCGAATGCGGCAGTCTTGAAAACTGTTGAGGGTCATACCTCCGGGGGTTCGAATCCCTCTTTCTCCGCAAAACCTTGGGAGTAATATACTTTCAAGGTTTTTTTATTATTTTAGAATCTAAGTATGAAACTTAACTCTAAAAATATTGGCCTAATTTCAGGTCCTTTAGCATTCATTTTAGTATTGTTATTTTTTCAACCTGAGGGTTTGACCTCAGAGGCAAATGCAGTTTTAGCATCCACAATTTGGATAGCAATTTGGTGGATAACTGAAGCTATTCCTATTGCTGTTACTGCTCTTATTCCTATTGTATTATTCCCATTAACTGGAGGATTAGGACTTTCTGAAACAACAGCATCTTTTGGTCATAAATATGTTTTTCTTTATGTGGGAGGATTTATTATAGCAATAGCAATTCAGAAATGGAACTTACATAAAAGAATTGCTCTTAACATAATAAACGTTATTGGAACTAGTGTAGTTAATATTATTCTTGGGTTTATGGTAGCAACTGCTTTTATGTCTATGTGGATATCTAACACTGCAACAGCTGTTATGATGCTGCCTATTGCTTTAGCAATTGTTTCGCAACTTAAAGACAATCCTGAAACAGATAAAGATGAAAATAAAATCTTTGGTAAAGCGTTAATGTTAGGTATTGCATATAGTGCTTCAATAGGAGGTGTTGCAACTTTAATTGGTACACCTCCTAATTTAGTTTTAGCCGGAGTAGTTCAAGAATCATTTGGATATGAAATAACTTTCGCTCAATGGTTTAAATTTGGTCTTCCTATCTCTATAATACTTCTATTTTTATGCTGGAAGTACTTAACAAGTATTGCATTTAGTTTTAAACAAAAAGCTTTTCCAGGAGGTCGAGCAGAAATATCAAAACAATTAAACAAGCTAGGTAGAATTTCCTATGAGGAGAAGCTAGTAGCAATAGTTTTTGCTTTAACAGCATTTGCGTGGGTTACAAGAGATAATCTTTTAAAACTTGTAGTTCCTGTTATTGATGATACAATTATAGCAATGATCAGTGCTGTTATAATTTTTCTACTACCAACAAAAAATAAAAAAAGAAGACTCCTTAACTGGGAAGAGGCAGTTAAACTTCCATGGGGAATTCTACTATTATTTGGTGGGGGAATGGCCTTGGCAGCTGGATTTAAAGATAGCGGATTAGCATTATGGATTGGTACACAAATGACTTTATTAGATGGTGTTTCTCTTTTTCTATTAGTTTTCATTTTAATAGCATCTGTTAACTTCCTGACTGAGATAACATCTAATTTAGCAACCACTGCAATGTTATTACCTGTTTTATACCCTATGGCAATGACAATTGACGTTCATCCATTTATTTTAATGGTTTCTGCAACTGTAGCTGCTTCATGCGCATTTATGCTTCCCGTAGCCACTCCCCCTAATGCAGTTGTCTTTGGTTCAGGATATCTTAGAATACCGGATATGGTTCGTGTTGGAATTTGGATGAATTTACTATCGATTATACTATTAACCCTATTTGTATATTTTATTCTTCCATATTTATGGGATTTTAACCCTATGAAGTATATTATACCAACTAAATAATATCATAGTTTTTATTAGCTTTATATATGAGGTTATTTATACTTATCACAATATTGTTTTTTTATGTTGCTCCCATTTATGCTCAAGAAGGATCAAAAATTGATTTAAAAAATGTAAATGTTGCTTCAGAAAGACTTCCGACAATTTTTCTTTTTGGAGATGAATACACAGTAAGAGATAGGAATGAATTTTTATCTAGTTTGTTAAAATCTCATTTTTACAGACCTGATTTAAAAATTGTAATTGACCTTGAAGAATTTATATCAAATAGAATCTTTAGCTTCAAGCATAATGGTGCCATTAAAATTAATGTTAATTCAAAAAGATTAAGAAGTCAAAATGCTTATAATGTTTTTACAGGCACAACCCAACAATATAAATCTAACAATAACGTTAGATTAACAAAGCTGATAAATAATATTAAAACTGTAAGGATTGATAGTAGCTTAGAAGGAGTAGTGTCAAGAAGAGCATTAAAAAATGAAATCTATGTTATACAGAGACAATTAGATAGTTTGAATGTTGAAATTAAAAATGATACAATAATTGTTGATAAAAAAAATGAAAAAGAACTAAGAAGACTTTTGAGAAAAAAAACTAAATTAAATAGAGAATTTGACAGAACACCTATTGTTGAAATCAATATTTTCACAAACTAACTAACTCAAATTTAATTTTATCTCCAGTTCTTAATTGTGCCAAATTATTTAGAGATTTTTCAGCTAATTGAAGAATTCTAGGATATCCCCCTGTTGTTTGACAGTCTCTATGAAGTATTATTATTTGCCCGGAAGGAGTTAATTGAACAGTCCCTGGTATAACTCCAGATGATATTATTGAGTTAACACCAGCTTCTATTTTTTCCTTTAAATTATAAGCCATTCTATTATTTATACCGATTGAAAATTCTTGATTTTTAAGTTTATTAATAGACTCCTTATTAAGACAATTATATTCTGGACCTCTAAATACTTTTATATTCTTATTCAACTTAAATTTTTGACCAATTGATTTATATGTTAGATTCCTGTCATTTGCTTCAAATTTAAATTCATCACCCTTTTCAATTATACTAGAATCGCTTATCTGAGAATAGTAGGATCTACTTCCAAGAACTTTATCTACTTTAATATCCCCTTTAATTGATATATAGCATCTAGAGCCAGTAGATGAGTTATTTATTTTAAGTATATCTCCTTTATTAACCTCAACAGGGGTATATAAACTTATTCTACTTTCATTTAACATTGGATTAAAGTCAGAGCCTGTAATACATATGAAAGTAGATTTTTCAAACTTAATAGTAGGGCCAATAAGTGTAGCCTCTATTAAAGGATTATTTATAGGATTATCAATAATAAGATTTGCAATCTGAGCACTTTCCCTATCCATATAACCTGAAGATGGAACTCCAATATTACGATAACCAAATCTACCATCATCCTGAATTGTTGTATAAAGTCCTTTTGAAATAAATTTGATCATAACTCTATTAATTTTGGTTTATCAAGTCTATTAATAGAAGATTTGTATTGAGATTTAGAAATTTCTACAAATTGTATCTTATCTCCTGGCCTACTAAAACATGGATATTTAGAATTGAGATTAAAAAATTCTATTGGTGAGTTACCAATAATATGCCAACCTCCTGGGCTTTGCCTAGGGTAAATACATGTTTGATCTAGAGCAAGACCAATTGAGCCTTTTCTGATATTTAATGAAGGTTTTTCTTTTCTTTCACAATGAAGTTTTTTATCAGTTTTACCCAGATACATAAATCCAGGCAA
Organism: uncultured Bacteroidota bacterium; assembly: GCA_902594745.1. Lineage (GTDB taxonomy): Bacteria > Bacteroidota > Bacteroidia > Flavobacteriales > Flavobacteriaceae > Marisimplicoccus. The sequence goes on from CACJNF010000001.1 coordinate 312,606, forward strand.
GAACCCCATTGAAAGGACATCATATGTTTTTGATAAATGAGCTTCAATTATATCTCTTACTGAAATGTTGTTTAAATCAGATAGAAGATTAATATCAGTTGCAAATTCCAAATCATAGCAGACAGGTATTTCCCAGACTTTGGTAGTTCTATCATAATTATTAATTTTTTCATAATCTATCATTTTTATTTTGTCAACTATTTCATCAATTGAAGTTCTATTTAAATCAATTATTATAAGAATAGATTTTATTGATTGAACACAATCTTTAATATCATCTTTACATAAACTCAAAATTTCAGTTTTATATGAGGAAATCAACCTTGTTAAACTTGAATTAAGTTCGTCTTTCCATGAAACTAATATTGAGTTTTCATTTAGATTAAAGAATTCCATTACTTTTTGTTTTTAAAGGCTTTATTAATTTCTTTAAGAATTTCAATAGAATTATCAGTATCAGAATGAATACATATTGTATCTGCTTTAATTGATTTGTATACACCATCTATCGACTTAATCTTTTTTGAATCAATAATATTAGCAATTTGGTTTATAACTGATTTAGGATCATTAATCAAAGCACCTTTTTCATTCCTGGATACCAGAGACAGATTATCATTATAAGCTCTATCACCAAATGCCTCATACATTACTTTAAATCCTTTTTCTAAAGCAGATTTTTCAATTTCTGAATTATATGGTATATATATATAGCACTCTTCCTTATAGCCAATAATGGTGTCTAAATAAAAATCCGATAAGTCCTTATCACTAAACATTTCATTATAAAGAGCACCATGAGCTTTAATGTGATGAAGTTTTTTTCCATATGATATAGCAATTGAATTAAGTGTTTCAATCTGATCTATTAAACTGTAATAAAGATCTGATCTTGAAATATCAATTTTTTTTCTTCCGAAGCTTTCCTTATCTGGATAAGATGGGTGTGCTCCAATTTCAACATCATTTTTTATTGAAATTTCCACACATTCAATCATACTTTGGGAATCTCCTGCATGACCTCCACATGCAATATTACATGAGTTAATAAGAGGCATTATTACATGCTCATTATCAAGTCCTTCCCCCAGATCACAATTTATATTTATCATTGGAAAATTAAAATTAGTCCTCTAATTCCTAGAATTATTGTAATCATTATAATTATAATTCCAAATATATTTTGATATCTATATCCATACTCTTTTCCAATTATACTATTATTATTTACTAACCATAATAAAATAATTGCAATTATCGGAAGAAGTAAACTATTAGAGAATTGAGCAAACTTTATTATTTCAATTGGGTTTAACTCAATCAAAGAAATAACTACTCCAAAAATTAAAACAATAATCCATACAAGTCTAAATTTGAGAGATTTCATTGAATCTTTCCAGCCAAAACAACTTTTTGCTACATATGCTGCTGCAAGAGGAGCTGTAATTGAAGATGTTATACCTGATGCAAATAGACCAATTCCAAGAAAATAAATTGCAAATTTTCCATATAATGGCTCCAGACCCCTTGCTAAATCAATTACACTTTTAACATCCTGAGTATTTACAGATGCTGCTGTAACAATTATTGAAAGAGAAACAATACCACCTAAAAAAATTGATATAAAACTTTCAATTCTTGCTGTTTTAAGTTTTTTAATTGAATCCCATTTTTCAGTTACTAATGATGAATGTAAAAAAATGTTATACGGAACAACAGTTGTTCCAATTAAACCTAATACTATCAAAATACTATTTTCATCAAAACTAGGGATAAACATCCCCTCAATTAGAGATTTTAAATTAGGCTTTGTAATTATCGCAGTTATTAAAAAAGAAACACTCATTATTAAAACCAAAAAAATCAGAGATTTCTCGATTAATTTATAGTTTCCTTGAAACAGAATTACAAATGCCACTATCCCAATGAAGATGGGAATATAGCTAATTGTAGCATTATTAATTATTCCTGATATACCTAATGATGCCCCGGTGATATTTCCAGCTTCATAAGCAGCATTTCCAATTAGTATGGATGAGATTATAAGTACTATCAAGAATTTATTAATATAAATCGACTTTATTGATTTACTTATAACTTCCGCTACATTCATCTTTGTTACTAATCCTACTCTTAGGGACAACTCCTGAAGAAATATGGTTGCAAAAATTGATAAAACTAATGCCCATATCAAAGAATAGCCATAGGATACACCTGCAATGGTGCAAAGAGTTACAGTTCCAGGTCCAATAAATGCTGCAGCAATTAATATTCCTGGCCCTATTTCTCTGATCCATTTCATTAAGGGATATAGATTCTATCTCCTAAAAATATTGCATTCAAAAAAAGCCTATTAGTTCCATACCAAGCTCCTCTAAAATTTGGATTATCTGAAAACATAACTGCAATACCCCTACCTATTTTTGATACAACTAAAGAGACAGATTCACTTAGCATTTGCTTATTGGTCTCAGATAGGAAACCATCGATTAGCGAATTATCTGAATACCTTACAACTGATGAATATTCATTTTTGGATGGTTTTAACCAAACTGAGTTATTTTTATAAACAGGCAGTGAATTATTTACATATCCAAAAGCTAAAGGATGAGTTAAGTCAATCTGGGTATTGAGTATTACTCCTCCTATTCTTTCTTTACCCCTGTTTTCTCTTGAATCTCCATATGGCAAATATTCAACAGTATCTGATTCTTCTTTTTTTGCTAATTCTTCGGACACCAGTTTTTTATCAATTAAAAATTTAGAACCAGAACCAATACTAATAATTGTATTACCCTTTTCAGCCCAAGATTTAATTTTTTTAATTTGACTATCAGAAAGTTTATAATTCCCAGATACTATGACCATCACATTGTATTTATCCATTGAAATATTATCAAAATTCCTTAATGGAATTTTAGTAATTGGCATACCAACTCGTTGATCTAATAAATGCCAGACTTCACCGGCCTCATAAGATCTTACTCCAGTACCAATCAGCATCATTGCATTTGGTCTGTTTATTGGCAATACATTTCCACTACCAAGATCCACTCCAGATGAACTAAGACCACTGTCAACTGAATAAATATCTACATCATATTGATCTTGAATATTTTTCATTTTTTCAAAAAGCGAATTCTCATCTAAAGTCTTTTGAGTTGATAATGGTATTACTAAAGAACCACTATTAAAATTTTTAAAACCTTCAGAAGTGTTAATTGAAAATGGCTTAAATGCGGCAGAGATATATACTTTGCTTTTTAATAGATTATACATTATTGCTGGGATATTATAATCTTGAGAGTCAATTATATAAGCATAACTAGACTGAGAGACTTTGTTGGTTTCAAAAAGCTCATCAATATCATTTAATTCTTCTCCACCAAAATTTTTATTTGATGATTTATAGTCAATATCATATATATTAGCCATTGACCAAGCAGATGCGTCATAGAATACACTATCTCTATATTTCTCTTGGGTTTCAAAGAAAGTTCTTACCAATCTATAGTTTTTTTGGACTGTAGGTACAAATAATTCATCTTCATTTTTTATAACCTTAAGATTATGTAGCTTCAATTTATCAACAAATGCTTTAGTTTTATTTTTATCATTTCCTATTTTAAACTGATAACCCTTAATTCTTTTACTTGCTGATTCTGTAATAGCAGATTTAAAGAACTTATTCTGATACTCTTTGAGAGATTCTTTATTCTCAACTGATGCTTTTACAGTAGTCATTCCAGATATATATTGATTTCTAATTGTAAAGGGAAAAGTAATTTCTCCAAACTGTGTTTTCTGCTTGTGTCCCCTAGAGCTTGCTTGTTCAAATAGAATTCCAATTCCACCTAGATAATCTGGATATGATGAGCCATACCCAGGGTAGGTTCTGTCAAATACCTCTCTTGTAAAATATAAAGTTCCAATATCATCTAAAGCTTTAGCATAGTAAGAACCAAAAAGAAAATTAAAATAATCATAATTTTCTTTTGGTATTACAGGTTCTATAGATCCATTTGGTTTAAACGGAACAAAGAAGTAAGTGCTATTTGATCCCATTTCATGAAAATCTGTGGTAACATTAGGCTGCCATTTGTGATACCAATTTAGCTTACCCCTACTTTCCGGATGTATTCCTAGATACCAATCTCTATTTAAATCAAACCAATAATGATTAGTTCTTCCTCCAGGCCAGTATTCATTATGCTCTGCATCTTGAGGGTCGTCTACTAGAGGAGATCCTTTATAAGTATTAGCCCAATGCGTATGTCTATCTCTTCCATCTGGATTAATTGTTGGATCTAACAAAATAATTGATTCATTTAAATATTTGTTAATCTCTTCTGATTGAGAACTTACTAAAGTATATGCAGTTAAAAGTGCCGCCTCTGAACTCGATGGTTCATTACCGTGCACATTGTAACCTAAGTTAATTATAACAGGGAATTCTTTAGGTTTATTATTAGAGTTATAATCAGGGTGTTCTGGATCTAGATAAGAAATATGAGAATCTCTTATTTTTTCTAAATCATCAATCTTTTCAGGAGAGCTTATAGCTAAAACTAAAAGTTTCCTTTTTTCATATGTCTTTCCATAGTAAAAAATCTCAGCTTTATCAGAGCTATCAGATAAATATTCCATGTAGGAGACTATAAGATCATGTCTTGTATGCATCTCACCAATTGGATAACCTAGGAACTCCTCAGGCGATAAGATATCACTATCAAAAGGAGCATATTTTGAATAATAGTAGTCCTGAGAGAATAGACTCCCAATAAAAAGTAGATTTATTAATATTAGTTTTTTCATAAGTATCAATTTTTAATACCTGGAAGAGAGACAGGCCCTTCCTCTTGCCAAGTGAAATTTGTTGATTTTTTATTTAATGGATATATCTGATCAAGATTATCACCATTATATAATCTTCCATTCTTCATTACCATATTTACTGAGTTAGTATTTCTTATGTTAGTTAGAGGGTCTTCGTCAAGAATAACAAGGTCTGCTAACTTTCCTTTTTCTATTGAACCAAGTTCTTTATCTAAGCCTATAGCATACGCACCCTGAATAGTTGCAACTTTTAACATATCATGGTTTGATATACCACCTGCAGCCATACTCCATAGTTCCCAATGATAACCCACACCTTCAAATTGTCCGTGAGATCCAACTCCTGCTATACCACCTTTTTCTACAAGATCTTTGACAAAAACACTGAATTCTTCAAATGCATACTCATCCTCATGGAACCAACCCGATTTAATTCTTCTTTTTGAATCTAATTCATCTTTAGGGGTATAAAATTTTACCTTATCATCATTGTGGATATCCTCTGTTGCAAAATAATAATTTTCAGCCCAAGGGCCTCCATATGTAACTAATAATGTTGGAGTATAAGCTTTCTTTGTATATGCTGTTAAGTCTATTATATCCTTAAATACAGGATAAATAGGATGATTGTGTTCTTGACCTGGATATCCATCAATTGTTTCAGTTAGATTTAATCTTAAATTAAGACTTCCTTCAGTAGTAGGCATAATCTCCTGTTCTTTAGCAGCCATTAGGATCCACTGTCTTTGTTGTCTATTTCCAGCAACATACATCTTTATCGTTTTTGTATTATAGTATTTCGAGTATTGCTTAAGTATGTCTCGAGCATCATCCAAACTTTTAACGTTATATCCCCAATACCCCACTCCAGGACCAGTTGAATAAACTCTTGGACCAAGAATTTTCCCGGCATCAACCATATCTGCATAAGTTAATACGTCAGTGTAAGCAGTTTGAGGGTCTCTAGTTGTAGTAACTCCATATGCTAAATTTGCAGCATATGATGCAGGTTGGTATTTGTGTAATACCCATCTTGGCCACATATGAGCGTGTGTATCAACAAAACCTGGTAAAATAATTTTACCACCCATATCCATTTTAATAGTGTTTAATTTAACAGATTTAATTTCGTTCTCACTTACTTCAACAATTCTATTATTTTCAATATATATATTCCCACTACTTATAATTTCGTTACCATTCATTGTAATTATCTTAGCATTAGTCAGAAGAATAGAACTCTTTGGAATATCTCTATTAACAAAAACCTTAATTTCAGTCTCTTTAGCCATAAACTCTTCCTCTTCTTCCTCTTCTTCCTCTTTCTCTTCTTCCTCTTTCTCTTCTTCCTCTTTCTCTTCTTCCTCTTTCTCTTGTTCCTCTTTCTCTTGTTCCTCTTTCTCTTCTTCCTCCTTCTCTTTTAATTTGTCAAACTCTTCTGCACTTTCAAGATTGTATTCAAAAAAGGATTTTCCTAAAGACCAATAGATTGAATTTGAGTCAGCATCCCATGAGGGGAATTCTCCACCAATTTTTGTCAACTTTCTTGCTGGAAACGATGAAGACTTTGGATTTGAAAGAGAAATTTTAAAAGACTTAAGGCCAGAATATGGTATAGTAAAACTGTAAATATTATTAGAAATTTTTGCCAAACCACTTTTACCATCAGGAGATATTAAAACTAAACTTGCATTAGAAGGATTTGTTTTATCACCTGCACCATATGGAGTTGTTCCAGTTACTTTTACAATATTTTTTTCATCTGTTCCATCCCATTTAATTGAAACTAAACCTTTCGAACTATTAAAAAGATAGATTCTATCAACTCCTTTAACAAAGTGAGGATATGATCGGCCCTTAGATTCAGCTATATAGTTTAGCTTACCTCCATTTGAAGAGATCCACATAATTCTTTCATTTGATTTAAAGGCAGAAGGTCCATAACTCTCTTTATAATTCCTCTCATTTCCCATTGTAAAGACAATTCTATCTCCATTAGGACTCCAAACTGGGTTCATATATACTCCAGTTAATCTTATATCATTGGATTTTGTCAATAGGATTGGCTTCCTCTTTCCATCTGATCTGACCTTGAAAATAGCTCCCCCACTCTTATCACTCCATGTAACAAATACTATTTCTTTTCCATCAGGACTCCATGCTGGCATAGCTTCTGTCATTTCATCCTCAAAATCACTTAATCTTCTCATATCACCACTATCCCTATCCATTATGTAGAGTTTATTTAATGCAGTAAAAGCAACCTTATCTTTTTGTGGAGAAACTGATGCATTCCTTATTTGATTTAAAACCATTTGTTTGTTATCAGAAATTTCATAATCAAATTTTAACTCCGGACCAATTGCAATTTTTTCATCAATTTCAAAGGGAATTTCATATGAGATTCCTGCATCAATATCTATTTTATTTATTTTCCCACCATACGATAATAATAAGTATTTACTGTCTGGGGTAAATGTCATATTAGGCAAAACTCCCATAGTAGCCTGTGATTCTTGGTCATCCTTTTGAATTGGAAATGCAAGCCACCTTTCATTTCCAGTAGTAAGGTCCCTAATTCTTAAAGCGGTTTTATCTTCATATCTTGTTCCATAAACTAAACTTTTACCATCAGGAGAAAGTGTTGGAGTAAAAGCCGACCCAAACCTTGATGTTTCCCTTTTTATATCACCCGTTTCCCTATCATATGTAGAAATTTGATATTGTGGAAGACCAGCGTTGTATTGCCATGAGTTGGTTCTGTTAGCGTACCATATGTATCTATCATCATGACTTACTTCTGGTTGGACTATTTTCAATGAGGAGGGCTCACCTATTAGCTTCACTCCACTTCCTCCATCTTTATGATACATATGAAGTTTTAAATTTCTTCTTCCTTTGGCAATTATTAAATAATCCCCATCTTTTGTCCAATCAGCAAATGCAGTAGCACTATTTTTCTCTTTTGTTATTTGAGTTGAATCATTTGTCTCTAAATCTCTTATCCAAATATTATTTGATCCACTTTTATCACTAACATATGCTATTGATTTACCGTCAGGAGAAAATTTAGGATGAGAGTCAAATGCCATACCTTTTGTAATTCTCTTAGCTTTTCCACCCGAAATAGGCATTGAATAGATATCTCCTAACAAATCAAAAACAATTATCTCTCCATCTGGACTAACATCTAACGACATCCATGAACCTTCATTAGTTTTCAGTTCAAAAAATCTTTCAGGTTTTATTGGTAAATTTTTATTTGTTTTTTCGTCTTTTTCTTTATCATCTTTCTTTTCCTCTTGTGCAATTGTAAAGCTTGAGATAAATACTAAAGCTAATGTTAAGTATAGAGATTTTTTCATTTGTATTGTTTTATATAAATATATTGATTTTGAATTCTTTTAACACTTGTAATATAAGTATTTAGTTATATTTGGTCCAACTAATTTAGATAATATATATGTACAAGATTCTACTCTTTTTATTGTTAACTAGCTATTCATTTGGACAAAATTATTGGCAGCAAGAAGCTAATTATAAAATATTTGTTGATATCAATGTAAAGAATAATAGATATAAAGGAAATCAGGAAATAATTTATACCAATAATTCTAATGATACATTAAATAAAATTTTTATTCATCTTTATTTTAACGCCTTTAAAGCTTCAAGTGACATGGCGGAGAGATTAGTCTCAGGTGACGATATAAATACAAGATTTGATATAAATCTTAAAGAACTTAAACCTGAAGAAGAAGGTTATCTTAATGTTTATAATTTAAAACAAGATAATATAGATATTGATTCAATAATTTCAGATACGATTCTTGAAGTAACTCTTGCCAATCCCTTGATACCTGGACAGTCATCTGTATTTTCAATGGATTTTGAAGGTCAAGTACCCATTACAATAAGAAGAGCAGGTAGAGACTCGCCTATGGGAGTAAAATTTTCTATGGCACAATGGTATCCAAAAATTTCAGAATATGATTATGAAGGTTGGAACACAGCGCCATATACTGGAAGAGAATTTCACGGAGTTTGGGGAGATTTTGATGTAAATATCAAAATTGATAAAGATTATATTGTAGCAGCTTCTGGTTATCTACAAAAAAGTGATCCATCAAATACAAAGTTGGGAATTAAATCTGGTAATAAAAGAATTTGGAATTTTAAAGCTCCCAAGGTTCACGATTTCACTTGGGCAGCTGATCCTGATTATATTCATGATGTATATCCTGGTCCAAATGGTGTGATTCTTAATTTTTATTATAAAAATGATCCTAAAATAATAGAAAATTGGAAGGCTCTACAGCCAGTTACAGCTGAGCTCATGAAATTTTTTAATGAAAATATTGGAGTTTATCCATACAAGCAATATTCGGTTGTTCAAGGTGGAGATGGAGGAATGGAATACTCGATGCTAACACTTATTAATTATGGTGATAAGTTTGTTCCTTTAGTTGGTGTTACCTCACATGAGTTAGCCCATGCATGGTTCCAAGGTGTTTTAGCAACAAATGAAATGAATCATGAGTGGATGGATGAGGGTGCTGCAAGTTATTTTGGAAATTTGGCTGAAAGTTTTGTATTAAAGACTGATTTCTATAGAAGCATAATGGGTTCATACAGAAGTTATATAAGACTTGCAAACTCAGGTAGAGAAATGCCTCAGTCTACAAATGCAAATAGATATAAATTTAATAGAGCTTATGAATCAACTGCCTACTCAAAAGGATTTGTTTTTTTAAGTCAACTCAGATATATAATTGGTGATGAAGCTTTTAAAAAAACTATCAAAAATTATTTTAATACCTATAAGTTTACTCACCCTCTTCCCAATGATTTCAGAAGAATTGCAGAGCAATCCTCAGGTATTCTTCTAAATTGGTATTTAACTGATTGGACTCAAACCACTAATAAGATTGATTATGCTATTGATAAAGTTGAAAAGATCAATAAAAAATCTATTATTTCTTTAAAAAGAATTGGTCTTATGCCAATGCCACTTGAAGTTCTTGTCAAGTTGAAGGATGGCCGTGAGGAATTCTATTACATACCTATTACTTTAATGAGAGGTGAAAAGAAAAGACCACTTTATGCTGAAAGGTGGACTCAAGTTAAAGACTGGTCTTGGGCTTATAAAAACTATATTTTAGAGATAGATCATGAATTAGAATCTATTCAATCAATTAATATTAATCCTACAGGGCTAATTGCAGATTCAAATAGTTTAAACGATATAATTATATTTAATTAATATGGAAAACTTGTTATTAATTTTTGAAAACATTTCATCTGTTAATAGAGCAGTAATAATTATTTCTGGTATTACCTTTTTTTGGGTAATTGAAGGTATTGTGCCTTTTAAATTTCTTAATTATAAGAAATGGGTTCATTCAATTCCAAATTTTCTATTAACTCTAACAACAATAATTGTAAATTTTTTCTTTGCATTTTTACTTGTTTTTGCTTCTGATTGGTCAAATGAGAATAGTTTTGGAATAATACATTTTATAAACTCATCTACATTTGTAAGTGTAATTGTTGGATTATTATTACTTGATCTAATTGGAGCATATCTACCGCATCTAGTTCAGCATAAGGTTAAATTATTATGGCACATACATATTGTCCATCATACTGATCATAAAGTTGATACAACAACTGCTAACAGACATCATCCTCTAGAGAGCGTAGTGAGATTTATGTTTACATTTATTGGAATATTCGTGTCAGGAGCTCCTATTGGTCTTGTTCTTCTATATCAATCTATATCAGTTCTTGCTTCTCAATTTAATCATGCTAATATTCAAATTTCTAATAGGTTTGATAATATTTTAAGCTATGTGATAGTTTCTCCAAATATGCATAAGGTTCATCATCACTTTGAATTACCATATACAGATTCAAACTATGGAAATATTTTTTCTATTTGGGATAGAGTTTTTGGAACCTATATGGAATTAGATAAGAGTAAAATAAAATATGGGGTAGATACTGATCTTGACGAGAAGTTAAATTCTAAATTTATTAGCTTATTGGAGAGGCCATTTAAAAAATGGTATAAATATTTTAGCTGATTTCTTTAATTTTTTCAGTTAAAGAATTTATTTGTGTAAATGTTAACTCTTCTCCTTTTGACATATCCTTTACTTTGAAAATATCTTTCCTCAGTTCATCATCACCAATAATTACCACAAAGTCAATTCCTTTTTTATTAGCGTAATCTAATTGCTTTTTAATTTTAACATCACTAGGATAAATTTCGCAAACAATACCATCTTTCCTTAACTGATTTACAGAGTCAATAAAATTGAATATTTTATCTGTCCCAAAATTTAGAAATAGAAATGATTTAGATGAGTCTAACAAAGTAGGGAAAAGTTTAAGCTCTTCAAGAATTAAAAAGATCCTGTCAAAGCCAAAAGATATACCAAAACCACTTAATTTAGGATTATTCTTCTGAACTAAATCGTCATATCTACCTCCTCCTCCAATAGAGCCTATATTAAACTCTTTGGGAGATGAAACTTCTACGATAGTATCAGTATAATATCCCAAACCTCTTGCAAGAGACAAGTCAAATTTAATCTCAATATTGTTTAATTTAAATTGATCACAAGTATTAATTATTTTTTGAATTGAGTCAATTGAATCAGAAGAGATATTTTTACTATTAAACTCCTTTCTAACTATATCCATTTTATTCTCGTTAGAACCTTCGATATTAAGGAAGAACAAAAGTTTATCAATTGACTCAGCATTTATACCTTTTTTCGCTAATTCATCAACGACTCCATCAATACCTATTTTATCAGACTTATCTAGCGTTGAAGAAATTTCAGAAAGACTACTGATATTCATAATTTTTGAGATACCTTCTAATATTCTTCTGTTATTTATTCTAAGAACTAATTTTGGCAATCCAAGATTTTCAAAAACATGGTCGTATACTTTGATACACTCGACCTCATTTAGAAGGTTTTTCTCTCCAATAATATCAACATCACACTGAAGAAATTCTCTGTATCTCCCCTTTTGAGGTCTATCTGCTCTCCAAACCAATTGAGTTTGAAATCTTTTAAACGGCAATGAAATCTCATTTAAGTTTTGCTGTATAAACCTAGACAGAGGGACTGTAAGATCATACCTAAGAGCTTTATCACTTATAGAATTTGCAAACTTCGATAGCCTTCCATCATTTAGTGAATTTATATCTGCTTTTTTTACTTTTTCACCGGAGGATAAAATCTTGAACATTAAAGAATCCTCTTCATCTCCATATTTATCTGTAAGTGTAGATAAATTTTCAAAAGATGGAGTTTGTATCTCCTGGAAATTAAATGATTTGAAACTGTCTCTTAATACTTTTAAAAGATAATTTCTTTTTTTTAATTCTAATGAAGAAAAATCTCTTGTTCCCTTTGGTGTATTCAGTTTTTGAGACATCAAAAATTTATTTGATAATCAAGTGAACAATAAAGTTATGAAATTATTTCTTTTCGGCTAGAAGCTCGAAATTTAACTGAGTAGAAACTTCTCTATGAAGCCTTATAGATGCCTGGTATTTTCCTACCCTCTTAATAGATTTACCTGGAATTGAAATATTTTCTTTTTCTACTTCAATTTTTTTACCAACTAGACCTTTGGCAACATCAACATTAGAAATTGAACCAAAAAGTTTTCCATCTGGACCAACTTTTGCTGAAATCTTAAGATCAAGTTTAGAAATTTTTGCAGCTAACTTCTCAGCATCATCAATTATAGACTTTTCCTTAAAAGCTTTTTGTTTTAAATTCTCGGCTAAAACTTTTTTGGCAGATTCTGTTGCTAAAACAGCTTTTCCTGTTGGTATAAGAAAATTCCTACCATAACCAGCCTTAACTGTTACAATTTCATCTTTGAATCCTACGTTTGCAACGTTCTCTTTTAGTATAATCTCCATAATTATTTTAATAAGTCTCCAACATATGGTAATAAAGCCAGATGTCTAGCTCTCTTTACTGCTGTAGCAACTTTTCTTTGATATTTTAGTGAAGTACCCGTTAGCCTTCTTGGCAGAATTTTTCCTTGCTCATTAATGAATCTGTTTAAAAAGTCAGGATCTTTATAATCAACATATTTAATACCTGATCTTCTAAACATACAATATTTCTTTGCTTTAGAAGTATTGATATCTAAAGGAGAAAGATATCTAATCTCACCCTCATTTTTAATTTTTGATTGCTCATCAATGCCTGCCATAATTAACTAGCTTTTTTTGTATTTCTGTTTCTTCTTTTTTCTGCCCACTCAATAGCATCTTTTTCAAGAGTTACAGTTAAGTATCTCATAATAGTTTCATCTCTTTTAAACTCAACTTCTAGAGACGAGACAACATCTGCAGGAGCAGTATATTCAATAAGATTATAAAACCCACTATTTTTATTTTGAATAGTATATGCTAACTTTTTTAAACCCCAAATTTCTTTACTTACAATCTTAGCACCGTTAGACTTTAAATACTTCTCGTATTTGTCTACTGCTTTTTCAACTTGCTCTTCTGATAGAGCAGGGTTTAAAATAAATACTGTTTCGTAGTTTTTCATCTTAAAATCTTAGGCCGCAAAATTAGGTTTTTATATAATATCTGCCAAATTTATTTTAAGTAAACTATTTTCTAATTGGGATCAACATCTACAATGACTTTTACACTTCTATATTTTGATATTGAATCAAAACTTTTCATTATTAATTGAAATTTACTTCTAAAGATATTTAGATCCTTTAAATCTGTAAGTTTTACCAAAAATTCTTTATGATATTTATTTTTAATTCGTGAGATTTCAGGATATACAGGTCCTAATACTATACCTTTAAAATTTACTCTAATAGCTTTATTTAACCAATCAGAAGAACTATTTAATTTATCAAAACTTTTGTCTTTCATAGTTATCCTGATAAGTCTTACAAAAGGGGGGTATTTATAATCCTTTCTTTCTACAAGTTGTTTAGCATACATTTTATCAAAATCGTTATTTATTACATTTACAATAATTGGATGATCTGGTTGATATGTCTGTAAATATACACTACCCCTTTCACCTGATCTTCCTGATCTTCCAGCAACTTGAGTTAAAACTTGAAAAGCTTTTTCATGTGCCCTAAAATCTGGAAAATTCAAAAAATGATCAGTATTAATTACTCCGACAAGACCTACATTTTTAAAGTCTAAACCTTTAGTTATCATCTGCGTACCAATTAAAATATCGATTTCATGATCAGCAAACGAATTAATTAAATTCTCAAATGCCCATTTACCTCTAGTTGTATCCCAATCCATTCTACTTACATTTGAATTAGGAAAAATTTCTTTTACAACTTCTTCTATTTGTTGAGTTCCGTCTCCTCTATAACCCATTTTTTGCATTCCACAAGAGTCACACTTTATCTCTGCTTTTAATTGGAATCCACAATAGTGACATCTTAACGTATTTGAGTGTAAGTGATATGTTAAAGTAACATCACAATTATCACACATAATATTGTGACCACAAGAACCACACTGCCATTGGGGGGAATATCCTCTTCTATTTCTAAATAGAATAACTTGTTTTCCTTTATCTACTGCTTTATTTATTTCATCAACCAATTTTTTTGAAAATATTGGACTGAATTCATGTTTAGGTTCAGCTTTCATATCAATTGTACTGATAAAGGGCATCTCTATATTTCCATATCTTTCTTTTATTTCAACGAAACCATATTTATCATTTCTTGCATTGTAAGTTGATTCAATTGAAGGAGTAGCTGAGCCTAAAATAATTTTAGTTTTGAAAATTTTAGATAAATATATAGCTGAATCTCGAGCATTATATCTAGGTGAAGGCTCTTGCTGTTTATATGAAACTTCATGTTCCTCATCAACAATAATAAGACCTAAATCATCAAATGGAAGAAACACAGATGATCTTGCACCAATTACTAACTGTGAATTCTCTTTATTATTACTTATACTTTCCCAAACTTCAGTTCTTTCATTTAGAGAGTATCTAGAATGGTAAACAGATATTTTATTAGCAAAATGATTTCTTAATTTTTGAATTATCTGTGTTGTTAAAGAAATCTCAGGTAATAAATAGAGTACTTGCTTCCCAAGTTTCAGGTGTTGCTCAATTAGCTTTATATATATTTCAGTTTTTCCAGATGAAGTAACACCATGAAGAAGAACAATATCTTTTTCCTTAAGTTGTTTATTCAATTTAGATAGAACATCATTTTGGAGTTTAGTTAATGAATTGGAAGAATCAATTTTTATGTCATTGATATGATTTCTATCAATCTTTAATTTTTTTATAGTTATAAAACCTTTTTTTTCAAGACTTTTAAGAGTAGTGTCAGAGAACTTAATAGTCTTTTTCAAATCCTTAATAATCAAATAATCTTTAGATTGAATCATACTAATGATTGACAATAAAAGCTCTTTTTGCTTAGGCGTTCTCTTTAATAGATCTAAAGAATCTTTTATGTTAATTTCATCAATTAATCTACTCTCAAGAAATATTACATTTAAAAGTTTTGGCCTGTACTTTTCCTTTAGCTCATAATTTAATTCAACATACCCTTTTAATATCATCTTTTGAATAATAGGAAATGTATTTTTCTTATTTAAAATTTCAGATATATCATTTAGCTTAAGATTTTGAAAATCAAGTGCATCATATATCAAATATTCTTCATCTGACATTTTATTAGCAACATCATCAGATATCTCTTTTTTTATAACTAAACTATCACTTTCAAGGAGGAAGGTAGAGGGTACTGCAGCCTTCATAACATCACCAATTGGTACGAAATAGTATCTTGAAAGCCAATTCCAAAAATCTATTTGATTTTGTGATACTAGGCTCTTATCGTCATATATAAATTCAATTGGTTTAGTTTCATATGATTCGGGTTTATTGTTATGTAATTCATTTACTATACCAGTGTAAATTTTTCTTTTTCCAAAACTTACAGCAACCCTAAAGCCAATCTCTAATTTGTTAAATTCATCTTGCGATAATTCATATGTAAAAGTGCCCTTAAGTGGAAGAGGGAGTATAACATCTACATAGTAATTCATGCTTAATTATAATTTATTCTTTCTAATTTAGCAATTAGCCTGATGAAAAAGTTTTTTTTAATTATAATTCTTTTAATTTCTTCTTTAGCTTACTCTCAAGATCAAACTGATGTAGTTAAGGGAAGAGTTCAAAGTGAAACTTCTGAATCAATTCTTCAAAACGTTCACGTTCTTAATCTAACTAAGGTTAAAGGAACTATTACAGACTCTTCAGGAGAATTTGAAATACAGGCAAAGGTTAACGATACTCTTTATTTTTCCTATATAGGCTATAAACCTTTAAAAATAGTTGTTACAAATGATCTGGTAAGATTTGAGGATAATACTATCGAATTAACAGAACTTGCTTTTGCACTGGAAGAAGTAATAATAAAACCTTATCAACTAACTGGGTATCTAGAAATCGATGTAAAAAACGCACCTGTAAATACATCAACAAGATATAGAATTATAGGTCTAAATTTAGGCTATGAGGCAGGAAGAAGGTCAAGATCAGGTATATCAAAAGTAATTGGCGCAATATTTAATCCAGCAGATTTTTTGAATAATTTATTCAAAAAAAAATCTTCACAAATGGACAAGTTAAGGCTAATGAGAGAGGATGAAGAGATAAAAAATTTATTATCAACTAAGTTTGATAGAGAAGTACTTGTTCAATTACTTGGAGTTGAAAAAATTGATATAGACGAAATTTTAAGAAACTGTAATTTTTCTGACACTTTTATACAACAAGCAAATGACCTTCAAATAATGGAAGCTATTAATGAGTGTTATGACGAATACAAGCTTCTTGAATTTTAATATACTATTCAGTTAGCTTATCTTTGCCAGATGAATGAAAAAAATTTGGAGGCCATATCTCCTGTAGACGGAAGATATTTTGATAAGACTGAAAAACTAAAAAAATATTTTAGCGAAAAGGCTCTAATTTATTATAGACTTAAAGTTGAAGTTGAATACTTTATAGCATTGTGTGAAGCTCAGATTCCCCAGCTCAGTAATTTCAATCATAAAAAATTTAAAGATTTAAGGAAAATTTATCTTGATTTCACAATTGATGATGCCATAGAAATCAAGAAAATTGAGAAGTCCACTAATCATGATGTTAAAGCAGTTGAATATTTCATTAAACAAAAATTTGATAAAATTGGTATATCTGAGTATAAGGAGTTCATTCACTTTGGACTTACATCTCAGGATATAAACAATACAGCCATTCCTTTATCAATAAAAGATTTCATTAATGAGGTATATCTAATTAAAATTGAAGAGTTATTAAATTCAATTGAAGATAAGTGCAATGAGTATAAAGATATAACAATAATATCAAGGACACATGGTCAGCCTGCATCTCCTACTAAACTTGGCAAAGAGTTTAAAGTATTTTGGACAAGGATTCATGAACAGTTGAATAGCTTGAAAAAAATCCCTAATTCTGCCAAATTTTCTGGAGCAGTTGGTAATTTTAATGCACATAAAGTTGCCTATCCAAAAATTAATTGGAAGAATTTCGGTCTAGATTTTGTTGAAAATAAACTTGGGTTAAATTATTCCTATCCGACTACTCAGATTGAACACTATGATTCGTTTGCTTCACTATCAGATAATTGTAGAAGAATTAACAATATTTTGTTAGATATGTGTATTGATATATGGACCTACATTTCGCATGATTATTTTAATCAAAAAATTGTTAAGAATGAGGTAGGATCGTCTGCAATGCCTCATAAAGTTAATCCTATTGATTTTGAAAACGCTGAAGGTAATTTAGGAATAGCAAACTCAACATTTAGTTTCTTTTCTAATAAATTAACTAAATCAAGGCTTCAGAGGGATCTATCTGATAGTACTGTACTTAGAAATATTGGTTTACCATTTAGTCATACTTTAATCTCTTTTGAATCAATTCTGAAAGGGTTAAGTAAAATTTATGTAAATGAGACTAAGATTAACAATGATATTGAAGATAATTGGATAGTAGTTTCAGAGGCAATCCAAACAATCTTAAGAAGAGAGGGTTACCCAGAGCCTTATGAAGTAATGAAGGAGCTTACAAGAAATAATGAGAAGATAGATAAATCAAAACTTCATAATTTTATTGATACTTTAAATATTGATCAGGCTATTAAAAAAGAGTTAAAAAAAATCACTCCGTATAATTATACAGGTATATAATCTTAAGTTTAATTATGAAAAAATTAAGTTTATTACTTCTCTCTTTACTTTTATTGCTTGTTGGTTGTAAAAAAGCTGATGATGACGATGATCCAAATATTATTAGACTTGAGACTGATCTAGAAATCAGTGATTTTATTTGGAGAGGTTTAAATCAGTATTATTATTGGCAAGAGAGTGTCTCAAATTTATCTGATTCAAAATTAGATAATGAATCTGAATATGCATATTATTTAAGTCAAAATTCAGATCCTGACTCTTTTTTTAATTCACTTTTACATCCTGATGATAGGTTTAGCTGGATAGTTGACGATTACGTAGATTTAGAGAATATGCTTCAAGGTATTGCAGATTCTGACGGAATGGAGTTTGGATTGTATGTAGAGTGTAACGATCAAAACGTTTTTGGATTTGTTAGATATGTTCATAAAAATTCTGATGCGGAATCAAAAGGTGTAGAAAGGGGTATGCTTTTTAGTGAAATAAATGGTAATAGATTAACTCGAGATAATTATAGAGACCTTCTTTTCAACAATCAAAGTAACTCATATACAATAAAATTCTCACAGCTGAGTTACAATCAAAATAATCAATGTGCTAACATAATACCAGGCTCAAATAGTATAACTCTTGTTAAATCAAGGCTGGTTAAAAATCCTGTGCATATATCTAAAATATTAGAAGTTGATGGAAAAAAAATTGCATATTTAATGTATAATCAATTTTTAGGAGTAGTTGACTCTGAAAACAAAGATTATAATCTAGAGTTAAATAATATCTTTTCTAATTATAAATCAGAAAATGTTGATGAACTTATAATTGATCTAAGATACAATCCAGGTGGAAGAATTACTACATCTATTAATCTTGCATCTATGATTACAGGTCAATTTAACAATCAAATATTTGCCAAGGAAAGGTGGAACTCTAAGTTAATGAATTACTGGGAGGAAAATAATCCTGAAGCGTTATTAAATAGATTTACAGATAAGCTTGATAATAATATTCCAATAAGCTCATTAAATTTAAATAAACTATATGTAATTACTACCTCAAGATCAGCATCAGCAAGTGAATTATTAATTAATGGTCTTGACCCATATATTAATGTTATACATATTGGTGACTATACTGTTGGTAAGAATCAGGGCTCAATAACAGTTTATGATTACATAAACGATTCTAGGGATAAAAATCCTAACCATAAGTATGCAATGCAGCCAATAGTTTTAAAGATAGGAAATGTTGCTGGTTATACAGATTTTCCTGATGGTCTTATTCCTGATATAATAAAAAAAGAGTCAATATCAAATCCTGGAATTCTTGGTGATCCTGAAGAACCTCTTTTAAAAATTGCATTAGATAACATTAGAGGTATTCAAACTTCAATAAGCCAAACTGAGGATTATAAACAAATTGACAAGCCGACTGATGAAATTTATCAAAGAATAGAAGTTAGTAAGAAGGCTATTGAATAGTTACTTGGTTAAGTACATTTTTCTTCTAGAATATAATTCAAAGAATTCATCATCATTTAAATCATCTATGAACAAGATACTCTCACCAGTACTTTTCATTTCTGGACCAAGTTGTTTATTAACATCAGGAAATTTGTTAAAGGAGAATACAGGCTGCTTTATTGCATAACCTTTGAGTTCTGGCTTAAACTTAAAATCTTTTAACTTATTTTCCCCCAGCATTATTTTTGTTGCATAATTTACATAAGGCTCTTTATAAGCTTTAGAAATGAATGGCACTGTTCTGGATGCCCTTGGGTTGGCTTCAATAATAAAAACCTTATCATCTTTAATTGCAAATTGAATATTAATTAAACCAACTGTATTTAGAGCTAAGGCAATTTTTTTTGTATGATCTTTAATTTGTTTTACGGTAAATTCACCAAGATTAAATACTGGAAGAGTTGCATTTGAATCACCGGAGTGGATTCCACATGGCTCAATATGTTCCATGATTCCAATAATATAAACATCTTCACCATCACATATAGCATCAGCTTCAGCCTCGATTGCTCCATCTAAATAGTGGTCTAATAGTAACTTATTATTAGGAATTTTTGATAGTAGGTCTACAACATGTTCCTCAAGTTCTTCTTTATTAATAACAATTTTCATTCCCTGACCTCCTAATACATAGGATGGTCTAACTAATATTGGGAAATTAAGTTTATTTGATAATTCAACTGCTTCTTTTGCACTTGTAGCAACTCCAAAGTCCGGATAAGGTATATTGTTATCTTTTAGCAAATTTGAAAAGCTACCTCTATCTTCAGCTAGATCAAGCGACTTAAACTCTGTACCAATAATCTTAATATTGTAACGATCAAGTTTTTCAGCAAGTTTAAGAGCAGTTTGACCACCTAATTGAACAATAACACCTTCAGGTTTTTCATGCCTAATTATATCATAAATATGTTCCCAAAATACTGGTTCAAAATACAGTTTATCAGAGATATCAAAATCGGTTGAGACAGTTTCAGGGTTACAATTTATCATGATTGTTTCATATCCACATTCACTAGCAGCAAGAACACCATGCACACAGCAATAATCAAATTCAATACCTTGACCAATTCTATTAGGACCAGAGCCTAAAACAACAATTTTTCTTTTATCAGACACAGAGCTCTCATTTTCAGAAAACTCAGTATTTTCATTAGACTTTATTTTTTCTTCAAATGTAGAGTAATAGTATGGAGTTTGAGCTGGAAATTCAGCTGCACAAGTATCAACTAATTTGTAGACTCTTTTGATACCTAATTCGTCTCTTTTTTTATAAACTTCACTTTCAAGACATCCAAGCATAAATGCAATTTGTCTATCAGCAAAACCTTTTTGTTTTGCTTCTAAGAGTAAGTCATAATCAATTTTGTCAATATTAATTTTTGAAATCTCTTTTTCAAGAATGTGTAGTTCTTCATATTGTTTTAAAAACCACATATCAATCTTTGTCAAATCATATATCCTATCTAATGGGATACCTGCCTGAATAGCATCATAAATGACAAATACTCTATCCCAACTTGCATTTGTTAGTTTACTTATTATAGTGTTATAATCTTTATAACCTTTTCCATCTGCACCTAATCCATTTCTTTTAATTTCAAGAGATTGAGTTGCTTTATGAAGAGCTTCTTGAAATGAACGGCCTATTCCCATAACCTCACCAACAGCTTTCATTTGTAAACCAAGAGTTCTGTCAGATCCCTCAAATTTGTCAAAATTCCATCTAGGAATTTTAACAATTACGTAGTCTAAGGTAGGTTCAAAAAGAGCAGAAGTAGATTTAGTGATTTGATTATTTAATTCATCTAAAGTATAACCTAGGGCAAGTTTAGCAGCAACTTTTGCAATTGGATAACCGGATGCTTTAGATGCTAATGCAGATGATCTTGAAACTCTTGGGTTAATTTCAATTGCAATTATATCTTCTTTCTCATCTGGACTCACAGCAAATTGAACATTACACCCACCAGCAAAATCCCCAATACTTTTCATCATTTTAATAGCCATATCTCTCATTCTCTGATAAGTTGTGTCGGATAATGTCATAGCAGGTGCTACAGTTATTGAATCACCTGTATGGATTCCCATTGGATCCATATTTTCAATTGTACAGATAATTACAATATTGTCATTCTTATCTCTTAGGAGCTCTAACTCATATTCTTTCCAACCAATTAAAGCCTTGTCGATTAATACTTCGTGTATAGGAGAAGATTCAAGGCCTCTAGTAAGTAAATCATTAAATTTTTCTTCCTCAAATACTATAGATGCACCAGTACCTCCAAGTGTAAATGAAGGTCTAATTACTAGGGGAAAACCAAATTTTTGTGCAATTTCTTTACCTTTTAGAAAAGATGAAGCACTTTCAGCTGGAGCTACTGGAATATTGATTTCATTTAATAAGGTCCTAAACTTTTCTCTATCCTCTGTAATCTCAATTGCATCAATGTCAACACCAATAATATCAACATTAAATCTAGACCAAATCTCTTTTTCTTGAGCTTCAATACACAGATTTAAAGCAGTCTGACCTCCCATTGTTGGGAGAACTGCGTCAATATCATTATGGATTTCTAATATTTCAATTATGGATTTTGTTGTAAGAGGCTTTAAATATATATGATCTGCCATGGAAGGATCAGTCATAATTGTAGCAGGATTAGAATTAATAAGAATAGTCTTAATTCCATCTTCCTTTAATGATCTCAAAGCCTGAGAGCCGGAATAATCAAATTCGCAGGCTTGACCAATAATTATAGGTCCTGAGCCGATTATAAGAATTGATTTAATTTTTTTATCCTTGGGCATAAAATCACACTAAAATATAAAAAAAAAGGTGCCATAAAAGCACCATCTAAAAAAAGTTATTAAAAATTATTTCTTATGACGAGACTCGTCTGATACAGATAATTTTTTTCTACCTTTAGCTCTTCTACTAGCAAGAACTCTACGTCCATTTGCTGTAGACATTCTGTCCATAAAACCATGCTTATTTCTTCTTTTTCTCTTAGATGGCTGATAAGTCCTTTTCACAATTGTCTATTTAATCGGACGCAAATATAATATCTTTTTATTCAACTTCATATAAATATTTTTAAATTGTAAATTTGCACTAAATATGATACCAAAAATTATAAAGCTTATAGCATCTATTTCTCTTTTTGGATACGGAGTATACCAAATAACAGAAACATTTATAGGAAATGGAATTTTCCTAATTATTCTTTCAATTCTTCTAGTAGTTTTATATTTCAAAAATGAAGTTTTAATATTCGCTTTTTTAAGTTTAAGAAAACAGGATTTTGATAGAACTGAAAGAATACTAAAGCTAATTAAGAATCCAAAGTCTGCTTTAGTAAAAAAACAGCAGGGTTTCTATCATTATCTAAATGGCCTAATCCAATCTCAGAAAAATCTTACAATTGCTGAAAAACATTTCCGTGAAGCTTTAAAACTAGGTTTAAGCATGAATCATGACATTGCTATGGCTAAACTAAGTCTAGCTGGAATAATGATGCAAAAAAGAAGAAAAAGAGAGGCCCAATCATTATTAACTGAAGCAAAATCTTACGATAAACACAATATGCTTACTGCTCAAATAAAGTTAATGCAAGAGCAAATGAAAAGAATTTAGTAATAGGTTTTTTTTAACAGAAATAGATTTTTTTTTATCTTTGCTGTCCGACTTTTTTATTTATGAGTGATATTACTATTGAAAATAATGAGTTTTTAAGGCAGTTTGAAGTCAAAGTTTCAGACTCATTAGCAAGAATAGAATACGCTGAACAAGAAAGAAAAATTTTCTTAACTAAAATTCACATACCTGATACAATTAAGGATAAATCTTTTGAAGAAGAATTCATAATTAAGGTTCTAGAATTTATTGAGAGTAAAAACTTAAGGGTTGTGCCAACCTCCCCTAGAATTGCAGGTTTTGTTAGAAAAAACAAATCCTTTAAGCATTTATTACCTGTAGGAATAAAGCTTTAATTAAATTGCAAATCCTTCTGGATCAATTTCATTAAACTTCATTTGTTTAATAGTTCCTTCCAATTTTGGATCCCAAATTGTTCTAAAACGAAGATAGTTTTCAGAGAAACCTTCTATATATCCATTCTTATTTTCAGACTCAAATAAAACATTATTTATAGAACCAATATTACTTTTATAAAAATCGGATTTTTTTCTACTTGATAGAAGCCTCAAAAGCTTACTCCTTTTAGATCTAGTGTTTGGATTAACAATTTCAGGTAAAGTTATTGCATGGGTATTGTCTCTTTCAGAATACGTAAATACATGTAGGTAGGACACATCTAGTGCCTCTATAAAATTCATGCTTTCTAGGAATTTATCATCGTCTTCTCCAGGGAAACCAACGATTACATCTACTCCGATTGAAGCGTCAGGGATTAATTTCTTGATCATTTCAATTCGACTTTTGTATAAACTTGAATCATATCTTCTTCTCATTAGCTTGAGCACAGAGTCACTTCCACTTTGAAGTGGAATATGAAAATGGGGAACAAATTTTTCACTTTTACTTATGAATTCAATTATTTCATCAGTCAATAAATTAGGTTCAATTGATGATATTCTAAACCTAATGTTTGTTTCTAGATTTTCAATTTCTTTAATTAAATCGTAAAAATTATATTTATTATTTGCCTCATGATTTTTACCAAAATCACCAAGATTAATACCTGTTAGCACAATTTCTTTTATTTCCTGAGAATCAATTTTTCTTATATTTTTTAAGACATTATCTATGGTATCACTTCTTGATTTACCTCGTGCAAGTGGTATTGTACAAAAGCTACATTTATAGTCACAACCATCCTGCACTTTTAGGAATGCTCTAGTTCTATGATTTAATGAATAGCTTTCTTTAAATAAGTTAACCTCATTTATATTACATGAATGAACTTTATTAGAGAGATCATTATCAATATTTTTTAAATAATCCAGTAAGTTAAACTTATCTGATGCTCCAAGGACTAAATCTACTCCATCAACATCAAGCAGCTCCTTAGGTTTTAGTTGTGCGTAACATCCTATAGCAGCAATAAATGCATCTGGATTGATTTTTTGTGCCTGCTTCACATAATACTTGAATTTTTTATCTGCATTTTCCGTCACAGAGCATGTATTAATAACATATGCATCTGCATGATCTTTAAAATCAACAATTTTATAATCGTTTTCTTTTAAAGATTTTGATATATATGAAGATTCAGAAAAGTTTAATTTACAACCTAGTGTGTAAATAGCAACAGAGGAGATCTTTCTTTTAGACTTAGAAGATAAGGTTATTGAAGACAAAA
>CACJNF010000002.1 GCA_902594745.1 uncultured Bacteroidota bacterium
CTTTATGTTAATGTATTGAATTTGGACTTTCAATTTTCATTAATATTTTAAATATTTGAGGTTATGAATTTATCATAAACCAAAAAAATTTTAATTATGCAGCAAGAACCACTTTTACAAGAAAATAAAGATAGATTTGTAATCTTTCCAATTGAGCATCATGACATATGGGAATGGTATAAAAAATGTGAAGCCAGTTTTTGGACGGCTGAAGAGATTGATCTTCATCAAGATCTAAATGATTGGAGTTCAAAATTAAATGACGACGAGAGGTTTTTTATCAAACACATCCTCGCTTTTTTTGCTGCCTCAGATGGAATTGTTAATGAGAACTTAGCAGAAAATTTTGTGAATGAAGTTCAGTATTCTGAGGCAAAATTTTTCTATGGCTTTCAGATTATGATGGAGAATATTCATTCGGAAACATATTCTTTACTTATTGATACATATGTAAAAGATGATAAGGAAAAAGATACTCTATTTAAAGCTATAGAAAATTTCCCTGCAATTAAGAAGAAAGCTGACTGGGCTCTAAAATGGATTGAGTCAGATTCCTTTGCTGAAAGACTTATTGCTTTCGCTGGTGTTGAAGGAATATTTTTCTCAGGCTCATTCTGTTCAATTTTTTGGTTGAAAAAGAGAGGGCTTATGCCAGGATTAACTTTTTCTAACGAGTTAATTTCAAGAGATGAAGGTGTGCATTGTGATTTTGCAGTTCATCTTCATAATAATCATATTATTAATAAAGTACCAAAGGAAAGAATTAAAGAAATTTTAATAGATGCTCTTAATATAGAAAGAGAATTTATAACAGAATCACTTCCAGTAAGTTTAATCGGAATGAATGCAAAACTAATGACGCAATATTTAGAATTTGTTACCGATAGACTTCTAGATCAATTTGGATGTGAAAAAGAATTTAATGTTTCTAATCCATTCGACTTTATGGATATGATTAACCTTCAAGGTAAAACTAATTTCTTTGAGAAAAGAGTTTCAGAATATCAAAAAGCAGGTGTTCTAAATAATGATAAAAAAGAAGAGTCAAACTTTGATCTTGACGATGACTTCTAAAATAATCGTTTAATTAATTTAATTTTAAAAATGGTATAATAAGGATATGTCTATGTATGTAATTAAAAGGGACGGAAGAAAAGAGCCCATAATGTTTGATAAAATAACCGCAAGGATAAAGAAGCTTTGTTATGGTTTTAATGAATTAGTTGATCCTGTTAGAGTTGCAATGAGAGTAATTGAAGGCCTTTATGATGGTGTTACAACTTCAGAATTAGATAACCTAGCAGCAGAAATTGCTGCTACTATGACAACTACTCATCCAGATTATGCATCTCTTGCAGCAAGAATTTCTGTCTCAAACTTACATAAAAATACCACGAAGTCCTTCTCTGATACTATGAAGGATCTTCACGCATACGTAAATCCAATAACTGGTAAAAAGGCCCCGCTATTATCAGATGAAGTCTATAAAGTGATTAAGAAAAATGCAGAGTTACTTGACTCAAAAATCATTTACAATAGAGATTTCGGATATGATTACTTTGGATTTAAAACTCTTGAAAGATCATACCTTTTAAAAATTAATGGAAATATAGTTGAGAGACCACAACATATGTTGATGAGAGTCTCGGTAGGTATTCATCTTGATGATATTGATGCTGTAATTGATACCTACGAGTTAATGTCAAAAAAATATTTTACTCATGCAACTCCAACTTTATTTAATGCAGGTACGCCCAAACCACAAATGTCCTCATGTTTCTTACTAACCATGCAAGATGATAGTATTGATGGAATCTATGATACACTAAAACAAACAGCTAAAATTTCACAATCTGCTGGAGGAATTGGTCTTTCAATTCATAATATAAGATCTACAGGATCATACATATCTGGAACAAATGGTACATCAAATGGTATTGTTCCAATGCTTAGAGTTTTTAATGATACTGCAAGATATGTAGATCAAGGGGGTGGTAAAAGAAAAGGTTCTTTTGCAATTTATATTGAACCATGGCACTCTGATATTTATGATTTTCTAGATCTAAAGAAAAATCATGGTAAAGAGGAAATGAGAGCAAGGGATTTATTTTATGCTATGTGGATTCCTGATCTATTCATGAAAAGAGTTGAAAATAATGAAGAGTGGACTTTAATGTGTCCAAACGAGTGTCCTGGATTATATGATTGTCACGGAGACGAGTTTGATAAGCTTTATTTAAAATATGAAAAGCAATCAAAGGGAAGAAAGTCAATCAAGGCAAGAGAGCTTTGGGAAAAGATTCTTGAATCTCAAATTGAGACAGGTACTCCATATATGCTATATAAAGATTCTGCAAATAGAAAATCAAATCAAAAGAATCTTGGGACTATTAGATCATCGAATTTATGTACAGAAATACTTGAGTACACCTCAAAAGATGAAATAGCGGTTTGTAATCTTGCATCAATTGCTCTTCCAATGTTTGTTGAAGATGGAAAGTTTAATCACCAAAAATTATATGATGTAACAGTTAGAGTTACCAAAAATTTAAATAAAGTTATTGATAGAAATTACTATCCTGTTAAAGAAGCTGAAAACTCAAACTTTAGACACAGGCCAGTTGGTCTTGGTGTGCAAGGTTTAGCTGATGCATTTATTCTATTAAGGATGCCATTTACTTCTGATGAAGCAAAAGAGCTTAATCAAGAAATTTTTGAAACTATCTATTATGCTGCACTTAATGCATCAGTTGAGGAAGCTAAAAAAGATGGAGTTTATGAATCATATAAAGGCTCTCCAATTTCAAAAGGTGAATTCCAACATAATATGTGGGGAGTTGAAGATGATGATTTAAGTGGGAGATGGGATTGGAAAAAATTAAGAAAAGATGTTTTAAAGCATGGTGTGAGAAACTCTCTTTTAGTGGCACCAATGCCAACTGCAAGTACATCTCAAATTCTTGGAAATAATGAATGTTTTGAACCTTATACTTCAAACATTTATACTAGAAGAGTTTTATCTGGTGAGTTTATTATTGTTAATAAACACTTACTAAATGACCTAGTTGAATTAGGACTTTGGAGTGAAGATATGAAACAAGATCTAATGGCTGCAAACGGATCAATTCAAGATATTGAAGGTATTCCAGATGATTTAAAGGAGCTATATAAAACTGTGTGGGAGATGAGTATGAAGGATATAATCGATATGGCTAGACATAGAGGGTTTTTCATTGACCAATCACAATCACTTAATTTATTTATGGAAGGTGCTACTATGTCAAAACTTACATCTATGCACTTCTATGCATGGAAATCTGGTCTTAAAACAGGTATGTACTATTTAAGGACTAAATCTGCTGTTGATGCAATCAAGTTTACACTTAAGAAAAAAGAATCTGTTCCTGAAAAAACAGAAGAGATTAAACTTGAAGCAGAGACTGAAGAGGTAGGTGAAGTTCAAATTACTAGAACAGAAAAAGCAGCAAAAACTAAATCCAAGGAAAAGCCAGTTGCTGTTGAACCGCTAACTCCTGAAGAGCTAAAACAAATTATCTCTCAATCTAAAGAGAATGAGGATGATGACTGTCTTATGTGTGGTTCGTAAGACCTTCTAGATATATAAAATTAGTATTTAATAGTTTTAAATTTTATAACTCAAACTTTACATATTCTTAATATAAAAAGAAGTTTTGAGTATGATATTTGTTTAAAATTTAAAAATGAGAAATCTTATACTATTACTTATTGCATTATTTTTTGCCACTTCAACTTATTCTCAGAAAATTGGTTATGAATTTCGTACAAACGGAAAAGCATATATATCTACCTCTTATGCTGGTTTTGAAGTAAGACATAGGACTGATAAAGAGGAAAACAGATTTACATATAGATATAAAATGTTGGACTCTGAAAAGTTTACATTTAGTCTACCTCTACATTATAAAGTAGAAAAAGAAAAAGCAACTCTTGAGCCAAGATTGAAGTATCATTTAAATAAGTTTAGTTTATGGGCTCAAAAAGAATTTAATCTTGAAGAAAACATGAATGCAGCTTTTGGTATAGATATACCTGTAAATGATTTCACTTACAGGATTGGATGGGACTCTTCAGATACAGTGAGATTTAGATTAGTCAAAAAATTTTAATAAAAATGGAAAGTATTTATTTATTCATATTAATCGGTTTAATTACACTTGCATTTGCTGATCTAATTGTAGGTGTAAGTAACGATGCTGTAAATTTCCTAAACTCGGCAATTGGTTCAAAAGTTTTATCATTTAAAACACTTATGATTGTTGCAAGTATTGGAGTTTTTGTTGGATGTGTGTTCTCTAGTGGTATGATGGAAGTTGCTAGGAAAGGTATCTTTAATCCTGGTGAGTTTATGTTCAATGAGATAATGATAATTTTTATGGCAGTAATGATTACGGATATATTCATTTTGGACTTATTTAACTCTTGGGGTCTTCCTACATCAACTACTGTGTCAATTGTTTTTGAATTGTTAGGAGCATCTGTGGCAATGGCATTAATTAAAATTGGGATTGATAGTGGATCTTTTTCAGACCTTGCAATCTATATTAACACCTCAAAAGCTACTCAGATTATTATGGGAATTCTCCTCTCTGTATTTATAGCTTTTTCTGTAGGTGCAATTGTCCAATGGGTTTCAAGAGTTCTTTTATCATATAATTATAAAAATAAATCAACATGGGTAGGTTCAGTTTTTGGAGGTATAGCTCTTACGGCTATTTCGTATTTTATATTAATTAAAGGTATAAAAGGAACCTCATTTGCAGGTGAAAGCTTTGATTTAATTGGTGGAATGACAATTAATAATTTCTTAGAATCAAATGTTATATCAATAATAATATATAGTTCAATAATTTGGACATTAATTTCATTTTTGTTAGTAAAACTATTTAAAACAGATATATATAAAGTTATAATTGCCGTTGGTACTTTTGCACTTGCTCTAGCTTTTGCAGGAAATGACTTGGTTAATTTTATTGGTGTGCCAATAGCTGCTTGGCAGTCTTACGAGGCATGGGTTGCTTCAGGGGTTGCGGCTAGTGAATTTAGTATGCAAGTTTTAGCTTCCAAAGTTCCAACGCCAGATTTCCTTCTTATAATTGCTGGATTGGTTATGGTTTTAACTTTATGGTTTTCAAAGAAAGCTAAGACAGTTGTTAAAACAGAACTTGACTTATCTAATCAAGGTGAGGTTAAGGAAAGATTTAATGCGAGTATTTTATCAAAACTTGTTGTTAGTATTGGTTCAAGTATTTCAAGCTTAGTTTCAAAAATTCTTCCCAAATCTACTAGGCAAGCAATTGATAAAAGATTTGAAGTTCCAGCGATTTTTACAAATAAAATTTCATCAGAGGATAAACCTTCATTTGATGTAATAAGGGCATCAGTAAATCTAATGGTTGCAGGTATATTAATCTCTTTTGCAACCTCATATAAACTTCCACTTTCTACAACTTATGTTACTTTCATGGTAGCAATGGGGACGTCTCTATCTGATCGAGCATGGGGAAGTGATAGTGCTGTTTATAGAGTTTCAGGTGTGCTTAATGTAATAGGGGGCTGGTTTCTTACAGCTCTATCTGCATTCACTATTTGTGGGATAGTAGTTTTTATCATTTACAAGCTTCAATTAATAGGTATAGGAATTACGTTAATTATACTAGGATATTTACTAGTTAAAAATTATAAAAGCTTTAAGAAAAAAGCTAAGGTAAAGCTATAGATAGTAGGGAGTATTTATAATATTACTCTACCCCATATTTAATATCTGATTGATTAAATAGCTACTTGTGCTATGCATGCAAAAACAAATAACACACATGCAAGTACCAATCTTATCTTAATTATTAGGCTCATAATTTTTGCTTTTATAACATAAAGTTAACTCTAAATTAACAAAAAACAAACTTTTACATAACATTAAGTTAACATTAAACCATAAAATATTGATTATCAGTTATATATAAACTAATATTTTTACCTCCTTAAAAATGATAAATGTAATTCTAGGATTTAAATGGAAAAAATTTATAATTTCGCCTAAAATATACTTAAATGTCTAAGTTTGGTGAATTATTGGATGAAAAAAAACCACTATTACTTGTGTTTTTTAGCGAGTATGATGAGCTTTCTTCCTCATTGCATCCAGTTCTTAAAGATGTAGCTGCTGCACTAGGTGACAAAGGCAAAGTAATAAAGATTAATACAGAAAAAAATATTAAGCTCTCAGAAGCCCTCAGAGTCAAAGTTATTCCTACTTTAATGATCTATAAGTATGGTGAAATGGTTTGGAGACAAAGTGGAGATCAAGATGCAAATACACTTATAAGCTTAATGAAAGATCAGCTTAATTAGCCTATTTAATTTCCTTTAATAGTTTGTGTTCTATAATTTCAGGAATTTCAACATTAACATCTATCAATTCTGGAGCATTTTTTCTTATCCAGTAATAGATTACTCCATTTAAAAATTGTTTTTCTGTAGGAAAAACACCAAAGCCCTTTTTTGAGGCATTAGAACGGATTGCTTTATTTATTAGATCATGCATCTTATCAGATAATTCGTAATTTATATTCATGGTTGTATAACATTTTCTTATTCTACAATATTGTTCAAAAGCTCATCAAGATTCTTTTTATAATTATCATATAACTCGCTATTAAAGAGTTCTATGCTATTTATAATCTTACTATAATTATTAATATCAGAAGTAATTCCCTCGATGTAAAAAATTTGTTCATCCTCATCTAGGTTTGAAAAAACTGAAACTCTTCTAATTAAAAGATCTTCTATTTTATCAATAATCTGTTTTGAATATTCAAGCTCATTAGACTTTACAAGAGAAACAATAAAATCGGATACTGACACATAATAATCAAACTCACCATATATAAAGTTAAATTTCTCAGAACTAGAAATAAACCTTTTTATTTCTTCAACAGTTATTTCACTTGTATCAAAAACTAACATAGTTTCTATAAGATTTCTATATCTCTCAATGTCAGATATTATCTCCTCACCAACATTGTATTGGTTAAAAATTTCAAGAGACGAATAATAATTTAATCTGTCAGAATATTTTAAAGAGATCTTTTTTACTACATCCTGTGCTTTTAAATCTCTATCAATTTTGTAATATCCCTCTATGAAAGGAGTCCACAAACTATAGTATCCATAAAAATCAATTGGCATTTTTTCAAATGCTAGATCTATTATCTCTTCTGCTCTATCATATTGCCCTTCTAGAATTAGAGCCTCTGATAATCTTGATAAATTACTTCTAAATGAAATACTATTTTTTCTAGTCTCTGGGTCGTGATATATCTCAGTGCTTTCAGAGTTACCCCATGACCACTTTTTTACAATATCATACATTAGATCAGAATCAACTCTCCCCATTTCATATGGGTTGCTTCTATCAATAGGTGTTCTAATTGGAACTAATTTATATACTAGGCCATCTAGTTGAAGATAATCTTTCATCCATATATATTCAGAATCCTCATAACTACCTCCGGTAAAATATATTGGCCTTTTCCAATCATTATTCGCAAGAATATCTAGCATTAAAATTTGATTTTTTGTTATAATAGACTCAGGAAGGTCAATATCAATATAATCAACTATAAGATCTTCATCTTCTTTATTCACAATTCCACTTTCTATTACATTCTCTTTATTAACAGGAAGTCTAATTTTATTTGTCGGATAAAATACAGTTTCAAGTGCATTCTCAGGATAATCGCTTGTATCACCTCCTGCTTGAGTTATTAAGTTCCTATATTTAGTTCTTGGATTATCGCTTGCAACCCAGTCAACAAAGTCTCCAATATCCCATCTTATAGAGTCAAGCAGATTCTCATATCTTATATAATCTCTTATACCAAATGCATAATTTTCATGTTCCATTTGTGAAGGTATAGGACTACTTTCATATGCTCTTCTTTTCATCTGATCAATATACCAGTCAGTTGCTAAAAGAGATGTATTAATTGTCCTAATATCAGTTCTAAATTCTTCAATTTCTTGTGCATACCATAGAGCAAAAGTGTCATTATCACCAATTGTAAAAATCATTGCATCCTTGTCCTCATCAATTGATTGCAAGTAAGCTCTTGCTAGAGATTGTGCAGTATATCTGTCTGATCTA
The DNA here is from genome assembly GCA_902594745.1 of uncultured Bacteroidota bacterium. Lineage (GTDB taxonomy): Bacteria > Bacteroidota > Bacteroidia > Flavobacteriales > Flavobacteriaceae > Marisimplicoccus. The sequence goes on from CACJNF010000002.1 coordinate 8,186, forward strand.
TCATGATCATCCCAATTATTACTTGCCATTAATAAAGGAACCGACAATAAACACAACGAGTAAATACCTCCTTGTAAAAGTTTACTATTATATTTTTTCAAATAATATGAAATTGCTGCATACCCCATACCTATCCAAATGGAGAAAACATAGAAAGATCCAACTAGAGCGTAATCTCTTTCTCTTGGCTCAAAAGGTCTTTCATTTAAATAAAACTTTAATGCAAGACCAGTAAACAAGAATAGTAGTAATAATGTCCAGAAGGATTTTATATCATACTTATAGCAGAACATAAGTCCAATAATTCCAAGTATTAGTGGTAGGAAAAAATAAGTATTTCTTGCTTTATTATTTTTTTGATCCTGATCTATTGAATCTTGATTCCCAATTCTTAACTCATCAATAAACTTAATACCACTTATCCAATTTCCATTCATTATTGAATAATCACCTTGAATATCATTTTGTCTACCCGCAAAATTCCACATGAAATATCTCCAATACATGTAATTAATCTGATAGGAAAAAAGAAAACTTAGGTTATCAAAAAGGGTAGGTTTACTAATATCAAGATAAGGGCCTAAAGATCTAAAGAACTCATTGTAATCATCACCATCAACTTCACCTTGTAACTCTCTATTTAGAAACTCATTTACACTTTCGACAATTACCTGTTCATTTTTATATCTATCTAGAATCTCAAACTTTAACGGATTAGTAAAGTTCATATAGTTTGCTGCATGATTTGAGCTCCACAATCTTGGAATCAAACCTCTATGTTTTGAATTTGAATTTATCTCAGAATCCTCCCAATAATTTACAACCTTATACCTTCCTGTAGTATAATCTCTTTCGTATTTTGGTTTTCCATCAACATACGGTTCTTTGTCGTCTTGGGGCGCATATATGTCAGAGAACATTGGTCCATAAAAAAGATAAGTTTTTGGATACTGCTCTAGCCTGTAATATGCTAAAAGTGTTCTTGCATCAGATGGTGAATTCTCGTTGATTACAGTTTTGGCATTAGATCTTATCGGTATCATTAACCATGATGAAAACCCGATAAATACAAATAGAACACTTAAAAAAAGAGTATTGAATTGAACCATTCCTTTCGATCTAGTATATGATAACCCTCTGTAAAATATTACAACCATTAATAGACCGGCAATTATTGTTCCGGAGTTAAATGGTAACCCAAATGAGTTTACAAAGAAAACTTCTAGTTGACCAAAAATCGATAAAGTTGAGGGTAATAGCAGTTTAAAAATAAACAGTAATACAGATACAGATATTATGTTAGCTAATAAGAAACCCTTTAAAGAAACATCTTTATATTTTCTAAAATAGTATATCATTCCAATAGCTGGTATTGTTAGTATAGCCATAAAGTGAACGCCGAATGATAAACCAATTAAAAATGAAATTAATAATAACCATTTATCACCTCTTTCATTTTCAAAGTCTTTATCCCATCTTAATCCAGCCCAAAAAGTTGAAGAGAGAAAAAGCATAGCTAATGCATATACCTCAGTTTCAACTGCGTTAAACCAGAAGCTATCAGAAAAAGTAAATGCTAATGCACCAATTGATGAACTTAAAATTATAGCCCATGAATTCTTGAATTCATTATTCTTGAAAATTTTATTTAAAATCAAGGTTGTTGACCAGAACAAGAATAATATTACAAATGCACTAGATACTACTGAAAGAAAATTTACTGCAAGCGCTATTGACTCATTGCTTGGGGCAAATAATGAAAAAATTGCACCCATCATTTGATGAAAAGGAGCTCCTGGTGGATGACCAATCTGAAGCTTTGCAGAGGTTGAAATATATTCACCTGCATCCCAGTAGCTAGCAGTTGGCTCTACAGTTAATCCATATGTAAATAGGGCAACCGAAAACAGAATCCAACCTGCTATATTGTTAATTTTTCGAAACTTAGTTTCGGACATTATTTGATCAATTAATTTAAGTTCAGGTTAATTTAATTACATAGAAACATTTAAATAATCTAACTCAAGTTTCTTAAAGCTTGAATTAAAACTTGGTATATCGTTAGAAATAATAGTGTCATATATTTCCAATTGCTTATTAACCTTTTCAATTAATTCATTCTTTACATTAATGTCTTGGTCTGTAGGACTAAAATCACCACTTCTAAAAGAAGAATTTAGATTACCTAAGTTATTTGTTAGCTTAACTCCATAATTTAATGGATCCTGATTACTTTGATTCTTTGTTTGATATAATTCATTTTCAACCTTATCTAGAGATCTTGAAATTGACTTGGACTCTTCGATTAAATCCTTTGTAAGTTCATTGTCAGAATATTCTGACTGAAACTTTTTAAGATCATTTTTAATTTTTCTAATGTTAATTATTGCTTTGTGAGCTTTATCCACAACCGCATTAATCTCATTAACAAAATCGAATTGAGCTTTAATATCATCAATTGATCCTTCTGAAGTTGGGTCTTTTAAAATTGTAAAATCTTTAGAAAGCTCTACACCATTAGTAGATAATTTTACAATATAATCTCCTGGAACTGCTTTAGCACCAGAAAAATCTGCCGCCCATAAAACCATTTTATCAAGTCTTTTTGCTCCTGGATATTTCATGTTCCAAACAAAAGAATTTCCTCCTTGTTTAACTTTCATTGAGTTTTCTTTGCTTTTATTTGAAAACTCCTTTATCATCTCACCATCATTGGAGTGAATGGAAAGCTTTACCTCATCATTCTCTTTATCAAAGCTTGGAAGATAATAATGAACAATAACTCCATTTGGAAGATTTGTCCCTGCCGTCAATGATTTCATTCCACCACCACCTCTCATTCTATATGAATCTTTTGGCTTGTATAGTTTAGCCTCATCAGAAGATTGACTTAATTGATGAAGTACTGTTAGGTCATCTAGAATCCAAATACTTCTTCCTTGAGTTGCAACAATAAGTGAGTTATCTTTTATTGTTAAATCAGTAATTGGAACAATAGGTAGGTTTTTTTGAAATTTATTCCAACTGTTACCCTTATCAAAAGAAATATACATTCCTGTTTCGGTACCTGCATAAAGAATATTTTTATTCACCTTATCTGATCTAACTACTCTTGTAAAATGTTCGCTCTCTATTCCAGAGGTAATTAATTTCCAATTTTTTCCATAGTCCTCAGTTACATATAAATAAGGTGTAAAGTCACCTAATTTGTATCTCGTTCCTGCTATGTATGCAGTCCCTGTATCAAAGGAAGAGGCGTCAATACTATTTATCATCATCCAATCTGGCATTTTTTTTGGAGTTACATTCTCCCAAGTGTTTCCGCCATCTTTTGTTAAATGGATTAACCCATCATCACTACCAACCCAGATCAATCCTTCTTGAATTGGAGATTCATCAACAGCGAATAGAGTCGCATAATACTCTACTCCTGTATTATCTTGAGTAATAGGACCACCAGATGAAACAAGTTTTGTCTTATCATTTCTTGTTAAATCAGGACTGATTGTCTCCCAGCTTTGACCCTCGTCAGTAGAAAGATGAACATGGTTAGAAAAAGTATAGAGTTTTGACGAATCATGTTTACTAAAAGCAATTGGGAAATTCCAATTAAATCTATATTTCATAGCTTCGGCGCCTTCACCAAGAGTTGTGATTGGCCATACATTAATTACTCTAGAAGTATTTTTTTCATGATTCCTTCTTTCTAAAAACCCTAAATAGCTTCCACCATAAACAATTTCATTATTATTAGGATCAATGGCAATATGACCTGACTCTCCACCAGCAGTACTTTCCCAGTCATTATCACTTATGCTATAACCTAAACTTCTATGTCTTACTCTTTGGGTAGAATTATCTTGTTGAGCAACATAGATTCTGTAAGGAAATGAATTGTCTGTAGTTATTCTGTAGTACTGAGCTGTTGGCTGATTATAATAAGTACTCCAAGTCTTTCCTTTATCATAAGTTACTTGAGCACCTCCATCATCAGCAATTATCATCCTTGTGTTATCTTCAGGAGCAATCCATAAATCATGATGGTCTCCATGAGGAGCATAACTTGACTTAAAAGTTTTACCTCCATCATCTGAGAAGTGATAAGCAACATTCATTACATACACACCATCTATATCTTGCGTATCAGCATATATTTTTGAATAATACCAAGCTCTTTGTCTTAGAGATCTGCTACTATTTGTATAAATCCAGTTTTCACCCCCGTCGTCAGATCTATATACACCTCCCTTTTCTTGATTTTCAACAATTGCCCAAACTCTTTCTGAATTAACTGGTGATACAGTTACTCCTATTACACCAATCGTTCCAGTTGGGAAACCACTATTTTTACTAATCTTAATCCAATTCTCTCCACTATCAACACTCTTCCATAAATCAGAGCCTTCACCTCCACTGCTCAAACTATGAGATGTTCTTTGAACTCTCCATGTGGATGCATATAAAATTCTAGGATTATTTGGGTCCATTACAATTTCAAATGCTCCAGAAAGGTTATTTGCAAAAAGAACTTTTTTCCATGTTAATCCTCCATCTAAAGATTTATAAACTCCTCTATCATTTGTTGGTTTATAAATGTTACCAAGAACAGCAGCATATACTATGTTATTATCATTAGGATCAATCACTATTCTAGGAATGTGTCTTGAATTTGGTAATCCAGAAAACTTCCATGTTTTACCGGCATCAACACTCTTAAATACACCGTATCCAGATGAAACATTTCCTCTAATTGTAACCTCACCACCACCAACATATATTACATTCGAATCATCACTAGCAACTGCAATTGAACCAATGCTTCCACCAAAGAAACCATCTGAAATATTTTCATAAGTTTTACCTCCATCCTCTGTTTTCCAAACTCCACCTCCAGTAGCACCAAAATAATAGAGGTCGGGTTGTCCAGTAACTCCAACAACTGCTGCAGATCTCCCGCCCCTAAATGGCCCAATTTCTCTGTATTCAACTGACTCATGAAGAGTCTGATTAAAAGTTATACTATTTTTTGATTTTTTTTGTGAGTATAAGTTTGTATTAGATAAAAGAATAGTAATACAAAAAATCGTTATAAGATTTAATATTTTTTTTAACGTCATAATTGATATATTTATAAAACCAAAGTAAAATAAAATATTCAATTTTCATATAGAATTATTGAGTATTAAATAAGGATGGATACATACGCAAACATACTATTGATTACTATTCCTATTTTTTTAGTATTAATTACTATTGAGATATTATATGGTGCTTGGAAGAAAGATCAGCAGCACTCATTCATGGATACTATATCAAGTTTAAGTTCAGGTTTTACAAATTTACTTGTAGATATTCTTGGATTAGGTATAATAATTTTTTCATATCCATTCTTTTACGAAAGACTTAAAATTATTGATCTTGAAGAGAGTATTCTTCTTTATTTTATTGCTTTTGTTTGTATTGATTTTGCAAGTTACTGCCATCATAGACTTAAGCATTCAATCAATATTTTTTGGAATATGCATGTGATTCATCATAGCAGTGAGGAATTCAATCTTGCCTGTGCCTTAAGGCAAAGTATAACTAATAATTTAGGTATCGGAGTATTGTTCCTAATACCTGCAGCATTATTAGGTGTACCTCCACAAGTAATTGCTATTTTAGGACCACTTCATCTCTTTGGTCAATTTTGGTACCACACAAAGCATATAGGAAAGTTAGGTTGGTTAGAATATATTCTTGTAACTCCCTCACAACATAGAGTTCATCATGCAATAAATAAAGAATATATTGATAAGAATCTTGCAGCAATTTTTTGTATCTGGGATAGAGCCTTTGGAACTTTTCAAGAAGAACTTGATGATGTGCCATGTGTCTATGGAACATTAAAGCCTGTCGAGACTTGGAATCCAATTTGGATAAATTTTCAACATTTATGGTGCTTAATTCAAGATGCTTGGCATACAAATAGTTTAAAGGATAAATTTAGAATATGGTTTATGCCAACAGGCTGGAGACCAGAAGATGTAACAAAAAAATTACCTAGAGCTAAAGTTGAAAATGTATATAACCAGGAAAAATATAAACCAGAGTATAAGTTGATTCATAAAATATTTGCCGGATTTCATTTTGTTGTGCAAAATATAATTCTATTTGTGTTTTTAACTTCATTTGCAGATATATCTGTAGCTGATAAAACTGCATATTTAATCCTAATCTTTTCAACTATTTTTAGTTCTACATCTGTTATGGATGGATTTAAATGGTCAACTACATTTGAATTCTTAAGAATATTTATCGGAATAGCAATTATTATTTACAGTCAAGAGTTCAATCTTACATATAATTTAACTCTTGCTACTTTCTTGTTATCATATTTTACTGTATCTGCAATTCTGAATTTATTGCTTATTAAATCAGTACCTCTGCGTAATATTCAAGAAATTTCATAAATATATTTTTTAAAGAAAAAAATAATTTAAATTTGCAGCTAATTGGCCTATGGTGTAACTGGCAACACGTCTGGTTTTGGTCCAGAAGAGTCTAGGTTCGATCCCTAGTAGGCCAACAATTTTATTATATCAATAATTTATAATAAATTTGCCAAGCATTTTGAAAATTTCAGAGGCGACATTATGTCCCTCTTTTTTTTTAAATAAAGTTAAGAACATGGAAAATATATCATTATTAGAATCTTTTTCGGAATTCAAAGATGAAAAGTTAATAGATAGAGTAACGTTAATGGTTATTCTTGAAGAAGTTTTTAGAAATTCACTTACAAGAAAATTTGGAACAGATGAAAACTTTGACATAATTATAAATCCTGACAAAGGAGATCTTGAGATATGGAGAAATAGAGTAGTAGTAAAAGATGGTGAGGTTGAAGACCCGAATGCTGAAATAGAAATAACTCAAGCAAGAAAAATAGAGCCTGACTTTGAGGTTGGTGAAGAGGTTTCAGAAGAATTCAAATTAATTGACCTAGGTAGAAGATCTATTCAAGCCTTAAGACAGAACCTTGTTGCAAAAGTTTTTGAGCATGATAGTAACAATATTTATAACCAATTTAAAGACAGAGTTGGTGAAATCTTTACTGCTGAAGTACATCATGTAAGAGCTAGAGAGGTGATTCTTTTAGATGATGATGGAAATGAATTGATTATGCCCAAGGATAAGCAGATACCAAAAGATTTTTTTAGAAAAGGAGACAGCGTAAGAGGGGTTATTGAAAATGTTGAGTTAAGGGGTAATAAACCCAGAATTATATTTTCTAGAACATCACCGTTGTTTCTAGAAAAGTTGTTTGAACAAGAGATACCCGAAGTTTTTGATGGTCTAATTACTATAAAAAAAGCAGTTAGGATTCCTGGTGAAAAAGCAAAAGTTTCCGTTGACTCATACGATGATAGGATTGATCCAGTTGGAGCTTGTGTTGGTATGAAAGGATCTAGAATACATGGAATAGTAAGAGAGCTTGGTAATGAAAATATTGATGTAATAAACTATACAAATAATACTCAGTTATATATAACCAGAGCTCTAAGCCCTGCAAAGATTAATTCATTAAATATTGATGAGGAAAAAAAGACTGTTCAGGTTTATCTTAATCCAGACGAAGTTTCTAGAGCAATTGGAAAAGGAGGTCATAATATTAGATTAGCTGGAAGGCTTACTGGATACGAAATTGATGTCTATAGAGAAGGTGCAGAGGAAGATGTAGAACTTACTGAGTTTAAGGATGAAATTGATGAGTGGGTAATTGAGGAATTTAGAAAGGTTGGATTAGATACTGCAAAAAGTGTCCTTGAGTTGGATGCAGAGGATCTTGTTAAGAGAACTGATCTTGAAGAAGAAACAGTAGCAGATGTTCTGAAAATTTTAAAAGAAGAATTCGAAGATTAAATTATATGTCAACACCTGTAAGGTTAAATAAAGTTTTAAAAGAATTAAATATCTCTCTAGATAGAGCTGTTGAATTCCTTAGTTCAAAAAAAATCGATATTGAACCAAGGCCAACCTCTAAGATAGATCAAGAGACCTATGGTCTTCTTCTTGCAGAGTTTCAAACTGATAAGTCTGATAAAGATAAGCTTGAGGAAATTAATACTCAAAAGAAAAAAGAGCTTGAAGAAAAACAAATTATTGAAGAAAAACTTCAAGAGAAATCTGATGAGAAATTAGTAGTTGAGGAAGAAGCTTTAAAAGAAACTGAATCTAAAACTAAAATTTCTAAACCAGTTCAAGAAAAATTAGACAAAGAAGAAGAAAAGAAAGATCCTGAAGATTCATCAAAAATTCAAACAAATTTTCAAAAATTAACTGGGTTAAAAAAGACAGGTGAAGTTATTGATTTGGATTCAATTAAGAAAAAAGAAGATGAAGTTGAAGAATCTAAAAAAAGAAGAAGGAAAAGAATTAGTAAAGATGTTTCTCAACCCAAAGACCTTTCAAATAAATTTAGTAAGGATAATAAATCAAAAAATTTAAATCAAAAAGTAGAACCAACTGATGACGAAATTCAAAAGCAAATCAGGGAAACTCTAGAAAAACTTCAAGGTAAATCTTCAAAGTCTAAGGGAGCTAAATATAGAAAAGATAAAAGAGATCAACATAAACTTAAAAGTGAAGAAGAGCTGGCTCAACAAGCTGAAGAAAGTAAGAAAATAAAAATAACAGAATTCATTACCGTTGGAGAGATTGCTACTTTAATGGAAGTTAGTTCAAATGACATAATATCTGCATGTATGAGTCTGGGAATTATGGTAACTATGAACCAGAGACTTGATGCAGAAACTCTCTCCGTTGTTGCCGATGAGTTTGGATTTGAATTAGACTTTGTTAAAACTGATATTGAAGAAGAGAAGGAAGAGGTTGAAGAGGAAGATGATACAGAAAATCTTAAACAGAGATCTCCAATTGTAACTGTAATGGGGCATGTAGATCATGGAAAGACTTCTTTACTTGATTATATTAGAAAATCTTCAGTAACAGAAGATGAATCTGGTGGAATTACACAACATATTGGAGCATATTCTGTATCTGTAAATTCAAAAAAAATTACTTTCCTTGATACACCTGGTCATGAAGCTTTTACTGCTATGAGAGCTAGAGGTGCTCAAATAACAGACATAGTAATTGTTGTAATTGCAGCAGATGATAATATTATGCCTCAAACTAAGGAGGCTATTAGTCATGCTCAAGCTGGAGGAGTTCCTATTATTTTTGCAATTAATAAAATTGACAAAGAAGGAGCTAATCCTGATAAGGTCAAAGAATCATTGGCTTCGATGAATTTAGTTGTAGAAGATTGGGGTGGTAAAATTCAATCACAAGATATATCTGCATTAAGTGGGAAAGGTGTAGATGAACTTCTTGAAAAAGTTCTTCTTGAAGCAGAAATTATGGATCTAAAAGCAAATCCAGATAAATTATCAACCGGAACTATTCTTGAAGCTTATCTGGATAAAGGTAGAGGTTATGTTTCCACTGTTCTAGTTCAAAATGGTTCACTTAAAATAGGAGATTATGTTTTAGCAGGAAAGACAAGTGGAAAAGTTAAGGCTATGTTTGACGAGACTGGTAATTCTCTAGAAGTTGCTAAACCCTCAACTCCTGTTTCAGTTCTAGGTCTTGATGGTGCCCCTCAAGCAGGTGATCAGTATAAGGTTTTAGAAGATGAAAAAGAAGCAAAACAAATTGCAGCTAAAAGAACTCAACTTGTAAGAGAACAAAGTGTAAGAACTCAAAAACACTTAACACTTGATGAGATTGGAAGAAGAATTGCAATTGGTGACTTCCAAGAATTCAATGTTATAATTAAAGGTGATGTTGATGGATCAGTTGAGGCATTAACAGATTCTTTTCAAAACCTTTCAACTGAGGAGATTCAAGTTAATATAATCTTTAAAGGCGTTGGTGCGATTACAGAGTCAGATGTTCTTCTTGCCTCTGCGTCTGATGCAGTCATAATAGGATTTAATGTAAAACCAACTCAAAGTGCAAGAAAATTATCTGAAAAAGAACAAATTGATATTAGGTCATATTCAATTATATATGATGCAATAAATGACCTCAAGGATGCAATGGAAGGAATGCTTTCTCCGGAAATGAAAGAAGAAGATACAGGTGAGGCTGAGGTTAGAGATACTTTTAAGATTTCAAGAATTGGGACAATTGCTGGATGTATGGTTACCTCAGGAAAGATTCTTAGAAACTCAAGTGTTAGGGTTGTAAGAGGTGATGAGCAGATATTTGATGGTAAACTACTGTCGCTAAAAAGATTTAAAGATGACGTTAAAGAAGTCGCAAAAGGATACGATTGTGGAATACAAATAAATGATTTTAATGACCTTGAAGTGGGTGACCTAATTAAATGTTATCAAGAAATTGCTGTAAAGAAAAAATTATAAATCTGAGAGTTTTATAATAAATGATCCTGGATAAACTCTTCTAATTTTCTCGAGGCTTTGAGCTGCAACGTTTATATCCTTATATTCTCCTATTCTTACTTTATAGTTTGGGGTCTCAAATATTAGCTCAGACTTGGTATCTTCATAGTTTTCTTTAAAATCACTATAAATTGAATCTGCCTCATTCAGGCTACCATAAAATATTTGAATTGTGTAGTAGGTTGATTCAAAAGTTTTCTTGCTGAAATCTTTTTTGATTTGAAAGAATTTCTTAGTTAGTGTGTCATTATAAAAAACATCTTCATCTTGGGCTGAAATATCCCATATTGAAAATAAAAACAGGCATATAGTTATTAAAAATTTAATTTTTTTCATCACTAATTTTATCAAATTTAACAAATTGCAATAATATCTTATTTAGAATCATTATAAATTAAATAATTGTTCATTTTAGAGTTTCTAAAATGGCGTTTATGATGTAAATTTGTCCTGTTAAAAAAAGTGGTTTTAAAACACTTTAACATCATGATTAAAAATTTAATTGCCCCCGACGAATGTTACTAATAAAAAGGATATTTTTAGTAACACTTCTTCTACCTTCTTTAAGTATTTCTCAAGAGGCAGACATCCAGGCTGGTAAGAGTTTATTCAATGCTAATTGTGCAGCATGTCATAAACTTAATAAAAAAGCTGTTGGGCCAGCATTAAGTGGTGTTACTGAAAAGTATGATAAAGAATGGTTGTACAGTTGGATTAGAAACGGTACACAAATGATAAAAGATGGTGACCCTCAAGCGGTAGCGATTTGGGAGGAATATAATCGTGCGGTAATGACAAATTATCCACAATTCTCAGATGAACAGATTGATAATATTTTAGCCTACACAAACTTTACTCCACCTCCTCCAACTAATACTACTGCTGTAACTACTGAGTCATCTAGTCAGGACTCTAGTATTTCTCTAAATATAATCTTGGCTGTTACAATACTGATATTTACTATTCTAATAGTAATGCTCTTCTTAGTTCAAAGGACACTAATTAAAATTGCCAATGCAAGTGGAGTTAAAATTAAAACAGATACAAAAAGGAATATTACACCTTTATGGCAAACAGTTGTTAAAAATCAATTCTTGATTTTTATTTTGGTTGTAGGTTTCTTACTCTCAAGCGCATATTTTACTTATGGATATCTTATGCAGGTTGGTATAGATCAAGGTTATGCACCTATTCAACCAATTCATTATTCACATAAAATTCATGCTGGAGCAAACCAAATTGAATGTAAGTATTGTCACTCTTCTGCAAGAGTTTCAAAACATTCTGGTATACCATCATTGAATGTATGTATGAACTGTCATGAATATATTGCAGAATATAATGGAGAGGAAGATCTTGAGAATGGATATACCAGAGACTTTTATACTAATGAAATTAAAAAACTTTATTCCGCTGTTGGATGGGATGAAGATAACCAAGTATACACAGGGAACACAAAACCAGTTAAATGGGTTAGAATCCATAACCTTCCAGATTTTGTTTACTTCAATCATGCTCAACATGCACAAGTTGCAAAGATAGAATGTCAAACATGTCATGGGCCTGTAGAAGAGATGGAAATTATGTATCAGTACTCGCCATTAACTATGGGATGGTGTATTGATTGTCATAGAGAGAGTAATGTTGATAAGAGTAATGAATACTATCAAAAAGTCCATGATGAGCTTTCAAAAAAATATGGTGTTGAAAAATTAACTGTAGCACAACTTGGTGGAATAGAGTGTGCAAAATGTCACTATTAAAATGAAAAGTAAAAAATTATATTGGAAGGGAATAGAGCAACTAAATAGTGATAGTACTATAGTTGAAGGACTTGAGAATAATGAATTTGTTGAAAAGCTCCCTGTTAATTCAAAAGAAGAAAATGATGGTGCTTCAAGAAGAGATTTTTTAAAGTATGTTGGTTTTAGTTCAGCAGCAGCTGCATTAGCAGGCTGTGAAGGGCCTGTGATTAAATCTGTGCCATATGTTGTTCAGCCTGAACAAATAATTCCGGGTGTTGCCAACTACTATGCAACAACAATTGCTGATGGTAACGACTTTAGCAGTATTTTGGTTAAAACTAGAGAAGGAAGACCAATCAAAATTGAGAGTAATAAAGATGCTTTAAGCTTTGGAGATGCTAATGCAAGGGTTCATGCCTCTGTATTATCTCTTTATGATGCCAATAGAATTCAGGGTCCAAAAATTTCAGGTGAATACACTGATTGGGATACAATGATTAACCTCGTAAAAGTTAGCTTACAGAATTTTAAAGATCAAAACAAAAAAGTTGTATTACTAACTCAGACATACCCTAGCCCTACTACAAATAACATTATTAAAGAACTTTTAGATGAGTACCCAAATGTAAGTCATGTGATTTATGACACTATTTCAGACTCATCTGTTTTAGATGCCTTTGAAAACATCTATGGTATAAGAGCAATGGCTGATTATGACTTTTCAAAATCTGAAAATATTATCTCAATTGATGCTGACTTTCTATCCGATTGGCAGGGTGGAGGATATTCTGCAGGCTATACTAAGACAAGAGTTCCAGATAAGTCTAGCAATAAAAAAATGTCATACCACCTTCAATTTGAATCAAACATGACATTAACTGGTTCAAATGCTGATGATAGAGTGCCTGCTAAACCTAGTGAGCTGAAAAAAATTGTTGCAAGAATTTATTCCAGACTAACAGGTAATGGTGATATAAAAGGTTCACTTACACCAGAAATTGACAAATTCATTGACTTATCAATTGAAAGAATTCTTAGCTCACCAAATAAATCGGTAGTTGTATCTGGAGTTGACGATGTTGAAATTCAAGAACTAATACTTCAAATAAATAGATCGATTAATTCTGAAGCTATAGATATTAATAATCCAAGGTTGATTAGACAAGGTAACAATTCCGAATTAAATGAATTTATATCTGAATTAAATTCAGGTAAAATCTCTGGAGTTATTACATCAGGTGTGAATCCACTTTATTCATTTCCAAATTCAGAATCAGTAAAACAATCTTTTGAAAATCTTGAGTTTTCGCTTGTCTTTTCTGAAAAAGAAGATGAGACAGCAAAGTCTGCTATGTATGTTGCAGCTTCTAATAATTACTTAGAGTCATGGGGAGATTATGAGTTTAAGAAAGGTAATTTTTTCCTTGCCCAGCCTACAATTAGACCTCTTTTTGATACAATTCAATTTCAGGACTTTTTCTTAAAGCTTTTAGGATCAAATTTAGGTTTTTATGAAAGGATTAAATCAAATTGGCAGAATACTATACTTAAAGGTAAAACATGGGGTAAATCATTACAAGATGGTTATTATAATGATTTTACAAGTTTTAATTTAAGGCCTAGAAAGTTATCTTCAAGTATTTCTTCAATAAGCGAAGATAGATCCGAAGAATTTTCTCTTGTTCTTTATTCTAAAACTGGAATTGGAGACGGTTCTCAGTCCTCAAATCCATGGCTTCAGGAATTTCCTGATCCAATAACTAGAGTTACTTGGGATAATTATTTGACCATGTCAGCTTCTGACGCCAATAAACTTGGGTTGAATAATTATAATGTTTCGAACGGTGCTTTAAATGGTAGTTATGCTAATATTTCTGACGGTGAGAATAAATTGAAAGTTCCTGTTTTAATTCAACCTGGTCAAGCAAATGGTACTGTAGGTCTAGCCTACGGATATGGAAAGACTGAAGGTATGAAAGATGTTATGAAAGTAGGTGTTAATGCATATACCTTTTATAATAATTTCTCTAAAATTCAAACAGTTAGCATCTCTAAGGTAAAAGGTGATCATGAATTTGCATGTATTCAATTACATAATACCATGATGGGTAGAGATGAGATTATTAAAGAAACTGATATCGATACATATAGCTCAAAAGAAAAGTCTTATTGGAATCCAACCGTTATGGTATCTAAAAATCATATTGAGACAAAAGTTACATCAAAAGAAGTTGATATTTGGAGAGAATTTGATAGATCCACAGGTCACCACTTTAACTTATCTATTGATTTAAATGCGTGTAATGGATGTGGTGCATGTGTTATTGCTTGTCATGCAGAAAACAATGTTCCAGTTGTTGGTAAAGAAGAAGTAAGAAAATCAAGAGATATGCATTGGCTTCGAATTGACAGATACTTTTCATCTGAAGATACTTTTGAAGGAGATGTAAAAGCCAAAGAAGGAACATCTGGATATAGAGAATATAGGGCTACCCAAACTAAATTGGAAACTGCCGCTGAAAATCCTAAGGTAGTTTTTCAGCCAGTAATGTGCCAACACTGTAACCATGCTCCATGTGAAACTGTATGTCCTGTTGCTGCTACATCTCATGGTCGACAAGGACAAAATCAGATGGCCTATAATAGATGTGTGGGAACTCGATATTGTGCAAATAACTGCCCATATAAAGTTAGAAGATTCAATTGGTTTGCATATGCAGAAAATGATGAATTTGACTATAATATGAATAACGATCTTGGAAGAATGGTTCTAAATCCTGATGTAAATGTTAGGGGAAGAGGTGTAATGGAAAAATGTTCTCTTTGTATCCAAATGACTCAGAAAACTATACTTGATGCAAAAAAAGATGGTAGAAGAGTTGTGGATGGAGAATTCCAAACAGCATGTTCAAACGCGTGTAGTGATGGTGCAATGGTTTTTGGAGATATTAATGATAAAGACAGTAAAATTTCTGAGTTAAATCAAAAAGATAGAGCATATAGGCTAATTGAGAGTATAGGAACAAAACCTAATGTTTTATATCAAGTTAAGATAACTAATAGTAAAAAAGTATAGTATATGTCATCACATTATGAAGCTCCTATAAGAAAACCTCTAGTTCTTGGAGACAAGAGTTATCATGATATAACAGTAGATGTTGCTAGGCCAATAGAGACCCCGCCTAATAAGGACTGGTGGATTGCATTTGGAATATCTATGGCTGCATTTATGTGGGGTGTTGGATGTATAATTTATACAATTGGAACTGGAATAGGAACTTGGGGTCTAAATAAAACAGTTGGTTGGGCATGGGATATTACAAATTTTGTTTGGTGGGTTGGTATTGGTCATGCTGGAACTTTAATTTCTGCGGTATTATTACTATTTAGACAGAAATGGAGAATGGGTATTAATAGATCTGCAGAAGCAATGACAATATTCTCAGTTATTCAAGCAGGATTATTTCCTGTAATTCATATGGGTCGACCTTGGCTTATTTATTGGTTTTTTCCAATCCCTAATCAGTTTGGATCTCTGTGGGTAAACTTTAACTCACCTCTTTTATGGGACGTTTTTGCCATTTCTACTTATTTAACAGTTTCATTAGTATTTTGGTGGACTGGTCTACTTCCTGATTTTGCAATGATTAGAGATAGAGCTGTTAAACCTTTTCAAAAGAAAATTTATAGTTTAATAAGTTTTGGGTGGTCTGGAAGAGCAAAAGATTGGCAAAGGTTTGAAGAAGTTTCTTTGGTGTTAGCAGGACTTGCAACTCCTCTTGTTTTATCTGTTCATACAATTGTATCGTTCGATTTTGCTACATCTGTAATTCCAGGTTGGCATACAACAATTTTTCCACCATACTTTGTTGCAGGTGCAATTTTTTCAGGATTTGCTATGGTTCAAACATTATTGATTATAATGAGAAAGGTATCTAGGCTAGAAAGTTACATTACTGTTCAACATATTGAGATGATGAATATTGTAATTATGATTACTGGTTCAATTGTAGGTTGTGCATACATCACTGAACTTTTTATAGCTTGGTACTCTGGAGTTGAATATGAGCAATATGCATTTTTAAATAGAGCAACGGGTCCTTATTGGTGGGCTTATTTTTTAATGATGTCATGTAATGTTGTATCACCTCAAGTTATGTGGTTTAAGAAAATCAGGACAAGTATAATATGGTCATTTGTAATTTCAATAGTTGTAAATGTTGGGATGTGGTTTGAAAGATTTGTGATTATTGTTACATCTCTTCATAGAGATTATCTACCATCGTCATGGACAATGTTCTCCCCAACTTTTATTGATATTGGAATTTTTATTGGAACCATAGGATTCTTCTTTGTATTGTTTTTGCTTTATGCTAGAAGTTTCCCAGTTGTTGCTCAATCTGAAGTTAAAACAATTCTTAAATCATCAGGAGAGAATTATAAAAAATTAAGAGATAGAAAATGAGTTCAAAAAGCTTACATGTTTTGTTTGATGATGATGATATTTTACTAGACGCTGTAAAGCAGATTGTAAAAAGTAAAATTCATATTAATGAAATATATACTCCATTTCCAGTTCATGGACTTGATAAAGCAATGAAACTTAAGCCAACTAATATATCCATTGCGACATTTATTTATGGATGTATTGGTTTTACTGTCTCTGTAATGATGATGAATTATATTATGATTGTTGATTGGCCTCAAAATATAGGTGGAAAACCAAGCTTTTCATACATTGAAAATATGCCTGCATTCGTTCCAATTATGTTTGAGATGACAGTATTTTTTGCTGCTCATTTAATGGTAATTACTTTTTATTTAAAAAGTAAATTATGGCCATTCAAAAAGGCAGAGAATCCACATCCATCAACTACTGATGATAAATTTTTGATTGATATGGAGACAGGAACAAATGTTGCAAAGACAAAGACTATGTTAAAAAAACTTGGTGCAATTTCCATAGATGTAATTAATAACGATGAAGATGAGAAATAGTTTCATATTAATTTTTTCCATAAGTATTCTACTTACATCATGTTTTGATCCATCAAAACCTAACTTTCAATACTTTCCAGATATGTATGAGTCTTTAGCATATGAAACATATGCTGAGTCTGAAGCGTTTTCTAATGGAATCGAAGCTCAGCTTCCACCAGAGGGATCTATAGCAAGAGGATGGGAACCGTATGATTATGAAGATTCAAATGAAGGTTATGAACTTGCAAAAGCTCAATTAATATCTCCTCTGGAAGTTAATGATTATAATAGAAGCCAAGGTAAAGAGCTCTACGAGATTTATTGTTCTGTATGTCATGGAGATAAAGGAGATGGAATGGGGATTTTAGCACAAAGAGAAAAGTTTTTAGGAATACCTGCATATATAGATAGAGAAATTACTCCAGGTAGTATCTATCATGTACTTATGTATGGAATAAACGCAATGGGTTCTCATGCAGGACAGGTCAATGAAGAAGAAAGATGGCAGATTGCACAATATGTAATGGAACTAAGAGAAGAACAAAAAAGTAATTAATGTATAAAGATTATAAATTTTCAAATCAAATTAAAGTACTTTCTATTAGCTTAATTCTAATTGGACTTCTTGGAATTTTATATGGCTTTTATACAGCCCCCTCGACTGTTGAAGAAGCAAAAGAAATTGTTGCAAGTATGAGTCATGATTCTGACCATGGAGGCTCTGGTTATGGAGAGTCAGATCATGGAGATTCTGACCATGAAGGCTCTGGTTATGGAGAATCAGATCATGGAGATTCTGACCATGGATATGAATCGAGTGGTCATCAATATGATCATGACAAACATGTCTTTAATCAGTTACATAACAAGCCATGGGCAGCAATTTATGTCCCCGCATTATTCTTCATGATGATTTCTCTTGGAGTATTAGCTTTCTATGCTATTCAAAGAGCTTCTCAAGCTGGTTGGTCTATTGTATTATACAGAATAATGGAAGGAATTACAGGCTACCTATTTTTAGGATGTGTATTCGTGTTAATTATTCTAGGTTTTTCAGCATTGAAATTTAATCACCTTTTTATTTGGATGGATCCAGAAGTGGTTGCACATGATGAAATTATCAGAAATAAAATAGGATATCTAAATATTCCTTTCTTTTTTATACGTGCAATTATATATATAGCAGGTTGGGTTATTTACAGAGAGATAACAAGAAGACTTTCACTTCAGCAAGATGAGAATAATGATATAAGTGTTCATAAAAAATTATTTAAGTTTTCTGCTGGATTCCTAGTGTTCTTTTTAGTTTCAGAGTCAATGATGTCATGGGATTGGATCATGTCTATTGATCCTCATTGGTTCAGTACCCTTTTTGGCTGGTATGTTTTTGCTGGTATGTTTGTTTCAGGTATAACAACTATCGCGCTAATTACGATCTATTTAAAATCAAAAAATTATTTAGAGTTTGTAAATAATAGTCATATACATGATTTGGCTAAATTCATGTTTGGAGTAAGTATTTTTTGGGCATATCTATGGTTCTCTCAATTTATGCTTATTTGGTACTCAAATATTCCTGAGGAGGTAACATATTTTATAACAAGAATTGAAGACTATAATTTCTTGTTTTTTGGAATGGTAGTGTTAAACCTTATATTCCCATTAATTGTTCTTATGAATAGTGATTTTAAGAAGACTAACTTTATTGTAATTTTAACAGGTATTGTAATTATAATAGGTCATTATATAGATGTTTATAACATGATTATGCCGTCAGCTGTTGGAGATATGTGGTCATTTGGGCCTGCAGAAATTGGTGGATTTATGTTCTTCCTTGGTGTATTTTTGTATGTAGTGTTTAGAGCCATTTCAAAAGCACCAATTTTGGCTAAAGGTGATCCGTTTATAGAAGAAAGTAAAACATTCCAATATTATAATTTAGATTAAAATGACAATATTACTAGTTCTAACATCATTAATTTTAATTTCAATTGCAGTTTGGCAACTGACCAAAATTTTAGAGCTATCTAAACCTGCTGATTATGATGATAGCGAGATTGCATCTGATAAGGATAATGATATGCAGGGAAAATTAATGTTCCTGTTCTTAATCTTTATATATGCATTAACAATTTTTTCTTTTTATCAGTGGGGTGACGTGATGCTTCCTGAATCTGCATCTGTTCATGGAGAAAACTATGATAACTTACTATGGTTTTCATTTGCTGTTATCTTTTTTGTTCAAACTATTACTCAAGCTTTGCTCCATTACTTTGCATTTAAATATAGAGGTAATAAAAAAAGAAAAGCTTTATTTTTTGCAGATAGTACATTTCTGGAGGGTGTCTGGACAATTATACCAACAATAGCTCTTGCAGGTTTAATATTATACGGATTATTTACTTGGGTGGATATTATGACAATTGAGGAAAATGATGATGCTCTTGTTGTAGAATTATATGCTCAACAGTTTAATTGGAAAGCAAGATATGCAGGAGAAGATGGTGTATTAGGTGATGCTAATGTTCGTTTCCTTCAAGATTTTGATGGGAAAAACTTGGTTGGTATTGATCCGACTGACAGGAATGGAGATGATGATATTGTGGTTCAAGAACTTCATCTTCCGGTAAATCGAGAAGTTGTATTTAGAATTAGATCTCAAGATGTACTTCATTCAGCATATATGCCTCATTTTAGGGCGCAAATGAATGCAGTACCTGGAATGATTAATCAGTTTGCATTTATTCCTAATGTAACAACTGAGGAAATGAGATTACGACCTGAAATTGTTGAAAAGGTAAGAAAAATCAATAAGATTAGATTTGACAAAAGTGAAGATTTAGTTGCCAGTGGTGACTTCCCCCTTGACCCATATGAATTTGATTTTCTACTTTTATGTAATAAAATTTGTGGGGCTTCTCACTATAATATGCAGATGAAAATAATTGTTGAAACTGAAGAAGAATTTAATAGGTGGTTAGATGATCAACCTACATTTAAAGAATTTGTTCAATAGAAATAAAACAAAATGGCAAACAAAGGTAACAGAAGAGCTAAAATAGTTGGAACAGATATCGAGCTTGATATTACTGAAAAAAAGGATATTGTTATTGAATCCCATGATGATGATCATGGTCATGATGACCATCATCACAAGGAAACTTTCATAACTAAATATATCTTTAGTATCGATCATAAAATGATATCGAAACAATATCTAATAACTGGATTGATAATGGGTATTGTTGGTATAGCTATGTCACTTTTATTTAGACTTCAGCTTGCTTGGCCAGAGGAATCTTTTGGAATTTTTGATGTATTACTTGGTAAATGGGCAACAGACGGTGTTATGGATCCTAATGTCTATCTAGCATTAGTGACTATACATGGAACAATAATGGTATTCTTTGTATTAACTGCTGGATTAAGTGGAACATTTAGTAATCTTCTCATTCCTTTACAAATAGGTGCTAGAGATATGGCTTCAGGATTTTTAAATATGATTTCTTACTGGTTGTTTTTTATTTCTTCTGCATTAATGATTGCATCACTATTTGTTGAGGCAGGACCTGCTGCTGCTGGTTGGACAATATATCCACCACTTAGCGCATTACCTCAGGCTCAGCCTGGATCTGCAGCTGGTATGACTTTATGGTTGGTTTCAATGGCATTTTTTATTGCTTCATCTTTACTTGCTGCATTAAACTATATTGTTACTGTTTTAAACCTAAGGACAAAGGGAATGACAATGACAAGACTTCCTTTGACTGTATGGGCATTTTTAGTTACTGCAATTATAGGTGTTGTGTCCTTCCCAGTACTTTTATCTGCAGCATTATTATTAATAATGGATAGAAGTTTTGGAACATCTTTTTTCCTATCAGATATCTTTATACAAGGTGAGGTACTCCATTATCAAGGTGGTTCTCCAGTTTTATTTGAGCACCTTTTTTGGTTCCTTGGACACCCGGAAGTTTATATTGTACTTTTACCTGCTCTTGGAATTGCGTCTGAAGTAATCGCAACAAATGCTCGTAAGCCAATTTTTGGATATAGAGCAATGGTAGGATCAATCCTTGCTATTGCATTTTTATCAACGATAGTTTGGGGTCATCACATGTTTGTAACTGGAATGAATCCTTTCCTAGGATCGGTATTCACATTTACAACTTTATTAATTGCTATACCATCTGCTGTTAAAGCATTTAATTACATAACTACAATATGGAAAGGTAATATTCAATTCAATCCCGCAATGTTATTTGCTATTGGACTTGTTTCTACATTTATAACAGGTGGTTTAACTGGAATTATTCTTGGAGATAGTGCTCTGGACATCAACCTACATGATACATATTTTGTTGTAGCTCACTTTCATTTAGTAATGGGTATTTCTGCTCTTTATGGTTTATTTGCCGGTGTATACCATTGGTATCCAAGGATGTTTGGTAGAATGATGAATAAAACACTTGGATACGTTCATTTTTGGATTACTGCAATTAGTGCTTATGGAGTATTCTTCCCAATGCATTTCATTGGTATGGCTGGTCTTCCTAGAAGATATTATACAAATACAAACTTTCCATATTTTGATGATGTTGCAAACATTAATGTCATAATTACATTGTTCGCACTTTTAGCAGGTGCTGCACAAATTATTTTCTTATATAATTTTATAAGCAGTATGTATTATGGAAAGAAAACTGAACAGAATCCATGGAAGTCAACAACATTAGAATGGACAGCTCCAATTAAACATATCCATGGAAACTGGCCAGGTAAAATACCTCATGTTTTTAGATGGGCTTATGACTATTCAAAACCTGGTTCCAAAGAGGATTTTATCCCACAAAATGTTCCATTAAAAAAAGGTGAGAAAGAGCTTCAGCATTAGTTTTTGTCATGATATCAAATTACACAATTAGTGTATATTTGATATAATGGATATTAATCAGGAAAAAGATAATGAATTTGATAAGGCTTTAAGGCCTCTAAAATTTTCTGATTTCATTGGTCAAGAGTCAATTATTAAAAATCTTAAAGTTTTTGTAGAGGCATCTAATCAAAGGAACGACGCATTAGATCATACATTATTTCATGGACCTCCAGGTCTAGGGAAAACTACATTAGCTCATATTTTAGCAAATGAACTTAATGTTGGTTTAAAAGTTACATCTGGTCCAGTAATTGACAAGCCTGGAGACTTGGCTGGATTACTCACAAGTCTTGAAGAAAGAGATATATTATTTATTGATGAGATTCATAGATTAAGTCCTGTAATTGAAGAGTATTTATATTCTGCAATGGAGGATTATAAAATTGATATTATGATTGAGTCTGGACCAAATGCAAGGACAGTTCAGTTAAATTTAAATCCATTTACACTTGTTGGTGCAACTACTAGATCAGGCTTTTTAACTAATCCAATGAGAGAAAGGTTTGCCATTTCAAATAGACTTGAGCATTATGAGGATGAGCTTTTATCAAAAATTGTTGAGAGGAGTTCAAATATTCTAGACTTATCCACAGATAGTGAATCTTGTTTTGAAATTGCTAGAAGAAGTCGTGGTACTCCAAGAATTTCAAATTCTTTACTTAGAAGAGTTAGAGATTTCGCGCAAATTAAAAGTGATGGAAAAATTAATCTTGAGATTACAAAATATGCCCTAAGTTCTTTAAATGTAGATAAAAACGGTCTTGATGAAATGGATAATAAGATTCTAGAAACTATTATAGAAAAATACAATGGGGGTCCAGTTGGAATTTCAACATTATCTACATCACTATCAGAAAATTCTGAAACTATTGAAGAAGTCTATGAACCCTTCCTAATTCAACAGGGATTTATTATAAGAACACCTAGAGGAAGACAGGTAACAGAAAAGGCCTACAATCATCTTGGAAGAAATAAAAACAATCAGAATAATTTATTTAATTAATAATTTATATTTGACTATAATTCATCTTTATGGCAAAGAGAAGAGATAGGAGAGAATCATTAGTTTATCACGCAAAGCCAAAACCGGGAAAAATTGAGGTTGTACCTACAAAAAAATACAATTCACAAAGAGATTTAGCTATTGCATATTCACCCGGTGTAGCAATTCCATGTCAAGAGATTGAACAGGACCCTTCGAACGTATATAAGTATACTAATAAATCAAATTTAGTTGCCGTTATTTCAAATGGAACAGCTGTACTAGGTCTTGGTGATATTGGGCCTGATGCTTCAAAGCCTGTTATGGAAGGTAAAGCACTTCTGTTTAAAATTTTTGCTGATATTGATGTTTTTGATATTGAGATTGATGAAAAAGATCCAGATAAGTTTATAAGTGTTGTTAAGTCAATTTCTACAACTTTTGGAGGAATTAACCTTGAAGATATTAAAGCGCCTGAAGCTTTTAAAATTGAAAGAGAACTTATCAATGATCTTGATATTCCTGTTATGCATGATGATCAACATGGGACAGCAATTATATCTGCTGCAGCTTTATTAAATGCACTTGAATTAGTTAATAAAAAAATAGAGGATGTAAAAATAGTTGTATCTGGAGCAGGTGCAGCTGCAATTGCCTGCACTAAGTTATACATATCCTTTGGAGCCAAACTTGAAAATATTGTAATGACTGATAGTAAGGGTGTAATAAATCAATCCAGATCAGGTCTTTCTGATGAGAAAAAGCTTTTTATTACAAAAAGAAAAATTAACTCTCTTGAAGAGGCAATGGAAAATTCAGATGTTTTTATTGGTTTGTCTATGGCTAACATTTTGTCGGAAAAGATGCTTTCTTCAATGTCAAAAGATCCTATTGTTTTTGCAATGGCAAACCCAGATCCTGAAATTGATTATAATACTGCTATGTCTGTTAGAGATGATATAATATTTGCTACTGGTAGATCTGATCTTCCAAATCAAGTAAATAATGTTCTTGGCTTTCCTTTTATATTTAGAGGAGCTCTGGATGTGAGGGCTACTAAAATAAATGAAGAAATGAAAAAAGCTGCTGTGATAGCACTTGCTGAACTTGCAAAAAAACCTGTCCCTGAGCAAGTTAATATTGCTTACGACGAAACTAAACTTCTTTTTGGAAAAGACTATATTATACCTAAACCATTTGATCCAAGACTTATTAGTGAAATCCCTCCTGCTGTAGCAAAAGCAGCTATGGAATCTGGTGTTGCTCAAGAACCAATTTCGGATTGGGATAAATATACACAAGTTTTAGAGGAGCGGTTAGGTAACAATCAAAAATTAATTAGAATAATTCATAGACGTGCTAGAAAAGCCAAAAATAAAAAACTTGTATTTGCTGAGGCTGACCATATGGACGTATTAAAAGCTGCCCAGATTTGTTTTGAGGAAGGGATTGCTGAACCAATTCTCTTAGGTGGAAAAAAAATTATTGAAGAACTTATGGAATCTCTTGAGTTTAACGAAGATGTTGAAATAATTGATCCAAAAGATAAAATTAATAAGGACAGAATTGAAGAATATTCACTAATTCTATTTAAGAAATTAAAGAGAAAAGGTAAAACATTAGATGATGTAAAAAGGCTATTAAGGGGAAGGGATTATTTTGGAGCAATGATGGTAGAAAATGGTGATGCTGATTGTATGCTCTCAGGATATTCAAAAAGTTATCCTTCTGTATTTGTCCCTCTTATAAGATCTATTGGTAAAGCAAAAAATGTTCAAAAAGTTGCAGCTACCAACCTCATGATAACTAGAAAAGGTCCTTTATTCTGTTCAGATACTTCTTTAAATATTAATCCTACACATAAAGAGATTGCAAGAATTACTGTTGATACTGCAAAAGTTGTTAAGAGGCTTGGGATAGACCCTGTAATTGCAATTTTATCTTATTCAAATTTTGGTTCATCAGATTTTGATGAAGCAAAAAAAGTTTCAAAGGCTGTTGAAATTCTTCATAAAGACCACCCTGAGTTGATTGTTGATGGTCCTATTCAATCAGATTTTGCCTTAAACAGAGAAATGTTAAAAAATAGATTCCCGTTTTCAATTCTTAATGGTAGAAAAGTTAATACATTAATTTTCCCAAACCTAGACTCTGCCAATGTCACCTATAAAATAATTAAAGAACTGGACAGAGCAGTTTCGGTTGGACCTATACTTATTGGTTTAAATCAACCAATTCATATTTTGCAACTTGGAGCATCAGTTGATGAAATTGTAAATATGGCTGCTATATCAGTTATTGATGCAAATGAAAGAAAAATAAAAAAATAATGATCACTTACATCAAAGGAAGACTGATTGAAAAAACACCTACAAAGATTATAGTTGAATCTAATGGAATAGGTTATGAAATAAATATATCTCTAAATACGTTTGAGAGAATCCCAGATGAAGAGAACATAAAAATTTTCACATATCTTCAAAGAAAAGAGGACGCTGATATATTATTTGGATTTAGTGAAGAATCTGAGAGAGCTATTTTTCAACAACTAATATCAATTTCTGGTGTTGGTCCTAGTACAGCAAGAACAATTTTATCATCAATTTCTCCAAAAGAAATTCAAGATGCGGTTTGGTCAGAAGATGTAGAAAGAATAAAATCTATTAAAGGAATTGGATTAAAAACTGCTCAGAGATTAATAATAGAATTGAAAGATAAAGTAGAATTATTTGACAAAAAAGATTTAGATTTATCGGGCGAAAGTTATGACATAAAAAAAGAAGCTTTACTTGCTTTATCAGTCTTAGGCTTTAATAAATCTAAATCAGAAAAAATAGTAAGTAAAATTTATTTTGAAAATAAAGAAATAGAGCTTCAAGAATTAATTAAACAATCATTAAATAAATTATAATATGAATATTCCGCAAGAACTTAGATATACAGAAGAACATGAGTGGGTTAAATTAGATGGTAATGTTGCAACTGTAGGTATTACAGATTTCGCTCAAAGTGAACTAGGTGATATCGTATATCTTGAAATCGATACGTTAGATGCTGAGATTAATTCAAATGATGTATTTGGAACAGTTGAAGCAGTTAAAACAGTTTCAGATTTATTTATGCCTGTAAATGGTAAGGTTATAGATGTTAATTCCTCACTAGAAGATAATCCTGAAGTAGTAAATGATGATCCATACGGACAGGGCTGGATAATAAAAATTGAAGTATCTAATCCATCTGATATAGATACTCTTATGAGTTCTGAGGAATATAAAAATCTAATAGGTAGTTAAAAAAAAATAAAGAACCAGCTATCTGTATGAAATAATTATATTTTTTTATAGATTAGCACTTTAAAATTGATTAATGCAACCAAAAAAGAATCCAAAAGCTGATTTAAATAAAGACAGGAATCTATACTTTGTAATAGGTCTTACTCTTGTTCTAGGTGTTACTTGGGGTGCTATCGAGTATAAAACATATGAGAAGGTTTTTGATCTTGCTGCACTTGATATGCTTGAAGATGATGACGAGGATATTCCTATCACAGAGCAGTTAAAAACTCCTCCTCCACCACCACCACCTCCTCCTGCTCCAGAGGTTATAGAAGTTGTTGAGGATGAAGAAGAAGTTGAAGAAACTGTTATAGAGTCTACAGAGACTGATCAAGACGAAATTATAATTGAGGATATAGAAGTTGAAGAAGAATTTGAAGATATTGATGTTCCTTTTGCAGTGATTGAGGACGTTCCAATTTTTCCTGGTTGTGAGTCTGTTGCTAAGTCTCAAAGAAGAGCTTGCTTTCAAGATAAAATTAATCAACACATAAGAAGAAATTTTAGATACCCTGAAATTGCACAGGAAATGGGTATTCAAGGTAGAGTATACGTTAACTTTATTATTGCTAAAGATGGCTCAATCACTAACATTAGAATGAGAGGACCAGACAAAAACCTTGAAAATGAAGCTCAGAGAATAATAAGTAGACTACCACAAATGACTCCTGGAAAGCAAAGAGGAAGAGCTGTAAGGGTTCCATTTAGTATACCGATTACATTCAGACTTCAATAAAGGATATTTCCTAAATATAAATTAATGTCTGAAACTTTAAATATAAAGCAATCGTCTTTATTTTCTCAAACTCTTATTTTAATTAAATACAGACTTTCCCTAAGCGTTGTTCTTTCATCAGTATGTTCATATTTGATAGCTTTTGATATTTTTTCATTAACTACATTTTTACTTCTTATTATAGGTGGATTCTTTGTAGTAGGTTCATCAAACGGTTTTAATCAAATAATTGAAAGAAGAAGAGATGCATTGATGACGAGAACATCTTCTAGGCCACTTCCTAGTGGACAAATGACAGTTAATCAAGCACTTATTATATGTGCTTTTCTTAGCTTGTTAGGTCTAACTATGTTATATATAATCAATTTTAGAACAGCAATCTTTGGACTTATATCAATGATTATTTATTTAGCATTATATACACCCTTAAAAACTATAACCCCCTTATCTGTATTCTTTGGAGCTATTCCTGGAGCTATTCCTTTTATGTTAGGATGGGTTGCAGTTACAAATAGATTTTCAATTGAAACAGGAATCTTATTTATGATTCAATTTTTTTGGCAATTTCCTCATTTTTGGGCTATTGGATGGGTCTCTCATGATGACTATAAAAATGCTGGTTTTAAAATGTTGCCAACTGGTAAAAGAGATAATGCTACTGCATTTCAAATTGTATTTTACACAATATGGATGATTATCGTTTCAACACTTCCTTATTTTAGTTTTACAGGAAAACTATCAATAGGCATATACTCATTAATTTTAATTTTACTTTCAGGATGTTTAATGTTATATCAGGCTTTGAAATTAATGAGGTATAAGGATAAACAAAACGCTATAAGACTTATGTATGTTAGTATTTTTTATTTAAGTTTTATTCAAATTATATTTGTTATCGATAAATTTTTATTTCAATGAGTGAAGCAAATATAATAGAATCTAAAACTGCAAAAGCTAAAAAGATGATGTTATGGTTTGGTATGATAAGTATCACTATGACTTTTGCTGGTCTAACTAGTGCATTTATTATTAGTAGTTCAAGACCTGATTGGTTAGAATCTTTTGTTTTGCCAACATGGTTCACTATAAGTACTATTTCAATCATACTTAGTAGTGTATTTTTTCAGTTAGCAAAAATTAAACTTGATCAATATGTTCGAGTTTCACTTCCTGAAAACATAAATATTTACCTTCAAAGAAATAACGTAAATATTTTTCTTGGACTTACCATTTTAATGGCATTAACTTTTGTTGTTTCTCAGTTTTTAGGCTTTGGTGAGATTATATCACAAGGCTATTATTTTACAGGCCCTGAAAGCTCTGTAACTACATCATATATTTACATCTTAGCATTTTTACATTTAGCTCACTTATTTGCTGGTATTATTGTTTTAAGTGTTGTTACAACTAGATTTAATAAACAAAAATATGAGAAGAATAAACTAGGTTTTGAAATGGCATTAATTTTCTGGCATTTTCTAGGAGCTTTATGGATATATTTATTCTTTTTTATTAAATACTTCAGCTAAAAATTAATAAATTTGTACTCAAAATTGCCCTAGATGCAAGCATCTTCATTAACAAAAACAAAAAATAATTCTTGGGGAGGAGGTGGAATTAAACCACTTGATGCAGCTTATGGAAAACTAATGATGTGGTTTTTTATAGTTTCGGATGCTCTTACATTTTCTGGATTCTTAGTTGCTTATGGATTCTCAAGGTTTAAGAATATAGACTCATGGCCTATAGCCGACGAGGTATTTCACCATTTTCCATTTCTTCATGGAGTAAACGCTCCAATGTACTATGTGGCTTTGATGACTTTTATTTTAATCTTCTCATCAGTAACTATGGTTTTAGCTGTTGATGCAGGTCATAATAATGATAAAAACAGAGTTGCTTTCTACATGCTATTAACTATAATTGGAGGTGCAGTTTTTGTTGGTTCACAAGCATGGGAATGGAAAAACTTTATTAAAGGTGAGTATGGAGCGGTTGAAATACAAAATGGAGAAATACTTCAGTTCTATGATATTAAAAAAGATAAAAGAATTCCAATTGATGAATTTGCTATTCTCCAATCTCAAGAAAGAATTACTCATGATGATAATGTTGGTGTATGGTATCAAAGTGAAACTAAGCTTCCTGAAATTACTCTCTCTGAGGTCATGGAGGGTTTTAAAACCAATTCTGCTATCACAGTTAGAGTTGAAAAGTTAGATGATAAGGGTCATAAAATAATTCTGTCAAGAGAAGATGCAGAGGATAAACTTTCTTCAGCTACAAGAGTTGTAAAAGGGGCTAATTTAATCAGAAATGAGTATGGGAATCCACTTTTTGCTGACTTCTTCTTCTTCATTACTGGTTTTCATGGTTTTCATGTATTTTCAGGAGTTGTCATTAATATTATAATATTTATTAATGTCCTTTTAGGAACCTATGAAAGACGAGGTCACTATGACATGGTTGAAAAAGTAGGACTATATTGGCACTTTGTTGATTTAGTCTGGGTATTTGTATTTACATTCTTTTATTTAGTATAAACATGGCAAAGCACGAACACAAATTAGAAATTTTTAGAGGTTACTTAAAGTTTAAGTCCAATGTCCAAAAAATATGGGGAGTCTTGATTTTTCTATCAATTGTTACTGCGATTGAAGTTGCACTTGGAATCCTAAAACCTCCAATTTTAATGAACTACTTTCTTGGTCTTAAATTAATAAATTGGTTGTTTATTATTATGACAATAATAAAGGCTTACTATATAACATGGGACTTTATGCATGTTAGAGATGAGAAGCCGTTCTTAAAGAATACGATTATAGTTCCCTTGCTTATTCTAGTGCCATTTTTACTTTTTATTCTACTGTGGGAAGGTTCTTACATCTTTGATGTAATGCTAGATGGCTTAAAAGAATGGGATTTTGATATTTATTAATGACTAAGAATCTTAAAAAGTATTTAATTCTTGGCTTTCTCTTCTTTTTCCCAATTTTCGTATATGTTTTTTTATCCACTGGGATAAACAATTTTGCCAAGTTACCAGTTTTAACTTATGGAGTAAATGATATAGTTGATTTGGAAGGAAATCTATCAAAAGTATCACTAAAAGATAATATCTCAATAGTAGGTTTTTGGGGTGGAGATATTGAGAACAAAAAGTCTGAAGCACTTAACTTAAATCAAAAAATTTACAAACGTTTTTATGAGTTTCAAGATTTTCAATTTGTTTTTCTATATAATGTTGAAGAATCTAGTGCAATTGAAGATTTAAAATTGGAATTAATTAGTGGTGTAGGTACAGATCTAAAAAAATGGAACTTTATTCCAACATCACAGTCAACTATAAATGATGTATTTAATAGTTTTAAAACTAATATAGAATTAGATGAAAATTTTAGTACTCCATATGTATTTATTGTAGACAGAGATTTAAGTTTGAGGGGAAGAGATGATGACGAAGATACCGGAATGTTATTTGGGTTTAACTCTCAATCTGTTGCTGAAATAAATAATAAAATGGTTGATGATGTAAAGATTATTCTGGCAGAGTATAGATTAGCTCTCAAAAAAAACGATTCACTATTTAATGAATAATAATTTAAAATATATTGGATTACTGTTAATTATACTTCTTTTTGGAATATTCTCACTTCCAAAAATATATGAAAGGATCATTAATTCAGATATTACTGACACAAATAGACTTCACAGAAATGAGAGACTTTCGTATTTAACAATTTCAGATGAAAAAAGAAAAGCCCCTGATTTTGTTCTCACGAATCAGGATTCTATTTTGATATCAAATGAGGATATGAGTGGAAAAGTTTATGTTCTAGAATTCTTTTTTACAAGATGCCCAGATATATGTATTGAGATGAATCAAAACATGAAGTTACTAGACGATAAGTTTGCTGAGACAGATGAATTTGGAATAATTTCAGTTACAATTGATCCCAAAAATGACACTCCTTCAATCTTAAAAAAATACTCTGAAGCGTTAGAGATCAAATCTCAAAACTGGCATTTTTTAACAGGTGAAAAAGATTATATATATGATTTAGCAAATAATGGGTTTAATATTTTTGCTAATGAAAACACAAGTTTTGCAGGAGGCTTTGAACATCAGGGCTATTTTGCACTTATTGATAAAGATGGGTATATTAGGTCCAGAAAAGATAGTTTTGGTAATCCAATTATGTACTATTTAGGGATAACTGACATTAACGCAAACCAGCAAGGAATAGAGATGCTTAGCTATGATATAAAGAAATTAATTGATGAGTAAAATTGAAAATTCGGGCCAAACTTTGAAATATAAATCTTTAATAATTGTAGTCTCAATTGTTATTCCATTAGTGGTTTTGATATTATTTAACATAAGAATAACATCTTTGCCACCATTAACATTTTTGCCTCCTATATATGCTACAATTAACGGAATTACAGCTATACTTTTAATAGCTGCTCTTTATAGTATTAAAAACAAAAAAATAAAGCAGCATGAATTGTTAATGAAAACCTCAATCTTCCTATCACTTGTTTTCCTTATTATGTATATACTGTATCATATGACTACAGATCCAACTCCTTATGGGGGAGAGGGTATAATAAGAAGTGTTTATTTCTTTACTTTAATCTCACACATTGCACTTTCTATTTTTATTGTACCCATGGTATTAGTCACATATGTAAGAGCTATATCTAAAATGTTTGATAAGCATAAGAAAATTGCAAGAATTACTTTTCCAATCTGGCTTTATATAGCTATAACAGGTGTTATAGTGTATTTAATGATTTCACCTTATTATGTTTATTAATGAATAGAGTTATACTCATATTATTAATTTTTCTTTTGTCCTCAACAGAGTCTTTTGCTCAATGTTCTATGTTAAGCGCAATAATGGAGACAGACCAACAATACGAAGCTGCTAAGGGCCTTAATAGAGGTATAGTTTATTTAATGTCAATACCTTATATACTTGTTGGATTAATTATTTGGAAGATATACAGGACCAATAAAGTATCTAATTAATTTTTTTAAAAATTTTTGTGTAACGTTTGCTTCTCATAAAAAAAAATGATAAGTTTGCGTTACATTAATATAAAATAAATAAATATGGAGCATGTTTTAGGAGGGTTAGGAATACTTATTCCAATAATAGCAGTATCTCTTCCCGCAATAATTATCTTGATTGTATTTAAATATGAATCAAGAAATAAAAAAAAGAAATATGATACTATTATCGAGGTATCAAAAAACATTAATGATCCTGAAGAAATTAGGGATCTTATTAAAGGCTTAGAGGATAACCAAAAAAAATCACCTATTGATCTAAGAAGAAGTGGCGTTATAACCATTTTCGTTGGAGCTGGTTTATTTATGCTTGGCTGGATAGCGATAGGTGAAATTTTAAAAGGCGTAGGAGCATTAGTTGCCTTAATTGGAATAGGCCAGATGGTTGCAGGATATATTTATCCAAATCAATCGGAAGAAATTAATAAAGTAGTTGAGGAGTTTGAGAAAAAATAAATTTTGGGTAGAAATCATCAAAAACTTAATAATAGTCTTGAGGAGCTAAGGAGAAAAGCTGGCTTAACACAGCAAGAACTATCTGAAAAAGCAGAAGTTTCAAGAAAGAGTATAAACGCAATTGAAAATGGAATTTATGTTCCTTCAACTGTGCTTTCTCTTAAAATTGCTAAGACATTAAAATGTAAAGTTGAAGATTTATTTGAATTACCAGATTAATTCCTTGATATGAAAATTAAAATATTCAATATCATATTACTATTTGTATTAACCTTCCAGGTCTGTTTATCTCAGGCGGGAAATCAAGAATTTCCTGAAAAGTATTATTTAACAGAACTTAGAGGGAACATTTCTTTAGACATCGAAATAACTGACTTAAAGAGCAATAAGGGAATGATTAATGTCTTGATTTCAGATGAAAGTAAAAATGAAATAGCTTCAGCAACTTTTATTAAAGTTGAGGGTCTAAAAGCTGAAGTCTCTTTTGATTCAATTCATCCAGGCAGATATGCTATTCAATTCTATCATGATGAAAATCAAAACGGCAAACTTGATATGAATCTTATTGGGATTCCTAAAGAAAGTTATGGAAGTTCAAATGATGTAAAACCAGTATTGGGTCCACCAAAATTTGAGAAAATGTTATTCAATTTAATTGAGAATAAAAAGGTAATAATGGTTCCAGTTAATTAGAAAGTTTTAATGTTAGGATAACACATATAACTATAATAAAAACTAATTTTGCATTAATATGATTAAAATTGATAAACTCCATAAGTCCTATGAAATGGGATCATCTTCTCTTCATGTATTAAAAGGGATTGATTTCAACGTGGAAGCTGGAGAATTGGTTGCAATAATGGGATCTTCTGGGTCAGGTAAATCAACTCTTTTGAATATCCTTGGAATGCTTGACAATGCTGATGAAGGTACATATGATCTAGATAAAATGAGAATTGAAAATCTAGATGAAAAAACTGCAGCAGAATATAGAAACAAATTTTTAGGCTTTATATTTCAATCTTTTAATTTAATAAATTATAAAAGCGCACTTGAAAATGTTGCATTACCACTTTATTATCAAGGTTTAAAAAGAAAAGAAAGACAAAAAATCGCACTAAACTATCTAGATAAAGTTGGTCTTAAAAACTGGTCTACCCATCTTCCCAGTGAATTATCAGGTGGTCAAAAACAAAGAGTTGCAATTGCTAGAGCACTAGCTTCTAATCCTAAAGTTTTATTAGCTGATGAACCTACTGGAGCATTAGACTCAACAACATCAATGGAGGTAATGGCTCTAATTCAAAAAATTAATAATGAAGGAAAAACAATATTAGTTGTAACTCATGAACATGATATAGCTATGATGTGTAAAAGAATAGTTAATCTTAAAGATGGAGTAATTGTAGAGGATAAAAAAGTTAAACAAAATATTATTAAGAATGTTTAATGTAGAAAGGTGGAAAGAAATATTTCAGTCTATTAAAAAGAATAAACTTAGAACAGTATTGTCTGGTACTACTGTTTCACTTGGAATATTAATTTTTATAATTCTTTTTGGTTTAGGAGAAGGTTTAAAAAACTCTTATTCTGACCTGTTTCTTCGACAAGCAAATAATGTAGTTTTTCTTTATACAGGCAAGACTACCAAGCCCTATGGTGGTTTTAAAACAAACAGAAGGATTGAATTTGATAACTCTGACATTGCCGATATAAAGGCGAATTTTTCTGATAGAGTTGAGTATATAAACCCTACAATTCGTTATGGAGATAACATAAAATATAAATTAGAGTCATATAACTTTTCAATTCAAGCTGTATCCCCTTCAAATCAATACATTGAGGGCAATGTTTTAATGAAAGGAAGATATATAAATGAAAAAGATATTGAGAACAAAACAAAAGTTGTTGTCATTGGGAGACTCGTTGCAAGAGATATTTTTAAAACAGAAGATCCAATAGGAAAATTTATAAATATTGGAAGTAGATCATACAAAGTAATTGGAGTATTTCAAGATCTTGATGGTGATAATGAGGAAAGTTATTTATTCCTTCCATATACTACTAGACAGCAGATACTTATGGGAAGTGATAAAGTAGGGAGTATTGCAATAACATTTAATCCTAATTTAGGAGGGAAAGGTGCTGTAAAGCTTGAGAATGACATAAAGACATTTCTTAAAAAGAAAAAATCAATAGATCCAACAGATCCAAGTGCAATAAGAGTTAGAAATGTTGCTGATGAATTGGAAAGATCAATGCAATTTGCAGGAGCTTTGCAAATTATTGTTGCATTTGTTGGGATAGGAACTTTAATAGCTGGGATAATTGGTATTTCAAACATTATGGTATTTATTGTTAAGGAAAGAACAAAAGAACTCGGTGTAAGAAAGGCATTGGGCGCTCAGCCAAGTGAAATTATAAAGATGATCTTAACTGAGTCAATCTTTATTACTTCAATTTCTGGCTTTGCAGGTATGATAATAGGGGTAATTGCATTGAACTCTTTAGAATCAGGTTTACAAGAATATTTTATTACCAGACCACAGGTAAGCTTAAACATAGCATTTATAGCTACAGTTATTTTAATAATATTTGGTGTCATTGCTGGATACATTCCAGCAAAGAGAGCTGCACAGATAAAACCAATAGTTGCACTTAGAGATGAATAATTTAAAAAAAATATTTGATGCAGATACTTGGGATGAAATCTTTGAGTCAATTTCAAAGAATAGAACAAGAACTATAATCACAACAATTGGGGTTTTCTGGGGGATATTTATATATATTGCTCTAGCTGGATCTGCAACTGGGTTAGAAAATGGTTTTGATGATGCATTTAGTGGTTTAAGTAAGAACTCAATGGGTATTTGGGTGCAGAGTACATCGATTCCTTACAAAGGTTTTGAGGAAGGTAGACGTTTCCCATTTCGCTTATCAGATGTTGATTACCTAAAGGATAGAGTTCCAGAGATAGAGTATATTTCTCCAGGACTTCAAGCTGGTGCCTTTTCGGGTTCACCCCCGCGGGTAACTAGAGGTATAAAATCTGATAATTTCAATTTATTTGGCAACTTTCCTACTCAAGCAAACATATCTGTAATTAAGATATATGATGGTGGTAGATATATAAATGATGAGGACATAAAATATGAGAGAAAAGTAGCAGTGATTGGAGAAGGTACTCAAGAAAGACTTTTTGATCAAGATGAGGATCCAATTGGAAAGAATATAATTATAAATGATGTTAATTTCAAAGTAGTTGGAATTGAAAAATTCTCTGAAGGCCAAGGATTTGGCTCTGATTCAGATATCACAATACCATACACAACATTTGCAAGAATGTATAACCGAGGAGATAGATTTGGTTTTATGTTTCTGTCAGGATATGATTATGTCAATCCAAAAAATTTAGAGGAAACTGTATTAGATAATCTTAAAGTTTTAAAAACAGTTTCACCAGATGATGATAGAGCATTTGGAACTTTTAATATTGGCTCATTATTTGAAAGTATAATTAAATTTTCTTCTGGTATGATATTTTTATCACTTGTTGTTGGTATTGCAACCATTTTTGCTGGTGTAATAGGGATAGGAAATATAATGTTGATTGCTGTAAAAGAAAGAACAAATGAGCTTGGAATAAGAAGAGCTCTTGGTGCAACACCTGGACAAGTTAAAGTGCAAATTGTTCTTGAATCAGTTTTTTTAACAATAATTGCAGGAATAATAGGAATTATTGTAGGTGCTTTATTATTATTCCTAATAAATATAGGAACGGCTAATCTAGAAGATTTTCCATTTACAAATCCAACTGTTCCATTAGCAATCGTCTTTGGCGCTTTTGCTATAATGGTAACACTTGGTACGCTTATTGGTCTTATACCTGCTGAGAGAGCAGTTAGTATAAAACCAATAGAGGCTTTGAGAGAAGAGTAATTAATTAAAACAAAATAAAAATGAAATTTAAAAATATCGGAATTATATTATTAATCTTAGGTTTTCTTTTTGCGATTGCCTATTTCGTAAGAACAAATAGTAAATCTGCAATTGAATATGAAACTACTAATCCATTTATATCATCTATAGAACTTACATCGGTAGTTACTGGGAAAGTCATTCCTGAAGATGAAGTTGAAATAAAACCTCAGCTTAATGGTATAATTGAAAAAATTCTTGTAGAGGAAGGAGACACTGTGCAAAATGGTCAATTAATTGCCGTAATTAAAGTTGTGCCTGATGAAAGGTCTGTATATGGAGCACAAGCTCAAGTAACTTCTTCAAAATTAAATCTAGAAAATGGTGAAAAACAATTAAATAGAGCAAAAGAACTTTTTGCTAAACAAATAATTTCACAACAAGAATTTGAAGATGCAGAATTAAGATATAACTCTGCTAAAGAAAACCTAAAAGCTGCTGAAAATGATTTAGAAATAATAATGAATGGTTCAGTTGCTGGGTCATCTACTGCTAATACTAACATTAGAGCAACTCTTTCTGGGACTATTTTGGAGATCCCAGTTGAAGTTGGAGATCAAGTAATTGCTGCAAATAATTTTAATGCTGGTACATCTGTAGCAATAATCGCTGATTTAAGTCAAATGATTTTTGAAGGAAAAGTAGATGAAGCAGAGGTAGGGAATTTAACTAATGGTATGAAGATAATTGTTAGTATGGCCGCCATACCTGATAAAGAATTTGATGCAAAGCTTAAGTTTGTAGCTCCAAAGGGAACGGAAGAAGGAGGTGCAGTACAATTTAAAATTGAGGCTGAACTTACTTTAGATGATGATACTTTTGTAAGAGCTGGATACAGTGCTAACGGTGCGCTAGTTGTTAACTCTAAGACAGATATAATGGTTATTCCTGAGGCTGTTCTTCAATTTGATAGAAGAACTCAACAGCCTTTTGTTGAAATTGAAATTTCAGATCAAAATTTTGAAAGAAGAGAATTAGAAACTGGTTTATCTGATGGTATAAAAGTTGAAGTTTTATCTGGAGTTGAAATGACAGATAATATTAAAATTTGGAATAAGACAGAGCCATTAAAAATTGAACCAGAGGAATCAGCATTTGATCAATTTGAGGATAGATAAATACTAGAGATTTAAAAATATGAAATATATATACACTATTATCGTTTTATTTTTTTCAACAGTATTGATTGCTCAGTCTGATGATAATATTCTGACTCTTCAAGATGCTGTTGACATGGCTATTGAAAAAAATATAAGCATTAAACAATCTGAACTAAACTTACAAAACTCAGAATTAGGAAAGTCTGATGCTATCGGAAACTTTTTACCAAGGGTTTCTGCATCTGCAAATCATCAATGGAATATTGGACGAGGAATTAATATTACTACCAATGTTATTGAAGATATTACTACATCATTCTCATCAATGAGTGCAGGAGTTGGACTAGATGTATATAATGGTTTTAGAAATGTTTATCAGCTTCATCGAGCAAACCTAGAAATACTGGCATCACAATATCAGTTAGATGATATGAAAGATGATATAAAATTATTGGTTGCTAACTCGTATTTGCAAATAATGTTTAACAAGGAAATATTAAAAGTTCAAAAGTCTCAACTTGAGATTACTAAAGTTGAGTATGAAAGGACCAAAGATTTAATAGAAATAGGGACATTTTCTCCAAGACAAATCTTTGAAATTGAAGCAAGTCTTGCATCTCAAGAACAGAACGTAGTTCAAGCAGAAAACAATTATAGGAACGCAAAATTAAGCTTGGCTCAACTTCTCCTAATTGATGATTTTAATAGTTTTGAGATAGCAAACGAAGACTTTAGTATTCCATTTTCTGATATTCTAACTAAGAGTCCTAAAGAGATACTTAATAAGTCTATGACTTTTAGAAACGATATTAAGTTAGCTGAAACTAATATTTCTATTGCTGAAAAAGATATTCAGATCTCAAAATCACAACTTCAACCATCAGTTACTTCCTTTTATCAATGGAATACAAGAATTTCATATCAGGATAATCTACCTAGTTTTGAAGATCAATTTGATCTAAATAAGGGACAAGGGTATGGGTTAGCCTTAAATATTCCAATATTTCAGGGTAAACAGATAAGAAATAATGTTGAAAGAAGTAAAGTGAATCTTGATAGACTTAAAAATCAGTATGAGCAAGAGAAACTTAATCTTGAGAATTCAATTAATCAAGCATATAACGATCTTACGGGAGCAATTAAACTATATGAAGCTTCAAATAAAACATTAGCTTCTCTTAAAAGTGCATATGAAGATACTTCAGATAGATTCCTACTTGGTGCTGTAAATTCTTTTGACTTTATTCAGTCAAAACAAAGATATGAGTCTGCTCAATCTGAAAATATCAGAGCTAAATTTGATTATATATTTAAATTGAAAGTTCTAGAGTTTTATTTTGGGTTACCTTTATCAATCCCTCTATCTAATTAAACTCTTTTAAGATGTCATTAATTTTAAATTTTGAGACATCCAGTAAAAACTGTTCAGTTAGTCTATCTTCAGAAGGTAAGCTTATATCAAATTTTGACTTAGAAGATGATAAATATCGTCACAGTGAACTTTTAACAAGCACAATCAAAGATATTTTAACTCAAAATAATATTAGTGCTAAAGAACTATCTGCTGTCGCCGTTGGTATTGGCCCAGGATCGTTTACAGGGCTTAGAATTGGTTTTTCTGTCGCAAAAGGACTATGTTATCCACATAAAATAAATTTGATAGGTATTTCATCTTTAAAAATTTTGGCTAATTCTATAAAAAATGACACTGGAGATATTATACCAATGATAAATGATAAGGGGAATTATTACTATTTGTCAACTTTTGAAAATGGATTAAATGAAGTAGGTGCCCCATTATTATATCAGGTTGACTCTGACTTTATTAATAAAAATATAAAAGAAAACTCTACAATTGTAGTTAATAATGAAGAATCATTCAAGTATATCAATTCTATTATAAATGATCAGGTTAAACTGCAATATAAGTCAATATCATCTATCAATATGATTGACTTATCATTTGTATCATTTATAGAACAAAAATTTGAAGACTTAGCCTATTTTGAGCCTTTGTATGTAAAAAAGCCTTACGTAACTTAAATTTCTTTTAGAATCCTAGCTCTTTCTTTACATCTGCTAAAAGATCTTTTCCATCTGCAAGTATGATTCCTCCATTTGGACTAGAATCAATTACGTAATTAAAACCTTGTTCTTTTCCTACTTTAGTAATAGCATCTCTAGCTTTCTCTAAAAGAGGGGTCATTAGATCCATTTGCTTTTTCTGTAGCTCTTGAGCTGCTGAATCTCTAAACTCTTGTAGGTTAGTCTGCATACTTTCAAGCTCTTTTTGTCTTGCTTGATTTGTAACATCAGTTTGATTTGCAGCATCTGCTGAATAAGATTGTGCTTTAGTCTGAAATTCTTTGAAAGCATTATCTATTTGAGTAGTATAATCCTTCTCGAGCTTTGCTAACTCATTCTGAGCAGCAATTACTTCAGGCATCTCACTTATTAGTTGTTGAACATTTATATGAGCAACATTAGACTGAGCTGAAGCAGATAGTGGTGCTAAAGTCAATAAAGCTGCAGTGATTAATTTTAGTACTGATTTCATAATCTATTAAATATTTCGAATTGCAATATCGTAATTTTTATTCAAATATTGCCTAAAATTGTTGACCTATTACAAAGTGTGTTTGCCATCCAGAAGGTTCAAAAGTATTAGAAAGATTTGTGCTATCAAATCCGTAACCAAAGTCAATACCAAGAAGACCAAAAGCAGGCATGAAGACTCTTACTCCAATTCCAGCAGATCTTTTAAGATCAAAAGGACTATAATCTTTGAAATCATCAAACCCATTACCAGCTTCTAAGAAACTCAAAGCAAATACTGATGCACTAGGTTTTAAACTTATTGGGTAACGAAGTTCAAGAGAAAATTTATTATATATTATCGAACCATCTCTACTCGATAAAGATTGATTTTCATACCCTCTTAAAGCAATTGTTTCTCTTCCATCTAAAGCGTACTGCATCATCCCATCTCCACCAAGAAAAAATCTTTCAAAAGGTATATTCCCTTTATTTTTATTGTAAGTACCTAAAAATCCAAAGTCAGTTTGAGCTTTTAATACAAACTTCCCAAACAATCTAGTATACCAGCTTCCATCAAATTTTACTTTATAGAACTCTAACCATCTAAACTTTGCCTGATCAATTTCGGCCAAAATTGGATTACCATTTCTGTCTAAATATTCAGGTCTTTCATTTATATCAGAGAAGTCATCTCCTGTAATTAAAGAATATGGCGGAGAAAACCTTGCACTTAAAGTAAATTTTGATCCACCTACAGGGAAAATGGGATTTGTAAATGTATTATTTCTTGATAATGCAATATTATATGCAATGTTGTGAGACTCTCCGTCACCAAATGTAAAAAGTCCTGTATAGTAATTATTTAAATTATAATATTGATATGAAATAGATTGAGATAATACAAAATAATCGTCAGGGACCCTTAATCTCTTAGCTATACCCAGGTTGAAACCTTTAATTTGAAAAGATTGGCTTTTATCAGCTCTTCTAGTAAAATAGTCATACCTATACTGAGTTGTAGAGGACAATGATGCAGAAAATTGAACAGGTTCTCTTCCTCCAAACCAAGGTTCAACAAAACTAAAACTAGTTGTATTGTAGAATGAACTAGTTTGAAGTCTTATAGCAAGGGTTTGTCCATCACCACTAGGAAATGGTTGCCAAGCTTTTCTATTCCTAATATTTTTAACAGAAAAATTATTAAATGCTACACCAAACGTTCCCATGAATCCACCTCCACCATATCCACCTTGCAATTCTAGTTGACTGGCTCCAGCCTCAATTACTCCAAGTTCTATATCAACAGTTCCTTGATTAGGATCAACATTTTTAAAATCTGGACTTATCTGTTCTGCATCAAAGAAACCTAATTGTCCAACTTCACGAATTGTTCTTACAACTTTATCCTTACTATAGAGCTCTCCTGGTTTAATCCTGAGCTCTCTAAAGATTACATTATCATTAGTTTTGGTATTACCAACTACTGAAATTTTATTAAAACTAGCAAGCTTACCTTCATTAATCCTGATTTCAAAATCGATAGTATCATTTTCAGCACTTACTTCAACAGCATTTACAGATGAGAATAAATATCCATTATTTTGATATAAGTTAGATATGTCAGCTGCATCAGGTTGCTCATCCTGAATTCTTTCTTTTAGTAAAACACCATTATACGCATCACCTTTTTCAATTCCTAAAATTTGGTCAAGTTGAAAATTAGTAAATGAACTATTTCCTATATAGTTAATGTCCCCGAAATAATACTTGTTTCCTTCATCAATATTCAAATTAATATCAATTGTTTTTTCATCGTTTATAACAACTGTGTCAAATTCTACACGAGCATCTCTATATCCCTTCTCTTTATAAAATGAGATTAAATTCTCCTTATCTGCAATATAATCTGAATCAATAAGTTTGGATTTTTTCCAAAATCTAAGAGGAAACTTTTTCTTAGTCTTTTTTAATTTAGATCTAAGCTTAAAGTCTCCATAAATTTCATTACCAGAAAAATTTATATTTTTTATTTTAATCCTTTCACCTTTATCAATGTTAATATCTAAGTTGATCCTATTTGAGCCTATAGAGTCAGGAACGGTTACTAGTTTTACTTCAGAATTTAAATAACCATCTTTCTTTAACTCATTCCTTATATAGTTCTTGGTATTTGTAAGAAAGCTTTCAGATAATCTCTTACCTTCAGATAATTCTGTTTCCTTTTCATATGTTTCTGCTTTACCTTTTTTTATACCATTTATTCTATACTTTAACAATGTTGGTAATTCCTCTACATTGATTTCAAGTTTGATGGATCCATTATTTATGTCAGTTACATAAAGATCAACATTACTAAATAGTTCTAAATTCCAAAGTTTTTTTAAGATTGCGCTAATCTCTTCTCCAGGAACTTGAATTGACTGCCCTTGCCTTAAGCCACTGTATGTTACTACAGTCCTATCACTAAAGTTTTTAAGCCCAACAACAGTAATAGTATCTATAGTGTAAGTACCACCCTTTCTATATATATCTTGAGAATAAAGAAGTCCTGAGGTTA
This sequence comes from uncultured Bacteroidota bacterium, assembly GCA_902594745.1. GTDB lineage: Bacteria > Bacteroidota > Bacteroidia > Flavobacteriales > Flavobacteriaceae > Marisimplicoccus. The sequence continues at coordinate 51,054 of CACJNF010000002.1, forward strand.
GAAGAAGGACAGCAAGAATATTAAAAATATTTAATCTAAAGTTGTTTACTAGTTTTTCCAAATCTTCTCTCTCTTTTTTGATATTCGATAATTGCATCTGTAAAATCTTCTTCGGAAAAGTCAGGCCAATATTTTTTAGTGAAATATAATTCAGCATATGCTATTTGCCATAATAAGAAGTTGCTAATTCGTTGTTCACCACTGGTTCTAATTAGCAAATCTACATCTGGTAAATTTTTTGTGTAAAGATGGTCATTAATGATGGAATCATCAAAATTATCTAGACAAATTATCTCATTTTTAACTTTTTCTGAAATCTCTTTGACAGCCTTAAAAATCTCCTGTTTTCCACCATAACTCAAAGCTAAGGTTAATGTCATTCCTGTGTTGTCTTTAGTATTATTGATAATTTTGCCTAGTTCATATCTTACTTCGTTGGGAAGTGATTTTACATCACCTATAGCATTCAATCTTATATTATTATTAAATAAATCCTCAAATTCATCTCTAAGAGTTTCTACTAAAAGTCTCATTAATGTTTCTACTTCATAACTAGGTCTTTCCCAGTTCTCAACAGAGAATGCAAATAATGTTAAGTACTTTACTTTATGCTTATTAGCTTCCTCAACAATTTTTTTTACAGACCTAACTCCATTTTGATGACCAAATTCTCTAGGCATTCCTTTTTGTTCGGCCCATCTTCCATTTCCATCCATAATTATCGCTACGTGATTGGGTGTATTCATCAGTCGCTAATTTTATTATTTCTCATATCTTGTCCCCAAAAAAGTTTTTCTCTTAACCTTTTATAAAAGTTATCGTCATCAAGTTTAATTGTCTTTATAGTGAATTTTGATTTTGATATCTGAATTTCATTTTTTGATTCAAACGAATACATTCTAGAGTCCAAAGATAAATTAATATTATCAGTTCCTTCAACTTGAATTTTAACCTCTGAATCATCAGGTATTATTAGAGATCTCATATTAATGTTATGTGGCGCAATTGGATTCAATATAATTACCTTGGACTCTGGAGAAACAACTGAACCACCATTACTTAGAGAATAACCTGTTGAGCCTGTAGGAGTTGATATAATTAATCCATCTGACCAATAATTTGTTAAATAATTACCATTAATTGTACACGATATGTTTAGAAGAGATGTAGTGTCTTTTCTTTGAATTGTAACTTCATTTAGTGCATATGAAAAAAGCTTACTGGCTGAATATGACTTTACCTCCAGTAGCGTTCTATCTATAATGCTAAATTTGTTTTCTTTTATTTTATTTACAGCTTCACCTATGTTATCTTTTTGTATGCTAGTTAAAAAGCCAAGCCTTCCTGCATTTATTCCTAATATCGGTACTCCTGAATCTTTTACGTATGTAATTGATCTCAATATTGTTCCATCACCACCAACTGCAAAAACATAGTCAATGTCTTTATCAATAGGGTCTGATGAATCAAAAAATGAAAATTTACTCTGTAATTCCTTATCAAGCTCATTCTTAATTTTTGAGTCAATAATTATATCATTTTCTGCTGACACAATATCAATAACTTCCTTGCAGCAATTAACTGAAGAACTATTATTAAATGCTATATATAGAGCAATTTTCATATAGCTAAAATACAAACTTTAAAACTTTATTAAGTACTATATTTGCATTTAAGTTTAATGAATTGAGATGACTAAATTAAGTGTAAACATTAATAAAATAGCAACTCTTAGAAATGCTAGGGGAGAGGATTATCCTAACTTAGTAAAAACTGCTAAAAACATCATTAAATTTGGTGCTGAAGGGATAACTATACACCCTAGACCTGATGAAAGACATATCAAATACTCTGATGCATATGATTTAAAACAAAATATTTCAACTGAACTAAATATTGAAGGGAATCCATCTAAAAAATTTATAAATATGGTTTGTGAAGTAAAACCTGATCAAGTTACTTTAGTCCCTGATGAATCTGATGCAATTACCTCTAACTCAGGTTGGGATACAGTTAAAAATTTTGATTTTTTGAAAGATGTGGTTGAGGAATTTAAACTAAACTCAATTAGAGTATCAATATTCATTGATCCTGACTCTAAAATGCTTGAAGGAGCAAAAAAAATTAATTCAGATAGAGTCGAATTATTTACTGGTCCATATGCCAAACAATACATAAATGATAAATCAAATGCTATAAATAGATACATTGATTGCTCTGAGATTGCTAATAAAATTGGAATAGAACTTAATGCAGGTCATGATCTAAATCAACAAAACCTTGAATTTTTTAAAAACAATATTGTAAATCTTAAAGAAGTATCCATAGGGCATGCACTAATCTCGGAGTCACTTTATTTTGGCCTTGAGTCTACAATTAAATCATATTTAAAAATTTTAAATTGAATCTGCTTCACTCTAAAATAGTTGGTGATTCTGATAAGAATATCATTATTATTCATGGTTTTCTTGGTATGGGAGACAATTGGAAATCTCATGCAAATAAAATTGCTGAAAGTGGATTTAAAGTTCATCTTATTGATTTAAGAAATCATGGAAAAAGTTTTTGGAGTAATCAATTCAGTTTCGATTTAATGGTAGAAGATATATATAAATATATCTCTTATCATAAAATCTCAAATTTATACATGATAGGTCATTCAATGGGCGGAAATGTTACAATGCTTTTCGCCAAGAATTATCCGGAGCTACTTAAAAAAATTATAATTGTAGATATAGTTCCCAAAGCATACAAACCTCACCATGATTATATACTTAAAAGCTTAAAATCTCTTGACTTTAAAATAATAAAATCAAGAAATGATGCAGACTCTCAACTTTCAAAATTAATTTCTGATGAAAGAGTTAGACAATTTTTGTTAAAGAATCTTTATTGGAAAGACCAAGATACATTAGGTCTAAAAATTAATCTTGATATATTATATGATTTTAAAAATAAGCTCTCATTAATTTTGAAAGAAGATTTTTATTTTAATAATCCAACCTTACTTATTCATGGAGAAAATTCTGATTATGTAAATGAATCTGATTATGAGTTAATGAATTGTTTTTTTAAGAATCTGGAAATAATAAAGGTCCCATCTGCAGCCCATTGGGTTCATGCAGATAATCCTAAATTTTTTCTTGAAAAAACGATTAATTTTTTAAATTGAATTATGGTTAATACTACAATTAGAAAGGCTAATTCAGATGATGTTAAAGATATATTGAGATTATTAATTGAACTTGCTATATATGAAAAAGAACCAGATGCTGTAAAAGTTACTGAACAGGAATTAACAAGAGATGGATTTGGTAAGAATCCAAAATATCAATGTATTCTAGCTGAAATTGATAATACAATTGTCGGACTGGCTTTCTATACACCAAGATATTCTACATGGGTAGGAGAGACCCTCCATCTTGAGGATCTAGTGGTTACAGAAAAAATGAGAGGTAAAGGAATAGGTACACTTCTATATAAATCATTTCTAGAGGAAGCTAAAAGAAGAGATGTAAATAGAGTAGAGTGGTCTGTTCTTGATTGGAATAAGCCTGCTATTGACTTTTATAAAAAAACGGGTGCAATAATTGATGGTCTTGATCAATGGAAAATTGTTCGAATGAACAAAAAAATAATTGATGATTATTTATCTAGATAATTATCTATAAATTTCTGAATAAACCTCTTTATTTCATTTCTTGCTTTTATAAAATGGTCCCCATATTCACCGTTTTTAATTTTCGTAGGGTCAATAAAGTCTTTATGTATTTTAACTAAAGATTCACCTGTAAAAATTGGACATGTCTCATTAGCGTTATCACATACGGTTATGATAAAATCAAATTTAATTTTTAGGTAATCTTCTACTAAATTTGAAGTATGATTAGATATATCAATTTTATCCTCAAGCATACAGCGAACGGCATTTGAATTTAACCCATGTTTTTCAATCCCTGCACTGAATACAGATACAGAATTATCTGTTAAATGATTCAAATATCCATGAGCAATTTGACTTCTACATGAATTACCAGTACAAAGTATAAGAATTTTTTTCATTAAAATCCTAAGGAAATTTTTGCTATGTAAAAGAATAAGAAGATTCCAAAAATATCGTTAGCAGTAGTTATAAAAGGCCCTGTAGCTATTGCCGGATCAATTCCTTGTTTATCAAGAATTATAGGTACAAAAGTTCCAACTAGTGCTGCAATTATTATAACTCCCATCATTGATCCAGCTATAGTAAGACTCATAAATAAATCTTGATTGACTATTTGGCCAAAAATTATTAAAATAACTGAAAGAGCAAAACCATTAATTAGACTAAGTCCAACTTCCTTAAAAAGTCTATTTAGTAATGAGCCTTTTACTAAATCATTTGCTAAACCTTGAACTATAATTGCAGAAGATTGTACACCAACATTACCAGCCATAGCTGCAATTAAAGGAGTATAGAAAAATAAATTTCTGAGGTCAGGCTGATTCATTATCTGTTCAAAATCTTTTAAAATAAAAACACTCCCAAGCCCACCGAGTAGCCCTAAAAATAACCATGGTAATCTGGCTTTAGTCAATTGAAAAATTGAATCATTCACTTCAACTTCAGATGATATACCAGCAGCTAATTGGTAGTCTTTTTCAGCTTCATCTTTAATCAAGTCAACAATATCATCAATTGTAATTCTACCAAGTAATGTTTTTCCTTTATTTGTAACAGGAATGGCTTCCAAATCATATTTAGACATAATTTTTGCAACATCTTCTCCCTCCTGATCAACAGTAACATAATCAACATTTGGAATATAAATATCCCTAACTTTAGATCTAGACTTAGCAGTAACAACATCTTTAAGCGAAAGTCTTCCTTTTAATCTGTTTTTTGAATCAACAACATAAATGGAATGAACTCTAGTTACATTCTTTGCTTGTTTTCTTATTTCATCAAGACATTTGGAGATACTTAGATTCTCATTAACACTTACTAACTCTTTAGCCATCAAACCACCAGCTGTATCCTCATCATATTTAAGTAATTCTTTAATATCATCTGTTAACTCAGAATCTTTAATTTGAGAGAATACTCTTTCTTGTCTCTCTTCAGTTAATTCAGAAATAACATCTGTTGCATCATCTGTATCAAGCTCAACAATTTTTTCAGCAATTTCTTTAGCAGATAATTTTTCTAAAATAATTTCTCTTAAGTCTTCGTCAATTTCTGCTAATGCGTCTGCTATTTTTTGCTTATCAAAAATTTTAACAAGAAAAATTACTTCTGTTGTTTCTAATAATTCAAAGATTTCTGCTAAATCTGCATAATGAATATCTGCTAAAATAGATAAAAGCTTATCTCTGTTGTTGTCTTCAATAAGCTTGTTAATCTTACTGATTAACTCATCATTAATTTTAAATTGTTTCATTACTGATTTTTTGTGTTAATCTTATAAAGTCATTTACAGATAGTTGCTCAGGCCTTAAACCAAAGATACTATCTTCTAGAATATTTTCCTTTATATCAAGTTTTTTTAAAGAGTTTTTTATTTTCTTTCTTCTTTGCTGAAAACTAAGTTTTACTAATCTATCAAATAGCTTTAGATCAAAATTAATATTAATATCCTTCTTTCTGGTCATTGAAATAACTGATGAATTAACTCTTGGTTTTGGAAAGAATACGTTAGGTGAAACATCAAATAGAATTTTAACATCATATAATAACTGAGTCCTTACTGAGACTATTCCATATTCCTTAGAGTTAGGTTTACTAATAATCCTTTCTGCGACTTCTTTCTGAAACATTCCTATTAGATTGCCTACTAATAAATAGTTTTCCAATATTTTAAAGATGATTTGTGATGAAATATTATATGGAAAGTTACCTATTATTAAGTTTTTACTAGTCTGAGACAAAACATCCTTCAAATTATATTTTAAAAAATCTTGTTTAATAATATTTGGATTGTGTTTTTTATATGAACTTTTTATAAAGTCAACAGACTCAGTATCATATTCAATAAGAATTAATTTATCACTAAATTCAAATAGGTATTTTGTTAAAGCACCTTTTCCTGGTCCAATTTCAATTATTTTATCAAACTCTTTTAAACTAACAGAATTAACAATCTTCTTAGAAATATTTTCATCAATAAGAAAATGTTGACCCAGGAATTTTTTTGGACTAACATTTTCAATCATAGAATTAGTTTATTATATCAAATCCAGTATATGGGACTAAAACATCAGGAATTATAATTCCATTTTCAGATTGATTATTCTCAATTAGTCCAGCCATTACTCTGGGAAGAGCCAAAGAGCTACCATTTAGAGTATGTAGTGTGTAGTTTTTCCCATCTTTATCTTTAAATTTTAAATTAAGACGATTTGATTGATATGTTTTAAAGTTTGAAACTGAGCTTATCTCAAGCCATTTTTCTTGACCCTTTGAAAAAACTTCAAAATCATATGTTATAGAAGATGTAAAACCTAGGTCACCCGCACATAAATTTAAAATTCTAAAATCAAGTTTAAGTTCGACTAGAATCTCTTTTATATGCTCTTTCATTTTTGTTAATGCATCATCAGATTTATCAGGATGTTCAATTCTTACTATCTCTACTTTATCAAATTGATGTAATCTATTTAGTCCTCTTACATCAGATCCATAACTTCCTGCTTCTCTTCTAAAACATGGGGTATAACCAGTCATCATAATTGGAACCTGGTCAACTGCTAAGATTCTATCTCTGTATATGTTTGTTAAAGGAACCTCTGCTGTAGGAATTAAATAAAAGTTGTCATTGATGACATGATACATTTGACCATCTTTATCAGGTAATTGGCCAGTAGCATAAGCAGAGTCTGAGTTTACCAAGTGAGGAACTTGAAATTCATTGTATCCTGCAGAGCTATTTTTATCTAAAAAGAAGTTTACTAATGCTCTTTGAAGTTTCGCTCCTTTATCTTTATATACTGGAAATCCTGATCCTGTTATCTTACTCCCTAATTCAAAATCAATAATGTCATATTCTTTTGATAAATCCCAGTGATTTTTTAGATTATATCCAGACTCTTTAAAATTAGAGCTTCTAAATACTTCAATATTATTTTCCTCGGAAAGTCCATCAGGTACTTTAGAATCAGGAATATTAGGTACTGTAGTTATTAGATCCGATAATTTAATTTTAACTGCATCTAATTCTTCTGCTAAACTCTTTGACTTTAATTTTAAATTCGAAGACTCAGATTTGAGACTGTCAATGTCAATATCATTATTACCTAATTTAAATGCTTCTGCTATGTCTTTTGAAATTGTATTAGACTTAAAAAGAATATTATCAAGTTCTTGTTGTATTTTTTTTCGATTATTATTGAGCTCTATTATGCTATCTAATACATCTAGATTCTTGAAACCTCTTTTTTTAAGGCCTATAATTGCGTCATCTTTTGAGTTTGTGATGTAATCAATTGAAAGCATAATTATTTTAAATCAAAGATAAAATTTATTTGTTGATTAACTGAGTACAATAAGTTTCATCTTTTTTTAATTGTTCTTTTAAGGCTTCAATTGATGAAAACTTTATCTCATCTCTTATTTTTAATAATACATCAACAGAGATAGTTTTATCATAGATATCATTATCAAAATCAAATAAATGAACTTCTATTGATTTTTTATTTTCACCTATTGTAGGTCTATGACCAATATTCATCATTCCATTGAATTCTTTATCATCAATTAAAGTTTTTATAAAATAGACCCCATCTTTAGGAATAATCTTATAATTTTCTTCAACATATAGATTTGCAGTTGGATAATTAATTTGTTTTCCCAAACCATCACCTTTGACAACTTTTCCAGTTATTTTAAAAAATCTACCTAAAAATTTTGCTGATTTATCAAGTTCACCACTATTAATTGAATCTCTAATTTTAGTTGAACTTACAGCTATAGATTCAACCTCATGTGCTTTAATTTCTTCAACTATAAAATCAAAACTTTCTCCATATTTTTTTAAATCATCTACTGATGCCTCCCTGCCTTTACCAAATCTGTGATCATACCCAATAATGATATGATTAATTTTTAATTTTTCAATTAAATAATCTTTAATAAATTGATCAGCAGATAATAATGAGAAACTTTTATCAAAAGGATGTATAATAAGATTTTCAATCCCTAACCTTTCAAAAGCTTTAATTTTTTCATCTAATGTATCTATCATTTTGACTTCATTATACTTATTCAAAATAATCCTAGGGTGAGGGAAAAATGTAAGGACAACAGATGATAAATTCTTTTTTTTTGATGAGGAAATTAACTTATTTAAAATTTTCTTATGACCTTCATGAACTCCATCAAATGTTCCAATTGTTAGAATGGTTCTTTTATTTATGTTATAATCTTCAATACTTCTGAAAATTTTCATTTAATAAAATTTTTCTTGTTGTAGAGATTCATTGTCTCTTCAATACCAGTTTGAATAAATGAGAAAATAATCTCAATTGAGCTAATTGTAAGACTATTTATATTGGACATTTCATAGCTGCTCCACTTTCCTAAAACATAATCTGATTTGGGAATCTTATTGTTATTGGATATTCCAACCCTTAACCTAGCATAATTAGAAGTTCCAAGATTATCTTCAATATCTTTTAAACCATTATGGCCTCCAGATGTACCATTTGGTTTTATTTTAATATTTCCAAAAAATAAATTTAAATCATCACAAACAACCAGAATGTTTTCAAGTGAAACTTTTTCTTTTTTTTGCCAATACACTAATGATCTTCCTGAATTATTAACATAATTGTTTGGTTTTATGATAATTATCTTTTTTCCTTTGAAACTTGCTTCTGCCCTTTGAGCTAGTTTTACAGATTCAAACTTGGTATCTAGATTTTGAGAAAGTTGATCAACAATTTCAAAGCCTATATTATGCCTAGTATCATCATACTCGTTACCAATATTTCCAATACCTAGAATAAGATATTTATTCATATCAGAATTATTATTTAAACTTGAGAAGATCTTCTTAAGAAAATTCATCATTATTTATTAACCTAATAAAGTTAAGATTAATTAAATAACGCCAAATATTAAGACTCTTTTGACTCATCTTTAGGAGCTTCAGCATCAGAACCTTTTGAATCTGCACCTTCTGCGCCTTCTGCACCTTCTGCGCCTTCTGCGCCTTCTGCGCCTTCAACACCTTCTTCACCTTCAACGCCTTCCTCTTCCTCTGGTAATATCATTGATGCTCTTGATGTTCTAACTTGACAGATTACAGTATTATCTGGGTGAAGTATTTCAAAGTCATCGTCATCCACTTGAGATGTGTAATATTTATCTCCTAATTCAAGTGAAGAAATATCTACATCAATAGAATCAGGAAGATTACCTGGAAGTGCTTTTACCTTAATCTTTCTTTTATTTCTACTTAAAACACCACCACTATTCATAACTCCAGGGGCTGACCCACTAAGAATTACCGGTATTTCCATTGTAACTGGCTTATCATCAAAAAGTTCATAAAAATCAGCGTGTAATATTTTATCAGTTACTGGGTGAAATTGAATATCTTGAAGAATAGCATTCACTTTTTTATCACCAAAATCTAATACAACAGTGTGAGCAGCAGCTGTATAAACAAGATCTTTAAATCCTATTTCTTTTGCAGAAAAATGTACTACCTCATTACCTCCATACAAAACACATGGAACATTACCTTCTTTTCTTAAAGAATTTGTGCTTGTTTTACCAGTATTCTCTCTGTTGTTACTTTTAATTTCTATTGATTTCATTTTTATTTATTTATAAATAGCTTATCAATTGATTTGTTATGATGAACATTATACATTGCCTCAGCAAACATTTTTGAGCAAGATAAGTGTTCAACTTTATTAGATTCTTTTTTGATTTCAATTGAATCGCTTGTTATTAATTTATTTAGTTTAGATTTTTCAATTTTTTCATAAGCATCACCGGAAAGTAGTGCATGTGTACAAATTGCTATTACAGACTCTGCACCTTTTTCTATCATTAAATCTGCAGCCTTTGTTAATGTTCCAGCAGTATCAACCATATCGTCAATTAAAACAACATTTTTTCCAGTAACATCACCAATTAACTCCATATGTGTTATAATGTTACCTTTTGATCTTTGCTTGTAACATATAACTACGTCTGAATCTAAAAATTTTGAGTATGCATAAGCTCTTTTAGAACCACCCATATCAGGTGATGCAATTGTTAAGTTATCTATATTTAAAGACTTTAAATATGGAACAAATATTGATGATGCATATAAATGATCAACAGGTTTTTCAAAGAATCCCTGAATTTGATCAGCATGAAGATCCATCGTAATAATTCTTGTAGCTCCTGCTGACTCTAATAATTTAGCAACTAATTTTGCACCTATTGGTACTCTTGGTTTATCTTTTCTATCCTGTCTTGCCCATCCAAAATATGGAATTACTGCAGTAATATGTCTTGCAGAAGCTCTTTTTGCAGCATCTAGCATAAGAAGCATTTCCATTAAGTTATCTGTGGAAGGGTTTGTAGAACCAATTATAAATACTCTTGAACCTCTAACTGACTCTTCAAAAGAAGGTTGAAATTCTCCATCGCTATATCTTTGAAAACTAACAATACCAAGATCTTGTCCAAACTCTTTGGCAATTTGCTTAGAAAGAGACATACTCTGGGTACACGAAAATATCTTTACTGGCGTTTCCACTATCATTTAATTGGAGTGCAAATTTATAAATAATTATTGTTCAGTATAATTTTATCATAAATTATTTAATATCATGGAATTTATTAATTTTGAGGCCCTTAGCTTCGGTGGCGAAATTGGTAGACGCGCTGGATTCAAAATCCAGTTCCTCTGGGAGTGTGGGTTCGATTCCCACCCGAAGTACTTTTTTTAAAAATTATTTTATCAATTGGTCAAAATCTGTATAATTATTTATTGATTTAATACAGCCGGCATTATTTAAAATATCACTTGAACTACTTGATGTCACGCCAATTACACTAATGCCAGCATTTACTGCAGCACCAACCCCTTCAATAGAATCTTCAAAAATTATGCAATCATCCTTTTTTAAGTTAAATCTAATTACAGTCTTATCGAACATTTCAGGATTGGGTTTTCCAAAACTTACTTCATCACCACATATAATACTGTCAAATAAATCATGAACACCTAATTCATTTAGAGTAAGAGTCACATTTTTTCTAATTGCATTACTAGCTAATCCTACTAGAATTTTTTTTGATTTTAAGTCAAAAATAAACTCTAGAAAACCTTCAATTGGCTTAATATTTCCTTTGTATATTTTTCTAAAGATAACTTCTTTATCATCACTCATTTTTTTTAACTCATCTATGGAATAAATATCTCCATATACAGCTTTCATTAAATCAAGTGTTCCCCCTCCCTTATATCTTTTTAGTTTTTCAGAATAATCATCAACTTTATTTTCCTCAAAAAATATTTGCCATGCATCATGATGGTAGGGTAAACTATCAACGATAGTTCCATCCATATCAAATATTACCCCTTTTATCATTTTGTATTTAAAAAATTATAATTTATTTTAAATAAAAATATGAAACCACTATGAACTCAAGAAGGAACTTTATAAAAAAATCATCATTAATTACTCTTGGAGCACTAAACTATAATTTTTCTCCAATTATAAAAGATATTAATGGTATAGATATTTCAGTTATCACATATTCATTTAATCCAGGTGTTGAGGATATGAACGTAATTATCCAAAATTGTATAGATACAGGTTCTGATAACATTGAACTAATGGGTAATCATATTGAAAGATCAATGGGTATGCCTAGATCGAGTAGGTCACATGCTGAATGGAGGGCCAATATATCTATGAAGGAATTTAAGAATGTAAAAAAACAATTTCAAGATCAAGGAATAAATATTTTTGCTTATAAGCCTTACTGTATGAATCCAAATAATAAAGATGAAGAAATTGAATATGCTATGAAAGCTACAAAAGCACTAGGTGCAGAATACGTTATGTCTGAACTTACTTCTGAAGAAAATACTAAGAGAATATCTCACTATGCTGAAAAGAATAATGTTAATGTTGGTTATCATGCTCATCTTCAAGCATCTGATACTGCATGGGATTTTTCACTTAATGATTCAAAAAATAATTTTATTAATCTTGATATTGGACATTATATTGCAGCAGGTAAAAAAAATACCAAAGAAACATTATTGAAGTTTATTGAAAATAATTATGCTAGAATATGTAGTCTTCACCTAAAGGATAGACAGTATGCAAAAACCTTAAATGTTATTGCAACAGATAATCAAGTTTGGGGTGAAGGTGATACTCCTATTACTGAAGTTTTAAGACTAGTAAGAGATAATTCCTATAAATTTACTTCTACTATTGAGTTGGAATATAGAATTCCAGAGGGTTCAAATAGAGTTAAAGAAGTGATAAAGTGCTATGATTATTGTAAGCAGGCACTTATTTCATAACTAAATGTATAAGCTACATTTAACCTATGTATTCTTGATACTTACCTCAAGTATATTTTCTCAAAATTTTGGAAGTTTAACAGGTAAGGTAATTGATAATGAAACTGGTTCCCCTCTAGAAGGGGCAACAATTAGAGTTGAAGATTCAAATTTTTTTGCAATCTCAGATCAAAATGGGTTTTTTCAAATATTAGATCTGCCAACAACAAGTTATAATATAACAGCAAGTTTTATCGGTTTTAAATCTCAAACAAAATTTAATATAATTGTTAAATCGGTTGGAAATCAAAGTTTAGACTATACTTTAAATCCGTTATCAGATATACTTGATGAAGTTATCCTAACAGAGTCTCCTTTTAAGACTTCAATTGAGACTCCATTATCAACTCAAACATTTTCTGCAGTTGAAATTGAGACATATCCTGGAGGTAACAACGATATTACAAGAGTAATACAAAGTCTTCCTGGTATATCTCCATCTGTAGGAGGTTTTAGAAACGATATTATAATAAGGGGTGGAGGACCAAACGAAACTGTATACTATATAGATGGAATTGAAATACCAAACATTAATCATTTTTCTACTCAAGGTAGTTCAGGAGGTCCTGTTGGATTAGTAAATATTTCATTTATTAAAGATGTAACTCTTTCAACATCATCATTTGGAGCAGAATATGATAATGCTTTGTCAGGAGTATTGTCGTTTATTCAAAAGGATGCAAATCCAGATAGATTCTCTGGTAACTTTAGAATAGGATCAAGTGAAGCTGGAATAACATTTGAAGGACCTTTGAATGAAAAAACTTCATTTATATTTTCTGTAAGAAGAAGCTACTTACAATTTTTATTTAAAGCCTTTGGATTTTCTTTCCTTCCAGATTATTGGGATTATCAAATGAAAATAAGCCATAAAATAGATGACTATAATTTCATAAATTTTATAGGAATTGGTTCAATTGATAAATTAACTGTAAATGAACCAGATGAATATGATTTTGAGAACCAATCAACTATTGAGCAAATACCAATTATTAATCAAAATACAAGGACATTTGGTGTATCATGGAAAAGAATTTACAAACAAAATAATGGTTTCTTTAACTTATCAATAAGTACCAATAGACTTAAAAATGATTTTGAAAGATTCCAAGATAACGTAAATAAAAGTGATAAAGTTTATTCTAATATTTCGCTAGAAGAAGAGACAAAATTTAGATTTATAAGTAGTCAAAACTTTAATGATTATAAATTTTCAATAGGTGGTAATGTTCAATACTCAAATTACTCTAATAATACTTTATACCCTTTCTACGAAATAAACTATAATACTTCTATTGATTTAATTAAATATGGCTTTTTTGCAAAGTCAAATAGAAGATTTTTTAATGATAGATTAGGGGTTTCACTAGGAATAAGAGTTGATCAAGATAATTTTACTATAGATAATAATTTATTTAAAAACTTTTCACCTCGAATGGCATTATCATGGTCTATTTCTCAGGATAATAGTTGGAAACTTAATTTTGCAACTGGAAGATATTTTAAGATACCAACATACACAATACTTGGATTCAAGGATCTTAATAATAATTTTATTAACAATGACTCTAAATACACAAGAAGTGATCACCTTGTTTTTGGAATAGAGTATAATAACTCAGAATCATCTAGATTCTCTATTGAAGCCTTCAATAAAAAATACTTTAACTATCCAATATCTGTTAACGATATGGTTTCACTTGCAAATAAAGGAGGTGACTTTGAAGTTTTAGGTAATGAGAATGTATCTACATCAGGAAGAGGTAGATCATATGGAATTGAATTTTTATATCAACAAAAGCTTAAAAACAATTTTTATGGAATACTTTCTTATACATTTTTTTACAGTAAATTTTCAGGATTTGATCAAGTTTTCCTTCCCTCTGTATGGGATAATAGGAATTTAGTTTCATTCACTGGTGGTTATAAATTGAAAAAAAATTGGGAGTTTAGCTCAAAACTTAGATTTACTGATAAAACTCCTTATGCTCCTGTTAATACTCTATTGAGTAGTCAATCTTATCCAGAAATAGTTTTTGATTATTCTCAGCTTGGTAATTATTATCTCGATCCATTCCTTAAACTTGATGTAAGAATTGATAAAAGATGGAACTTTAAAACCACATCTATGAATTTTTATATTGATATTGAGAATCTATTACTAAATGAAATTCCAGTTCCTCCTGAATATGGACTCGAGAGAGATAAAAATCAGAATATATTATTTCCTAGAAATTTAATTGAGGTTGAAAGTGATAATAGAAACTCTATAATACCTAGTATAGGTTTTGTTTTTGATTTTTAAAAGGCATTATGGCCTGTAATTTCATTACCAAGAATTAATAGATGAATATCATGAGTACCTTCATATGTTATAACAGACTCAAGATTCATCATATGTCTCATAATACTAAAATCTCCAGTAATACCCATACCTCCTAATACTTGCCTTGCCTCTCGAGCAATATTTATTGCCATATCAACATTATTTCTTTTCGCTAGAGAAATTTGTGCCGAAGTTGCTTTATCTTCATTTTTTAGCTTGCCAAGTTTCCATGATAAAAGTTGAGCTTTTGTAATCTCAGTTAACATTTCCGCAAGTTTTTTTTGTTGAAGTTGTTTCGCTGCAATAGGTTTTCCAAATTGTATTCTTTCTAATGAGTATTTTAAGGCAGTATTATAGCAATCCATAGCAACACCAATTGCCCCCCATGAAATTCCATATCTCGCAGAGTCCAAACACATTAATGGAGCTCCAAGTCCTGATTTTCCAGGTAAGATATTTTTCTTAGGAACTCTTACGTTATCAAATATAAGTTCTCCTGTTGAGGATGCTCTAAGTGACCATTTATTATGAGTTTCAGGAGTAGTAAATCCATCCATACCTCTTTCAACAATTAGACCATGAATCCTCTTATTCTCATCTTTAGCCCACACTACAGCAATATCTGCAAATGGAGAATTTGAAATCCACATTTTTGATCCATTCAGTATTACATCATCACCATCACTTTTAAAATTTGATATCATTCCACTAGGGTTTGAACCATGATCTGGCTCTGTTAAACCAAAGCATCCCATGATTTCACCAGTTGCAAGTTTAGGTAAGTATTTTTCCTTTTGCTCATCACTTCCAAATTTCCATATTGGATACATAACTAATGAGGACTGAACAGATGCTGTAGATCTAATTCCACTGTCGCCTCTTTCAATTTCTTGCATCATAATCCCGTAGCTTATTTGATCAAGTCCAGCACCACCATATTTTTCAGGAATATAAGGTCCAAAGGCACCTATTTCTCCAAGCTCTTTGATAAGATGGCTTGGAAACTCAGCCTTTTGAGCATACTCTTCAATAATTGGGCTAACTGATTTTGAAACCCATTGCCTAGTTGATTCTCTTATAAGCTTATGTTCTTCAGATAGAAGCTCATCAATATTGTAAAAATCTGGAGAGGTAAAACTTTCATTCATAATTTGGAACTTATATAACAAAAATATGAATTAAATATTCAATTATATAATTTCTAAAAGTCCATCGGGTATAACTATGTGAATTGACTTTTTTTCTTTATCTATTTTTTCAATAAAATCATCATGTATTGGTACCATAAATTTTTTGTCATTAATTAATATTTCAAAAACAGGTTGGGGAAGTTTATCATTAATATTAACAATCTTACCAATCTTTTGGGAATCTTTAAATACGATGAAATTCAATAGTTCATTGTAAAAAAAACTTTCTTCATCTTTGAAGCTAGAGTGTTTTTTATCTAAATAAACATTTTTTAAAATTACTTCAGAAGCTTCTTTATCGTTATTTAACTCTTGTAATTTTAAAATAATTGAATTATCAGTTGAAGAAGTTATATCATCTACTTTAAAAGGGACAAGACATTTATCAATATCAATAAATATAAAGTCAATATCTAGATTTCCTTTAAGATTTGATGATAATAGATTTACCTTAATTGAACCCTTGTAACCATGTTTTGAAACTACAGTTCCAATTTTAACATGATTTGTATCCATAAAATTTATTATTTATCCTCTTCAGCAGGAGCTTCATCAGCAGGAGCCTCTTCAGCAGGAGCTTCATCAGCAGGAGCCTCTTCAGCAGGAGCCTCTTCAGCAGGAGCCTCTTCAGCAGGAGCTTCATCAGCAGGAGCTTCTTTAGCTTTGGCTTCCTCTTTAGCCTTAGATTCTTCTAATTTTTTCTTTCTATATTCTTCTTCTCTTTCTCTTGACTCTTTTTTATTTGATTCAAGGGCTGCGTTAACATCTTCAATTTTCTTTTGAATTTTAGCGCTCTTTTCTTTCATCCACTTATCAAATCTTTTCTTTGCTTCAGCTTCTGTGAAAGCGCCTCTCTTTACACCTCCATCGAGATGTTTTTTAAGAAGAACACCAGAGTAAGATAATATTGCCTTGGCAGTATTTGTTGGTTGTGCACCTTTTCCTAACCAAGAAATTGCAGAATCAAAATTTAAGTCAATTGTTGCTGGGGATGTAGTAGGGTCATATGTACCAATTTTTTCTAGGTATTTGCCATCCCTCTTAGATCTAGCATCTGCTGCTACTATCCAATAAAAAGGCTTGCCCTTTTTCCCGTGTCTTTGTAATCTAATTTTTACTGCCATAATTTTAATATTTTGGGTTCACGACCCAGGTTACTAATTTTTGAAAGCAAATTTAACAAAATATATCATACCTAATAATCTTTAATAAAGTTCTATAAGTATTTATCAATTAATAATAAGGTAAATAATTGGTATATTTTTTTATTTAGATATGTATTTGATTAATTTTGAGTTTAAAATTTATTAGATGGATTATTCAAAAGAATTTAAGAAATATGCTACAAAACATCATGGTGTAAGCTCTACATACTACGATAAGATTATTAGTAGTATGACTCCTTACATTATTGAAGAGAGACAATTAAATGTAGCCCAGATGGATGTTTTTTCGAGATTAATGATGGATAGAATTATGTTTTTAGGAACTGCTATTACAGATAGCGTTGCCAACGTTATTCAGGCTCAATTACTTTTCTTGCAGAGTACAGATTCATCAAGAGATATCCAAATGTATATCAATTCTCCTGGTGGTGGAGTTTATGCAGGCCTTGGAATATATGATACAATGCAATACATAAAGCCAGATGTTGCTACAATTTGTACTGGCTGTGCTGCATCTATGGCTGCAGTTCTTCTATGTGCAGGAAAGAAAGGAAAAAGATCTGCACTAAAACACTCAAGAGTTATGATACACCAGCCTTTAGGTGGAGTTTCTGGTCAAGCAGCTGATATTGAAATTACAGCAAGGGAAATTCTTAAGCTTAAAGACGAATTATATAAGATTATATCAAAACATACTGGCCAAACTTTTAAAAAGGTAAATGCAGATAGTGATAGAGACTATTGGATGAAAGCAGATGAAGCTCATAAATATGGTATGGTTGATGAAGTACTAAACAAATAATATGAGTGAAGAAGAAATCTTATGTTCTTTTTGTGGTAGGTCAAAATCTCAGACAAAATTATTAATAGCAGGTTTAGATGCTCATATATGCGATATATGTATATCTCAAGCAGATATGATCCTTAAAGATGATGAGTCTAGTAAAGATCCATCTGATTATGCTGTTGAGCTTAAACCTCCCAAGGAAATTAAAAAATTCCTAGATCTTCACGTTATCGGTCAAGAAGATGCAAAAAAAACCTTATCAGTAGCAGTTTATAATCATTATAAAAGAATTAATCAGAAACATTTACAAGAAGAAATTGAAATACAAAAAAGTAATTTAATTCTGGTTGGACCTACAGGTACAGGTAAAACTCTTCTAGCTCAAACTATATCAAAATTTTTAAATGTACCTATTGCAATTGTTGATGCTACAGTTCTTACTGAAGCTGGCTATGTTGGTGAAGATGTTGAAAGTATTTTAAGTAAACTTCTTCAGGCTGCTGATTATGATGTTGACAAAGCTCAAAATGGAATTGTTTTTATAGACGAAATTGATAAGATTGCAAGAAAAAGTGATAATCCCTCTATCACTAGAGATGTTTCAGGTGAAGGAGTTCAACAAGCTTTACTTAAATTACTTGAAGGAACTACTGTAAATGTTCCACCCAAAGGAGGAAGAAAACATCCAGACCAAAAATTCATAGAGGTTGACACATCTAATATTCTTTTTATTGCAGGTGGTGCTTTTGATGGAATTGAAAAAATAATTAGAACTAGATTAAATCTTCAATCTATTGGATTTAAACCTGCAAATGAAAAAGTAATTAATGAAAATGAAGAGAATCTTTTAAAATATATAAATCCCCATGATATAAGATCATATGGGCTAATACCAGAAATCATTGGAAGATTACCTGTTATGTGTCACTTAAACCCTTTAACAAAAGATGCTTTAAGAGATATTATGACAATTCCAAAAAATGCCTTGATTAAGCAATATACCAGACTATTTGAAATGGATGATATTAACTTTTCAATTAGTCCAGGTGCAATTGACTATATAGTGGACAAGGCATATGAATTTAAGTTAGGTGCGAGAGGTTTAAGAACGCTATGTGAAGCAATTTTAAATGATGCTATGTTTAATTTACCAAGTTCTGGAGAGAACGAATTAAAAATCACAAAGCTTTATGCGGATGAAAAGCTTCAAAAAATTGATCTATCCTACTTAAAAGCAGTTTCCTAATTCATAGAAATTAATTCTTCAATAAACTCTCTTGAATTTGATAATCTTGGAATTTTATTCTGTCCTCCAAGCTTATTCTTAGATGAAAGCCAATCATAAAAAAGATTCTTTCTAGCAACAATTAATTTTGGTAGCTCAAGTGTTGAACTTTTATATCTCTTTGCTTCATAATCAGAATTCAGACTTTGAAGATTTAGATCAAGTATTTCCATAAATTTATTAAGATCATCAGGCTGTTTATCAAACTCAATTATCCACTCATGTGAGCCTTTAGTCTTACTGCCCATAAAAACTGGGCCTACCGTGTAGTCAGATATTGAAGACTTTGTTAACTCAGAAGTTAAGGATAACGCCTTTTCTGCATTCTCAATTACCAGTTCTTCACCAAAAACATTTATAAAATGTTTTGTCCTCCCTGTTATCTTAATTCTGAATGGATTCAAGCAAGTGAACTTAACTGTATCACCTATTTTATATCTCCACAGACCAGAATTTGTTGTTATTACCATTGCATAATTTACATTCAGTTTAACATCAGCTAATGAAACAATTTCTTGCTCTAACCCGTTAGCTGGATAAAATTCGTAGAATATACCGTAGTCTAACATAAGTAGTAGTTCACTTGATTCATTTTGATCTTGAATGGCAAAAAATCCTTCAGAGGCATTATAAATTTCAAAATATTTGAAATCTTTTGATGGAAATAATTTTTTGTAGAGGTATTTATAAGGCTCGAAACTTACTCCTCCATGGAAATAAACTTCACAATCATTCCAAATATCAATAATGTTGTTTCTTCCAGTTTTTTCAATTACTTTTTGAAGTAGAGATAACATCCAAGAAGGAACACCTGCAAAGCTTGTCACTTTTTGACTTAAAGATTCATTTATTATTGCTTCAACTTTTTGTTCCCACTCCGGAATTAATGAAACTTTTGAACTAGGTGTGCTGCTTAGTTCAGCCCAAAAAGGTAAGTTATCAATCATAATAGCAGATAAATCTCCATAATAGCTACTATTATTTTCATAGATATCCTTTGATCCTCCTAGTCTTAAACACTTTCCTGCAAGTAATTGTGAATTTATATTATTATTAAAGTACAACGACAGCATATCTTTTCCAGCCTTGTAATGACAATCTTCCAAAGACTCAAAACTTATTGGGATAAATTTACTTTTAGCGTTAGTTGTTCCACTTGATTTTGCAAACCATTTTATAGAAGTTCTCCAAAATATGTTTTGCTCACCTTTTCTATTCCTTTCAATATCATCGTATATATCTTCATATGATACAATTGGAACTCTTTCTTTAAAATCATTATAAGATGCTATTGTTTTAAAATCATTCTTTTTTCCAATTTCAGTATCAATAGAATAAACGACAAGTTTTCTAAGAACCTCTTGTTGTACTTCTATTGGATAGTCTTTAAATAATTCTATTTGACTTATCCTTCTTTTTAAAAAAAAGGATGCAACAGAATTAAAAATTGGAATTGGCATGGATTACATATATTTAGCATAAAAATAGTAAACAAAAAATTATGTTTTCAGGAGTAATAAAAAAAATGATTTCAATACATGATGATCCTATTCGATATATGCTAGATTTTGAAAATGATCTTTTATTTCTTAATCAGTTTATAGGTAAAAATATCAACTTAAAAAAGACAGGTTATTGTTGTCTATCATGCTCTGAAAATATTGAAATTTTTGCAAATGGTTTTTGCAAAAAATGCTTTTTTGAGTCTCCAATGTCTGGTGATTGGGTAATGAAGCCTGAGTTAAGTAAAGCTCACTTGGAAATTGAAGATAGAGACCTTGAATATGAAAAAAAAATTCAAATTCAAGATCATATTGTTTACCTCTCAAAAACAAGTGAAACAAAAGTTGGTGTTACCAGATCAAATAATAAAACTACAAGGTGGATTGATCAAGGAGCTATTGAAGCTATTGAATTAATTAAAGTTCCTAATCGATATTTGGCAGGGATAGCTGAGGTAAAATTAAAACAGAAATTTTCTGATAAAACAAATTGGCGTAAAATGCTTACAAGTCAAATTAATGATTCGAATTTAAAAAATGATAAAGATGAAGCGCTTGAATTCCTAGGTAAGGATTTTAATGATTACTTTTTGATAGATACTGAAGTAATTAAATTTAATTATAGAATAGATAATTCAATTGACTCAGTAAAATCTGTAAGTCTTAAAAAGTCTGATGAAATAAATGGAAAATTAATTGGAATTAAGGGACAATATTTAATTTTTGAAGATTCAAGTGTATTTAATGTTAGATCTAATGAAGGGTATTTAATTGATCTGACTATTGATTAAATAATTGTTTTACTTCATCTTCACTCAAATCTCTATACTCTCCAATATTAATATCTAAATGAATATTCATAATTCTAGTCCTTTTTAGTTTAGTTACTCTGTAACCTAAAACCTCACACATTCTTCTGATTTGCCTATTCATTCCCTGGGTTAGAACAATTTTAAATCTATTATCATTAATCCTCTTTACATAACACCTTTTTGTCATTTTACCCATAATCCTGACTCCCTTCCTCATCTTTTCAATAAAATCTTGTGTTATATTTTTATTTACCCATACCATATATTCTTTCTCCTTCTTGTTTTCTGCTCTTAAAACATTATTTACAATGTCACCATTATTTGTTAGCAGAATAAGACCTTCACTTTGTTTGTCTATTCTTCCAATTGTAAAAAGCCGCTCTTTGTGATTAATAAAATCAATAATATTATCCTTCACTTTTGGGTTTCCAGTACATTCAATTCCAATAGGCTTATTGAATGCTATGTATACTCTTTTTTTATTAGTATTCTGAATTATTTCACCATCAACTTTAATCTCATCATCCATATTCACCTTAGATCCTAACTCAGCAACTTTACCGTTAATATATACTCTACCAAGAGAAATATACTCGTCAGCTTTTCTTCTAGAACAGAATCCAACTTCACTTAAGTACTTATTAATTCTTTTTGATTCCAACCTAACTAAGTTTAATTTCTTCTCCGACTTTTAAATTGAATTTCTTTCTAAAAATCCATACGAAAAGATATAAAAGGGGTGTATCTAATAATGCAACAATTACCTTAAATAAAAATCCAGAAATAACTAGAACTAAAAATTTATCCTCTGGAAGAATTCCAAAAAGAATAAGTAACGATACAATTGTAAATGTGTCTACAAATTGTGATGTAAAAGTTGAAAAGTTATTTCTTAACCAAAGGTGTTTACCTTTGGTAAGCTTTTTCCAAAAATGGTATATTCTTATATCTATAAATTGAGCGAATAAGTATGTTAACATAGATGCCAATACTGCTAGTGGAGCATTAAGAAAAACACTGTTAAAAGTTTCATCATCAATTGGTGATGCTTCTATAGCTGGTACTTGGCTTGATACAAAAATTAGAATAATTGAAAAAATTGATGCAAATATTCCAGTTATTACAACCTGATCTGCTTTCTTCCTTCCATAAATTTCAGATATTAAGTCTGTAATTAGGAATGTAAGAGGATAAGGTAAAATACCAACTGACAACTCAAAAAGTTTTACACCTAATAAATTTATATCGAATGGATACCAATAAAATATTTTTGTAAATATTAAATTTGATGCAACTAGTGAAGTAATAAATAATCCCGCAAGAATTAAATATATATTATTTGCTAGAGTAATTTTTTTGGAATTCATATAAGAATTATGAGTAAAGTTTATTTATCAATAGGTTCAAACAAAGGTAATCGTTCTGTATTAATAAATAAAGCGATAGATGAAATTGAGAAAAAGGTTGGAATAATAATTTCTAGATCAAGTATATATCAATCGAAGTCTTGGGGTTTTGATTCCAATGATTTTTATAATCTATGTTTACTTATTGATACAGATATTATGCCAAAATCTTTATTAATAAACTTAAAAAAGATTGAAAAATCAATGGGAAGAGAAGACATTGATGGTAGTTATTCGGACAGGTTCATAGATATTGATATTCTTTTTTATGATAACATTATAACAGATTTAGAAGACTTAAAAATCCCTCATCCAAAAATTGAGATTAGAAAATTTGTTTTGGTCCCGATGTTAGAAATAGCAGATGATTATGTACATCCAATTTTGAATAAAACAATTAAGGAACTGGATAATGACTGTAGCGATCAGGATATTCCTTTAAAAATAATTTAGATTTCGGTTTTTTGATAAAAGTCCCATAAAATAATTCCTGCTGCTACTGAAACATTTAAAGAATGTTTAGTCCCAACTTGAGGTATTTCAAGAACTTGATCAGATTCTAAAATTATTTCATCTGAAACACCGTCTACCTCATTGCCAAAGACAAAAGCATATTTTATACCTTTTTCAGGAATAAATTTTTCAATTTTTAATGATTTGTCTGCTTGTTCAACAGAAACAACTTTAATCCCCTTATTCTTTAGATTTTGGATTGTTTCTATCACATCCTCTGTGTATTCCCAATCAACAGAATCAGATGAACCAAGTGCTGTTTTTTCCATCTTAGAATTTTCAGGAGTAGCAGTATATCCTGAGATAATAATTTTTTCAATCAAAAAAGAATCAGAAGTCCTAAAAATTGAACCAACATTATGAATACTTCTAATATTATCCAAAATTACAATTGCTAATGTTTTCTTGGATTTTTTAAACTCCTCTATGGTCTTTCTATTTAACTCAGTATTTCTTAGTTTTCGCATTAGAGTAAAAATAAAAATATTTACATTAGCATAAATACAAAACAGTGACTAAAACGAGTAAAATCACACCTTTGATGAAGCAGTATAATGATATTAAATCTAAATATCCTGATACTATACTTTTGTTTAGAGTAGGTGATTTTTATGAAACTTTTGGCGAAGATGCAATATTAGCATCAAAGATTTTAGGTATAGTCTTAACAAAAAGAGGAGCAGGTTCAAGTAGTGAGGTTGAGCTAGCTGGATTTCCTCACCACTCAATTGAAAACTATCTTCCTAAACTAGTCAAGGCAGGTAATAGAGTTGCAGTTTGCGATCAATTGGAAGATCCAAAGCTTACGAAAAAAATTGTCAAAAGAGGAGTTACAGAAATAGTTACTCCAGGAATAGCAATTAATGATGGAGTACTTGATCAGAAGAAAAATAATTATTTAGCTTCGGTCCACATAGAAAAAAATAAATTTGGAATTTCATTTCTTGATGTATCAACTGGTGACTTTTATGTATCACAAGGGGATTTAAAATTAATTGATCAGCTAATTTCAAACTTTTCTCCCAATGAAATATTGGTTTCAAAACCATCAAAAAATAAATTTTTTGAGTTGTTAGGAAACTCATACAACGTTTATCCGTTAGATGATTGGGTTTACGACAACTCATATTCAGAAAATAAGTTGCTTGATCATTTTAATACAAAAAGTTTGAAAGGTTTTGGTGTTGAGGATATTAAGCTAGGTACTGTAGCTGCAGGATCCATAATTCATTATTTAGATGATACAGAGCATAATAATCTTACTCATATCTCAACCCTTCAAAGGATATTTCCAGAGTCTTATGTATGGATGGATAGATTTACTATGAAAAATCTTGAGTTGTTTAATTCAAACTCTATAAATGGTTTTAATCTTTCTGATACAATTGATGAGACAATAACTAGTATGGGTTCAAGAAAACTTAAAAGTTGGATTGCTTTTCCATTAATTGATAAAAAAGAGATAAAGAAAAGACAAGAAATTGTTCAATCAATAATGAGTGATGATGAAATAAGTAGACTGCTTGATATTAACCTAAATAATATTTCAGATATAGAAAGATTAATGTCAAAAATTGCAACATATAAAATTTCACCAAGAGAGCTAGTTAATTTAAAAAGTTCATTAGAAAATGTAGATTTAATTAAAGACTCTCTATTAGTTTACAGTGGTGTTTTAAAAAATTACGGGAAATCATTACCTAATTCTAAGAGTATAACAGGAGCAATATCTAAGACTCTAAAGGATGATTCTCCTGTTTCTATATTGAAAGGAGATTTTATTAAAGATGGATTCTCAAAAGAGCTTGATGGTTTAAGGGAGATAAGATCTTCAGGAAAGGAATATCTTAATCAAATCCTTGAAAGAGAGGCTAAAAAAACTAATATTCCTTCATTAAAGATCTCATTCAATAATGTCTTTGGATATTACATAGAGGTAAGAAATACCCATAAAGATAAAGTTCCAGAGGACTGGATAAGAAAGCAAACTCTTGTTAATGCGGAAAGATATATTACACAGGAATTAAAAGAGTATGAGGAAAAAATAATAAATGCGGATGAGAAAATTAAAGATCTTGAGCTTAAGTTATTTTTAAAATTGCTAGATAAACTTCAAGATAGCCTTTTAACATTAAAATTAGTTTCAGATAAAATTTCTGTAATTGATATTTTAAACTCTTTCTCAAAAAGAGCAGTCAGATATAAATATTGTTGTCCTAGGATAACAAGTACAAAAAAAATTGAAATAATTGCAGGAAGACATCCTGTAATTGAAGCTAATCTTCCTGCTGGAGAAAGATATATTCCTAACGATATATTTCTTGATACTGATCAGCAAATTATAATGATTACCGGTCCAAATATGTCTGGTAAATCTGCAATTTTAAGACAAACAGCATTGATTACTATACTAGCTCAAATTGGTAGTTTTGTTCCTGCGCAAGAGATGACATTCTCCATAGTTGATAGAATTTTCACAAGAGTTGGTGCAAGTGATAATATTTCGATGGGTGAATCAACCTTTATGGTTGAAATGAATGAAACAGCATCAATTTTAAATAATTTAACAGCAAATAGTCTAATTCTACTTGATGAAATAGGAAGAGGTACAAGCACCTATGATGGAATCTCTATAGCTTGGGCAATAGCTGAGTTTCTACATGAAAATAAATTAAAACCTCATGTTCTTTTTGCAACTCATTACCATGATCTAAATGAAATGGAGTCTATATACAGGGGAATAAGAAATTTTAATGTTAGTGTAAAAGAGACAAAAGATGATGTAATCTTTTTAAGAAAACTTGTTAAAGGAGGAAGTAATCATAGTTTTGGAATACATGTAGCTAAAATGGCTGGAATGCCAAAACTTGTACTTAATTCAGCAGAGAATAAATTAAAACTTATGGAGACTAGCAGGCCTAAGAATTTAAAAGCAGATAAAAGTGATGATAACCTTCAGCTTAGTTTTTTTGATATAGAAGATCCCAAAATGCAAGAGATAAGAAAAATTATTGAAGACTTAGATATTGATAATTTAAGTCCTGTTGAAGCACTATTGAAATTAAACCAGATAAAAAAAGAAATAAAAAATGGAGATTGATTTACATGGTAAAACTCATCCAGAGGGACTGGAATTAATTGAAGAGTACATGCTATTAAATTCAACTAAGGGTAGCGTGAGCCTTAAAGTGATAACAGGAAATTCACCAGTTATGCAGAAGAAAATAATTGATCAAATATGTAATAGACATGGGTTCTCTTATTATATTCCCCCTCACAATCCTGGAGAAATGATCATACAATATGAAAAATTATAAATTTTTAATTTTTATTTTCTTTCTAATTATTAACTCATGTTCAAAACAAGATGAGATAAATCAGCTTAATCAAACTATACTTGATCTTCAAGCTAATATTTCTCAGCTAAATTCCCAGATTAATGATTACGCTTTTCAAATAAACCAATTAATCTCTCAAAACAATATTCAATCAGGACAAATCAATGAACTAAATTTTCAAATTAATGGTTTTCAAAGCCAAATTGAAGATTATATAAATCAAATTGAGATTCTAACTGAGTCAAATGAAATTTTTGAGACAGACAATAATAACTTAACGATTCAATTAAATGACCTTCAGGATCAATTATACCTAATACGATCTCAAAGTGCTGAAGATGGAGTCTACCTTTTTAATTATGTTGAAATTCTTGATCCACCATTTTCAGGAACTATGTGGGATCTCCCAGACTTAATCAAATCCTCTGATTATACTGTATATTCATCATCTGCATACCAAGGAATTTTGGATAGGCTATTTTATGATAAATCTATTCCTGATTTTATAACTTACCCAGCTCATGTATATAAGGTAAACTTTGGTGATGGTCTCTCTGTTGATTTTGAAATATATTCTGAGTTTACTCAAGAAGAAGCATCAAACTTAGAACAAAAATATGCCCCCTTGATGGGCCAACTTGGAAAAGAACTAAGAAAAAATATTAAATCAATTGAATTTTTAAAAGGTGAGGAAGTTGCTTCTGCACAAAGATCTGATGATCTTTCTTATGCAAATATTACATTTCATACTGATTGGTTAAATAATACTGTAGAGACAAGGCCAGATGGAGATAGAACTGAAGAGTTATTTATCCATGAAGCTGCGCATTTGTCAATTGATCCATATGTTTATGGTCAGCAAGGTTGGAATGAAGCTGTTAATCTAGATGGAAATTATTTATCAACTTATGCAAAAGATAATCCAGATTCAGAAGATGTTGCAGAGACCTTTCAAGCATATATTGCAGTTAAATATTTCCCTGAAAGAATAACAAGCTCATTAAGAGATACAATTCTTTCAATATGTTTAAATAGGTTTAAATATTTCGACTCGTTAAATTTAGATTTATCTATCTATAAATAGTTAAATTATTATAAATTTGCATTCTCTGCGAAAGTAGCTCAGCTGGTAGAGCATCACCTTGCCAAGGTGAGGGTCGCGGGTTCGAATCCCGTCTTTCGCTCAACGCTCGAGTGGTGGAATTGGTAGACACGTTGGACTTAAAATCCAATGAGCAGTAATGTTCGTGCGGGTTCAAGTCCCGCCTCGAGTACAGAAAAGCCTCCTTTTTAGGGGGCTTTTTTATTTCGTCTAATCTTTCTAGGATTAGCCCATAATAAATATCCACTATATATCATAAAGACTAGACTTAATGATATAATACTAACATACGTAATTGTTGAAATATTGTTTTCTGTAAAATAGAAATCAATTATTGAGCCATCATGTAATCTTTCAATAAAATTATCTGCTCTTTTTTCTATAGATAAAATTTCACCACTTTCTAGGTCCAACTGAAGCTCTTGAAAATTATTTTTAAACAAAATCTTAGCAATACCTTTGTCTGGCCTTATATCTATTCTGTCAATTTCAGAGTCAATTTTAAGTTCACCACTTGCAAAGGTTCTAGCAATTGAATCTAGACTTTGTATTGAAATCCAGCTGCTCTGATTAATAGAATTAGTCGATTTAGTTTCAGGCTTTAACCCTAGCTCGTCTTTTAACCCAAGAAGAAAACCGCTTATTGATATTAGTAGAAAAAAACCAATAAAAATAATCCCAACATTTCTGTGTAGCTTTCTGTATAATCTAGTAAAAATTACTGTTTTAGAACTCATATTTTATTTTGCTCTTTTTCCTTTTTGTTTAATATTCTTTTTAGCGATTTTAATGTGCTCAATATGATGTTTAGTATGCCATGCATACATCCCAACATGCTCATGAAGAATTATATTTTTATCTCTGGATGAGTGATAGTAAGTTTTTTTGAAATCTTCTTCTGATAATGTCTTTAGAAGGCTAACCCATTTAGCATGAATTCCTTCAATCACATTTAGACTATCTTTTACATCTAACACATTTGAGTCAGGAGTTGTTAAAAATTCAGCAACATCATACATTTTTACGCTAGGATTTTCCTCAAGTAAAGTATGTTTTGTTCTTAAGAACGCATATGTGTGTGTATCACAAAAATGGTGTATAATTTGAGCAATATTCATTCCTCCATCTCTATAAGATTTTTTAAAATCTGTCTTGTCAAGACCTTTTACAGACTCTCTAAGATCACTAGCAAATGACTCTAATGTTTTTATATCTTCAACAGTTCTTGAAAAGTTAAAATCAAGTATGGCTTTATATTTTCCAATAGGAAACTTTAAATTATCTAGTTCATTTTCCATGGTAGGTTTAGTTTAAGTTTGAGTAGTCGTTTATAATTGTTTCAATTATTTTTTTGGATTCATCTTTGTATTTTATTTCTAACACTTTTGGGGACTCAATCCAATCAGAGATAATATCTATATTTTTTTTTGAGAACCTATCAATTACTGTTACTCCTTCTTTTTTTAGTGCTGCAGCATTAAACTGCTGCTCTATTTGACCTTCAACAGGAACAACAATCATAGGCTTACCTAGAAATATTGCTTCTGAGGTTGTAGCAAATCCACCAGCACATACAATTCCATAACAAGAAGCAAATTTATTCAAAAATAAATCTTCGGAAAGAGGTTCAACATTTACACCAGATATTGTTTCTTTTTTGTCTGCATCAAGAGAAAAAATTGTCCACGTTTTCTTTATATGTAATTGATTAATAATCTCAATTAAATTTGAAGGAGAGTAAGTGGGTAAATAGACAATTATTTCATCACTATTTGTTACTTTCAAATCTCTAATTTTATTTCTAATTATTGGAAAAAAAATCCTGTCTGTATATTTTTTATAATGATATCCATATCCAAGTTTAGTGGGTATTATATAATTTATTGCCCATAAAACAAGCCTATTATAATTCTTTGGTCTAGGAGTGTTCTTAAGACTCATGGAATATTGGTTTGTTAATTCAAAACACTTTACATTATTAAATTTTGCAGACCATGCAGAAACTGGTTCAAAATCATTTATTATTAAATCATATTTTTTTACAGGACATGATAAAATCTCTTTTAATAATCTAAAATAATTATTTAGAAAAACAGTTTTCAGCCAATTAACTGATCCATTATCGGTATAGAAAAAAGTAACACCTGTAAAATGTTTGATGGGTTTTTCTTCTAGTAAAAAGTCATTTTTAGGGCCACTTGTAATTATTTCAAGTTCAGCTACTTCTTTTATTTTTGGAATAATATTTTGAGCTCTTGCTAAATGGCCATTACCTGTAGTTTGTATTGCATATAGAATTTTCATTTATCATTAAGGATTTTGAACTCTTCTATCATGTCTTTGTAAAGCTCCTTAGTTGTCATCTCAACTCTTGATCCTTCATCATTATTGAAATTAGATTCAGTTCGAGTGTGATTATATATAGACCATTTATTATCTACATATTCTAAAGATGATAAACTCTCTAACCAGTCTCCTGAATTCATGTAAATAATTTCATCACCATCTACATCAAAGGATTCAATTTTTGGAGTATGAATATGTCCCAAGACCACGTATTTATAGCCATTTTTATGAGCTGTTTCAGCAGCTATTCTTTCAAAATTGCTAAAATACTGGACAGCAGTTTTTACGTGAGCTTTAATAGCTTTAGAGAAATTTAATCTTTTACCTCCAAGAGGTTTAATTATTTTTTTATTCAGCCAGCTATTGAACATTATCATATAGTCATAAACAAATCCTGCAAATTTAGTTATCCATTGTGTCTGAATAGAAAAATCAAAAACATCACCATGAAAAATCCAGACTTTTCCTTCATCAGTATCTAATACTACTTGATTAACAATTTGAAAGTTTTGAATTTTATAATTTAAAAACTTCCTTAATAGCTCGTCATGATTACCAACTACATAATGGATTTCTTTACCCTGAGATATTAGATCTAGAAAGTATTTTACAACTTTCATATGAGAGTTTGGCCAATACTTTTTATTGAATAATAAAATATCTACAAAATCTCCATTGATTACAATTTTTTTTGCATCAATTGTTTTTAAATATGACAAAACTTCATCAGCTTCAGAGCCATAGGTCCCAAGGTGTAAATCCGAGATAACTAGTATGTCTATATTACGTTTCACTAGTTTGCAAATTTACTTAAAGATTATAATTTGAGATAATTAATATTAAAGCTTATCGACATACTCTTTGAACGAAACACCATGTACGCGCTTAAAATTATTATCAAACTCTTGTTTTGATTTAAAACCAGATAACGCCCAAATTTTATTTATAGAGGTTGGGTCCTTTGAAGTTAAGGATTTAGCCAAAGAAACAGCATAGTTAACTTTGGATCGGTTTATCTTTAGGTTAATCTTTTCGATAACTGGTTTAATAGTCAACTAAATGTATGAAAAAAATCAAATCAGTTCACAAAATCCTAAAAAAAGATAGGTTGTTACATAAAAGCCTGAAGCTTCATTGCAAGTCCCTGATCACCCTTAATTTTGAGTTTTCCACTCATAACTGCCATCATTGGGTTGATCTTACCATTTTGGAGATCCTCCATTAAAGAACCTGCCATAATGATAGTACAATCAGCCTCCATATCTTCTAATAAAATTTTATTTTCAGATCCAGTCCCATCGATACAGATAGAGTTACCATCAATCTCAAACTTAATAACACCTCCTATTGGAGCTGCATTTTTTGCTTTTGATTGAAAATTTGAAAGTATGTTTTCTTTGTCCATAGTTATATCTTAATGTTGTAAAGTTAGTAATTAAAATAATTTATTTAGATTAGCAGATATTATAAAAAAATGAATTTTAAAGTTAAAAAAGCCGCTGTTCTTGGTTCTGGTGTAATGGGTTCAGGAATTGCTTGTCATCTTGCAAATGTTGGGATAGATGTTTTAATGCTCGATATTCAGCCTAAAGACAAATCAATAAAAAATAGGAATATAGTTGCCGATGATGCATTAAATAACGCAATTAAGTCCAAGCCTAATCCACTATACAAAAAAGAATATGCATCAAGAATAACAACAGGTAATTTCGATGATGATTTTGAAAAAATAAAAGATGCAGACTGGATTATTGAAGTTGTTGTTGAAAATTTAGAAATTAAAAAAACAATTTTTGAAAAGGTTGAAAAATATAAGTCTGACGGTGCTTTTGTAACTTCTAATACTTCTAGTATTCCAATATCTCTTTTGTGCGAGGGAAGATCAGATAGCTTTAAATCACTGTTTTGTGGAACGCATTTTTTCAATCCTCCCAGATATTTAAGACTATTCGAAGTTATTCCTCAAACTAAAACTGACCCTAAGTTAGTTTCATTTTTGATGGAATTTGGAGATGTAATACTTGGAAAGCAAACAGTACTTTGTAAAGATACTCCTGGATTTATTGGAAACAGAATTGGTGTAATGTGTGGTATAAAATCATCTCAGTTAACAGAAAAATACAATTTTAAAATTGAAGAAGTTGATTTGATGACAGGCAGTGTTATAGGTCTTCCTAATTCTGGAACATTCAGATTACAAGATTTGGTTGGACTAGATACAAGTGACAACGTTACTAACTTTTTGGTAAACAATGTAAATAATGACACATTTTACAGTAAACTAAAAGATCAACCTGAAAATAAATCTTTCAAATTTTTAATTGAAAATAAGTTTTTTGGAAACAAATCTGGTAAAGGATACTATGAGAAAACTAAGGAAAAAGATGAAAATGGCAGGTCTGTTATTAAAGCTCTTGACCTTGAAACAAATGAATATAGAAAATCAATTAAACCTAATTTACCTGAAATTAAAGAAGCAAAATCTATAGAGTTATTTGATAGAAGATTAAAGTTTTTAGTTGAGGGTGATTCAAACGTTAATAAATTTTATAAAGAATATTTTTCATGTATACTGTCATATTCTGCTATGAGTATTCCAGAAATTGCAGATGATTATTATCAAATAGATGACGCAATAAGAACTGGCTACGCATGGAGCTATGGTCCATTTGAAATATGGGATAATCTTGGAATTGAAACTGGAATTGAAATGATAAAAAGCTGTGGTGAAGAAGTTCCAAATTGGATCACAGATATGTCTGCCTCTGGAGCAGAATCATTCTACAAATTTGAAGATGGGAAAAAGAAATTTTATGATGTTAATTCTAAGAAATATATAAATGTTCCAAGCTCTGAGAATCATTACATACTCGATGCATTTAGAGAAAATAAACAGATTTTAAGAAATCCAGAGTGTACCGTGCATGACATAGGAGATGGTGTTATGTGTATTGAATTTCAGACAAAAGGAAATTCTATAGGAGAGGGAATAGCTAAAGGAATAAATGAGGCAATTGATATTGCTGAAAGAGATGGCTGGAATGGAATAGTAATTGGTAATAATGACAAACAGTTCTCTGTTGGAGCTAACCTTATGAATATGGGTATGATGGCTATGCAGAAGAACTTTGATGAAATAGAAAAGTTTCTTGTAGGGTTCCAAAAGATATTGATGAGGATGAGGACATGTAATGTACCTGTTGTTTCTGCAACTCATGGATTTGTTATGGGTGGAGGACTTGAAGTTTCAATACATTGTGATGCTGGTATTCATGCTTCAGAGTCATATATTGGTCTTGTTGAGGCTGGAGTTGGACTTATACCTGGTGGAGGTGGAACAAAAGAAATGGCAATGAGGGCATCTGATTCATTTAATTCAGGAGATGTAAAAATGCCTTCATTAATTGATCATTTTAAATCAATCGCAATGGGATCAGTATCCATGTCAGCTCACGAGGCTTATGATCTTCACTATCTTCTCCCAGAGAGAGATTTTATTTGTATGAATCGTATGAGAAATATTAGCATGGCGAAAGGAAAAGTATTAAGTCTAAAAACAGGTTATATACCTCCTTCATCAAGACAAGACATTGAAGTTTTAGGAAGATCAGGATTATCAACATTATACTCTGCAATAAATGAATTCAGACTTGGAAACTACATGTCTGACTATGATGTAGAAGTATCCAGAAAAATAGCTTATGTTATGTGTGGAGGAGATTTAACGTATTCTCAGAATGTTAGTGAAGAATACCTTCTTGATCTTGAAAGAGAAAACTTCATGAGTCTACTTGGAAATCAAAAAACATTAGATAGAATTCAGCATATGCTGATGACAAAAAAACCATTAAGAAATTAATTATGGAAGCATACATAGTCGCTGGTTATAGATCAGCAGTTGGAAAAGCAAAAAGAGGTGGCTTTAAAAATTATAGAACCGATGATCTTGCAGTTGATGTTATAAAACATCTTGCGTCACAAGTCCCAGAACTTGATACAACAAAAGTTGATGATGTTATAGTAGGATGTGCTAATCCTGAGGGTGAACAAGGACTTCAAGTAGCAAGACTAATATCTGCTAGAGCTCTTGGAAAAGAAGTCCCAGGTGTAACAATTAATAGGTATTGTGCTTCAGGTCTTGAGGCTATATCTATGGCTGTTAGTAAAGTAAGAGCTGGATTTGGACATATTTTTGTTGCTGGAGGGATTGAAAGTATGAGTCTAATCCCAATGACTGGATACAAATTGTCACCAAGTTACAAGGCAAATCTTGATAATATGAATTATCATATTGGAATGGGACACACAGCTGAAGCTGTTGCTGAAAAATATAAAATATCAAGAGAGGCTTCAGATCAATTTTCTTATGAGTCTCACCAAAAGGCAGCTAGTGCAATTGAAAAGGGATTGTTTAAAGATGAGATTGTTCCAGTTACTGTTGAAGAAGTATTTGTCCAGGATGGAAAGAAAGTATCTAAATCTCACACGGTTGATATGGATGAGGGAGTTAGAAGAGAAACAACAGTTGAAGCTTTAGCTAAATTAAGACCTGCTTTCAAACTTGGAGGTATAGTTACTGCTGGTAGCTCATCTCAAATGTCTGACGGTGCTGCTTTTGTTTTAGTTATGTCTGAGGAGATGGTTAAACAGCTAGGAGTTAAACCAATTGCAAGGATGGTAACTTGTACTTCAGGAGGAGTAGATCCTTTATACATGGGAATAGGACCTGTTGAAGCAATCCCAAAGGCTTTAAGTCAGGCAGGGTTAAAATTATCTGATATAGAACAGACAGAATTAAATGAAGCTTTCGCTTGTCAAGCTCTAGCTGTAATCCAGGAAAGTGGTTTAAATCCTGACACTGTAAATGTTAATGGTGGAGCAATTGCTCTTGGTCATCCTTTAGGTTGTACTGGTGCAAAACTTTCAATACAATTACTTAATGAGATGAAAAGAAGAAATCAAAAGTATGGAATGGTTACTGCTTGTGTTGGAGGAGGTCAAGGAATTGCAGGTATTTACGAGAGACTCTAAATTTTTTTAATAACGTAAGTTACTATTCCCCATACTATAAATTCATTTTCGTCTGTAACCTTTATCGGTTCATACTTATCGTTTTCTGGTACTAAATATATATGATCCTTCTCAATCTTTAATCTCTTTACCGTGAATTCTCCATTAAGATAACAGACAGCAATTTTATTATTTTTTAACTCTTCGCTTCTATCGATTACAAGAATATCTCCATCATCAAGCCCTGCATTTTTCATTGATTCACCTGAAACTTTAGCATAAAAAGTTGACTCTTTATTTTTTACTACAACTTTTTCAATACTAATTCTTGATTCCTCGAAATCACTAGCAGGAGAGGGAAAACCAGCCGAAATACCCTCTTCAATAAATATATTTTTAATAGACTCTTTATCAGTAGGTTTAAATATTCTAATATTATTCTCTTTATTCATTCTACTTTACAATTAATATTTCGTCAATTTCAGTAGTATAGTTTCTAGAAAGCTTTTGCCTTTTCATTTTCCAAATTCTTTTTTGATCTTGACTTGCAAGTCTTACCTTATACAGTCCATATTTGGTATCAATTGTATCGATACTCTTCATGAGCTTTTTCTGTTTTTCAATATCTCTATCAAATAAACTAAACTGATGATTTGATTCTGGAGATAACCCCATCAATATTATACCTGCTTTTTTATATGATTTGTTTTTAGAGTAAATCTTTTTTAGAAGCTTTACTGCAAATTTGCTAATCTCGATACTTGAACTAGTAGAGAATGGTAGTGATCCTGTCAGGCTATAATGATATCTTTCATTATTATTTTTAAATGGATTACTCCTAATAAAAACACAAATCATATTACATTCACTCTTTTGATTTCTTAGTTTTTTAGAAGCAACAACTGAATATGTTGTGATTCTTTCAATTAAATCTTCAAGTGATGAAATATCAGACTCAAAGCTTCTAGTTGTTGCAATAGATTTTTTCTCAATTTTTGTTTCTTCAATATCAAGTGTAGGAGAACCTTCAAGCTCTTTTTTTAGTTTTAGGCCGATTATACTCATATTTTTTTTAACCCATTGATCAGGAAGATTTATAAAGTCAATTCCGGACTTAACATTTATGTTTGATAGCTTCTTTTCATTTTGTAATCCAATACCCCAAATATCACCAGTAGATATTTTTTCTAAAGCTTCTAGACGTTTTTTATTACTATTAATTGAATAAAACCCCTTAGTAATATCAGGGCTTTTTTTCGCAATTCTATTTGCAATTTTAGCAAGCGATTTAGTCGGAGCTAATCCGATTGAGACAGGAATACCAGTCCACTTCCATACAGTACCTATAATCTCTTTACATTTCTTATCAGCTTCATCCTCAGTAAAACCATTGAATCTTAAAAATGCTTCATCAATACTGTAAATCTCTACATCTGGAACAAAACGGGATATTATAGACATAACCCTATTGCTCATATCCCCATACAGTGAAAAATTTGATGAGAATATCTCAACTTTATTTTTTTGAAAGACTTCTTTGAATTTAAATGCAGGTGCTCCCATAGGAATCCCAAGATCTTTAGCCTCATTACTTCTTGCTATTACACAACCATCATTATTTGAAAGAATGACAATTGGTTTTTCATTTAAGTGTGGTTGAAAAACTCTTTCACATGAAGCATAAAAATTATTACAATCTATTAGGGCAAACATGATACAAAAATCTAAAAATTATTAAGAAACATAAAAAACAAGTTGTAATTTTATTAACTATATAAAACTTGATGGATAAATTTTCATTTCTTAACTCAGCTCACACAAGTTTATTCGCAGAAATGTATGATCAATACTTGCAATCACCAGATACTCTGGAGCCAAGTTGGAAAGCATTTTTTCAAGGTTTTGACTTTGGAATGGAGAGTGCAAATATCACAGTTGAAGAGAGAAAATTTGAAGTTCCAGAAAATATTAAAAAGGAATTTCAGGTAATTAATCTAATAGATGCCTACAGAAAAAGAGGACATCTATTTACAGTTACAAACCCGGTTAGGGAGAGAAGAAAATACTTACCAACTCTGGATATTGAAAACTTTGGTCTAGAAGCTGCAGATCTTGAGTTAGTTTTTAGTGCAGGTGAGGTTGTCGGAATAGGACCTGATAAATTAAAAAATATAATTGATCATTTAAAGAGAATCTACTGTGATTCAATAGGTATTGAGTATATGTATATTAGAGATCCTAATAAGGTTAAATGGATTCAAAATCACATCAATGTTAATGGTAATCATCCAAATTTTTCTAAAGATGAAAAATTAAAAATATTAGACAGCCTGAATAAAGCATATACTTTTGAAAATTTTCTTCAAAAAAAATATGTTGGACAAAAAAGATTTTCGCTTGAAGGTGGAGAATCTTTAATTCCAGCGATAGACTTTCTAATTAATATAGCTGCAGATAAAGGAGTTGAGGATGTTGTTATTGGAATGTCTCATAGAGGAAGACTAAATACATTGGTGAATATTCTTGGCAAATCTAGTAAGGATATCTTTGGTGAATTTGACGGTAAAGACTACGAAGAGGACATTTTTGATGGAGATGTTAAGTATCATTTAGGTTGGACATCGGAAAGGTTAACCAAGTCTGGAAATAAAATTACTATGAATTTAGCCCCAAACCCATCTCACCTTGAGTCTGTTGATCCAGTTGTTCAGGGAATAGCTAGAGCTAAATTGGAAAATGATCTAAATAATAAGACAAATAAAATTTTACCCATTTTAGTTCATGGTGATGCAGCAATTGCCGGACAGGGAGTAGTTTATGAAGTAATTCAAATGTCTAGGCTAAAAGGTTATAGTACAGGTGGGACTATTCATTTAGTTGTAAATAATCAAGTTGGATTTACTACAAACTATTTAGATGCAAGGTCCAGCACTTATTGTTCAGATGTTGGTAAAGTAACCCTTTCTCCAGTTCTTCATGTAAACTCTGATGATGTTGAGGCTGTTATTCATGCAGTTACTTTTGCTTTTGAATTTAGAAATCAATTCAATAGAGATGTTTTTATTGACCTACTTGGTTACAGAAAATATGGACACAATGAAGGTGATGAACCAAGATTTACTCAGCCAAAGCTATATAAGTTTATTTCTTCACACCCAAATCCTAGAGATATATATGCAGAGAAATTAATAGAACTGGGATTAATAAATAAGGATTATATCTCTAAAATTGAATCTGATTATTTTGAATCTTTAGAAGAGGAACTAGATGACTCAAAGAAAAAGGATAAAACAAAAATTACTCCTTTTATGCAAAAAGTCTGGGAAGGATTTAAACGTGTAGACGAAAATAAAATGCTTAAAGAATATGATACTAATTCTAATGAAGAAGCTATTTTAACTGTAGGTAGATCTATCACAAAACTTCCCAATAAACAATTTTTAAGAAAAGTAATTAAGCTATTTGATTCTAGAGAAAAAATGCTTTTTGAATCAAAAAAAGTTGATTGGGCATTAGCTGAACAACTTGCTTATGGTACACTAATGCTTGAAGGATTCAATGTAAGAATATCTGGTCAAGATGTAGAAAGAGGTACATTCTCTCACCGCCATGCAGTTTTGAAGTCTGAAGATTCTGAAGAGGAATACTTGCCTCTTAATAGTATTGATTCTAATAAAAAAGGAGTATTAAAAATTTACAACTCTCTTCTTTCAGAATACGGTGTCCTAGGTTTTGACTATGGATATGCATTAGCAAGCCCCAACAGTCTAACAATTTGGGAAGCTCAATTTGGTGATTTTTCTAATGGAGCTCAAATAATAATTGACCAGTACATATCATCTGCTGAGGATAAATGGAAACTACAAAACGGTATTGTATTATACCTTCCTCATGGATATGAAGGACAAGGAGCAGAGCACTCTTCAGCTAGAATGGAAAGATATCTTCAATTGTGTGCAAAGGATAATATGTATGCTGCAAATTGTACAACCCCAGCAAATCTTTTTCATCTTTTAAGAAGGCAAATGATTACAAACTTCAGGAAACCATTAATATTATTTACACCTAAAAGTCTCTTAAGACATCCTAAGGTTATCTCTGATGTTAAAGAATTAACTTCATCTAAGTTTATGCCTGTAATTTCCGATCCTGAAATCGATCCAGCTAAAGCAGATTCATTAGTCTTTTGTTCTGGAAAATTCTATTTTGATTTAATTGATTACAGAGAAAAGAATAATATTAAAAATGTTGCAATTGTTAGGATAGAGCAGCTTTTTCCACTCCCTGTTAAATTGATTATTTCTGAAATTAAAAAATTCTCAAATGCAAAGGATATAGTTTGGGCCCAAGAAGAACCAAGAAATATGGGAGCTTGGAACCATATCCAAACATATCATCCAATTGCCAAGAATATGAGGCCAGCTACAAGAAGATTTTATGGATCAACTGCTTCTGGAAGTTATGTTAGATTTGAGAGAAGGCATAATCAAGTTATTGAGTATGTTTTTGATAAGACTAAAAATAATTTTAAGAAATAATTTCTATATTCAATCTTTTATTTAAGCTATGAAAGATATGTTAGTTAAGCTTTATGATCTTCCAAACAATTGTAAGGAACTCCAAGAGCTTTCAAAAACAATCTCATTTAGACGTCCACTTGCTGCTGAGAAGTCTTTAGTTAACCAATGGGTTAAAAATGAATTTGGTGATGGATGGGAAAGTGAAGTAGATGTTTCATTTTCTAGAAAACCTATAACAACTTTTATAGCAATTCAAGATGGTAAGATACTAGGCTTTGCTACCTACGACGCAGCTTATTTAAATTT
This sequence comes from uncultured Bacteroidota bacterium, assembly GCA_902594745.1. GTDB lineage: Bacteria > Bacteroidota > Bacteroidia > Flavobacteriales > Flavobacteriaceae > Marisimplicoccus. The sequence goes on from CACJNF010000002.1 coordinate 91,226, forward strand.
TCTTGGTCCTATGGGAGTCAAAAAAAGTAATAGAAAAAAGGGATTGGGAAAAGCATTGCTTTTTTTAGCTTTAAATTCAATGAAAGAAATGGGTTATGCCTATGCAATAATAGGTGGTGTTGGACCCGCTGAATTCTATGAAAAAACATTTGATGCAAAAATAATAGACGGATCTGACCCAGGAATTTATAAAGGAATATTAAGTCATGTCCCAGTCTAAAGTTGATAAGGATTCTAAACTTCTGGCAAAATTTGGGTATAAGCAAGATCTAAATAGGTCGATGAAAGGCTTTTCATCTTTTGCAATATCATTTTCTTTAATATCTATTTTAACAGGAATCTTTGCAAACTTTCATTTTGGATATTCTGAAGTTGGTCCGTGGATATCGTTATCATGGTTAATAGTTTTTGTAGGACAATTTTTTGTTGCCTTGATTATGGCTGAACTATCAGTTAGATTCCCAATTTCTGGGTATGGGTATCAATGGTCATCAAGGCTTGTAAATTCTAGATTAGGATTTGCAACGGGTTGGTTATTATTAATGCAGTTTCTTACTGGATTTCCTGGAATCTGTAAAACTCTAGGTATAGTTTTAAGTGATTTTTTATCTCAAGTATTTTCTCTTGAGGTAAATGATATTGTCATTTCAATAATTATAATTTGGATAATTACTCTTATTCATAAGAATGGAATTAAAATGGTTTCCTATATCAATAACATAGGAGTTATAACAGAAATTATAGGAGTAATTCTTTTGATATTGGCACTTGGCTTCTTTGTAACTAATGGGATTGAGGATTTTTCAATTTCAAAAATGACCAACAATTTTAAAATTTCAGATGTAGGATTTGAATCTTTTGCCTTGTCAATTTTATTAGGAGCATGGTGTCTAACTGGTTTTGAGGCAGCTGCAGATATGTCTGAAGAAACCAAAAACCCAACAAAGATTGTTCCTAAGTCAATAATTAATTCTCTATTAACATCTGGTTTTTTCGGAATAGTTATTATAATATTTTCTATCATTTTATTGCAAAAAGATATTTACATGACTGGTTCGGAAAATTTTTTGACAGATTTACTAAGAAATGAATTTGGGGTGTTACTATATTCCGTAATTCTTTTATTTGTAATCGCTGCAATTTTTGCATGTGGAGTTGCTTGTATGGCTACTGCTTCAAGGTTGATTTTCTCAATGTCTAGAGATTCTGTTCTTCCAAATTCAACTTGGCTTAAGTCAATTGATAAAAATAAATCTCCTGGGAATTCACTAATTCTTATCGGAGTATTAGCAACACTTTTTATAATCATCTTTAATAAAATTGAGGTAATAACAAGTGTATCTGCAATTGCTGGCTATATTGGATATTGTGGAATTATCTTTTCATCATTCTATCTTAATTATGATAACAAAGATGGAATTAGAACCCCCAAATATGTTAAGTTTTTTACACTACTTTGGTGTGTGTTTGTTGTATTATGTTTAATTATACCAGGACAATCTATTGATGGCTTCGATACTGAATATATTCCTGCTATTTCGACTGGAATATTTATAATCTTAGGACTAATAATCTTTATAATTAAAAACAAGAATAAAAATGCAATACTTTAGTTTAAATACAAATGTCAAACAATTAAGGATTGGGAGAGGTGTATCCAAGGGAATAGGGAAAGAACTTGGGAAATATGTTGTTGCTACAATGGAGATTCCATGGAATATTATTAAAAATGAAATGGGCAAATCACCTGAAAAAGTTATTGATGTAACTTCTGTAGAGAAACAATGGATTGAAGATCAGATCACAAATCTTCCTGAATTTGATACAATTGTTGGTATTGGTGGAGGAATGGCTATTGATGTGGCTAAATACATTTCATGGAAATTAAATAAGAATTTAGTCTCAATCCCAACAATACTTAGTGTAGATGCTTTCACTACTCCTGCTGCTGGTGTTAGAGTAAATCATGATGTAGAATATCTTGGAATTGCATCTCCAAATCCGCTAATAATTGATTATGATCTATTAAGGTCTGCTCCAAAAGAACTTAATATTGCTGGTGTTGGAGACTTATTCTCAATTCACACAGCGTCGTTTGATTGGCAATATGCACATTCAAAAGGAAAATCTGAGTATCCATTTAGTCAAGATGCCATTGAAAACGGAAAAAAAATCCTTGATTTCATTTATAATAACATAGGAAATATTAAAGCAAATAATGACAATGGTTTAAGGTCTATTGTTGAGGCATATATCTCATTAAACACAATCTGTCTTCCTATTGACCATTTTAGAATTGAAGAAGGATCAGAACACTATCTTTTTTATGAACTAGAAGAAAGACTTAAACGTCCATTTATCCATGGAAATATAATCGGTCTTGGAATATACTTGTTGAGTAGACTACAAGAAAATGATTCTAAGTTCATTACTGAAATGATGGACGAATCGGGCTTAATTTATCATCCAAGTTCTATGAATATTAAAAGAGATGATTTAAAAGACTCTTTACTTACACTAAAAAACTATGTTAAATCTAAAGATAAACTTTGGTATACAGTAATAGATGATAGCGACATTAATGAAGATTGGATAAATGAAAATTTAGTTGATTTAAAGTTCTAATTTATCTCTAACATTTAGTTTGCATAATATTTAAATAGTAATTTTTTATCATTAATTTTGATTGATAAACTAGCTATATATTTGAGATGGTCCTAGAAATGAAAATTCCTTCCCCAGGTGAGTCAATTACTGAAGTAGAGATTTCCCAATGGCTTGTAAAAGATGGAGATGTTGTGAGAAAAGACCAGACTATTGCTGAGTTGGACTCTGACAAAGCTACACTTGATCTTCCAGCGGAAGCATCTGGAAAAATTACCCTAAAAGCACAGGAGGGAGACTCAATGTCTGTAGGTGATGTGGTTTGTTTAATTGATACATCAGAATCTGTCACAGAAATAGAAACCGATGAGACTGAATCAAATATAGAGCCTATTAAGGAAGAGAACACTAAAATAACTCAAAGTGAAAATATAAGTGTTACTCCACTTGCTAGAAATATTGCCTCTGAGAAGGGTATAGATCTTAATGAGATTAAAACTGAGGGTCAAAAAATTACAAAAGATGATGTTCTAAAGGCAGTACCTGCAATGGGTGAATCCAGTGATGATTCAAGAACTGAAACAAGAGAGAAACTCTCTATGCTCAGAAGAAAGGTTTCGGAGAGACTGGTTTCAGTAAAAAACGAAACTGCGATGTTAACTACATTTAATGAAGCAGACCTTTCAAATATATTCGAAATCAGAAAAAAATATAAAGAAGCTTTCTCACAAAGACATGGAGTCAGTCTTGGATTTATGAGCTTTTTCACTATTGCTGTCACAAGAGCATTGGAGCTTTACCCTGATGTTAATTCAATGATAGATGGTGAAGAAAAAATATCATACAATTATAGTGATATAAGTATTGCAGTCTCGGGACCAAAGGGACTAATGACCCCTGTACTTAGAAATGCACAAAAATTATCATTCTCATCTGTAGAACAGGAAATAAAAAGATTAGCTGATAGTGTAAGAAATAAAACTATAACAGTTGATGATTTAACAGGTGGGACATTTACAATTTCAAATGGTGGTGTTTTTGGTTCAATGCTTTCAACACCTATTATAAATCCTCCTCAATCAGGAATCCTTGGTATGCATAATATTATTCAAAGACCAGTTGCTGTAGATGGTAAAGTTGAAATTAGACCAATGATGTATCTAGCTTTATCCTATGATCATAGAATTATTGACGGTAATCAATCTGTTGGTTTTTTAATTGCTGTTAAGGAAGGTGTTGAAGACCCTGAAAATATCTTAATGGGTGGTAAAATAGAGAAATCACTAGGACTTACATAATTTGATTGATACTCATACTCATTTATACTTAGAACAATTCAGTGAAGATATTACTGATGTAGTTAACAGAGCTCTAGAGGTAGGTGTTAGTAGATGTTATCTACCTTCAATTAGTTCAAAACATAACCATAGTATGCTTGAATTAGAAAAAAAATTTCCAGGTTTTTTTTACTCAATGATTGGATTGCACCCATGTTATGTTAATGAAAATTATGATTCTGAATTAAAATTTGTAAAAGATAATATTCTAAAACATGATTATAAAGCTATAGGTGAAATCGGTATTGATCTTTTTCATGAAAAAAAATATTTAGAGCAGCAAGTATATGTTTTTGAGGAACAAATTAAACTAGCTCTAGAAAATAATCTTCCAATTGTAATTCACTCAAGAGATTCTTTTGATGAAATATATGAAGTTTTGAAAAAGTTTAAATCTGATAACTTAAGAGGAATTTTTCATTGTTTTACTGGAGACAAACAACAAGCAAAAAAAATTATTGATCTTAATTTCCATCTTGGTATTGGAGGTGTAGTAACTTTTAAAAATGGAAAAATTTCTGAATTTTTAAATTCTATTCCTATTGAGAGAATTGTGTTAGAGACTGATTCACCATATTTAGCACCCTCTCCATATAGAGGTAAAAGAAACGAAAGCTCCTACTTAAAAATAATTGCTGAGAAAATTGCAGATTTATACAATCTTGAATTAAGTGAGGTTTCAAAGATTACACAAAAAAACTCTTTAGACATTTTTGGAAATTAATTATTTAAATAAATTTATGAAATAGAGAGGTGGCCGAGCGGTTTAAGGCGCACGCTTGGAAAGCGTGTATTCTAGAAATGGAATCGTGGGTTCGAATCCCATCCTCTCTGCAAAAAAATAACTATATTAACAAAAACCAAATTATGTATAATTCAAGAATTTCAGGTTTAGGAATGTATGTTCCAGAAAACATTGTTACAAATGATGATCTTTCTAAAATTATGGATACCTCCAATGAATGGATAATTGAAAGAACAGGAATTAAAGAAAGGAGACATATTAAAAAAGGTGATGGTAATTCAACAGTCGTTATGGGAGTTAAGGCTGCTAAAGTTGCAATAGAGAGAGCAGGCATTGACAAAGATGATATTGACTTAATTTTATTTGCTACTTTAAGTCCAGACTATTATTTCCCTGGAAGTGGAGTTCTTGCTCAAGAAGAGCTTGATATTCCTACTTGTCCTGCAATGGATATAAGAAATCAATGTTCAGGATTCATCTATGCTATTTCAACTGCTGATCAATTTATTAAATCTGGAATGTATAAAAACATTCTTGTAATTGGTTCAGAAAATCATTCAGGAGGATTAGACTTCACAACAAGAGGAAGAGGTGTAAGTGTAATATTTGGAGATGGTGCAGGTGCTGCCGTTGTTACCAGAGAGGAAGATCTTTCAAAAGGAATCCTTTCATCTCACCTACATTCAGAAGGAAAGCATGCAGAGGAACTTTCATTAATAGGTCCTAGTACAAATAGATGGGTTCCAGAAATTTTAGAGGCAAACGATCCTGATGATATATCTTACTACCCATATATGAATGGTCAGTTGGTATTTAAAAATGCAGTGGTTAGATTTTCAGAGGTCATAATGGAGGGATTAAATCATAATGATCTTAAACCTGATCAAATAGATATGCTAATTCCTCATCAGGCAAACCTCAGAATATCTCAATTTGTTCAAAAAAAGTTTGGTCTATCAGATGATCAAGTTTATAATAATATTCAAAAATATGGTAATACTACTGCTGGATCAATTCCTATTGCATTAACAGAGGCATGGCAGGAAGGAAAAATAAAATCAGGAGATATAATTGTTCTTGCAGCTTTTGGAAGTGGTTTTACATGGGGAAGTACAATTATTAAATGGTAGTAAAATTAAAATTATAAAAAAATGTCATTTAAAAAAATATTCATAGTCTTCTCAGTTGTAGCAATATACTTCATACTTAATTATACATTTTTATCTAATGAAGGTTATACATCTATGGAAGACTATATTGAATCAACTAAAGATGAATTTAGTTATGAGATTGAAGAAATAATTTATGAAGATGAATGGACTGGATATCATATTAAAATGATATCTGGTGAATGGTTAGATTCAAAAAAAGTTGATCAAGTTGAATGGTGGCATTATGTAGATATTATAATTCCTAAAAATACTCAAACATCAACAGGTATTATGTTTATAGATGGGGGTGTTAAAGAAGAAGACTTTTTTAGGTTAGATTCTAAATCAGCTGAATATGCAATAGAAACCAAGTCAGTAATTGTAAATGTTAGTAATATACCTTTTCAGCCTATTAATTATTTAGATTCAGAACAAGAGTCTTTTTATGAAGATGATCTTATAGCATATGCATGGAAGGAATTTTTAAAATCTGGAGCTAAGCAAAAATATACTGAGTGGTTACCTAGGTTCCCAATGACTAGGGCAGTAGTTAGGTCTATGGATCTAGCTCAGGAAATTACTTTACAAAATGATATTAATGTAAAAGATTTTCTTGTTTCTGGAGCTTCTAAAAGAGGTTGGACAGCATGGACAACTGCAGCTGTTGATGAAAGAATCATTGCAGTTGCACCTCTGGTAATTGACCTTCTAAATGTTGTTCCCTCTTTTGAAAATCACTACAGAAGTTATGGTGAATTTTCTCCTGCAGTATCGTCATATACTAAATACAATATTCAGGATTGGATGGAAACGGATGAATATAAAAAACTAATGAGTTATGTTGAACCTTATTCCTTTATAGAAAGGTTTACTATGCCTAAATATGTTATTAATGCAGGTTCAGATGAATTCTTCTCAACTGACTCATGGAGATTCTATTACGATGAATTACCTGGTAATAAAATTTTAAGATATGTACCAAATGCTAACCACTCTTTAAATGGAAGATACCTTAATGATGGTCTTGTAGGTTATTTTTTTAGAATTGTAAATAATATTGAGATTCCATCATTAAAATGGAGATTAGATACAGATAAAAATTTAATAGAAGCAGTATTGAATTATAGTGGTGACTATGATGTCTCTTTATGGACTGCTACTAACGAACAAGGAAGAGATTTTAGATTATGGGAAGAAGGCGAGCTATGGTCTCAATCTAAAATTCAAAAATCAGATGATAACAGATATATTGTTGATCTAGGTAAAGAGAGTTTTGGCTATAAGGCAATAATGATAGAGTTTGTAATTGATCCAGATTCTGACTTCCCACTAACAATTTCAACTGGACCATATGTTCTTCCTGAAACATATCCATATGAAAAATATCAAGTTAAAAATTAGGTGATTTTTTAGATAAAAAAAAGAAGATTATCGATTCAAAAAAAATTTGAATCATATAATAATTTTTATATCTTTCGGTTCTCAATTATTGAAAATATTAGAAAAATGAAAAAAATATTATTTGCATTAATCCTATCTGTTTTTGTTGGTAATTCGTTTATAAACAATGTTTATGCAACGACAACAGTAAATAGTTTAATTACTATTCAGGATACACAAGACGAACCAATGATGGAGGCTACATCAGATGAAGCTTCAGCTGGTTTTACTCAAGAATTAAAAAAGCGTTTTATTGAAGGTGGCCCAAGCTTTATGGGAATTGTACTTATATGTCTTATACTTGGTCTAGCTATCTCAATTGAAAGAATTATATACCTTAATTTATCAACAACTAATACAGATAAGCTGACTGGTGATGTTGAAGATGCACTAAAATCAGGAGGTGTTGAAGCTGCAAAGGAAGTTTGTAGAAACACAAAAGGACCTGTGGCATCAATCTTTTATCAAGGTTTAGATAGAGCAAAAGATGGAGTAGATTCTGCAGAAAAGGCTGTAATTTCTTATGGTGGTGTTCAAATGGGACAGCTTGAAAAAAATGTTTCATGGATATCATTATTCATTGCACTTGCGCCTATGCTTGGATTCATGGGTACTGTAATTGGTATGATTACTGCATTTGATAGAATTGAAGCTGCTGGGGATATGCAACCATCACTTGTTGCTGGTGGTATTAAAGTTGCACTTCTAACGACTGTATTTGGTCTTATTGTTGCTATTATACTTCAAGTATTCTATAACTATATTGTTGCAAAAATTGATTCAATTGTAAATGATATGGAAGATGCATCAATTACATTAATTGATATTCTTTCAGCTCAAAAAAAATAATTTGATATGAATCTTGAAAAAATTACAAAAATAGGGTGTATAACCCTAGGTGTATTAGGTATCATATTTCTCTTTCTAGTATTTGGAACTGGAGATGATACTATTAAAATGTCTGCTGCATCAGGAGACTTTGGAGTGATTACCCCTATTATACTTTTAAGTCAATTAATACTTTTTATTGCTGTTATCGTAACTCTTACTTTTTCTTTAAGAGGTTTGGCAAAAGATAAGGCTAAGATGAAAAGTGCGTTAACTTCTGCTGGGTTATTTCTAGGTGTAGTAGTTATTGCATTTGTTCTATCTAGTGGTGTTGAAACCCCTATGAGAGATGGTAAAGTTTTATCAGCTATTGGCTCAAGACTTGTTGGAACTGGGATTAGAGTATTCTACATTTTAGCAATTGTTGCAGTTGGACTAATGATATTCTCAGGAGGTAAAAAATTTATTAAAAAGTAAACTATGGCTAGAAGAAAGTCACCAGAAGTTAATGCAGGATCGATGGCAGACATTGCCTTTCTGCTTTTGATTTTCTTTCTTGTTACTACAACAATTGAGACTGATAGTGGTATTAATAGAAAGTTACCTCCAATGGAGGACCAAATTGATCCACCAATAATTAGACAAAAAAATATTTTCACAGTTGTAGTAAATAAAAATAATCAGTTGTTAGTTGAAGAAGAACTAACTGATATTAAAGATTTAAGAAATCTTGCTGTAGACTTTCTTGACAACGGTGGTGGCTCTGGAGAAGAAGCATGTGACTATTGTCAAGGTAATAGGGACCCAAGATCATCTGATAACCCAGATAAAGCTATTATATCTCTAAAAAATGATAGAGAGACTGAATATAAAGTTTATATAGCTGTTCAAAACGAATTAGTTGCAGCATACAATGTTCTAAGAAATAGAGAATTTGCAAGGTTATATCCTAATGAGGCTTTAACTTACGTTGAGGCTGATCTTAGGTATAGTGACCCTAGAACCTCTCCTGATGATAAGTCTAGTCTTAAAGAGAAATTAGATGTTATAAAAGCACTGTACCCTCAGAAGTTATCTGAGGCTGAACCAAGTAAAGTAAATTAAATATGGCAAAATTTAAAAAAAATAAAAGTGGAGATCTTCCTGCAATATCTACAGCATCTCTTCCAGATATAGTTTTTATGTTGTTATTCTTTTTTATGGTTGCAACTGTTATGAGGGATAGTACTCTTATGGTACAAAATACTTTACCTGCTGCTGATCAAGTTCAGAAGCTAGATAAAAAGGATAGAGTAATTTATATTTATGCTGGTAAACCATCTAGTAGATATATAGAAACTTATGGTACCTCAGCTAAAATTCAACTTAATGACAAGTTTGGGACTGTAGAGGAGGTCGGTGCGTTTGTTCTTGCTGAAAGAGCTGCAAAGCGTCAAGAGCTTCAAAATGTTCTTACAACTGCACTAAAAGTTGATAGTGATACTAAAATGGGAATCATAAGTGATATAAAGCAGGAGTTGCGTAAAGTAAATGCACTGAAGCTAAACTATACAACTAGAGTTGGAGATTATACTCAAAATTTCAACTAATAAGAAATTAATCACCTTATTTTGTTTTTTAAGCTTAAGCTTACATTCTCAGAATAATACTGACTCAAACTCATATAGAGAGGATCAATTTTATTTTGCATCAAGTTACTTTATTCAGACTGAATCCATCAAAGATTTTAAACAAAATGGTTTCTCTGGTAACTTTCAATTAGGATTTATTAGGGACTTTCCGTTAAATAAAGATTCAACAAGAGCATTAGGTCTTGGACTTGGATACGAAAGGAATTATTTCACATCTAATATTCAGCCAATTGAGCAAGATGATCAAATTGATTATAGAATAGTAATAAGCAGATTTCTTGAATCAAAAAATAAAATTTCATTCTCATCAATTTCTTTTCCAATTGAGTATAGGTGGAGAAAATCATCACTTAACGAATATAAATTCTGGAGAATTTATTCAGGTTTTAAGATAAAAAAGAATTTTCCGTTTTACTCTAATCCTTCTTATGGATCTGAATTAGTGATTGAAGAAATTCAAGACTGGACTTCATCCATATACTTGAATGCTGGATATAACACTTGGAATATTTCCCTTGAATATGATCTAAATCCAATAATAAAAAATAAAAACACAGTAGATGGAGATAATCTGAATGTAAGTTTTTTTAGACTGGGACTTATTTTCTACTTTTTATAGTTCTTTTCTTAATCTTGCAACTGGAATATCTAACTGTTCTCTATATTTTGATACAGTTCTTCTTGCTACTTTGAATCCATTATCAGATAATTTGCTTGATAACTCTATATCTGATAAGGGCTTGACTTTATCCTCAGATTCAATAATTTCTTTTAATACTCTTTTTATCTCAATTGTAGATATATCATCTCCCTCACTATTTTTCATTCCCTCCGAGAAATAACTTTTAAGAAGTTTTATACCGTAAGGGGTATCAATATATTTACTATTTGCAACTCGAGATACTGTAGAAATATCCATGTCTATCATTTCGGCTACATCTTTTAGAATCATAGGCTTAAGATTACTTTCTTCACCAGTTAGGAAATAATTTTTCTGAAAGTTAACAATTGCATTAACTGTTTGAAAAAGAGTTTGATGCCTTTGCTCTATTGCTTCAATAAACCATTTCGCTGAATCAAGTTTTTGCTTTAAAAATTGAATTGCTTGATTTTGTGATTTTGTTTTATTTGGATCTTTTTTATATCCCTCTAATATATTTTTATAAGAATTAGAGAGTCTTAATTCTGGAGAGTTTCTTTTATTTAATTCTACAACTAAATCTCCATCCACAATTGTTAATATAAAATCTGGAGTAATAGCATTATTGGTAAAATCACTGGTTATTGAACCTCCTGGTTTAGGATTCAATTTTGAAATTTCTTCTATAGCTTCTTTTAATTTTTGCTCTGTTAGGTTTAGTCTCTCTGATAGTTTGGAGAACTTTTTCTTTGAAAACGAATCAAAATCATTTTCTATAATTTTAATAGAATTATCAATTGATTCTTTGGAGTTTTTTCTTCTTAGTTGAATTAACAAACATTCTTTCAAAGATCTTGCACCAACTCCCGGAGGATCTAATTCTTGAATTTTCTGTAAAACTGATAATATTTCTTCTTTTGAGGTTACTATGTTCTGTGTAAATGCTAAATCATCAATTATATCTTCTACCTCTCTTCTTAAATATCCACTTTCGTCAATACTTCCAATTAAAAAATCACAAATAGGCTTATGTTTTTCATCAATAATTAAATTTTTAGATTGATTATCTAGATATTGGTGAAAGCTGTACGAAGCTTTTGTTTGAAAATTAGTATTTTCTTCCTCACTTGAATAATAATTTTGACTATTGTCATAATCGTCAGACATATCCGTTAGATAATCATCTACGTTTACATCATCATTCAGATCAACTTCAAGCTCATCATTCTCAATCTCTGTTTTCTCGTTACCTATTTCCAATGCAGGATTCTCCTCAATTTCATTTTTAATTTTTTGTTCTAATTCTGCTGTTGTAAGCTGAATTAGTTTCATTAACTGAATCTGTTGTGGTGATAGCTTTTGAGAAAGCTTTAATTGTAGTTTTTGATTAAGCATATTTAGTAATACTTAAACAAAATTAAGAAAAGAATTAATTTCAATTAAAAAGATGCGTTTTTTGGTGTTCTTGGATAAGGAATTACATCTCTAATGTTTGACATACCAGAACAAAACATTACCATTCTTTCAAAACCTAGTCCAAACCCACTGTGAGGAACAGTCCCATATTTTCTGAGATCTAGATACCACCATAATTCCTTCTCTTCAATGCCCATTTCAGACATTCTTTTCTTAAGTACATCTAGTCTTTCTTCTCTTTGAGAACCTCCTATTATTTCACCAATACCGGGAAATAGAACATCCATTGCTCTAACTGTTTTATCATCATCATTTAACCTCATATAAAACGCTTTAATTTTTGAGGGATAATCATAAATAATTACAGGAGACTTAAAATGCTTTTCAACCAGAAATCTCTCATGCTCACTTTGAAGATCGGAACCCCATTTATCTAATAAGAATTTAAACTTTTTCTTTTTGTTATAATTGGAGCTTTTTAGTATTTCAAATGCCTCTGTGTATGAAACACGAGTAAATTCATTATTAACAGTAAACTTGATCTTATCAATTAGGCTTAAATCACTCCTCTCATTTTGTGGTTTTTGATTTTCCTCTTTTAAAAGTCTTTCTTCAAGAAATTTTAAATCTTCCTCACAATTTTTTAAAATATATTTTAGAATATACTTTACAAATGATTCAGCTAAATCCATATTATCATTGAGATCATAAAAAGCCATTTCTGGCTCAATCATCCAAAATTCTGAAGCATGTCTGGAAGTATTGGAATTTTCTGCTCTAAAAGTTGGCCCAAATGTATAAACATTCCCTAGGCCAAGAGCATAGGTCTCTGCTTCTAGCTGACCTGAGACAGTAAGGCTAGTTTTTTTACCAAAAAAATCATCTGAATAGTCAATATCTTTTTTTGCCAGATCCTCTTTTCCTAATGTGGTTACCTTAAACATTTCTCCAGCTCCCTCAGCATCACTTGATGTTATAATTGGAGTATGTATATAATTGAAACCATTTTTGTTAAAATAGTCATGAATACTAAAAGCTAATTTTGATCTGATTCTCATTACAGAGCTAAATGTCGAAGTTCGTATCCTAAGATGAGCTTGTTCCCTTAAAAACTCAAAACTGTGTTTCTTGGGCTGAATAGGATATTTTTCGGGATCTGATTCACCCAATATCTTAATGTTTGAAACATTAATCTCAAAACTTTGACCTTTACCAATGCTATTAACTAATATTCCAGTAATTATTAATGAACAGCCAACACTAATTCTTTTGATAATATCTTCATCTATGATACCCTCATTTATTACACATTGAATATTTTTAATTGTAGATCCATCATTTAATTCGATAAATTTATTGGCTCTAAAAGCCCTTACCCATCCACCTAAGTTAACCTCGCTTTCAATTAATGGAGAATCATATATTTCTTGGACTTTCGATAGATTCATTTTCAGACAGTTAGAATATCTTTCTCTTTTGATGTGAACATTTCCTCTACCTTCTTTATATATTTATCAGTAAGATCTTGAGAATCTACTTCTAGATTGGATTTTAAGTCATCAGAAATTTCTAGAGCTTTAATTTTATTATTTGCATCTTTTCTTGCATTTCGAATACTTACTTTTGCAGATTCAGATTCAGATTTTGCAAATTTTGTTAGTTCAATTCTTCTTTCTTCTGTTAGTGGAGGAATATTAATTAGAATAGACTCCCCGTTATTTACAGGGTTAAATCCAAGATTAGAATCAATTATACTTTTTTCAATTTCATCAATTATTGATTTTTCCCATGGCTGAATACTTATCGTTTGAGCATTTGGTGTACTAACAGAAGCAACCTGATTTAAAGGAGTTAAATTACCATAATATTCAACTGAAATACCTTTTAACATTACAGGATTTGCCTTACCAGCCCTGATCTTTGCTAGTTCGGTTTCTAAATGACCAATAGCAGCCATCATATTTAATTCTGCATTTTCTATTATTTCTTGGTTGTTTCCCATAATACCTTATTTAGCTAGAAACCTTTGTTCCTATTTTTTCTCCCATAATAACTTTAGTCAGGTTTCCTTTCGTGTTCATATCAAAAACTATTATTGGAAGTTTATTCTCTTTACTTAATGTAAAAGCAGTGGTGTCCATAATTTTCAATCCTTTACGAATAGTTTCTTCAAAAGAAATATCATCAAATTTAATAGCTTCTTTGTTTTTTTCGGGATCTTCATTATAAATACCATCAACTCTAGTTCCCTTTAATATAACATCAGCATTAATTTCAATTGCTCTAAGAACTGCTGCAGAGTCAGTTGTAAAATATGGATTACCTGTTCCAGATGCAAAAATTACAACTCTACCTTTCTCTAAATGTCTAGTTGCTTTTCTTTTTATAAAAGGTTCTGCTATAGATTCCATTTTTATCGCAGATTGAAGCCTTGTTGGAATATCTATATTCTCTAAAGCATTTTGAAGAGCTAATCCATTAATTACTGTTGCAAGCATTCCCATATAATCTGCTTGAACTCTATCAATTCCATCTTTTGAACCACTTAATCCTCTAAAAATATTGCCGCCACCAATTACAATAGCAATCTCAACTCCTTGCTTATGAATTTCTTTGATTTCTTCTGCATAAACAACAAGCCTGTCATTATCTATTCCATAAGAATTTTTTCCTAATAGTGCTTCTCCACTTAATTTTAGCAAAATTCGATTGTATTTCATCTCTTAGGGATTATGCAAATATAATTATAATGTTTCAAATTTATTTAAATCTCAGTGCGTCACTAATAGAAAAATCCCCAATACTAATTCTCTTTAATTCATAAAGATGTGATCCTGAATTAAGTTTTTGTCCATAATCATTAGCAATAGATCTAATATAGGTGCCTTTAGAACATTTAATAACGAATTCAATATATGGTGCAGAGAAATTTAATATTTCAAAATCATAAATTTCAATCTCTCTTGGTTCAATTTCAATTTCAATTTTTTCTCTAGCATATTTGTACATTCTTTTACCATCTTTTTTTAGAGCAGAATAAATTGGAGGTAATTGTTTCTGTCTGCCTATAAATGTTTTTGAAATTTTTAAAACTTTATTTTCATCAACATGATTATAATCGTAAGTTCCATTTATTTCTGTTTCTCTGTCATATGAGGGAGTTGTCTCACCCAATTTAATTATACCAGTATATTTTTTTGACAGGTCCTGATATTTAGAGATATTTTTTGTCTCTTTTCCAATACATACAATTAATAGGCCAGTAGCAAGGGGGTCAAGTGTACCAGCATGTCCAACCTTAATTTTTTTGACATTTAATCTTGTCTGTAAACTCTTGCGAACATATTTAACAACATCAAATGAAGTCCATTCAATTGGTTTGTCAATTAAAATAATCCTACCATTTGTTATGTCATCTTTTGATACAGACTCTAGGAAGTCATATAACATTCGATATTAATTTTTAGATTTTTTAAGGATTGTAAAAATGCAAAGAGTAAAACCTATAATTACAATTAGGGGTGCAAGCCTAATTCTTCTAAAATTATAAATTTCATCACTAAATATTTCAGGATCATCTGATGCTCCTCCTGACATAAGAAGAAAACCAATACCAATAACCAATAGTGATACAATAAGTATGCGATACCTATTCTTATTAAATAAAAAATCTTTCCCTTTCATTAATGCTATCTTGATATTTTTAATTTAAGATATTTCTGAGTCATAAAGTAAGAGCTAATATATGACGTAAATATTCCAAATAAAATTATGAATGAAACTAAAATTATATTGTCTTTAGTATTTGAAAAAAAATCAATTTCATCTAATTCAAAACTAGCCTGAAACAATGAGGTAAATAGTAATATAAGTGAGACAATCGATGAGTAAATCCCTATCCTAACATAACTTGCAATAAAGGGTCTTCTTATAAAACTTTTAGTAGCTCCAACAAGTTGCATTGTTTTTATTGTATCTCTTTTGTTATATATTGAAATCTTAATAGAATTATTAATTAAAATAAAGCTTGTAATAAAAAATAAAACACTTATAATAATAATCAATACTCCAATTCTCTCAAAATTATTCACTAGAGATTCAACTAATGGTTTATCATATTCAACTTCTTCAATAAATTCAAAATTATCAAGGCTCTCTATAAATTCTTCAATATTATATATATCAATTTTATCTCCAAAAAGCCTAACTGATATTAGATCTAGTAGCGGATTATAACCTAAAAAACCAACAAATTCTTCTCCAATTTCGTTTGTATACAATTCTGCTGCATCTTCTTTTGATATAAATTCAATGGATTTTACATTCTCATTTAAATTTAAAAACTTATTAATTTGCTTGACATCATTATCTCTTGATGAATTTTTTAGATAAATATTAACTGTTACATTTTCCTTAAAATAGTTTTCTATTGAAGATGATTTTAGGTAAGTAAATAAAGCTATTGATAGAAAAAATAATACTATAGTATTAATAACAAATAATGATATAAGATTATTTGTTGCCTTTTTTCTTTGATAAGAGTTTTTAAAGTCCATTTTTAACTATTATAAAAGTACTAAACAATTAATAAATTAATTTTTATGTTATTTAAATAAGTTCTTCCTTTGTAAAAAATATTTTCAGTGAAATACAATTTTCTAGAAATAGAAAAAAAATGGCAGAAATATTGGAGAGATAATAAAACTTTTCAAGTAAGCATTTCTGAAAAACCAAAATACTATATTTTAGACATGTTCCCTTATCCTTCCGGGGCTGGTCTACATGTAGGACATCCTCTCGGATATATTGCAAGTGATATTTTTTCAAGATATAAGAGACATAAAGGTTTTAATGTACTCCATCCCCAAGGCTATGATTCATTTGGTTTGCCAGCAGAGCAATATGCAATAAAAACAGGTCAGCATCCTAAAAAAACAACCCAAGAAAATATTGATATGTATAGAAAACAGCTTGATAGAATAGGTTTTTCGTTTGATTGGTCAAGAGAAATAAGAACTTCTGAGCCTAATTACTATAAATGGACACAATGGATCTTTATATTAATGTTTAATTCCTTCTATTGTAAGATTGAAAATAAGGCAAAGCATATTAATGAGTTGATTAGTTCCTTTGAAAAAGATGGGGATGATTTATATAAAAATGAGTTAGAAAAACTAGACTATTCATTTTCAAATAAAGAATGGAAGAATTTTAATGATAAAATTAAATCAGATATTTTGATGAATTTTAGATTAGCCTATATTACTGATGGAGAGGTTAATTGGTGTGAAGAATTGGGAACTGTGCTTGCTAATGACGAGATTATTAATGGAGTAAGTGAAAGAGGTGGATATCCTGTAACAAAAAGAAAAGTTAAACATTGGTGTCTAAGAATAAGTAAATATTCAGACAGACTTTTAGAAGACTTAAATAAAATTGACTGGCCAGAACCATTAAAAGAGATGCAAAGAAACTGGATTGGAAAATCAAAAGGTGTTTCATTAAAATTCGAAGTTGAAAACTCAGATAAAAAAATTGAAGTCTTTACAACTAGACCTGACACTATTTTTGGAGTTTCGTTTTTAACTGTTGCACCTGAGTATAAAGACTTACACGATATCTCATCCTCAAAAAATACAAGTGAAATAGAAAATTATATAAAAGAGGTATCAGTAAAGTCTGAAAGAGATAGGCTATCAGATGTTAAAACTGTATCAGGTGTATTTACTGGATCTTATGCAATTCATCCATTTTCTGGTAACAAAATTCCAATATGGACTTCGGATTATGTGCTGGCAAGTTATGGAACTGGAGCAGTAATGGGGGTTCCGGCTGGAGATCAAAGAGATTTTGACTTTGCAAAAAAGTTTAAAATAGATATTCCAAATATTTTTGATCACATTGATATTACAAAATCTGCTTTTTCTGAAAAGACAGGATTTAAATTAATTAACTCTGAATTTCTTAATGGTCATGATTATGAAACTTCATTAGAGATTATAATTAGTAAAATTGAAGATAAAAAAATTGGAAAATCAAAAATACAATACAAACTAAGAGATGCTATTTTTAGTAGGCAGAGATATTGGGGTGAGCCTATTCCTATTTATTATAAGAATGATATACCAAAAAATATTGAAGAAACCTATCTTCCATTAAACCTTCCTGAAGTAGATAATTTTTTACCAACAAAAAATGGTGATTCGCCCCTAGGCAATTCTAATGAATGGGCATGGGATGAAAAAAATAAGAAAGTGACTCTTAATAGTATGATTGATAATGTAAATGTTTTTCCATTAGAACTTAATACTATGCCTGGTTGGGCTGGAAGTTCTTGGTATTTCTATAGATATATGGATCCTAAAAATGATAAAAAATTTATTTCTGACGATTCTCAATCTTATTGGTCTGAAGTTGATGTTTACTTTGGAGGAAGTGAACATGCTACTGGACATCTACTTTATTCAAGATTTTATCAAAAATTTTTATTTGATCTAGATTTTCTCCAAAAAGATGAATATGCTAAAAAACTTATTAACCAAGGAATGATTCTTGGAAACTCTGCATTTATTTATCGTAAGTCAGGTACTTCAGAATATTTTTCTAAGAATTTAATTAATAATATAGAAGTTGATAGAATTAGGATTGATATTAAATATGTAAATGGAGAAAATGAAGTTGACATAGATCGTTTAAAAAAAGAAGATAAAGATTTTAATAATGCTTCTTTTAATTTTGATAATGGAAAATTTGAGAGTATTAGAGAGCAGGAAAAAATGTCCAAATCAAAATTTAATGTTGTGAACCCTGATGAAATATGTGATCAATATGGAGCTGATACATTAAGGATGTATGAAATGTTCTTAGGGCCAATTGAACAGTCCAAACCATGGGATACAAGAGGTATTTCTGGAGTTTATTCTTTTTTGAAAAGGTTTTGGAATCTTTTCTTTAAAGGTGACAAATTAACTTTAACTGAAGATATGCCTTCCGAAGAATCTTTAAAATCACTACATAAAACAATAAAAAAGGTTACTGAAGACATTGAAAAACTTAGTCTAAATACATGTATAAGTTCATTTATGATTTGTATAAATGAACTTAGTGCATTAAAATGTAACAACAGATTAGTACTTGAGCAATTGCTTGTTTTGATTTCTCCTTTCGCTCCTCATTTTGCTGAGGAACTTTGGAGTCAAATTGGAAATACAAAATCAATAATTGATGAAAAATATCCTGAATTTGATAAAAAATACTTAATTGAATCTGAAAAGAATTATCCAGTTTCTTTTAATGGTAAGACAAAATTTACCATAAACTTATCTTTGGAATTAGATGCTAATGAAATTGAAAAAATTGTCTTGTCCAATGAGAAAACAATATCAATTTTAAACAATACAAGACCAAAGAAAGTTATTGTAGTACCTGGTAAAATCATTAATATAGTTGTATGATAGATCCATTTCATGAATCAATTGGAATTATAGCTGCAATTCTTACAACTTCTGCATTTATCCCACAAGTTTATAAAATATATAAAGAAAAGAAAGCTCAAGGTGTTTCTCTTACGATGTACTTGATAATGTTTGTTGGTGTTTTGCTATGGTTAGTATATGGAGTTTTAATAGGTAGCATTGCAATTATAATAGCTAACAGTGTAACTGCAATTCTCCAACTCTTTGTTATTATTTTTAAGTTAAAAAATTGATAATTTTTTTTTCAATTAAACCGTTTATTTAATTTTACAAAAATTATTTATGGATTTACTATATTATTCAGACCCAGCTTATTTATATATTTTTATACCGATAATGCTGCTCAGCTTTTTAATTCAAAATAAGCTAAAGTCAAAATTTAAAAAATTCTCTCAACAGACTTTATCAGCAAACTTATCTGGAAAAGAAATTGCTGAAAAAATGTTAAGTGATCATGGTATTTATGATGTTAAAGTTATTTCTGTTAGAGGTCAGTTAACTGATCATTACAATCCTCAAAAGAAGACTGTTAACCTCAGTCAAAGTGTATATAATGAAAGAAATGCCGCTGCAGCTGCTGTTGCTGCTCATGAGTGTGGTCATGCTGTTCAGCATGCAAAAGGTTATGAATGGCTTCAGATGAGATCAATATTAGTTCCAATGGTTGGAGTAACTTCAAATCTTGGAATCTGGATTTTAATTGCAGGAGCTGTTATAACACAGTCATCTCCAACTATAGGTGGTAGTCTTGTTAGTATTGGAATTTTAGGCTTTGCTTTTGGTACATTATTTAGCTTAGTAACACTTCCTGTTGAATTCGATGCTAGTAAAAGAGCTATTTATTGGCTGGAAAGAAAAAGAATCGTAAATCAAAGAGAACTAGTCCAATCTAAAGAAGCCCTTAACTGGGCAGCTGGCACATATGTTGTGGCTGCATTAGCATCAATTGCGAACCTAGTATATATATGGATGAGGTTTGGTAGAAGAAATTAACCTTTTATATACCTTTCAATTGCCATTGCCATTGAAGGCGCCACTTCTGTGGGTGCCTTTATATCAATTCTAAGATTTTTTCCAATTGCAGCATCTTCGGTTGTATTGCCATATACAGCAATTAGAGTTTTATTTTGTTTAAAATCAGGAAAATTTTTAAATAAAGATTCAATACCTAGTGGACTAAAAAAAACAAGTACATCATAGTAAACATCACTTAAATCAGATAAATCTGAAACTACAGTTTTAAAAAGCTGTGCTCTCTCCCATGAAATTTCAAATGAATCAAGTGTATTTACTATATCTGGGTTAAGACTACCAGAACTTGGAACTAAAAATTTTTCTCTATGAAATTTTAGAAAGATAGCCTCAAGATCTCTAAAACTGTTATTACCTACATATATTTTACGTTTTCTGTAAACTACGTATTTTTGCAGATAGTAAGCCACTGCTTCAGATTGACAAAAATATTTTGTCTGATCTGGAACTTTAAATCTCATCTCTTCAGCTATTCTAAAAAAGTGATCCACAGCGTTTCTGCTGGTAAGAACAATATTCTGAAATCTTGAAAAATCAACTTTTTGAGCTCTAACCTCCTTTGCTGTTAGACCTTCAACATGAATAAATGGCCTATAATCGACCTTGATTTTATGCTTTCTAACTAGCTTTGAGTATGGAGAATTACCATTAGTAGGTTCAGGTTGAGAAATAAGAACGGTTTTAATACTCATATTTAATTAGTTTTCATAAACCTAAAGAATATAACCATATCCAAGGGGCTAGTTTGAAGGCACAAAGATACAAAATAAAATACATTACTTCCTTCACCTTAAGTTTTGCAAAATAACTTAAATAGTTTTTTGTTTGAAGGATTATAAATAATGAAATAAAGACTATTGAACTGATTTTTAGTGAATTAAAATCATAAAAATCATTATATGTATATATAAAAAAATTAAATATCATTAATAGTGAGATTATGATACTTATTATAAAGTTTTTATAAAAAATTAATTTCAGCTTAGAACCAATAAACATATTCATGACATAC
Organism: uncultured Bacteroidota bacterium; assembly: GCA_902594745.1. Classification (GTDB taxonomy): domain Bacteria; phylum Bacteroidota; class Bacteroidia; order Flavobacteriales; family Flavobacteriaceae; genus Marisimplicoccus. The sequence goes on from CACJNF010000002.1 coordinate 112,537, forward strand.
TCAATCATTAGAAACCTTAATACTATAATTCCAGCAGCGATTGAATTAATGTTAATTATAGAATTAAACTGATTTAACTGCAATTGATCATAACTCCCATTTAATCTTAAAGAACTAAAATATAGCAGAATGACAACATTAATAATTACAAAGAAGAAACCATTGAAGTAATTTATATAATTTATTTTAGATATAGTTAGATCGTCTGCATTGTATGGAAAGAAGAGATTAGTAAAATGATATTGAAGACTTCTAAATAAATAAAGTAATTTTACTTTTTGGTAGACAGTAAATAAATAGAATACTATTATTAAGATTAATACAAAAACATTAATAAAATTATTAGTTAAAATCATTAGTGCAAGTCTGGTATTCTACAAAATTATGAATAAGTAAATATCAAAATGATAAATAAAAGTATAATAATTATTCCAACTTATAATGAATCAGAGAATATCGAATTAATAATTAATAAGATTATTAATATTGATGACTCTAATGATGTACTTGTTGTTGATGATAACTCTCCTGATGGAACTTTTGAAATAGTTGAAAAACAAAAAAATATTCATAATAACAGAGTATTTATTATTAAAAGAGATAAAAAATCTGGGCTAGGTTCTGCATATAAGGCAGGATTTAAATGGGCGCTAGAAAATAACTACTCCTATATATTTGAGATGGACGCTGATATGTCACATGACCCAGATGAGATTAAAAATCTTAAAATTCAATTAATTCAAAATAAATATGATGTTGTTATAGGGTCTAGATATATTGAGGGTGTAAGTGTTGTTAATTGGCCTTTATCCAGAATATTTCTTTCATATTTTGCAAACTTATATGTTAGGGTAATTACTAGTATGCCAATAAAAGATGCAACATCAGGATTTGTTGGTTATACTAAAAATGCACTGAGTTCAATTGAATTAAGTGAAATAAAATTTAATGGATATGCATTTCAAATTGAAATGAAATTTAAACTTTGGAAAAAAAATTTTAAATTAAAAGAGCATCAAATAATTTTTGTCAACAGAAAATTAGGTAAATCAAAAATGAATCAGAGTATTATTCTTGAGGCAATTTTTGGAGTTATTAAATTAAAAATTAATTCTTTTTTTAAGTAGAATGGGTAAACTATTAATAAAAAATGCAACTGTAATTAACGAAGGAAATAGATTAGAACAAGATATATTAATCAAAGGTGAAATAATATCCTCGGTATCAAATAACATACAAATAGATTCAGATACTGAAGTAATAGATGCTGATGGATTAATTCTTATTCCTGGTATGATAGATGATCAAGTGCATTTTAGAGAACCTGGACTTACACACAAAGGAAATATTTCCTCTGAATCAAAAGCTGCTATTGCAGGAGGTGTTACTTCATATATAGAAATGCCAAATACAAGTCCTAATACTACTACAGTTGAAGAGTTCAACAAAAAGATAAGTATTGCGTCAATTGATTCATACTCTAATTTTTCTTTTATGTTTGGAGGTACGAATGACAACCTAGATGAAATTAAAGAAATAGATCCTTCTGAAGTTGCTGGCATAAAACTGTTTCTTGGCTCATCAACAGGAAAAATGTTAATAGATAATTTAAATTCAATTGAAAAAATTTTTTCATCTACATCTCTGCCAATATCTGCTCATTGTGAGGATGAACAAACAATAAAAAATAACTCAAAAAAATATAAAGAAATCTATGGTGAAAATGTTCCTATGGAATGTCACCCAAATATTAGAAGTGTAGAGGCATGTTATAAAAGTTCAAAATATGCTACTGATCTAGCAAAAAAAACTGGAGCAAGACTAAATGTCTTCCACATTTCTACTCAAAAAGAACTTGATCTATTTAACAATAAACTTCCTGTTGAGGAAAAGAAAATAACTGCTGAAGTTTGTGCTCATCATTTGTGGTTTACTGATAAAGACTATAAAAAGTTTGGCTCAAAAATTAAATGGAATCCGGCTATTAAATCCCAGAATGATAAAGATGCACTTTGGAATGCAATAAAAGAAGATAAAATAGATATTATAGCTTCAGATCATGCACCACATACAGAAATTGAGAAAGAAAACAGTTACTTTAAGTGTCCTTCGGGTGGACCTATGGTTCAGCATACAATTTTATCTTTACTAGATGAATCACCAAAACATGGAGTGAACATTGAAAAAATAGTAGAAAAAATTGCTCATAACCCTTCAAAAGTTTTTAATATTAACAGAAGAGGTTTCATCAAGGAGGGTTATTTTGCAGACATAGTCCTAATAGATCCTAATTCTCCAACTCTAGTCACAAAAAAATCACTACTTTATAAATGTGGATGGTCACCTTTTGAAGGAGTAACTTTTAGTTCATCCATTCATTCAACAATTTTAAATGGAAGAGTTGTATATTCTAATGGAAAGGTTAATGAAACTCCATATGGTAAAAAACTAGTTTTTGATAGATGAAAAAATATTTATTAATTATATTTTTATTTATAGGTTGCTCTGATAATGTTCCAGATAATCTTATTAGTAAAGAAAAAATGGAAAACATTATTTTTGATATAATGATATTGAATGCATCTAGTGGATTTGATTTAAAAATAGATAATAACTTATTAAGTGATGAGTTGATCTATAAAAAACATAATATTGATAGTTTACAGTTTTTTGAAAGTGAGCTTTATTATTCAAAAAATCCAAGAGACCACTATGAAATTTATGCAAAAGTTAAAATTAGAATATTGAAATCAATTGATAGTTTAAAAAATATTAATTAATGAAAGATTTTATAGAAGAATTGAAATGGAGGGGAATGCTACATGATGTAATTCCTGGAACTGAAGAACATTTAGAGAAAAATAAAACAATTGGTTATATTGGATTTGATCCAACTTCTGACTCTCTCCATATTGGAAGTTTAGTTCCAATTTTTATACTAAAACATTTCCAGAATTCTGGTCATACACCAATAGTTTTATTAGGAGGTGCAACTGGAATGATCGGAGATCCCTCTGGCAAATCTGATGAAAGAAATTTACTTGATAAGAGGGTCTTAGATTACAATGAAAAAAAATTAACTAAACAATTTGAAAAATTTTTAGATTTTAAATCTAAAAAATCTAACAAAGCCATTTTAGTCAATAATTATAACTGGATGAAAAAATTCTCGATTATAGATTTTTCCAGAGATATTGGGAAACATATAACAGTTAATTACATGATGGCTAAAGAGTCAGTTAAAAAAAGAATTTCAAAAGATACAACTCAAGGAATGTCCTTCACGGAATTTACTTATCAACTTATTCAAGGCTATGATTTTCTCCATCTATATAAAGAAATGAATTGTATGTTACAAATGGGAGGAAGTGATCAATGGGGAAATATAACTACAGGAACCGAGTTGATTAGAAGAAAAGAAAACAAGAAGGTCTTTGCTATGACCTGCCCTCTAATAAAAAAATCAGATGGATCGAAATTTGGTAAGTCAGAGGGGGGTAATATTTGGCTAGATAAAGAAAAAACATCTGTTTATAAGTTCTATCAGTATTGGTTAAATATATCTGATGAAGATGCAGTTAATTACATTAAAGTTTTTACTTTTCTCAATAAGCAAGAAGTTGAAGATTTAATTGATGAACACCAAAAAGATAAATCAAAAAGACTTCTTCAAAACAAGATTGCAGACTCTATCACATCAATGGTTCATAGTGAAGATGATTTGAAGAATGCAGTTAAAGCATCTAAAGTCCTTTTTGGCAAATCAAGTAAAGAAGATTTAGAATCATTAGATGAAAATACTTTTAATGAAATTTTTGATGGTGTACCTAGTTCTTCAATTAGTTCTAAAGAACTTGCTAAGGGAATAAATATTGATTTTTTATTGGCAAAGGATACTAATTTTTTAAAATCAATGGGTGAGGCCAGAAGATCTATTAAAGAAAATTCTATTTCTGTTAATAAGATCAAAGTATTTGAAAATACTGTAGTCTCAAATAAAGATTTAATTAACAATAAATACCTACTTCTTCAAAGGGGACGAAAAAATTATTATTTAGTTATTGTTAAGTAATCATTTTATAAAAATTAATTTTTTTTTCAACTTACATTTAAATTGATTAATTCACTACATTGAAGTAATTATGAAAAAGTCTGACATAAAAATACTGTGTGTTGATGATGAGCCAGATATTTTAGAAATCCTGAAATATAATTTGTCAAACGAAGGATATAATGTCTCAACTGCAGCTGATGGAAAGTCTGCAATTGAAATGGCCTACAATATTAGGCCAAACTTAATAATTATGGATGTAATGATGCCTAACATGGATGGAATAGAAGCGTGTGAAAAACTTAGGTCTGACGAAAAATTTAATGATACAATAATTATGTTCCTTACTGCTAGAGGAGAAGACTACTCTCATGTTGCCGCCTATGATGCAGGAGCTGATGATTATGTAACTAAACCTGTAAAACCTAAAATACTTGTTTCTAAAGTAAAAGGCCTTCTGAGAAGGTTAAAAAAAGTTATTGACAAGGATATTAATGAGATAGTATTTGATGATATTAAAATAGATAGGGAAAAGTATAAAGTATATATATCAGATAATGTATTAACTCTTCCAAGAAAGGAGTTTGAATTACTTTATCTTCTTGCTTCTAAACCTGATAAAGTTTATAAGAGAGAAAAAATAATGGAGACAGTCTGGGGAAGTCAAGTTGTTGTTGGAGATAGAACAATTGATGTACACATAAGAAAATTAAGAGAAAAAGTAGGGAATAAGTATTTTAAAACTATTAAGGGTGTAGGATATAAGTTTGTTATTGAATAATGTCTTCTTTTTTTAAGCTTTCATATAATCCACAAGCTTTTAGGACTTCTCTAGTAGTAACATTGTCCGCATTTGCCCTAGACCTTTTATTCTTCCAATTAATTATACCATCAAACATTGAGGGAATTAATGTTATAGTACTATCTATATTATACTATTTAATTCTTTTTTTAATTGTACGGTATTCAATTGAAATATACATAAAGCTTTACTTAGAAAGAGGAGTTAAGAAAGTTTTAGATGAGTTAAATGAAGAAATTCTAAAAGATACTTATGATGAAAAAGATCTTGAAAAGTTAACTCTTAATTTGATTCAGAAAGCTAGAGAGAGGACCTCCGAAATAAATGTTTTAAAGGATCAAGAAAATTACAGAAGAGAATTCCTTGGAAATATTTCACATGAATTAAAAACACCCCTTTTTACAATTCAAGGGTATATTCTTACTCTTGTTGAGGGAGCTATGAAAGATAAGAAAGTTAGAGAAAAATATCTTAAGAGAGCAGCAAAAGGAGTTGAAAGATTAATCGCAATTGTTAAAGATTTAGACCTCATTACACAATTTGAATCAGGTATTAAAACTGTTGATAAAACAGATTTTAATGTTTTTGATTTAATTGATAATACGTTTGAATTAATGGAATTTGAATCTGAAAAGAATACTACTTCTTTAAAATATGATAAAGATTACTCTGAGCCCATTTTTGTTAATGCTGATCAAGAAAGAATTTTGCAAGTTCTAACTAATCTTGTTGTAAACTCATTGAAATATGGAATAAAAAATGGTTTTACTAAAGTTTCTGTTGAGGAGTTTGATAATGATAAGATAATAGTAAAAGTCGCTGATAACGGTGAAGGGATTGATGAACAACATCTTCCTAGACTATTTGAAAGATTCTATAGAATTGATAAAAATCGTTCTAGAAAAAAAGGTGGATCTGGTTTAGGTCTTTCAATTGTAAAGCATATAATTGAAGCTCATCAAGAACAAATATTTGTTAAGAGTAAGCTTGGTGTAGGTACTGAATTTTCCTTTACGCTTCAAAAATCAAATTTTGAATAATTTGAAATGTAGAAAATGAAAAAAGATGATTTTTTTCAAAGGGTTTACCATGTAGTTAAGAGGATACCTTACGGTAGAGTTACAACTTATGGTTTAATTGCAAAGTACCTAGGATCTTCTTCAAGTGCTCGAACAGTTGGTTGGGCATTAAACGCTAGTCATAATGATTCTTCAATACCTGCTCATAGAGTTGTGAATAGAAAAGGACTTCTAACAGGTAAGCATCATTTTAAAGGTTTTGAATTAATGCGACAATTATTAGAGAGTGAAGGAATAATAATAGAAGATGATAAAGTATTAGATTTTGAACAAAAGATTTGGACCCCTAAATAATTAGTATTTTCTTGGGTTTTTTAAGTTATTACTTACTAGTATATTTGTATTAAGATTTATGGAGTTATCAAAAAAAAATATTTCAAAAACTCTTGAAAAAATTAATATATCAGGCTCAGATGATAATATAGTTTCATCTGGAGTTCTAAAAAATATTCAAGTTTTTGGTGATCAAGTTGATATTGATCTCTCATTAAGTAACCCAACTCTTCAGGCAAGAAAAAAGCTTGAAGTAGATATAATGAAAATTATTCATAATGAGATATATGAAAAAGCTAAGATAAATATCAATACTAAAATTGAAAAAGCACCGGCTAAAATCTCATCACAATCGAAAAAAATTTCTGGTGTTGACTCAATTATTGCAGTTTCATCAGCAAAAGGTGGAGTAGGTAAATCTACTTTAACAATTAACCTTGCCGCCTCTCTTGCAAAAAAAGGATGTAAAGTAGGAATATTAGATGCAGATATTTATGGTCCTTCAGTCCCAACAATGATGGATGTTGAAGGATATGTCCCTAAGTCAATAAAAGTTAATGAAGAGTCAAAGATTGATCCAATTGAAAGTTATGGTGTAAAAATTATGTCAATTGGGTTTTTCACCAAGCTTGACCAGGCTGTTGTCTGGCGAGGTCCTATGGCTTCCAAAGCTCTAAACCAAATGATTTTTGATACTAATTGGGGTGAACTTGATTTTCTGTTTTTAGATCTTCCTCCAGGTACTGGAGATATTCATTTAAGTCTGGTTCAATCACTTCCTATTACAGGATCTATTATTGTTAGTACTCCTCAGAATGTAGCTCTTGCAGATGCTAGAAGAGGAATAAAGATGTTCCAGCAGGATAGTATATCAGTTCCGATTCTTGGCTTGGTTGAAAATATGGCATATTTTAAAACAGAGGACTCAGAAGATAAGCATTATATTTTTGGAGAAGCAGGAGTTAAATACCTTTCAAAGGATTTAAATATTAATTTTCTAGGAGAGATACCCTTAATTAAAAGTTTAAGAGAAGCCTCTGATTTTGGAAGGCCTGCATCACTACAAGAATCAACTGAAGCTTCAAAAATCTTTGATGATATCTCCAAAAATGTAGTTGAACAATTATTAATAAGAAATAAAGAATTACCACCCACAAAAATTGTAGAAATTACTAATTTAGTAGGGTGTTCAGCAATTAAAAAATAATGTCAAAACTTGAAAACAAAATCTTAGAAGCATTAGATGAAATTAGGCCTTATTTGGTTAAAGACGGAGGTGATATCTCTCTATCCTCGATTAGTGGCAAGAAAGTAAAGGTAAAACTTCATGGAGCATGTGCCGACTGTAGGGTAAATCAAATGACTTTAAAAAACGGTGTAGAGACAACAATCAAAAAATATGCACCTGAGATAGAAGTTGTTGAATCTGCGCTTCCTCTATCAAAATGATAAAAACTGATATACTAATTATTGGTGCTGGCCCTACGGGATTATTTGCAGTATTTGAAGCTGGCCTATTGAAAATGAAATGTCATGTTCTTGACTCTCTAACACAGCCAGGTGGTCAACTTATTGAATTATATCCCAAGAAACCTATATATGATATACCAGGATATCCAGAGATAATCGCAGGTGATTTGATTGAAAATCTTCTAGAACAGATTAAACCTTTTTCTCCAACATACACTCTAGGTGAGACTGCTGAAGGAATTGAAAAGCTTAATGATGGATCATTCATTGTTTCAACGGACAAGAAGACTAAAATAAATGCTCGTGTTATAGCAATAGCTGGAGGCCTTGGAACCTTTATTCCTAGAAAACCAAATATTTCAAATATATCTGATTATGAAGAAAATGGTGTTCTCTACATGGTTAAGAATCCTGACGATTTTCGTGATAAAAATGTTTTGATTGCAGGTGGAGGCGACTCTGCTCTTGATTGGACAATACACCTATCTGACATTGCCAAAAAAGTAACTTTAGTTCATAGAAGAAATGAATTTAGGGGAGCTGACGAATCTGTAACAAAGGTTCAAGAATTAAAAAATTCTGGAAAAATTGATGTAATAACCCCAGGCCAAGTTACTCAACTTCATGGAGACAAATCTTTAAGCTCTGTCTCTATTGATATGGACGGAAAGATTGAAACTTTTAAAGTAGACTATTTTATTCCTTTATTTGGACTTATTCCAAGGCTTGGGCCAATTAAAGATTGGGGACTTAATATTGAGAATAATGCAATAAAAGTTAATAATAGTTTGGATTATCAAACTAACATTGATGGCATTTATGCTATTGGAGATGTTAATACATACCCAGGAAAACTTAAATTAATACTTTCTGGTTTTCATGAAGCTGCAGTGATGTGTCATAGTGCTTATTCTAAATTAAATCCTGGCAAGAAGAACATTCTAAAGTACACAACAGTAAGTGGTGTGGAAGGATTTGATGGATCAAAAAAAGAAGCAAAAAAGTCCCAAATAAAAAAGATTGATTAGATCTTGTTTATGAAGTTATTAAATGGGTCCTTAAATTCAACTCCGTTATTTGTCCTCATTATTGTCAACTTATTAAAACTTTCAAGCCCCCATAACAAGAATTCAACAAAGAAAAGTTTATCCTTTTTATCAATGTCTGGAATAAATTTGTTTAATATTGAATCTGCATCTTTAACTTTATTAAGAATTGATTCGTAATCCTTATTACTTAAATCATCTCTAAGAACTACTTGATTGACTGTAAACCATTCTAGAATAGAATCATAAACTGATATTTCATCTGGTTTTGCGAGTTTTTCAATTTTTGGAAAATATTTTATAAATAATGTCTTTACAGCATCTGATATTAAATTATAAGAAACCTGCTCAGCTCCTTCTTCCTCTCCTTCATAAACAAGTTCAACTTTACCATTTATTGAAGAGATAACTGAGTTAAAATCAGACATTCTAATTGATGTTATTTCTTCTTTATTGATTAACATTCTTCTTTCTGCAGAGCTTACTAGGTTTTGTAAACTGGTAATACTCATTCTAGCACTTACTCCACTTTTTTTGTCCACTAACTCACTTTCTCTTGCTTCAAAAGATACTTGCTCAATAATATCTCTTGCAATCTCTGGTATATGAATCTTTGAAATAGTTTCAGAATTCAATTTTGACTCTTGACTTGTAATTGTTTTTGCAATATCTACAGACTCAGGATAATGAGTTAAAATCTGAGAACCAATTCTATCTTTTAATGGTGTAACTATACTTCCTCTGTTTGTATAATCCTCTGGGTTAGAGGTAAAAATAAATTGAATATCAAGGGGAAGCCTAACCTTGAATCCTCTTATTTGAATTTCTTTTTCTTCAAGGATGGAGAATAAAGATACTTGAATTCTAGGTTGAAGATCCGGTAGCTCATTTAAAACAAAAATACATCTGTGAGCTCTAGGTATTAAACCAAAATGAATTACCTCTTCATCAGAATAGGATAACTTGAGATTAGTAGCTTTTATGGGATCTATATCACCTATTAGGTCAGAAACAGTTACGTCAGGCGTCGCAAGTTTTTCGTAAAACCTTTCACTCTTATGAATCCAGTCAATCTCTGTATTATCTCCATCTGATTTAATTTTTTCTAAAGAACTTTTGAAGATTGGATTCAAAGGATCATCATTTGTATCAGAATCTTTAACAATAGGAATCCACTCGTCTAATAGTTCTATACAAGTTCTAGCAAGTTTTGTTTTTGCTTGACCTCTTAGACCAAGAAGATTGATACTATGATTAGATAAAAATGCCCTTTCTACACTTGGTATAACTGTTTCCTCATACCCAATTAATTCGGAAAAAATATTTTTTCCATTTAGCAAATTTGACCTAAGATTATCAGTTATTTCTTGATTCAAAGTTTTTGAATGGTAACCACTCTTTTTTAATTCTCCTATTGTTTTGTATTTAGGTTTTTTCATTATCTCAATTTTTGTCTTCTATTTTTATCATAATCTTCAAAAATCATTTCACTCAATCCATCAAGACCTGTGTAAAATGCTTTACCGTTATTTACTTCAGAGAATTTTTTTACAAATGTCTGAAGATATGGATCACTAGCGATCATAAAAGTAGTTATTGGAATATTATTCTTTTTTGCTTGTCTAGCCCTATTATAGCATTGATCCAAGATAAAGTTATCAAGTCCAGCACTATTCTTGTAAAAGCCATCTTTAGTGAACATACAGCTTGGTTTTCCGTCGGTTATCATAAATATCTGTTTATTATTATTTTTTCTCTTTCTAAGAATATCAAAAGCTAGATCAAGACCAGCAACTGTGTTAGTGTGATAAGGACCTACCTTTAGATATGGGAGATCTTTGATACTTATTGGTCTAGCCTCATCTCCAAATGATAAAATATCAATAGTATCTTTTGGAAATTTGGTTTTAATATATTCAACCAATGCCATAGCAACCTTTTTTGCTGGTGTGATCCTATCTTCACCATAAAGGATCATGCTGTGACTTATATCAATCATAAGTACAGTACTCATCTGTGAATTATGATTTGAATTCCAAACAACTAAGTCATCCTTCTTTAGACTTAAATCATTTTCTCCTGAAGATATTATAGCATTTTTTAGACTTTCAGTTAACAAAATTCTATCAAGTGGGTCACCAAATTCGAAATCTTTAATATTTAGATTTTCATCACTTCCAGAAGATAAGTATTTCGTCTTATGATTACCTTTTTTTGTTTTTTTAAGGTTTCCAAATAAGTGTTTAAGAACATGCTTTCTTAGAAGTCTCTCTGTTTTAGAGCTAATCTTTATACTATCTCCATTAGCTGAAATCTCTTTCCTTATATATCCTTTTTTTAGAAGATCATTAACAAAATCATCAATTGTATAGTTTTCATCAGTCAATTTATATTCTTTGTCAAGTTCTCTAAGCCATTCAATAGCTTCATCAAAATCACCAGATGTGTGGATTATTAGCTCTTTAAAAATATTAAATAGCTTTTCAAATGGTGATAGGGTAGGTTCTTGAAAAGAACTGAATTTAAAAGCTGATTTTTTCAAATTAATTTACTTTTTGGAAATCCAAATTAAACAAATAATATTCATCCTGGAGTTTATCTTTCTTATATTTAAAGGATTTTTAACAATATTTAAATGGTTGAGCAGGATTTTATTTGTTCTGACAGTTTTGAGTCTAGTGGAATAGTTGAGTGGAATTCTCCAAGTAATATTGCTCTTGTTAAGTATTGGGGTAAAAAACAAAATCAAATACCTCAAAATCCATCTATTAGCTTTACTTTATCTAAGTGCTATACAAATACTGTAGTTGAATTTAAGCCAAAAATAAATACTAAAAATGAAATACATTTCACATTTGATGGAAAGGAAAATCAAGATTTTGAAAAAAAAGTAAATACTTTTATTAGAAGTATTGACAAGTATTTTGTATTTCTAAAAAATCATGATTTATACATAAAATCAAAAAATAATTTTCCACACAGTAGTGGAATTGCATCTTCTGCATCTTCTATGTCAGCTTTGGCATCATGTTTAGTAGATATTGAATCTCAGATTACAAATAATGACAATAATTTTAATCTTAAAAAGAAATCATTTATATCTAGACTTGGATCAGGAAGTGCATCTAGAAGTATTGAAGGTCCAGTAACACTTTGGGGGGAAACAGATGCTTTTAAAGAAAGTTCAGATTTATATGCTGTGAATATTTCACATGAAGTTGATAAAATATTTCTTGATTATAATAATACTATATTAATAATTGATCCTGGTCAGAAAGTGATTTCAAGTTCTTTAGGACATGAGTTAATGAATAAGAACCCGTTTTCTAATAAAAGATTTGAAATTGCAAAAAATAATACTAAAAGACTAAAAGATATTTTAAAATCAGGTGAGTTAGATGACTTCATCACTATTACTGAATCAGAAGCGTTGATGATTCACTCATTAATGTTGTCATCTGATCCATACTATATACTTATGAAGCCAAATACTTTAGAGGCAATTTATAAAGTATTAGAATTCAGGAAAGAGACTAAACTTCATTTAAGCTTTACATTAGATGCAGGTTCCAATGTCCATTTATTATACCCTAAATCTGAGACCGAAATAATAACAAAATTTATAGATAATGAACTTCTTATGTTATGCAAGTCAAAATCTTGTATTCATGATTATCTAGGAAATGGTGCTACAAAAATCAGATAATGGATAATAAAAAATTTTATTCAAAAGTTCTACTATTTGGCGAATATGGAGTTTTATCGAACTCTAATGCATTATCCATTCCTTTTGAAAAATTCTATGGTTATTTAAATAAATCAGATTTTTTAAATAATGAAGAAAAGATTTCAAATTCTAATATTCTCCAGCTATATGAATTTATGATTGATTTAGACATTAAGGATAAAATTGATTTTAATTTCTTTAAAAATGACATAGATAAGGGATTACACTTTGTTAGTAGTATACCTATTGCTTCAGGTTTAGGAAGCAGTGGTGCTCTTATTGCATCAGTTTTTGATTCATATCAAAAAAAAGATAGTGTTAATTTAAATGTGGAAGAGATAAAAAATCTATTGTCAATTATTGAATCAAAATTTCATGGAAAGTCCTCTGGTCTTGACCCATCTGTCTCACTATTTAATAGTCCAATATTTTATTCCAATAAGCAAATTAAATTGATAGATAAACTTCATTATAAAAACTTTACGATTTATATAATGGATAGTAAAATAATCTCTTCAACAAAAAAAATGATTGAGGTATTTCAAAATAAAATGAATGAAACTGAATTTAGATACTTCTTTGACAATAAATACATTATTAATACCAATGAGTGTATTGAATACCTTCTTAATGGCTCAGAATTATTCAAAGACTCTTTAAAACAATTATCAGAAAACACACTTAATAATTTTAAGGAAATGATTCCAAATCAATTAACAAATATCTGGGAAAATGGACTTAAAAGTGATTCATATTATATGAAACTATGTGGATCAGGGGGTGGAGGTTTCTTCTTGTTATTTGATTTTAATAACCAAATAGACTCCAGTCTTTCTGACTTTAATTTATATCAGATTTAATAAAATGTATAACGTTATAATTTTATTTGGTGTTAGTGGTTGTGGAAAGTCTCTAATAGGAAATCAATTATCAAAAGATTTACAATTTGAATTCATAGAAGGAGATGATTTTCATTCAAATGAAAATATAAAAAAAATGAAAAATAATATTCCATTAAATGATGATGATAGAGAGGTATGGCTTGATCAAATTAATAAAGAGCTTAAAAAATTAAGAAATAAAAATGTTGTTATTGCATGTTCTGCTCTAAAAGAGATATACAGAAAAAGACTAGTTAAAGGTATAGTAGCTAAGATAGATTGGTTTTGTTTAAAAGGAGCTTTTGATCTTATAGAAAAAAGGATTAATAATAGAGATGATCATTATTTTAAGTCAACATTGCTTAAATCTCAATTTGATATGATTGAATATCCTGATTATTGTACATTTATAGATATCATTGAAACCCCTGACAAGATCGTTGAAAGAATTAAATCTGCATTGTAAATGAGTGATTTTGGAATAATTGGAATAGGAAGAATAGGAACTAGTATGGCAAGAAATATGTCATCAAAAGGTATTATAGTTTCACTATATGATAAAAGTCATAATTCCTTAGATAATTTAAAAAGTGATTATCCAGAGTTAGAGTCATCTTTAGTTTTTGATGATATTAATAAATTTATAAGCTCAATTTCCAAACCAAGAAAAGTTTTAGTTCTTGTTCCTTCAGGACCTGCACTAGATGAAGTTATTTCTCTTTTAATACAATATCTTGATTCTAATGATATTTTGATAGATGGAGGTAATACAAATCCGAATGTTAGCTTTAAGAATCATCAAACTATTAAATCAAAAAACTTTTTATATCTAGGTATGGGAGTTTCAGGAGGAGTTAAAGGAGTTCTTGAGGGGCCTTCAATAATGATTGGAGGAGACTCTAATGCTTTTGATCAAGTCAAAAATATCTTTTCTCAAATAACATCTAAAACAATTAATGGTTCAAAAAGCTTTGAATTCTTTGGAGATTCAAATCAAGGCCATTTTGTTAAAATGATTCATAATGGTATAGAATATGTTGAGATGCAGCTTATATCTTCTATTTATTATCTAATGATAAACTCTAAAAAATATACGTATGACGATGTTACAAAAATTTTTAAAAAATGGAATGATATAGATTTAAACAGTTACCTGTTAGAAATATCTTTATTAAAACTTACTGAAAAGATAGATGATAGTTATCTGTTAGATAGAATTGATGATAAGGCTGATGATAATGGTACTGGAAGATGGATGTTAAAACATGCAATTGATCTTGGATGCTCAGTTAGTATGCTAAATGCAGCAATCGACTCAAGGTTTATATCTAATAATAACAACACAAGATCAAAGGCTAATAAATTGATAATTGAAGATAAAAAAGAATATGATATAGACTTTGAATCTTTAGCTAATGCATATAAGTTTTGTAGATTAATAAATTATTTTCAAGCTTTTTTATTAATGGATTCTGCAAATCAAAGTTATGGATGGAATATCAGTATTTCAAATGCATTAAATGTATGGTCAAATGGAAGCATAATTAAATCAAACCTTATCAATGCATTACTCAATGATTATTTAGTTGACAATATTCTGGATGATAAAAACATATTTAATAATCTTAATGAGCTTAAATCTGGATTAATTAATATTTTAAATACGTCATTAACAAATGATATATCGCTACCATGTTTTAATGAAGCATTAAATTATTTTAATCAAATATCAAGCCCTTCTCTAAGTACTAAACTAATACAAGCTCAAAGAAACTATTTTGGATCTCACAAAATAAAACTTAATTAGTTCAATTTCTTATATAAAACAATAACATTATTATGATTATATTAAAGCTAAATAATAAAACTAGCTGATGAGAAAAGTAGTGACATTTGGAGAAATTATGTTGAGGCTCTCATCGCCAAACTCATTACGTATTTCTCAAACAAATAGCTTTGATGTATTCTATGGAGGAGGAGAAGCTAATGTTGCTGTTTCACTGGCAAATTATGGAGTACCTGTTGAATTTGTCTCAAGAATACCTAAAAATGATATTGGAAATTCTGCTTTAATGGATCTTAAAAGAAGAGGTGTCGGAACATCTCATATAATATATGGTGGTGATCGTCTAGGTATCTATTTTCTTGAGACAGGAGCAGTTAGCAGAGGTAGTAAAGTAATATACGATAGGGAAAATTCCGCTATGGCTGAGATTAAAACTGGAATGATTGATTGGAATAAAGTATTTAAAAATGTCTCATGGTTTCATTGGACGGGAATTACTCCAGCAATATCTAAAAGTGCAGCAAATGTTTGTCTTGAAGGTTTAAAAATTGCTAATGACCTTGGGATCAAAATATCAACAGATCTTAATTACAGATCTAAGCTATGGAAATATGAAGGAAATCATCAGGAAATTATGACAGAACTTACATCATACTGTGATATAATTCTATGTAATGAGGAAGATGCTGAAATGCATTTTGGAATAAAACCAAAGGGATTAAATGTTAGGACTCAGGGTCATGATATAAATGGAGATGCTTATTTATCAGTTTGTAAAGAAATGATGCAAAAATTTCCAAAGGCAGAGAAAATAGCAATTACATTAAGAGGGTCTATTTCTGCATCTCATAATTCATGGGCTGGAATACTTTATGATGGTAAAAAAATGTACAAGAGTAAGGAATATCAAATAACACATATTGTTGATCGAGTTGGAGCTGGAGATTCTTTCATGGGTGGATTGATTTATGGAATTTTAAATAACCCTAAGGATGATCAAGCTTCTCTTGACTTTGCCGTAGCCGCCTCTTCTCTTAAACACACTATTAAAGGAGATTTTAATCTTGTCTCAGTAGATGAAGTTAACAAACTAATGAATGGTGATAGCTCAGGGCGAGTAAATAGATAAAATTATGGCACAATATTCTAGAGTAGAAGTAATTAATCAGATAGAAGAATCTAGAATGATTCCTCTTTTTTATCATAATGATGTTACGGTTTCGAGAGATGTAATCAAGGCCTGCTATGATGGAGGGGCAAGACTAATGGAGTTCACAAACAGAGGAGATTTTGCACTAGAGGTTTTTACAGAGGTAATTAAGTATTCAATTAATGAATTACCTGGAATGATATTAGGTGTAGGGTCTGTTACAGATGCAAAGGCAGCTTCACAATATATGTTAGCGGGAGCAAATTTTGTTGTAACTCCTGTCTTTAGAGAAGACATTGCTCGTATGTGCAATAGAAGAAAGTTATTGTGGTCAGCTGGCTGTAGCTCATTAACTGAAATAGCAAAAGCAGAGGAATTTGGATGTGAATTAATAAAATTATTTCCAGGTGATGTGTTAGGACCAAAATTTGTTAAGAGTATAAAGGGACCTCAACCATGGACATCAGTTATGCCAACCGGAGGAGTATCATTGGAATATGATAATTTAAAATCATGGTTTGACTCTGGAGTTACATGTGTAGGTATTGGCTCTAAACTTATTTCTAATGATATTTTAGAAACTAAAAATTATGATTTATTAAAGAGAAATGTTCAAGAAACTTTAAAAACAATTAAATTATTTAAATGAAAACAAAACCTATAATGATTTCTAGTTCAATTTTTTTAGGTATTCTAGGAATTTTACTTACATTCATACCTGATGAAATTGTCTCAAGTCTTAGCTTAACATCAAACCCAATATCAACTTTGTCACTCCAATTATTAGGTGCAATTTATTTTGGATTTGCAATGTTGAATTGGATGGCTAAAGGGACTCTAGTTGGAGGTATTTATAATAAACCAATAGCTATTGGAAATTTTACGCATTTTACAATTGGAGGATTAGCTTTAATCAAAATAATCTCAGAAATTGATGCTCATATAGAGATCATTATTTTCTTGACAGTATTCTATGTAGTTTTCGCTTTACTCTTTGCATATGTATTTAGAACTAATCCAACTTAATTATAAAATACCGATATAAAATGCCATTACTAATTGTTATTTCTGGAATATTATTGTTATTTGTTTTAATAGCAAGATTTAAGCTTGATGCTTTTATTTCATTTATAACTGTTTGCATTTTTGTTGGTTTATTTCAAGGAATGCAGTTGCAGAGTATTGTAGAATCAATTCAAAAAGGAATTGGAGACACATTAGGTTTTTTAGTTTTGATTCTAGGTTTTGGAGCTATGCTTGGAAAACTAGTTGCTGATAGTGGAGCGGCTCAAAGAATTACATCAAAGTTGATCGCTAGCTTTGGAATTAAATATATCCAGTGGGCAGTTGTAGTTGCTGGTTTTATAGTTGGTGTTCCTATGTTTTATTCTGTAGGGTTTGTGATTTTAATTCCTCTAGTTTTTACTGTTGCAGCTTCTTCAGGCTTACCATTAATATATGTTGGGTTACCTATGCTTGCATCTTTATCTGTGACTCATGGATTTCTTCCTCCTCATCCTGCTCCTACTGCTATTTCAACTATGTTTAATGCAGATATTGGTAAGACCTTACTGTATGGTATTATTGTTGCAATTCCATCAATAATAATTGCAGGACCTTTATTTTCTAGAACGATTAAAAATATAAATGCTACACCTTTAAAGGAATTTTATAACCCTGTTATATTAAAAGATGAGGAAATGCCAGCTATGGGAGCAAGTATATTTACTGCTCTACTTCCTGTTATACTAATTATCTTTTCTTCAGTTTTTACAATTGTCTATAAAGGAGATTCTATGCTAAAAGAGATAATTGAATTTATTGGAAATCCAGTGATTGCAATGTTAATTTCTGTATTAGTAGCTATTTATACGCTAGGATTATCTCGCAAAAAAAAGATGAAAGAATTAATGGGATCTATTTCATCCTCAGTTTCAAGCATTACTATGATCTTACTAATTATATCTGGAGCAGGGGCTTTAAAACAAATTTTAATTGATAGTGGAGTAAGTGATTATATAGGATCATTATTAGATGGTTCACAAATATCACCCTTAATACTTGCCTGGCTAATAGCAACAGTTATTAGAGTTTGTGTTGGATCAGCAACAGTTGCAGGCTTAACAGCTGCTGGAATTGTACTTCCACTAATTTCAAACTCTGATGTAAGTCCTGAATTAATGGTTTTAGCTATTGGTTCTGGAAGCTTGATGCTGTCTCATGTTAATGATGCTGGATTCTGGATGTTTAAAGAGTATTTTAACCTAACTGTAAAAGAGACCTTATCAACATGGACTGTGATGGAGACTATCGTTGGAATAACTGGATTAATTGGTGTGCTAATATTAAATATATTTATATAAAAAATGAAAAACTTACCATCAGAAAAAGTAAAAGAATTGAAAATTAATTTTCCACCAGCTCCAAAACCTGCTGGTGTATATAAACCTGTTTTAGTCGTTGGAAAATTTTTATATGTTTCAGGCCAAGGTCCTGTTAAAATGGATGGGAATCTTATAAAAGGTAGACTTGGAGACAATATGACAAAAGAGGAAGGGAAAGTAGCTGCAAGGCAAGTTGGATTAACAATGTTGTCAACTATTCAAACACATTATGGAGATTTAGATAAAATCAAAAGAGTAGTCAAAGTACTTGGTATGGTAAATAGTGATAAAAATTTTGAAGACCACCCCTTTGTTATAAATGGATTTAGTGAATTAATGGCTGATATCTTTGGAGAAGATAATGGAATAGGTGTTAGGAGTGCTGTAGGTATGGTTCTCCCGGGGGGTATACCTGTTGAAATTGAAGCAATGTTCGAATTACACTAAATCATAATAATGAAAGAAGATTGGTTTAAACTTGAAAATACTGATGAAATAATTACACCAAGCTTAGTTGTTTTTCCAAAAAGAATCCTTCATAATATTAAATTAATGATTGAAATTGCTGGAGGAACTGAATCTCTTAGACCTCATATCAAAACGCATAAAATGTCTGAAATAATAAAAATGCAAATTGATAATGGTATTAATAAATTCAAATGTGCGACTATTACTGAAGCTGAACTTCTTGCCAAATCTGGGGCCAAAGATATACTCCTCGCAATCCAACCTACTGGAAAAAACATATCTAGATTTATTAGTCTAATTAAGATATACCCTGAATCAATTTTTTCCACAATTGTCGATAACGAATATTCATTGAATGAAATAAATAATAGAGCTATAGAGGAAAAAATATCTGTATCTATATGGCTTGATATTAATAATGGAATGAACAGAACAGGGGTAGAACCAAATAATGAAGCTTGTAGTATCTTTCAAAAAATTGCTTCAGCTTCAAATTTAAATGCAAAAGGTCTTCATGTATATGACGGTCATATAAGAGAATCTGATTATTCTAAACGTAAGCAAGTTTGTGATAACGCTTTTAGCCATGTTTTGAATCTAAAAAAAAATATAGAAAAAAAAGGAATTCTAGTTGATAAAATTGTTGCAGGAGGTACTCCTACCTTTCCTATTCATGCAAAAAGAGAGAATGTTGAAGGAAGCCCTGGCACCTCGTTGCTATGGGATGATCGATATGGAACTGCATTTGAAGATTTAAAATTTATTCATTCTGCTGTTTTAATTGGAAGTATAATAAGTAAACCATCTAAGGATTTGATATGTATTAATCTTGGGCATAAATCTGTTGCATCTGAAATGGACTTTCCAAGATTGAGTTTTCTTAATTTAAAAAATACTGAACAGATAGGTCATAGTGAGGAACATTTAGTTGTAAAGTGTAATGAATCAGATAAATATCCTGTTGGTATGATTTGTTACTGTATACCTTCTCATATCTGTCCAACTGTTCCAAAATTTAGTAAGGTTCTAACTGTAGATGAAGGTGAAGTTATAGGCGAATGGAAAGTCTCAGCTAGAGATAATATGATATAAATTTAATCTATGTTTATTTTTGATGCACATCTTGATTTAGCTATGAATGCTCTAGAATGGAACAGAGACTTAACCAAAAGTGTTTACCAAATAAGAGAGAGCGAGAAGGGAATGGTAGATAAACCTGATAGGGGAAACAATACCGTTTCTTTAGATGCAATGCGTAAAGGAAATATTGGAATATGTGTAGCTACACAAATTGCAGGTGTAAAAAATAAAATCAATCCTCATGGTTGGAGTTCAATGGAGCAGGCATGGGCTCAAACACAAGGTCAGCTGATTTGGTATAAAGAGATGGAGAAAAATGGTGAAATGTATCAAATCTATGATTTAAATACTTTAGATAATCAAATAGAAAATTGGCAAAAAGAAACAAAAAAGAAACCAATTGGATATATTTTGAGTCTTGAAGGTGCAGATTCAATTGTTAATATTGATTATCTAGAAAAGTCATATATGTTAGGCCTAAGGGCAATTGGTCCAGCACATTATGGTCCAGGTGTTTATGCACATGGAACTGATTCAAATGGAAGTATTGGGCAAAAAGGTAAAGAGTTGGTTAAAAAAATTGAAGAGCTAAATTTAATACTTGATGTAACTCATTTAAGTGATACTAGTTTTTGGGAAACCATAGAAATATATAATGGAAATTTATGGGCAAGTCATAACAATTGTAGAAAATTTGTAAACCATAATAGACAATTCTCAGATGATCAGATTAAAGAAATTATAAGAAGAGATGGAGTAATAGGAGTTCCTCTTGATGCATGGATGATGGTACCAAATTGGATAAGAGGTAAATCTACTCCAGAGACTATGGGGGTGACACTAAACCAAATGATTGAAAATATAGACCATATCTGTCAATTGTCTGGTAATTCAAACCATGTAGGAATTGGCACAGATCTAGATGGTGCATTTGGTATAGAGCAAACCCCAACTGATATTGATACAATTGCTGATTTACAAAAAATTCCTTTAATGTTAAAAAAAATAGGATTTTCAGAAAGTGATGTGGAAAAAGTGATGAATAAAAATTTTATTAATTTTTTAAAAAGAGTTTGGAAATAAATTATTTTGACGCTATATAAATAGTAGATGCACCATAAAGTTTTTTTCTTGTTTCAATTTTTTTGAAACCTGTTTTTTTTAGTTTTTCAAGAAACTTTTTTCTTGGAGGAAATTTTTTTGTAGAATTTAATAAATAAAGATATGCTTTTGTTTTTCTAGAGAAGATAAAAGCAATTATAGGAATATATATAGTGGTTATTAGTTTATATAGTATTTTAATTATTGGATTTTCTGGAATCGAAGTTTCAAGGATAATAAGTTTTCCATTATTTTTTAAAACTCTGTAACTTTCACTTAACCCCTTTTTAAGATTAGTAAAGTTTCTAACTCCATATCCTATAGATATGATATCAAATTGGTTATCATCAAAAACTAGATTCTCGGCTTCGCATGTTTTTAGATTAATATTATTAATATTTAGCTTGTCAATTTTGTTATGAGCAATTTTAAGCATATTGTCTGATACATCAACTGCCTCAATAATTGACCCTTTTATTTTACTAAGCTTTATAGCAATGTCCCCTGTACCTGTTGCAATATCAAGAATTTTTTTTGGAGATGAATCTATTGCAATTTCAACTATTTCTTCTTTCCATTTAGAATGATTTTTAAAAGTCATCAAATCATTCATAAAATCATATTCATTAGAAATTGATTCAAAGATATTTTTGATGTATAAGAAATTGGATTTTTCGTTAGTTCTCATTTTATCTGATTGAACCTATGTATGAAGCAATTGAATCAATTCCATGCTCATGTAGATTCTTTATAAATGCAGATCCAATTATTGCTCCCTTGGAATATTTTACGACAGTATTAAATGTGTGATTATTTCCAACTCCAAAACCAATTATTCTAGGAGTTTTTAGATTCATTTTTTCAATTCTTTCAAAATAATTTATTTGCTCAGCGCTAAAGGAATTTTTTGATCCAGTTATACTAGAAGAGCTTACCATATAGATAAAACCATTAGATATAGAGTCAATCTTTCTTATTCTTTCATCTGAAGTCTGTGGAGCTATTAAAAACATATTATAAAGATGATTTTCTTCAAATATTGATTTATAGTTTGCTTCATAATAATCTATTGGTAAGTCAGGAATGATTAATCCATCAATTCCAATTTCATTACATTTTTTGCAAAAGTCTTCTACACCATACTGAAGGATAGGGTTAAAATATCCCATTATTATTAGAGGAATTGAAACTTTATCTCTAATTCCTTTTAGTTGATCAAATAGGACATTAGTGTTCATTCCATTTTTAATTGCCTTTGTAGAGCTATCTTGAATTGTGGGACCATCAGCAAGTGGATCACTAAAAGGTAGTCCTATCTCTATCATATCAACACCAGATTCCTGAAGCTTAAAAATAATATCAACTGTATCATCTAAACTTGGATATCCTGCTGTAAAATATATTGATAACAGTTTGCCTTCTTCTTTTAATTTTTTGTCAATTCTATTCATTATAATTTAAAATAATCAATGTAAGTATTTAAGTCTTTATCTCCTCTTCCAGAGAAATTAAGAACAATTATATCATTTGGTTTAAAATCTAAATACTTAAATACAGCAAATGCATGAGCAGTTTCTATTGCAGGAATAATCCCTTCTAGTTTAGAGACTTCTAATCCTGCTAGCATAGCATCACTATCTGTTATTGACATAAACTCTGCTCTTTTGCTTTCTAATAAATGTGCATGAAGTGGACCAACACCAGGATAATCTAAGCCAGCTGATATGGAGTAAGGCTCAACTATTTGCCCATCCTTGGTTTGCATTAAAAGAGTTTTACTTCCATGTATAATTCCAGTTTTACCAAGAACTGATGTAGCAGCACTTTTACCAGACTCAACACCTTCACCAGCTGCTTCAACTGAAATAATTTTTACTTTCCCGTTTTCTAAATAATGATAATATAATCCAGCTGCATTACTTCCTCCTCCAATATTAGCTATTAAATAATCCGGGCTATCAGTTCCTTCTTTTTCAATTAACTGAGACTTTATCTCTTCAGAAACGATTGATTGAAATTTGGCAACCATATCAGGATATGGATGAGGACCAACAACTGATCCGATTATGTAGTGAGTTGTAATAGGATTATTAATCCAATCTCTAATAGCCTCATTTGTAGCATCCTTAAGAGTTTTGCTCCCAGATTCAGCTGCAACTACACTTGCTCCCAGCATTTTCATTCTAGCAACATTAGGAGCTTGTCTTTTTATATCAATAGCTCCCATATATATTACACATTCAATTCCTGCTAATGCACAAACAGTTGCGGTGGCAACTCCATGTTGACCAGCACCTGTTTCAGCAATAATTCTTTTCTTTCCTAATCTTTTAGCTAGTAAAATTTGACCAACAGTATTATTTATTTTATGAGCTCCTGTATGGCACAAGTCCTCTCTTTTAAAGTATATTTTACATTTATATTTCTCTGACATTCTTTCTGCAAAATATAATGGAGTTGGTCTTCCTACATAGTCCTTTAAAAGATTATTATAATCTTTCTGAAAATCAGAATCATTTATAATCTTGTTATAGTTTTTTTCTAATTCGTCAAGGTTTGGAAATAACATTTCAGGTACAAAAGCTCCTCCATAGTTTCCATAAAACCCTTTTTTGTCAACTGTATACTTCATTTTTAATTGTTTCTATAAAAGTTTTTAATTCATCAATTTTTTTTAAATAGTTGTCGTCCTCAAATTTACTATTTACATCTATTCCATAGACAGGAAGATCCATTTTTAAAAGATCAAATAGGGCATCAATAGAGTGAAGCCCTATGCCACCACTAATAAAAAAATCCTTTTTTAAATTATAATTTTTTAAATTCTTCCAGTTAAATGACTTACCAGTTCCTCCAGGGAGTTCTGATTTTGAATCAAATAAAAACATGTCACAATAGTTTTCATAATTTTTTAAAATACCAAAATCAAACTCGTCATCAATTCTAAATGACTTAATAACTTGAATCCCACTATCTAATATTTTTTTACAAAATTCTGGTGACTCTTCTCCATGTAATTGAACACAAGCTAAATCATGTTCTGATACTTTGTCAATTACAACATCAAAATTTGAGTTGAAAAAAACACCAGTTTTTTTTATTTCAGATTTAAGTTTTGGAGTTTTAGTCTTTACATACCTTACAGATTTTTCCCAAAAAATATGACCGATGTAATCAGGATTTAATTCAGCTACTTGCTGAATATTTTTATCATTAAATAATCCACAAACTTTAAATTTCATTTTCAACCTCTTTTATAAAATTATATGCCTCCTCCATTGGATCACTTTTTTTCATAAAATTCTCGCCAATTAAAAATCCTTGGTAGCCAACTTCTCTAAGTCTTAAAATTGATTCAACCTTACTAATACCACTTTCAGATATCTTAAGAAATTCATCAGGAATCTCTTTATATATTTCAATACTGTTATTTAAATCGATCTCTAAGGTGTTAAGATTTCTATTATTAACCCCAATTATATCAATATCATTTCCTGATATTTTTTTCAATTCATCATGCGAGTGTACCTCAACTAATACTTCAAGACCAAGGCTCTTGGCTAAGGAACTAAAATTTAAAATATCTTCTGAAGTAAGAATTGATGCAATTAATAAAATTGCATCAGCCCCAAT
Organism: uncultured Bacteroidota bacterium; assembly: GCA_902594745.1. Classification (GTDB taxonomy): domain Bacteria; phylum Bacteroidota; class Bacteroidia; order Flavobacteriales; family Flavobacteriaceae; genus Marisimplicoccus. Next base: position 137,468 of record CACJNF010000002.1, read on the forward strand.
TGATTTAGCTTCAAATATTTGATATTCGCTAATTATAAATTCTTTTCGTAAAATTGGAATCTCTGCAAAATTTCTTATTTCGATGATATCTTCAATATCTCCATCAAAATATTTCTTATTTGTAAGGATTGATACCCCAGCAGCTCCAGCCTCTTGATATCCTTTAACAACTTCTGAAATAGTTGAATTGTAATTTATATTATCATTGGAGGGAGATCTTCTTTTAAATTCACATATTATTCCACTAGAACTTTTTAATATAGACTCTTTTAGAGAAATACATTTTCGAGAAAAAAGAATATTGTCTTCCAAAACAGATATTGGTATTTTTGAAGATAAATTATCTATCTCATTTTTTTTATCAGCAACAATCTTATCTAAAATTTTCATTTCATTAATTCAATAAGTTTCTCAAAGCATCTTAATGCACTTTTACTTTTAATTGATTCCTTAGCAATTTCAAAAGCCTCAATAATTGAAACATTTTTTGAGAGTGAAATAGCCATTGAAGCATTTGCGCAAACAACATTTTCTTGTTCATTGGATCCACTTCCATTAAGAACATTCATAAAAATCTTTGATGATGATTCGACATCCTTTCCTCCTTTAATTAAATCTGCATCTATATTGTCTAGATTAAAATCCTCAGATTCTAATATAAATTCATTGGATCTAGAATAGACTTTAGTATTTCCTGTTAAAGAAATCTCATCATATCCGTCTAAAGCGTGAATTATATTATATTCAATATTAGTATTCTGGTAGAGGTAGTTATAAATTCTTGCAAGTTCTAAATTGTATACACCAACCATCTGTTTTTTTGGCATAGATGGATTAACCATTGGGCCTAGCATATTAAAAAATGTTTTTAATCTAAGTTCTTTTCTAACTGGAGCTACATTTTTCATTGCAGGGTGAAATAATGGAGCATGAAGAAAACAAATGTTTGCTTTATCAACAGCATTTTTAATTTTATCATAATCATTCGTAAAATTTATACCTAAATGTTCCAGTACATTACTGGATCCACAACTAGATGAAACACCATAATTTCCATGTTTTGCTACTTTTACTCCACTTCCAGCAGTAACAAACGATGCTAAAGTTGATATATTGAATGTGTCTTTTTCATCTCCTCCAGTCCCACATAGGTCTATAGTGTCAAATTCATCAAGGTCAATTTTTAATGATAAGTCAATTAGAGCTTTTCTAAATCCACTTAATTCTTCAATAGTTATATTTCTAATCATAAAGATTGTTAGAAATGAAGATATTTCACTTGTATTTAGTTTACCCTCTGAAATTTGAATAATAATATCACTAGCTTCCTTTTCAGTTAAGGTCTCATAATTTGTCAGTCTATTTAAAATTTCTTTCATATACTTTTTACCCAATTTTTTATCATCTTTTTGCCCTTTGGTGTTAAAACAGATTCAGGATGAAATTGAACACCTCTTACATTATATTTTTTATGTTTTAATGACATTATTTCGCCATTTTTATCTAGAGATGTTACAATTAAATTTTCAGGAATTGGTTTGTCTACAATCCAAGAGTGATATCTTCCAACTTTAATCTTACCCTTAATTCCATCAAAAATTATATCATCTTCTACTACATTGATTTTAGTTGCCACTCCATGATAAACTCTCTCTAAATTTCTAAGTTTTCCTCCAAATGCCTCTGCAATTGCTTGTTGTCCAAGACAAACACCTAAAATATTTTTGCTTTCAGAATAATACTTTAACACTTCTAAAGTTTTGCCAGATTCTGATGGTATTCCAGGTCCAGGTGAAATTAAGATTGCATCAAAATCTTTTATATCCTCAATCTCGAATAAATCATTTCTTTTTACTTTGACATCACAACCTAACTCCTCCAAATAAAACAGAAGATTATATGTGAATGAATCATAATTATCTATTAAAAATATTTTTTTCATTTTATCAACTCAGCTTCAACTAAAGCTTTATCTAACGCTCCTAATTTATTTTGCACTTCTTCTAATTCTTTTTCTGGATCTGAATCAATAACTATTCCCGCACCAGCTTGATAATTTAGAATATTGTTTTTACTAAAGAATGATCTAATAATAATTGCATGATTAAAGTTTCCATCAAAATCAATAAATCCAATAGCTCCTCCATAGAAGTTTCTATTAACCTTTTCATATTTTTCAATTAGTTCTAATGCTTTATGTTTTGGAGCACCAGACAGTGTTCCAGCTGGAAAAGTGTCTTCCACAACTTGATAAGACTTTATATCTTTTTTCAAATCTGCTGTTACTTTTGAAACTAAGTGGATTACATGAGAATAAAACTGAATCTCTCTATTTTTTTCAACTTTAACATTATTTCCACTTCTGCTAAGGTCATTTCTAGCTAAATCTACAAGCATTATGTGTTCTGAATTTTCTTTTGGATCTTTTGCTAACTCCTTTGCAGTGATTTGATCTTTTTCATCATCTCCAGTCCTTTTGAATGTTCCTGCAATGGGATGAATTTCTGCCTTTCTATTATTAATTACTATTTGGGCCTCAGGCGAGCTTCCAAAAATCTTATAATCACCATAATCAAAAAAGAATAAATATGGAGAAGGATTTATAGATCTTAATGCTCTGTATACATTGAATTCATCACCCTTAAATTTTTGAGTATACCTTCTTGATAGAACAAGTTGGAAGACGTCACCTCTTTTACAATGGTCTTTTGCCTTATTTACATACTCGATATATTCCTCATCAGTAATTTCAGACTCAGATTTACCAATTTTTTTAAAATCAAATACCGAAAAGCTTTTGTTATTTAGTATACTTTCAATAGTATCGATATTTGAGGATTTTTCAATTGTATTACAAAAAAGATGAGCTTCATGGTTAAATTGACTTATTGCTATAATATTTTGATATAGGCCATAATAAACATCAGGTATATCAAAATCTTTTTTGGTTTCTATTTCTATACTATCAAAGTATTTAATTGATTCATGACTCATAAAGCCAAACATTCCATTGTTTAGAAATTTAAATTTTGAGTTGTCAATCTCAAATTTTTCTATGTAATTATGAATTATACTCGAAACTTTTTCACCTTTTTTTAGTTCTTTAGACTCATAATCACCTCCTGGGAATTTACATTCAACTTTATAGTCTTTTATTTTAATATGACCAATCTGGTTAAAGCATATATATGAGTAATTGTTATTTGCTAGCATATAATCACTGTTTTCAAGAAGAAGGCTATTAGGGAATATATCTCTAATTTTAAGGTATACTTCTACAGGAGTAATTGTGTCTGCAAAAATTTTTTTGTGATGTGTATTAATCTTTATTTTCATAGCAAAAAAAAAGCCTGTCGTGAGACAAGCTATTATATAATAGTTTTATTCACGAATTCTAACGTTCATGTGTCCACCACCAGTATGTGTTAATTTTAATCATTTAGGCAAATATAAAATAAAAACAAAATAATCCTACAGAAACAAACCCAATAATGATTAATATAGCAGTTGAGATAAGTTTTAAATGTCTCTTTGCACCTTCAGCCATATCTATTGTTTCAAGCTGAGGTTGATTAATATCCTTAAGCTCATTAATAGATAGAAATGTAGCTGCAATAACTGCACCAGTACATACTAGTCCCATAATAAAAATGAAAGTATCGCCCATCTTATTTATTCAGCATTTGTTTAAAATAACATCCAAAAGAAAGAATTGATGGAACCCAGAGCCCAACAAATAAACCTTCGTCTTTATATCCATAAAACCATAATGATACAGATAAAACAAAAGAAACAAATGCGGCACCTATCAGGAATATATCAGATTTTTGAAAATATTTCATATATAATTTATTTGTATCCAAAATACATAAATAGAATTGAATTAAAAAAACTAATCATTAAGTTTTTTTAATATACTATTGTATTTACTTATTTTTAAAATAAAAACTTATGATCGATTTGAGCTCAGAGGAACTTATTGAAAAGCTAAAAAGTGATGATAAAGGATGTCTGCTAGATGTTAGATCAGAAGAAGAATTTGAAGAATCACATATTCCTAATGCTAAACTTTTAAATATTCGAAATCCTCAATCATTTATGGATGGTATTGAAAGAATGGATAAATCTTTGAATTATTACGTTTATTGTCATTCTGGTGTAAGAAGTGTTCAGGCATGTCAAATAATGAAGACATTTGGATACGAAAATTTATTCAACTTATTAGGTGGAATATCTGAGTGGAGAGGTGAAAAAAATAACTCTTAAAAAAGTTATAATAGAATTTATATAATAATTTTTCTCATCTCATACTATTTATTTTATATTTGGGACTCGTCCAAATTGATTTGGCAATAAATTATTCAGAAATACAATACATTAAAAATTATGGTTACACAAGAAAAATTAGGGATTGATGAAAGAATAAATGAAGCTTTTCAACCAATTTCAAACTTTTGGGAGGGATTAATTCTTCATGAGTTTTTTGGAACAGGTATTCCAACGATCATTTTTTTGCTAGTTGGAGGTGCAGCCTTCTTTACCTTATATTTTGGGTTCATTAATATTAGAGGTTTTGGCTTGTCGTTGAGAACTGTAATGGGTAAATATGATGGACTTGACAAGAAAAGAAAAGATAGTGGAGAGGTAAGTCATTTCCAAGCATTAGCTACAGCTGTATCAGGAACTGTTGGAAATGGAAATATTGCAGGAGTTGCAATGGCAATTGCTATTGGAGGTCCTGGTGCTACCTTTTGGATGATTTTGTGTGGACTACTTGGTATGTCATCTAAGTTTGTTGAATGTACACTTGGTGTAAAATATAGAGATGTTGGTTCAGATGGCACTGTATATGGTGGGCCAATGTACTATCTTTCAAAAGGTCTAAAAGAGCGTGGATTTGCTAAGTTGGGTAAAATACTTGCAGTAATTTTTGCTATACTTTGTATTGGTGCATCATTTGGAGGTGGAAATGCAGCTCAGTCTAATCAAGCTGCACTTCAAATGGTTAGTTTATTTGGTCTTAGTGGAGGATCTGCTAGAACAATTGTTGGAATTATAATGATGATTGTTGTTGGAATTATAATAATTGGAGGTATTAAAAGAATTGCTTCAGTTACTGAAAAAATAGTGCCTTTTATGGCAGGTATGTATGTAATAGCATGTTTATATATTATTTTTTCAAACTTATCATTTGTTGATGATGCATTTGCTATGATAGTTAATCAAGCTTTTGCACCTTCGGCCGCTGTAGGTGGTTTTATTGGAGTACTGGTGCAAGGTTTTAGAAGAGGTGCTTTTTCAAATGAGGCTGGTGCTGGATCTGCATCAATTGCTCACTCAGCTGTAATTACTAGCTATCCTGCTTCTGAAGGATTAGTTGCACTTCTTGAGCCATTTATAGACACTGTTGTTATTTGTACTATGACTGCTTTAGTAATAATTATCTTTAATGGTGATAACAGCTTATTTACATATGGAAATCTTGTAGAAGGTTCATCTGCTGTTATGGTCAGAGGACAAGAACTTGAAGGTGCTGGTCTAACTTCAGCTGCATTTGCTGAATATATTTCTTTCTCTGGACCCTTTCTTGCAATTGCAGTAGTTCTTTTTGCTTTATCAACTATGATATCTTGGTCATACTATGGTCTGCAGTCTTGGATGTACGTTTTTGGTAAAGGAAAAATCTCTGATCTTACTTATAAAATATTATTCCTTGTATTTATTGTAATTGGTGCAGCAGGAGATATGTCATCTGTTTGGGCTTTTTCTGATGCTATGATTCTTGCCCTAGTTTTTCCAAATATGATAGGGTTATTTATATTATTTCCAAAAGTTAAAGAGGAACTTGCTAAGTATGTTGCTGCAATAAATGGTAAAAATTAATAAGCTTATTTAATACAATTAGTTATATTTGCCTGCGAAATTAATTTTATATGTTAATTATACCTATCAAAGACGGCGAAAACATTGACAAAGCTCTAAAAAGATTCAAACGTAAGTTTGATAAAACGGGTGTTATGAGATCTCTTAGAGAAAGAAAGCAATTTGTTAAGCCATCAGTTGAGCATAGAAGTAAAATTCTTAAAGCTCGTCATATTCAAAGACTTAAAGATCAAGAAAACCTCTAAATAATTCAATATTTTCTCTATACATCGTAATTTAGATGTGTAATGCTTATTGAAAAGTTTATTGAATACCTCAGAGTAGAAAAAAATTACTCAATCCATACAGCTACCGCTTACAAGACTGACTTGAATAATTTCAATGATTTCTTAATACAATCTGATACTAAAACTAAAATTGAAAATATCGATTATAAAGTAATTAGATCTTGGATTGTAAAAATGGTAAATGATAACATATCTAATCGTACAATAAATAGAAAAGTATCAAGTTTAAAATCATTCTATAAATTTCTAATAAAAACAGATACTATTAAGTCTTCACCCTTGATTGCCCATTCACCTCTTAAACAATCAAAAAAGATTCAGGTACCATTCTCAAAAGAAGAGATTAATGCTTTACTTGACAATGATTATTTTAATAAAGACTATAACGGAACTCTTAAAAAAACAATAATTTTATTCTTTTATTTTACTGGTGTAAGAAGGATTGAGCTTATTACCCTAAAATCATCAAATGTTAACCTTGAATCATCTACGCTGAAAATTATAGGAAAAAGGAATAAGGAAAGGATAATTCCTATTCTTCCTAAGTTAAAGAAATCAATTATTTACTATCAAGAATTAAAATCTGAGAGTTTTAAAAATTTAGACTTAGATCTTCTATTCTTATCAAAAGATGGAAAGCAGTTATCTGAGAAATTTGTTTATAGAACTGTAAACGAATATTTCAATCTTGTTTCACCTAAAGTTAAAAAAGCTCCACATGTTTTAAGGCATAGTTTTGCAACTCATTTAATCAATGAAGGAGCAGATATTAATTCTGTAAAAGAGCTACTAGGTCATGCAAGTTTATCTGCTACACAAGTCTATAGTCATACTAGCATGGAACGCATAAAAGAGGTCTTCCAGAACTCTCATCCTAGGGCTAAATAATATTTAAAAATTATTTCTTTTTACTTTGTTGTAGGCAAAAAAAGCATTTATTTTGCAACTGTTTTATATCAAGCCGATATAGCTCAGCTGGCTAGAGCAGCTGATTTGTAATCAGCAGGTCGTGGGTTCGAGTCCCTCTATCGGCTCTTTGAAATTTTGAAATTGGGGAGATACTCAAGCGGTCAACGAGAGCAGTCTGTAAAACTGTTGGCTTCGCCTTCGTAGGTTCGAATCCTGCTCTCCCCACATATTAAGCGGGAGTAGCTCAGTTGGTAGAGCGTCAGCCTTCCAAGCTGAATGTCGCGAGTTCGACCCTCGTCTCCCGCTCTACTTTTTGCCGATATAGCTCAGGGGTAGAGCGTTTCCTTGGTAAGGAAAAGGTCCCGAGTTCAAATCTCGGTATTGGCTCATCTTTTAAACCTGTCTTACCAATTAATATTTCATTTTTTTATATTTGAGTGTGAACAAATTAACAAAGTGGTCTTTAACTGCTGCTTTAGCAGGTTTTCTTTTTGGGTTTGATACAGTTGTAATATCAGGTGCTGACCAAAAACTTCAAGAGCTTTGGAATTCAACTGATATTTTTCATGGGAGTGTGGTAATGGCAATGGCTCTTTGGGGAACCGTGGTTGGTGCTATTTTTGGCGGTATACCAACTAGAAAAATAGGTAGAAAGAAAACTTTGCTTTGGATTGGAATTTTCTACACACTTTCTGCAATAGGTTCAGCATTAGCTAATGATCCAATCACCTTTGCTTTATTTAGATTCCTAGGAGGGGTAGGTGTTGGAATTTCTGGAATAGCAGCACCAGCTTACATATCAGAAATTGCTCCAGCAAAAAACAGAGGTAGACTAGTTGGCCTATATCAGTTTAACCTAGTAAGTGGAATATTAATTGCATTTCTATCAAACTACCTATTAACTGGAATTGGAGATAATGACTGGAGATATATGATGGGCGTTGAAGCAATACCTGCATTACTATATACTATACTTGTGCTATCAATACCTAAAAGTCCAAGATGGCTTTATCTAAATGGTCAACAAAAAGAAGCAGAAGATATCATAAGAGCTGCTTACTCACAAAGTGATGCTGATGACTTAATTATTGAGATTAAAAAAGATAATGATACAAGTTTAAAATCAGAATCAATATTTCAAAAAAAGTACAGTTTTATTTTAATGCTTGCTTTTTTAGTAGCAGCATTTAACCAGTTCTCAGGTATAAATGCATTTTTATATTACGCGCCCAGAATATTTGAAGCAGGTGGTTTAGGACAAAGTGCAGCCCTGTTAAATAGTGTTGGTATAGGTCTTACAAATGTTATTTTTACTTATGTAGGAATCTCATTAATTGATAAGTTAGGTAGAAGAAGTCTTATGTATATTGGGTCAATTGGATACATAGTTTCACTTACACTAATAAGTCTTTCATTCATTTTAGAATGGGGTGGTGTCGTGCTTCCAATTTTTCTTTTTTTATTTATTGCATCTCATGCAATTGGACAGGGAGCTATAATCTGGGTATATATATCAGAAATATTCCCTAACCATATTAGAAGTTATGGACAGTCTTTTGGAATTTCTACTCATTGGATTTTGGCAGCAATTATTCCATCATTGATTCCATTCCTTTTTGGGTCCATAGGGCCTGGAATTGTATTTGGATTTTTTGCATTTATGATGGTATTACAACTAATGTTTACACATTTTATAATGCCAGAGACTAAGGGTGTGTCTTTAGAAGATCTTAGTAAGAAATTAATTAAAAACTAAATCTTATTTTACCAAAACATTGCGTATAAAAAGGCTGTTATAAGTAAAACTCCAAATGCTGCAATGTTGAAAGTGCTATCTGTTGAGAATAATTTTTTTGTAAGTTTTATTCCTTTTGGATCGTCATTATTACCCTCCAAATAACTGATTATTGCAATAACAGCAAGAGTAGCAATACAAGTATACCCCATTTGGTGCATAAATGGAAGATCTATAAAAATAGATGCATCACTCCATCCTTTTGGAGCAACCTTAAAATACATTGCAATAGGGATCGATAATATTGCTCCCCAAATTGCAGCGTTATTAGTTGCTTTTTTATAGAATAATCCCATTAAAAATACTGCTAAAATTCCTGGGCTAACAACTCCTGTATATTCTTGAATAAAAATAAATACTTGACCAAGACCTTCAAGTTGAGGTGCAATTAATATTGCAATTAGCAAGGCAACAACAACAGTTATTCTTCCAACAGTTACCATTTTAGCATCAGATGCGCTTTTATTGAAATGAGATTTATATATATCCATTGTGAAAATAGTTGAAGTTGAATTAAGCATTGAAGCTAAAGATGATACAATAGCTGCAGCTAGAGCTGCAAGAATCAAACCTTTAACTCCAGCGGGAATGAAATTCTTAATTAACCATGGAGCGGCATTGTCATTTGCAAAGCTGCCGTCTGAATATATAAAACCTGGATCAACTGAAGCTGCAGTAAGCGCTCCTGTATCATCTAAATTCATTACATAAGCAATAATACCAGGTAAAACAACAATTACAGGAATAATCAATTTTAAAAATGCAGCAAAAGCAATACCTTTTTGACCTTCTGCTAAACTCTTCGCAGCCAAAGTTCTTTGAATAATATATTGGTTAAACCCCCAATAATAAAGGTTTGCAACCCACATTCCACCAATTAAAACTGCAATACCTGGAAGGTCGAACCATGCGTCTCTTCCGTTTGGGGTGATTATTTCACCTTTTGATAATATCATTGAAAATCTTTCAGGTGCCTTTTCAAATACATGCTTTAATCCATCAATAACTCCTCCGGAATCTGTTACATTGGTAAGTGCAAAATAAGTCATTAAAAGTCCTCCAAAAATTAAGATTACTACTTGAATTACATCTGTCCAAGCTACTGAAGCAAGTCCTCCCCATAGAGAATATGCAAGTGCAAATAAACTTAATCCAATTATACTATTTAATATAATTGACCCATCACCAACACCTACAATTGTGTCTAGTGCTTTACCTCCTAGAAATAAAACTGTTGTAAGGTTAACAAACACAAAAAGTGCTATCCAAAATACAGCAAGTATAGTTTTTAAATTAGTGCTGAATCTTTTCTCAATAAACTCAGGTATAGTATAAAGCCCCTTTTCAATAAAGATTGGAAGAAAATATTTTCCAACAACTAATAATGTGATTGCAGCCATCCATTCATAAGATGCAATCGCTAACCCTAGAGCAAAACCTGATCCAGACATTCCAATAAATTGCTCAGCAGATATATTAGCTGCAATTAAAGAAGCACCTACTGCCCACCATGGCAGAGACTTACTAGCTAAGAAATAATCTTCCGCATTTTTCTGTTTACCCTTTTTATCCCTTGAAACCCACAATCCTATAGATAAAATTGTAACAGCATATAGACCAAAAATTAAATAGTCTATTAATTCAAAACTTCCGCTCATAAATAAATTTTTAAGTAATGTTTATTAAAAAGAGATGTTGATTCTTTTTAGATGTTTATAAAATTAGAATTTTTGTTTAATTTAAAAAATAATACGATAAAAGATTATTAAGGAAAGAGGTAAAAATAGTATAGCTATTAAGATTGCTAAAAGGATATTGCTCAGTTTTATAATTATAATTTTGTTTATGGTGCTAATGTTTTTTATGCTGGGTATTTTTTAGTAATAAACTTTGTAAATTGTAAAAAATGGATATTAAAGAAATTAAATCAGTTGAGGTAATGCCAGGATTTAAAGGTAGAATAATTCATGGCTCAGATTTTACATGGGTTTATTGGGAGATAGAAAAAGGAGCAAGTCTACAAGAACATAATCATGTAAATGAACAATTAATGCATGTTATTGAAGGTGAGTTCGAATTCAGTATTCAAGGAAAAAAAAATATTTGTAAAAAAGGTTCAACATTTTTGATTCCATCAAACGTCCCTCATTCGGGAAAAGCAATAACTGATTGTATATTGATGGATGTTTTTTGTCCAAAAAGAGATGATTTAGGATGAAAATAGATTTAAGTGGAAAAAAAGCGCTAGTAGGTGGAAGTAGTAAGGGAATTGGTCTAGGAATTGCTAGACAGCTTGCAGGATCTGGTGCAAGTGTTTGTTTAATGGCAAGGGATAAAAATAAGCTTGAAAAGATTATTAATGAACTTCCTAAAAACAATTATCAAGATCATGAATATTTATTAGTTGATTTTTCAAACTTTGAAAAATTTAAATCTACCATAAATAACTATCTGTTAACTAATAGTATAGATATACTAGTAAATAATACTCAAGGACCTCCTGCAGGTAATTCATTATCTAAAGATATTGAATCATATCAAGAGGCTTTTGATTTATTATTTAAATGTGTTGTTTATACAACAACATTAGTTGTCCCTCAAATGCAAAAAAATAAATGGGGTAGAATTATAAATGTTACATCAGTTTCAGTAAAGGAACCTCTTAATTATCTTGTTTTATCAAATAGTATTAGATCTGCAGTAGTTGCATGGGCAAAAAGTCTTTCAGTTGATATTGGTAAAGAAGGAATCACTATTAATTCTATTTTAACGGGTTACTTTGATACTGAAAGAATTAAAGAGTTAAACAAAGAGAAATCAAAATCTTTAAATATATCTGAGGATGAGGTTTTAGAAAAAATGAAATCTTTAGTTCCAGTTAACAGATTAGGAAAGATTGATGAATACGGATATCTTGTTTCTTTCCTTAGCTCAGATAAAGCAGCATATATAAATGGTGCTTCAATACCAATTGATGGGGGTCTTTTAAAATCTTATTAAACCTCGTTATACCTTCCAGGGGCAAGTAATCCGCTTACCAATCTAAAAACAGAATGTGGTATAATCTTCAATAAGAACACAATTATTTTCCATGTTTTTGTTGGAACAGATATTTTATTACCCTTCATCATTGCATCTACTCCTTCTTCTGCAATCCTTTTTGCACTTTTTTTAAGAAAGCTAGGAACACTGTCCATCTCTGATTGAACCCCACTTGCTGTATGAAAATTTGTTACTGTATATCCTGGGCAAACTGCAGTTGAAGTAATTCCATATTTATTGTAAAAGCTTAATGATTCACTAAATCTATTCATGAAAGTTTTAACAGGTCCATAAAGAGATTGAAGAGATGAAGCAGGTGCAAATGCAGCTACTGATGAGACAATCATAATCTTACCACCTCCATTTGAGATCATATCATTGATATATTTTTTTGTGAGTGCAATAACAGAAGTGCCTAAAACTCTTAGACATTTCTCCTCATCTTCCATTGTATTTTTATGAAAAGCGTTAGGTAATGCATATCCAGCATTGTTGACTAGTATGTCTACATCATATTTTTTTTGGCTTGTAAACTGATAAATTTCATCAGGTGAATTAATCAGTGTTAAATCAGAGGAAAAATAATCACAATTTATATTATATTCTTGGGTCAAATCTTTTGATGTTTGAACTAGTTTTTCTGTTGTTCTTGCAACTAATATTAAATTAAAACCTCTTCTAGCAAGATCTTTTGAAATCTCAAGTCCTATTCCTGAAGTTGCGCCTGTTATAAGAGCATAAGAATTTTTCATATCTGCAAATCTAACTAATTAGTTTAATTTTACCCTCGAAATGAAAATTGATATTAGAAGTCTTAGTGAAGATGAGCTTTGTGAATTCTTTGTAAAAAAAGGTTTTGATAGTTATAGAGGTAAACAAGTTTATGAATGGATATGGAAGAAGTCATCATATACATTTGATAACATGACAAATATTTCAAAAGATTTAAGGCTTATGCTTGATGAAAATTTTGTAATTAACCATATTGAAGTTGATAAGATTCAAAAAAGCTTAGATGGAACAATTAAAAATGCAGTTAAATTATTTGATGATTATACGGTTGAATCAGTTTTAATTCCAACTCAAGATAGAACTACTGCCTGTGTATCTTCTCAAGTAGGATGTAGTCTTGACTGTAAGTTCTGTGCAACATCTAAACTTAAAAGAATGAGAAATCTAAATCCTGACGAGATTTATGATCAAGTTGTTACTATTAATAACCAAAGTCTCAAATATTTTAACCGTCCACTTTCAAATATTGTATTTATGGGAATGGGCGAGCCATTAATGAACTATAATAATCTTGTGAGATCTATTGAAAAGATTTCCTCTGATAAAGGATTAAACATTTCACAAAAAAGAATTGTTGTCTCAACATCGGGGATACCTAAGATGATAAAAAAACTAGCTGATGAAAATCTTAAGGTAAATCTTGCATTATCTCTTCACTCAGCAATTGAAGAAACTAGAAATAAGATTATGCCATTTTCATCTAAATTTCCTCTAAATGATATTAAGGAGTCACTTGATTATTGGTATGAAAAAACAAAGAGAAAAATTACATTCGAATATATTGTGTGGAAAGGAATTAATGATAGTATTGAGGATATTGATGCCTTGGTCAAGTACTGTAAATCAATTACGTCAAAAGTAAATTTAATCGAATACAACTCAATAGGTGATCAAGATTTTCAATCTGCTAGTCCAAATATTATTAATCTATACAAGAATATATTAGAGAAGAATAAAATTACGGTAACAATCAGAAGATCAAGAGGGAAGGATATTGATGCAGCTTGTGGACAGTTAGCAAATAAACAATAAGCTATTTTCTTCTGCTTTTTGAAGCTAGAATCAATGCATTATATGCATTTACTAATTTTCCAGACTTAGAATATTCGTTAAAATTCTTTTTATCTCCAAGATTTCCGATTTCTAAATCTATATCTATACCAGACTCTAAAATAATCTCTTTGACCTTTTTAGCAGATAATCGTGGAAAGTATGACATTATAAGTGAGGCAATCCCAGCTACTACTGGTGATGCCATTGAAGTCCCATCTTGAAATTTATATTTATTATTTGGCATGGAGGAATAAATATCTACACCAGGAGCAAAAATATCTACATTAATTTTCCCATAGTTAGAAAAATATGCTGTAAAATTTTCATCTAAATTAATGCTTGATGCTCCAACTTTAATAAAGGTTTCAGAGAATTCATCTTTGTTAAAGTATTGGTCATTTGGATAGCTGTCGTTAGATAATGAATCTAGGTCTTTAGATTCATTTCCAGCACCAGCAATAAATAAAACATCATTCTCTGAAGCATATCTAATAGCATCAATAACCCATTCAGGGTTGGATGAGAAGTATTTACCAAAACTTCCATTTATTATTTTTGCACCATTATCAACAGCATATCTAATTGCTAATGCAACATCCTTATCATATTCGTCTCCATTTGGTACAGCTCTTAGCACCATAATTTCAGCTAAATTATTAATCCCCTTGTTACCATCTTCAATTTTTCTATTTCCAGATATAATTCCTGATACATGAGTAGAATGAGATTCACTTTCTTTTATATTATATATGTTGTTGTCTCCATAATTTCTATCATTAATATCATATATATCATCATTTGTTGTTCTACCATTGAATTCCACATTAAAGTGATAATTAATGAAATCATTGTATTGGTCAATACCCTCATTTAAATACTCCTTGGTATATCCATAAAAGTCGAAGTCTTTATAAATATTTTTAGCTCTATTTAATTTTGGGTCAACTGTTTCAATGTTAATAACATCCTGAATACTAAAATTATCATTATTGAGATAATCTGACAGAAGCTCTTTTGATTCATCAAGAATTTGAATGTAATAATTCAAAATATTTAATTGTTCTTTGGAATTTTTTATTTCTTTTTGAATTTCCTCCTCTACAAGATTGTATTTTCTGTTATTAATCTTATTATCTCTTAATATCCTTGTCATATCTCTAGTCTCAACGTATGAAGATCCTAAATAATTCCAGCCATGAATGTCATCAATATATCCATTATTATCATCATCTCTTCCATTTACTTTTTCATCTTTATTAACCCATATATTTTCAGATAGACTTAAATGATCAATATCTAAACCAGTATCAATAACTGCTACTATTACTTTTTTACCTTTTAAGTCATTAAGAAGTTCATTATAGGCTCTTTCAACACTAGTTCCAGGAACTGAGTCCTTTTCAATATCAAGATTATGCCAATTTTTTTTATCACTTTTGCTAAGTGAACTTTTGATTTCTTGATTTGATGAAGTTATATAATCATAATCAAGCTTTATAGCATTACATGAAACAAATATTATTGAGAATGTAAGTAAAAGTGTTTTGTTCATTATCGATCAGTATGGTGTAGTTTATCCTTCAATTTATTTAGCTTAATTTTTCTCCACCAAACTTTATTCTCTTCTTCTTGAGATTCTGCTCTATGAATCTTTTTGTTCAGTTTATTTATTTTCTTTTGAAGGTATGACTTATCGATTTTTTTCATAACTAGAAGTTACGAAAAATCAATTATTTTGACTTTCTGTTTTTTATAAAACTTCTTACAAATGCAACCATTGCAAGTAAAGAAGTAGAGATCATGGCAATTACTCTAAATAAACCAACTCCTCCTTGATCAAGTGATTTAGGGAGTCTCATCCCAATTAATGCTACTAGTATTACCAGTGTTGCTAATACAGCTAGGTGAGAAATAACCTTATTGCCTTTTTCAATTCCACTTGTGCAGACTAAAAGAGGCCCTCCAATCATTACAGGTATAAGAGCAGTAATTGATGAACTATCAATATATCCCCATACTCCAAAAATAATTAGGCTAAATGAGTTAATTAAGTTTGCTTTTGATGCTTTCATATTTATTTGATTTCCCCAAATATATTATATCTCACTATTGGTGTAAAATCATTTAACAGATTTTTTTGAAGAGTATGCTATGATTAAACAACTAGCTAGCATAACTGATGCAGGCATAGATTTTATGAGTTCATCTCCTACATTAACATGCATATAAACTGCAACAAGCATCATAATACCAATACCTATGGAAGCGAAAAAGCTCAGTTTCTTGAAATATAGACTCAACAGAAGCATAATTGCAAGAGAAACTTTCACAATTCCAATAATTAAGAAATAATCTTCAAGTCCATAAACTTGAAATTCCTCTAGAAGACTGTTGGCATCACCACCTCTGTAGGAAGTTGACCTATTGGATCTAAAAAGCCAAACATTAATCACTGTTAATCCAACAACTACTGATAAAATTTTTGATAATACTTTCATTTTCTTTTTTTAGCTATATGAATTTAATAATAATTTTTTGATGTATTTTAAAATATTTTCAAAGTATAAACTATTATTAAATTTTGTTCTATTCATAATAACTGAAACTATGGTAAACATTGAAAATTAGCATTTTTTTTAGATTATTAAAAAAAAAAGATAATTAGGTTATTTTATTAGAAAAAAATTATAAATTTGCAGCTCGTAAAAAAACAAGAAAAATATACTGTTATGGCTAAAGAAAATTTTGATAGATCGAAACCCCACTTAAACATTGGTACTATCGGTCACGTTGATCACGGAAAAACTACTCTTACTGCAGCAATTACAAAGGTTTTAGCTGACGCTGGTTTGTCAGAAGCTAGAAGTTTTGATTCAATTGATAATGCACCTGAGGAAAAAGAACGTGGTATTACAATTAATACATCACATGTTGAATACCAAACAGCTAACCGTCACTACGCTCATGTAGATTGTCCAGGTCACGCTGATTATGTAAAGAACATGGTTACTGGTGCTGCTCAAATGGATGGTGCAATTTTAGTTGTTGCTGCAACTGATGGCCCTATGCCGCAAACAAGAGAGCACATATTATTAGGAAGACAGGTTGGTGTTCCAAGAATTGTTGCATTTTTAAATAAGGCAGATATGGTAGATGATGCTGAACTTCTTGAATTAGTTGAAATGGAAGTTAGAGATCTTTTATCATTCTACGACTACGACGGAGATAACACTCCTGTAGTTCTTGGTTCTGCTCTTGGAGCTCTTAATGGAGAGCAAAAATGGGTTGATAGCGTAATGAAATTGATGGAATCTGTTGATAGCTGGATTGAACTTCCTAAAAGAGATATAGATAAAGACTTTTTGATGCCTATTGAAGATGTATTCTCAATTACTGGAAGAGGAACAGTTGCTACAGGTAGAATTGAATCTGGTATTGCTAACTCTGGTGATGAAGTAGATATCATTGGTATGGGAGCTGAAAAGCTTAAATCAACAATAACAGGTATCGAGATGTTCAGAAAAATTCTTGACAAAGGTGAAGCTGGAGATAATGCAGGAATTCTTCTAAGAGGTATCGAAAAAACTGACATTTCAAGAGGTATGGTTATTTGTAAACCAGGATCAGTTACTCCTCACTCTAAGTTTAAAGCTGAGGTTTACATCTTGAAAAAAGAAGAAGGTGGTCGTCATACTCCATTCCACAACAATTATCGCCCTCAGTTCTATGTTAGAACTACTGATGTTACAGGTAATATTGTGCTTCCTGATGGTGTAGAGATGGTGATGCCGGGTGATAACTTAACTATTGAAGTTGAGTTAATTTCACCTATTGCTCTAAATGTTGGTCTAAGATTTGCTATCCGTGAAGGTGGAAGAACCGTCGGTGCAGGTCAGGTGACTGAACTTTTAGACTAATAAAACAAAGTTTAATTAACTCTAAGGGTGTCTTGCTAAACGCATGATACCTTTTGTGTAAAATATAAACGGGTTTAGCTCAGTTGGTAGAGCACTGGTCTCCAAAACCAGGTGTCGGGAGTTCGAGTCTCTCAACCCGTGCACAAATAAGATGACGTCGATTATAAACTTTATTAAGGAATCTGTAACAGAACTGAGGGATAATGTCAAATGGACACCCCGTTCAGAATTGTTGAACCTATCTGCTTTGGTGATAGTTTTTTCAGTGATTTTCTCTTTAGCTATATGGGGCGCTGATTCAATATTATCAAGAGTAGTAAAATTATATTTTAATCTAATAGGATAAATGGTGGAAGTTGCTGAAAAAAAGTGGTATGTAATAAGAGCTGTAACTGGTCAAGAGGTTAAGATAAAAGACTATATTATGACTGAAGTTACAAGGGTTGGTCTTGATAGACAAATAGAAGAGATGTTAGTTCCAACAGAAAAAGTTGTTCAAATAAGAAAAGGAAAAAAAGTCTCAAAAGAAAAAACATATTTTCCTGGATATATAATGATGAAGGCTGATATATCAGGTGAGATTCTACATGTAATTAAATCAGTAACCAATGTTTTAGGATTTCTTGGAGAGACTAAAGGTGGTGAACCAATTCCTCTTAGACAGTCAGAGGTAAATAGAATGTTAGGTAAGGTAGATGAGTTAGCAATTTCAGGAGAGCAAATAAATATTCCATTTACTGTTGGTGAAAGTGTAAAAGTTATAGATGGACCATTTAATGGTTTTACAGGTTCAATAGATGTTGTCAATGAAGAAAAAAGAAAGTTAGAGGTAATGGTTAAGATTTTTGGAAGGAAGACTCCTCTAGAATTAAGTTACATGCAAGTTGAAAAATTATAATTATGGCAAAGGAAGTAGATAAGGTATTAAAATTGCAAATTAGAGGAGGTGCAGCAAATCCATCTCCACCGGTCGGACCTGCATTAGGTGCTGCTGGTGTTAACATTATGGATTTCTGCCAGCAATTTAACTCAAGAAGCCAAGACAAACCTGGCAAGATTCTTCCTGTTGTCGTTAATGTATACAAAGACAAGAGTTTTGATTTTGTTATCAAAACTCCTCCGGCTGCTGTTCAGCTTCTTGAGGCATCAAAAGTTAAAAAAGGATCTGGGGAACCAAACAGGGAAAAGGTTGCCACAGTATCATGGGATCAAGTAAAGAGAATTGCTGAAGATAAAATGGTTGATCTGAACGCATTTACAGTTAACTCAGCTATGAAGATGGTTGCAGGGACTGCAAGGTCAATGGGTATAAAAGTTAATGGTGGTGAACCTCCAACAGAATAATTATGGCAAAGCTTACTAAAAATAGAAAAATTTCAATAGAGAAGGTAGATTCAGAAAAGTCATACAGCTTAGAAGAGGCATCTTCCTTAGTAAAAGAAATTACAACAACTAAATTTGACTCTTCAGTCGATCTTGCAATTAGGCTTGGTGTTGATCCAAGAAAAGCTAATGAAATGATAAGAGGGGTTGTCTCTCTTCCTCATGGTACGGGTAAATCTTTAAAATTATTAGCCTTAGTTACACCAGATAAAGAAGATGAAGCAAAGAAAGCAGGTGCTGATTTAGTTGGTCTTGATGACTACATCGAAAAAATTAAGAAGGGATGGGTTGATGTTGATGTAATTGTAACTATGCCAAGTGTTATGGGTAAATTAGGACCCTTAGGAAAAGTTTTAGGTCCAAGAGGACTCATGCCTAATCCTAAAACTGGAACCGTTACAATGGATATAGCCAAGGCTGTCTCCGATATAAAAGGTGGTAAGATTGACTTTAAAGTTGATAAAACCGGTATAGTGCATGCATCTGTTGGCAAGGTTTCTTTCACTGCGGATAAAATAAAAGATAATGCAAATGAGTTAATAAAGACAATTGTTAAACTTAAACCATCATCTGCAAAAGGGACATATATTAAAAGTATTTCAATGTCTAGCACTATGAGTCCAGGGATTGCAATTGATTCTAAATTTGAATAATAATGAATAAAGAAGAAAAAGTTAAAGTTGTTGAAGAACTAAAGGGCCAGTTAAATGATTATAAATCAATTTATTTAACTGATATAGCTGGACTTGATGCTATGCAGACCTCAAATCTTAGAAGAGAGTGCTTTAACTCTAATGTAAAACTTTCTGTTGTAAAGAATACCTTCTTAGAAAGAGCAATGTCTGAATCTGAAAATGATTTTGGAGAGTTAAAGGATTTACTAAAAGGAAATACAACTATAATGTTGTCTGAATCAGGAAATAGTCCAGCGAAGGTTATCAAGAAATTTAGAAAAGATGGTGAAAAACCGATATTAAAAGGTGCATTTGTTGATGAGGCCATTTACATTGGAGATGATCAAATTGAAGCTCTATTTAATCTTAAATCTAAAGATGAGGTTATAGGTGAAATTATTACTCTTCTTCAGTCACCAGCTAAAAATGTTATTTCAGCTCTTAAGTCAAGTAGTGGAAAAATTGCTGGTCTTGTAAAAACATTAAGTGAAAATCCAATAGAGGGTGAAAAAGCAGAGGAGCCTGCAGCAGAAGAAGTTAAAGCAGAGGAGCCTGCAGCAGAAGAAGTTAAGGCAGAGGAGCCTGCAGCAGAAGAAGTTAAGGCAGAGGAGCCTGCAGTAGAAGAAGCTAAGGCAGAGGAGCCTGCAGCAGAAGAAAATAAATCAGAGGAGCAAACCTCTGAAGACGAATCTAAGGATGAGTCTAAATAAAAGTTAAGTATAATTAATAATTTAAAACTCTAATAATGGCAGATCTAAAAAAAGTCGCAGAACAGTTAGTCGGTTTAACAGTTAAGGAAGTTAACGAACTTGCTGATATTCTTAAAGATGAATATGGTATCGAACCTGCAGCAGCAGCAGCAGTAGCGGTAGCATCAGGTCCTGCTGCTGGTGGGGATGATTCAGGTGATGCAAAATCAGAATTTGATGTTGTATTAAAATCAGCTGGTGGTTCAAAACTTGCAGTGGTAAAATTGGTTAAGGAGTTAACAGGTCTAGGGCTAAAAGAAGCTAAAGATCTTGTTGACAACACTCCAAGCTCAATCAAAGAAGCAGTATCTAAAGATGATGCTGAAGGACTAAAGAAATCACTTGAAGAAGCTGGAGCCGAGGTTGAACTTAAGTAATTTAAAATAACCTCAATATTAGGCTTTTAGATAAATTCTAAAGGCCTATGCTTGTTTGAACTAAACTCTAAACTATGACTAATAATAAACTGAGAACAAATTTTTCAAATTCAAAAAATGCTAATGTTGCAACTGATTTTTTAGATATTCAAATAAAATCATTTCAAGATTTTTTTCAATTAGAGACTAAGTCTGACGAAAGGGTTGAAGAAGGTCTATTTAATACATTCAAGGAAAACTTTCCAATTACTGATGCAAGAAATCAGTTTGTATTAGAGTTTCTTGATTACTTCATTGATCCTCCTAGATACTCTATGCATGAGTGTATTCAAAGGGGTCTTAGTTATTCTGTTCCACTTAAAGCCAGGTTAAAGCTATACTGTACTGATGCTGAACATGAAGATTTTGAAACTATTGTTCAAGATGTTTTCCTTGGTTCTATTCCATATATGACGCCTAGTGGAACATTTATTATTAATGGTGCTGAAAGAGTTGTTGTATCTCAACTTCATAGATCTCCTGGAGTATTTTTTGGACAATCTTTCCATGCAAATGGAACCAAACTATATTCTGCCAGAGTAATACCTTTTAAAGGATCATGGATTGAATTTGCTACAGATATCAATAGTGTGATGTATGCATATATAGACAGGAAGAAAAAATTACCAGTTACAACTTTGTTTAGAGCTATTGGTTATCAAGGAGATAAAGAAATTCTTGAAATATTTGATCTTGCAGAGGAAATCAAAGTTACTAAAGCTGGATTAAAAAAGGCTTTAAATAGAAAGCTGGCTGCAAGAGTGCTCAGGACATGGCATGAAGATTTTGTAGATGAAGATACTGGTGAGGTAATATCAATAGAGAGAAATGAAATTATTTTAGACAGAGATACTTTAATTGAGCAAGAGCATATTGAACAAATTTTAGATGCCGATGTTAAAACCATCCTTATACATAAAGAAGATTCTCAAAACTCTGATTATGCTATAATTTATAACACTCTTCAAAAAGATCAAACAAATACGGAAAAAGAAGCTGTAGAATATATTTATAGACAACTTAGAAATGCTGAGCCACCTGATGAAGAGACTGCTAGAGGAA
This sequence comes from uncultured Bacteroidota bacterium, assembly GCA_902594745.1. Classification (GTDB taxonomy): domain Bacteria; phylum Bacteroidota; class Bacteroidia; order Flavobacteriales; family Flavobacteriaceae; genus Marisimplicoccus. Next base: position 159,430 of record CACJNF010000002.1, read on the forward strand.
TTATTGATAAGCTATTCTTTTCTGACCAGAGATATAATCTTGGAGAAGTAGGTAGATATAGAATGAATAAAAAGCTTAATCTAGATGTGGACATGGAAGAAAGAACATTGACGCGTCATGATATTGTTACAATTATCAAATATTTAATTGAGCTTATAAATTCAAAGGCTGAAATTGATGATATTGATCATCTGTCTAATAGAAGAGTAAGAACGGTAGGTGAACAACTATCTTCTCAGTTTGGTGTTGGTCTAGCAAGGATGGCAAGAACTATTAGAGAGAGAATGAATGTTAGAGACAATGAAGTATTTACTCCAATTGATCTTATTAATGCCAAAACATTATCATCAGTAATTAATACATTCTTTGGTACTAATCAACTATCTCAATTTATGGATCAAACTAACCCTCTTGCTGAGTTAACTCACAAGAGACGTCTTTCTGCACTTGGTCCGGGTGGTCTATCAAGAGAGAGAGCAGGATTTGAGGTTAGAGATGTCCACTATACACATTATGGAAGATTATGTCCAATAGAAACACCTGAGGGTCCAAATATTGGTCTTATTTCATCTCTATCAGTTTATGCAAGAGTAAATAATCTAGGATTTATTGAAACACCATATAGAGAGGTTAAAGATGGTAAAATTGATTTAAAGAAAGTAACATATTTAACTGCAGAGGAAGAAGAGAATAAACTTATTGCTCAAGCAAATATTGATTATGACAAATCTGGTAAAATTACTACAGATAGGGTTATTGCCAGAGATCAAGCAGATTTTCCAGTAGTAACTCCAGATAACATTAATTATACTGATGTTGCACCAAATCAAATTGCTTCGATATCTGCCTCATTAATTCCTTTCCTTGAGCATGATGATGCAAACCGTGCATTGATGGGATCTAATATGATGCGTCAAGCAGTTCCGCTTTTAAGACCAGAATCTCCGATAGTTGGAACAGGTTTAGAAAAATCTGTTGCATCTGATTCAAGAGTACTTTTAAATGCCGAAAGAGATGGTGTCGTTGATTACGTAGACTCAACTAAAATAGTTATTAAATACAATTTAACTAAAGAAGAAAAATTATTAAGCTTTGATGAAGATAGCAAAGTATATGATCTAATAAAGTTTCAAAAAACTAACCAAGGAACATGTATAAACTTAAAACCTATTGTTGTAAAAGGTGATCAAGTCTCTAAAGGTCAAGTTCTATGCGAAGGATATGCTACTCAAGATGGAGAATTAGCTCTTGGTAGAAACCTCAAAGTTGCATTTATGCCTTGGAAGGGATATAACTTTGAGGATGCAATTGTAATCTCTGAAAAAGTAGTTAGAGATGATGTATTTACCTCAATTCATATTGATGAATACGCTATTGATGTAAGAGACACTAAGCTTGGAACTGAAGAACTTACAGATGATATTCCAAATGTGAGTGAAGAGGCTACTAAAGAATTGGATGAAAACGGAATGATTAGAGTTGGTGCTGATGTTAAGCCAGGAGATATCCTAATTGGAAAGATTACTCCAAAAGGTGAATCTGATCCAACACCTGAAGAAAAACTTCTTAGAGCAATTTTTGGTGACAAAGCAGGAGATGTTAAAGATGCGTCTCTTAAAGCTCCTCCATCATTAAATGGAATTGTAATTGATAAAAAATTATTTGTTAGATCATTTAAAGATAAAAGAAGAAGATCTCAAGATAAAGTTGATCTTGAGTTATTAGAAACTAAGTATGAAAAGATTCTAGATGATCATAGATTAAAACTTGTAGAAAAACTTTCATCAGTAGTTAATGGTAAGACATGTCAGGGAGTATTTAATGATTTAGGTGAAGAAGTTCTTCCTAAGGGAAAGAAATTTACTACTAAAATGTTATCAAGTGTTGAAGATTATACTCATTTAACGAAAGGAGTATGGACTACATCTGATAATACTAATAATCTTATTTCATCCCTTCTACATAGCTATAGAATTAAGGAAAATGATATTCAAGGTTCCTTGAGAAGAGAAAAATTTACTATTAGTGTAGGTGACGAACTTCCTCCAGGAATTAAAAAGCTAGCCAAGGTTTATATTGCGAAGAAAAGAAAGTTAAAAGTAGGGGATAAAATGGCAGGAAGGCATGGTAACAAAGGAATTGTTGCAAGAATTGTTAGACAAGAGGATATGCCATTTTTAGAAGATGGAACACCTGTTGACATTGTTTTAAATCCATTAGGTGTGCCATCAAGAATGAATATTGGCCAAATTTATGAAACCGTATTAGGATGGGCTGGAAAGAATCTAGGTAGAAAATTCTCTACACCAATTTTTGATGGAGCAACATTAGATGAAATTAATGAACTTACTGATCAGGCTGGTGTTCCAAGATTTGGACATACATACCTTTATGATGGAGGTACTGGTGAAAAATTTGATCAACCAGCGACTGTAGGTGTAATATATATGTTAAAACTTGGTCATATGGTTGACGATAAAATGCATTCTAGATCAATTGGACCATATAGTTTAATAACTCAACAACCATTAGGAGGTAAAGCTCAATTTGGTGGTCAAAGATTTGGTGAGATGGAGGTATGGGCTCTTGAGGCTTATGGTGCTTCTAGTGCTCTCCAAGAAATACTTACGGTAAAATCTGATGACGTTATTGGAAGAGCTAAAACATACGAATCTATTGTTAAAGGTGAGAATCTTCCTGAAGCTGGACTTCCAGAGTCATTTAATGTATTAATGCATGAGTTAAAAGGTCTTGGACTAGATATTAGATTAGAAGAAAAATAAATAAAGGTTAAAAAATGTCAAAAAATAACGAATTAATTACTCAAAAAAGGTTTAATACTATCTCAATTGGTTTAGCATCCCCTGAAGTTATATTAGGTAACTCTAGAGGTGAAGTTCTTAAGCCAGAAACTATAAATTATAGAACTCATAAACCTGAGAGAGATGGTCTGTTCTGTGAAAGAATTTTTGGACCTGTTAAAGATTACGAATGTGCCTGTGGAAAATACAAAAGAATTAGGTATAAAGGTATTGTTTGTGACAGATGTGGGGTTGAAGTAACTGAAAAAAAGGTAAGAAGAGATAGAGTTGGACATATCAATTTGGTGGTTCCTGTTGCTCATATTTGGTATTTTAAATCACTCCCTAATAAGATAGGTTATCTTCTTGGTCTTCCTTCCAAAAAACTTGATATGATAATTTACTATGAGAGATATGTAGTAATTCAGCCAGGTGAAGCCAAAAATGCAGAAGGTGAACCTGTAAATAAGATGGACTTTTTAACTGAAGAAGAGTATCTAGCAATAATGGAGACACTCCCCGCAGATAATCAGTTTCTTGAAGACTCAGATGAAAGAAAGTTTATTGCAAAAATGGGTGCTGAATGTTTAATTGAGCTACTCTCAAGAATTGATTTAGAGGAGTTATCATACGAGCTAAGGCACAAAGCTAACAACGAGACCTCAAAGCAAAGAAAAACTGAAGCATTAAAGAGACTACAAGTAGTTGAATCTCTAAGAGAGGGTAATGAAAGAAAAGAAAATTTACCTGAATGGATGGTTGTTAAAGTTATACCAGTTATACCTCCAGAATTGAGACCTTTAGTTCCTCTTGACGGTGGTAGATTTGCTACTTCAGATCTCAATGATTTATATAGAAGAGTAATTATTAGAAATAACAGATTGAAAAGGTTAGTCGAAATTAAAGCACCTGAAGTTATTCTAAGAAATGAAAAAAGGATGCTTCAAGAATCAGTTGATTCGTTGTTCGATAATACTAGAAAGTCATCTGCCGTTAAAACAGAATCAAATAGACCACTTAAGTCTTTATCAGACTCTTTGAAAGGAAAGCAAGGTAGATTTAGACAAAATTTATTAGGTAAAAGAGTAGATTATTCTGCAAGATCAGTAATTGTTGTTGGACCTGAATTAAAATTATATGAATGTGGTCTTCCTAAAGATATGGCTGCTGAATTATACAAGCCTTTTATAATCAGAAAACTTATTGAAAGAGGTATTGTTAAAACTGTTAAGTCTGCCAAAAAAATAATAGATAGAAGAGAGCCTGTTGTTTGGGATATTCTAGAAAATGTTCTTAAAGGTCATCCTGTTTTATTAAATAGAGCTCCAACTTTACACAGGCTTGGTATTCAGGCTTTTCAGCCAAAATTAATTGAGGGAAAAGCAATTCAGCTGCACCCTTTGACTTGTACAGCTTTTAATGCAGACTTTGATGGTGATCAAATGGCAGTTCACCTTCCTTTAGGGCCAGAGGCTATTTTAGAAGCACAACTTTTAATGCTGGGATCACATAATATTTTAAATCCAGCTAATGGATCTCCTATTACTGTTCCTTCTCAGGATATGGTTTTAGGTCTTTATTACATGACAAAATCAAGAAAGTCATCTGAAACTCTTAAACTAAAAGGAGAAGGCTCTACATATTTTTCAGCTGAAGAAGTTACTATGGCATACAACGAGAAAAAAGTTGACTTGAATGCAATTATTAAATGTAGAATCAAAACTTCTGATTTAGACGATTCCTATGAGATAATGGAAACTACACCAGGAAGAATATTTTTTAATGAGGTAGTGCCAGAAGAAGCAGGATTTTTTAATGAAGTTTTGACTAAAAAGAACCTTAGAGAAATAATTGGAAAAATTCTTCAAACTACTAGTGTTCCAGCGACTGCAGATTTTCTAGATAAAATTAAAGATCTCGGATATACATTTGCTTTCAAAGGTGGACTTTCTTTTAGTCTAGGTGATATTATAATTCCTGAGCAAAAGCAAAACCTTATAGATGATGCAAATAATCAGGTTGATGGTATTATGAGTAACTATAATATGGGTCTAATTACTAATAATGAAAGATATAATCAAGTAATTGATGTTTGGACTTCAGCAAACGCAACTTTAACTGAGCTTGCTATGAAGCAAATAAGTGAGGATCAACAAGGATTTAATTCTGTATATATGATGCTTGATTCAGGTGCTAGAGGTTCAAAAGAGCAAATTAGACAGCTTACAGGAATGAGAGGATTAATGGCAAAGCCAAAAAAATCTAATGTCGGTGGAGGTGAGATTATTGAAAATCCTATTTTATCTAATTTTAAAGAAGGTCTTTCAATTTTAGAATACTTTATTTCTACTCATGGTGCAAGAAAAGGTCTTGCAGATACTGCTCTTAAAACTGCTGATGCGGGATATCTAACTAGGAGGCTAGTAGATGTCTCACAAGATGTAATTGTAAATGAATTTGATTGTGGAACACTTAGAGGAATTGAAGTAACAGCATTAAAGAAAAATGAAGAAGTCGTAGAGACATTAGGAGAAAGAATTCTAGGAAGGGTTGCACTTAACGATATTATTGATCCATCTTCAAATGAAATTCTTTTAGAAGGTGGAAAGTTAATTGATGAAGAGGCCGTAGCTAAAATTGAAGATACATTAATAACTTCAGTTGAAGTTAGATCACCATTAACTTGTGAAACCAAAAAGGGTATTTGTGTAAGTTGTTATGGAAGAAATCTAGCTACTGGAAAGGCTGTTCAAATTGGTGAGGCAGTTGGTGTTGTTGCAGCTCAATCTATCGGTGAACCTGGAACACAATTAACTTTAAGAACTTTCCATGTTGGTGGGGTAGCAGGTAATATTTCTGAAGAAAATTCATTAATATCGAAATTTGATGGAACTGCAGAAATTGAAGATTTGAAACTAGTTAAGTCTAAAGATAGTGATGGAAACAGTTCTAATATAGTTATTTCTCGTACTACTGAGATTAAAATTCTTGATTCAAAAACTAAAAATGTTCTAAGTACAAATAATATTCCATATGGTTCTTATTTAAATATTAAGAACGGTCAAAAAGTATCTAAAGGTGATGTTATATGTCAATGGGATCCATTTAATGGTGTTATTGTATCAGAATTTGCTGGTAAAATTGTTTATGAAAATATTGAGGTTGGTAAGACATATCAAGTTGAAATTGATGAACAAACTGGATTCAAAGAAAAGGTAATAACTGATTCTAGAGATAAAAAGCTTATTCCAACGCTTCTGATCCAGGATAAAAAAGGCGCGACTTTAAGATCATATAACTTACCAGTTGGAGCCCACATTATAGTTGACGAAAATGAGTCTATTCAAAAAGGAAAAATTCTAGTTAAGATTCCAAGAAAATCTGCTAAATCAGGTGATATTACTGGTGGTCTTCCACGTGTAACAGAACTATTTGAAGCTAGAAATCCTTCAAATCCAGCTGTGGTTTCTGAGATTGACGGTGTTGTTTCATTTGGTAAAATTAAAAGAGGAAACAGGGAAATAATTGTTGAATCAAAATTTGGTGATATTAGAAAATATTTAGTTAAGCTTTCTAATCAGATTCTTGTTCAAGAGAATGACTTTATAAAAGCTGGAATGCCTCTTTCAGATGGTTCAATTACTCCTAATGATATACTTAACATTAAAGGTCCATCTGCAGTTCAGCAGTACCTTGTAAACGAAGTTCAAGAAGTTTACAGACTTCAAGGTGTTAAGATTAATGATAAGCATTTTGAGGTAGTTGTTAGACAAATGATGAGAAAAGTTAAGATTATTGATCCAGGTGATACGCTATTCCTAGAAGATCAACTAACATACAAAGATGACTTTATTTCTGAAAATGATAAACTTTATGGTATGAAAGTTATTGAAGAAGCTGGTGAAAGTGAAAATCTCAAGGTTGGTCAACTTGTTTCTGCTAGACAACTACGTGATGAAAATTCAATGCTTAAAAGAGATGACAAGAATCTTGTAGAGGCAAGAGATGCAAAACCAGCTACTGCTTCAACACAGCTTCAGGGTATAACCAGAGCATCACTACAAACCAAGTCATTTATATCTGCAGCATCTTTCCAAGAGACAACTAAAGTTTTAAATGAAGCTGCTGTTAACGGTAAAAATGATACACTTGAAGGTCTAAAAGAAAATGTTATCGTAGGACATAAAATTCCAGCTGGTACTGGTATGAGAAAGTACGATGATATTATTGTAGGTCCAAAAGATGAGTATAATAGTTTACTCATTAATAAAGAAGAAGAGTTAAATTATTAATTTAACTATATGTCAAAAGAAAATGTGATTCTTGTTGATGAAAAAGATAATCAAGTTGGATTAATGCCAAAGCTTGAGGCTCATCAAAAAGGACTACTTCATAGAGCTTTCTCTGTATTCATTTTCAATTCAGATTATAAGCTTCTTCTTCAGAAAAGAGCCTCTTCAAAGTATCATTCAGGTGGACTATGGACAAACACTTGTTGTAGTCATCCAAGAGATGGAGAAGATACAGCTGATGCAGCAAATCGAAGGCTTTATGAAGAAATGGGTATTAAAACTAGTCTGAGGAAAGTGTATGAATTTGTTTACAGAGCAGAATTAGATAATAACTTAATCGAAAATGAATTTGATCATGTATTCTATGGAATTTATAATGATGATCCAATTTTAAATACTGATGAAGCAGATGACTTTAAGTGGATTGATATGGAAACACTTAAAAATGACATTGATAATAATGCAGATAAATACACAGTATGGTTTAAAATAGCTTTTGACTATTTTTATAATTATTTAAAAAAATGAAAGTTACAGTAAGTAGAAAAGCTCATTTTAATGCAGCTCATAAATTATATAGACCTGATTGGACAGATGAAAAAAATGATAAAGTTTTTGGAAAATGTGCAAATAAAAACTTTCACGGTCATAATTATGAGTTAATTGTTAGTTTAACTGGAGAAATTGATAAAGAAACTGGCTACGTTTATGATCTTGGAAAATTAAAGGGAATAATAAAATCAGAAGTTGAAGATTATTTAGATCACAAAAATTTAAATCTGGATATTGATGATTTTAAAAATTTAAATCCATCTGCTGAAAACATAGCAGTATTGATCTATAACAGATTAATTAAATACTTTGATGACTCATTTAAGTTAAAAATTACTTTGTATGAGACTCCAAGAAATTTCGTTGAGTATAGCGGCTAATCTAATGTTAATGTCTGTAGAATTTTACCGTATTTAGAGTTTTTTATTTTTTCAGGTAAAGTATCATATAGCTTTAAAAGTAGTTCCCAATTAGCGTCAGGTATTTGACTTACAGCTATATATGGTGATATTTCATATTCAGAATTCGTAATAGAAAAATTTAAAGAGTATAAGTATTTTCTTCTAACTAAGTTTTCTAATTGTTGGTTAACTGAATCAATTCTTTCTTGGTTATTATCAATTTGAGATTGATAAAATATTTCTAATAAGTCTAAATTTTCAAGATTATACTTTCTTATAATTGATAAATATTCACCTAACAACTCACTATTCTTTGAGCCGGAGATTTCATAACTGGAGTCGAATGTTTGAAGCCTAGTATCTATATTTATTTTACCAGTATTACCAAAAAAAGTTATGATATCATTTAATGAATCACCATCATACTTATCAAGATATAAATAATATATATCAGGCTCTTCTATTTGAGTGTCTAAAATAAACTCACTATTACCATTAATGTTAATTGAATCTAGACTTACAATAATTGAATCTTGTTGTTGCTGAAGATAAACTGTTCCTTTTTTAAGTCCATCAATATTTCCTGTAACAATCATTTTATTTTTATTTGAGCTACAACCTGATAAAATAAAAAGAAGAACTAAAAAGTATTTTTTTTTCATATTAAATGTTAATCCAATAGGTTAGTTTTAAGTTTATTGACCTAAGTTGAGGTGTTATTGAATTCTTAGTAAAATAATTATCATTATATACCAAATATAAGTCAGATAATGGTGCAAATCTCCATTGAAGCCTTGAATTTATTCCCAAGTTCTCAGATTGTGAGGAAAACTGAATATAAGTTGTCCAAAAAGTCTTTTTAGTAAAAGTAAATCCAAATTTAGGTGTTATAAGCCATATATCTCTGCTTGGATAAGGGTCTGGTAGCTTAATAGAATCATAATTTAATCTAAGTGATACGTTAAAAATGGGTTGTTTTCTAAAACTTAAATTATTCTGTATTGAAAACTTTGTCCCATTATAAAATGAGCCATAAGAAATATTAGACCTAGTATTAAATAAATTTCTGCTAGGAGAACTATAAGAGATTACATACTGTGTATAGTCATAGTACCTATTTGCTGGAAGAGGAGTGCCATTTTCGGTTCTTGTGGGATCAAAAGGGTAATACAAAAAGTCTTTGGTTTTTCTTTGTTGAAATGATAATTCACTTTGATTTAAATACTTAATATCAACAGAAGTATAATGGATATTACCCTCATATTTTTGATCTAAAGTTGTTCTAAAAACCCATGCTGCATAATGACCAAATTCTATATTTAAGATTTTTGGATTTTTAGGATAAACCCTAAATCTATAATTAGGCTCAAACTTATACATTCCATATCTTCTGTAATACCCAAGATCAGATCTAAAATCATCTCCAACATATGCAGAATAAAACATGAAGAAATGTTTTCTTGAATTTTTTGATATCATTAAACCGGTAGTTAAATCCTTCTCATTTTTTTCTTTATCTGAAGTAAATGATTTATGCAAAAAAGCTTTACCTGCCCAATCCCCATTATTTGATGCTAAGTTATATTCAGCCCCTAAAACTCTATTAAATCTATTTGAATCATCTACAAAGTCATATTTTTTTGTGTTTTCTCTATTTAAAAAGAATAAAGAAATATTTGATCTTGAAAACACTTTTTTTCTAAATGTCAATAAGCTATTATTGTTTTGAGCAATTTCATTCTCTAGATCTTCATCAGTTAATACATTTAAAAACCCTATTCTAGTATCATCGTTAATTTTACCACTAAGTCTAACACCAGCTATAATTTTATTTTCAATAATGTTACCATTTTTGTCTTGAGCTACTCCGATTCTCCTAGAGAAAAACGGTTGTGCGTCTCTTCCAGTTCCAAAATCACTAAACAAATCTGAATTTTGGGTAAAAAATTGTCTTTTCTCAGGTAATTTAATTTCCCATTTGGTTGTATTTACAATTTGATCATCTACTTCTACTTGAGAAAAATCAGGATTTATTGTGGCATCAAGATTTAATGAATTTGCTATAGGAATTTTAAAGTCAACTCCATAATCAAAGTAGTCTAAAGAAGAACTATTTTGAAAATCCTTACCACTCAGTGTATTTATATAAGGTATAACTGTGAATGGCTTTTTAGAATTTCCTAATGGTTTTTCAAAATATAAATCCCCCATAAATGCTAAATTTCCTATACTTTGATTTTGGGGAATATTTGTCCAAGTAGAATGCTCGAGTGATTGTGTATCACTTCTATACATATTAAATCTCCATTTTTTTGTACCATTAATAAAATATAGTTGATCAAATGGTATTTTAATTTCTGTTAAAAAATAATCATCGTATAGCTTAGACTCAACGTACCAAATTGCATCCCATGAAGAATTTCTATCTCTTCTATAGTCTCTGTTTCCACCTGATACTAATATATCTCCTTTTAATCCAAGATGATTAGTTTGAAATTGAAAAGCATTTGTAGCGTCATTGAAAGTATCAAAGATTAATTGAACATAATCTGCACTAGCTGTATTAAAATCTCTTTGGAGTGAATAAACAGTAAACTTTTTTTCTTTGGTAAATGATTTTACTAAAAAATATAAATTGTCATCGTCAAAAACAGCTTTGAATTCAGTTTGTTTAACTGCTTGGACGGTGTCTGCAGGTCTCCATTGCCAGAAATCAGTTCCAACATTAGCTTTCTTCCAAACATCTTCAGATTCAATCCCGTCTATTTCAATATTTGAGTTTATATACTTAACAGTATACTCCTGAGCAAATAGATTATTGCCCAGAAAGAATAATAATAATAATAATAAATTTTTTTTCAATGAGTTTTTCTCGCCTAAAATAATATTTTAAGTGTTAATAAAATAATACTCCATAGAATATTATATTTGACCTAACAATTAGTTCAAAGTTTATGAGACTATTCTTTATTGTTATTGTTATGCTATCCGTTTCAAACTGGGGATCAACTGGTCATAGAGCCTTAGCTGAGGTTGCATCATACTATTTAACAGATAATACAAAGAAAGAAATTAAAAGAATTTTGAAAGGTGAAACACTTGTTAATGCATCAACTTATGCAGATGATATAAAATCTGATAGTAGATATGATCAATATTATAGTTGGCACTTTGTAAATATGGAATTAGATGAAAATTATAAAGATATAGTCCCATCTGAAAGAGGTGATGTCTTTATTGCAATCAATACATGTTTAGATATGTTAGAAAGTGAATCTACTTCAGATGCAGATAAATCATTTTATCTAAAATTACTTATTCACTTTGTAGGTGATATACACCAGCCAATGCATATTGGAAGATATGAAGATAGGGGTGGAAATAGAGTTAATGTTAAATGGTTTGGAAGAAACACTAATCTTCATAGACTATGGGATTCAGACATGATTAATAGCTATGGAATGAGTTACAGTGAATTGGCTAAAAATTTACCTACTCCTGAAAAACTTGAGATAGAATTTGAAAGAGACGATTTAATTGATTGGGTAAATGACATCCACTCAAATACAAGAGATATATATAAAGGTGTTTCAGCCGGTGACAACTTAGGATATGAGTACCAATACAAAAACTTTCCAACTGTAAAAAAGCTAATCCTTAAGGGTGGTCTTAGGCTAGCAGCAGTTCTTAATTACCTATTTGATTAAATCTATACTTCTATTTATAAATTCAGTAAGATCCTTACCAGTAAGATTGTTTTGAGAAAGTTTTGCTAAATCAATTGATTGTTTTATCAAACTGTTTCTCTTTTTTTCAGTTCTTGTATTTAAAATTTTACCAACTAATTCATGATTTGTATTTACAATTAATGAATACATGTCTGGCAAATTACCCATTGCTCCCCCACCTGTTTGTTGCATTTCCTTCATTCTTCTCATAAATTCAGGTTGGGCAAGCATGAAAGGCATACTATTACTATCTAAGGCCTCTAACTGTACAGTATATTTTTCATTTTCAACTGCAGTCTCAATCATTGGTTTTAATTTCTCTTTTTCTTCATCAGTCAACTTTGAGATTACTTCCTCATCCTTCTTTATCAAGTTCTCTAAAGTATCAGAATCAACTCTAGAAAATTTAATTTTTTCTTTCTTTGATTCAAGTTTCTGCATTAAATGAGGAATTATGGGAGAATCTAAAAGAAGAACTTCATAACCTTTTTCTTTTGCAGACTCAATGTAAGTATGCTGCTCATCTTTATTTTGAGCGTATAGAATAATTAAATTCCCATCTTTATCTGTTTGAAGTTTTTTAATTTTTTTCTCTAATTCTTCGTAAGTAAGATATTTATCATCTACTGTTGGATAAAGGTTAAATGATTCAGCTTTATCATAAAATTTATCTTCAGTGAGCATACCATATTCAATCACAACTTTTATGTCATTCCATTTACTTTCTAGATTCTCTCTTTCATTTTTAAAGATTGAGTTTAATTTATCTGCAACTTTTCTAGTGATATAATTAGTAATCTTTTTTACAGATGCATCAGACTGAAGATAGCTCCTTGATACATTAAGTGGTATATCAGGTGAATCTATTACACCCTTGAGAAGCCCTAAAAATTCGGGCACAATACCTTCAACGTTATCTGTAACAAATACTTGGTTTTGGTAAAGTTGAATTCTGTCTTTTTGTAGATTAAGATCATTTGATATTTTAGGAAAATATAAAATACCTGTAAGGTTAAAAGGATAATCTACATTTAAATGAATATGAAATAATGGTTCTTCAAATTGATAAGGGTAAAGCTCTCTGTAAAATTGCTTATAGTCTTCATCTTTAAGATCTGCAGGAGTCTTAGTCCATGCAGGATTAGGATTATTTATTATATTATCTATGGTTACTTTTTCTTCTTTTTCTCCTTCTTTTCCAGGAATAGTCTCTTCCTTTGTTCCAAATTTAATTGGGTGAGGCATAAACTTATTATACTTGTTAAGTAACTCTGAAATCTTACTTTCCTCAAGGTAATCCTTAGAATCCTTAGATATATGTAAAATTATCTCTGTACCCCTTTCACTTTTCTCAGATTTCTTTAGACTATATTCTGGTGACCCATCACATATCCAGTGAGCAGCAGACTCATCCTTGTATGACTTTGTAATAATTTCGACTTTATCTGAGACCATGAACGAGGAGTAAAAACCAAGTCCAAAATGTCCTATTATACCAGTGTCTTTTGAAGTTTCTTTATATTTTTCGAGAAATTCTTCAGCTCCTGAAAAAGCTACATCGTTTATGTATTTTTTAACTTCATCTGAAGTCATTCCCACACCGTTGTCAATAATGTGAAGTTTTTTTGCCTTTTTGTCAATTTTTAGTTCAACACCTAGATCACCAATCTCTCCTTTGACTTCTCCAATACTTGATAAATGTTGCATTTTGGTTAATGCATCTGTTGCATTTGAAATAAGCTCTCTTAAAAATATTTCTTGATCACTGTATAGAAACTTTTTTATAAGTGGGAATATATTCTCAACTGAAACATTAATTTTTCCTTTTGCCATAATTTTTTTAATTAATATTTATCAAAAAAAATACCAATGTTTTTTTATGACATTTTGGCATTATTTTCTAATTAAATAAAGTCCAACAAAATTAAGGAGACCATTGAAAGGCAGAAGCTCATATCCTATTGAATAACCTCCTAGCATTTCCTTAGGAAGATTTCCAATTACTATAATTATAATAATATTGATAATCACAACAATAAATACCTTTTTGTCATCTATTTTATATTTAGTAAATATCCCAAAAGCAAAAAGACCTAGAAGAGGTCCATAGGTGTATTGAGCAACTGTTAATAGAGAATCAATCACATTTTTATCCAATACATATCTGTAGATTATAACAACTATGATTAAGAGTATGCTCATCAATACATGAATAATTTTTCTAGTTTTTATAGATGATTTTTTAGAGCTATCGATTTTTAATATATCAACACAGAAGGAGGTAGTTAGTGATGTTAAAGCACTATCTGCACTACTATATGCAGCAGCAATAAGCCCTAAAATAAATACAATACCTAAAAATTCACCTAATCCTGACCTTAAAGCAATTTCTGGAAATAATAAATCTGTCCTTGGTGAGTTATCAAGTAAGGGAATGTCAACTCCGTTTTGATTTGCATAAATAAATAATAATGCACCTAAAACAATAAATAAAAATGTAACTGCAGTAAGAATAAAGCTAAATACTATCATATTCTTCTTTGCCTCATTAATGTTCTTACAAGTCAAATTCTTTTGCATCATGTCTTGGTCAAGTCCAGTCATACATATAGTAATGAAAGCACCACCAATTATTGACTTTAGGAAATAACTACGATCCATGAAGCTATCAGTAACAAAGATTTTACTGTATTCATTAAATTCTGAGGATGATAAAAAATCATTTAAGGTCCAGCCTAGATTATCATTTATGTAATATATTGATAGTATTACAGCCAGTATCATCAATGTAGTTTGAATTGTATCAGTCCAAACAATTGTCTTTATTCCACCTCTTCTAGTGTATAGCCAAATTAGTAGAATTGATATGATAACAGTAATTTCAAATGGAATTCCAAGATCATTAAAAACAAATTCTTGAAGAACAATTGCAACGAGAAATAATCTAAATGAAGCACCTAATATTCTTGAAATTAAAAATGAAATAGACCCTACATAATGTGAATTTTTACCAAATCTTGATAGTAAATATTCATATATAGATGTTAATCCAAGTTTGTAATATAATGGCAATAAAATATTAGCGACAATTAGGTATCCAATTAGATAACCAATAACTACCTGGAAATAAGTAAATTGAGAATCACCAACCCATCCAGGGACTGATATGAATGTTACTCCAGAAAGAGATGCTCCCACCATACCAAATGCAACCACTGCCCAGTTAGAGCTTCTTTTTGCATTAAAAAAAACTTCGTTGTTATCTTCTTTTCCTGTAAAGTAAGAAATGGCAGTTAGTACCACAAAGTAGGATATAATAGCAATTAAAATTATTTGTGGAGATAACATTTTGTAAATATACAAAAGAACTTACATGAATATTTCTAAATTTGTTCAATGGAATTTCCTTCTAAACTTCTTGAGGATTTAGTATATAATATTTCCCAATTATCTGGAATTGGAAAAAGGTCAGCATTAAGAATTGCTCTCGAAATTTTAAGAAAACCAAAAGAATATTCAAGAGATCTTTCAGAGAGTATTTATGATTTTAAAACTCAAATTAAATTTTGTTCCCAATGCCATAATATATCTGATAAAGATATTTGTGATATCTGTCTAAATCCTTCAAGAGATCAATCATTAGTTTGTATAGTTGAAGATATTAGAGATGTAATTGCAATAGAAAACACTAATCTTTACAAGGGAGTTTACCATGTTCTTGGTGGTGTGATTTCTCCAATTGAAGGAATAGGTCCTGAAGATCTTAACATCTCAACTCTCGAAAAAAAAATATCTGAAAAAAATATAGTTGAGGTCATTTTTGCACTGAGTGCAACTATAGAGGCTGATACCACAAGCTTTTACATTTTTAAGACTTTAAAAAACCTTGATGTAAAAGTATCTGTTCTTGCTCGGGGAATACCTGTTGGTGATCAACTTGAATATACTGATGAAGTTACATTGGCAAGAAGTATACAGAATAGACGTCCTTATGAAAGTAATCTTTCAAATCATTAATCATTAATATTGTAAATTTGCAAATACTTAAGTAATGGGAAAATATCTATTAAAACTCCCAAAAATGGGAGAGAGTATTGCTGAGGCTACTATAACTAAATGGTTAAAAGAGGTAGGAGATATAGTTGAAGTTGACGAATCTATTGTTGAGATTGCTACAGATAAAGTTGATTCAGATGTTCCTTCTGAATTTAAAGGAAAGTTAATTAAGAAGAATTTTGAGGTTAACGATATTGTAAAAGTTGGTGATACAATTGCAGAAATAGAGACTGAATCAATTGATAATGATGATGAAATAGTAGATAATTTGCCAAAAGAACAAGAAGATATTTTAGTTGAAAAACAAAATGTTGAAGAGGAAGAATCTGATATTCCTGAAATGGAAATACCTTCAATTAAACTGCTTGATGATTCTAAAAATATTGAATCTGAAAATAAAATAAGTAAAAGTGATAGATTCTATTCACCACTAGTTAAAAGTATCGCTAAAAAAGAAAACATAAGTTTAGAGGAACTAGATAAGATATCTGGTTCAGGAAAAGATGGCAGAGTAACAAAACAGGATATATTAAAATATATAAAAGGTGATATAAAACCTGGAATTACTAGTCATGATTATGTGCAAGCACAATCCTCAGTTGGTGATCAGATTATAGAATTAGACAGGATGGGTAAGATTATTTTCAACCATATGTCAGATTCTAAGAAAATTTCTGCTCATGTCCAGTCATTTGTTGAGGTTGATGTATCAAACGTCTGGGACTGGAGAGAAAAATATAAAAGATCATTTCAAGAAAATGAAGGACAAAAGCTTACATTCACTCCCATATTCATTAGTGCAGTAGTCAAGTCATTGAAGGATTTTCCAATTTTAAATAGTTCTGTAGTTAATGATAAAATTGTCATTAAAAGATCAATAAATATTGGAATGGCAACTGCTGTTGATAATGGTAATTTAATTGTTCCCGTTATAAAAAATGCAGATCATTTAAACCTAAAAGGACTTGCAATAGCAGTTAATGATCTTTCAAAAAGGGCTAGGTCAAATTCATTAAAACCCGAAGAAATTTCAGATGGCACTTATACCGTTACAAATGTTGGTAATTTTGGATCAATCATGGGTACACCGATTATTAATCAACCACAAGTTGGTATAATAGCCATAGGTGTTATAAGAAAGCTCCCATCTGTTATAGAAACTGATAAAGGAGATTTTGTTGGAATTAGAAAAAAACTTATACTCTCACATACCTATGACCATCGAATTATTAATGGATCAATAGGAGGTAGCTTTGTAAAAAGAGTTGCAGAATATCTTGAAGAATGGGATATGAATCAAACAATCTAAAATGAAAATAAGCCTAGATAGACCAATTTGTTTTTTTGATCTTGAAACAACTGGTCCTAAAGTTGGTAAAGATAGAATTGTTGAAATTGCAATTCTTAAAGTAGATGTTGATAAATCAGAGTCACAGAAGGTTTGGAGAATAAATCCTGAAATGGAGATTTCGTACCAGGCTACTAATGTTCATGGTATAACAAATGAAATGGTTAAAGATGAGCCAAACTTTAAGCATTACGCAAAAGAAATTTATGAGTTTATCAAGGGATGTGATTTGGCTGGATTTAATTCAATTAAATTTGATGTTCCAATACTTGTAGAGGAGCTAATCAGGGCAGAAATAGAATTTGATTTTACAAAAATTAAATTAATTGATAGTCAAGTAATATATCACAAGAAGGAGCCAAGAAATCTTACAGCAGCTTTAAAATTTTATTGTGATAAAGATCTAGAAAATGCTCATTCGGCAATGGATGACACAATAGCAACATATGAAGTTTTTAAAGCTCAATTAGAAAAATATGATGATCTTAAACCAAATATTGATTTTCTGAGTGAGTTCACAAAGAGAAATGATAATTTAGATTTTGCTGGAAAAATAAGGATAGATTCTGATAATGATGCAATATTTGCTTTTGGAAAATATACTGGTCAAAAAGTTGTTGAGGTATTTAAAACTGATACAGGTTATTACTCATGGATAATGAATGGTGATTTTCCTGAGTATACAAAGAAAATTTTTACACAATTAAAACTTAGTTTATTAAATTCAGAATAAGGTGAAAATAATTTGCATAGGAAGAAATTATTCCGATCATATAAAAGAATTATCTAATGAAAAACCAACAGAGCCTGTTATTTTTATTAAACCAGATTCCTCAATAATAGCCAAAAATCAAAACTTTATAATACCCGCGTTTTCCGATGAGATACATCATGAAGTTGAATTAGTTGTAAAGATTAATAAAGTTGGTAAATATATAGATGAATCATTCTCAAATAAGTACTATAATCAAATTGGTCTAGGAATAGATTTTACTGCCAGAGATATACAGAATAAATTAAAAGATAAAGGTCATCCTTGGGAAAAATCTAAGGCTTTTGATAACTCTTGTATGGTAGGAGATTTTATTAAAGTTGAAGAAATTGAAAATATCTCAAACATAAATTTTGAGCTCAAAAAAAATAGTAGCATTGTTCAATCAGGTAATTCTTCAAATATGCTTTGGAAAATAGATGAGATTATTTCATATGTCTCTCAATATTTTACATTAAAGATTGGTGATTTGATCTTTACTGGAACGCCATCTGGAGTCTCAAAAGTGATAAGTGGGGACTTACTAGAAGGGTTTATTAATTCAAAAAAAATGTTTTCACTAAAAATTAAATAACAATGGTTAATGAGATTTTTAATTTTTTAGATAAAACAAATAAAACAATTTCATTTGCAGAAAGTTGTACTGGTGGGGCCTTATCATCTTCTTTAACAATAATACCAGGTGCTTCTAAAGTTTTTCTTGGTTCAATAGTTAGTTACAGTACTTATTCCAAACAACAATTATTAAATATTGACAAATCTGATGTAGATAAATACTCTGCTGTAAGTGAAAGAATTGCGATAGCTATGGCTGAGAATGTAAAAAAACAACTTAAATCTGACTATTCTATTTCGGTTACTGGTAATGCAGGACCTTCAACTGATGGGGAAAAATCAAAAGTTGGTGATTGTTTTATAGCTATTTCATCAGAAAATGAAATTTTCTGTGAAAAATTCAATATAAATAAGTCAAGAGAAGATTTTATTGAGGCAGTTAAAAACATCTCATTTCAACTGTTCTATGATAAAATTATTATACAATAATTATTTTTTTATTAAAGTTAAATACATTAGTTTTGCACGTCATAAAATTTAGTACGTCATGTCTAAAACTTGCGAAATTACTGGAAAGAAAGTCATGTTTGGAAACAATGTTTCAAAGTCTCTAAATAGAACAAAAAGAAGGTTTGATGTAAATCTTATTAAGAAACGTTTTTTTATTCCAGATGAGAATAAGTGGATAACACTTAAAATCTCTGCTTCTGCTTTAAAAACTATAAATAAGAAGGGTATTTCTGAAGTTTTGAAAGAGGCAAGAAAACAAGGAAAAATTAAGTAATCATGGCAAAAAAGGGTAATAGAGTTCAGGTAATTTTAGAGTGTACAGAACACAAAGATTCTGGTATGCCTGGTACTTCTAGATATATTACTACTAAAAACAAAAAGAATTCTCCTGATAGACTTGAAATTAAAAAATTCAATCCTATTTTGAAGAAGATGACTGTTCACAAAGAAATTAAATAAGATGGCAAAAAAAGCTGTTGCTAGTTTACAAACTGGCTCGAAAAAACTTACGAAAGCAATTAGAATGATTAAAAAAGATGGTTCTGATTCCTATTCCTTTGATGAAAAAATATTACCTCAAGATCTTGTTAATGATTGG
>CACJNF010000003.1 GCA_902594745.1 uncultured Bacteroidota bacterium
TAATTAAAGATAAAATTAGTGACAAGACTAAAGCTATTATTCCAGTTCACCTATTTGGACAAACATGTAATATGGAAGAAATACTTGAAATAGCTAATAAACATAATTTATTTGTTATTGAGGATAATGCTCAAGCTCTAGGTTCAAAGTATAAATTTTCAAGCTCTGAAAAACAGATGGCTGGTACTATTGGAGATATTTCTACTACATCATTTTTTCCTTCAAAGAATTTAGGTTGTTACGGTGATGGAGGTGCCATAATGACAAACTCAGATAATCTAGCATACAAGATAAGAGGATTGGTTAATCATGGTATGTATGAAAGATATTATCATGATGAGATTGGTGTAAACTCTAGACTTGATTCTATTCAAGCTGCAATTTTAAATGTAAAGCTGAAGTATCTTAACAAATACAATAATAGCAGACAGGAATCTGCTAAATTATATAACGAAAAGTTTGAAAAGGTTGAGCTTCTTGAGACTCCATTTGTTGAATCTGACTTTGACACTCATGTATATCATCAATACACTTTAAAGGTTAAAAATGGAATGAGAGATAAACTCGCCGAACATCTTTCAAAAAATAATATTCCATATGGTATATACTATCCCCTTGGATTCCATGAGCAAAAGGCATATAAACAAGAATTTATGTCTGACAATGACTTTCCAGTTACTAATCAGGTAAAAAATGAGGTGATTTCATTACCTATGCATACAGAGCTTTCAAAGAGACAGATAACTTATATAACAGATACTGTTTCTAGTTTTTTTGAATAATTATCCATTTCTTTTACTTTAGTAAAAAACTAAATATGAGAATAATACTTCTACTTCTATCTGTATTGACAGTTTCAGCGCAAGACATATATATACATGCTGGAAAAATTTATGATACTGACTCTGGAAAATTAAGTTCAGAAAAAACTATTATAATTTCAGATAATAAAATCAAATCAATAGAAAATGGATATAAAGAGGCAAGTGAAGATGACATAAAGATTTACAACTTAAAATCTAAAGTTGTATTGCCAGGGTTGATTGATTTCCATGTTCATATGGAGAGTCAATCAGGTGGTCAAGATAGGTATGTAAGAAGATTTCAAGATAATAAGGCAGATGTAGCTTTCAGATCTTCTGTAATTGCAAAGAAGACTCTTATGTCAGGCTTTACAACAGTCCGAGATGTTGGAGGATCTGGTGTAAATATCTCATTAAGAAATGCGATTAATAATGGTGTTATTCCAGGCCCTAGAATTTTTACTTCAGGGAAAACAATTGCTACTACTGGTGGTCATGGCGATAGTACAAATGGTTTTAGAGATGATCTTGTTGATGATCCAGGTCCTGAGCAGGGAGTTGTAAACTCTATTGCTGATGCTAGAAAAGCAGTGAGATATAGATATAAGAATGGGGCGGATTTAATTAAAATTACTGCAACAGGGGGAGTAATGAGTTTAGCTAAAAATGGTCAAAACCCTCAATTTACTGAAGAAGTAATAAGAGAAATTGTTAAAACTGCAAATGACTATGGTATGCATGTCGCAGCTCATGCTCATGGAGACGAAGGTATGTTTAGAGCTGTAAATGCAGGTGTTACTACTATTGAACATGGATCAATTATGGCAGATAGAACAATGAAACTTATGAAAGAAAAACAAACTTACTTAGTACCTACTATAAGTGCTGGTGAACATGTAGCTAAAATGGCTAAAATTCCAGGTTATTATCCGGAAATAATAATACCAAAGGCTCTTGAAGTTGGAGTTCAGAATAAAGCTACCACAAAAAAAGCATATAAAATGGGTGTTCCAATTGCGTTTGGAACTGATGCGGGTGTTTTTCCTCATGGAGATAATGCTGGAGAATTTGTTTATATGAAAGAAGTTGGAATTCCTGCTGAATATTCCTTAAACTCTGCAACAATAACAAATGCCAAGCTTTTGAATATGGAAAACCTTTTAGGTCAATTAAAGGAGGGATTTTATGCTGATATTATTGCAGTTGATGAAAGTCCGCTAGAAAATATTGCTACTTTAGAAAATGTAATTTTTGTTATGAAAGACGGTAAAGTGTATAAAAACTAAATCTTTGAGACTAATACTTCAGGATTGATTTTTCTTATTAAACCCTGAAGAGTATTACCCGGCCCAACCTCAACAAATTCATTAATTCCGTCATTTACCATTTCATTTACACTCTGACTCCAGAGTACTGCTCCTGTTAATTGACTTAATAGATTAATTTTAATTATTTCAGGGTCTGTTACTGGCTTAGCACTAAAGTTTTGATAGATTCTGCAGATTGGCTTTCTAAATTCAGTCTTATCAATTCCGTCTTTGAGCTCTTTCTTGGCTGATTCCATAAGATCTGAATGAAAAGCACCACTAACTGGAAGTATTAAAGCTCTTTTTGCACCTCTCTCTTTTAGAATTTGGCAAGCTTTTTCAACTGCATTATATTCTCCCGAAATTACCAGCTGACCTGGACAATTGTAATTAGCAGGTTTCACATTTTGATCTATTTCATTACAAACATCTTCAACAATTTTATTTTCTAGACCTAAAATTGCTGCCATTGTTCCGTTAGTTTTTTGACAAGCTTCTTGCATAGCATTTGCTCTAATTGAGACTAACTTTAATCCATCCTCAAAACTTAATGCCTCAGATGATACTAATGCAGAGAATTCACCAAGTGAATGTCCTGCACAAGCTTGAGGCATAAACTCCTTTGAAGTTAAAGCAGATATAACAGAATGAATGAAAATTGCTGGTTGAGTAACTTTTGTTTGTAAAAGATCCTCAGGTGTTCCCTCAAACATTAAGTTGGTTATGTTAAATCCTAAAATATCATTTGATTTGTTAAATAAATTTCTAGACTCAGATATATTATCATAAATTTCTTTACCCATTCCAGGTTTCTGTGATCCTTGACCAGGAAAAACAAATGCTTTCATATTATTTCTTTATATATGTTAAAAAAGAATATTTTGTATTACTATCATCATCTAAATAATTAACTAACTCGCTAGCAAGCTCAAACTTATCGAGAGGAATGTTAGGGAAAAAAGCATCCCCTTGATAATCTTTATAAACCCTTGTTAATTCTATTTTATCAACAAGATTAATAGTCTGAGAGTATATCTCCCCTCCACCAATTATAAATGGTTGTTGATCATCTTTACAAACATCTATAGCATCTTCAATACTAATAAATACCTCAATACCTTCTGGAGAATAATCTTTATTCCTTGTAACAACAATATTTCTTCTGTTTGGTAATGGACTAGGTAAAGACTCAAAGGTCTTTCTACCCATAATAACAGAATGACCTTGAGTCAACTCTTTAAATCTTTTTAAATCCTTTGGAATATTCCAAATCAACTTATTGTCGAACCCAATAACATTGTTTGCTGAAGCTGCCGCGATAATTGTAAGTTCACTTTTAATCATAATTAAACAGAAATCTTACCCTTTATTGATGAATGTGAATTATAATCTAAGATCTCTATATCCTCATATTTAAAATCTTCAATTTTTTTTACAAGAGGGTTAAGTTTAAGTTTAGGTAATTTCATTGGTTCTCTTGTTAACTGAAGATCAACTTGCTCTAGATGATTTAAATAAATGTGAGTGTCACCGAATGAATGTATAAAATCTCCAACATCATATTCACATACTTGAGCTATCATATGAGTTAAAAGAGCATATGAAGCTATATTAAAGGGAACACCTAGAAATACATCTGCACTTCTCTGATACATTTGACAAGATAGTTTATTATCAGAAACATAAAACTGGAAAAATGCATGACATGGAGGTAAAGCTGCCTTACCATCTTTAACATTATCACTGAATGATTTTGAACTATCAGGAATAATATTTGGATTCCATGCTGTTACTATCATTCTCCTACTTGATGGATTATTTTTAAGTGAATAAATTACATCTTGGAGTTGGTCTATACCATCTGAATTCCAATTTCTCCATTGGTGTCCATAAATTGGACCAAGATTTCCGTTACTATCAGCCCATTCATCCCATATCGTTACACCATTTTCTTTGAGATACTTTATGTTTGTTTCACCATTTATAAACCATATAAGTTCATGTATTATTGATCTTAAATGCAGTTTCTTGGTAGTAACAAGAGGAAAACCCTCTTGAAGATTAAACCTCATTTGATATCCAAAAACACTAATTGTGCCAGTACCAGTCCTGTCCTCTTTTTTTACTCCTTTTTCTTTTATATGTTGAAGTAAATCTAAATATTGTTTCATTATACCTTTTTTCTAAAATCTAATTCATCTCTTAATCTAGCAGCTAATTCATAATCTTCATTTTGAATACTTTTTTCTAGCATCTTTTTAATATTTCTGGTAGAGATTTTTTTAATATCCTTTTTATTTTCAGTTTTAGAATCAGTTGAACCAGATAAGTTATCTTTAAAAAAGTTTTCATCTGTAAGATTAATACCATCTGAGTATCTTTTATCATCTTCAAACCCAGCTTCATCTAAAATTTCTTTAGTGACAAAAATAGGAGCATTAAATCTAATTGATAAAGCAATAGCATCAGATGTTCTTGAATCAATTTTTACAACTTCACTATCTTTTTCACATACCATATTTGAATAGAAAACACCCTCGCTTAATTTATGAATTATCACATGATTTAAACTAATATCAAACTTGTCAGCAAAACCCTTAAATAGTTCATGAGTAAGAGGCCTAGAAGTTTTAATTTTTTTTTCAAGTGCAATTGCTATCGATTGAGCTTCAAATCCTCCTATTACAATAGGTAATTTTTTATTGCCGTTAACTTCATCTAAAATTAACGCAAAGGCTCCAGAAGTATTATCACTATATGAAATTCCATGAATTTTTAACTCTACCAATTCCATGTAAAATTATAATGACACAAATTAATTAAATAAAATTTAAATCTCATTAATGGACTATAGGAAATATTTTTTTTATGATTAAATTCGCATAAAATTTAAATCTATGAAGACAGTTCAATTTAGAGAAGCTATATGTGAAGCAATGTCAGAGGAAATGAGAAGAGATGAGAGTGTCTATCTTATGGGTGAGGAAGTTGCTGAATATAACGGTGCTTATAAGGCATCAAAGGGAATGCTAGATGAATTTGGTGAATTGAGAGTAATTGATACACCTATTTCTGAAGCTGGTTTCTCTGGAGTTGGGGTTGGTTCTACAATGGTTGGAGCTAGACCAATTATTGAATTTATGACATTTAATTTTTCACTGGTTGGAATTGATCAAATAATAAATAATGCTGCAAAAATAAGGCAGATGTCTGGTGGTCAATTTCCATGTCCAATTGTTTTTAGAGGTCCAACAGCTTCTGCCGGTCAACTTGGTGCAACTCACTCTCAAGCATTTGAAAGTTGGTTTGCTAATTGTCCTGGTCTTAAGGTAATTGTGCCTTCTAATCCATATGATGCAAAAGGACTTTTAAAGTCTGCAATCAGAGATGATGATCCAGTTATTTTTATGGAATCTGAACAGATGTATGGTGATAAGGGTGAAATTCCTGAAGGTGAATACACTTTACCAATTGGTGTAGCTGATATTAAGAGAAAGGGAAAAGATGTAACACTAGTTTCATTTGGAAAGATTATAAAAGAAGCATATATAGCTGCTGATATTCTTGAAAAAGAGGGTATTGAATGTGAAATTATTGATTTACGAACACTTAGGCCTATTGATTATAATACCGTACTAGAATCAGTTAAAAAAACAAATAGATTAGTAATACTTGAAGAAGCGTGGCCTTTTGGAAATATATCTACAGATATTTCGCACAAAGTTCAGAATGAACTTTTTGATTATTTAGATGCACCTGTAGAAAAGGTTAATAATGCAGATACTCCTACACCATATTCTCCTGTATTATTGGAAGAATGGCTTCCTAACAGTGAGGATGTAGTAAAAGCAGTTAAAAAAGTACTTTATCTTTAAAGTAAAGGTGCAATAACAAGAGCTACTACGGCAATTAATTTAAGAAGTATATTTAATGAAGGTCCAGATGTGTCTTTAAATGGATCACCAACAGTATCTCCAACAACTGCAGCTTTATGAGCCTCAGTTCCTTTTCTCCCATCTTCTTCAATCATTTTCTTAGCATTGTCCCATGCCCCACCTGAATTAGACTGAAAAATAGCCATCAATACACCGCAAGAAGTAACACCAGCTAACAATCCTCCAAGCATTTCAGCTCCACCTGCAAAACCAATAATCACAGGAACTGATATAGCCATTAAACCTGGAACAACCATTTCTCTTAATGCAGCTTGAGTAGATATTTCAACACATTTACTATACTCAGCAACTCCATCAGCATCATTAAAAATCTTAAGATCAGCTTTTGATGCCTTAGATAAATCTGAATCATATTTTCTCATTACTTCAAGAGCAGCTTTTAATTTAGGTAGATCTTTAAACTGTCTTCTAACTTCTTCAATCATACTCATAGCAGCTTTACCAACAGCTTTCATAGAAAGTGCAGAAAATACAAAAGGTAACATAGCTCCAATTAAAAGTCCAGACATTACTATTGGTTTTGAAATATCAATAGCAGTTATTTCAGCTGTTTGCATAAATGCTGCAAATAATGCCAAAGCTGTAAGAGCAGCAGATGCTATTGCAAATCCTTTTCCAATTGCAGCTGTAGTATTTCCAACGGCATCTAATTTATCAGTTCTTTCTCTAACTTTTGGGTCTAATTCTGCCATCTCAGCAATACCTCCAGCATTATCAGAAATTGGACCATAAGCATCAACTGCTAGTTGAATACCAGTATTGGCAAGCATACCAACTGCTGCAATAGCAATACCGTATAGACCAGCATAATTATATGAAACTAAAATAGCTGCACAAATAAAAATAATTGGCAGTGCAGTAGAAATCATTCCAACACCAAGTCCTGATATAATTGTAGTTGCAGGACCAGTTTCTGACTGTTCAACAATTGAAAGCACAGGCTTTTTTCCAGTTGCTGTATAATATTCAGTAACCTTTCCTACTAGTAGTCCAGCAATTAATCCACTAATAGTAGCATAAAATACACCAATAGAGGTAAACTCTGCTCCATTAAAAACCCATGTCTCAGGTAATAAATTTTTAATTAATAAAAAAGTAACAGCAATCATTAAACCTGCAGATAAAAACTCTCCAGTATTTAATGCTTTATGTGGATCACCACCTTCTTTAACCTTTACGAAAAATGTACCAATAATTGACATTATAATACCAGATGCAGCTATATAAAGTGGTAATAAAACAGCATTTATTTCAATTCCTGAAAACTCAGATAAACCAACAAAAGCAGCACCTAATACCATAGCTCCAATTATTGAGCCTACAAATGATTCAAATAAATCTGCTCCCATTCCAGCTACATCTCCAACGTTATCACCAACATTATCTGCGATAGTTGCAGGATTTAAAGGGTGATCCTCTGGAATACCGGCTTCAACTTTACCAACTAAATCTGCACCAACATCAGCTGCTTTAGTATAAATACCACCTCCAACTCTTGCAAAAAGAGCAATAGAAGATGCTCCTAGTGAAAATCCTGAAATTACTTGAATAACTGTATTGATATCCGTGAACATTGGTTCATAAATGATAAATAAAGATCCAACACCAAGTACACCTAAACCAACAACACCCATTCCCATTACTGAACCACCAGAAAATGCAATTTCTAATGCTTTACCAAGTGAATCTTGGGCAGCATTTGTAGTCCTTACGTTTGCTTTAGTTGCAACCCTCATTCCAATGAATCCTGCAAGTCCAGAACATAAAGCACCTACCACAAAAGATACTGCAACCAACCAACTACTTCCTTCATTGATTCCTTTAAATGCTAATAGAACAGCAGTTATAATAACAAAAATTGATAAAATTTTATATTCAGCCTTTAAAAATGCCATTGCACCATCTGCAATATTTTTAGCAATTTTTTCCATTTTTGCACTTCCAACTTCTTTTTTAGAAACCCATGAGTTTTTAAGGAATACAAAGATTAAAGCAATAATTCCGGCTGCCGGTATAAGATTTATATAGTCCATGTTTTAAATTTTTGTCAAATATAATACAATGATAAAAATGGGAAGCAAAAATATTAAGAAAGATATGATTAAAGTTCTTTTTTAATCATTGATAATATTGATTCGTAATCTGATTTATTCTCGACAAAATCCATATCATCAACATTTATTTTTAAAAGCTTACCGTTGTCATAATTTGTTATCCAAGCCTCATATCTCTCATTTAATCTACTTAGATATTCAATACTAATAGTTTTTTCATACTCTCTACCCCTTTTATGAATTTTATTAACTAGGTTAGGGATACTACTTTGAAGGTAAACTAAAAGATCTGGGGGTTTGACAAGATTAAGCATTGTATCAAAAAGTGATAAATAATTTTCATAATCTCTTTGAGGCATTAAGCCCATTGCATTTAAGTTGGGAGCAAAAATAAATGCATCCTCATAAATTGTTCTATCTTGAATAACGTCTTCATTGCTTTTTTCAATATCTAGTAGTTGTTTGAATCTACTATTTAAAAAATAAATTTGAAGATTAAATGACCATCTTTCCATATGACTGTAGAAGTCGTCTAGATATGGATTTGCAATTACATCTTCATAATATGGTTTATATTTTAAGCTTTTCGATAGCTGCTTAGTTAAACTTGTTTTACCAGCTCCAATATTTCCTGCAATTGCTATTCTCATAATTTTTGCCAAAATAGTAGGTTTTTTTTAAAGAAAAAAGAAGAATAATTTGAAATAATTTTTTTTTGATTAATTTTGTTGGAAACAGAGGAAGGATTTGACTGATTGCAACCTCTCAAAAAAATTGCTAAAGCAGTAATTCTTTTACAAGCAATCACGTCTTATTTTTTCTCACAAACTTAAAACTATGTCGTATTTATTTACGTCTGAATCCGTGAGTGAAGGTCATCCTGACAAGGTCTCTGACCAGATTAGTGACGGGATCTTAGATAATTTTTTAGCTTTTGATCCAAATTCAAAAGTTGCCTGTGAAACATTAGTTACAACTGGACAAGTAGTTTTATCTGGAGAGGTTACTAGCTCTACATATATTGATGTGCAAAATGTTGCTAGAGAAATAATTAAGGACATAGGGTATAAAAATGATTTGTACAAGTTTTCAGGAGAGTCTTGTGCAGTTATGTCATTGATTCATGAGCAGTCAGAAGACATCTTAAGAGGAGTAGAAAGAGATACAAAGGAGGATCAAGGTGCAGGAGATCAAGGAATTATGTTTGGTTATGCTTGCAATGAAACTCAAGAAAGTATTCCTCTTACCCTAGATATTGCTAATAAATTACTTTTCAAACTCTCAAGTCTGAGAAGATCAAAAACAATTCCATATTTAAGACCTGATTCAAAGTCTCAAGTTACTATTGAATATGATGAAAATGACAATCCGTTAAGAATAGATACAATTGTAATCTCAACTCAACATGATGATTTTGATAGCGATGATAAAAAAATGTTGGATAAAATAAGACAAGATATAATTGAGATATTAATTCCAATAGTAAAGGAAAGTTATCCTGAAAGTATTCAAAAATTATTTAATGATAGTATTAAATACCATGTTAATCCGACCGGAAAATTTGTTATTGGTGGACCACATGGAGATACAGGTTTAACGGGACGAAAAATAATTATTGACACCTATGGAGGAAGAGGAGCACATGGTGGAGGAGCCTTTAGTGGAAAAGATCCAAGTAAAGTTGATAGAAGTGCAGCATATGCGGCAAGACATATATCCAAGAATTTAGTTAAAGCAGGTGTGTCTGATGAGATTTTAATTCAAGTAGGATATGCTATTGGAGTTGCTGAGCCAGTATCACTTAATGTAAATACATGCGGTAAATCAAAATTAAATATTTCAGATTCAAAACTATCTAACATTGTCAAAGAGATATTTGACTTAAAACCTCACTCGATAGAATCAAGATTTAAGTTGAGAGATCCAATATATCTTGAAACTGCATCATATGGGCATATGGGTAGAAAATCTGAAAAAAAAACCAAAACATTTAACTCAAAATATTCTGGAGTTAAAAAAATCGAGGTTGAGCTTTTCCCTTGGGAGAAGCTAGAATATGTTGAACAAATAATTAAATCACTAAAACTATGAATCAAAATGATCAAACACTTGCACTACATGCAGGTCACAACACAACAAAAACAGAGGGGACTAGAGCTGTTCCAATCTATCAAACTACATCTTATGTATTTGATGACACTGACCATGCTGCTAATTTATTTTCACTAGCAGAACCTGGATATATATATACAAGACTTAATAACCCAACAGCTGATATTCTTGAACAAAGACTAGCTTCGTTGGAGGGAGGAATTGCTGCAGTTGCTACATCATCAGGATCTGCTGCTCTAGCTACAACCCTTTTAACATTATTGAAAACTGGAGATCACATTGTAGCTTCAAACAGTCTATATGGAGGAACTTATAATTTATTAAACGTTACACTTCCAAGGTATGGGATAACTACAACATTTGTAGACCCTGATGATCCAGATAATTTTTCTCAAGCAATAAATGATAAAACTAGGGCTGTGTATATTGAAAGTATTGGTAATCCTAAACTGGATATATTAGATGTTGAATCCATATCCAAAATTGCCAAAAAAGCAAAACTCCCACTAATAGTTGACAATACTGTAGCTACTCCATATTTATTAAAACCAATTGATTATGGTGCAGATATTGTAATTCACTCTACTACAAAGTACATAACGGGAAATGGAACTTCAATAGGAGGTATTATAATTGATGCTGGTAAATTTGACTGGAGTAGTGGACTATTTAATGAATTCACTGAACCATCTGCAGGATATCATGGTCTTGTATATCATGATGCACTTGGACCTGCAGCATTTATTGCAAAAGTTAGAATTGAGGGACTAAGAGATCTTGGTAGTGCTCCAAGCCCGTTTAATTGTTTTCAAACAATTCAAGGATTAGAAACCCTATCTGTAAGAATTAAGAAACACTCTGAGAATGCATTGAAAGTTGCAGAGTGGCTTGAAACTCAAGATGAGGTAGCATGGGTAAATTATCCAGGTCTTAAATCATCTAAATATTATGATCTTTCAAAGAAATATTTAAAGGGAGGTCAAAGTGGAATTGTTACTTTTGGATTAAAAGGAGGGTTTGAGTCTGCAAAAAAATTGACAGATAGTACCAAAATATTTTCTTTGCTTGCAAACTTTGGTGACTCTAAATCTCTAATAATTCATCCTTCAAGTACAACTCATCAACAATTAAATGAGGATCAGCAAAAATCCACAGGGGTTACATCAGATTTAGTAAGACTAAGTATAGGACTTGAAGACCCTAATGATCTAATTAATGATCTAAAAGAGGCAATTAAGTCTATATAATTTGGAAGATGAATTAAAACATATTTTAATCGAAGATTTTGAAATTCAATCAGGATTCAAAATCAAAAAGATTGAAGTTACATATCAAATCTTTGGTATGCCTATTGGGAGTTCTCCAATTATTCTTGTTAATCATGCTTTAACTGGAAACTCACTTGTTTCAGGTAAGAATGGATGGTGGAGAGATATTGTAGGTGATAATAGACCTATAGACACTAAAAAATTCACTGTAATATGTTTTAATATACCCGGTAACGGATTTAATGAAAATGGTTTTGATTATTCTCTAAATATTAATTTGGGTGATGTTGCCTTATTATTTATTAAGGCATTAGAAAAATTAAAAATTTCTAAATTATTTGCAATAACTGGAGGTTCAATTGGAGGGTGTCTTACCTGGGAAATGTTAGCTATAAAAAATGATATTGCTGATAAGATAATTCCTATTGCTGCAGACTGGAAGGCTAATGATTGGTTAATTGCAAATACCTATCTCCAAGATAGAATCCTTGAAAATTCTAGAGATCCAGTAGCAGATGCTAGAATCCATGCAATGACTTTCTACAGAACACCAAAGTCTTTAAATCAAAGATTTAAAAGAACAACAAATAATGAGAAAGGTATATTTAATGTAGAATCATGGCTTGATCACCACGGAGTAAAGTTACATCAAAGATTTAGTCTTGATTCGTATAAATTTTTAAATAAATTATTAAGATCATCGGATATAACTAGAGATGGTATTAGTTTTGAGAGGAAAATTCAAAATGTAAAATCAAAAATAGATATAATATCAGTTGATACTGATATATTCTTTCTTCCTGATGAAGATTACGAAACTACATCTATTCTAAAGTCTAATAAAATTCCCGTTAATAATCATATTATTAAATCAATTCATGGACATGATGCTTTTTTAATTGAAACCAATCAAATTTCAGATATCTTTACAAAAATTTTAAAATAATGGCAATTTACTTAGATAGAGTTAACGACAAATACCTATTTGAATTATCAAATGAAAATGGACATAAAGTTCACTTAGATAGAAAATACTCACCAGACTATCAAGTTCAAGGAGCTAGCCCTATGGAGCTTCTTCTTATGGGAGTTGCAGGCTGCAGTAGCATAGATATCATTTCTATTTTAGAAAAACAAAAGTTAGATCCTAAATCATACAAAATGGAAGTCGAGGGTGAAAGAGAATCTGAACCAGGTAGACCATATAAGAGGATTCATGTAAAACTATTGATTGAAGGAGAAATTCCAGGTGATAAAATAATTCGTGCAGCATCACTAAGTTTTGACAAATATTGTTCCGTTTCAAAAAATCTTGAAAAGTCAACTTTGATAGAGCACTCAATTTATCTTAATGGAGAGCTAATTAAAAAATAGTCTAAAAAGTTTGATATTTTAAATACCTATTATACTTTTGTTAGGTTATGAAACAAAATTTTAATTTTTATTATACATATTACTTCTCTCATCAGAAGGCAGGATAATTATGTATAATTCAATTAAAATATAATAGTCCTGTCAAATCAGGACTTTTTTTTTATATGAAAGTGTCAATACAGGGAATTAAAGGTTCTTTTCACCATATGGTGGCAAATGAGTATTTTGAATCTTTTGAATTACTAGAATGTTCAACCTTTGAAAATCTAGTTAAATCAATTGATAAAGAAGAATCTGACTTTGGTGTCATGGCAATTGAAAATTCAATTGCTGGATCAATACTTCCAAATTATGCACTAATTGATGAGTATAATCTTTATATAACAGGAGAACATTATTTAAATATAAATCATAATTTAATGTGTCTGGCTGGGCAAAAAATTGATGAAATATATGAAGTGCAATCACATCCAATGGCTTTACTTCAATGTTCCAAATTTTTTAATAATTATCCTCATATTAAACTAATTGAGAGCGAGGATACAGCTTTATTTGCAAAAAAAATCAAAGATGAAGAAATGCTAGGTGTTGGTGCCATTGCAAGTAAAGATGCTTCAAAAATATATAATTTAGAAATTCTTAACGAATCAATACAAACTATTAAAAATAACAAGACAAGATTTGTGATTCTTGAAAAAAAGAAAACTAATGATGAATTCAATAAAGCTGCACTAAAGTTTATTCTTGATCATAAAAGAGGAAGTTTAGCTTCAGTTTTAAATATGATGAGTGATTGTAGTCTAAATCTTACTAAGATTCAATCTTTACCAGTGATACAAACACCAGGTAAATACGCTTTTTTTGTTGATATTACTTTTAACTCAGTAGTTAACTACAATAAAGCAAAAAAAATTATTGAGATTATGGCTCAAGAATTTAAAGTTTTAGGTGAATATAAAATTAAAGAATTATGAATGTAGGAGTAATTGGCTTGGGATTAATTGGAGGGTCTATAGCTCTAAAGATTAAGGAAATTGATAAAAATACAGTTATCTATGGACTTGATAAAGATTTGGATTCAATGAGTTATTCTTTAAGCAAAGGTATAATAGATAAAAAACTAGATATCAACTCAATTAATAACTTAAAATATATTTTTATTGCAATACCTGTAGATGCTATCAAAAGTGAAATAGAGTCAATTTTGAATAAAATCTCAAATAATACTTTGGTTGTTGACTTGGGTTCAACAAAGTATGAGATATGTAAAAAAGTACAAGATCATTCTAATAGAAAAAATTTCCTTGCAGCCCATCCAATTGCTGGTACTGAGTTTTCGGGTCCTTCAGCTGCAATAAATAATCTTTTTGATAATAAGGTTTTAATTCTATGTGAAACAGAAAAAACTGATCAAGATTTATTATCAGATGCTTTAAAAATTTTTGATTTAATGAATATGAATATTATTAATATGGACTCTATTGAACATGATAAGCATATAGCATATGTGTCACATCTGTCTCATATTTCGTCTTTTATGTTAGGGAAGACAGTAATGAACAAAGAAAAAGATCAAGATACAATTTATGATATGGCTGGAAGTGGATTTGAGTCTACTGTAAGGTTAGCAAAAAGCTCTCCTGAAACATGGGCATCAATTTTTGTAGAGAACAAAAAAAATATTTTAGAATCACTTAATGAGTATATCTCTAATATCAATAATTTTAAAACTTTAATTGAAAATGGTGATAAAGAAAAATTAAGTGCTGAAATGAAAAAAATAAATGGTATTAAAGAAATACTTAACGGAATTAAATAAATAATTATGGAAAATAAAAAAGAGTTTAGAAGCTGGTTAGACAAAATGAATCTAGGGCACCCATTGGTTATAGCTGGACCTTGTAGTGCTGAAACTGAAGAGCAAGTTTTAAAAATTGCTCATGACCTTAAAGACTCAGATGTATCAGCATATAGGGCAGGTATATGGAAACCTAGAACTAGACCTGGAATGTTTGAAGGTGTTGGTGCAATTGGATTAAACTGGTTAGAAAAAGTTAAAAAGGAAACAGGACTTATGATTGCAACAGAAGTTGCAAATTCAGTTCATGTAGATCTTGCACTTAAACATGATGTTGATATATTATGGATTGGGGCTAGGTCTACAGTATCTCCATTTATTGTTCAGGAAATTGCAGATGCACTAAAAGGAACTGACAAAATTGTTTTAGTTAAGAATCCAGTTAATCCTGATTTAGCTCTTTGGTTAGGAGGTATTGAAAGAATTTACTCTTCAGATATAAACAAAATTGGAGTTATACATAGAGGATTCTCATCCTATGATAAATCTAAATACAGGAATAATCCAGAATGGCAAATTGCAGTTGAGCTTCAAAATAATTTTCCTGACCTACCTCTAATATGTGATCCATCTCATATTGCTGGAAGAAGAGACTTAATTTTTGATTTAAGTCAATCTGCATTAGATTTAAATTTTGATGGTTTAATGATTGAGACACACTGTGACCCAGATAATGCCTGGAGTGATGCTGCTCAACAAGTAACCCCAAAAAGATTAATTGAAATAATGAAAGATTTAACAATTAGAGAAAAGACTTCAGAAGGTGAAGATTATATAAACAAACTTAATACTCTTAGATCTCAAATTGATGTTGCAGACCAGAATTTATTGTCAACATTCGGAAAAAGGATGGAAGTTGCAAAAGAGATTGGTCAACTAAAGTCTGATAATAATGTAGCAATTTTACAAAATAAAAGATGGAACGAAATTCTTGGAAAGATGATTTTAGATGGAGAGGAACATGGGTTAAGTGAAGAATTTATTTTAAGAGTATTTAAAGCAATTCATCAAGAATCAATTAATAATCAAAAAAAAATATTAAATAAATAATCTATAAAATGTTATCAGAAAAAATAAAGTCTTTACCGATATCTCAGACGGTTGCAATGACAGCTAAAGCACATGATTTGAAAAACCAAGGAATAGATGTAATAACTCTAAGTGCAGGTGAGCCTGACTTTAATATTCCAGATTACATAAAAGAAGCAGCAGTTGAGGCTATTAATGATAATTATCATAAATATTCTCCGGTTGATGGTTATCTTGATTTGAAAAAATCAATTTGTAAAAAATTTAAAAGAGATAATAACTTAGATTATGATGTAGACCAAATAGTTGTTTCAACAGGAGCGAAACAATCAATTGCCAATGTGTGTATGTCACTTATAAATAAAGGAGATGAAGTCTTAATTCCTACTCCATATTGGGTAAGTTACAGTGCCATGGTAGCATTAGCTGAAGGAGTTCCTGTATTTATAAATCCAGATGAGGACTCAAATTATAAAATTACTGCTCAACAACTTGAATCTGCGATTACAGATAAAACAAAAATGTTAATGCTTAACTCACCTAATAATCCAAGTGGATCAGTTTTTACTGAACAAGAATATCTTGAATTTTCAAAAGTTCTATCGAAGTATCCTAATATAATTATTGTATCAGATGAAATTTATGAACACATAAATTATGGAGTAAAATCTGTAAGTTTTGCAAGCTTACCTGGAATGTATGATAGAACAGTTACTGTAAATGGAATTTCAAAAGCTTATGCAATGACTGGATGGAGAATAGGTTATTTGGGAGCACCAAAAGTAATAGCTAAAGCTTGTAATAAAATGCAAGGTCAAATAACTAGTGGTGCAAATTGCATTGCTCAAAGAGCTACAATTAAAGCATTAGAAGAGTCACCTGAAAAAATTCAATATATGGTTGATGAATTTAAAATTAGAAGAGATTTTATAATCGATCTTGTAACACAAATCAATGGTTTTATTATAAAAGAACCACCTATGGGGGCATTTTATATTTTCCCAGATATCTCAGAATTATTCGGTAAAACATTTAAGGGTGTATCTATCAAAGATGCAAATGATTTATCAATGCTCATTCTTGAAAAAGCTCATGTTGCAACTGTTCCTGGGGATGCTTTTGGTTATCCTAACTGTATTAGAATTTCTTATTCAGCTTCAAGAGAACAAATTGAAGAAGCAATTAAAAGAATAAAAGACTTATTATCTTGACTGAAATAGATAAATATTTCCCAAACTTAACTCAAGAACAAAAAGAAAAGTACTCTAAACTAGTTCAATTATATAAATACTGGAATTCAAAAGTAAATTTAATTTCTAGGAAGGATATAGATAATCTAGAAATTAATCATATCCTTCATTCATTGTCAATTGTAAAAATTATAAGCTTTAAAGATTCAACATCAGTACTTGATGTTGGAACAGGTGGAGGCCTGCCGGGTATACCTTTAGCAATTTTTTTTCCAAAAGTAAATTTTACACTTATAGATAGTATTGGGAAAAAAATAAAAGTTGTAAAATCAATATGTAGCGAGTTATCAATAAACAACGTAGATGCTATAAATGATAGAGTAGAAAATCATCTAGATCATTATGACTTTATATTATCAAGGGCTGTTACTAGAATGGATAAATTTTATAAACTAGTTAATAAAAATTTTAGATATGATTCATCAAATAAAATGAAAAATGGAATAATTTCATTGAAAGGTGGTGATCTAGATGAAGAGTTAAAAGATTTCAACAAAAAAAATATTTATGATATCGATGAATATTTTAATTATGAATTCTTTCAAACAAAAAAGATTATATATATCCCTTTTCAAAAATAAATTATGTTTCAAAAAATAATTTTTACATTTTTAAGCCTTCTGGCCCTTTATAGTTGTAAAAGAGTCGATGATAAACCAATAACTAAAATTGAACCTTCAGAAGAATTAAAAGTTGAAATAATAAAAGAAGAAATAATTGAAGATCCTAAAAATGATTTAAAGCTTACTGATGAAAATATTATTGAATTTTTATATGAGTTTGAAAAAAATAATAAAGAGAATAAAGTTAGAATTTATACTGACTTTGGACAAATTGAAATATTACTATATAATAATACGCCCTACCATAGATCGAACTTCATTTTCTTGGCTAAGAAAAAGTATTTTGAAGGAACTCAATTTTATAGAGTTATAAATAATTTTGTTATTCAAGCGGGAAATAGTGATAATATTTCTGTTTCCAATAAGAGAAAAAATATTGGAAAATATCTACTTCCAAATGATTTCAATAAAGGACACTTTCACAAAAGAGGAGCTATAAGTATGCCAAGTAGCTCATTAGACAATCCATATAAAATGGCGTCACCTTTTGAATTTTTTATTGTCCAAAAAAAAGATGGAGCAAATCATTTAGACGGGAACTATACTGTTTTTGGAGAAGTTATAAAAGGAATGGATACAGTTGATAGAATAGCATCTATTCCAACAGATGAAATTGATTGGCCAATAAACAATGTTTACATTAATAAAGTTGAAATAATTGATTAAAAATTATCCCATAAATGGGTATTTGAAATCTTTTGGTGGAACAAAAACTTCTTTAATTAGTCTGGGTGAAACCCATCTCAGTAAATTTAAATAGGAGCCAGCCTTATCATTTGTTCCAGATCCCCTAGCTCCTCCAAATGGTTGTTGACCAACCACAGCTCCAGTACATTTATCATTAATGTAAAAGTTACCTGCACAATTTTTAAGTTTGTCAACAGCTTCACTAAGTATATATCTATCATCACAAAAAATTGCTCCAGTTAAAGCATATTCTGATGTCTCGTCAACTAAGTTTAATGTTTTGTTCCAATCTTTATCATAATACTCATAGATTGTTACTAAAGGTCCAAAGAGTTCAGTTTCCATTGAGTAATATTTTGCATTAGAAGTTTTGATAACAGTTGGTTCAATAAAGTATCCTTTTGACTTATCATACCCACCTCCAATTAAAATTTCAGCATCCTTATCTGATTTTACTTTTTCTATAACTCCTGCAAGCTTGTCAAATGAATTTTCATGAATCACAGCAGTCATGAAATTTTTAAAATCTTCTGGACTTCCCATTTTGATTTTTGAAATTTCAGTTTTTAATTTTTCATAAAAAACTTTAGATATAGATTTTGGCACATAAATTCTTGAAGCAGCAGAACATTTTTGTCCTTGAAACTCAAATGCACCTCGTATTACTGCAGTCACAAATTCATCAACATTAGCTGAGTTGTGAGCTATTATAAAATCTTTACCTCCTGTTTCCCCAACAATTCTTGGATATGAATTATAGTTTTCAATATTTGCTCCAATCTTTTTCCATAAACCTTTAAAAACTGATGTTGAGCCAGTGAAATGAATTCCAGCAAAGTGTTTAGATTTGAGAATGGTATTTGTTATCATTTCAGGATCGCCATAAACAGCATTTATAACACCATCTGGTAAACCAGCTTCTTTAAAAATATCAATTACAACTTTAGCAGAATAAATTTGATGATCACTAGGTTTCCAAACAACTGTATTACCCATCATTGCTGCACTACCTGGAAGATTACCTGATATCGCAGTAAAATTAAATGGAGTAACAGCATAAACAAACCCTTCAAGAGGTCTATAACCAAGCTGATTCCATACACCCGGATCAGATTTTGGCTGCTGACTGTAAATATGCTGCATACTATATACATTAAACTTTAAAAAATCTATAAGTTCACATGCTGCATCAATTTCTGCTTGAAAGATTGTTTTGGATTGAGCTAACATTGTAGCTGCATTAATTTTATCTCTATATGGTCCAGCAACTAATTCGGCAGCCTTTAAAAAAATAGACGCTCTTTCTTCCCACCTCATATTAGACCAATTTTCTTTAGCATCTAGGGCAGATTTTATTGCCAATTCTACATGTTTTTTTTCTGCTAGATAGTATTTTCCTAGAATATGTTTATGTTCATGTGGAGGAGACATAGAAGCAGTCTTTGAACTCTCAATAAATTTTCCACCAATCCACATTTTGACATCAGTTTTGGAGTTTCTGAGTTTTTTATATTCTTTTAAAACAGACTCCTTCTCAGGACTATTATTTCTGTATTCTTTTATTGGTTCGTTGATTGGAATTGGAACATTTACTATTGAGTTATTCATAACATAATTTTTGATTATTAAAATTAGTTTAATTTGATAATAATTTAATAAAAATACTTTTTTTTCTTGGCCTGTTTATAGTAAATTTGCTCACGTAAATTATAAAAATTTATGTCAAAAGACATAAGCATCCAAAATGGTGCTAATTTAAATTTAAAAGGACTTGCTTCAAAAGAATTTGAAGTTGCAAATAAAAGCTTAACCTACGCTCTAAATCCTGACGACTTCTTTTCTTTAGTTCCGCGTATGCTTGTTAAAGAGGGTGATTTAGTTAAGAAGGGTGATCCTGTATTTTTTGATAAAAATGATGAAAATATTAAAATTGTTTCTCCAGTAAGTGGAAAAATTAAACAAATTGTAAGAGGAGAAAAAAGAAAAATTTTAAATGTAATAATTGATAGGATTGGAGACGATTTTAGAAGTTTTAATATTCCTGATTTAAAAAGTATTTCTGTTGAAAGTATTATTGAATTACTAACAAAATCAGGTACGTTAGCATACATTAGACAAAGGCCATATAATATTATTGCTAGACCTAACAGGCTACCTAAATCCATCTTTGTCTCTTCATACAATACAGCTCCATATGCAGCAGATTATGAATTTTTAATGAGTGATAGGCTAAATGACCTGCAAGTTGGAATTAATGTTTTAGGAAAAATTATTAA
This sequence comes from uncultured Bacteroidota bacterium, assembly GCA_902594745.1. Lineage (GTDB taxonomy): Bacteria > Bacteroidota > Bacteroidia > Flavobacteriales > Flavobacteriaceae > Marisimplicoccus. The sequence continues at coordinate 20,598 of CACJNF010000003.1, forward strand.
CAAGCCAATTAACTTCTCTGTCTCAACAGTTAAAGAAAGTATTTTCAATCAACTTAAAAATGTTGACTTGTATAATATTAAAGGAAATCATCCAGCTGGAAATGAAAGCTTTCAAATTAATAGAATTGATCCTATTAATTCAGGTGAAGTAGTCTGGGTAGTAAAACCTGAAGATCTAGCTAATATTGGATCTTTTTTCAAAACTGGTCAATATTGTTCTGATAGAACTATAGCAGTTTCTGGGGATTCTATTAATTCATCAAAATATTTCAAAACTACTATTGGCTCTGAGATTTCTTCATTATTCAACAAAAAGGATAATTTATCAACTTTAAACTGTAGAGTTATAAACGGAGATCCACTTAGCGGATCCAAGGTTGATTGTTCAGGATTTATTGGATATTATAACAACACAATATCTGTAATTGAAGAAGGAAATAATTACAGAATGTTAGGATGGCTTCCATTTATGTATAATTCAGTTCCTAGTTTTTCTAAAACTTCATTGTCATGGTTATTAGGAGGTGAAAAAAAAGTTAATACAAACCTAAACGGTGAAGAAAGAGCAATAGTTGTAACTGGAGAAATGGAAAAATATTTTCCTATGGATATCTTTCCAATGCAATTAATTAAAGCGTGTATGAGGGGTGATATTGAAAAAATGGAATCTCTGGGTATCTACGAAGTTGTACCTGAAGATTTTGGTCTAGTTGATTTTTCATGTACTTCAAAAATTGAGGCACAAGAAATTATAAAAAACGGAATTGAAATAATGTTAAAAGAAGTAGGCTAATGGATTTTATTAGAAAACAAGTTGATATGCTAAAAAAACCTTTCGATAAGGGAGGCAAATTAGAAAAGTTATATCCTGCATTTAATGCATTTGAGACAATGCTCTTTGTTCCTAACCACACTACATCTAAAGGTTCTCATATTAGAGATGGTGTTGATTTAAAAAGAACAATGATAACAGTAATAATAGCTCTTGTCCCTGCATTGTTTTATGGTATGTATAATACGGGTTATCAATATTATATTCAAACTGATATTCAGTTTACTTTTATTGATGCAGTTCTTCATGGTGCTTATAAAATTTTCCCAATGATTGCTGTTTCTTACGCTGTTGGTTTAGCTATAGAATTTGCATTTGCAGTTTACAGAAATCATCCAGTTAATGAAGGGTATTTAGTAACGGGACTTCTTATTCCAATGATAATGCCAATTGATATGCCATTATGGATGCTTGCAATATCAGTTGTTTTCGCAGTATTAATTGCAAAAGAAGCTTTTGGTGGAACAGGAATGAATATCTTGAATCCAGCTTTAACTGCTCGTGCATTTGCTTTTTTTGCATATCCTACATTTATGTCAGGTGATAAGGTGTGGGTTTCAGAAGCATCTAATGTAGATGGAATTTCTGGAGAGACCATACTAGGATCATTAGCTGCAAATTCAGAAGTTTCTTATTCTTCTTTTAGTATGTTTATGGGATCAATTCCTGGCTCAGTTGCTGAGACTTCAGTATTTTTCGTTTTGATTGGTGCATTACTTCTTATAATTACTGGGGTTGGAAGCTGGAGAATTATGTTAAGTGGTGTAATTGGAGCATCTGTAGTTGGAATTTTATTTAATCTTTGGGGTGCAAATTCGCTCATGAGTTTTGAATGGTATAATCATCTTTTAGTTGGAGGTTTCGCTTTTGGTATTGTATTTATGGCCACTGATCCTGTCTCTGCAGCTCAAACAACAAAAGGAAAATGGATATATGGATTCCTGGTTGGTGTATTCTGTATACTTATTAGAGTATTTAATCCTGCTTATCCAGAAGGAGTGATGCTTGCGATTTTATTGATGAATGTTTTTGCACCATTAATAGACCACTATGTTATAGAATCTAATGTAAGCATGAGAAGAAAAAGATGGCAAAGTATTAAATTAAAAGCTACATAATGAATAGGGAGTCAAATAAACATACATACATTTTTGCTACTATAATGGTTGTATCTGTTGCTTCAGTTTTGTCGTTTACATCTGAGTCTTTGAAGGATCTTCAGAATGCAAACATTAAAAAAGAAAAGATGCAAAATATACTCTCTTCAGTTGGAATAAATGTAAGTAGAGATGAATCAGAGTCTCTATATGGTGATTATGTAAAAGAAGAGCTTTCATTAAAATCTGATGGATCTGTTGACGCAGAAGTAAATGCCTTTAATATTAATCTTGCACTAGAAGTTAAAAAAGATAAAGATGTTCAAAGATTTCCATTATATATAGCTAATGTTGATGGTGATAAATTTTATGTAATACCATTAAGAGGAGCAGGTTTATGGGCAGAGATATGGGGTTATATAGCTCTTAAGGATGATATTAACACTATAAAAGGAGTCTCATTTGACCATAAGTCTGAAACTGCTGGACTTGGTGCTGAAATAACTGAAGATTGGTTTATCGATAGTTTTAATGATGAAAAAATTAAAGATACAGAAGGAAACTTTGTTGGAGTGTATCTTACAAAAACAAATAATGATCCTGGGAATTCTGACAAAATGGATAATGAAATTGATGCAATATCAGGAGCAACAATTACTGGTGATGGAGTATCAGATATGATTATTGAGAGAATTGAAAACTATTTACCATATTTTAATAGCTTAAATAATGAGTAAAGAAAGAGAACCTTTATTTTCAAAAAAGAATAGAGCATTATTAACTGATCCATTGGATGATGACAATCCAATTACAGTTCAGGTTCTAGGTATTTGCTCTGCTTTAGCGATTACTGTTAAACTTGAACCTGCTGTTGTTATGACACTTTCAGTAATTTTTGTAATGGCAGCTGGAAATGTTATTGTTTCTATTTTAAGAAATATTATACCAACAAGAATTAGAATTATTGTACAACTACTAGTTGTAGCAACACTTGTTGCACTTGTAGATCAATTTTTAAAAGCTTATGCGTATGACGTGAGTAAACAACTAGCTATTTTTATTGGACTAATAATCACTAATTGTATAATAATGGGAAGATTTGAAGCTTTTGCACTTGGTAATGGTGTCTGGAAATCTTTTCTGGATGGAATAGGGAATGCTGCAGGTTATGGATGGATTTTAATTGTTGTTGCTTTTGTTAGGGAGCTATTTGGTTCAGGTGAGTTGTGGGGTGTCCCAGTTATACCTCAGTTTGTATATGATCTGGGTTATCAAGATAACGGGCTTATGTTGCTTTCACCCATGGCATTAATTGTTGTTGGTGTCTACATATGGATTCAGAGATATTATAATAGAAAACTAATAGAAAAAGATTAAATGGAAGATTTAGTTAATTTATTTGTCAAGAGTATATTCATTGAAAATATGGTATTTGCATATTTCCTCGGGATGTGTTCATATCTTGCAGTCTCAAAAACAGTAAAAACAGCTGATGGGCTTGGTAAAGCAGTAATCTTTGTTTTAACAATTTCTGTTCCTATCAATTATTTAATTGATCAATATTTATTAGCTCCAGGAGCCCTAACATGGATAGGACCTCAATTTCAAGATGTAAATTTATCCTTTTTAACATTCATAATGTTTATAGCTGTTATTGCATCAATGGTCCAACTAGTCGAAATGATTGTTGAAAAACTTTCTCCTACTTTATATGGAAGTTTAGGAATTTTTCTTCCACTTATTGCGGTAAACTGTGCAATACTTGGAGGCTCACTATTTATGCAACAAAAAGATTTTATAAATACTTTTGAATCTGCTGTTTATGGCTTTGGTTCAGGAATTGGTTGGTATTTAGCAATAGTTGCAATTGCTGCAATTAGAGAAAAAATAACATATTCTAATATTCCAGATCCATTAAAAGGTTTAGGAATAACTTTTATTATCACTGGTTTAATGGCTCTAGGTTTCATGAGTTTTATGGGAATTAAAATTTAAATAATGGATATAAATGTAATAATAGCTAGTACCATCGGTCTTTTTGTAATAACTCTTCTTTTAGTTACAATGCTTCTTGTTGCAAAAGAGAGACTTTTACCATCTGGTCCTGTAAAACTTGTAATAAATGGTGAAAAAGATGTAGAAGTAAGCTCTGGTGATACTTTGCTAACTACACTTGGAAATAATAAAATTTTTCTTCCGTCTGCATGTGGAGGAGGAGGAACGTGTGTGCAATGTAAATGTCAAGTATTAGAAGGAGGGGGTGAAATACTTCCAACTGAAGAACCTCATTTTACAAGAAAAGAAATATCTGAGGGTTGGAGGCTTGGATGTCAAGTTAAAGTTAAACAGGACATGAAGATTGAAGTACCTGAGGAAGTCTTTGGTATAAAAAAATGGGAGGCTAAAGTTAAAAGTAATTTCAATGTTGCATCATTCATTAAGGAGTTTGTTATAGAGATACCTGAAGAAATGGATTATAAAGCAGGAGGTTATATTCAGATTGAGATTCCGGAATGTGATATTGATTATAGTGATATTGATATAACATCTCATCCTAAAGAACATCCTGATGATCCTCAAAAATTTAAATTAGAATGGGATAATTTCAACTTATGGCCACTTAAGATGAAAAATTCAGAGACAGTTGAGAGAGCATATTCAATGGCATCATATCCAGCTGAGGGTAAGGAAATAATGCTTAATGTTAGAATTGCAACTCCTCCATGGGATGGTAAAAAAAATCAATGGATGTCAGTTAATCCGGGAATAGCATCTTCATATATTTTCTCAAAAAAGCCTGGAGATACAGTTACAATATCTGGTCCGTATGGTGAATTCTTTATCAATGAATCAGAAGCAGAGATGCTATATGTTGGTGGTGGTGCTGGAATGGCACCTATGAGATCACACTTATATGAGCTTTTTAGAACTATTAAAACAGGTAGAAAAGTAACCTTCTGGTATGGAGGTAGATCAAAAAGAGAGCTTTTTTATGTTGATCACTTCAGAGCTTTAGAAAAAGATTATCCAAACTTCAAGTTTTATATTGCTCTTTCAGAACCATTAGAAGAAGATAACTGGAAGGTTAAAGATTCTCTAGATGGACAAGGTGATGGTTTTGTCGGATTTATTCATCAAGTTGTTATTGACAATTATCTTTCTAAACATGATTCACCGGAAGATATTGAAGTCTATTTCTGTGGTCCTCCATTAATGAATCAAGCAGTTGAAAAGATGGCTGAAGATTTTGGAGTTCCTCCTGAGAATGTAAGGTTTGATGACTTTGGTGGTTGATGAAATCAAAAATACATCTTTTACTCACACTATCTCTATTAAATAGTTGCAATACAAATACTAATTTATATAAAAGTATAAGAGGAAATGCTCTTGGAACAACTTATAGCGTTATAGTTGAGACTAAATCTAAAGAAGGTTTAATTGAAGATCAAATTGACTCTATTTTTAATCAAGTTAACTTATCAATGTCTACATACATTGATAGCTCAATAATTACAAGAGTTAATAAATCATCAAAACCTGTTGAAGTTGACACTAATTTTATTAATGTATTTAATAAATCAAAAGAGATTTGGATAAACTCAAATGGTTTCTTTGACCCAACTGCAGGTTCTTTTGTTAATTTTTATGGATTAGGACCAGAAACTAGTAGCCAACAGATTAATGATTATAAAATTGATAGTTTAAAAAATATTGTGGGGTTTGGTAAAGTGACCCTTAACAATAAAAATGAAATTGTTAAATCAAATAAGGACATATTCTTGGACTTTAATGCAATTGCAAAAGGATACTCAGTTGATTTAATTAATGATTTATTCATTAAAAGTGGCTATGAAAACTTTTTGATTGAGGTTGGGGGAGAAATTATAGCAAAAGGTGTTTCCGATAAGGGAAATAGATGGAAAGTTGCTATTCAGAACCCTTTAGAGATGAATAAATTCTACTCTGAAATATATCTTGATAATAAGTCTCTCGCAACTTCAGGTAATTATAGAAAGTTCAGAATCGACCCTATCACTGGAGATAGATACACACATATAATAAATCCTATAACCGGTAAGTCAACTTCTAATAGTATTCTGAGTGCATCTGTAATATCTGACCTATGTATTACTGCTGATGGATGGGCAACTGCATTAATGTTAATGGATCCATATCAAAGTACAGAAATTATAAATAATATAGATAATATAGAGTCACTGTTACTTGTTTCAAAAGATGGAAAAATTATTCCTGTAAAATCTAATGGATGGGATTTAATTACTAGATGATTTCCTGGCAATAGGAATTACATCATTTATCTGCAATCCATATTTTAATTTAATTTCTTCAGAAAAATTTTCAGTATAGTACACCATTTCTACCTCAAATCCAACTTTTTCTACTCTCTCTTTAAAGTCCAAACCATATTCTCTTACATGATCATACTGCCCAAAATATTTCTCTCTATCTTTCTTAGAAATTATTGATTGATCCTCAAAAGTTTCATTTCTTTTAAAGTTAATAGGTACCTGAAGTATTGCAACTCCACCAGACTTTAAAACTCTAAAAATTTCATTTAAAGCTTTTATATCATCATCAATATGCTCAAGAACATGATTACATATTATTAAATCAAAAGATTTATTCTCAAAATTCATTGATTTGAGATCTCCTTTTATATCTGCTAACGGTGATTTTAAATCAAAAGTTAAGTAGTTCCAGTTTTGGTTTTTTTTAAATTTTTTATAGAAAATTTGTTCTGGTGCAACGTGCAAAACTTTTAGTTTTGAGTCAAGAAAATTTGTTTCGTTAACAAGGTATAACCAAAGAAGCCTATGTCTTTCCAAAGATAGTGTTCCAGGGGATAATGCATTTCTTCTTATTTTTTTATAACCATATGATAAAAATTTTGAGTATCCATTTCCATCAATTGGATCATAAAATCTTTTTCCTTTGAATATGATTTTTAAAATTGGTATAAAGTAGAAGCTATATTTTATTAGTAACTCTCTTGGTAAGAATTTTAATATATATTTCATCTATTAAAAAAATTATTGAATTTATCTTCTTCGTTAGATTCAATGCCAAGAGCTTGGTAAATATATTTGAATGTTGATAATAACTCTGGCTTACTATCAATAACTGCAATATTATGTTCAAAATGTGCACTCTGAAGTCCGTCGAGAGTCACAAAGGTCCAACCATCATCATTTATTTTAATTTTTTCAGTTCCAAGATTAATCATCGGTTCTATTGCCAATACTAAACCATTTTTGATAAGTTTTCCGGTTCCTTTTTTTCCATAGTTTGGAACTTCTGGTAATTCATGAAGACTTTGACCTAATCCATGTCCCACAAGCTCTCTTACAATTCCATAACCATGAATTTTAATATAGCTTTCTATTGCATCACCTATATCACCAATTCTATTACTCTCTTTCATTGATTCAATTCCTTTATAAAGTGATTTTTTTGTTACATCTAATAATTCTTGAACTTCTTTGGATACATCACCTACAGAAAAAGTATATGCATGATCACCATAGAACCCATCTTTTAGAACTCCACAATCTATTGAAATTATATCTCCATTTTTTAACGGTGTATCACATGGAATACCATGTACAACTTCATTATTTATACTTACACATAATGTGTTTGGAAAATTATCATATCCCTTAAAACCTGGCTTAGCTTTATTATCAAGTATAAATTCTTCTGCAATCTTGTCAAGATATAAAGAAGTTATTCCAGGTTTAATTTCTTCTGCCAATAAACCTAAGGTCTTTGAGACTAATTGGGCACTTTCCCTAATTTTTTTTATTTCATTTATATCTTTTAGTATCATTCTATAAAATATACATGTTTATAGTCTTCATCATTTAAAATTTTGAGAATATCACTCTCTAGACTCTCCTTTGGAGATTCGACTATTCTATTAACCTCAATGTTATCTAAATTAAAAATAATCGTTGGTGTATTGGTTATATTTTTGTTTACCTCATAACCCATTTCAGACTTTTTATTTGGATTAAGTAAAATAATTTTTAATTTATTTTCAGGAAAATCAAGCTCCTTTAGAATTTTAATTAATCTAGGTATTTCTCGCTGAGAGTCATGGCATAATGTATTCATGAATATTTCAATATCATAATTATATAACTCAGAGAAATTATCTCTATTTATTTTTTCAATTGTATAGTTTTCAAAATTTTCATTAAACCAATATGTTTTAGGTGAGTTTTTTAAATAATCTATATCTACTATTCCTTCTTCTAAAAGATAATTTTGATTCTGAGAGCAGCTTGTAAATAAAATAGCTATAAATAATAAATAGATCTTTTTCATATTAGTAATGATTCCCCTTCCATTTCTATTGGAGTTTCTATACCTAGAATATCAAGTATAGTTGGAGCAATATCTGCGAGCACTCCATTATTAATTTCTTTGTTTTCAGAATTAACTAGAATTATAGGTACTGGATTGATGGTATGGGATGTGTTCACTGAGCCATCATCATTAATCATTCTCTCACAATTACCGTGATCAGCTATAACAATTGATGTATAGTCTTCTTTAGTTGCTTCATCTATAATATTTCCAAGATGATTGTCTACTGCTTCACAAGCTTTAACTGCAGCAGTAAAATTTCCTGTATGTCCCACCATATCAGGATTAGCAAAGTTCAAGCATATAAACTCAAATTTGCCTTTTTTGATTTCTCTTATTACATTTTTAGTTACTTCATCAGAGCTCATTTCAGGTTTAAGATCATAGGTAGCTACTTTTGGTGATGGACATAAAATTCTTTCCTCATTTTTGAATTTTTCCTCGTTCCCACCATTGAAAAAGAATGTAACGTGTGGATATTTTTCAGTTTCAGAAATTCTTAGTTGATTAAAATTATTTTTAGAAATTACCTCTCCAAGAGTATTTTTAATAACCTTATTCTCAAAAATTGGTTTTGCAATTTTAAAATTTTCATCATAATTAGTAAGTGTGTATAAATTACTCACAGATTTAGTCATTTCATGATCTAGATAATCCTTTTCACATAAGGCGGATGTTAGCTGTCTCCCTCTATCAGTCCTATAATTAAAAAATACTACCGTATCATCAGAATTTAGTTCATGAATTGGATTGCCATCTGAATCTACCTTCAGAAGTGGCTCTATAAATTCATCTGTTACTCCTCTAGAGTATGATTTATTTATATCATGTGTCAAATCAGTTGACTTGGTTCCAAGAGAATTTGAAATTAGATCATACGCTTTCTTGACTCTCTCCCATCTATTGTCCCTATCCATTGAATAGTATCTACCAATTATAGTTGCAAGTCTGCCTCCATTTTTTTTACTAAAAGTTTCAATAGATTTTATAAAATCAATTCCAGATTTTGGATCAACGTCTCTACCATCAGTAAATGCATGTATATAGATTTTATCTTTAATCTCGGACAACGATAGAATAATCTCTTTTAAATGGTCTATATGAGAGTGAACACCTCCGTCTGAAACTAGACCCATTAAATGGACATTTGAAGAATTTTTTTTAGTATAGTTAATTATATCATTAAAATGACTTTTATTTCTAAACTCACCTTCTTTAATACTGTTATTAATTTTAAGAAGATCTTGCAGAACTATCCTTCCCGAACCAATGTTCATATGACCAACTTCACTGTTTCCCATTTGACCTTTTGGTAAACCAACTTTTTCACCGTGAGTTATTAAAAAATTATTTGGGTAATTCTCAATTAACGAATTAAAATTTGGAGTATTTGCCTTATCAGGTGCAGACGCATCTTTGTTATCTGCAATTCCCCATCCATCAAGAATTAATAGTAAGACTTTCTTGTTCAATTTTTTGTTTAAAGATACAAATATCATTAAGTAGATTTGTTAATATGATTAGGAAAAAATATATTGTTATATAATATGTTAGAGGGTAAAGTATATAAATCAACAGGAAGTTGGTACCTAGTAAAATCAAAAAATAAATTTTTTGAATGTAGAATAAAGGGAAAAATTAGACTTAAGGATATCTCTACTACAAATCCAATATCAGTTGGTGATGATGTAATATTTGAAATAGAAGATCAAAATACCGGTATTATTTCAGATATTTTACCTAGATCAAATTATATAATTAGAAAATCAGTAAAACTTTCCAAACAGTATCATATAATCGCCTCTAATATCGATTTATCAATACTAGTTGTCACCCTCAACAATCCTGTAACAACAAATAATTTTATTGATAGATTTTTAGTTACCTGTAAGGCTTATGACATTCCTGTTATTTTGGCCTTTAACAAAATTGATACCTTCCAAGAAAATGAAGATGATCAAATTAAAGAAATGATTCACATGTATAATCATATAGGATATAATTGTGATTTAATCTCAGCCAAATATGGGGACGGGGTAGATAACCTAATTACAAAAATGAAAAACAAAACCTGTATGATATCTGGTCATAGTGGAGTGGGTAAATCAACTTTAATCAACTACATATCACCAGGTTTAAGCCTGAAGACAAAAGAAATATCATCCTCGCATAATCAAGGTCAACATACAACAACTCATGCAGAAATGTTTGATCTAGATTCAAATATAAGGGTAATAGATACTCCTGGTATAAGAGGATTTGGTCTTGTAGATATTTCAAAAAATGAACTTGGGGACTTTTTCCCAGAATTTTTTAAAGCAAAAGGCAAATGTAAATTTAAAGATTGTCTTCATCTAGATGAACCAAATTGTAATATTAAAAGTGAAATAACAAATGGTGAAATATTTGAATCAAGATATAATACTTATTTAGATATGTTGAAAGACCATAATATTTATAGAAAATCCGATGAAAGTAGTAATTCAGAGAGTTAATAAGTCTTCAGTTGAGATAGATAATAAGATTAAGTCTGAAATTCAAAAAGGATTACTTGTATTAATAGGAATTGGTTTAGATGATAATAAACAAGATGTAGAATGGTTAGCAAATAAAGTTTTAAACTTAAGAGTATTTAATGACTCAGAAGGAGTTATGAATAAATCTGTATTGGATATAAATGGTGAATTACTTCTAATTTCTCAATTTACTCTGCTAGCATTAACCAAGAAAGGAAATAGGCCATCCTATATAAAGTCTGCTAATCATCAAATTGCAATCCCTCTCTATGAGTATTTTATTAAGACTTGTAAAGATCAGATTGATGATAAGGTAAAAACTGGAACTTTTGGTGCTGACATGAAAGTTTCACTTATTAATGATGGACCAGTAACAATAATAATTGATTCAAAAAATAAAGAGTAATATTACATTACAATTACTTCTTCTTCAAGTTCAATATCAAATTCATTAAATACTGAGTCCTTAATTCTTTTAGCAAAATTTATAATTTCATTGCCTGATGCATTACCTAGATTAATTATTACTAAAGGCTGGTTCTTATAAACACCTACATTTTCATCATTAATTTTTTTAAACCCACATTTATCAATTAACCATGCAGCTGGAACTTTAAAATAATTTGAATCAATTTTAAAGAAAGGAATTTCAGTAAATTTTTCTTTAAGTTTTTGAAATTTAGAAAAACCTATAATAGGGTTCTTAAAAAAACTTCCACAATTACCATATTGTTTTGGATCTGGAAGTTTTGAGTTCCTAATTTTAATTACCTCATTTGAAATCTTTTTTAAATCTAGGCCAGATTCTGAAAGATTATTCAAATCTGGATAATCAATATTATATAAATGATTTGATTTTGTTAGATTAAATCTGACAGAAGTTATTATAAATTTATTCTTAAGTTTTTTTTTAAAAATGGATGATCTGTAAGTAAATTCACAATCTGACTTACTTAAGTTAACTTTATCAAGAGATTCAATCATTATACCTGAGCAACTATCGAACACATCTTCTAACTCTACACCATAAGCTCCTATGTTTTGAATTGGAGAAGCACCAACATTACCAGGAATTAATGATAAATTTTCAATACCACCAAAATCTTTATCCACTGCCCACTCAACAAATCTATGCCAGTTCATTCCAGCAGATACTTCAACTTGAACTTTGTCAGGACCTTCGTCTAAGATCTTTATACTTTCTTCTTTAAGATTAATAATAGTTCCTTGATAATGCTTTGTAAATAATATATTACTTCCGCCTCCAAGAATAAATAGATTGTTATTTAACTCTTTGTTGTTTAATACCTCTAAGAGATCATTAGTGTTACTTGACTCAACTAACACATCACAACTAGCATCTACATTAAATGTGTTGAGATTTTTTAATGAAGCATTTTTATTTACAATCATAAGCTATCCAATAAACTCTTTAAGACCTAGTTTAATTATCTTTATTGCATTTTTTAATTTTTCTGAATTTAGAACAAATGCAATTCTTACCTCATCTTTTCCGTAATTTTCAGAACTATAAAAACCTGAAGCTGGAGATAGCATTACACTTTGATTTTTATATGAAAAATCTGTCAAAAGAAACTTTGCAAAATCTTCTGCATTTTCAATTGGTAACTTTATAATAGAATAAAATGCACCCATTGGATTAGAAAACTTAATATTATCAATTTGACTTAATTCATTAATAACAACTTCTCTTCTTTTATAGTATTCCTTTATTACATTTTCTATATAGTCTTCACTTGAATTTAGAGCATGATTCGCAGCAATTAATGCTAAAGTAGGAGGAGATAATCTAGTAAGAGCAAACTTTAAACAAGTCTGTATGAATTCAGAGTTTTTAGATACAATAAATCCAACTCTAGCACCACATAGACTGTATCTTTTAGAAGTTGAATCAATTAAAATAGCATTCTCGAAAAATTTTTCATCTTCAAGAATTGAAAAATGCTTAGTATCTGTATAAATAAACTCTCTATAAACCTCATCAACAACTATGAATAAATCATTTTTTTTAGCAAGATTGGCAATGTTTATTATTTCCTCTTGAGAGTAGACATATCCAGTAGGATTACAAGGATTACATAATAAAATTGCTTTTGTTTTACTATTAATCTTCTTTTCAAATTCATGAATTGATGGTAAAGCAAAATTATCATCAATTTTTGATGTAATTGGAATAACATTAACATCAGAAGCCAATGCGAAACCATTATAATTTGCATAAAAAGGTTCAGGGATAATTACCTCATCACCTGGATCACAAATAGAATTCATTGTAAATGAAAGGGCTTCGCTAGCACCAACAGTAGTTATAATATCATCAGGAGAAACATATATACTATGTTTTTTGTAATAATTGCAAACATTGTTTCTAAATTCAAGTGATCCTTGAGAATATTCATATTTTAATAAATCTAAATCGGTTTCCTTAACTGCATTAAGAGATTCAACTGGAGATTTTATATCAGGCTGACCAATATTTAAATGAAGAATTTCAATTCCTCTTTTTTTTGCATCATCAGCATATGGTACAAGTTTTCTAATTGGTGAAGGAGGAATCTTATTACCTTTTTTTGATATTGATGGCATTTATTTAACTTAATTTTGTAAATATACTTCAAGGTATGTTATTTTTGTTTTACTTTAAAATATTTATCATCTGATGCCAATTCCTTCTAAATATGAACATATTGAAATTGAAAAGAAATGGTATTCATATTGGATGGAAAACAATCTTTTTAAATCTATTCCAAATGATAAAGAACCATTTACAATTGTAATACCTCCTCCAAATGTTACTGGACTTCTTCATATGGGTCACATGCTTAACAATACTATCCAGGATATATTAGTTAGGAGGGCTAGGATGTTAGGTAAAAATGCATGTTGGGTTCCCGGTACTGATCATGCATCTATTGCAACTGAAGCAAAAGTTGTTGAGAATTTAAAGGAAAAAGGAATAGATAAGTTAGATATTTCAAGGGATGAATTTTTAAAATACGCATGGGATTGGACGGAAAAATATGGTGGTGGAATACTTGAACAATTAAAAATGTTGGGATGTTCATGTGATTGGGACAGAACTAAGTTTACATTGGATGATGAGATGTATGAATCTGTTCTAATTGCATTTAAAATTCTTCATGATAAAGGATTAATTTATAGGGGATACAGAATGATTAACTGGGATCCAGAGGCTAAAACTACTGTTTCTGATGAGGAAGTAAATTATGTTGAAGAACAATCAAATTTATACTATCTAAAATATAAAATTGTTGACTCAGATCAAGAGATGATTATTGCAACGACAAGACCTGAAACTATATTTGGTGATACTGCAGTATGTGTTAATCCTAAAGATAAAAGATATAAATCCATGATTGGTAAACAAGCTATTGTTCCAATTTGTGACAGAAAAGTACCAGTAATTGCTGATCCTTATGTTGATGTTGAGTTTGGAACAGGATGCCTTAAGGTAACCCCTGCTCATGATTTAAATGATTATAACCTAGGAAAAAAACATAGCCTTGATACTATAGATATTTTTGACACAAATGCTAATCTTAACAAACATGGTCTTCATTATGAAGGCAAAAATAGATTTGTTGTCAGAAATGAGATGGAAGATGAGCTTATTAAAAATAAATTATTAATAAAAAAGGAAAATTATATCCATAATGTTGGTAGATCAGAAAGAACAAATTCTGTCATTGAGCCCAAAGTTTCAAAACAATGGTTTTTAAAGATGGATGATATAACTAAGCCAGCTATTATAAATGTATTAGAAAATGAAAACATAAAATTTTTTCCTAATAAATTTAAATCAACGTATAAGTATTGGCTTGAAAATATAAAAGACTGGAACATTTCACGACAACTATCTTGGGGTCATCAAATTCCTGTATTTTATTATGGTAACAATGATGAATATATAGTTGCTACTACAAAAGAAGAAGCCCTAAAAATAGCAAATGAAGACTTGAAATTAAACTTAAAAGATTCAGATCTGATTCAGGATCAAGATGTACTTGATACTTGGTTCTCTTCTTGGTTATGGCCAATCTCTGTATTTGATGGAATTAGAAATCCTGATAATGATGAAATCAAATATTATTATCCTACACAAGATTTAGTTACGGGTCCTGATATAATCTTTTTTTGGGTTGCAAGAATGATAATTTCAGGTTATGAATTTAGAGACGAAAAACCATTTTCTAATGTATACTTTACTGGAATTGTTAGAGATAAACTTAGAAGAAAAATGTCTAAACAACTTGGCAACTCACCTGATGCTATTAAATTGATTGAAGAATATGGTGCAGATTCTGTAAGAGTAGGATTAATGCTAAGCTCAGCTGCTGGTAATGATCTCTTGTTTGATGAATCATTGTGTCAGCAAGGTAAAAATTTTACAAATAAACTCTGGAATGCATTGAGACTTGTTGATGGTTGGGATACTGACTTAAAAATTAAACAGCCTAAAGTCAATGAACTAGCAATAAATTGGTATAGAAATAAATTCAACAATACTTTAGAGTCTATAGATAGTAACTTTGAAAGTTATAGGATTTCAGATGTTTTAATGTCTTCATATAAATTGATATGGGATGACTTTTGTTCATGGTTATTAGAAATATTAAAACCTGAATATGGTAAGAAAATTGACCAGAAGTCAAAGTCTGATTTAATTGAATTATTTATTAAAAATTTGAAAATTATCCATCCATTCATGCCTTTTCTTTCAGAAGAAATATATCATAATCTTGAGGGCAAAGTCTCTAAACCAATAACAATAAGTTCATGGCCAAATAAGGAAGAATATGATATACAGCTGATTAATAATTTTGAAATTACAAAAGAAATTATTTCACAAATAAGAAATTATAGAAAGGAAAAAAATATTCCTTTTAAAACATCAATTAAATTATACTGCATTCCATCTAATAAACCAATTGGTAATATTGATGTTATTAAAAAAATTGGATTTGTTGAGGATATAATTGAATCTGAAAAAGCTGACTTTGCTTTAGTTAAATCTTTTATAATAAAAAATTATGAGTTTTTTATTCCGCTGGATGAAGGTTTTGATAAAGATTCTGAAATCAAGAAATTAAATAAAGAACTTGAATATAATATTGGTTTTCTTAAGTCTGTAGATAGTAAATTAAAAAACAAAAATTTTATAAGTAATGCACCTAAAGAAATTATAGATAAGGAAAAACAAAAAATTATCGATACAGAACAAAAGATAAAATCTATAAAAAAGTCAATTTCAGAACTTTCCTAACTTGGCTATTTCCGAAATTCCTCCAATAACTCTATCTCCTTCCTTAACAAGAAGTTGAGAATTCAATGGAAGAAATAGGTCAACTCTTGATCCAAACTTTATAAAGCCTGAGTCCTCACCTTGAGCTACCATTAAGCCTTCATTTGCATAATTAACTATTCTCCTTGCAACCATTCCAGCAATCTGTCTATACATAATATTTCCAAAATTTTTATTTTTAATTACTATAGTTGTTCTTTCATTTTTATAAGAAGATTTTGGATGCCAAGCTACTAAATATTTACCATGATGATGTTTTGAGTATAATACTTCGCCAGATACTGGATATCTGTTGACATGAACATCAAATGGGGATAGAAAAATAGATATTTGTAATTTATTTTCTTTAAAATACTCATTTTCATATGTCTGCTGAATATTGACTACCCTACCATCAGCAGGACTTATGATATGATCAGTCTTTTTATTTAAGTCTCTTTTTGGGTTTCTGAAAAACCATAATATTAATAGTAAAATAATTAGTGCACTAGTTTGAAGAAGACTCTTTATAGTTGATGGTTCTTCAAAAAGAACTTCTAAAATAATAACGTCCATAGACACAACTATGAAAAAAAGAATTATAATATTAAAGCCTTCCTTATGAAACATTATAAAATTGTTAATATTAGAACAATAAAAGAATTACCAATTGCACTATCTAATCTATCAAATAAGCCTCCGTGTCCAGGTATTATATTTCCGCTATCTTTTACACCAGCTTTTCTCTTAATTTTGGATTGAACAATATCTCCAAAAAGTCCAAAAATTGGTATGATGAATCCAAGCACTATAGTTTTCCAGAAAGGGAATATTTCTTGTATAAAATTAAATGAAATATAACTGAATAAAATTGAACAAAATAATCCACCAATAAAACCCTCCCACGTTTTATTTGGTGAAGCTTCAATTTTTAGATTATTTCTACCAAATAATGATCCAAAAAAATAAGACATAGTATCACTTATCCATATTAAAATAAAAATAAACAAGATTAGATATGGGTTGTATATAGCATTACCACTAAATGGAATATAAATCAGAGCTATCATTGATACTGAAACATATATTGGGGGGATAAAAGGATGATTATACTTATATCCCTTAGATTTAATTTTTTGATAAAGTGAATTAGCTTCATATGTTGATATTAATGTAAAAATTAAAAAAACAGTTATGAATGTCTCCATACTAATAACTATTGATGCAAAAATTATTACTATATAGAGAATTCCACTAATTAATCTAGGAAGAAAATTAATCATCACTTAAAATAAGGTAGATATCTTTGGCACTATTACCATAAGTTAAAAAGTTATCTTCATTAAGCTTATTTTTTACTACAATAGTTGTAATATTTGAAGGAAACTTTGTTTTATATTTATATTTAAGCTTAGTCATTCCTTCACTTAGGTCAGATACAAATTGATCCATACGAGCTAAAATTATTACTACTGGAGGAAGATTTTCAATTTTGTTATTCTTAATCTGTTTGTTACAAATTAATATTCTTCCTGAATTTGAGAGTAAATATTCACAATCAGTGACAAGTGCTTTTACTTTTTCGTTATCAATATTTCTAATCAATCTTATATCAAGATTTTTAGATATATCTGAATCAAGTGAACAAACATTGTCTATCTCCCAATTATTTTCTCCAATAATTTTTTCAAAGACATCTTTTGTAGAAGTTTCATGATCTAGATAGATGAATCTACCGCCTGATTCTGTAAAATTTTTGGCAAAAATTAAATCCAGAGATGATTCATCAGATACAGAGGTATCATCAGGCTCCTGGTTATCTTTCTTCTTATTTTTAAAAAAGTTCCAAAAGCTCAAAATAATTATTTTTTATTTTCATCTTTTTCATCTTTTTTAAATGGTCTTTCACCAAGAATTTTAACAAGATCTTCTTTAAAGATTACCTCTTTCTCTATTAGTCTTTTAGCGAGTTGTGATAGTTTACTTTTGTTTTTCTTTAGAATATCACAAGCTCTTTTATATTGTTTTTCAATAATAAGTGATATTTCTTCATCTATTTTTTTTGCAGTTTCTTCAGAGTATGGCTTAGTGAAATTATAATCAGTTTGCCCACTTGAGTCATAATATGTAATGTTACCGATTTTATCATTTAAACCATATACAGAGACTATTGCTCTTGCTTGTTTAGTTACCTTTTCCAGATCGCTTAAAGCTCCTGTTGAGATTTTATTGAACATTATCTTTTCTGCTGCTCTTCCACCTAGTGTAGCACACATTTCGTCGAGCATTTGTTCGGTCCTTACAATCAATCTTTCCTCTGGTAAATACCAGGCAGCTCCTAGAGACTGACCTCTTGGTACAATTGTTACTTTTACAAGAGGAGCTGCGTGTTCAAGAAGCCAACTTACAATTGCATGACCTGCCTCGTGAAAAGCTATTGTATTCTTCTCTTCTTTAGTGATTATCTTATTCTTTTTCTCTAAACCACCTACAATCCTATCCACTGCATCAAGGAAATCTTGTTTACCAACAGATTTCTTATTGTTTCTGGCAGCTATTAATGCGGCTTCATTACAAACATTTGCAATATCAGCACCAGAGAAACCAGGTGTTTGTTTTGCTAAAAAGTCAATATCTAAGGTCCTACTCTTTTTTAATGGCTTTAAATGAACCTGAAATATTTCTCTTCTTTCGTTCAAGTCAGGTAGGTCTACAAATATCTGTCTATCAAATCTACCAGCCCTCATTAATGCTTTATCAAGGACATCAGCTCTGTTTGTTGCAGCAATAACTATAACGTTTGTATCTGTACCAAAACCATCCATTTCAGTTAAAAGTTGATTAAGAGTATTTTCTCTTTCATCATTAGATCCAGTAATATTATTTCTTCCCCTAGCTCTTCCTATGGCATCTATCTCATCAATAAAAATTATTGATGGAGATTTATCCTTTGCCTGCTTAAACAAATCTCTAACTCTTGAAGCACCTACTCCAACAAACATTTCAACGAAATCAGAACCAGAGAGAGAAAAGAAAGGAACTTTAGCTTCACCAGCTACTGCTTTTGCAAGAAGAGTTTTTCCAGTTCCTGGTGCACCAACTAAAAGAGCACCTTTTGGAATTTTTCCACCTAATACAGTATATTTTTTTGGATTCTTTAAAAAATCAACTATTTCTTGGACTTCTTCCTTAGCACCCTCAAGTCCTGCTACATCCTTAAATGTAACTTTTACTAAAGTGTTCTGATCAAATAATTTTGCTTTTGATTTACCAATATTAAAAATTTGCCCACCTGCACCTCCAGCACCACCAGACATTCTTCTCATTAAGAAAATCCATACTCCAATTATTATAATAATTGGGAGGAATCCTAAAAGAACATCGAGCCATCTATTCTCCATAGTCATAAATTCGATTGAGAAATCTAAGTCTTGAGTTTGTTTAATTTGCTGAAGATTAGTTTCAAATAATTCTGGAGTACCAATTTCAAATTGGTAGTGAGGCCCAGCTAGGTTATCTTGACCTAAAAAGTTTTTTGATTTAGCTCTTTTATGTATGTCTTTTTCAAGAGCATTTTCATTTAATGTTACTCGGGCATATCTCTGGTTGATTATTGTGACTCTCTCTACATCTCCATTTTTTAAATAGTTTTCAAAAGATGAGATATCAGTTGGTTGAGTATTTTGAATACCATTATCTCCACCAAGTAGTCCAATACTGATTATAAAAAATACGATTGATGCATAGAACCAGTATATGTTAATTTTTGATTTATTATTTTTTTTCTTTTTTGCCATTTTTAAGCATTTAATTCAACATTTGTAATTTTTGCATCACCCCATAGGTTCTCAATATCATAATATTCTCTAATTTCTCTTTGGAAAACATGAACAACTACATCAATATAATCAATAAGTACCCATTCCTGATTTTCATTTCCTTCAATACTAAATGGTTTTTCCTTTAATCCCTTACTCACATGTTTTCTAATCGAGCTTACAATTGCGCTAACATGAGTATTTGATGTGCCTGTACAAACTATAAAATATCCACAAACAGTGTTTGTAATGTTTGTAAGGTCCATTATATTAACATCTACACCCTTAACATCTTCAATACCGAATATAATTTTGCTAATTAATTCAGATTCTGCTGATTTGGGTTTAACCATTAATCTTTTCTTTTTTCAAATTTATTACTTTTAATAATATGACTGCATATAACATCATCAAAGTTAATGCCACTAAGTCAACAAATGACAAAGTGAAGATGTTAATTAAATCAAAAAAAATTAATAATAAAGATCTTATATCTGCAAAATATCAGTACAAGGGTAAAGGACAATTAGCTAGAAGGTGGTTCTCTAGTTATGGAAATAACCTTTTATGCTCGCTATATCTAGAATTTACTAGAGATTTTAACTCGCCTATATATGCATTAAATTTTGCAACATCACTTTCAGTTCTTAAAACTGTAAATTTTTTTAGTAAAGAAAAATGCTTTATTAAGTGGCCAAACGACATTTTGTCAGAAAAAAGAAAGATATCAGGAATATTAATTGAAAATAATTTTAAGAGTAGTGACTTAACTTATTCAATAATAGGCACTGGGATAAATGTAAATCAAACAAGATTCAATAATCTTAAACATGCAACATCTTTAAAACTAATAAGTGGAAAAAACATTGATCTAGATGAAGTTTTAGATCAATTACTAAAAAATTATGCAACTTATTTTAAAAGAATTCATGATATTAAGTATTTATCTAAAGAATTCAATCAAAATTTATATGGAAAGAATCAATGCAAATTTCTAATAAAAGAAAAAATATTTAATGGAAAAGTTGAAAGAGTCTTACATAATGGAAATTTAGTTGCCCAAATAGAAAATATTGGATCAAAAGAGTTTAAATCTTCAGAGATAAAAATAATTTATTAAACCCAGTTTTCAGGATCATTTCTCCAGTCCATAAGTCTGGCTGCCTGATCTTCAGATATAGATCCTTCAGATAAAATCATTTCAACTAAAGTGTTAAAATCTGCTAATGAGTTAATTTGAATGTTTTCATTTTGAAACCTTTGATTAGCAAAATCAAAGTTATATGAGAATATAGAAAGCATTCCACTTACATTAAAACTTTCATCTCTTAAAGCGTTTATAGCATTTAGACTACTTTTCCCTGTACTTATCAAATCTTCAATCACAATAACTTCGGATCCTTTATCAATAAATCCCTCAATCTGATTTTTTAATCCATGATTTTTAGGTTCTGGTCTGACATAAGAATATGGAAGATTTAACCTTTCTGCAATCAATGCTCCAATTGCTATAGCACCAGTAGCAACTCCAGTAATTGATATATTTTCTCCATATTTATTTTTAATAATTTCAGACATTTTTTCTGCAATAAATTTTCTAATCTCAGGATATGAGAGCAGCAATCTATTGTCACAGTAAATTGGAGATTTTATACCACTTGTCCATGTGAATGGATTTTTGGTATTTAATTTAATTGCATTAATTTGTGTGAGATAATTTATAGTTTGCTCAGCAACTTTTTTATCTAGAACCATTGTTACAAATGTATAAAGTTTTTTTCAACCAAAAGCCCCTTGTTTTAACTGATAAAATACTTGAGACATCTGATTCATCTCCATTAATTTTTATAAAATATACTTCTGCATCATTAATTATTAAAGCATTAAAGTCCAAGAATAATAAAAAGGTTTATTTATATCATAAAAATATGGATAAGCTATGGGAAATATTTTTAAAAAAATTTCCTGTAATTCAGGCAGCTGGGGGATTAGTTGAAAGAACTGACGGAAAATTACTTTTCATATTTAGAAATGATAAATGGGATCTTCCAAAGGGTGGAGTTGAAAAAAAAGAACTAATAATTGAAGCTGCTAAAAGGGAAGTAACAGAAGAGACAGGTGTTGCAGATATTATTATTAATAATCAGTTATCTGAGACTTACCATATCTTTAAAAAGGGTAAAAATTATAGATTAAAAAAAACATATTGGTTTAAAATGTCAACCTCCTATATGGGCCCTCTAGTCCCTCAAGTTGAGGAGGGTATAATGAAGACAGAATGGATATCATATGATGATATTAATAATCTTTTAAAAAATGCATTTGAAAATATAAGGTTAATAGTACTAGAAGTTCTAAATAGTAATTCCTTTAGGAATAAATAATTGGTAGTTACCATTATTCCTTATTAGCTCTCTTACAATACTACTACTTATATATGAGTTTTCTACAGAAGTTAAAAAGAACACAGTCTCAATATCTGAAATCTTTCTATTTGTAAGTGCAATGCTTTTTTCAAACTCAAAGTCTGAGGGGTTTCTTAGGCCCCTTATTAAAAAGTTTGAATTATTTTTTTTACAAAAATCAACTGTTAATCCAGAATAAGTTTTTACAGTTACGTTATTATTTTTTTTAAAAACAGTTTCTACATATTTGGCTCTTTTATCAGATGAAAACATGTATTTTTTATCAGTGTTTTCTCCTATTCCAATGATTATTTCATCAAAAACTTTTAAACCCCTATTTACTATATCAAGGTGTCCAATTGTAATTGGGTCGAAGGATCCAGGAAAAACAGCTCTTTTCATAAGATAAATTTAATTATTATTTAAAGAATAGATCTTACAAGATCATTTATTACATCTTTAACATTTAATTTTTGAGCCTCAATTTGTTGGGGAACAATACTCTGCTCAGTAAATCCAGGAATAGTATTAGTTTCTAAAATATATGGTATATCATCAACTATTATAAATTCTGATCTTGTAATTCCATTTAAGTTTATATTATCATAGATATTATTCAAATATTCATGAATCAATTTTTTTGATTTTTCAGAAACATTTCCTGGGGTAATCTCTTGAGATTCACCTAGATATTTTGCACTGTAGTCAAAAAGTTCATTGTTGCTAATGATTTCAGTAATTGGAAGTATTATTCTATCATTTTTATTTTGAATGACTCCCACTGATACCTCTTGACCATCAAGAAAACTCTCAATTAACACTTCATCATCTTCTCTAAAAGCAATTTGAACCTTTTCATTTAGTTCATTTGATTTGTAAACTTTTGACACACCAATACTGCTTCCACCATTATTTGGTTTAACAATACATGGGAATGTGATTGAGCTTGATAGTGAAGATATATTATCAATATCACCCCTTGTAATCAATACTTGTTTTGATGAAGGAATACCAAGAGAATTAACAAATTCTATATATTTTTTCTTATTAGATGTGAGCTTAGACACATAAACATCACATGCAGTCTGAGGAATTTTATTTCTCTCTAGGATCTCTGCAAGATCTCCATTTTCCCCAGGATCACCATGTATTATATTAAATACAGCGTCGGGTTTTAATACCTTTTCATTGACACTAAATGAAAAACTTTCATAGTCAAAGTCATAAACTTTCTCGTTATACCTAACAAAGTTTTTATCACTTGAAATACAAACTTCGAATACATTCCAATCCGAGTTGTCTTTTAAATTTTCATAGATAAATTTTCCACTTTTAACTGATACCTCATACTCAGAGGAATAGCCACCAAAAACAACAGCAATATTTACCATAATATTTTCAAATGTAAGTCAATATAATAAAAGACAATTATGTCTTAGTATATTTACACAAATTATAGAAATGAAAATTTGGAATCAGTTTAAAAGTAAATCACTTACTAAGCAAATATTTCTTATGGTATCTGTTGTTTTTATTGTGTTCTTTCTTGTTTATAATTCATTAATGATTTACACAAAACACAATAGATATATAGAGGTTCCTAATTTATCAGGATTAAATCTTGATGATGCTATTGATGTACTTAAAAAGAATAGGCTTAAATATGAAGTTCTTGATTCATCAAAATTTTTTGTAGAGATTCCAAATTATTCAATTATTTCTCAAATACCCTTAGAGAAAGAACTTGTAAAAAAAAATAGAAAAATCTATCTAAATGTAAATCCAAGAAATTTTCAAAAAGTCTCTTTACCTAATGTAATTCAAATTACTAAAAGAAATGCAGAATCTATCCTCACTGCTCTTGGTTTCCAAGTCTTGGAGTATAATTATGTTGATGATATTGGAAAAGATATGGTGTTAGATGTTCTGTATGAGGGTGAAAAAATTCTTCCTGGACAAAAAATTCCAATGAACTCAGGCTTAAGTCTAATTTTGGGTAATGGAAAAAGATAATTCTAAAGAAATTTTTGAACAAGACCTTCATGAGCATTTTGCTTTTGATATAGATGTTGGTCAGGAACCGCTTAGAATTGATAAATTTTTAATGAATAGGATTGAAAATGCAACTAGAAATAAAATTCAAAAAGCAGCGAAAGAAGGTTCAATTAGGGTTAATGGTATAATTGTAAAATCCAGTTATAAAGTAAAAAAAGGAGATAAAATAAGAATACTATTTACTCATCCTCCATATGAGAATCTTCTTACTCCTGAAAATATTGATTTAGAAATAAAATATGAAGACGATTCAATAATAGTAATAAACAAAAAAAGTGGAATGGTGGTTCATCCAGGCCATGGTAATTATTCAGGCACATTAATAAATGGTCTCTTATATCATTTTGATAATCTTCCTAACAATTCATCGAATAGACCTGGACTAGTTCATAGAATTGACAAGGATACATCTGGTCTTTTAGTAATTGCTAAAACAGAAAAATCTATGACTATTCTTGCTAAGCAATTTTTTAAGAAATCAGTTGAAAGAGAATATTTAGCTTTAGTTTGGGGCGACGTAAAAAATGACGAGGGTGAGATTAATGCTCCAATTGGCAGAAATCCAAAAAATAGACTTCAAATGATTGTTTATGAAGATCTTGAGGGCGGAAAAGATGCAATTACTAATTATAAAGTTATTGAAAGGTTTGGTTATGTAACGCTTGTTAGCTGTAAATTGAAAACAGGAAGAACTCATCAAATTAGAGTCCATATGAAATACTTAGGGCATACACTTTTTAATGATGAAAGATATGGTGGAAATAAAATATTAAAGGGAACTGTTTATTCAAAATATAAACAATTCGTAGAAAATTGTTTTGATATGTTGCCAAGACAAGCTCTTCATGCTAAAACACTTGGCTTTATTCACCCTAAAACCAAAGAAAATATTCTATTTGACAGTGATATTCCGGTAGACATGAATTCTGTTATTGAAAAATGGAGAGGTTATTCAAAACATAAAAATTTATAAATTTGAAATAAAAAGATGAAAATACTTATTTCCCCTGCAAAATCTCTTGATTTTGAAAACGAAGTGGAGACAAGTCATAGCTCCAACCCTTTATTTGGCAAAAAAGCCAAACAGATTAATGATATAATTAAAGATTTATCTGCTCCTGATCTTGGTAAACTTATGAGTATATCTCCTAAGTTAAGTGATTTGAACTGGAAGAGAAATCAAGAATTCCAGAACTCAGATTCATCTGAGAAGCAGGCTATCTATGCATTTAACGGTGATGTATATGATGGCATTGATATATTATCAATACCTACTGATAAGCATGAAAAAATTCAAGAAAGTATTAGAATATTATCTGGTCTTTACGGTATTCTTAAACCTTTTGATATTATTAAACCTTATAGACTTGAGATGGGAACAAAGCTTTCAGTAAATGGCTCAAAAAATCTTTATGATTTTTGGAGTGAATCTGTAACTAATTCTATTACTGATGAAGTTTCTGATCACGAGCTTATTATAAACCTTGCGAGTAACGAATACTTTTCAGTTATAAATTCTAAATTGTTGAATAACAAAATTATTTCTCCTCAGTTTAAGGACTTTAAAAATGGTAAGCTTAAAATAATTTCTTTTTACGCAAAAAAAGCTAGAGGATTAATGACAAGATATTTAATCGAAAATGAAATTAAATCTGAAAATGATATTTTAGGATTTGACTACTCAGGTTATTCGTTTAGCTCCGAAGAATCTAAGGATTTATTAAACCCAGTATTTGTTAGGTAATTTATAGAAAGATTAAATTTTGACCTCTTTATTTTATGAATGAATTATTTGTAAATTAGATAGAGATATGTTCAAAAAAATTCTTTTTTTAATCTTTATTTTTCAATTTGGTTTTTCCCAAGAACGACAATTAATTAAAGGAAAAGTCATATATAGAAATATAGATGTTCCTGCTGCTAATGTTGTTAATAATACTTCTCAAAATACAACTATTACTAATGAAAATGGTGAATTTGAAATTTTAGCAAGAGTTAACGATGAAATTATTTTTTCTTCTGTTCAATATATAATTAGAACTGTTCGAGTTAGCGAAGAGATAATGAAAAATAAAAGATTGATAGTTCAAATTAACCAAAGAGTAAGAGAGTTAGATGAGGTTGTTATTACTCCTGATGATACTGAAAAGTTCTTAGATCTCAAGGAGGAACAATTTAAAGGTTTTGACTATATAGCTGATAAGTCAACAAGAATCCAAAACGTTCTAACTGATGACAGACAGGTAGTTAATGGATTAAATTTTGTAAATATATTTAAACTATTATCGACTTTAGTTGATTCTAAATCTGAAGAAGAAAAACTTAACATATCTCCTAGTGAGGTCCTTCCATATATTTTAGATGATAACTTTTTTTCAGATATTCTCAACCTTGAACCCTTTGAAACTTCCGATTTCCTTTATAAACTGGACTCAGATCAAAAGCTTAAAAACCTTATTTTAGAAAAAAATCAATTTTTAGTAATTGATTATTTATTAAAAGAAGTAGAGGTATATAAAGCTCTACAAGTAGAATGAGAAATACCTTATTTGTTTTACTCTTTTTTCCAATAATTTGTTTATCGCAAAGTAATGGTCAAAAGTTAATTGAAGGTACAGTTTATAACGATGAATCATATTCAATAGAAGGTGTCCATGTATTAAATATTACTTCAAACTATAATACAATTACAGACACTAAAGGAAATTTTAAAATATATGCTAATCTAGATGATGAAATTATATTTTCTGCGATTCAATTTAAACGAAAGAAAGTTGTTATAAATGATGATTTGCTAAATTCTATTTCAATTAAAGTTTTTTTGGAGGAGTTTGTAAATGAATTAGATGAGGTAATAGTTAACTCAAGTGGACTATCAGGTAACTTATCAACTGATCTACTGAACTCTGGTGTTATTGACCCAATCAATTTTGATGATCTTGGGATTCCTGGTTTTACTGGCATTAGAATGGAAAAAATCCCCACTAATGCTCAGCTGGCTTCTGAGTTACTTTTAGCACCGCTAACAGGTGGTTTTGATATTGAGAGAATGTATAAATGGTTTTCAGGATATTATAAAAACTTAAAAAAAGTAAGGGAATACAGTAATGATTATGACCTTATTGATCAGATAATAAAATTTTATGGTCAAAGTTTTTTTATTCAGGAGTTTGATCTAAGAATAGACAATATCCATAATTTTGTAACCTCAACATATCTGAATTATCCTGTAGAAGAAAATTTTAAAATGGGTAACTACACACTAGTTATAGAATATTTTAAAAAAAATTTTGAGAGCTTTAATAATTGATTAGTTTTATATTATGATTCTCTTTATTAGTGGAGCGGAACTTGTTTTTGTTTTTTTTATTGTCTTACTTGTTTTTGGTGCTGATAAAATTCCATCAATTGCAAAAGGGCTTGCAAAAGGTATGACTCAGATTAGGCATGCAACTAACGAGATAAAAACTGAGATTTCAAAAAATACTGAAGTTAAGAATCCGACTAAGTCAATCACTAAGGACTTAAATGATAGTGTAAGTGATATAAAAAAAGATTTTGATGATCTAAAAGACTCAATCAAAAGAGATCTAAACTAATCTTGAAATTGAAATCCCATCTCTAATTGGTAAAATAATACTTGTAAACCTTTTATCTTCATTAATTATTTTATTGAACTTAACAAGAGTAGAAGTTTCTTCATCCTTTTGCTTGGAATCTAAAACCTTACCAGACCAAAGAACGTTATCTGAAATTATAATTCCATTTTTGTTAAGTTTATTTGATACTTGATTGAAATAGTTAACATA
The DNA here is from genome assembly GCA_902594745.1 of uncultured Bacteroidota bacterium. GTDB lineage: Bacteria > Bacteroidota > Bacteroidia > Flavobacteriales > Flavobacteriaceae > Marisimplicoccus. The sequence continues at coordinate 48,843 of CACJNF010000003.1, forward strand.
GTTTTCTTTATCAGCATCAATAAAAATAATATCATATTTTTCATTTAAGTTTTTTAATATATCAAGAGCATTCCCGGTATGTTGAATAATTTTATTTCTATATCCACTCTCCTCAAAATACTTATTCTGTATGTTAATCAACTCCTCATTTTTATCTATTGTGTCAATTTTCCCATTTTTTGATAATCCTTCAGCAAGACAAATAGAGCTGTACCCAGTATATGTTCCGATCTCCAAAATTTTGTCAGGAGATTTAATTTTAGATATAAAACTTAAAAATCTTCCTTGAATATGTCCACTTAACATTCTAGGTTGTAAAATCTTTTGATGAGTTTCTCTGCTTAGCCTAGATAAAATTTCTGGCTCTTTTTCAGAATTTTTATTTAAATAATCAGCTAATTTATCAGATATAAAATCCATCTATTTTTTTGGTCTTTGGTAATCAAATCTATTAAGAAGAGTTGGCAATGCATATCCATCACACCCGTTAATTGTAACTACATTACCTTTATCAAGACTTAAAAATCCTGTGTCACTAACTAAATCTTCGTCAAAATATAATTGTTCAATACTTGCTACAACTAAAATAGTTCCATTTTCTTCAATATTATATTCATTAAGATACTTACAGACTAGTTGTACTGGAGATCCTTTTACAAATGGAGCTTTGCATCCTTCCTTATATTCCTGTTCAAGTTCAGTCATATCAAACTCAGATATTTCTTCAGGATATTTAGCACTTGTATGGTGAGCTTCACTTATAATATCACTGACAATATGATTTACAGTAAAAAAACCTGTCTCTTTTATATTCTTGTAGGTATTTCTTGGAACAGTTGTAGGTCTTAGTATATAGCCTAACATTGCAGGATTACTCCCTAAGTGAGTAATTGAGCTAAATACTGCAACATTTTCAACTCCATCTTTTGAAATTGATCCAATTAAATTAGCTGATTTGTATCCTGTACAAGAATTAATAAGATTAATCCTATAAAATTTTTGCAAATCGTCAAAGTCTTCTTTAGATAAATTTTTCATTTTCTAAAAGTATAAAGAAATCTTTTAAATTTGCAAAGTATGGGTGATTAGCTCAGTTGGTTTAGAGCACTACCTTGACAGGGTAGGGGTCACTGGTTCGAATCCAGTATTACCCACAAATTTATTAAATATGAAAGTAGTCCTAAATAATTCGGATACAATTGGAATTTTCACAAGTTTGATTTGTTCTATTCATTGTTTTGCAACACCTATTTTATTTGTTGCTCAATCTGGTTTTGCTTCTGCTGACATACAACCAATATGGTGGGAATCTATTAATTATTTATTCATTGTTTTCTCATTCATAGCTGTTTATTATTCAGTAAGAAACACTTCAAAGAAAATTATGAAACCAATACTGTGGATTTGCTGGCTATTTTTTACTACGATAATTCTAAATGAAATTATTGGTATAGTTGAAATTTCAGAATTATTTTCATATGTATCTGCATTTTCTCTTGCCTTCGCCCATACTTATAATTTGAGATATTGTCAATGTGAAGATGGAGAGTGCTGTAATGATTAATTTAAAAATTATTCACAAAATTCATAATTAGTCTGAACTAATATTCCATTTTCATTTTTCCAAAAAAACCCTTTTTCATATCCAACTCTAGACTCTTCACTTTCATAGTTAGAATGATGCATTATATTACATCCGTTATTATGAAAATACCTGGTGAAAAGGTCAATATCACCATCGTTATCATAATCCTTTGAAGTAAAAACCATTGATGCCCATCCGTGATACCAGTTCTCTAGATAAAAGCCTGAATCTGAATCTTGAACATATTTCTGTCCATTATATCGATACATTACTGCACTTTTATGCCTATTACATCCATTATAACCAATTGACGTAAAAATTTCTTTAATCCCATCTCCATCAATATCTACAACATGTATATCCTCACTTAAAGAATCATTATAATTGTTTGGTGTAGTACCAACTCCAGTGCCTAAACAATTATCATCTATTGATGGCCAATTTGATTCAACTAATTCATAGTTAAATACTTCAGGATCATTAGTCCCATAATTTATCTCAAGTGTATTGTGACCCCCAATAAAGTCTTTAAAACCATCATTATTTATATCATCATAAACCATATCAGCCCAATTTGGTAGATTTTTTTTTATGCTTTCCACTGGTTGAGCTTGTAAAAGACCTCCTTGACCATCGTTTAGGTATACATTAATATCGGAGTCATAATATAGATAACTTGGTAATAAATCTAAGACATCTTTATAACCATCGTTATTCAAGTCAATTCCATAAAGACTACTAAATTTTTGAGATGGAATTGAATCAAATTCAATTACCGAACCATCTTCATATATTATATACATTGGTCCCCAAAAAAAACCATTTGGAATGCCATCACTATTCCAATCACCATTATTAAAATTTGGAGCATTATACCACTCACCTTGAAGATTTGTGACTACTTCATCTACATTATCATTATTTAAATCAATTAATATTGAATCAGATCCATTAAGTGAATCACTAGATGATACATTTATATAATCAAAAATATTTAAAGTTTTAAACTCACTAAAAGTTTTAGCCTGATTAAATTCATTAGGAACACTTGTTAAAAATCTAATAATTCCCTGATTATTTCCATCTAGTGCTACAAAATCAGGAAGCCCATTATCATTATAATCATAAAATTCACCTTCCCATTCTAATGGTTTGTTTGATGTAAGTCTACCAAATTCTTGAAAATTAATTCTTAAGGGATAATCATAAGCTTCAAAATTAGCAACCAGTGAAATATCAGAATTTAATATAACGGTAATATTTGACTCAGAATTACCGTTTGACCATCCGGTAAAAATATATCCAGGACTCGCAGAAGCTGAAATTGAAACTTTACTTCCTTGATCATATGTTCCTCCAAGAGAGCTAACACTACCGCCAGAGGTTGAACTAATATTTAAGGTATAGCTAGTTGCTTTATCCTCTAATTTTTTTTGAACACTTGTGGTTTCCTCTTTAACACTGCTATCTTTTGAACAGAAAACCAATAAAAACATAAAAATGATGGATAAAGATTTTCTCATTTTAAACAATTATCTTAAATTAAAAATATGAATAAATTGTTTAAAACCCCTTTATTGATTATTGGATTCATATTCATAATAATGGGCTTAAGGTGGATCTTTGTTGATGAGCCATGGATGCTTGATAGGGTTGCCAATGAAGAAAGACTCAATATGACATTTCAAAAATTATTTTCTAATGAAATTAATGATACTCTTCCAGGATATTTAAAACAGATCTACCGTTTTTTTGGTCTTTGGGTTTCAATGATCGGTCTATTTATTATATCATTCCTCAAAGAAAAGTTTATTAAAGACTCAGATATAAGAAAATCTCTATTAATATGTACTGGAATTACAGTTTATTCAGCTTTAATCTTTGCATATATTTGGATTCCTAGCTCACCATTTATTTATCTTGGTCTTGGAAGTGTAATTCTTCACGCAATTTCTATTATTGGAAATAAAAAGATTTCATAAATATTAAAATGGTAGTTTTTTAAAATCTACATTACCTCCTGTAATTATTATGCCAATTTTTTTCCCTAAGAACTGTTCTCTACTTTTTATAACTCCAGCAAGGGGAAGAGAACAAGAAGGTTCACATATTATCTTTAAATGTTGCCAAATTAATTTCATTGATTCAATTATTTCATCTTCTGTAATTCTTATAATTGACTTTACTTCCTCCTTTATTATAGGAAAATTTTTATCTCCAAGTTGAGTTTTTAATCCATCTGCAACAGTATTAGTAGTTGTATTTGATTCAATTTTACCACTAATTAATGATCTATAAGCATCATCGACTTCAAGAGGCTCTGTTCCGATAACCGAGCATTTATCTCCAAAATATTTTGCTGCTAAGGCTGTTCCTGCAACTAATCCTCCCCCTCCAATTGGCACAAGTATGTTATCAAAAGAACCACATTCTTCAATGAGTTCTTTACATGAGGTGCCTTGTCCAATTATCACATCTATATTGTTAGAAGGATGAATAAAAGTAGCACCCTTTGAATTCACAATTTTATCAGCAGCAGTTTCCCTTGCAACTAGATTTGGTTCACATTCTATTAACTGCCCTCCATAACTTTTAACTGCTATTTTTTTTATTTCAGGAGCATTAGATGGCATTACTATATAAGCCTTTATTCCTATTTTTTTTGCAGCTAGTGATATAGCCTGTGCATGGTTACCAGATGAGTGCGTAACAACACCGTTATTTTTTTGTTCATCGGAAAGTTTAAGAATTGCATTTGCTGCTCCTCTCATTTTAAACGCGCCCATTTTTTGGAAATTTTCGCACTTAAAGTATATATCAGCACCAGTTATATCATTTATAAGTCTAGAAGTTAGTACAGGCGTATTATGAATAAATGGTTTAATCCTATCATGACAATCAATTAAATCATTCTTTGTCATTTTATTTCCACTTTATATTACAACCTATACTAGGCTTCTGAAGTTTTCTGTTTTCCTCTCCAGAAACAAGGCATTCAATTGCATTTTCTATGTCAGCTCCATCAGATAAAGTATCATTACCTGGTCTTGAATCGTCCAATTGACCTCTATATACTAACTTTAAACTTGAATCATAGACATAGAAATCAGGAGTACATGCAGCATCATATGCTTTGGCAACATCTTGGGACTCATCATACAGATATGGAAAAATAAAATCATTCTCAATAGCATTTATTTTCATTTTCTCAGGACTATCATCAGGATAATTTACAACATCATTACTTGAGATAGCTACAAACTTAATATCCTCTCCATGATATTTTTTAGATATTTTTGTTATTGTTGGGTTAACGTGTTTGACATAAGGACAATGGTTGCAAATAAACATTATAACTGTACCGATTTTTCCTTTATATTCTTTTAATGAAACATTAGTTTCTGAATTAACATCTGGAAGATTAAAATTAGGAGCTTCAGATCCTAGTGAAATCATATTTGATGGAGTTCTAGCCATAAAAAATCTATTATTTATTAAAAGTAAAAAAAACCATCAAATATTAATAACTTTGTTGTTAACCTAACCAATTAATGAGGAAACTAAATAAAAAGGAAAGATTTCAAGAAAATGTTCTTTCCAAATTCCACGTATATAATAGTATTTTTGCGACTCTCCCTTATGAAAGTATATCTGAAACTGGAAATTTGCTTCCAATATTTAGTGAATTTTGTAGGTCAGGATATTCAAAAAAACTAGACCCTAGGACTATAGTTGAGGATTTTTTTCTAAAATATTGTGATGGTTATTCTGAAGATGAAAAAATAACCTTAATGTTTAGGTTTATTCAGTATGTGGAAAGGCAAGTTGTTCTTTTTGATGCAATTGAAGATGCGTCCTTTACAAAAATTAATAACATGGATGGAGTAGGAACTTTGAGAAATCTTAAAGAACAGGTTGAATCTTCAAATACGAAAAATGAATTAAAAAAATATTTAAAATCATTTAAAATAAAACCTGTTTTAACAGCTCATCCAACTCAGTTTTACCCTGGTTCTGTTTTAGGTATAATTACAGATCTTGCAAATTCTATTGAGAAAAATAATTTAAGTGAGATTAAGGACTTGTTGTCTCAACTAGGTAAAACACCATTTTTTAAAGAAAAAAAACCATCACCATATGATGAAGCTGTTAGTCTATCATGGTATTTAGAAAATGTATTTTACTATTCCGCTAGTAATATTTTTAAATATATTAAGTCAAACATTTTTGATAATAAATATGATCATTACGATCTAATTTCCATAGGGTTTTGGCCCGGCGGTGATAGAGATGGTAATCCATACGTTACATCTGCTATAACACTAAAAACTGCCCAAAAATTAAGAAGTGATATAATCAAAAATTACTACAGGGATATCAGAGTTTTAAGAAGAAAATTGACTTTTAAAAAAATTGAAGATGTAATAGTAGGAATAGAAGATGCTCTTTGGATTAGTATTTTTCAGACTACCAAAGAACCCAAAATTAAGTTAGAAGACCTTAAGGATAAATTAAACTTTATTAAAGAAACCCTTATAAGTGAACATAAGTCGTTATTTATCGATGACCTTGATGATTTAATTGATAAAGTAAATATTTTTGGTTATCATTTTGCAACTCTTGATATTAGACAAGATTCAAGAATACACTCAGGTGTGTTCAGTGAGGTTCTAGAAAAATTTTACAAAAAAGATTTAGCATTAATCTATAACAGCTTAAGTGATGCTAAAAAAGAAATTCAGCTTTCATCTATGTCTAAGATTCTAGAATCAAAAAAAATGAAGGAATCTTTTGCAAAATCAACATTAGAATCAATAGAATTAATTGGTCAAATTCAAAAATCAAATGGAGAGAAGGGATGTCATAGATACATAATAAGTAATAACAAATCAGCTATAAACATTTTTGAAATGTATACAATGATTAGGCTTGTGTTAGGTAATGAGTCAAAAGTTGATGTTGTCCCATTATTTGAATCTGTCTCAGATCTTGAGAATTCTTCTGAGGTTATGGACAAGGTATATTCAAATAAATTATATAGAGACCATTTGAAAAATAGAGGTGATATTCAAACAATAATGTTGGGTTTCTCAGATGGAACAAAGGATGGTGGATATTTAACAGCAAATTGGAGTATTTTAAAAGCTAAAGAATCATTAACTAGGGTTTCTAGAAAGTTTGGTATAAAAGTATTATTCTTTGATGGAAGAGGAGGCCCACCTGCCAGAGGGGGAGGAAACACTCATCAATTCTATAGCTCCTTGGGAGACTTCATAGAATCTGACCAAATACAACTTACTGTTCAAGGTCAGACTATTAGTTCAAATTTTGGCACAATTGAATCATCTCAATATAACATGGAACAGTTAATTAGTTCAGGTATTAAAAATAGAATATTGTCAAATAAAGAGATTTTCAATAAAAAAAATAGAAGAACAATTGAGAAGCTCTCATCACTTAGTTATAATAATTACAATAATTTTAAAAATCATCCTAAGTTTATTCCATACTTAGAAAAAATGAGTACGATTAAATATTATTCGAAAACTAATATTGGAAGCAGGCCATCCAAAAGGTCCAGTAAAGACGATAAATTTGATTTTGAAAAGTTAAGAGCAATTCCTTTTGTTGGAGGGTGGAACCAGCTAAAACAAAATGTTCCTGGATTCTTTGGTTTGGGATCTTCAATAAATTATTTCTATAAAAAAAATAAAATTAAAGATGTTAAAGATCTATATAATGAAGTGCCATTTTTTAGAGCTCTGGTTTCAAACAGTATGATGAGTTTAACAAAATCATTCTTTGAATTAACATCTTATATGAGCAAGCATGAGGAATTTGGTGAATTCTGGAAAATAATTCATGATGAATACTTACTTACAAAAAAAATGCTTTTAAAAATCTCAAACTTTAAGGAATTAATGGAAAATGAACCTGCAAATAAATTATCTATTGAAACAAGAGAATCTATAGTTATGCCTTTAATAACAATCCAGCAGTATGCTTTACAAAATGTAAATGAGATTGAATCAAATAAACTAAATGATAAGAAAAAATCAATTTTTGATAAAATGATTACAAGATCCCTCTATGGAAATATTAATGCAAGTAGAAACTCTGCTTAACTTTTTCTATATTTAGCTAAATAACTATTAACAAAATTTAAAATGAAAAAATATATATTATTATTTGCAATCTTATTAACATCATGCGATGCTCCGACGGAAGAACCAAAAGGTTTTGGTTTTTGGGGTGGTGATGAAAATGAAACATATGTTGCTGGACCATCAGAAACAACTGAATTATACAATCAATTTATTGATGCTCACAACAACCAAGATATTGAAGCTATTGATGCACTTCTATCAGATGATCTTGTTATCTACCATTCTGATGGTAGGACTGTTGACGACAAGGCTACTCATTTAGAAGGTCTTAAATCATGGTTTGAAGAAACTAACCCATCATTTAATCCTTATTGGGGAATGCCTTATGTTGGAGTTATAAAAGGTGAGACTTGGATAATTGCTGCACATCAAACAATAACAACAGTTGATGGTGTTGAAACTTCAACAGGAACAATGTTGGATATTCAATTTACTGACGGTTTAGCAAGTATGATAATTGTATACGATAGACAAACTCAGCCTTCAGAATAATAAATTGGATTTATTCTTATTAATATTAGGCTTTCTATTTTGTCTAATTGGCATAGTTGGAAGCTTTATACCAATAATACCTGGCCCGGTTACTGCTTGGCTGGGTATTTTACTTTTAAATTTAACCTCTGTAGTTGAATTTAACTTAAATTTTATATTAATTACCTTAACAGTTGCTGTATCTGTTGGAATTCTTGATTATTTGATACCAATTCTAGGAGTCAAAAAGCTAGGAGGTACTAGATCTGGTCAGATAGGAACAACAGTTGGACTAATTTTAGCATTGGTAATTCTTGGACCAATTGGTATTATTATTGGTCCCTTTTTAGGTGCTCTGCTTGGAGAGATGAGTAACAATAAATCTTTTAATGATTCATTGAAACCTGCATTTGGTTCTTTTATTGGAGTTATAGCTGGAAGCGTAATTAAATTTTTAATTAGTCTTAGCTTCTTATTTTTCTATTTTGATATTTTTTGGGGATACAAAGAAAGTTTTTTTTAAATTTCCTAAATTGAATCTGCCAATTAATAAATTTGAAAAAATTTGTAAGAAAATATTTCGCCTCATGGACAGATCTTGATCCTAACTGGCATGTTGCTAATCATGCATACATAAAATATGCAGCTGATACTCGTGTATCTTTTTTCTCCGAGTTAAAACTAGATAAGGATAAATTTAATAATCTCAATATAGGTCCTGTATTATTTTATGAGCATATGCATTATTATAAAGAAATAATGATGGGTGTTGAGTTTTCAATTAATGTAGAGATAGATGGATACAGTGATGATGGTCGATTTTTTACTCTTTTTCAAAATTTTTATGATATGAAAGGAAACCATTTAGCTCATCTAGATTTAGCTTTTGGAATTATGGATACAAAAAAGAGGAAACTCATCTCAATGCCAAATGATTCATTTGAAATTTTTAAAGAAGGTCCAAAGTCCGAGACATTTAGAATAATTACAAAGGAGGATTTGAGAAAATATGGAAAGTTTCCAAAAAACAAATATTAAGCAGTAATTATGCAGTGAGATACTTATTTAATTATTATTTAATTTCAAATAAATAAACAAAATGAAAGAAAAATATTGGAGAAAAAACATATTATACCTCAGAATACTCCTAACAATATGGTTTATTTGCTCTTTTGGTTTTGGTATTCTTCTTGCTGAAAACTTAAATGAATTTTACCTAGGTGGGTTCCCATTAGGCTTTTGGTTTGCTCAACAAGGATCAATCTACATATTCGTTATACTAATCTTCATTTATGTTTATTTAATGAATAAGCTTGACAAAAAACATAATCTCAAGGAATAGTTATGGATGCGCAATTTTGGACATACTTGTTAGTTGGAGTAACATTTTCACTTTATATAGGTATAGCTATATGGTCAAGAGCTCAAAGTACTAAAGAATTCTATATTGCTAGTGGTGGAATTCATCCAGTACTAAATGGAATGGCAACTGCAGCTGATTGGATGTCTGCCGCCTCATTTATTTCTATGGCAGGTATTATCTCATTTCTAGGCTATGGTGGATCACAATATTTAATGGGATGGACTGGAGGTTATGTCTTATTAGCACTCTGCCTCGCACCTTACTTAAGAAAATTTGGAAAATTTACGGTGCCAGATTTTATAGGAGAAAGATATTATTCAAAAAATGCTAGAACAATTGCATTAATATGTGCAATTTTTGTTTCATTTACTTATGTGGTTGGACAGATGAAGGGTGTTGGAGTTGCATTTTCAAGATTTCTTGAGATACCATATGATCTAGGGGTAATTATTGGTATTGGAATAGTATTCTTCTATGCTGTTCTTGGTGGTATGAAAGGTATAACATATACTCAAGTAGCTCAATACTGTGTTCTAATTTTTGCTTTTACAGTCCCAGCAATTTTTATATCACTTCAAGCAACAGGAAACCCAATTCCTCAAATTGGATTTGGTAGCAAGACCACTGATGGAGTTTATCTTTTAGAGAAATTGAATCAATTATCTGTTGATTTAGGTTTTGAAAAGTATACTGATATTAATCAGACCACATTAATTAATGTATTTTTTATAACTGCTGCATTAATGTTTGGAACTGCTGGACTTCCACATGTGATTGTAAGATTCTTCACTGTTCCTAAAGTACGAGATGCAAGAATATCAGCAGGATGGGCATTATTATTTATCTCTTTTTTATATACTACTGCTCCAGCTGTTGCTGCATTTGCAAAAGTTAATTTAATTAATACGGTATCAAATGCTCAATATTCAGAAGTGCCTCAATGGTTCAAAAATTGGGAGAACACAGGTTTACTTCAATTCGATGATAAAAATTCAGATGGTGTAATCCAGTATGTAGCTGATGAACAAGTCAACGAGTTGACAATTGACAGAGATATTATGGTTCTAGCAAATCCTGAGATTGCAAACCTACCTCCATGGGTAATTGGACTTATTGTAGCTGGTGGTTTAGCTGCTGCTCTTTCAACTGCAGCAGGTTTGCTTCTTGTTATTTCAACTTCAATTTCCCATGATCTTTTAAAGAAGAATATAAATCCTAATATTTCTGAGAAAGGTGAATTGTGGGCAGCTAGAATTTCTATAGCAGTAGCGGTTGTTGCAGCTGGACTGGCTGGATTAAATCCACCTGGATTTGTCGCTGAAGTTGTTGCATTAGCTTTTGGTCTTGCTGCATCCTCTTTTTTCCCTGCTATAATTCTTGGTATTTTTGACAAAAGAATGAACAAGGAAGGAGCATTATCTGGAATGATAGTAGGTGTAGTATTTACAACTATATATATTTTTTATTTTAAACCACAACTTGGCGGCCCTGGGTTACCTCAAGATTATTTGTTTGGAATATCACCTGAGGGAATTGGTACTATTGGTATGATAATTAACTTTATTGTATCTTTAATTGTATCAAGATTAACAAAACCAACACCTGAAAATATCAAGGAATTAGTTGAAAGCATAAGATATCCTAAATAGAAATGCAAAGAATAAAAACCTTATCTGAATATTTCAAAAAATACGAATTAAGCGAAAAAGATCCTGAAAAATTTTGGTCTCAAATTGCTGAGTCATTCTTATGGAAAAAAAAGTGGGACAATGTCCTTGAGTCGGATTTTGAAAATGCAGATTTTAAGTGGTTTAAAAATGCTCAATTAAATATTACTGAAAATATTTTTGAGAGAAACCTTTCTGAAAGAGGTGACAAGACTGCAATTATCTGGGAGCCAAATGATCCTAAAGAGTCACCGATATATTTATCATACAAAGAACTTTACGAGCAAACATGTACTTTTTCTAATGCTCTTAGAAGTAAAGGAATTAAAAAAGGAGACAGAATAATTATCTACATGCCAATGGTTCCAGAGGCAGCTATTGCCATGCTTGCTTGTGCAAGAGTGGGTGCAGTTCACTCTGTTGTTTTTGCAGGCTTTTCTGCTGCATCTTTAGCTGATCGAATAAATGACTGTGAAGCAAAAATGGTATTAACATCTGATGGAAACTTTAGAGGTAATAAGACAATTCCTGTTAAAGATGTAGTTGATGAAGCTCTTAAAAAATGTTCATCAATAGAAAGTGTTATTGTTTTAGAAAGGACAAAACAAAATATTAATATGGAGGACGGAAGAGACTTTTGGTGGCACGAATGTGTTAAGGATGAGCCTAACACGTGTGATTCTGAAGTTATGGATTCAGAGGACTTATTATTTATTTTATATACATCAGGTTCAACAGGTAAGCCAAAAGGTGTTGTTCATTCTTCAGCTGGATACATGATATACTCTTCGTATACATTCTTAAACGTATTCCAATACGATGAAAACGACATTTATTGGTGTACTGCTGATGTAGGATGGATTACAGGACATTCTTATATTGTATATGGGCCTTTACTATGTGGTGCCACTACAGTAATGTTTGAAGGTGTTCCAACATATCCAAATGTTAGTCGTTTTTGGGATATAGTGGATAAGTATAAAGTAAACCAATTTTATACAGCACCAACTGCAATTCGAGCTCTTCAAGCTCATGGTCTTGAGCCACTTGAAAATAATTCACTAGATTCATTGAAAGTTATTGGATCTGTAGGAGAGCCAATAAATGAAGAAGCATGGCATTGGTACCATGATAATGTTGGTAAAGGAAAGTGTCCTTTAGTAGATACATGGTGGCAAACTGAAACGGGTGGTATAATGATCTCAGCACTTGCAGGAATTACTCCTAACAAGCCAGCTCATGCCTCACTACCATTACCAGGTATAATACCTGTAATTGTTGATGCAGAAGGTAATGAATTAAATGGAAATAATGTTCAAGGTAATTTATGTATTAAATCTCCTTGGCCATCTATCATCAGGACTACATTCGGAGATCATGAAAGGTGCATTAGTACTTATTTCTCACACTACAAAGGTATGTACTTTACAGGTGATGGAGTTAAAAGAGACCATGATGGATATTTAAGAATACTTGGTAGAGTTGATGATGTAATTAATGTATCTGGTCATAGAATGGGAACAGCCGAAGTTGAAAATGCTATTAATGAGCACGAAGATGTAATTGAGTCAGCTGTGGTTGGATATCCACACGATATTAAAGGTGAGGGCATATATGCATATGTTATTGTAAGTACAGAATTAAATGATGATGAAATTAAGGATCAGATAATAAACGTTGTAAGAAAAGTTATAGGGCCAATTGCAAAACCAGACAAAATTCAAATTGTTAGCGGTTTACCCAAGACTAGATCAGGTAAGATAATGAGAAGAATCCTAAGAAAGGTTGCAAGTAATGATTTCCAAAACCTTGGAGATACATCTACCCTTCTAAATCCTGATGTTGTTAAAGAAATTATAGATGGAGCTATTATTTAAATAATGTTTCTAACTTAATTCCCCTTGACCCTTTAACCAAAATATTCATATTTTTTAAATTCTTAAATGAATCAGATTGTGCTAACTCATTGGTGTTTAAAAATTTAAAAAAATATTCTCCATCAGTATTACACTTTGAAAAATTATCACCTACTAAATAGACTTTGCTGTAATCTTTGTTTGTAACAAAATCAACTATTTTTTGATGTTCTTGATCTGAGTAAATTCCAAGTTCAAACATGTCTCCCAATATTAATACTCTGTTATTTATATTTATATTTTCAAAATTTGAAATAGCTGCTAACATGCTTGTAGGATTAGCGTTATATGCATCTAAATAAATCTTATTACTATCAAAAATTAAAATTTCAGACCTATTGGAGTCATTAAAAAATTTATTAAGTCCTTCTTGAATTTCTTTATTTGATAAGTCAAGGAACTTTCCAATTGTAATACTTGAGGCCAAATTTGAAAAGTTATATTCACCGAAGAGATTTGAATTAAACTCGTATCCATCAATTTTAAGTTTCAAAGATGAATTATCTTTTTTGTAATCAAATATAAACTCTGAATCTTTGCTGCTTCCAAAAGTTACTGCAAGATCTCCTTTACAATTTTCTACTTGTAATTTATCATCATTATTTAGAATTATGTGACCATAGTTTTCTGTTAAATATTCATACATCTCAGTCTTACCTTTTATAACACCTTCAAAACTTCCAAAACCCTCAAGATGAGCATATCCATAATTAGTAATTAATCCTATATCTGGCATAGCGATTTCACATAATCTTTTTATTTCTCCAACATGGTTAGCACCCATTTCTATAATAGCAACATCAATATCATCTTTTATATTAAGAAGTGAGAGTGGAACTCCTATATGATTATTTAAATTCCCTTTTGTCTTGATTACATTATACTTTTGAGAAAGGATTGAATAGATCAGATTCTTAGTGGTAGTTTTACCATTACTACCAGTAATTCCAATAACTTTTGTATCAAATAGAGATCTATGATGATTACTTAAATCTTGAAGAGCTTTTAGACTGTTCTCTACATAAACAATATTATCATGAATGTCTTTTTGCTCAACATCGTCAACAATTGAAAACTTTGCACCCTTTTCAATTGCTTCCATTGCAAAAACATTACCATTAAAATTATCTCCTTTTAATGAAAAATACATTTCATCTTTATTAATTTTCCTTGTATCAATAGACACACCTGAGCAGGAATTGAAAAGAGAATATAATTTTTGAGTGTCCAACCTAATTTTATTGCAATATACTAAAGAAATGAGTATTTTTGCTGCGTCTTTTGATTACAGACTTCAACTATATAATATGAAAAAAATTACTGGAAAGACTTATTTAGATTGGTATGAAAATATGCTTTTATGGAGAAAGTTTGAAGATAAACTTGCTGCTAAATATATTCAACAAAAGATAAGAGGTTTTTTACATCTTTATAATGGTCAAGAGGCAGTTCTTGCTGGATGTCTTCATTCCATAGATCCTAAAAAGGACAGAATGATTAGTTCATATAGAAGTCATGTTCATGCAATAGGTTTAGGAGAAGATCCAAAATTTGTAATGGCAGAATTATTCGGTAAAGCAACTGGTACATCTGGAGGCTTGGGTGGCTCAATGCATATTTTTTCAAAAAAATATAATTTTTTTGGAGGTCATGGAATTGTTGGAGGTCAGATTCCGTTAGGCACTGGAATTGCTTTTGGTGATAAATATTTTAAAAGAGATAGTGTTACTTTATGTTTTTTAGGTGATGGTGCTATTAGACAAGGAGCATTTCATGAGTCAATTAATCTTGCTGCTTTATGGAAACTACCTGTTATATATATAGTTGAAAATAATGGTTACGCCATGGGAACATCAGTAGCAAGAACAACAAGTCAGGAAGATCTTTGGAAATTAGGTGAGCCCTACGAAATGCCTTCAATGCCAGTAGATGGTATGGACCCAGTTAAAGTTGCTAAGGTAATTGATGAATGTGTAAAACATGCCAGAGCTGGAAAGGGTCCTTCACTTCTCGATGTAAAAACTTACAGGTATAGAGGTCATTCGATGTCTGATGCTCAACAGTATAGAACTAAAGAAGAAGTCGAAGAGTATAGAAAGATTGACCCAATTACTCAGGTTGAAAAAATTATTCTATCAAAGAAATATGGAACTAAATCTGATATTGAGAAGATTGATAAAAAAGTAAAAAAAATAATTGCAGAGTGTGAAGAATTTTCAGAGTCATCTCCATTTCCAGATACCTCTGTTATGTATGATGTTGTTTACGAGCAAAATGACTATCCATTTATTAAACATAAATTAGATTAATATGGCTGAGGTTATAAATATGCCAAGACTAAGTGATACTATGGAAGAGGGTACTCTTGCAAAATGGTTCAAAAAAGTTGGTGACGATGTTAAAGAGGGAGAGATTTTAGCAGAAATTGAGACAGACAAGGCTACAATGGAATTTGAATCTTTTCATGATGGAGTTCTTCTTCATATAGGAATAGATGAAGGCTCTACAGCACCTGTAGATAGTGTAATTGCTGTAATAGGTTCAAAAGGAGAAGATATATCGTCATTAATAAAAGGCGATTCTACGCCAGAAGTCAAGGAGGAGCCTAAAGTAGAAGTTAAGGAGGAGCCTAAAGTAGAAGTTAAGGAGGAGCCTAAAGTAGAAGTTAAGGAGGAGCCTAAGCCAATAACACAAGATCAACCAAAGTCTGACTCCAATGGCAGAATACTTATTTCACCATTAGCAAAAAAACTTGCATCTGAAAAGGGAATAGATATTTCATTAATTAAAGGAACGGGTGATAATGGAAGAATTATAAAGAGAGATATAGATTCATATAAACCATCAAATTACGGTCACTTTACTCAACCAAAGCCTCATATTAAAGAGTCATCATATGAGATTCCTAACAATACTATGAGAAAAGCTATTGCAAAGAGATTGTCTGACTCAAAATTTTCTGCACCTCATTATTATCTGAACATTGAGATGGAAATGGATAATATGATATCATTTAGGCAACAATTTATAAATACTCAAAACATAAAAATCTCATTTAACGATATCATAGCGAAGGCTGTTGCACTTTCTCTTGCTAAGCATCCAAAAGTTAATTCTAGATGGTATGATGAGAAAATTTTATTCAATGAGCATGTTCATCTTGGTGTTGCTGTAGCTGTTGAGGATGGCCTAGTAGTCCCAGTTGTTAAGTTTGCAAACTCTAAAGATCTTCCAGAGATTAATTCGGAAATAAAAGATTTTGCAGAAAGGGCAAAAAACAAAAAATTAAATCCATCAGAAATTGAAGGAAGTACATTTACTATATCTAACCTTGGAATGTTTGGTATAGAAAGTTTTACATCAATAATTAATCAACCTAACTCTGCGATACTTTCCATTGGTGCAATAATTCAAAAACCAATAGTTAAAAATTCAGAGATAGTTGTTGGAAATACAATGAAGTTAACATTAGCATGTGATCATAGAACAGTTGATGGTGCTACTGGTTCACTGTTTCTAAAAACTTTGAAAGATTACATTGAAAATCCAGTCTCAATTCTAATTTAATGAAAACTATTCTTGTATCCGGAACAAGCTCTGGTATAGGCTATGAGATATGTATTCAAGCTCTTAAGCTTAAATATAAAGTTATATCTGTATCAAGAAACTCAAAGCCTCTCGAAAATATTAAGGGAATTGATTGTTATTCAGTTGATATAACAGATAATGATCAATTAAATAATTTAGTTGAAGATTTGAAAAGTAAAAAAGTTAACATAGACTTTTTAATCAATAATGCAGGTCATCTCAAAAATGAAACCTTTGATAAAACTTCATATAAATCCTTTAAGGAAACATATGATGTAAATGTTTTTGGGTTAGCTCAAATTACAAGATTGCTTTTACCAATAATTAATAAGTCAGGCCATGTAATTAATATAAGTAGTATTGGAGGTGTAAATGGTTCAAAAAAATTTCCTGGTCTATCTGTATACTCAAGTAGCAAGGCTGCAGTTATTGCTTTAACTGAAGTACTAGCAGAGGAATTTCCTAATGGCCCTTCTTTTAATGTTCTTGCTCTGGGTGCAGTTCAAACAAAGATGCTCAAAGAGGCTTTTCCAGAATATGTTGCACAAACGAACCCTAATGAAATGGCAAGTTATATATTAGATTTTGCTTTAAATGGTGGAAAATTATTTAATGGAAAACTTATATCTGTTTCAAACTCAACTCCCTAATTTTCCAAATTTTCTTAGTAACTCAGATGAATAGACAAAGTCGTTAACTAGTTTGTTATTGGTTTTTAGAATTTCTTTATTATTTCCTTCCCAGACTTTTTCTCCTTGAACTAAAAAAATAATTTTATCCCCAATCTCCATAACTGAATTCATGTCATGGGTATTTATTACAGTTGTAATATTGTACTCAACTGTTATCTCTTGAATTAACTTGTCAATTATTATAGCTGTCTTTGGATCAAGTCCAGAATTAGGCTCATCACAAAAAAGATACTTTGGATTTAAAACAATAGCTCTTGCTATTGCAACCCTTTTTTTCATTCCACCAGATATTTCAGAAGGATATTTATTATCAGCATCTTTTAAGTCAACTCTATTAATTACTTCTTGAGCTCTCAATAACATTTCTTCATCAGTTTTATTTGAAAACATCTTCATTGGAAAAATAATATTCTCTAATACCGTCATTGAATCAAATAAAGCACTTCCTTGGAATACAGTTCCAACTTCTTTCCTTAAGTGAGCTAGTGCTGATATATTCTCTTTATCAAACTTTTCATTATCAAAATAAATATTCCCTCTCTCAACCTCAAGGAGGCCTAGAAGACATTTCATTAAAACAGTTTTTCCTGATCCACTCTGACCAATTATTAGATTAGTCTTTCCCTTATCAAAAACAGTTGAAATTTCTTTCAAAATTTCAACTCCATCAAATGATTTTGATATTTCTTCTACTTTAATCATTATGCTAATAAAAGTTGAGTTACAACAAAGTTAATTATGATAATTACGATACTTGTCCAAACAAAAGATATATTACTTGCTTTACCCACTTCCAACGCACCACCTTTCATAAAGAATCCGTGATAAGATGGAATTGTAGCTAAAATAAATGCAAATAATGTTGTCTTTATGTATGCATATATTACGTGAAACACTTTAAAATCTAATTGAATACCTTGAATAAAATCAAAACTTGTAGAAAATCCTGCATAAACACTGGCGACGTAACCACCTAATATTCCAAGAAACATTGCTAAAGTAATTAAAAATGGATACAACATTAAAGAAACAATTTTAGGAAAAATTAGATAATTGAATGAATTAACACCCATTACTTCCAGGGCATCTATTTGCTCTGTTACTCTCATAGTTCCAATGCTAGATGTAATAAAAGATCCAACCTTTCCTGCCATAATTATAGAAATTAGAGTTGGAGCAAACTCTAAAATTACTGATTGTCTTGTTGCAAATCCAATAAGATTTCCTGGTAGAAAAGGACTCTCGATATTAAGAGCAGTCTGAATTGCAACTACCCCTCCCACTAAAAAAGACATGAATGCTACAATCCAAATTGAGCCAATAATGAGATCATCAATCTCTTGAACAATTAATTTTTTTAAAACATTCCACTTAGTAAATTTTGTAAAAGTGTATTTAATCATTAAAAAATACCTGCCAATATGAAAAAAAAGTTTCATTATGATTAAATCTTATAGGTTATAGCATTTATATTCATACCTGCTCCTACACTTGCAAACATTATTATATCTCCTTTATTTAAGACATGTCCTCTATAGTTGTTTTTTTTCACTATATCAAATAGAGTTGGAATTGTAGCTACTGAACTGTTTCCAAATTCTTCTATGTTCATTGGAAGAACATTCTTTGGTGGAGTACTTTTATAGAGTCTATAAAATCTCTTAATAATTGCTTCATCCATTTTTTTATTAGCTTGATGAATAAATATTTTTTTAAGCTCATCAATATTACATTTAGACTCATCAAAACATGATTTCATGGCTATTGGAACATTCGTAAGTGCAAATTCATACACTTTTCTACCCTGCATTTTGATAAACTTCTGATCGTTACTTTCTCTTAAGTCTTTATCATATGATAAGCCATAGAATATAAAATCATTTTCACCCTCATAGGTGAAAGTAGCAGATTTATGAGATAATATTCCTCCATCATAAGAAGTGTCTTTTTCTAATATGGTAGCACCAGATCCATCTGCATATATCATTGAGTCTCTATCGTTTTTGTCTAGAATTCTTGAGAGTGTGTCACAACCAATTATTAAACATTTACTTGCCATTCCAGAGTTAATAAAAGATTTTGCTTGAATCATTCCTTCCACCCAACCTGGACAACCACAAATAATGTCATATGCTACACAATTAGGGTTTTTAATTTTAAGTTTTGCTTTAACTTTTGAAGCAATTGAAGGAAGTGTGTCTACTTGTCCACTATTACATGAAATATCTCCTGCATTATGAGCAACAATAATGTAGTCTAATGTTTCTTGATCAATTTTTGAATCAAAAATTGCATTTCGTGCAGCATCTGTTGCCAAGTCAGAGCAATTTATTTCATCAGAGGCATACCTTCGCTCCGTAATACCAGTTATAGACATAAATTTTTCGATTATTTCTGGATTTGAATTTTGAATATCACTCCCATCTCTATCGAGGAATTTATTCTGAAGAAAATCTGAATTTTTCTTTGTGATATCTGGTGTGCAGCTACCTGTACCAGTTATTCTGTAGTTCATTTTATAAAATTACTTAAATTATTGATAAGTCTCTGTAGGAGGGCAGCTACAAATTAAATTCCTGTCACCAAAGGCTTCATCTACTCTTCTAACTGATGGCCAAAATTTATTAGTTTTTAAATAGCTTTTAGGGAATGAGGCGTCTTCTCTACTATAACTGTATGGCCAGTCAGTGGAAGTCAACATCTTTAATGTATGGGGTGAATTCCTGAGCATCTCTCTTTTGGAATCATCATCAGAAACAATCTCAGTATAAATTGAGTTAAGAGCTTCACAAAATTTATCTAATTCATTTAAATTTTCACTTTCAGTAGGTTCAATCATCATAGTACCAGGAACTGGAAAAGAAACTGTTGGAGCATGAAATCCATAATCTATTAGTCTTTTTGCAATATCTATAACTTCAATATTATATTTTTTGAAATCTCTACAATCTATAATAAATTCATGTGCTGATCTTCCATTTTCTCCACTGTAAAGTATTTTATAATTTTTTTCGAGTTTAGTCTTCAAATAGTTTGCATTTACAATCGCAATTTCCGTCGATTTTCTAATACCATTTCTACCTAACATCCTTATATAACCATATGATATAAGGCAAACAAGTGCAGATCCCCAGGGTGCAGATGAAATTGCCTCAAGTGAATCCTCTCCACCTGTCTTAATTAATGGATTAGATGGAAGAAATTCTTTAAGATGTTCTGCAACACAAATTGGCCCAACACCAGGACCCCCACCTCCATGAGGAATTGAGAAAGTTTTATGTAAATTCAGATGACATACATCAGCACCGATTATTTTTGGACTAGTCAAGCCGACCTGAGCGTTCATATTGGCACCATCCATGTATACTTGACCACCATTTTGATGAACCAAGTCATTAATTGATTGAATCTCAGATTCAAATACTCCATGAGTAGATGGGTAAGTAATCATTAATGCAGCAAGGTTATCTTTATGTTCGTTTACTTTAGTTTTAAGATCTTCAATATCAATATTTCCTCTTTCATCTGTATTAATAACTACTACTTTTAGTCCAGCCATAATTGCTGATGCAGGATTAGTTCCATGTGCAGAAGATGGAATTAGACATATGTTTCTGTGACTATCACCTTTTTTATCTAAATAAGATTTGATTACCATTAATCCGCTATATTCTCCTTGAGCACCAGAATTGGGTTGTAATGAAGTTGCAGCAAAACCTGTAATTTCTGAAAGGAACTCTTCTAATCTATTTATTACTTCGTGGTATCCTTTTGCTTGTTCAACAGGAACAAAAGGATGTATGCTGTTCCATTCGCTCCAACTTAACGGGATCATTTCTGAAGCTGAGTTTAATTTCATAGTACAAGATCCAAGTGAAATCATAGACTGAGTTAAGGATAAGTCCTTGTTCTCTAAGGATTTTATATATCTCATTAATGAGGTTTCAGAGTGGTATGAATTGAAAACAGGATGAGATAAAATATCAGATTTTCTCTCATTAATAAATTCAATATCTGTTGGAAATTCCTCTATGCTTGATTTCTTATTTGTAAACTCTTCAAAAACTGAAATAATCTCATTCAGATCTCTCATATTTGTTTTTTCATTTACAGAAATTGATATTTCATTATTTGAGAGAAAGCAGAAATTAATCTTTTTTATAGCAGCTAATTCTTTAATTTTTTTTGAGTCACATAAAACAGTTACTGTGTCAAAGTATTTAGAATATTTAATTTGAAGTCCAATTGATTCTAAATTTCTTTTTAGATAAACAGCCTTAAGGTGAATTGATTTTGAAATTTCTTTTAAGCCCTCAGGACCATGATAGACTGCATACATTCCAGCCATTACTGCTAATAGAACTTGTGCAGTACAAATATTTGATGTTGCTCTGTCTCTTTTGATATGTTGTTCTCTAGTTTGAAGAGCCATCCTAAGTGAATAATCACCATCTAGGTCCTTGGTTACTCCAATAATTCTTCCTGGTATATTTCTTTTGTATTTTTCTTTTGTTGCAAAAAAAGCAGCATGAGGACCCCCATAACCAAGAGGTATTCCAAATCTTTGAGTTGTTCCAACAACAACATCAATTTTATCAGTATTAGGAGGTTCAATTAAGACTATTGACATTAAATCAACAGCAATTATTACTTTAAGGTTTTCATTATTTATAGATTCTAAGAAATTATCTATTTCTTCGAGTTTTCCATCTTTTCCTGGATATTGAATAATACATCCAAAAAACTCATTTTCTTTTAATTCTTTTATGTCACCTACTATTAATTCAATATCAAGTGGCTTAGCTCTTGTTGATAGAACAGCTAAAGTTTGTGGGAATATGTTAGAGTCAACATAAAACTTATTTTGATTTGTTGATTTTTGATCTTTTGATCTATTATTATACATCATTATCATGGCTTCAGCGGCTGAAGTACCTTCATCCAAAAGTGAGGCGTTTGCTATTTCCATTTTAGTAATATCGCAAACCATTGTTTGGAAATTTAATAAAGCTTCAAGTCTTCCCTGAGCAATTTCAGGTTGATAGGGAGTGTAAGCTGTATACCATCCAGGATTTTCCAAAATATTTCTTTGAATAACAGAGGGGGTAAATGTGTCGTGATAACCAAGTCCAATATAAGTTTTAAACTTCTTATTTAAAGATGATAATTTTTTTATCTCTTTTAAAAATTCCATTTCGGAAATACCCTCTGGAATATTTAAGTCATTTTTTAATCTAATCTTTTCTGGAATAGTTTCCTCAAGAAGTTGTTCAACAGATTTGACACCTATTGTACCTAAAATTTTATTTAACTCAGAAGAGTTTGGGCCTATATGTCTTCGAGTAAAATTTTCTTTAAACATTAAAAGTTTTTAGCAAAAATATGTATTATTGAAATTAATAATAATAATGTTCATTAAATGTTAAAACTTTTTTTTTATATACTATTAGTTTTTCTTCAAACACCTGTAATTCAAGATATTAATAAAGATCAAGTAAATGGTCTTATAAATGATAAAGTAATGTTAATTGATCTAAGGACTGAAAAGGAATTTGAAAATGGTAAAATAGGATCCTCTTTTAATATTGATTTTCAAAAGAGGGAGTTTATAGATAACTTAAATAAGCTTGATAAAGAAAAACCCTACATTATATATTGTATGTCAGGTAATAGAAGTTTAAAGGCTAGTCACGTGATGAAGTCTCTAGGTTTTAAAATGATATATCATTATAAAAAAGGGTATAAGGATTGGATTAAGGACTAGCTTTTTTTCTTTAAATCTTTGCTGCTTTCAATAACCTTATCTTCTAAATCTTTTTTATAGGCCTTAACCTTATCAGCAACTTTAGAATCAAAGGATCCAATAATTTGAGCAGCAAGGATACCTGCATTTTTTGAGCCATTTAAAGCTACAGTTGCAACTGGAACTCCTCCAGGCATTTGAAGTATAGATAAAATTGAGTCCCAACCATCTATTGAATTTCTTGATTTTATTGGAACTCCGATAACAGGCAAGCTTGTAATTGAGGCTACCATTCCAGGTAGGTGAGCTGCTCCTCCTGCTCCTGCAATAATAACTTTTATACCTTTTTTTTCAGCATTAGAAGCATATTCGACCATTTTATTAGGCGTCCTATGAGCTGAAACTATATCATATTCAGTATTTATGTCAAATGATTTGAGAATTTCAATAGCTTCACTCATGATTTCAAAATCTGACTTACTCCCCATTATAATTGCTACTTGACTCATTTTTTTGATGTAATAATAACTGTTTCTTTAATTTCTTTTGCTAATTCTTTTGCTTTATCAATGTTTTGATTTATCACGGTTACATGACCCATTTTTCTATTGAATCTGGTTTCAAATTTACCGTAAATATGTGGATTAACACCTTCAAGACCAATAATTTGATCAAAATTCTTATAAATAACAGGGCCATTGGATCCTTTTTCACCAACTAAATTTACCATTACAGCAGATTCTATAATCTTTGTGCTTCCTAAAGGCATATCAAGAATTGATCTTAAAAGTTGTTCAAATTGACTTGTGTAGGAGCCCTCTATTGAAAAATGATAACTGTTGTGTGGTCTAGGAGCAACTTCATTAACTAGAATTTCATTTTCAGAAGTTAAGAACATTTCAACAGCTAATATTCCTGTAATTTGGAGTTTATTTGTAACCTCAATAGCAAGGTCTTCAGCATTTGATTTTAAATCATTATTAATTTTTGCAGGTGATAAAATATACTCTACTTGATTTGAATCACTATTGAACTCCATTTCAACTACAGGATAATTAATTAATTCACCAGATTTTCTAGACGCTACCATTACAGAAAGTTCTTTTTTTATTGAAATTAATTCCTCTACTATACAGTGGCAATCATCTATTTTTTCTAGATCTTTATTGTTAGAAATTTTTTTTACACCGTATCCATCATATCCCATTTTTGATGCTTTCCAAATAAAAGGAAGTGAAATTTCACCTTTGCTTATACTCTCTTTCAACTCGTTTTTACCCGTGAAAATTTTATATGAGGAAGTAGGTATTTGATTATTATTGTAGAATTCTTTTTGTTTAGATTTGTCTTGAATTATTTCAATAACACTAGATTGAGGAAAAACTTCCAACCCATTGGATTCAAGAAATTTTAATGCCTCAACATTTACATTTTCGATTTCAATTGTTATTACATCAACCATTTTACCGAAATTGACAACTGTATCGAAGTCCATTAAGTCACCTTGAAAAAATTTTGAACAAAGTTTGCTAGATGGGCAGTTATCATTGGAATCTAAAATATATACTTTAAGCCCCCATTTATTAGCTACGTCAAGAACCATTTTTCCGAGCTGACCTCCTCCGAGTATACCAATTATTCTATTTTCCTTAAACATATCTCAAAAATAAGCATTCCTTTAATCACAATAAAGAATACCAAACATTTTAAATATCTTTGTGCCTATGTTTAATATTGTGATTTTTGGTAAACCAGGATCTGGGAAAGGAACTCAAGCCGATTTTTTAAAAGATAAATATCACTTGTATCATATATCCACAGGTGATTTATTTAGAAAAAATATTTTAAATAAAACTGATTTGGGTATTGAAGCTAAGTCATTTCTTGATAATGGAGATCTTGTGCCCGACACTATTACAATTAAAATGCTTGAAAATGAAGTTTTGGCAAATAAGAGTGCTAATGGTTTTATTTTTGATGGTTTTCCAAGAACACACAATCAGGCTGAATCCCTCGATAGTTTTCTTGAATCTATTAACCAGAAGATAAATGCAACGATTGCTCTAGAGGTTGATGAAGATGAGCTAATAACTAGGCTATTAGATCGAGGTAAAACTACCAATAGATCTGATGACCAGGATATTGAAAAAATTAAAAATAGATTTAACGAGTATAATAATAAGACATCTATACTAATTGATTTTTATCAAAAACAGTCAAAGTTTTACTCAGTTAATGGTCACGGAAGTGTTGATGATATTACTACAAGATTATTCAATCTTGTTGATAGTTTAATCTAGCCTGTTATGATTGTCGATAATTTTGTTGATTATGTCAAGCTTACTGTAAATTCAGGTAAAGGTGGAAAAGGTTCTACTCACTTGAGAAGGGAAAAGTTTGTTCCAAAAGGAGGTCCAGATGGTGGTGATGGTGGTGATGGTGGAAATATTATTTTAAAAGGTAACAGTAACTTATGGACTCTTCAAAGTTTTAGATATAAGAAACATTTTAAAGCAGGTAATGGTAGAGATGGTAGTGGCTCAAGAAAATCTGGAAGTAACGGAGATGATGTTTTAATTCATGTGCCACTTGGAACTGTTATTAAGGATTTAGAGACTGAAAAAGTTATTTGCGAGATAAATGATGAGTCCTCAGATTTAATTCTTTTAAAAGGTGGAAAAGGTGGACGTGGTAACTTTCATTTTAAAACCCCTACAAATCAAACTCCTAGATATTCTCAAAGCGGACTTCCAGGAAAGGAACTAAAAATAATATTAGAGCTTAAAGTTCTAGCAGATGTTGGATTAGTAGGATACCCTAATGCTGGAAAGTCTACATTATTATCTGCTCTATCTGATGCGAAGCCCAAAATAGCAGACTATGAATTTACCACATTAAAACCTAACCTAGGAATTGTTGCGATGTCAGATTTTAGATCATTTGTAATGGCTGATATACCTGGAATAATTGAAGGAGCTAGTGAAGGCAGAGGTTTAGGTCATTATTTCTTGAGACATATTGAAAGAAACTCAATTCTTCTTTATGTTATACCTGTCGACACAAAAAATATCAAGAAGGACTTTACAGTTCTTCAAAAAGAACTTATAAAATATAACCCAGAACTGGCCGATAAAGATTTTATTATAGCATTTAGTAAGGCAGATCTTATGGACCAAGAATTATTGGAAGAATTCAAAACAATTTTAAAACAAGAATTTAAGAATATACACTATCATATAATCTCTTCTGTTAGTAATTTCGGTATAAATGAAATTAAAGAGGATTTATGGAATAAACTAAATCAAAAAAATTGAACTATGGATATTAAAGATTCGCAAAAATTAGTAGATGAATGGATAAAGGAACATGGTGTGAGATACTTTAATGAACTTACAAATATGGCTATATTAACAGAAGAAGTAGGTGAGGTTGCCAAAATTATTGCCAGAAAGTATGGTGAACAAAGTTTGAAAGAAACTGATAATATAGATGACCTAGGTGATGAGTTGTCAGATGTGTTGTTTGTTCTTATATGTCTTGCAAATCAGACAGGAATTGACCTTGAAAAGTCATTTAAAAATAATCTCTCTAAAAAAACAGAGAGAGACAGACAAAGACATAAATCAAATAATAAGCTTAAGTAGTGTTTGAAATTTCAAAGAAATCAAAATCAATAGAAGGGGTATTAAATATTAGTGGGTCAAAAAGTGAGTCAAATAGACTGTTGGCCCTAAGAGCATTCACCTCTTATTTTGACATAAAAAATATTTCTGATTCAGATGACACAAAAGTTATGATGTCAGCAATTAATTCAAATCAAGAGGAGATTGATATAGGACATGCTGGCACAGCAATGAGGTTCCTAACATCATATTTTTCTTCGATTAAGAACTTATCGGTTATTCTAACTGGATCAAAAAGAATGAGAGAAAGACCTATTTCAATTTTGGTTGATGCATTAAGAGAACTGGAGGTTGAAATATCATATATTGAGAATGAAGGTTACCCTCCAATTAGAATTAATGGTAAAGAAATCAATAAGAAATATGTGAACCTTCCTGCTAATGTAAGTTCCCAATATATTTCATCTCTTATGATGCTTGGAGTATCTCTAAAAAATGGATTAGTTATAAATCTCTCAAAAGAGATAACCTCTTTACCATATATTGAGATGACCAAAAAAATAATTGAAAGAATAGGAGGTAATGTTAAGCTTCAATCAAATCAAATTCTAATTAATTCATTATCAAATAAAAAAATACCAAGCCAATTAGTTGAGTCAGATTGGAGCTCTGCATCATATTTTTATAGTATAGTAGCATTATCAGATTTGTCAGATTTAACTTTAAATACTTATTATAAAGATAGTATACAAGGAGACTCCGATCTAGTTGAGATTTATAAAAATTTTGGTGTTAAAACTGCATATATAAATAATGGAATTCATCTAAGTAAGTCTGATGATAAAATTGAGAAAAAAATATCATTAGATCTTTCAAATAATCCTGACCTAGCTCAAACAATAGCTGTAACATGTTTAGGTCTTAATATTGATTGTGATCTTTATGGACTCCAAACACTAAAAATAAAAGAAACTGATAGACTTAATGCATTAAAATCTGAAATTGAAAAATTTGGAGTTGATAAAATTGAAATAACTGACAATTCTCTGCATTTAGAAAATAATTCACAAATTAAATCACATATTTCAATAGATACATATAATGATCATAGGATGGCTATGTCTTTTGCTCCACTATCCCTTTTAAATCCTATAATAATTAATGATCCAATGGTTGTAACAAAGTCTTATGTCAGCTTTTGGGATCATCTAAAAAAACTTGGGTTTGAAATTTCAAAAAATAAATAGCTAAATACTTGACTTTCGGTATTCTAGAACACTATATTTGCGGACTTAATTAAACTCTATGAAATTATCTGATTTTGACTATAAGCTCCCAAATAAACTTTTAGCTCAGTATCCATCTGAAGAAAGAGACGAATGCAAGTTAATGCTATTAAATAAAAAAGAACAGACTATTGAGCACCTAGTTTTTAAAGATATTATTGACTTTTTTGATGAAGGAGACGTTATTGTTCTTAATAATACAAAAGTTTTTCCAGCAAGATTATATGGAAATAAGGAAAAAACTGGTGCAAGAATAGAAGTATTCCTTCTAAGGGAATTAAATACAGAACAAAGGCTATGGGATGTTTTAGTAGATCCTGCAAGAAAAATCAGAATTGGTAACAAACTTTATTTTGGAGAAGACGAAAGCTTGGTTGCTGAAGTTATAGATAATACAACATCCAGGGGAAGAACTTTAAGGTTTCTTTTTGATGGTCCCTATGATGAGTTTAGAAATAAACTTCAAGAATTAGGTGAAACTCCTCTTCCAAAATATATCAATAGACCAGTTGAAGAAAATGATAAGGATAGGTTTCAAACAATATATGCCAAGAATGAAGGTGCCGTCGCTGCACCGACAGCTGGATTACATTTTTCAAAACATTTACTGAAAAGACTTGAAATTAAAGGAGTACTTCTTCCAGAAATTACTCTTCATGTTGGACTAGGTACATTTAGCCCAGTTGATGTTGAAGACTTATCCAAACATAAGATGGACAGTGAAGAACTTAAAATAAATGAAAATTCTGCCAACATAATTAATAATGCCTTAAAAAATAATAAGAGAATTTGTGCTGTAGGAACTACAGTGATGAGAGGTCTTGAAAGTTCTGTGTCGTCTTTTGGTACTCTTAATCCATATGATGGTTGGACTCATAAATTTATATATCCACCCTATGACTTTTCTATTGCTAATTCAATGATTACTAATTTTCATACACCAAAGTCAACCCTAATAATGATGGTGTCAGCTTTTGGTGGAAAAGACTTTGTTCTAAAGGCATATAAAGAGGCAATTAAGAAGAAATATAACTTCTTCTCATATGGAGATGCTATGATGATTATCTAAGCCTAGATTTTGAATATTTCAAAAAAAATAAAAAATCCCATCTCACAAGAATTAAAAATTTTTGAGGAACAATTTTTCACTTCAGTATCCTCCAAAGTCAAGTTGCTTGATCTAATTCTTAGGTATATTTTAAAAAGAAAAGGAAAACAAATTAGACCCATTCTTGTTATTCTTTTTTCCAAGATGTTCTCTAATGGAAATGTTTCATCAAAAACATATCGGGCCGCCAATTTAGTTGAGCTCATTCATTCTGCCTCATTAATTCATGATGATGTGGTAGATGATAGTAATATTAGAAGAAAGTTCCTTACTATTAATGCTTTGTGGAAAAATAAAATTTCTGTATTGGTGGGAGACTTTTTCCTGTCTAAGACTCTTCTCCTTTCTACTCAGAATAAAGATTATGATTTATTAGACCAGGTATCAAATGCTGTAAAAGAAATTTCTGAGGGAGAGCTATTTCAAATTCAAAAGTCAAGAAGTTTTAACATAACAGAAAAAGAGTATATTACCTTAATTACAAAAAAAACAGCATCTTTATTTTCGTGTTGTTGTTTACTTGGCTTGATTTCATCTGGTAATGAAAAAACTAAAAATGTTGAAAATTTTGGTTTATACTTGGGTATTATCTTTCAAATCAAGGATGACCTTTTTGATTATTCTAAAAAAAGAATTGGAAAACCAACCAAAGATGATTTAAAAAGTCAAAAAATTACGCTTCCATTGATTTATTCAATTAAAAAGGCAAGTCAAGTTGATCGTAGATCAATCAGATCCATTTTAAAAAGGAAAAAACTTTCAAAAGAAGATAAAGAGGTTATTAATCAGTTTGTGAAAGAAAATAACGGATTTAAATATACTGAAAATGTCATGTTAGAGTATAAGAATAAAGCACTGAAAATACTTGAAACTTTTCCAGATAATGAATCAAAAAATTCACTTAAAATCTTATTGGACTATATCATTGACCGAAAGTATTAATTTATTATATTGATGCTAAATTAAAAGGTTTGATTAGTAAAGATACTATTGATAAAGTTTTTGAATATGCCAGAGTAGAAGAGGTTATATCTGATTTTATAGCTTTAAAAAAGACTGGTGCTAATTTCAAAGGCTTAAGTCCTTTTACTAATGAAAAAACACCAAGTTTTATCGTTTCTCCATCAAAACAGATTTGGAAAGATTTCAGCTCTGGTAAAGGAGGTAATGTAATTGCCTTTCTTATGGAGCATGAGCAATTTAACTATCCAGAATCAATTCGTTACCTAGCTAATAAATATAACATTGAAATAATAGAGACAACCGATAAATCTGAAAATGTTGAAGAAAGAAATGCAAGAGAATCTTTGTTTATTATTAACTCATTTGCTCAAGAGTATTTTCAAAATATTTTATCTAAAGAAGATAATGTTAGAGACTACCTAATAAATAGGGGCCTTTCAGATTCAATCATTGAAAACTTTAATATTGGCTTCAGCCCTGATTTAAAAAATAGTTTTTACAAAAATGCATCAGAAAATGGTTTCATTAAGGACTATTTAATTGAAACAGGTTTGGTTATATCATATGAAGATAGTCATGTTGACAGATTTAGGGGTAGAATAATGTTTCCAATCAAGAGTATTTCTGGTAGGATACTTGGATTTGGAGGTAGAATAATTGATTCAAATAAAAAAATTGCAAAATATATAAATTCGCCAGAAAGTAAAATCTACAATAAAAGTAAGACTCTATATGGTATATATGAATCTAAACAGTTTATTGTAAAAGATGATTTATGTTATTTAGTTGAAGGTTATATGGACGTTGTTCAATTACATGAGCATGGAATAAAAAATGTTTTAGCATCATCTGGAACATCTCTGACCAAAGATCAAATAATTCTAATTAAAAGACTTACGTCAAACATTGTGATTCTTTTTGATGGAGACCAAGCAGGTCTTTCAGCATCATTAAGAAGTATTGATATGATTTTAGAAGAAGGCTTAAATGTAAAAATATGTTCATTCCCCGATGGAGAAGATCCTGATAGCTTCGTTAAAAAAAATAAACGCGATAAAATGATTGCATACATTGATGGACAATCAAAGGATTTAATAGATTTTACAATAAGTATTAATAAAGAATATGAAGATGATGAAGATAAGAAGGTTGCTCTAATTAAAAGTATTCTTAAATCGATCTCTCTAATTCCAGATTCTCTTAAACAAGAGGTTTATATTAAGAAACTTTCTTCTGTCTTATCTATAGATGAGTCATCTCTTTTTAGATCTTTTTCAACTATTGAGAATAGTAAAAAAACACAAAGAGCAAAAACGCGAAATTATTCTAGAAATAATGTGCTAAAAGTTGAGACTTCAAAAAAGGAAAATAGCAGTGGATATATATATCAATTAGAAAGGCAAATTATTAGTATTCTTTTAAAATATGGAGCAGAAGAAATACTTTTTGAAGATATAATTTTAAACAAAAATGAGAAAGGAGATATCGTTGAAACTAAAAAAGAAATTAGATCTAAAGTGTTTGAAAAAATATATTTAGATCTTCAACAAGATGAGATAGAATTTACTCATGGACCTTTTAAAGAAATATATAATAAGCTTATAAATAGCTTCCATAATCAAAAAATAATTTCAATTGACAATTTTATAAATGATCTTGATCCTAATTCGAGTAAAATAGTTTCAGATATTTTAATAAATGATGAAAAGTATCAGCTGCATGATTGGGAGAAAAAAAATATTTATGTAAAAAAAATTGGTAGTGAGTTAAGTCAATTAGTTAACGAAACTATATTAAATATGAGAAGATATCTAATTGATAAAAAGATCAGTGAGCTCAAAGATAATAGCAATGATGATAAGGATAAAGTTTTAGAGGAGGTTATGAGTTACTATAATTTAAAGAAGCTTTTATCAGCAAAGCTTAATAGGGTTGTTTGATATGTTTTCTAGCTAAAATAAATAAATCTATTTTTGAATTAACTTCTAACTTTTTCATTATTCTTGTAATGTAGGTGTTAACTGTTTTCTGATTTATGTTGAGTTTTTCAGAGATTTCCATATTCCTTTTACCTCTAAAAAATAATTTAAGAACCTGAAGTTCTCTTTTTGAAAGACTATTAATTTTTTCGGTATTATAATCGAAATTGAATCTATTTTTAAGTCTAGTAAACTTATTTAGTTCACCAGAACTGTATCTTGAAAATGCAATTTCTTGAAGCAAATGTCTAATAGTTTTTTTCTTTAAATTTTTTGTTAAAAATCCTGAAGCACCTGATTTAAGTAATTTCAAAGATTTGATTTCATTCAAAAGAGAAGTAAAAATAACAACTGGAATATCAATTTTATTTTTTTTTAGAATCTTTAAAATATCCAGGGCTGAGCTTCCATTAAGATTAATTTCAGAAATTATTAAATCTATTTTTTCTTCACTAATAGTCTCAATAATCAGATCTTTGTTGTCCAAATACGCACATACTTCAAATATCATAGAGTTTTTAAAAATAGATTTTAAACCAATATGAATAATTGGGTTACAATCAAGTACTAAGATTCTTAACTTCTTCAAAACTTATAGATAATCTTTTGGTATTTTACATACTGGAATAGGATCCATTTTATGTTTATTTGCTGTGTTGAATGACTTATATATTTTAAGAACCTCTTTTTCTCTTCCAGATAAATTTTCATTTTTATCAAAATTGATCA
Source organism: uncultured Bacteroidota bacterium (assembly GCA_902594745.1). GTDB lineage: Bacteria > Bacteroidota > Bacteroidia > Flavobacteriales > Flavobacteriaceae > Marisimplicoccus. Next base: position 81,723 of record CACJNF010000003.1, read on the forward strand.
TTGCGGCTTCAATTTCTTCATAAGATGCACCAATCTGATCTTCATCACTTCTGTTGTCATTCCAAAGTCCGTCATTTGGTTCTGCTTCAATAATCTTATCAATGATTTTATGAAATCTAGCTAAACTAAACACTTCTGACTTTAATAAATCAGCAATTGGGCTAATATCAACACCCCCGTCACCATATTTTGTATAGAAACCTATTCCAAAATCTTCAACCCTGTTTCCTGTTCCAGCAACAATATAATCATTTAGGGCAGAAAAATAGTATAATGTAACCATTCTAAGTCTAGATCTTGTGTTTGCTAAACTAAGTTGATGTTTTTCTGAGCTATTATTAGGTATAGAACTAACAAAAGATTCAAATGTTTTATCTAATTCTATTTGTTTTGAAGTAACATTTGTATACTTAGATTTTAACCAATCTATATGCTTTCTAGACCTTGAAACTTGATCTTTATTTTGATAAATTGGCATTTCCAGACATAGGACATTTTGTCCAGTCTCAGCACAAAGGGTAGAGGTCAGTGCTGAGTCAACTCCTCCTGATACACCAACAACTATGCCTTTAACTCCAGATTCATTAATATAATTATCAATCCAGTTAACAATATATTCAGAAACTTTTTTGGGGTATTTCATCAAATGGTATTTGGTTATATTTGTGCAAATCTAGTGCATAATAAATTTAAATGAAAGAAACAGAAATAACAATTAAAGTAAAATTAGATCAAAATAATATTCCAGAAGAAATAATGTGGTCTGCACCTGATGGTGGAATGAAGGACCAGCTTTCAAAAGCAATATTTCTTTCATTTTGGGATAGTAAACAAAAAGAAACTTTAAAAATGGATCTATGGACAAAAGAAATGCCAATTGATGAGATGAAAACTTTTATGCTTCAAACAATTCAATCAATGAATCAGACTATTTCAAAAGCAATAGGTAATGAGGATTTAATTAAAATTGTTGATGAATTTTCTCAAAAATTTGAAAGTAAAATTAATCAAAATACTAAATAGTATATTGTTTAATTGATTGATTCACAAACTCTAAGATCTTATCTACACCTTTACTATCCCATGCTGAAGTAACAAAAGTATCCGGTAAATCCTCCCAATAACTTAGAAGTGAATCTTTATAAAGTTTAATTTTTTCACTCACTAAATCTGATTTAATTTTATCAGATTTTGTAAAAACAATAACAAACGGACACATCATGCTATTAAGATATTTCATGAATTCAAGGTCAATCTTTTGAAGGTCGTGTCTAATATCAATTAATAGAAAGGTGAATAGAAGTTGTTTCCTAGTTCTAAAATAACTTTCGTGAATTAATTTAATTTCCTTAATTATTTGTTTTGAAGTGTTTGCATATCCATATCCAGGGAGGTCCACTATGTAAAATTTATCATTAATCTTAAAATGATTAATTAAAAGAGTTTTTCCAGGTTTTGAAGATGTTTTTGCAATTGATTTTTTATTTAGTAATGTGTTGATTAACGAGGACTTTCCAACATTGGATCTTCCTACTAGAGCAAATTCAGGTAAATTTCCTTTTGGACATTCACTAACCGTACTACTGCTTTTTTCAAATTTTGACTTAATAATTTTCATAATCAAAAAGATTATAAGTTGTTTTTAGAAAGCCAATCTTCCATAATTTTATTAAAGTCATTAGGGTGTTCCATCATTGGAGCGTGTCCACATTTGTCAATCCAAGATAAATCTGAATTTGGAAGAAGTTTATTAAAATCTTCTGCAACGTTAGGTGGTGTGACAGAATCTTGTTTACCCCAAATAATTAGAGTCTTAGTATTCATTTTTGGAAGATCTTTTGCCATATTATGTCTTATTGCACTTTTTGCGAGCGATAAAGTTCTTATTAATTTTTCTCTATCATTAACACTGGCAAAGACATCATCAACAATTTCTTTTGTTGCGATCTTTGGGTCATAAAAAACCTCTTCAGTTTTAGTTTTAATGTATTCATAATTCCCCCTTTTTGGATATCCGTCACCAATCATAGACTTTTCATATAATCCTGAGCTACCAGTTATAATCAAACCGCTTACAAGTTCAGGATAATCCTTTGCAAATAGTAACGCCACATGGCCTCCTAACGAATTGCCTAATAAAACTACATCTTTCAAGTTTTTATACTGAATAAAATCAAAAATAAACTTGGAGAAAGTTGTAACATTTGTTTTTAATATGGGGGTAGAATCAACAGGAAGTTCAGGGATTATAACCTTATGTTTTACACTGGGAAAATAGTCATATACTCCTTTAAAATTACTTAGGCCTCCCATAAGACCATGTAATATTATAATTGGTCTTCCATCGCCATTTTCAATGTAGTTAAAGCCACCTTCGTTAATTAATTCTGTCTCCATGGATAAATACTGTGTTAAACTTTTTCAGCTAAACATTAAATGAAAAAATCTAATGATTTAGCACAAATATATACATAAAGAATAACCTATTTTTTTTACACCATAATTAATTGTAAATCAGGTTAATAAATGAAAATAAAATAATTTATTAACAAAGTGGTAAAAAGTGGTAAAAAGTGGTAAAATAATTTTATATTTGAGTAAATCAACCAATTAATGCAACACTTTGTTGGAACATATGAATGTAAGGCAGATGATAAAGGAAGAATCATGCTTCCTATGTCACTTAAAAAACAGCTATCTGATAAACTTAAAAATGGCTTTGTAATAAAGAGAGCTGTATTTAATAAATGTTTAGAACTCTATCCTTTAAAAGAATGGGATGACTTAATGGAAAGAATAAATAAGCTTAACAGGTTTAATAAGAAAAATATAGATTTCATTCGAAGATTTACAGCTGGTGTTAGACAAATTGATATAGATATTTCTGGAAGAATTTTAATTCCAAAGGATTTAATAAATCATGCAAAAATTAAAAAGGAAGTAGTTGTATCCTCTGCAGTAAATATTCTTGAAATATGGGATAAAACATATTATGAAAATGCTATTGATGATGCAAAATTTGATTTTGGAAGTTTAGCAGAAGAAGTAATGGGAGATAAATATGAATAACACATTTCATGTTCCGGTTTTATTGAAAGAGTCTATAAATGGACTAAATATTTTACCTAATGGAGTATATGTAGATGCAACTTTTGGCGGCGGAGGTCATACTAAAGAGATTCTAAATCATCTTAACTCATCTGGAAAGGTTATAGCATTTGATCAAGATGCTGATGCAATTGAAAATCAAATTGATGATAACCGACTTAAGCTCATAAAATCAAACTTTAAATACTTAGCTAATCACCTTAAATACCTGCAAATTAATAAAATAGATGGTCTTCTTGCTGATTTTGGAATTTCATCATATCAAATTGATACTCAAATACGAGGATTTTCTATAAGATTTGATTCAGATCTTGATATGAGAATGAATAAGGATCAAAAAAAGGATGCAAAACACATATTAAATAAATATAGTAGCGATGATTTAAATTATATATTCAAAAATTTTGGTGAGGTTAAAAATTATAAAAAAGTTACTCAAATAATTATCTCTCAAAGGTCAAAACAAAAACTTATTACAACAGGTGATTTAATAAGAATATTAAAGCCAATATCCCCTTCAAAGAATAATAACAAGTTTCTAGCTAAAATTTTTCAAGCTATAAGAATTGAAGTTAACGATGAACTCTCAGTAATAAAAAAATTACTAAAGGCTTCATCACAATACTTAAATAAAGGAGGAAGGCTGGTTTGTATTTCATATCATTCCCTAGAAGACAGACTAGTAAAAAGATATATTCAAAATGGAAGTTTTAATGAACAAGTAGAAAGTGATATTTATGGAAATAAAAACACCTGTTTTAAGAAGATTGGTAAAATAGTTACCCCATCTGAAGATGAATTAAATAAAAATAAAAGATCAAGAAGTGCTAAGCTCAGAATTGCTGAAAAAATATGAAAAATTTTCTATCGTTTATAAATATTGATTTTCTAGCAGGTAAAGACTCTAGGAAAAATTGGAGAATGTTAATGTTTATTTCTTTTTTAATTATGATGACTATCTACAGTAGTCACAGTGCTGATCAAAAGGTCTTTAAAATATCTGAATTAAATAAAGAGGTAAATAACTTAAACAATATATCAGTGTCAACTAAAATAGACTTAATGAATGTGAAAATAGAGTCTAAGGTAACGTCTAAATTGAATGAACAAGGTTTCTACCCTTCTAACAATCCACCAGTAAAAATTATCATAAGAGACTAGTATGAAAAAATCTGATAAAAGAATTATTAATAGAATGAACATTGTGTTCTTCTTATTTCTTTTGTTTTCTTTTTTTGTTATTGGAAAGATATTCTACTTACAAAATACCCATGAACAAGATCCCTCTGTATTAATTGAAACTATAAAAAATGTTGAAGTAGAGTCTTCAAGAGGAAATATCTATTCTGAAAATGGTGATTTAATAGTGTCAACAGTTACTATGTTCGAGTTGAGATGGGACTCAAAAATTCCAAGTCAAAATCTGTATAATTCAGGTTTAGATGACTTGTCAACTAATCTATCAAATTTCTTCAACAAAGAAAAAGACTATTTCAAAGATTATCTAAATAAGGCTAGAATTAACAATAATAGATATTTATTAATTGGAAGAAACCTGTCCATTTCAGATGTGAATCTCATTAAATCTTTTCCAATTTTTAATCAAGGTCTATATAAAGGAGGCTTAATAATTAATGAGACTCATTCTAGACAAAGTCATCTAGGTAAAGTAGCTGAAAGAACTATTGGATATGAAAAAGTTGATAGATCTGGAAATTACATTAGAGTTGGTTTAGAAGGAGCATACTCTGAGTTTCTATCTGGCAAAAGTGGGTTAAGACTAATGCAAAAAATTGCTGATGGACAATGGAAGCCAATGACTTCTTATTATGAACGAGATCCTGTTCAAGGATATGATATTCATACAACAATAGATACTGAAATACAGGATATTGTTCACCATGAACTTCTATATCAGTTAGAAAATTTTGAAGCCGATCATGGAACAATGATTGTAATGGAAACTAAAACAGGTAAAATTAAAGCTATATCAAATCTTGGAGTAAACCAAGATGGTAAATATTATGAAAGATTAAATTATGCTGTAGGTGAGAGTCACGAGCCAGGATCTACATTCAAACTAATGACTATGATTGCTGCTTTAGAGGATGGATTGATTAAACCCACTGATTCAGTTGATACAGAGAATGGGATATTAAAGTTTTATAATAAATACGAAGTAAAAGATTCAAACAGAAGGGGTTATGGAAAGATTACAGCTGCAAGAGCATTTGAAGTATCATCTAATACTGGAATAGTTAAGCTTATATATGATAATTATAAAGATAATCCTGAAAGGATTGTTAATAGGCTTATTAATATGAAAATTGATAGAAAAATTGGAGTCGATATTCTAGGTGAAGGTGAGCCAAAGATTCCTCATCCATCAGATGATACATGGAATGGAATATCCCTTCCATGGATGGCCTTTGGTTATGGTGTTAGTTTAACACCTTTGCAACAACTTACTTTCTATAATGCTGTAGCTAATGATGGAGAAATGGTTAAACCAAGTTTCATTAATAGTATTGGATCAATTGGAGAAAAACCAATTTATCAAATAGATAGAGAGATTATTATGCCTTCAATTTCTTCAAGAGAAACACTAAAATCAGTTAAGAAGATGCTGCTAAATGTTGTTGAAAAACCATGGGGAACCGCAAATAACATATATGATAAAGAGCTAAAAATTGCTGGTAAAACAGGAACAACTCAAGTTGATTACACTAAAGATGAAACTCAATATATATCAAGTTTTGTTGGTTATTTTCCTGCAGATGAACCTAAGTACTCATCAATTGTTATCATTCATAAACCGAAAAAATCTGAAGGTTATTATGGTAATACTGTAGCTGCTCCGGTATTTAAAAAAGTGGCAAAAAAAATTATGAATAATATTCCAATTGAGATTGAGATTAATACAAATAAACTTACTGTAGTATTTTGAAAGAATTAAAAGAAATATTGTTTGGTGTAAATATTGATTCAGTTTATGGTGATACAAATCTTAGTATTTCAGGAATTTCTTTTGATTCAAGACAGATTAAACAAAATAATATATTCGTTGCCATTAAAGGATATGACTTAGATGGTCATAATTATATAGATCAATCAATAAATAATGGCGCAACAGTAGTTGTCTGTGAAACGCTTCCAAAAACAATCAATAAATATGAAATTGTATTAATTAAAGTTAAATGTTCAAAAACAGCTCTTTACACAATTTCTTCTAATTTATATGGTAACCCTTCTTCAAAAATAGACTTAATAGGAGTCACAGGAACTAACGGTAAAACTACTATAACTTCGCTGCTATACAAGCTTTTCAATAATCAAGGAATTAAATCAGGTCTAATATCAACTATAAATATTGAGTATGAAGAATTTACTGAAAATTCAAAAAACACAACTCCTGATCCCATTTTATTAAATCACCATTTAAACGAAATGGTAAAAAGGAACATCAAGGTATGTTTCGTTGAAGTTTCATCTCATGGAATTAAACAAAAAAGAGTTTTTGGTAAAGATTTTAAAGGAATTGTTTTTACAAACTTAACACATGATCATATTGACTACCACAAGACATTTAAAGACTATAGAGATACTAAAAAAGAGGTTTTTGACACTCTTAATAAAAATTCATTTGCATTAATAAATATTGATGATAAGAATGGGAAATTCATGACTCAAAATTCTTCTGCAAGAGTTTATACATATTCAATTAAGTCTAAGTCAAATTTTTCATGCAAAATAGTTGAACAACAACTTAATGGAATGTTGCTAAATATTGAAAATAGTGAAATCTGGACAAAACTAATAGGTGAGTTTAATGCTTATAATGTATTAGCAATTTATTCAGTTGGCAAAATTTATGAGATAGATTCATTAAATCTATTAACTAATATCAGTGAGCTTAATAGTGTACAAGGAAGACTTCAATCCTTTCTATCAAATAGTAATGTTACGGTAATAATTGATTATGCTCATACACCAGACGCAGTTGAAAATGTATTATCTACAATTAATAAGATTAAAAAATCTAATCAAAACTTAATTACAGTAATTGGATGTGGTGGAGATAGAGATAAAGCTAAAAGGTCAATGATTGGAAAAATATGTTCAGATCTTAGTTATAAAGTAATTTTTACATCTGATAATCCTAGATCAGAGAATCCAGAATCAATAATTAAAGATATAGTTTCAGGAGTATCAAACTACAATAGTAATAAAATTATGGTCGAGATTGAAAGGTCTAAGGCTATTGAAGAAGCAAAAAAAAATAGTGAAGAAGGAGATATAGTTCTTATTGCAGGAAAAGGACATGAAGACTATCAAATATTGAAAAATAAAGTAATCAAGTTTGATGATTTTAAAATAGCCAAAAAAATTTTTAATAAGTAAGTATGTTATATTATCTATTTGAATTTCTTGAAACGCAATATAACCTTCCCGGAGCAAGCTTATTTGATTATTTGTCATTTAGGGCAGCCGTCTCGGTAATTATTTCACTAATAATATCTGTTGTCTTTGGTAAAAGAATAATTGAGTATTTAAGAAAAAGACAAATAGGCGAGAATGTTAGAAAATTAGGTTTAGAGGGAGAAGAAAAAAAATCTGGTACACCAACAATGGGTGGACTAATAATAATTATAGCAACTATAATTCCAGTATTATTAATGTCCAATCTTGAAAATATCTATATAAAAATATTACTGATATCAACAATTATACTTGGAATTATTGGTTTTATTGATGATTACATAAAGGTATTTAGAAAAGACAAAAAAGGTCTCAAAGGAAAATTCAAAATTGCTGGACAAACTATTCTAGGAATTTTTGTTGGAATTATGTTATTAACAAGTAACGATATAACTATAGTTGAGTTTTCTTCCATAAGTGATATTGACAGTATTGAAAATTTCCAATCCGATGAGATTAAATCATTTAAAACAACTATTCCATTTTTTAAAAATAATGAGCTAGACTATGCACTTATTTCTAATGCTATTTTTAATAATGAAAACATGTTATGGTTAATTCTTATTCCAATAATAATATTTATCGTAACTGCAGTTTCAAATTCAAACAATTTAACAGATGGTCTTGATGGACTTTCAGCTGGAACTTCTGCAATTATCGTTTTTACTCTTGGAGTTTTTGCATGGACTTCAGGTAATATAATTTTTTCAGATTATTTGAATATTATGTATATACCTAGAGTAGGAGAAATTACAATATTTATAGCTTCTCTTCTAGGATCTTTAGTTGGATTTCTTTGGTATAATACATATCCAGCTTCAATTTTTATGGGTGATACAGGAAGTCTAACTGTTGGAGGATTAATTGCAGTCATTTCAATATTAATTAGAAAAGAATTAATGATTCCTCTTCTTTGTGGTGTATTCTTAATTGAAGCTATTTCAGTCATTTTACAAGTAGCATATTTTAAAATAACTAAAAAAAGATTAGGTCGTGGTAAGAGGATTTTTCTTATGTCTCCGATTCATCATCATTATCAAAAGGCAGGATATCATGAAAGTAAAATTGTTTCAAGATTTTGGATAATTGGAATTTTCTTAGCCCTATTAACAATATTAACACTTAAGATTAGATGATAAAAAATGTAACAATACTTGGTGCTAGAGAGAGCGGATTTGGGGCAGCAATGTTAGCTTCAAAAAAAGGTTATAATGTTTTTGTATCAGATATTAATCAAATAGATGATAATATAAAATTACTTTTTGAAGAAAACTCAATTGAATATGAAGAGAATAAACATTCCATTGATAAAATTCAATCTTCAGATTTAATAATTAAAAGTCCTGGAATATCAAATTCAGCTGATATAATCATTAAAATCAAATCCCTGGAAATTCCTATAATCTCTGAAATTGAATTTGCAAGTACTAACTCAAATTCATTTAAAATATGTATAACTGGTACAAATGGTAAAACAACAACTACTAATATAATTTATAATATTCTCAAGGCTGCAGGTCTTAGTGTAGGTATTGCAGGAAATGTTGGTGATAGTTTCTCCAAAATGTTGCTTTCAGGAGATAAAGATATATATGTATTAGAGATAAGTAGTTTTCAATTAGATGATATTAAAGACTTTAAACCAAATATATCAGTGATTACTAATGTGCTAGAAGATCATTTAGATAGGTATGATTTCGATTTTAGTAAATACATAGACGCAAAAATGAAAATTATCTCAAATCAAGATAACTCTGACTATTTGATCTATAACTCTGATGATAAACAATTGGTTGATGCATTAGATAATGAGAAGTCAACAGTAAAAAGAATTTCATATGGTATTGAAAATCAAAACAAAAACTTAATAAATAATAAAAAAAATATTCTGTCAAACAAAAAAAAAACAATTATGATAAATACAGAAGAACTTGCATTAAAAGGAAGACACAATTTACTTAATGCTATGGCTGCACTAACAGTTTCAGATTTATTAAAAATTGAAAATGAAATAATAAGAGAAAGTTTATTGGGTTTTTCAGGACTTCCTCACAGATTAGAGAAGTTTTTAAAAATTCAAGGGGTTAATTATATCAATGACTCTAAAGCAACTAATGTAAATGCAGCATATTTCGCTTTAGATTCAATGAATTCTCCAACTGTATGGATTGCAGGAGGAGTAGATAAAGGAAATGACTACTCTGAATTATTACCAATTGTTAGAGAAAAAGTTAAGGCAATAATATGTTTAGGAATTGATAACAAAAAATTGTTAGAGACATTTAAGCCAATATCTGAAATAATTGTGGAAACTGAGTCAATAGATGAAGCAGTTAAGATTGCAAGTAAAATTGCTGAAAAAAAGGATAATGTCCTTCTATCTCCAGCATGTGCAAGTTTTGATTTATTTGAAAGTTATGAGGACAGAGGAAACCAATTTAAGCAAGCAGTAAGAAATTTATAAATGAGTTTAAAAAATATAGTTTTTGGGGATAGAGTCTTACTAGTAATTATAATATTACTATCGTTATTCTCTTTTTTTCCAGTTTTCTCCTCTAGTTCATACTTATCATATGTCATAGATGGATCTTCGCCACTATATTATTTAATTAAACATTTCATAGTATTACTGTTTGGATTTGCTTTAATGTTTTCAATAAAATTAATCCCTCATAATTTATATAAAGGAATGTCTATAATTCTTATGCCAATTGGAGTATTGCTTTTAGCTTATACATTATCTAAAGGAACGATAATTGCAGGTTCTGCTGCAAGTAGATGGATAGATATACCAATAGTTGGAATTAGTTTTCAAACCTCTTCATTGGCTGCAGTCATTATTATTACTTATGTTGCTAGATATCTTTCAAAAGTGGATTTAAAAAAAATAAAATTCAAACAAACAATTTTACCACTATGGTTTCCTGTCTTCCTATATATTTTATTGATACTTCCATCTAATCTATCTTCAGCATTTCTAATATTTTCCTCAATAATTCTAATATTGTTTATCTCGGGATTTCCTTTTAGACATATGGTTAAAATGTTTTTGATATTGATGCTACTTCTTTCAAGTTTTTACTTTTTAGCTAAAACTTTTCCTGATCAGTTCCCTAATAGAATTGATACATGGATCAGTAGAGTTGAAAATTTTAATTCTACTCAAAACCTAGATGCAAGTTACCAGATTGAAAGAGCAAAAATGGCAATCAATAATGGAGGATTAATTGGAGTAGGAGCAGGAAAAAGTATAATGAAAAATCACCTTCCACAAAGTAACTCAGATTTTATTTTTGCAATAATTGTTGAGGAGTTTGGTATAATAGGAGGATCTGTAATTATTCTGTTGTATGTACTTATGTTTTTTAGGATACTTATTATAACTCATAAAGCTTATGATAAGTTTGGTAAAATTTTAGTTTCAGGTTTAGGAATTTTGATTTTAATTCAAGCTTTTACTAATATCTCAGTTGCAACTCAAATAATCCCTGTAACAGGCCAAAATTTACCTTTAATAAGTAGTGGAGGTTCCTCGGCTTGGATGACATGTATATCCTTAGGAATGATTTTAAGTGTTAGTTCTTCGATTAAAAAAAAGAAAATTGGTTAGAAAAAATAAATTTATAATATCTGGAGGAGGAACAGGAGGTCATATTTATCCTGCAATATCTATTGCTAATATGATAATGAAATCTATTCCAAATTCTGAAGTAAGATTTGTAGGTGCTATTGGTAAGATGGAAATGAAAATTATTCCAAAGCATGGTTTTAAAATTAAAGGATTATGGATTAGTGGTCTTCAGAGATCAATTTCTTTTAAAAATATTTTAGTTCCATTTAAGTTAATTGTTAGTTTAATTCAATCCCTAATTGAGCTATTAATTTTTAAACCAAAATTTGTAATTGGAACAGGAGGATATGCTAGCTTCCCAATGCTATTTATTTCATCTCTATTTAAAGTTCCAACTTTAATTCAAGAACAAAACTCATTACCAGGAATTTCAAATAAACTTCTATCTAGATATGCAGATTATATTTCTGTTGCTTATGAGAAAATGGATAAATACTTCCCAGGTAATAAAATTTATTTAACAGGTAATCCAATTAGGGAATCAATTACAAAAAAAATAAATATTAGTCATTATAAAAAAATAAATAATATTAAAGATGATATATTGGTATTAACTGTTCTAGGTGGAAGTCTGGGTGCAGAGAGGATAAATAGAATCATTGAAGATAATATTGAGTTTATAAAGTCTAAAAATGTATTTCTTATCTGGCAATGTGGTAGTCTTTACTTTGATAATTATAAACATTTTAATTCTGACTTTATAAAGATTACTGATTTTATAGATGATATAGATTCTGTATATCAGATTTCTGACATTATTATTGCAAGAAGTGGAGCATTAACTTTATCTGAATTAGCTGTTGTAGGAAAACCATCCATTTTAATACCATCTCCAAATGTTGCAGAGAATCATCAATTTTTAAATGCTAAAACAATTGAGGAAAAAGATGCATGTATTTGTATAGAGGAAAAGGACTTGGAATTAATATTTAAAAATAAACTTGATTTACTCATCAATGATGAAAATCTAAGAAACGAACTATCAAGAAATATCTCTAGAATGGGACTGCCACATGCTTCTATTGATATAGTTGAGATAATTAAAAAACATTTTAACGATGAGCCATAATAAATATTTTTTTATTGGAGTTGGAGGAATTGGAATGTCTTCTATAGCAAATTATCTTATTGATACTAAGAATATTGTTTTTGGATATGATAGATCATCGAATAAACTAGTTGATAAGTTAATAGATAATGGGCTTAAGTTTACCGATAAACTAGATATAGGTCTAGTACCTCAGGAATTCTTAGATGATAATGTTATTGTTGTATATACTCCTGCGATAAAAAATGATAATGTATTTCTCGATTTTTTTTCAAATAAGAAAAGAAATAAAATTTTTAAAAGATCTGAAATATTAGGTCAAATATCAGCAAATTCAAAATGTATAGCAGTTGCTGGAACTCATGGTAAAACATCAACTACTGCTATCTTAAGTCATTTATTATACTCTAATCAAGTTAAATTTAGATCATTTGTTGGTGGAATAATGAAAGGATTTGATTCGAATTACATATCTACCGGTGATGAATATGTTATTATTGAAGCAGATGAGTATGACAGATCTTTTCTTACTCTAGATCCAGACTACTCTCTAATAACTTCTATTGAAAAAGACCATCTTGATGTTTATGATGACTTGGAATCAATTCTTACAAGCTTTGGGATTTTTTGTGATAAAACAAAAAAATCCGTAATAGCAGAAAAAGATATTAGTATTGAAAAAGATTTCTCTTTCTCAGTAGATGAAGATGCAGATTACTCTGCTGATATCATAAAAAACGACCTTAATGGGATTCATTTTGATTTTAAAACTCCAAATAGTTTAATTCCAAACATTCATGCAAGAGTAATAGGAAAACATAATTTAAAAAATGTTGTTTCAGCTTTATCATTAATTGATCAAATCGAAGATTTCAATTTAGAAGAATTCATACCATATCTATCTGAATTTAAAGGTATTGAAAGAAGAATGGATATTTATAAATATGAAGACAAGGTAATTGTAGATGACTATGCTCATCATCCTACTGAAATAAAATCAATTTTTGATACAATAGATTCTAATTATCAAGATAAGCCTAAAGCAGTTATTTTTCAACCTCACTTATATACCAGAACAAGGGATTTAATGGATGATTTTGCTAAAGTTTTATCTTATTTTAATGAAGTATATCTTTTAGATATCTATCCTGCAAGAGAGAAGCCAATTAATGGCATAACTTCAGAAGTTTTACTGAATAAAATAGATGCATCAAAAAAAGAAATTGTTAAAAAGGTTGAAATCAATGATGTAATAAATAATACTAATTGCAAAACAATTGCAATTCTTGGTGCAGGTGACTTAACGATAAATCTAAATAAAAAAATATTTACTAATGAATAGATTTTTAACTACAATTTTCATGCTATCACTAATATCATTTATGATATTATTAAGCTCATTTATTGAATATGATAATAATGAATCAAATACAGAATACAAGGTTTATTATGCTTTTGATAACCTATATAACAATAAGCCAATAATCGATAGTATTATGACCAATAAATCAAATATTGAACTAATTAAGGCAAATAAATTAAATGAGATTGAGTCAAAATTATATGAAATAGAATCTATATATGAAGCTAATATATTTAGAGATTTTAATTTAGATCTCTCAATAAATATTAAAGAAAGAGAGCCTTTAGCTTATTATGAAAAAAATGATTCATATGTAGATCTATCAGGAAAAATTATAAAAAGAAATAAAGAATTAGATGATAGATTGCCAATATTATCAGGAGAAACCTCAAAAAATAATATAAAAATAGTAGTAGATGTTATCAAGGCTTTTAATGAAGATGTTTTCTTAAACAAAGAATTAGAAAGGATATGGTTTAATGAAGATGAACTTTTTTTGAAGTTAAATAGCTTTCAATTTGATATAAGGTTTGGAAATAACAACAAAATGAATAAAAAATTAGAAATGTTAAAAGGATTCTGCATATACAATATGGAGAATAAAGGAAATGAAACTTATAAACAGATCGATTTAGTATATGATAACCAATTAATAGCAATTAAAAAATAAACTCATGAATAATAAATTTTCAGTAGGTCTTGATATCGGTACAACAAAAATTGTAGCAATGGTTGGAGAAAAAAATCAGTTTAATAAAATTAAGGTTCTTGGTGTAGGGAAATCTCAAAGTTTGGGAGTCCACAGGGGAGTTGTTAATAACATTACACAAACTATTCAATCAATAAAAATTGCTATAGATGAAGCTCAATCTAAATCAGGTATAGAAATAAAAGATGTCGCAGTTGGTATTGCAGGTCAACATATTAGAAGTCTTCAACATAGTGATTATATAACTAGAGAAAATCCGGATGAGGTAATTAATAATGACGATATAGATAAATTAATTGATCAAGTATATAAATTAGTTATGTTACCTGGTGAAGAAATTATTCATGTTCTTCCTCAGGATTTTAAGGTTGATGGTCAATCTGAAATTAAAGAGCCTATAGGTATGTATGGAAGTAGGCTAGAGGCTAATTTCCATATTGTAGTTGGACAAGTATCATCAATTAGAAATATTGGTAAGTGTATTAAAAGTTCAGGATTAGAGATGGGAGATATAACCTTAGAACCACTAGCCTCTTCTGATGCTGTTCTTTCTTTTGAAGAAAAAGATGCAGGAGTAGCTTTAATAGATATTGGTGGTGGAACTACAGATGTAGCAATTTTTAAAGATGGTATTATAAAACATACTGCAGTTATACCTTTTGGTGGAAATGTAATTACTGAAGATATCAAGGAAGGATGCTCAATAATTGGCAATCAAGCAGAACAATTAAAAATAAAGTTTGGATCTGCATGGCCTGGAGAAAATAAAGATTCAGATATAGTATCAATTCCTGGAATTAGGGGGAGAGATCCAAAAGAAATATCGCTTAAAACATTATCTAAAATTATCAATGCAAGAGTTGTAGAGATAATTGAGCAGGCTTATTTAGAGATTAAGAATTATGGTCATGAAGATTCAAAAAAGAAACTTATTGCAGGAATTGTTTTAACTGGAGGAGGTAGTCAGTTAAGACACCTTAAACAACTGGTTGAATATATAACCGGTATGGATACAAGAATAGGTTATCCAGGAGAACACCTCTCTGGAGATTCAAATGAGTTCAATCCAATTTATTCTACAGCTGTTGGACTATTAATGAAAGCAATAGAGAATAATTCTGAAAACTTAACTAAAGATATTTCTAATTCTACTGGAAATGATCTAGTGAATCAAGAAAGAAAGACAATTCTAGCTAAGTGGGGAGAAGGTTTTAAAAAATTTATAGATAACGTAGACAATACATACGATAATTAACAAAAATTAAAAAATAAAATAGATATGGATACAAATTTTAGTTTCGATTTACCAAAAAATAAAAGTAATGTTATGAAAGTAATGGGAGTAGGAGGTGGAGGAAGTAATGCAGTTAATTACATGTATAAACAAGGAATCAAAGGTGTTGATTTCATTGTTTGTAACACTGACTCTCAAGCTCTTGAAGAGAGTCCTGTGCCTAATAAAATTCAGCTAGGAGTTAATCTTACTGAGGGTTTAGGAGCTGGAGCAAATCCAGAAATAGGAAAATTAGCTGCTTTAGAAAGCTATGAGGAGTTAAAAAATTTACTAGAAACACAAACTAAAATGTTGTTTATAACTGCTGGAATGGGAGGAGGTACGGGAACTGGTGCTGCTCCAATAATAGCTGAAATGGCAAAGGAATTTGATATCTTGACTGTAGGAATAGTTACTATACCATTCATTTTTGAAGGAAAAAATAGAGAGCTACAAGCTATTAAGGGTTTAGAGAAATTAAAAAGATCTGTAGACTCTTTAATTATAATAAATAACAATAAATTAAGAGAAGTATATGGTAATCTTGGATTTAAAGAAGGATTCTCAAAAGCTGATGAGGTACTTGCTACAGCTGCAAAGGGAGTAGCTCAAGTTATAACCCATCATTATACCCAAAATATTGATTTAAAAGACGCCAAAACAGTACTTTCAAATAGTGGTACTGCTATAATGGGCTCTTCAACTGCAAGTGGATCTAATAGAGCAAATGAAGCGGTTATAAAAGCTTTGGACTCTCCATTGCTTAATGATAACAAAATAGAAGGTAGTAAGAATGTTCTTCTGTTAATTATTTCTGGATCTGATGAGATTACTATAGATGAAATAGGAGAGATTAATGAACATATTCAGAATGAGACAGGTAATAGTGCAAATATAATAATGGGAGTTGGAGAAGATCTTGATCTTGGAAACAATATATCTGTTACTGTTATAGCTACTGGATTTGGTGATGAAAAACAACAGAGTTTAGTGAACTCAGAGACAAAGAAAGTTATTTATACACTTGATGAAGATCATCCATTTGAAAAGAAATTAATTGAAGAAGATCTAGATGGGGAAACTGAAATAATAGAAGATAAATCAAATGATGAAAGCCCTTACGATTTTCAACAAAAGAAGATTGAGAGTGAAATAAATGAAATTTTAAGAAACATAGAAATTAGCTATGAAGTAGTTGAGGCAGATGAACAATTAATAGATATAAATGAAATTGAAATAATAGATTTTGAACATGTTTTACCTGAGGAGGTAGGTGTTATAGATAATCAAGAAAATTGTGATGAAATATCCTTTGGTCTATTTTCAGATAATTTGGAGAAAGAAGTAATTAATGATAATGACTTTGAAGAAAATAATGTTGATGAACAAACTTCGCAATTTGATGAAATAAATTCTTATGAGGATAATGAAGATGAGGAAGGTATAGAGTTTATAAAATTAGATCTTAATGATAATTTAAATCAAATAGAAGAAATGAAAACAGGTGAAGAAGAATCCAATAATGAAACCATAGATTACCAAGAGGATAATTGTTTATTTGAAAAACCAATAGAAGTGGATTCCGATAATGAAAATATAATTAGGAGGGAAAATTTAAAAAAATATAACCATGTTTTTAAAAGTAATAACTCTTCAATTGAAGATTTAGAAAAAATACCAGCATATAAAAGAATGGGTATTGAAATAAATAATTCAAAGTCTGAGGGTGATGAAATATTTTCAAAGACTATTCTAAATGAAGAGAATAAATTAGAATTTCCAGATGTTAACACATATTTACATGATAACGTAGATTAATTAAAATGAATATAGAAAATCAAATAAATGAGTCTATTAAAGACTCAATGAAAAAAAAAGATAGTCTAAGACTAGAATCGTTAAGATCTATTAAATCTGCAATTCTACTAGAGAAGACTAAGTTTTCTTCAGATAAGACTTTAGATGAGAATGAAATTATAAAAATTCTTCAAAGGCTTGTTAAGCAAAGAAATGATAGTGCAAAAATCTATAACGAACAAAATAGAGAAGATTTAGCTAATACTGAAGTTGCCCAATCAAAAATTATTTCAGAGTTTCTTCCAGAACAACTAAATGAAAAAGAATTAACGGAAATAATCAACACTACAATAACAGAATTAAATGCTTCCTCAATGAAAGATATGGGAACTGTTATTTCTGAAGTTAATAAAAAAGTATCAGGAAGAGCTGATGGAAGAATAATAGCTGAGATAGTTAAAAATATTTTATCAAATTAATAAGTTGTAGAACCTCTAAGTAACTATATTTTTAGAATCATCTTTACTTTCATACTCTTTAGACTCAATTATATTAATAAGTCTAATACAAATTATATATATATCGTTAAACGAGATGTAAAGGGGTGTTAATGCAATTCGAATTATATTAGGTGGCCTAAAATCTACAATAATCTTTTTTTCTCCATGATATTTAGGATCTGTAAGGCACTTTGTTATTCTCCAAGATTCATCATGGACTATTGATATATGAGAGCCTCTATCATCTTTATTTTTAGGAGTAATAATTTTAAATCCTAAATTCATTAACCTATCGTTAAAAATTTCAGTAAAAAAGTTATATAAATCTATAGCCTTACTCTCTAGTTTTTTTGTTGTTGCATTTATAGTTATGTCTAATGAAGAATCTAAAGTAGACATTGAAATTATATGGGGTGTTCCACTAGAGAATTTACTCATTGATTCTGACTGAATATATGTCTTTGAGAAATTAAATGGATCTGAATGACTAAACCACCCTTTAATTGGGGACTTAAGTCCTATCTGATTTTCATTTCTAGTATATATAAAAGCTGGTGAACCTGGACCTCCATTTAAATATTTATATGTACAACCTACTGCATAATCAATATCATTGAGTTTCATATCAATATCTATAGCTCCAATTGCGTGACTTAAATCCCAAATAACAATGCTATCATTTTCTTTACAAATTCTATTAATTTTTTTTACAGGATATCTGTATGAAGATTTGTAAGTAACTAGTGATAGAACAATTATACCGTTATTATTTTTGATAAATTGCTCAAGCACATCAATATCTGGTAAATAATTATCATACTCTAGTAGATTAAATTTTAAATTGTGATCATTACAAATACCCTCGCAGATATATTTATCTGAAGGAAAATTAAGATTGTCAGTAGAGATATTTATAATACTGTCGTTGCTTTTTATAAGGCTTAATAATAATTTATAGAGATTTAAAGAAGTAGATCCGCCTACATATATTTCAGTTTCATTTGAATTTAAGATTGTTGAAATTTTATTAGAAACTCTATTAGGTAGGTTTATCCATGAATTATTCCAGCTTGAGATAAGATTTTGCCCCCATTCATTATTTATAACTTTATTAACGGCCTCTTTAGTTTTTTTTGAAAGTAGACCAAGAGAATTACCATCAAAATATAATTTATCATCTGGATAGATGAATTCACTTTTGAATTTATTTAGTTTATCTTTTGAATCTAATTCTTTTGCTAATTTCTCTAGTCTATCCAAGTTTCATAAATTTTTTTTGCCCATTCCAAATACATCAATCCACTTGGATGAAGATTATCAGAAGCTAATAAATTGCTTTCATTTAGTGCCCTTCTGGAAATCTCTGTAACATCAACATACTTGAGTCCATTACTATTTGCAAAATTTATTAAGCTATTGTTAAATAAATTTATTTCAGATGAAATTACTTCTCTATTATATGAATTTCCAAAAGGAGTATATCCCCAATCTGGTATAGAAACAATAATGATATTTCCATTACTTTTTTTAAGACTATTCATCCTATCCATTAGTTTGTTAAGATCTTCCTCAAATTCATCAATAGATCTTGAATTAAATTGGTTGTTTACTCCAATTAAAAGAGAAACATAGTCATACTTTTGAGTAAAATTGGTCTGACTTATTGCGTTCAAAAGATCATAGGTCTTCCAACCAGTTTCAGCAATGATTACAGGTTTTTCAAAGTCTAGACCATTTTCATATGCAACTTCGACAAATTGATTTGGCCATCTTTCATTTTCGTTTACTCCTTCTCCAATTGTGTAGCTATCACCTAGAGCTAGAAAACTAAATTTTGAGATACTTGAGTTAATTAAATCAATTTCATTTGATTCAAAATTTTCATTTTCAATATTACTATAGTCTATGTCGTTTTCTGCAGTATTTTGAGGATTACAGGATAATGACAATAAAAAAATAGAAACTAATATACTTCTTATGAATATGTCCATTTATAATTTTACTGAATATAAATTTAGTAATTATCTTATTTAAGAGCATCAATTGCAATATTATAATCGGGTGAATTAAATATGTAGCTTCCAGCAACTAAAACATCTGCTCCATTAGATTTAAGATCCTGAAAGTTATCCTTATTTACTCCTCCATCTACTTCTATTAATGCATTTGATTTAGACGAAATAATTAATTGTTTTAATTCTTTAAGTCTCTCTGTTGTAGATTCAATAAATTTTTGACCAGCAAACCCAGGATTAACTCCCATTAAACAAATTAAATCAACCTTTTTGATGTATTCTTTTAGTTCAGATATAGGAGTTTCAGGATTTATAGCAATTCCAGCCTTTAGTGAAGATTCATGAATCTTATTAATGATTTGATTTAAATTATTTGTTGCCTCTATGTGAACTGTAATTATATCAGATCCAAGATTTATAAATTCAGTTATATACTTTTCAGGCTCAACGATCATAAGGTGAACATCTAAAGGCTTTTTAGTTAGTTGTCTTATGGTCTTCACAACTGGCATACCAAAAGATATATTAGGAACAAACAGTCCATCCATAACATCTAGATGAAACCAGTCAGCATTGCTTTTATCTATTTTAGAACACTCTAAAGATAAATTAGCAAAATCTGCTGCAAGAATAGAGGGAGAAACTTTTACTGACATATTTGCCAATATATAGTTTTAAATAGTAATACAGAAAATCAATTGGAAAAAGATATAAACAGCCTAACCTAACTATCCAAGATAAGTTTTCAGGATTTTGCTCCTAGAGGTATGTTTTAACCTTCTAATGGCTTTTTCTTTGATTTGTCTAACTCTTTCCCTAGTCAAATCAAAGGTTTCACCTATTTCTTCTAGAGTCATAGCATGTTGATTACCTAGACCAAAATACAATCTTACAACATCAGCTTCTCTAGGGGTTAAAGTATCAAGAGCTCTCTCAATTTCAGTTCTTAGAGATTCATGTAGAAGTTGTCTGTCAGGATTTGGTGATTCTCCACTATTTAAAACATCATATAAGTTAGAGTCTTCACCTTCAACCAAAGGTGCGTCCATTGATACATGTCTACCAGAATTTTTTAAAGATTCTTTTACATCATTAACAGTCATATCAAGCTCTTTTGCAATTTCTTCTGCTGAAGGTGCTCTCTCATGAGCTTGCTCAAGAAACGCATAAGTTTTATTTATTTTATTAATAGAACCAATCTTATTTAATGGTAATCTAACAATTCTTGATTGTTCAGCTAAAGCTTGCAGGATTGATTGCCTAATCCACCATACGGCATATGAGATAAATTTAAAACCTCTAGTTTCATCAAATCTTTGGGCAGCCTTAATTAGACCTAGATTACCTTCATTAATAAGGTCAGGAAGTGTTAATCCTTGATTTTGGTATTGCTTAGCTACAGATACTACAAACCTTAAATTGGCTTTAGTCAGTTTTTCTAGTGCAAATTGATCTCCGGCTTTAATCCTTTGAGCTAATTCTACTTCTTCCTCCGCAGTAATAAGGTCAACCTTTCCAATCTCTTGAAGATATTTATCTAGAGAAGCAGTTTCTCTATTGGTTACCTGCTTTGTTATTTTTAATTGTCTCATAGACTAATTAATGCCACAAAAATTGTTCCAAATTGAAAAAATTTAAGATTTTTTTTCAAGTAAAACTTTTCTGGAAATTTTAGATTTTTTTGTTCTAGGATCAATTCCCAGATATTTTATTTCGATTTGATCACCAATGTTTATATAATCAGTTACATTATTAACTCTCTCCCATGCAATTTCAGATACATGTAGTAGAGCTTCTTTGCCAGGAACAAATTCAACTACTGCTCCAAAATCAAGAATCTTGATTACTTTGACATTATATACTTCATCGATTACAGGCTCAAAAACTAAATTTTTAATTCTATCGATAGCATAGTTAATCTTTTCTTGATCAACCCCTAAGATTTCAATAACACCGATTTCATCTTTCTCATTTATTACAATTGTAGTTTCAGTATCCTTTTGAAGTTCTTGAATATTTTTACCTCCTGGCCCTATTACCAGTCCAATAAAGTCCTTGCTGATTTCAAGATTAACCATTTTAGGTGCATGAGCTTTAACAGAATCGTTTGGATTATTTATTGTTTCATCTAATTGATTCAATATATCCAATCTTCCATTTTTAGCTTGACCAAGTGCTTCAATTAAAATCTCGTATTTTAATCCTTTAATTTTGATATCCATTTGACATGCAGTGATTCCATCTTTTGTACCTGTTACTTTAAAGTCCATATCTCCAAGATGATCTTCATCACCTAAAATATCAGATAATACAGCATATTTATCACCCTCAGTTATTAAACCCATTGCTATACCAGAGACATTACTCTTAATATTAATTCCAGCATCCATCAATGCAAGAGATCCCGCACAGACTGAAGCCATAGAGGACGATCCATTAGATTCTAAAATTTCAGAAACAATTCTAACTGTATATGGACAGTCAGATGGCATAACTTTTTTTAGAGCCCTTTGAGCAAGATTTCCATGACCAACTTCTCTTCTTGAAGTTCCTCTCAATGGTCTTGCCTCTCCAGTTGAAAATGGAGGAAAATTATAATGTAAATAAAAGGTCTCTTCAGATTGATCAGTTGGCATATCAATTACGTTGGCTTCTCTGCTTGTCCCAAGAGTAACTGAAGCAAGGGCTTGCGTCTCACCTCTTGTAAAGACTGCAGATCCATGAGTGGAGGGTAAGTAATTGATTTCAGTCCAAATATCTCTAATGTTATCTGGTTTTCTTCCATCTAGCCTTATACCTTCATTAAGAACTAAATCTCTAACTGCCTTTTTTTGTGATTTACTAAAGTAATTTAGAATTAGATCTTTCTTTTCTTCAAACGTTTCCTCGTCATATGATTCGATTAATTCTTGTTTTACATTTGAAAAAAGTTCACTTCTTTCATTTTTTGAAAGACCTTTTTTTGCTATATCATAACATTTTTGATAGGTTTTTTCAATAATTTGATTTTCTAGTTCACTGTCTTCCTCAGCAGAATCATATTCTCTTTTTTCAGAACTGACTCCAACAAGTTCAATAAGCTCTTTTTGAGCCTTAATTTGAGCTTTAATCTCTTCATGAGCATATCGTATTGCCTCTGTCATTTCCTCTTCAGAAATCTCGTTAAATTCACCTTCAACCATAACAACTGAATCTTCACTAGCGCCAACCATCATATCTATGTCAGATTCTTCAAGCTGTGCCTTTGACGGATTTATTAAAAAATTTCCATCAATTCTTGCCACTCTAACTTCTGAAATAGGACCATCAAATGGAATATCAGACAATGATAGTGCAGCAGAAGCAGCCAAACCAACTAACGCATCTGGCATTACATTTTCGTCGTGAGACATTAATTGAATCATAACCTGAGTTTCATTATAATAATCCTTTGGAAATAGAGGTCTTAAAACTCTGTCAACAATTCTCATTGTTAGTATCTCTTCATTACTTGGTCTTGCCTCTCTTTTGAAAAAACCACCTGGAAATCTACCAGCAGAGGCAAATTTCTCTCTATAATCAACTGTTAAAGGAAGAAAATCTAATGTGGACTCTCCATAATTGGAAACTACAGTAGATAATAGCATACAGTTTCCCATTTTTATTACAACTGAACCGTGTGCTTGTTTTGCTAGTTTGCCTGTTTCAATGATAATCTCACGGCCATCATTTAAAACAATTGTTTTTGATAAAGGTTTTGGATTCATAATCTAGTTTTGGTTTAAATTAATTGTTGTGTGAATATTTAGACAACCAAACTAAATTTTATTTTCTGATACCAAGTTTTTTAATTATATCACGGTATCTTTCAATATCTGTTTTCTTTAAGTACTCAAGTAAGTTTCTTCTTTTACCAACCATCTTAACAAGTGATTTCTCTGTATTGAAATCCTTTGCATTAGTTTTAAGATGATTCGAAAGATGATCAATTCTCTTAGAGAAAAGAGCAACTTGACTTTCAGCAGAACCGGTATCTTTTTTACTTTTACCAAATTCTTTAAAAATATCTTCTTTCTTAAGTACTGTCATTCAATTATTTTTGAGCCGCAAATATAGTAGTTTATATTTAAATAAGTAAATTATTTATTCATATTTACGAATGGGAGAATTCTGGATTAAATCTATGTAAAGATTAACTTTCTTCTTTAAATCTTTCCTGTGAGTAATAAAATCTAAAAATCCCTTTTCTAATAAAAACTCACTTTTTTGAAATCCATCAGGTAAATCCTGACCAGTAGTATCTTTAACAACTCTTGGCCCTGCAAAAGCAATTAGTGCATTAGGTTCCGCTATATTGATATCTCCTAACATTGCAAAAGAAGCAGTTGTTCCTCCGGTAGTTGGATCAGTACACAAAGAAATGTATGGTAATTTTGCTTCGGATAAATCATTAAGTTTTGCAGATGTTTTAGCCATCTGCATAAGTGAAGTAGCAGATTCCATCATTCTAGCTCCTCCAGATTTTGAAATAACAAGAAGAGGACATTTATATTTAATTGCATAACTTATTGCAAGAGATATTTTTTCTCCAACAACTGATCCCATTGATCCTCCAATAAATTTAAAGTCCATACAAGCAATTACAAGATTTTTTCCGTACGATTTACCATAACCAATCCTAATGGCCTCGTTAAGTTTAGTCTTGTTTTGAGCATCTTTTAATCTATCGGAATATTTTTTTTGATCTTCAAATTTTAAAAAGTCAACGGAAGTCATTTTAGCATTGAATTCTTTAAATTTATTATCAAAAAGTATTTCAAAGTATTCCTTGCTTCCAATATGAACATGATAATCGTCTTCAGGACTAACATACATATTTTCCGCTAGTTCCTTTGTTTCAATTATTTTACCACTAGGAGTTTTGTACCAAAGACCAGCAGGTATATCTTTTTTTTCTTCGGTTTTTGTACTAATATTTTTGTTTGTTCTTTTGAACCAACTCATACTATTAGGTTTTAATCTAAGGTATTGATATTATTTAAATCCTCAAAGGCTTTTATAAGTCTTGTTTTAAAAGTCTCTTCTCCTTTTCTAAGCCATACTCTAGGGTCATAATATTTTTTGTTAGGTATGTCATCACCATCTGGATTACCTATTTGTTTCATTAAATATTCAGACTCTCCAATCATATAATCTCTAATTCCTTCGGTAAATGCAAATTGAAGGTCTGTATCTATATTCATTTTTATAACACCATAATCTATAGCTTCCCTTATCTCTTCAACTGAAGAACCAGAACCACCATGGAATACAAAATCAAGTGAATTAGAAGGTAAATTAAATTTTTCTGAAACAAATTCCTGTGAATTTTTTAAAATTTTAGGAGTTAATTTCACGTTTCCTGGTTTATATACTCCATGAACATTACCAAATGCAGCAGCGATCATAAAATTATCGCTAATTGAGCTCAGCTCAGAATATGCATAGGCAACTTCTTCTGGTTGAGTATAAAGTTTAGATGAGTCAATATCAGTATTATCTACACCATCTTCTTCTCCTCCTGTTACACCTAGTTCTATCTCTAGTGTCATCTCTAAATCAGTAAGCTTCTTAAGATATTCTTTACATGTGCCTATGTTATCCTCTAATGATTCTTCCGATAAATCAATCATATGAGATGAAAATAATGGATGCCCATTTTTTTTGTAAAATACTTTACCATAATCAAGCAGTCCATCTATCCATGGTAATATACTCCTGGAACAGTGGTCGGTGTGAATTATAACCTTAGAATTATAATTATCAATTACTTTGTGTATATGATATGCACCAGCAACTGAGCCAGCAATAGAAGCTTTAAAATTTTCATTTGACATACCTTTACCAGCTATAAATTGAGAGCCACCATTAGAAAACTGAATAATTACTGGGCTATTTAACTCTGACGAGGTTTCTAAGACAGAATTTATAGTATTGTTTCCTGATACGTTAATCGCAGGTAATGCAAACTTTTTTTCTTTAGCGAGATTAAATAATTTTTGGTTTTCTTTTCCGTAGATAAAGTTATTTTTCAAAATATTTTTTTTGTTAATTTTTTCAAAAGTATTAAACTTATTCCTAAAATGGGTAATTAATACCAATATTAAATACTGCTTTTCTTAAAGTAAAATCATTAAACCATCTTTCACTCTTTTCTCTTGCAGGATTGTATGTTTTAAAGCCAGCATCAAGTCTTAAAACAAAGAAATTCAAATCATATCTAAGTCCAACTCCTGAACCAATTGCAAGCTCTTCTAGATCTGAAAAACTATCAAATGTCATTGAGCTATCATTTACATTATCATTTAAGTTCCAAATATTTCCAACATCAATAAAGAAGGCGCCATTCAACTTACCACTGATTTTACTCCTATATTCCAGATTAAACGCAATTTTAAAATTAGCTTCATTAAACTCATTTATATTGTTACTGCTTCCAGGTCCTAGTTTATATGCTTTCCAAGCCCTATTGTCATTTGATCCTCCTGCGTAATATGATCTTGTAAATGGGATATAATCAGAGTTTCCATATGGCATAGCTACCCCAGAGAATGCTCTGAATGCAATTATATCACCTTTATTTAAAAGTAGGTGCTTAATATAACTTATCTCAGCTTTTGTGTACTGTGAGGGTAGAATATTAGATATCTCAACCTTACCATTAGAGTTAATATTATTGGCTCTTAATACCTCATTAAAAATATTTCCAACCATTTCTAATTTAATTCTAAGTTGGGAGAAATCTTCATCTAAAAAGTTCTCTTGCGTATTCCTGCTGATGCTTATGGAAGAACCAACTATTAAATTATTCTCAGTTAATCGCTCTTTCCTTTCTAAAATCGAATTAACATCTCTATAAAAGTCATTATTGGAGCTCAACGAAGTTTGATTATTTAATACTTGATTGATAAATATATCAGACCCTTTTGGAATTGTCAAATCTCCGTTATTATCAACCAAGGACTGGTCAATATTATATAGTGAAGAAATATAATTTAGCTTATCATATGAATTCCTGTATACATTGAAGTAATTAGATATATTTTGATTATTAACATATTCAAAATCTAAAAGTTTAAAATTTATTTTTGATAAAATGGAAGGATTCCAATTTACCTCGTATATACCACTATAATACTGCTTATCTAAACCAATATTTTTTTGAACTGTTGATCCAAGGATTATGTTAGTTATTGGATTCATGTCCTTTTGAATAATCTTCTCTGTATTTACAGGCAGAATTGCTCTTGGTATTCTTAGATTGATATTTCCGCCTAACTCGAATAGATTAAAAAAAGAATCATCTGGTATCCCTATATCTTTTGATGCACCTATTGAATTCTTTAAATTAATTGATAAATTTTCTGTTCCTCTGAAAATATTCCTAATATTTAGATTTGTACCGAACGAAATCCCGAAATCTTCAATATTTGAATGAGTAAAGTCTAGATCAAATCCTAGACTAAATCTGTTTCTAGGTAATAGATAAATTGATGATATCAATGAACTATCTTTCTCTTCCATTAAAATTCTAGGGTATTTAAAATTTCCAAGATTAGAGAAATATCTTGATGTCAAAATCTTATTATTTTCACTGTAATTCTCACCCTTTTTAAAGAAGATAGGTTCAGTTATTGATTTTGGAGAATAGTTTAAACTACCCTTAGAAAAAATATTTATGCCATTATAATTTATTGAATCAGTAAATGATTCAATGTTTGATAACTCATTTAAAGATTCTACATAAACATTAATCTGGTCAATCTTTTTAATTTCGTAATTATCATCCAGACTGGGATTAGATATGTTAAGTATAACAGGTATATTCTTAACAACACCTGTACTGTCAATCAATACATTATAACTAATGCTTCTTTGTTGAAAGTCATATACACCATTATTTTTATATAAGGAAAAAATTCTGTCTCTCTCTAGGAGAAGTTTATTAATTGAGAAATACTCTCCTTTTTTTAAAATACTATTTTTAATATTTGCTTTGTGAAGAGAATCTAAATCCTTTGATTTAATATTCACAGTTATGGAATCTAGTAAATATCTGTCATTAGTTTTTACTCTGTATTTTACTTTTGCTTGGTTGTTTTCAATAATAGTATCATAGTTAACTTCTGAATCAAAATACCCTATGTTATTATAAAACTGTTTAAGTCTTCTAATATTTTCAATATAATTAATGTCTGAGAGTCCTACAGGTTCTTGTCCAAGTCCTTTTAAAAAATTATTAAATGATTTGTTGTACCTCTTAAGTTGAGTAATTTGTTTTTGAGAAATAAGTTTTGTTAAACGATTTTCTCTATTATTTTTTTTCAGCCATACATCAAATTTTTCATCTGGATTCTGACTTGCAAGGTTATTTATTGCAATACCCAGAGGATATCCTAGAAATTTATTAATCGGAGATGGTTGAATAAGAAGACTAACTGGGTCTCTTTTTATGATACTATCATTTACTTCAAAGACATTCTCAACAAGTATAGGGTCTTCAAAATTTTCATAAATCCTTGTGCTACAGCTACTTATAAAAAGATAAATAACAGTTACAGAAAGAGTTAATGAGCTTTTAGTAAAAGGCAAACCTAATTTTTTACTAAATTACGTTTTTTAGATCAATAATTTCTCTGTCTAACTACTTCAAAAATTACTGCAGATAATGCTGAGGATACATTCAGCGAATCAATATTTCTACTAATAGGAATTTTAATTATATTATCAGATAATTTTAAAATCCCTTTACTAATTCCTTTATCCTCAGATCCTAAAATCAATCCTATTGATTTTTTATAATTAACATCGTAAATAGTATTAGTAGCTTTCTCTGACAAGCTAAATATGCTAACATCTAGAGAATTAAGATGTATTATCGCATCTTTAAGATTATTAACTCTAGCAATTGGAATTTTAAATACCGCACCAGCTGATGTTTTAACAACATCTGAGTTAATAGGAGCAGAGTTATTTTGAGATATTATTATTCCTGAGACATTAGCAGCTAATGAAGTCCTTATTATGGCCCCAAAATTTCTAGTGTCTGTTATTCCATCAAGTAAAAGATATGTTAGGTTCTCTTTCTCATTGTAAGTATTTGAGATTAAGTCCTCAAGAGATATAAGTGATACAGGAGAAAGAATTGCTACTGCACCTTGATGATTTTTGCTTTTATACTTATTAAATTTTTCTTTGGGAACGAATGAAAATTTTATATTATTTTTTTCTAACTGATTAATTAGGGATCTAAATAAGCTACTAGTAGATGCAGACTTTATTAAATATACTTTTGATATTTCCTTTGATGCATCTATTGCTTCAATAATACTTCTTATACCGTATATTTCTATTTGCTTGTCCATATGTAAAAAAAAAAGGAGGTTTAAAAAAACCTCCTTTTATTAGTATTGACTAATCAAATTACTGACAAATGTTCATAGCCTTGAATCCAACTGCAGGACTTGTTCCGTCCGATAAAGCAGTTTGAGATCCAGAACCATCTAAACCTGTCCAGTTAACTTGATAAGTAATCTCACTATCCCAGTCTCCTGATGTAAATGCGAAACCGAAAGTTGAAGTACCAGCTGGAACTGTGAACGAAGTTGTTCCGTCAGTTCCTGAAACAGTCCATGATGTAGTTACACCATCGATTGTCCACTCAAGCGTAGCACCATTCCAACCATCTCCCCAACTGTCCTGACCTGTAATTGTGTAAACACCAGGTACAGCACCAGTATTGTTTGCATCAAATCTACATCCAATTACAATTGGATATTGATATGGAGATCTGAAATATGAACCTGTCATAGATCCAGTAACGTTTGTTCTTGAGAAACTTCTTCCATCAGTAAGATTTAATTGAAATCTTACTGTTACGACATCATTACCTCTAAAGCTACCAACTCCAAGTGCACCAAGTGCTTGAGTTAGTGATATAGATATGTCGAATCTAGGAAGACCTACAGGACCATCGTACATTTCAGATCTATTAATAGTCTGATATAATACTTCAGCACCTGAGTTAAACTTCAAGTAAACTTCAACATTTTGAGTTAAACCACCCATTTCTGAGTCGTGTGGCTCAAGAGTCCAGTTAACTACTGAAGTTCCTGGAGTAGCAGCTTGGTATTCACCTGACTTAGATATTTGTCTAAGTGCAGCTCCTTGCTCATACTCTTTAAGCATGTAGTCAGTCATCATCTCGTAACCTCCATACTCATCAGAAGAAAATTCTTTTGAACATGAAACTACTAGAGTAATTAAACTAAGATATATAAATAATTTTTTCATGATAATTTAGTTTTAGTCGACCGCTGGTCCGTTAGTATTCCAAAATACTCTTCCTGTTAAATCAGATTTCTGAGTAACATTAGAGTTGTTAGCCGCATAATTTTGTGGATACCACATTGATACAGGGAATGGCCCTGGATCTGGCTCAACCGTTGGTTGAAGATTCTTTGGATATCCATTTCTTCTATAAGAATTATATGCATCTGTTCCGTTACCTCTTTGAGTCTTCCATAGTTCTTCAGCCCAAAGCTCAAGCTTTGCGTCTAAAGTACTAGCAGCTGTCCAATCAGCAGCAAAGGCTGCAATATATGCATCCGCTGTTGCCGCGTCCATTGCTGGAGCTCCTGGTATATCATCTACTTTATTCAAGTTTGCAGTAATACCAGCAAGAGTCGATGTAGTTGGATCACCACCTGTCATAACAGCTACCTCAGCATCTAAGA
This sequence comes from uncultured Bacteroidota bacterium, assembly GCA_902594745.1. GTDB lineage: Bacteria > Bacteroidota > Bacteroidia > Flavobacteriales > Flavobacteriaceae > Marisimplicoccus. The sequence goes on from CACJNF010000003.1 coordinate 112,400, forward strand.
AATGCATTAATGCAGCAGATACAACTGGAGTAATACCAGCACCACCTAAACCGTCACCGTTTCCAAGTGCGCTATAGCTAGAGTCATCATAAGCACCACCTGCAGGGTATACACCCATTAGTGTTCTTTTGAATCCATCTGGTGGAATACCTTCATCGTTACCGTGATCTCTTCCCCAATATCCTTCAGGAAGGTTACAGTATAATCCGTATGCTATTCTGTGTGGCTCAATATAGTAACCAGGAGCAGAACATTCTAAACTAACCTCATCAGAAGGACCATCCTTTCCAGGAGTATATTGTACCTGTCTGTAGTACATGTAGTTTATTCTTGGATCTCTCATACCATTTCTACCTTGCATCATCAGGTTCATCATCCAGTTAGGCTGATAATCACCTGCACCAGTATTGGTGTAGTTGTAAGTATAGATAGGATGTCTTGTATCTGGGTTTACTTCATTAGTACCCCAAGAAAATTCGAAATCATCTGAATTATCTGTAATATAATTTGTAATAGAGCTGTATGAACTATATTCACCTAAATTAAGGTAAGCTCTTTTCTTAATACTGTTTGCAGCTTTAACCCAACCAGCAGCACTACCACCATAGTACATATCGTACTGAGGTGCTACACCACCTGCATTAAAGTTACCAATTGCAGCATCAAGAAGAGCAATTGCAGCATTGTAAACAGATGCTCCTGAATCAGCAGCTGGGTTAAGGTTTTCAGAACCTTTTAATGCCTCGCTATATGGTACATCACCGAAGTAATCTACTAGAGTCATTAAAATGTACGCCTGCATAACCTGCCCCATACCAACATAGTATGTTAAGCCGTTTTCTTCAGCAATTACGTTCATTACTCTTATATCCTCCATCATTCCTTGGTAGGCACTTGACCATAAACCAGAGAATGAACCAGGACCATAATTGTCTCTATATAATCTGTCACCACCCATGTGAGCAACTCTTGTAAGTCTTCCACCTACAGCACCCATACCATCAACAAAACGAGCAAAATCCTCTTGAATGTTGTTGATAAATAAGTCAGCACTTGCTTGTTCTGGACTTAAAGCGTTAGGGTTAGAAGTTAAATCTAACTCAGTTGTTTCACATGAACTTAGAACTAGTAAGCTAGTTAAAGCTAAAATCGAAAGTTTGTTTAAAGTTTTCATAATATTTTAATTTATTGATTTAGGGATTAAAAAGTTAATTTTAAACTTACACCATACCTTCTTGCACTAACACCGTTGAAGTATTCAAAACCAGAACCATTACCAACACCTAAACCGGCGATGTTTGGATCATAGTTAATACCATCAGGTGTATTGTAAGCATCATACCAAAGGTTGAAACCTTGTGCAGAAATTGAAGCCGCTCCAAATGGAGTTTTATCTAACCAAGAACTAGGTATATCATAAGTAAGTGATACTTCACTTAATCTTAATACACTAGCATCCCAAGTTCTTAACTCGTCACCTCCTAAAATAAGGTTACCGAAGTAAGTTGTTGCGTTATCGATCATTTTGTTGTTAGGAGAACCATCTGCTAGAACACCTGGTAAAATATAAGGTAACTCTCTGTCTAATGTGTCAGTAGTAATACCTCTACCAAGAAGTGTCATGATGAAACTTGAATACATATCTCCACCAATAGATGCGTTAAATAGGACATTAAGAGATAAATTTCCATAAGTAATAGTGTTTCCAATGTTCGCAATGAAATCAGGGTTACTATCACCAATTAATGCATACTTATTAGTTTTATAGTTAGTATCGTTATTTGTTCTATAACTACCAGAAGCGTCAACTAATGGTCTACCTGAATCATCTCTTGCTACAGAAGTACCAATCATAGATGTTAATGGAAGACCAGGAATTGCAGCGTTTCCTCTTGTAGAGAATCCAGCGTAAACAATTTGATCAGTGTTTTGACCTAAATCTTCAACGATTGCTTGGTTAGTAGTATAGTTAACTGAAGTATTCCAGTTAAACTTATCACCTCTAATCCAATCAGCGTTAAGATCTACCTCCCAACCAGTTGCACTAATTTCACCAATGTTTGTTCTTGTAGAAGTATATCCAGTTGATGGGTCAAGTGGTTGAGTAATAATTAAATCAGTAGTCTGTCTGTTAAAGTAAGAGATCTCAGCAGATAATCTATTATCAAATAAATTAGCCTCTAATCCAAACTCAAGCTCAGCAAGTAACTCAGGCTTTAATCCAGTGTTACCTAATTGTGAACCAGTAGTGTTAGTAATTACTTCAACACCATCTACTTTAAAATCTTTAGTATTTAGACTAAGGGTAGATGCAATCGGATATCCTCCTGGATATGTTGCAGATGTACCGTAACTAGCTCTAACTTTTAAGAAGTCAATTGGTAAATTACCGAAGTCTAAAACAGAAGTTGGCACGAAAGATATACTTGCAGATGGGTAAGTAATAGATCTATTTTCTTCTGATAGGTTAGATACCCAATCAGTTCTAGATGCTAAAGTAAAATACAAGTAGTCTTGGTAATCAAATGCAGCTTGTGCAAATACCCCAAGTACGTTTCTTCTAGAGTAAAATTCAATTTCTTCTTGTGAGTTAAAGTTATAATGTCTTAATACGTTAAATACGTTTTGTCCTGTACTTCTAACACCGTTTCTGTCGTATTCTCTACCAACAGATTCAGCACCAGCGTTAAATGTTACAGACCAGTCATCATCAAGTTCAAAGTCACCGTTTATAGTTACCTGGTGGTTAAATATTGTTGAAGTGTTATTCCACTTTTCATATAAACCAGACTGAACCTCAAGGTTACCATCTTGTCCACCTTTGTTTTGATAACTTGTGTTATCCTCACTATATACGTCGTAACCGTAACTATATCTTAAATTTAAGTTATCAGAGATATCATACTGTGCTGATACACCACCAAAAACCCTGTGAGTCATCTGAGCATCTCCAGTATTGTTAACAGTCCATAGTGGGTGTTGAATACCATTTGATGATCTATAATAAATTGATGCTCCAGTAATTGGGTGAGCATATGGAAGTTGAGCTATACCAATAGATCTTGGTGTATAGAAAACGTTACCATATAATGATGAATCTGAAGAACCACTACTATATGCCGCAGCAATAGGAGGGGTTTTAAAGTCAGTTGCAGTATAGTTTAGTGTACCGTTTACAGTAATTTTGTTTGATAAAACTGCTCTACCACCGAAACTCAATGCGTTTCTTCTTAGAGTGTTTCCAGGAGTAAATCCTTTATCATCTAAATTACCATAGTTAACGTTATAAGAAACTTTACCGTCATCACTTTGACCTCTGAAGTTAATGTTTGTGTTAACAATTTCTCCTGGCTGGAATAAATCACCAACACTGTCATAAGGCTTCCATTCCCAAAGAGAATCCATAGATAAACCTAATAAAGGTAAAAGATCTCTTGAAAGGAATCTAGCATTTAAGTTACTGTTATATGGGTGCTTAAGGAATCCAGGCTGACCTGAAACTGTTCCGTTAATAGCGCTTTGTCTTCCCCATCCAGCAGGTCCTTCTTCATCGAAGCTTGGCCCCCAGTTAGAAAAGAACCAACCAAAGTTTTGGTTGAACCCATTACCATATTGCATCTGAAAGTCTGGTTTCATAGCTAACTCATTAGTGAAGTAAGATGTATTAACAGTTACCTCATTCTTTTGAGCTCTAGTACCAGCACCAGTAGTTCCGGATTTAGTAGTAATTAAAATTACACCGTTTCTACCTTGCGATCCATAAAGTGTAGCAGCAGCTAAACCTTTAAGAACGTTTACAGATTCAATATTATTAGGATCTAGATCTAGGAATCTTGACGAACCATTGTTACCTGATGTGAAACTACCCATAGCGTTTGTATCACTTTGGAAAGGTACACCATCAACAACAAATAATGGTTGGTTACTTGAACTAAAGGTACTTAAACCTCTAATTACAACACTTGTTCCTGATCCAGAAATACCACCTTGATTTGTTACCTGTACACCAGAAGCTTTACCAGAAAGTACACGCGCAACATCACCAGATGCCCTGTTCTCAATTTGAGTGTTGTCAACTTCAGATACAGCATATCCAAGTGCACGTTTTTCTCTAGTAATACCTAAACTGGTTACAATAACTTCTTCAAGTTGAGTTCCAAGGGAAAGAGTTACATTAATGACGTTGCCAGCTCCTACAGCAACTGCTGCAGTTTCATAACCAACGAAACTGAATTCCAGAGTCTGACCTTCAGCAACATTAATAGAAAAGTTCCCATCGAAATCAGTGGTTACACCAGTAGTTGTACCCTGAACAAGAACGGTAGCTCCCGGTAAAGGAAGACCATCACTATCAGAAACAACACCAGTTACTGTCTTCTGAGCAAACGACATTTGAGCCGTTAGCAAGAAAACCACTAGTAATCTGAATAAGCTTTTCATACTTAGTTATTTAGTTATTAATAAATTTTTGTTAAAATTTTCTTAAATTTTTCGTAAAGGCTAAGATAAATCAATAATTCCTGAAAAAAAAAGAAACTTTAAGGTTTATTGAAAAAAAATTAAAAAAAAAGAGATTTTTTTTATGATAAAGTCAAAATAATAAGAATATGACAAAAAATTTGTTAAAAAATTATAATATTCTTAGAAAATCTATAAATTTTCTGCGAATTCAAAAATCTGAATAAGAGAGCTAATTTCAGATGTTTTTAGTTTCTGATTTTTGATATATTTTTTCACTTTATCGGAATTGGATCCAAAAAAGTTAATAATCGATTTTTTAGATGTTTTAATGGAAACTGGTGTATCACCATTTTTACTCACATATATTTCTGTACTCTCTACATATCTTGGGGGAAATGAATTTTCAAGTGAAGTCCTTGCAACTTTAGCTTCCATAAATGTTTTCTTTCTTTTTAAGTAAAGTCTATTCTCCTTACCATCATAAATATTTACTAAATATCCTATGTAAGCTCTTCCTTCCTCAACTCTGTGTGGTAAATACTCAAATCTTTCTCCGTTTATAAGAGGAATAACATCCTTACTCTTAATTAAGATCAAATCTGATTCCTTTTGTCCAGGTGTATCAGCCATCTCTATTTCATCTCTAAAAGCATTATACCTCATATAACCAGAATCATTAAGTTCTTTTCCAAAATATTCAAGCTTTGTGCTTTTAAATTCAGAATCAAAATAATGACTTCCTTGAATATTCAAAGGCTGAGGTGCTCTACTTGATCTATTACCAAAATCTATTAATGCCTGTTGAGTGGCACCAGTAATATTTCCGTTTACGTTTCCTTGAGCATTTATTGATGCAGATAGTAGCAATGCAAAAAAAAGTTTGATATAGTTCATAGCTTTGAGAATTTCATGGCAAACTTAATTATAAATTATCTAATTAAATAATTCGTTGAGATTAATTTAACAATATATTATGCCTTCATGTAATATTAAGAAACAAAAAGGAAAGTTTTACTTATCAAAAATATCTATTTGTCCTGATAACAAATCATTAATAGTCTCGGGTTCTCTAATCTTAAATAATTTATTGTCTATAATACAAATTTCTGCAGGTCTAGATCTACTATTATAATTACTAGACATATTAAACCCATATGCTCCAGCGTTTTTAAAACATATTATATCTCCTTTCGAAGTATCTGAAATCTTCCTTTTTTCAGCAAAAGTGTCTTTCTCGCAAATATAACCTACAACATCGTATTCTTTTTTTCTGCCTGAAGGATTAGATAGGTTTATAATTTCATGATGGGATCCATATAGAGTAGGTCGAAGTAAATGATTAAAGCCAGAATTTACTTGTAGGAAATCTTTAGTTTTTGTAGACTTAATATAATTTACTCTAGTTATAAAAAACCCACAATCACTGACAAGAAACTTACCTGGTTCAAATATTAGTTTTAATTTCTTATTAAAATCTAATTCAAACGTTTTTAGTTCCTTTGAAACCTCCTTTACATAATCATTTAGATTAGTTGAGGTATCATCCTTATAGTATGGAATTTTTAATCCACCACCTAAATCAATACTCTCAATGTTTTTGAAGTCTCTAGCAATCGAAAAAATCTTCTTGATCCCTTCCTTAAATTGATTACTCTTAGTTATATCACTTCCAGTGTGAATATGAAGACCTGTAATATTAATTTTACCCTTTTTCTCCATATCCAACAATTCATCTATTCTTTCTTCAGGAATTCCAAACTTAGACTCAGAGTGTCCTACACTAACATTATCATTTCCACCAGCATAAATCCCTGGGTTTATCCTAACAGTTATTGGTTGATTTCCAAACTCATTTACAAAATCTTTTATAGATTCTATGCTATCAAGATTTATTTTAACTCCAAGTTTGAATACCTCCTTTATCTCTTCAAAACTAACACCATTAGGAGTATATAAAATTTCATCTTTATTGAAACCACATTTCAGGCCAATCATAACTTCCTCAATTGAAACTGCATCAAGACCGGCACCCATTTTCTTAATATATTTTAAAACTGAAATATTAGAGAGAGACTTGGCTGCAAAATGAATTTTGTAGTTTTCTAAAACACTTAACTCTTTGTCTAATTTGTCAAATTGATTTTTAATGATTTTTAGATCATACAAATAAATTGGAGTTCCAAATTTTAAAGCAGCTTCTTTAAGTATTTTAATATCCATTTTTTGTTTTAAGTGATAAATATAATTCTGATTTTAAATAATTCAAATATCTTAAGTTTTGTGGTTATATTTGTCGCCATGAATTTACATGAATATCAAGGAAAACAATTATTAGAAAAATTTAATGTTTCGATTCAAAGAGGCTATGTAGCAAATAATCCCAATGAGGCTGTTGAGTGCGCAAAAAAACTTTCAAATGAAACAGGAACAGAAATTTTTGTTGTTAAAGCTCAAATTCATGCAGGTGGTAGAGGAAAGGGTGGAGGAGTAAAAATTGCTAAGTCTTTGGATGAGGTAAGATCTATATCTTCAGAAATAATTGGAATGAATCTTGTAACTCCACAAACTCCTAAAGAAGGTAAGTTGGTAAATAAGGTTTTAATTGCTGAAGATGTATATTATGATGGTGAGGGGGATAGAAAAGAGTTTTATATGTCAGTGTTACTGAATAGATCATCTTCAAAAAATATGATTGTTTACTCAACAGAGGGTGGAGTAGATATTGAGGCAGTTGCTGATAATACTCCAGATCTAATTTTTAATGAAGAAATTGACCCTGGTTCTGGAATTCTTCCTTTTCAAGCTAGAAAAATTGCATTTAATCTTGGTTTAAAAGGCCAGGCTTTTAAAAATATGGTGAAATTTGTTACCAATCTCTACAATGCATACACTGCGTCAGATGCATCACTTTTTGAAATTAATCCTGTTCTTAAGGCAGCTGATGATAAAATTATAGCTGTAGATTCTAAAGTAACTATTGATGAGAATGCTCTCTTTAGACACACTGAATATGAATCAATGCGAGACCTTAGTGAAGAAAATCCTGTTGAAGTTGAAGCTAGAGAGTCTGGGCTAAATTATGTTGACTTAGATGGAAATGTTGGGTGTATGGTAAATGGTGCTGGCTTGGCAATGGCAACAATGGATTTAATTAAACTTGCTGGAGGTGAGCCTGCTAATTTTCTTGATGTTGGTGGAACTGCTGATTCAAATAGGGTTGAAAAAGCATTTAGATTAATTCTGCAAGATTCAAATGTAAAAGCAATACTGGTTAATATATTTGGTGGAATAGTAAGGTGTGACCGTGTAGCTGAGGGTATTGTCTCTGCATATAAAAATCTTGGTAATATTGATATACCTATTATAGTTAGGCTTCAAGGAACTAATTCTGATAAAGCAAAGGAAATAATTGATGGTTCAGGATTAAATGTTCAATCTGCAATTGCCTTTGATGAAGCCGCAAATAAAGTCCAGGCTGCTTTAAACTGACATAAAGTCATTTAATTTTTCTATTTTATTGCCAAATTGTCATTATTTATGACTTGGTATTCTTTTTGACTATTACTTAATGAATTTATAATTCAAATTGTTTAACTAAAAAAAAAAATATGAGAATAGTAAAATATAACAATAACAATGTTTTTCCATCATTAATTAATGAATTCTTTAATGATGACTTTGGTATGAATTTTTTAAATAGAAGTCATTCTGTACCATCAGTAAATTCTTTAGAAAATAATGATTCTTTTGAGATAGATCTTGCAGTACCAGGAATGAAAAAAGAAGATTTCACGATTGAATTAAATGATAAGGTATTAGTTATTTCATCTGAAACTTCAAATACTATGGAAAATGATAAAATGAGATTAAATGAATTTAATTTTTCATCTTTTCAAAGATCATTTAGAGTTCCAGATTCAGTAGATCAGGACAAGATCAAGGCTAATTATAAAAATGGTATTCTAAAAATTAAATTACCAAAAAGGAAAGAAAGTATATCTAAGCCAAACAGGGTAATTAATATTGGCTAAATATTTTAAATAATCCTAAAAATTAGGTGCACTTATGTGCACCTTTTTTTATTTTAACTTCTTTTTGAGGAGCTCAATTTTATCTCTAAGATCTGCAGCAGATAAAAAGTCAAGTTTTTTTGCTACATCTTCCATCTCTTTTCTTAATTCTTTAATTCTCTTCTCTATCTCATTTCTTGTTTGGTAAGCCTTAAGTTCTTCTTCAAAATCTTCATAAGAACTATTTATAATTTGAATATCTTTTTCAAATGTATTTGTAAATGATTTATCCATTTGTTTTGGAATAATATCATTTTCAATATTAAATTTTTCTTGTCTTTTTCTTCTATATGATGTCTCAGTTATTGTTTTGTCCATACTATCTGTAATAGAATCAGCATACATAATTGCTTTTCCATTAATATTTCTTGCAGCTCTTCCAACAGTTTGAATTAATGATCTATGACTTCTTAGGAATCCTTCTTTATCTGCATCCAGAATAGCCACCAAAGATACTTCGGGTAAATCAAGACCTTCTCTTAAAAGATTTACTCCAACTAAAACATCAAAATACCCTTTTCTAAGATTTTGCATTATTTCAACTCTTTCTAATGTATCAATATCACTATGGATGTAGTTTGCTCTAATCTTTGCTTTATGCAAAAATTTTGTAAGCTCTTCAGCCATTCTTTTAGTTAGGGTTGTAACTAGAACTCTCTCATCATTCTCAACTCTTAATAATATCTCTTCTATTAAATCATCTATTTGATTCTCAGATTTTCTAATCTCAATAATAGGATCTAAAACACCAGTTGGCCTAATTATTTGTTCAACAAATAGACCTTCAGACATTTTTAACTCGTATTCTGCCGGTGTGGCACTAACATATAGAACATTATTTTGTAAATGTTCAAACTCCTCAAATTTTAAGGGTCTATTGTCTAATGCTGCAGGTAATCTAAATCCATATTCAACTAAATTCTCTTTTCTGCTTCTATCACCACCATACATAGCATGTACTTGTGGAATTGTAACATGACTCTCATCAATAACCATTAAATAATCTTCTGGGAAATAATCTAGAAGACAGAATGGCCTTGTCCCAGGATCTCTTCCATCTAAATATCTCGAATAGTTTTCTATGCCAGAACAATATCCAAGTTCTTTAATCATCTCTAGGTCAAATTCTGTTCTCTCTCTAATTCGTTTTGATTCTATCGATTTTTCTATCTCATCAAAATATTTGACTTGTTCTTCTAAATCAAATTCAATATTATTGATTGCAGACTTTATGCTTGACTCTGAAGTAACAAATATCATAGCAGGAAAGATCCTTAGGGATTCAAAATTTTCAATTTTATTACCTGAGATAGGATCAAAAGACTCAATATTTTCAATAACATCTCCAAAAAAGTTTATTCTGTAGAATAAATCAGAATAACTAGGAAAAATATCAATTACATCTCCCTTGACAGAAAAACTACCTCTATTAAGTTCATCAATAGACCTTGAATATTGACTCTTTACAAATTGAGAAAGAAGTTTTGAAATCTGAATTTCATCATCAATAGAAATTTGAATTACGTGTTTTTTGAACTCATTTGGGTTACCAATTCCATAAATACAAGAAACTGATGCAACAACTATAATATCATTTCTTCCAGATAATAATGATGAGGTTGCACTAAGTCTATATTTCTCTATTTGTTCATTTATTGATAAATCCTTCTCTATATATAATCCAGATGAAGGAATATAAGCTTCTGGTTGATAGTAATCATAATATGAAACAAAATATTCTACAGCATTATTCGGAAAAAAATTTTGAAACTCTGAGTATAATTGAGCAGCCAAAGTTTTATTATGTGCTAAAACTAATGTTGGTCTTTTTAATTCCTGAATTACATTAGCTACGGTGAATGTTTTACCAGATCCAGTTACACCCTGAAGTGTAACATGATTATGATTATTATTAAATGAATTAACAATACTTTTAATTGCCTCTGGTTGATCACCGGTTGGCTTGAACTCAGATGTAAGTTGAAAACTCATAAATCTAAACTTTCATCTTGATCAAAATTATCAGCTTTGTCAGTATGGTTGTATATATCTGATGGTGCCTCCTTAGGAACATCTCCGACAGAATTTATGCATTCAAACTTTGAGTCTGAATTACTTAATTCGTCTATTTCATATAATTCAACAAAAAATGTCCAATAATTTAAAAAATCATAAACAAAAATCATTTTATCTCCATTTAACACAAAATAATTGGAAATAGGTGCTTTATCCATTATTTCATCATTATCATCGATTTTATAAATTTTTATTTCTTCTAATTGCTCCCAGTTTTCATTACTAATATGGAATGTAGAAATTTCGGAAGAGTCAAATCCAAATTGATCAGAAATTATTTTACTAAATTCAAGTAAACTAGTTGAGGAATCAACTATTATGTCACGAAGAACATCATCTTTTACATTTAAAATTATTCTAAATTTTAACCTCATTAGATCTATTATTATATAACATTAAAAAATAAAATTGTAAACCAACTATTATAGTAGACAATAATAAGTGGATAGGTTGAGTGCTAAAAGGAAAATTGAAATAAAACATCACAATACCAGAAATAATTTGGATAAAAATTAATGCATTCACAGAGTATATAATTATTGATTTCAATCTAATTTTATTTAATAAATAAAAGATGTAAGAATTTAAGATAATTATAATCCATGAAAAGCTCCTATGTGTATAAAAAATACTAGGAACTTCTTCAAACCATTTTTCCTTTTGAGAGTAGTTATAAAGTTCCATCTTAATATCAACAAACTTTCTTACTTCAGTTCCTATTATAACTTGTCCTAATAAAATGATTATTGATATAATAATTAGAACAGATATATTTCTTGGTAAATATATAAGTGTTGATTTTTTACTAACAATTGATAGAATTGAAAATAAAATAAATAAAAGTATTATAGCCATAATCATATGAATTGAAATTGTATTAGCTGACAAGTTGCTGTCTACAACTATTTTACCAAGCCATGCTTGAAATAAAATAGCAACAAGAGATAAAAATGCAAGAAATGTGATTAAGAATCTCTTATTTATATATTTTAATGAGCTAATAAATAGAATTAAGACTGAAATTCCAGCAATTGCACCAATAAGTCTATTTATATATTCAATCCATGTATGATAAACGTCAAATTTAGCATAATCATGTTTAGTATATTTTTCCCAATTATCAATGTTTAGAATATTAGTAGAACTAAAATCATCTACTGCAAAAAATAATTCATCTTCAATAATAATTATTTGATTTTTATTAAAATCAGAATTAGGTTTCCAGTCTAATTGAGATCTTTCAGTTGGCGGTATTAAATATCCAAAGCATTTTGGCCAATCAGGACATCCCATTCCACTTCCAGTCATCCTTACAATTGCACCTGCTAGAATAACTAGATAAACAATTAATATCGAGGCTAGTGCTAGATTATATATTTTATTCATCCTTCAAGCCTAAAGATTTTCCTGTTTTAATCATAAGATCGTGAGCTTCTTTATAATCATTCCTAATATCTCCATCTAGAATGGCATTTTTAATTTTTTCTTTAATTAAGCCAATCTCTTTGCAAGGTTTAATATTAAAATAAGCCATAATTATCTCACCTGTAATTGGTGGTTGGAAATTTCTGATACTATCTCTCTCCTCAACATCTTTAATTTTCTGACGAACAATTTTAAAATTATTCTGATAGATTAACGACTTCTTTATATTCTTTGTAGTTATATCAGCCTCACAAAGAGTTAGTAAATCATCAATGTCATCGCCAGCATCATATATAAGCCTTCTTACGGCAGAATCTGTTACAATATCTTCGGATATAATAATTGGTCTTGAGCTCATCATAACTATTTTTTGTACATATTTTAACTTCTCATTTAATGGTAGGCTTAGTCGTGTAAATATTTTCTTGACCATTTTGGAACCAATAAATTCATGACCATGAAATGTCCATCCAATTTTTTTACTAAATTTTTTTGTAGGAGCCTTACCAATATCATGTAAGAGTGCCGCCCATCTGAGCCACAAATTTTCTGTATTTCTTGATATATTATCAACGACTTCTAATGTATGATAAAAGTTGTCTTTATGAGTTTGTCCTTCAACCTCTTCAACTCCTTTAAGGTCTATAAGCTCTGGCAAAATATTATTGAGAAGATTTAATTTCTCAAGATTTTTGAATCCATCTGATGGCGTCTCAGACATTAAAATTTTATTAATCTCATCTGATATCCTTTCAGAAGACAAAATTTCTAATCTATTTGAATTTTTTTTAATTGAATTTTGAGTATCCATACCAATATCAAAATTTAACTCACATGAGAATCTAATTGCTCTTAACATTCTAAGTGGATCATCTGAAAATGTCTTATCAGGATCTGTAGGGGTCTTAATAATACCTTTTTCTATATCATCAAGACCTCCAAAAGTATCTATTAATTCTCCAAAATAATTTTTATTTAATCTTATTGCAAGAGTATTGATTGTAAAGTCTCTTCTTAGCATATCATCCAAAAATGTTCCTTCTTCAATACTTGGCTTCCTACTATCATTTGAATAAGATTCTTTCCTTGCACCAACAAACTCAATATTGTAATTATTGAACTTTATCATTGCAGTACCAAACCTTTTAAAAATATTAATTTTGGCAGGTGTTATACTTGGTCTAATTCTTTTATAGAAATTTTGAGCTAACTCTATACCTGAGCCAACACACATGACGTCAATATCTTTTTTAACAGGTCTTCTGAGGCATAAATCTCTAACATAGCCACCTACAACATATGAGTCAACTCCTAAATCATCAGAAGCCTCTGATATTTTTATAAAAATATCTTCTTTCAAATTTTTTTGGATAATTTCTTTATTAACTCTCATCTTAATTTAGTTATTAAGCCTTTTTCATCAATTTTTAATATTGTTGAAGCTGTAAATGATTCTTTATTCTTTCCATAGTTAACTATATAGTCTACTTTACTCTTTATTTCTGAACTTATTAAATTAAATTCTAAAGGAATATCAATTCCTGATATGTTAGCAGAAGTAGAGACTATTGGCCTACCAAATTTATTTAAAAGCTCTAAGCAAAAATTATCATTTGGAACTCTAAAACCTATTGAATTATTATTACTTGATACATACTTTGAAATTTTAACTGGATTATTAAAAATAAAAGTGGTAGGAGATTTCTCAGATATTGATTTCAATTTTTTTAGATTCGAGATTTCTACATATTCACCAACCATTTCAAAGCTAGAAGCGAGACATATTAATGGTTTTGAATGATCTCTTCTTTTGATTTCATATACTTTTTTTACTGCAGTATCGCAATAAGCATCACATCCAATACCCCATATTGTATCTGTTGGATATAAAATAATTCCACCAGATTTCAATACATCTACTGCATTTGTAATTTCATTATTCAATTTTTGATAATTTTACACGTAAAAGTATATAATTTAATTCTAAAGACACTTAATAAAAAAAATCAAAAAGTTAGAATCTTGTTAAATAAACAAATAAGTAAATATCTTGGAATTGACTTTGGTATAAAGAAATCGGGTGTTTCTATATCTGATTCAAATAAACTTATCTCTTTTCCATTAGAAACAATAGAAACAAAAAATCTACTAGATTATATTAAACAAATATCTATTGATGAAAATATTGAAATAGTTGTAATTGGTAAACCATTAAAGCTAAATAACGAGATTCATGATCTTGAAGAAGAGATTGTAAAATTTATTAAATCTTTAAAAAATTATCTTCCAAATATTCTAGTTGAGAGGATTGATGAAAGGTTTACATCAAAGATTTCTAAAAAAATTATTATTAAATCTGGAATAGGCAAAAAAAATAGAAGAGATAAATTAATAATAGATAAAATAAGTGCATCTTTGATTTTAGAATCATATTTAATTCAAAAGAATAAATGATAAGGCCTATTATTGCATATGGTGATCCAATTTTAAATTTAAAAGTTGAAAAAATAAAATATAGTGAATCAAACAGTATTGATTCTCTTGTTAACGATCTATGGGATACTATGTACAATGCAAATGGTGTAGGGATTGCAGCTCCTCAAATTGGAGTTTCAAAATCAATCTTTGTTGCAGATTTTTCTTTTTTTGAGGACGAGGATAATTTTAATAAAAATGAACTTGCAAATATTAAACAAGTATTCATTAACCCAAAAATTATAAAAGAATCAGGTGATGATTTTACTTATTCAGAAGGCTGTCTAAGTATACCCAATATCTCAGAAGAGGTAATTAGAAAAGAAAAGATCAAAATTAACTTTTTAAATGAAAAATTTCAACCTAAACAGATGAACTGTTCTGGAATAATTGCAAGGGTCATTCAACATGAGTATGATCATCTACAAGGAATACTTTTTACTGATAGAATTTCAAAGGATGCAAGAATTTCAATAGATAGTGAATTAAAAAACATATCTACTGGAAAAGTTGAGTCAAAGTATGAAATGAGTTTTTATAAAAACTAGCTATTTTTCTCAATTTTGTTTAATCGTTTTCTCCAAAACTCAATTTTATTGTTTATCGTATTAATTTTGGTTGAAACATTTTTAAAAAGAGGATTATCACTACTTGAATCAGAGAAGAATTCCAGATTATTTTGAAACTGATTTGATTCATCTTCAAGTTCAGAAATCTTTCTTTTAATGAACTGAAGTTTCTTATTCATTTCATAGGAATTATTCTTTAATAATTCTATTTCTAGATCAAAACTAAGATTATCCTTTTCATCATTTTTTAGATCAAGTGACTTTAGGATTGAGTTAATTTTCTTATTGAGGCTATTATTTAAAATGTTATTAGAATTAAGATTAATAGAATCCAAACTATTCCATTCAGAAATGATTGACTTAAAGAACTCATCTACATCATCTATTGAATACTTTTTTTTGGAAAACTTAAGTTTGTCAATAAATTTTGTTTTGTTATCATAAGTTTTCTGTTCTTCCTGGCTTAAGTTTATTGCACCAGACTTAAGAATATCATAGAATCTATTGATTAAAGGACGAAATTCATCCCATAGTGAATTTGAAATTTTTCTTGGCAAATAACCAATTTTTTTCCACTCTTCTTGTATTGCTTTTATTCTACTAGAATTTTCAGCAATTTTATTATCCTCAATAATTTTTTGAACTTCAACTATAAGTGCTTTCTTCATTTCAATAGTCTTCTTGAGTTCCTTTTTTTGATTTTTATAAAAATTATTTTTGTTTGTATTAAATTCTTTTGTAACTAATCTAAAATCATTCCAACATTTTTTATTCTTGTTTCTCTGAAGATTTTTAATACTTTGGAATTCATTCTTTAGTTTATCAAATTCTTTTATTTTATTTTGCCAATCAGAATGTGAATTTGGCGCAGACTTAACTAAATCTCTCATCCTAGAAATAACATCTTCTTTCTTCTTAAAGTTTTCTTGTTGAATATTTGAAATTTCTTTTTGAAAGTTTTGTCTTTTAGAGTGTATTTTCTGTGAAGCTGCTTGAAACCTCTTCCATAAATCATCACTATATTCTCTAGATACGGGGCCAAGCTCATTCTTCCAAAGTCTGTGAAGATCATTTAAATCTCTGGAAGCTTTAACAATATCATCTATTTTATCAAGTTGTTCGGCCCTTTCAATAATTTTGACTTTCTCCTCATAATTGTGCTTAAAGTCAAGCTCTCTAAGATCTCTATTAAGATGAAGGAAATCATAGAACTTACTTACATGGTGTCTGTAGGTTTCCCAAATATTATTTCTTTCAGTAATTGGAACCTGTCCAGTATTATGCCATTCCTCTTTAAGTACTTTAAATTTTGAATATAATTTATTAGGATTCTCATCTACAATAATTAGATTTTTAATCTTTTCAATTAGCTCTTGCCTTTTCTCTAAGTTTGCTTTTTGATTTGAACTTAGGTCTTTGAAATATCTTTTCTTTTTAAATGAGTAAGTTTTTAAAGTTTGAAAAAATAAGGATTTAGATTTTTTAAAATCATCTGTATCAGATTCAGATGATTTTAAAGTTGAATTGATCTTTGATCTTAATTCTTCAATATCTTTTCTTTTGTTGAACCAATCATCAGATTCAATTTTTTCAATAAAATCAGAAACTTGCTTATCTAAACCAGATTTTTTGGTTTTAGGTTTAGATTCTTTTTTCGTAGGTTTTTTTTCTGATTTATCCGAGGTGATACCTTTATCACCATACTGCTTCATCCATTCCTTGTATGCCTTAGTCCTTTTGTCTTTAGGCATCTCAGGAATTTCACTGGAGTCTGAAGCTTCTTGACCATATTTCTTTGCCCATTCTTTATATGCCTTGGTCCTTTTGTCTTTAGGCATTTCAGGAACTATTTTATTAACTAGATTTTCAGAATCCGATGAAGACTTTTTTGATATTGAATCTGAGTCTTTCATTTTTAGCTATTAAACAATAAATGTAACAAAAAAAATGTAAATCTATTTTATGGATTTTTCCCAAAGGTACCATGACTCATCTGCTTGAAATTTTAACATTTGGTACCCATTTATTGTCCTACACCCAATTTTTTTCCCTTTTTTCATAAATAGAGTTTCTTCAGGATTATATACTAAGTCAAAAAAAATACTTCTATCATTTATTAAATTATATGGTAAATCAGGAGAATAATTGATATCAGGAAAAGTTCCGACTGGCGTACAGTTTACAATAAGAACACTATTGCTTAATATATCTTTATTTATATCGTTATAGGATAAATAATTATTTTTTTTTTGTCTTGATACAATTTTATATGATACATTATTTTTTTTACAGAAATATTCTACTGTTTTAGAAGCTCCTCCCGATCCAAGGATAAGAACGCTATCAAAATTATCTAAGCCATTAATGTTCAAAGTTTTTATGAAACCTACAATATCAGTATTATATCCTATTCTTTTTTGATTCTCAAAACATATTGTATTTACTGCTCCAATTTCATGGGCTAGATCATCAACTTCATCCAGATAATTAATAATATTCTCCTTGTAAGGTATAGTCACATTTAATCCAAAAAGATTTTTTCGTTCAAAAACAAAATTAACTTCCTCTATTGACTCAATATCAAAGTTTATGTACTCACAATTTGAGAGTTTTTTATTTGAATTAAATCTATCAGTAAAGTAGTTTCTTGAAAAGGAATAATCAATATTCCTACCTATTAAACCAAATTGTTTTATCTCTTTCAATGTTTGTTTGCAAATCGTTCCAATAAAACTACAAACAAAATACCAATAAAAATATAAAATAGTGTTAGCCAGGTTTGCCCTATTGAAAAATCAGGAAAAAATAAAGAGACTTTTCCATTTAGCGCCTCAGTCTTCCATGGCCACACTCCTCTAAGCGATCCTGCAATAAACCCAACAATAATTGATATTGTTATTGATTTGAATCTTTTAAGAAGAGTACTTAGGATATTTGATAGAAAAATTAAACCACAAATTGATCCAATTGTAAAAAAAAGTATAACCTTCAATAAATAAACCCTTTCGGGATCATAAATAAAATCAAAGTTAAATGATAACATATCAGCTAAAGTAAAATATAGTGCATTTACTGAGTCAACCATTATCAAAGTATAACTTCCCATAAGTAGAAGAAGATATGATCCAGAAAGACCTGGTAAAATCATTCCTGATATTGCAATCATTCCTGAAATGAAAATTATAAGATTTGAATTTGTTACCTCAAAATTGTCAGCAAAACTAATTAGAAGGCCTATTGAAAGACCAATTAATATACCAATAGATGTTTTAACATTTAACCTTTCTAGCTGATAGTAAATCACGTAAAATGAGCCAACAATCATACCAAAAAATAGTCCAAATACATATAGTTCGTAATCTTCTATTAGTCTATCTAGTATAAGTGAAACACTAAAAAAACTTGCAATAACACCTGAAAAAACAATCGTAAGAAATTTACCGTTAATTTCTTCATAAAAATCCTTAAACCCTCTATTAAATAAAATTTTAAAAGATTTAAAATTTATTTTTTTAATAGAATTTATAAGGTCTTCATAGATTCCTGTAATGAAAGCTACTGTTCCGCCAGAAACTCCAGGAATTTTATTAACTGCACCCATTGCAAGTCCTTTGAGAAAAAGAAATATGTAATTTTTCATTGTAAATTAATATAAGAAAAATCAGACAAGTAGTGCCTTGTTAGCTGTAAATTCAGGAAAATATTTTCTTAGTTTTGTGGGTATTTTAGAGGATTTACTTCCACTTTGATAAAAATATATTGCCTCGTTTAATTTTCCATCTTTAAGTAAACACCCACTAATTGTGAAATCAAGAAAAGATTTATTTGGAAAATATTTTTTTGCTCTTAAACTCAGTCTTAATAATTCTGACCACTCTTCAATTTCTAGAATACATTTCAATAAACTCTTCCAAATTCTCCAAGACTGATTTTCTTGAACATCGATGATTTCTTTGTAATGTCTAATAGCCTCAATTGTGTTTCCAATAGATATGCTTATAATTGCATTAAGCTCTATTATTTTTATACAATTATGATTGTTATCTAAAGCTTTTTTAGCAAGATATCTAGACTGTCTTAAATTATTTTTCTTAAGATAAAACTTAATCAAATATATCCATGCCTTCTCGTTACCAGGTTCCTCCCTTAGTGCTTTTTTTATAAATTCAATGAATAGTCTCTTATTATTTAATTTTTTATAACATTTTGATATTCTGAAAAATATGTAAGAGTTAGGTTCACTTAGTTGAATTGATATTTTATAATTTTCAAGTGCACCATTATATTTCTTGACTTTTTCGAGAATTTTTGCTTTTTCAATATATGCTGAAACAAATTGATCGTCAGATATGATTGCAAAGTCAAATGCTGATATTGCTTCCTTTAATTTTCCTTGCTTTTTATAAATTTTTCCAAGCTGATGCCATGCAATTTTTGAATATGGTCTTTTTTCAAGAATATGGCTAAGCTCTGTAACTGATTCATCTATTAATCCTAAATTTTCATAGCAAAAAACTAAATTATAAAGAGATTGATAATCCTCGTCATCATAATCTAAGCATTTTTTAAAAAAAGGTATAGCAGATTCAAAATCTTCAATTAATAGGAATTCCATAGCAATCATATTCCAGATATCAATCTTATCATCAATAAATGAAAGAGCACTTTTGAGAATTTCAATTGCTTCTTCACTAAGATTATTTTTTGAATAAATACTCGCCTTTTGTAGATAAACTTCCCTATTTTCAGGGTCTATTTCTTGAACAAAGTTTAAAATCTCATACGCAGCCTCATATTTTGAATTAAAAATTAATAATTCAGAGTTAAGCAACATTAGATCTACATTGTTTGGATGTTGATTTAACCCCATTTTTACAGCTCGACCAGCTAACTTATAGTTAGCTTTATCAATGTAGTGGTGAGAAATACTTATGAAATCATTTGAGTCAAAGTAAAAAACACTATTTGTCTTTAACATTTGCTCAAACTTAATAATAGAATTACTATCGTTACTCAAGAATATTATTTTATTCTAAAGTACACATCTACTTAAGTCATATTTAGATGGATGCTAATTTATTTTCAACAAAATAATTAACAAGTTAGATTACTCTATTTCAACAATTTCTAGCTCTTTATCACTCTCACTGAATAAATCAGATATCTTATTTGGTCTTTCACTCTCTCTCCAAATAAAGCCTGGAAGTTTCATTTCATTAGTAAGAATTTTATTTTCAGATAACACGTTCCCATCAGGTGTTCTGTAAAATGATACTTCAGATATTTCATTCTCGAAAAATTTAATTAAAATTGAACTTGATAAAGTTTTGTTTAATCCAATTAATTCTGCATCATCTGAATACATGTAGTAAAGTAAAGTGCTATTTTTTACAACGTAAACGTTATCTAATTTTCCATCCGAAAAAAATCCATCTAATTTTTCTCCTTTAATTTGATTAAACCTATTACTATACAAAGAATCTTTTTGACTCATGAATACATTACCTCGAATAATTAAAGAATCTAATTCTTCTGTCTTAACATTTGATTTTAAAAATATTTGATCGCCTGTAATTTGATTACCCCCAAACCAAATAACTGGATTAAGTTTATTTTTTTCCTCGTCAGTTAATTTCTTTAGGAATCTAGAACTTTTAGGTTTTTTTAATAGTTTAATTAATCCAGTTTCTTGGTTAAAATGTATTGAATCAGATAAACCCCTAACATCCGACTTAAGAATTCTTACATCATAATAACCTTTTAAAATCTTTTTTTCATCAGCACCTGTAATTGTAATTGTATCAGAGTGAATATAAAGTGAATCATTTTTAATTATATTAACTGCTAATGCATTTTTGGTAACAATAGCAGAATCTCTATCTCTAAAAATTTCTCCATAATGACCTGTAATTATTGACTTGTTTATTGTGTCGTTTATTTTAACATTATATGAAGCCGATGCATATGATTTTTCATTTTCAAAAAATATACTGTCCCCATTTATTATTTTTCCATCATAATTAATAGTTGCATCTTCTTTAAAGTATCCTCTTTGAAGATTAGTATCATAAAATCCATTTCTGCAAAGTATGTTATAATCAATACCAGTAATTAAAGTTTTATCATTGAAGAGAGCTATATTGCTTTCAGTAAAGTATTCTAACTCCTCTGAGTTCACGTTATATTCTGGGTTTTCAATAGTTACATTAGACTTAAAGATATATTTCTTAGGTCCCATGTAATATGTACCTGAGTTACTTTGAAGAGTATTATCATTATCAACTATTTTACCTCTTGAATTATAAAATGCAATATTCTTTGGTCTATCAAGATATAAAGTATCAGTTTCCAACTTCATATCTGGTCTTGTTAGCTTGACGTTTCCATATGCAATAGCTTTTTTTGTCTTTCCGTCATATTCAAGAAAATCTGAAACTAGTAATAGTGAATCTCCTTGATTAAAGTTTACTTGCCCATTTGCTTTAAATGAATTTTCATTAAAATAATAGTAGGAAACATCTGACTCTATCCTTGCTCCGTCATGAAATAAAATAACTCTAAGGTTTTTATCCTTCTGAAGAATGTTAGCATCAGGATATTCTGTTGAGTTTCGAATTGACTTACCTGCTTGAATAATTTCAATTGTTCTTTGTTCTTGGCTTAATAATGAGGCAGAAACAAAAAAACAAATCAAGAGTATAATTGGTCTCATCTATCTCTATAAATAGTTTGAATTCGGTCTGGTCCAACTGAGATCAACTTTATGGGAACTTTTACAAAAGATTCAATAAAACTAATATAATCTTTTAGCTCTTTGGGAAGAGCAGACTCATTTTTTATTTGAGTAATATCTTGATCCCATCCATCAAATTCTATGTATTCCGGAATAACCTCTTTAGATTTTATATCGTAGGGGAAGTAATCAATCTTTTCATCATCGATAATGTAAGATGTGCAAACTTTTAATTTACCAATCGAACTTAAAACATCTGATTTCATTATGTTTAATTCAGTAACCCCATTAATTTGAACGGAATATTTTAATGCTACAAGATCCAGCCATCCACATCTACGATCCCTGCCAGTTGTTGCGCCATACTCATGTCCAACTTCTCTAATCCTCTCTCCAGTGGAATCAAATAATTCTGTTGGAAATGGTCCAGATCCAACTCTGGTAGTATATGCTTTAAATATTCCAATAATATTTTTGATCTTATTTGGAGCAACACCTAAACCAGAACAAGCACCAGCTGCTGTTGTATTTGAAGAAGTTACATATGGATATGTTCCAAAGTCTATGTCTAGTAATGATCCTTGGGCACCTTCAGCTAATATTTTTTTTCCATGTTCAAGAGAATTATTAAGATAGGTCTCACTTTCAATGAGATTGAAAGATTTTAAACATTCAATACCATTAAAAAAGTCTCTCTCCAATTCATCTAAGCTTAATTCAACAGATTGATTGAAATTTGAAATAATATTTAGATGTTTCTCCTTAAGGCTATTATATTTTGATTGCCATGAATCATCAATAATATCTCCAACTCTTATTCCATTTCTTCCAGTCTTATCCATATAAGTAGGTCCTATCCCTTTAAGTGTTGAGCCAATCTTTTTTTTACCTTTTGATGCTTCAGATGTTGCATCAATAATTTTATGAGTAGGCAAAATTATATGTGCTCTTTTGGAAATAAATAAATTTTTTCTTAGATCAATTTTATATTTATTTAAACCTTCAATTTCTTTAAGGAAAATTCCAGGATCAATAACAACTCCATTCCCAATTATATTAATGGAATCTTTATTGAAGATACCTGATGGAATTGTATGTAGAACATGTTTATTTCCATCAAACTCAATAGTGTGTCCAGCATTAGGTCCTCCTTGGAATCTAGCAATGATATCATAATTAGAGGTTATTGCATCAACTATTTTTCCTTTACCCTCATCTCCCCATTGAAGACCTAGCAATAGATCTAAAGACATATATTAACTATTTTTTCTTTTTACTTGTGGCGTATAAATATAGTGAATGATCCTTAATATCAACATTAAATATTTCTTCAATATTATCTTTAATTGATTGAATCCTTGGATCACAGAATTCTTTAACTTCTCCAGTGTCAGTAATTATTAAATGATCGTGCTGATTATTAAAATAACACTTTTCATATTGAGAATGAGTATCACCAAATTGATGTTTTCTAACTAGACCACTATCAAGTAAAAGCTCAATAGTATTGTATAAAGTTGCTCTACTAACTCTATAATTTTTTTTATTCATTTTTTCGTAAAGTGAGTCAATATCAAAATGTCCTTCTATTGAATAAATTTCGTTAAGTATGCTAAATCTTTCTGGAGTCTTTCGATGTTTATGTTTGGTTAGAAAATTTGTAAAAACATCAGTAACTTCATCGTTCTTTTTTTTCTTTTTTGAAATCATATTTATTATTTACGTGAAACTTTTTCTATACCTTTTATAGCAGTTAGTCTTTTAAGTAACTTATTCAAAATTACTTTATTTTTTACTTCAACACTTATAACTCCCGAAAAAGTTCCGTCATTAGTTTCAAAAGAAATTCTATTCATATTAACATTCATTGAATTTGAAATAAGAGATGTTATTTCATTTACAAGTCCAATATCATCAATTCCGGTAATCTCAATTTTTGCATTAAATTCATTACTTTCTGAATCAATCCATGTAGCAGAAATAATTCTGTAAGCATAATTAGACCTTAAAGCTATTGAGTTTGGACAATTTTTAGAATGTACTTTAATACCATCTTTGACTGATATGAATCCAAAAACATTATCTCCTGGTATTGGGCTACAGCATGGAGCCATTGAATATTTCAGCATCTCTTTTTCTTTACCAAAAACGAGCTTATCAAACTTAATTAAATCTTCATTATCATCAGTTTTTTGAGCTTTAGATGTTGTGCCAGTAATTCTTCTTCTGAAATAACCTAGATAACTATTGTAATCATTGGCAAAATTTTTAATTTTTTTATTATCCAAATCTCCAGTAGCAACGTTATAAAAAAGATCATTACTTGCATTAATTTTAAAGAATTTCATCATCTGACCAGAGACTTTATCATTTAACTTGATTTTGAATTGTTTAAGCTTTCTCTCAAGAATTTCTCTACCATCTAAAGCAATTTTTTTCTTTTCATCATTTAATGATGATTTTATCTTCGATTTTGCTTTTGAAGTTTCAACAAAATTTAACCAGTTTCTATTTGGTTTTACATTTTCAGAAGTTATAATCTCAACTTGATCTCCACTTTTAAGTGTGTGACTTAGCGGAACTAACTTGCCGTTAACTCTTGCCCCCCTTGTTTTAATTCCAACATCCGTATGAACATGAAAAGCAAAATCTAATGCAGATGATCCACTCTTCAAAGATTTTAAATCCCCGTTAGGAGTAAAAACATAGATTTCTTTTGAATAAAAATTTAGTTTAAAATCCTCAACAAAATCAATAGCATGTTCTGTATCATGATTTAAGACCTCTTGAAGTTTGTTTAGCCAAAGATCAACTTCACTTTTCTTTGATTCATTATGTTTATAACCATAGTGTGCAGCGTAACCTTTTTCAGCAATTTCATCCATTCTCTCTGATCTAATCTGGATCTCAACCCATTTATTTTTTGGCCCAACTACGGTAAGATGAAGTGCTTCATATCCATTATTTTTTGGAAGAGTAATCCAATCTCTAAGTCTAGTAGGATTAGGTGTAAAGTGATCTGTTATTATAGAATATATTTTCCATGCTGCAAATTTTTCATTTTTTGGTATTGATTTATATATAATTCTAATTGCAAATCGGTCATAAACCTCCTCAAATGATATATTCTTAGTCTTTATCTTATTATAAATTGAGTATATAGATTTATGTCTTCCCTTGATTTGATATTTAATTTTTTGATCTATAAGACTCTCATTTATAAGTTTCTCAAAGGATTCAACATATTTTTCTTGATTTACCAAATCTTTATCAATCTTATTTTTAATCAAATTATATTCCCTAGGCTCAAGAATCCTTAAACTTAAATTTTCAAGCTCGTTTTTGATGTTATAAAGTCCAACTCTATGTGCAAGTGGAGCATAAATATATAATGATTCTGATGCCATCTGATCTTGCTTTTCTTTTGATAGAAAATCAATTGTTCTCATATTATGAAGTCGATCAGCAGTTTTAATTAATATAACCCTTATATCATTGTGAAGAGTAAGTAACATTTTGCGATAATTTTCAGCTTGAACAGAAAAATCTTCGTTTTTCTTTAGAGTTGAAATTTTAGTCAGTCCATCAACAATCCTGGATATATTAGAACCAACTGATTCATCTAAATCTTCAAGTGTTACTTCAGTATCTTCAACAGTGTCATGAAGAATAGCTGCGGCTATAGATATATAGTCTAATCCAATATCTCTAGCTACTATTTTTGCTACTTCAAGAGGATGATGTATATATGGTTCTCCAGACTTTCTCATCTGGCCATCATGTCCATTAAATGCAATAACTAAAGATTCGTGAATTATTTTTTTTTCTTTAGATGTTATTTTTTGATAACTACTATCAATGACATCATTAAATAATTCAGTTATTTCTTTTGGCAGTATTTTATTTTCAACTAACAATTGTAAATTTTGCTACTTAAATTTACAAATAATAATTCTTGATTTAAAGCTAATAATTTACTGAGAGCTTGAATATTTATTTGAGTATCTTCTCCAAAGTCTAGTTTGATGTGTCTCTAAGCTGATATTTCTTCCAGAAATAAATGCATGAGTAACATCATTAGATACAATATCTAGTGCATCTCCCTTAGATATAAATAAGGTAGCACTTTTACCAATTTCAATAGAACCAAATTCATCGTCTATACCTAGAATTTTGGCTGGATTAATAGTTATTAAACTAAGAGCTTTCTCTTTTTCAATGCCATAGCTTGAAAAACTTCCTGCATAAAAAGGAAGATTTCTTACAGATACCCTAGATTGCGGTGCTCCAGAAGGATCTATACTTACAAGGATTCCTTTATCTAACATTAATTTTGCAAGTTTAAAAGTATCACTTGGATCTGAATCAATTGACTGTGGAAACCTATATGGTTGCTTAACAACAACTGGGACATTATTTTCTTTTATAAAGTCTAGCTGATTTCTTGACTCTGATGCACCAACAATGACTATTTTATTAATTCCAAAATTTTTCAAGAAGGTTACACCATCTACAATCTCTTTTTCATCGTCAGCATATAAATAAACTGTTGATTCACCATCAATAATCTGTTTCATTGCCTTGCTCTTTAGATTCATTGACTTATCAATATTCATATTTACTCTTGACTTTTTGAAAAAGTCTTTTAAACCTTGGACTTGTTTTGAGTAATTATTGTTAGCCTTTAATCCTCTATCCTCACCTAACCACCATCTTCCAAAAGTGTAGGGGCTTGGCCAGTTAATGTGAATTCCTTGATCATATTTAACAACTGCATCTTCCCAATTCCATGCATCAAGCTGAACAACAGAAGAACTTCCAGAAATAATACCACCATTTGGTGCAATCTGTGCAAGTAGTACCCCATTAGGTCTCATACTCTCTACAGCTTTTGATTCAGCATTATATGCAATTATCGATCTAATTTCTGGTAAATAAGTTCCTGATTCATCATCATCAACAGAAGCTCTAACAGCATCCACCTCTACAAGTCCTAAATTAGTATTAAGAGCAATAATTCCAGGGTAGATATGATGATCAGTAGCGTTAATAATTGTATCATACTTGCTATTATTAGAGTCAGAGAAAGTATTTAGTATTTCATCTGACCAATTACCATCTATTGAAGCAATTAAATCAATCTTTCCGTTAGTGAATCCAATTACACTATTATTAATCAATTCACCATTACCAACATGAGTTATACCTCCATAAATCAAGACAGACTTATCTTGAGCTGGAGCTGGTGTTTGTTGAGAAAAAACCAGATTTAAGAATATAATATTTATTAAAATAATTTTTTTCATGACTTTAAAATTCAGTGTATTCGCAAGTAATTTCTATTTGAGGCATAGGATTAGGAAATCTAAGATTTGCGCTAGGTAAATTTTGATCTAGCATTTGCTGTATTAAGCTATTCTTTTCCTCTTTTATTTCACCTAATTTCTTCTGATGCTCATATTGATCAAAATATAAAGCACCTTCAATATAAGTCTGCTCTGTTTTTGTATAAAGAGACATAGGATGACCGCTCCATAAAACAATGTCAGCATCCTTTCCTACTTTAAGACTTCCAACTTTATCATCTAATTGAAGAAGCTTTGCTGGATTTAAAGTAACAAACTTCCATGCCTCTTCCTCAGAAACACCTCCGTATTTTACAGCTTTTGCTGCTTCAAGATTTAATCTTCTTGATAGTTCAGAGTTGTCTGAATTTAATGCAACTGTTACTCCAGCATTGTGCATAATGGATGCATTATATGGAATCGCATCATTTACTTCAAATTTATATCCCCACCAATCAGAAAAAGTTGATCCACCAACACCATGCTCCGCCATTATATCTGCTACTTTGTATCCCTCTAAAATGTGGGTGAATGTATTAATTCTAAAACCAAACCTTTCTGCTACCTTCATTAACATATTAATTTCACTTTGAACATAAGAATGGCTTGATACAAATCTATCCCCCCTCATGATTTCCCATAAAGTTTCAAGCTCTTCGTCAAACCTTGGTTTCTTAGCTGATTTTTTTTGTCTTGAACTAAGTGAATTATAATTAGTCCAATTTTTAGCATATTCTTTAGCTCTATCAAGATGATCAACAAATACTTGTTCTACACCCATTCTTGTTTGAGGGAATCTAGAACCACTCCAATTAGATTGTTTAACATTTTCACCTAAAGCAAATTTTATAAATGGAGCAGCACCTTTAAAAAACATATCATCAATTTCAGAGCCCCATTTTAATTTAATTATTGCAGATTGACCTCCAATTGGATTTGCAGAACCATGAAGAATTTGAACAGTAGTTACACCACCACCTAAATTCCTGTAAATATTAATGTCATCTGGATTAATTACATCCATAATTGAAACTTCTGCTGATGAATTGTGACCTCCCTCATTTATACTTGAAGCTGCCATGTGAGAATGTTCATCAATTATACCCGATGTTATGTGCTTTCCTGTTGCATCAATTGTCTGAAAATTAGGTGGAGTATCAAGATTTTTTCCAATAGCAATAATTTTTCCATTATCAATTATTATATCAGAGTTTTCAATTATCCCATCATACTCATTGGTCCATAGAGTTGCATTTTTAAAGTGAATGGATTGACTAGTAGGAATTGAGCTAAACCCAAATCCAACATTTGGGTATGTAACTTCTGATACAAATGAATTAGTTGATTTTGATCTAGATGGACTCCTAGACTTATTGGTTCTGTCCATCTTTTTTTTGGAAATGTTAAATGAAAAATTGTCATTATTAAAGTCTGTTCCAGTGCCCATAATATTTTTTGGGGAATCTATTTTAAACGAAATCTGAGCAAATGATGGAATGCCGTTTATGCTATCAAAAACAGTAATACTTAACCAATCATCTACCAAGGAGGTCTTTGATTTTATGTCTATTGAGTCTCTCTTAATTTTAGATGAAGGTTTTGAAAGACTATTTGTAATTTTTAAATTATAAGAATTATTATTTAGTTCTAATGAATAATCTCCATCAATATTAATTTTATCTGTATTCTTAATAACGTGTCTCTCTCCTTTGACCCAATTTTCAATTATCTCAGTTTTATCATCAAATATTGGTCCTGTAGTAATTAAAAAATTTGCTAAGTAGTTATTATCTAATAATCCAATCTTGTCCTCTAAGCCTATTGATTTAGCAGGTATAATAGTCAGGGCATTTAAAGCTGTTTTCTCACTTAATCCATTTTTTATAGCTTTTCTTATATTTTTCAAGAAATCTCTTTTATTTCTTAAATCAGCTGAAGTAATTGAAAAAACTATTCCATTTTTTTCTAATATACCAAGATTAGCAGGAGCCTGATTCCAGTATCTAAGTTGATTAATAGTAAGTTTCTCGTTAAGTTTAGCATTTGATACATCAAAAGCATTAGGAAAGTTTACAGGAATAATTAGCTTATTATTAAACTTCTTTAATTCTCTTACATTTTCATATTCTTTACCAGACCCTTTTATAACAAATTCTAGATCAAATTCTTCTGAAATTTTTGCGGCTCTGTAAACGTTTAGTTTGTCATTTGCATCAAAGATTTTAGGTAATTTTCTATTATTAATAACTGATTCTAAAGCTAGATCTCTAGATTCTGAAATGCCCTGAGAATACCAATCAGCATCGTAATATAACTGTCTTATTAATGCCATAGCACCCATTGTAGAACTTGGATAAGATTGATTTGAAGTTACACTTCTGGTAAATGAAAAGTGCTCAGCAGTTTTGTCAGAAATAATTCTGTAAGACTCGTTCTGATTATCAATAAGACCTATAGTAAAACTTGTTCCTCTGTGAACACCATTACTTCTGTGAGAATTTACAACACCAAAACCAATATCTCTGAGACCCTTAGCATCCTTCTGATTATAAGTATAATCTTTCATACTATTGTAGTCGCTTAGAATATGATCATTCCAATAATAACCTTTTCTAGATGGTTCATATTGTGAGCTTCTACTTCGAGAATTCCTTTGAGGATTCTTTATACCAAAAGAAGAGTGAATCTCAATAAATGAGGGGTAAATATATTTTCCTGCTAAATCGTTAATCATACTATTTTCTGGAATTTTAATTCCTGTTCCGATATTTAATATTTTCCCATCTTTTTCTATTAAAGTTGCATTTTCTATTATTGTATTATTTGAATAAATATTAGCATTTACGAAAACGTTGTATTCATAGTCTTTCGTTTTTACTCCATCATTGACAATAAAGTAATCTTGGCCATATAATCCAAACGATAAAAAAAAGGATAATAATAAGAATCTTTTCATTTGATTGGTTTTTAAATTTGACCCCAAAAAACAGGGATAGTTTGCTAATATAGTAAATCAATTAAAGAAATCTGATAATACTTCTCTTTGATAATAGTCAATTATAAAATTGGAGACTTTACCATAAGATAAAATTCCATCCTGTTGTTTATTAGATTTTAAATAAAAGTCATACACATAGTTTGCAACTTTATCAAAAAAGTTATTGTAATATTTGCCCCAGAATTCCATGTTATGATTTATGTCAGATATAACCTTCTGATTGAGTTTTGAGGTGTAGTCTTCTAATTTTTCTTTATGACTCTTATTAACCTCATTTAGAAGATTTAAAAGCGCATTAAAATAGCCAGAGTATCTAACATTTGCATTATTACTCTCAATTGCTTTCATAAATCCAATAAAACTGGCTTCAGCCTCATCTGCATATCCCATTTGATGAGCATGTTCATGAAAAATAACTACTGGTAGATCAACTTTGGGAATATTAACATTTACTACTGATTCTGATGTAAACGGAATAAAATGTCCAGATACTGTTTGATAAAGAAGAATACTAGGAACTAGAGACTGTTTTACATTTAAATTAGTCATGTTAGTTATTTCAAAAAAATCTAATTCATTATAATCCTGAATTAATGGAGCTTCTTCGTTTATCTTTCTGATAATAATATTCAACGTATTATCTAACTCTTCAAATTCATAATTATTTTTGATATGTAATTCATCAGAGATTGAGGTTTTGAAATAATTTAATCCCCAAAAAGAATAAAAAATAAAGTAAACTAGTGAAATAAATGCCAGAAGGTTAACTGAATCAATTAGTTTGAAAGAAAAAACTCTATAAACAAGATAAACAAGAATTATAACAAGAATTATATATAAAATCTCACCTACAGGGATATTTATATTAGAATATACAAATGAATTTATTTTGAGAATATTATTGTATAAATAATATGAATAATAATCATCAATGATTGATGGATTATTTTTAATGAAATTAATTAATAGTATTTGAGGTATTAGAGCAAGAGCAAAAATACTTTTTAACTTCATTATTTTATGTCAACTAATTCAACTTCAAAAATTAATGTTGCGTTAGGGGGAATAACCCCATTCCCCGCACCAGTTGATCCGTAACCTAGTTCACTAGGAATCACTAGTGTAGCTTTTGAACCTTTATTAAGTAGTTGCATAGCTTCATCCCACCCCTTAATAACTTGTCCAACACCACATGTGAACTCAATTGGTTCTCCTCTAGTAAAAGATGAATCAATTTCTGATCCGTCAATAAGTTTAAGAGAGTAATGAACTGAAAGGACATCATCAATCTTAGCATTAGGACCACTTCCTTTTTTAGAAACTTTATATTTTAATCCACTCTCAGTTTGAATCATTCCTGATGTTAAATCATCTAAAAGTTTAGCTTCTTCTTCTGCCCTTAAAATATCTGCTTGACTCTTATTTGTTATATAGTCTTCAAATATCTTAGGAGCATCAAAGTCCTTAGCATCTTTACCAACTCTTATGATCTTTACACTTTTAATAAGATCATCTTGAATAATATTATCAACAACATCTTGGCCAGAGTTAACCTTTCCAAAGACAGAATGCTTTCCATCAAGCCATGGAGTCTCTACATGAGTTATAAAGAATTGACTTCCGTTTGTTCCTGGTCCAGCATTAGCCATAGACAAGATACCAGGTCCAGTATGTTTTAATTCTTCACTAAATTCATCATCAAACTGAAAACCTGGTCCGCCAGAGCCAGTTCCAGTTGGGTCACCACCTTGAATCATAAAATTATCAATTACTCTGTGAAATTTTAAACCATCATAATATGGTTTTCCAGAAAATTGTTCATCTGCTGCAGGGTGATTTCCTTCAGATAATGCAACAAAATTAGATACAGTTAATGGTGTCTGCTTAAAAAATAGTTCTAGCATTATATCACCTTTGGAGGTTTCTAGGTTTGCATAAATTCCTTCATTTAGTTCAGAGTAATCATTCATGTTACATGAGTTTAAGATTAGTATTGATGTTATAAATATGATAGATTTTTTAATCATAATATTCTTTTAAGTATTGTTTAATATCACTAATAAATTTCTTTTCAGTATCTATTAAATTTAATTTTGAGATTCCCCCAGCAGCATGAATATGTCCTCCACCATTAAAATATCTTGAAGCAAATATATTAACTTTAAAATCACCTTTAGACCTAAATGAAATTTTAATTAATTCATCCTCTTTTTTCTCTATAAATAATACGGAGCATAAAATTCCTTCAACACTAAGTCCAAAATTCACAAAACCTTCACTATCTCCTTTCTTATAATTATTAGACTTTTGATCTTCGTCAGTAATTAAGGTATACAATACAGGTAAATCATCAACTCTTTTAAAGTTATTTATTGTGGTGCCAAGTAGTTTAAGTCTATCATATTGAAAATTATTATGTAATTTTTCAAAAATGTAAGTAACATCAACACCATGATCAATTAATTTAGAACCAACAAGAAGTGTTCTGGAAGTTGTTGAAGGAAAACGAAAAGAACCAGTATCTGCAACTATTCCAGCATAAAGACATGTTGCAATATTATTATCAATTTTATTTGAATCTATGTAAGAGATGAAATCATAAATCATCTCACTTGTTGAACTCATTTTGGAATTAGAAATCATAAAGTCAGCGTAATCATCTGGATTTTCATGATGATCAATCATAATAACTTTTGCAGATGATTTAGAGATTCTATAGGAAACATTTTTAGCTCTTCCTAAACTATTAAAATCTAGCGTAAAAATAATTTCGGCCTCATCAAATAAAACATCTGATTTTTCTTTTTGAGATTCGTATACAATTACATTTTTTGAACCAGGTAGAAAGTTAAGTATCTCAGTAAATTCATTTGGTGAAATAATACTTACAGTGTGGTCATTTTTAAAAAAATGAAACAAAGCAAGACAACTGCCAAGTGCATCTGCATCAGGACTACTATGTGGTATTAAAATGATTTTCTTATTTGTAGACAGAATACTTTTAATACTTTTAAGAATCTTCTTATCCATGAGTGGGCTAATATAATATTATATTGAAAATTAAAATAAAGTAATTACTAAAACTTTGATTAATGTCAGATATTATTAAATTTGCCGCATGAATTCAAATAGAACATTTACAATGCTCAAGCCCGACTCAATAGAGCAGGGGTACATGCTTCCTATTCTAAGCATGATAGAAGAAGCTGGGTTTAAAATAATTGCACTGAAGTACAAAAAAATGACTAAACAAGAAGCTGAAGAATTCTACTCAATTCACTCAGATAAGCCATTTTTTAAAGATTTAATTCAGTTTATGACAAGAGGTCCAATAGTTGCAGCAGCATTAGAAAAAAATAATGCAGTTGATGACTTTAGAAAACTTATTGGTTCTACTGATCCTGCAGAAGCTGAAGATGGTACAATTAGAAAAAGATATGCTAAATCTAAAGGAGAAAATGCAGTACATGGCTCAGATAGTGATGAGAATGCTTCTATCGAAATAAGTTTTCACTTTAGCGATAGCGAAATTTTTAGTTAAGAACTAATTCTTTTACATATTCTTTTCCTAATTCCTGATTTATAAGCTTAATTACCTTATTCTTTTCAAAAATTAATTCTTCTTTAAGTACTGAGGATTTAAGTTTTATATATAGTATACCCTTTTTAAATTTTACGTTGTAAGTGTATTTTTGAATGTTTTCACCCATAGTCTTAACCCATGCTTCTTGAACTCTTAGATTGTCAATTCCAACTTTAAAATGTTTTTGCGAAATAACATCTTCTAAAACTTTTGAAATATTTTTAGTCTCTCCTCTTTTAGCCATTTAAATAAATTTTTTCTAAATCAAATATTTCTTCTTTATTCTTAAGTCCAGATAAAGCATCTCTTACTCTGTCAATATGAGTATCTGTTATAAATATCTGACTAAAATCTTTCTTTTCTAGTATTTGTACAATTTGTCTGACTCGTTCTTGGTCAAGTTTGTCAAAAATATCATCAAGTAATACAATTGGTGAATTGCCAAATTTTGTTTTATAATAATCAAATTGTGCAAGTTTTAAAGCAATCAAAAATGATTTCTGCTGCCCTTGACTTCCGAAATTTTTTATCTTGTTATTTTCAATTATAAAGTTTAAATCATCTCTATGTATACCTTTGGATGTGTATTGTAAAAATCTATCTTTAGATAAACTCTCACTTAAAATCTCTGAAAAACTTCCAGAATTTAAATCACTTTTATAGTTTATGTCAACAGATTCATTTCCAGAACTTATATCAGAATAATATTTTTTAAATATTGGTATAAAAGTCTTTAAAAAGTTAGTTCTTTCTTTAAAAATTGGAGTTCCTAGACTAATTATTTGTTGGTCATATGAATCAATTGTATCCTTGTCAAATTTTCTGTTAATAAAAAAGTATTTCAATAAGGAATTTCTCTGAGTGATAACTTTTCCATAATCTATAACTCTCTGCAGATATATCTTGTCAACCTGACCTATAACTGAATCTATAAACTTCCTTCTCATCTCACTTCCTTCTGTAATAAGATTCCGATCATGAGGTGAAATAATAATTAAATTTACTAAGCCAATATGATCAGAAATTCTTTTATATAGCTTGCTATTTCTTTTAATAACTTTCTTTTCTCCATTTTTGAAGTAACAATGAACACTTTCAGCTCTGCTGTTAATTTCAAAATCTCCATTAATTGAAAAATAATCTTGACCAATTTTAACATTTTGTGATGTTGAAGGATTAAAGTAGCTTTTAGTAAATGCTAAATGATATATAGAGTCAATTATATTGGTTTTCCCAATACCATTCTTTCCAATGAAACAATTGATTTTTTTACTAAAACTAAACTTTAGTTTTTCTAGATTTTTATAGTTATCAATTTTTAGTGAATGTAAAAACATATTTGCTATTCAAAATAAAACATTAATTTTGGGATTCAAAAAATTATTATGGCAACATTCAATAGAAGAGGTTATAAAAAAAGTAGAACAAAAACAGCGAATCAAGGTGAAAAAAGTCAAACTGCTGAAGTGTTCGATTCCCTAGATTCTACTGCTAACAAATCTGAACAGTGGATACTAAGAAATCAGAATAAAATTTTTTCAGTTATTGCGTTAATTTCATTGTCCGTTCTATCTTATTTAGGATACCAGAGATTTATTACAGAACCTAAAGAGACAGAGGCTATAAGTGAGCTAAATCAAGCACAATATTTTTTTGAATTAGCACTAGTATCAAACGAATCAGATTCCCTTTTTAAATTGGCCTTGAATGGAGGTGAAGGAAAGTATGGATTTCTTGATATTGTAGATGAATATTCTGGAACAAAAGCTGCAAATCTAGCAAACTACTCAATTGGTATGTCATATTTGAACCTAAAAGAATATGAAAAAGCTATAGTTTACCTTGAAAAATTTAATTCAGATGATATATTACTAAAGTCGATTTCTCTAGGAACCATTGGAGATTGCTTCTCAGAGTTGAATCAACCAGAGGAAGCATATGAATATTATCAAAAGGCCTTCAAGCAAAACGAAAACATTTATACTACTCCAAAATATTTATTCAAAGCTGCACTTATTGGCTCTGAACTAGGTGAATATAGGTCTGCAATAAATTATTTAAATAGGATCAAAGAAGAATTTCCGGATTCTTATGAATCTAGTTTAGTTGAAGTCCAACTCGGTAGAATTGAAAATCTAAATAACTAAAATGTCTGCTAAGCAATTTGAATATTTTAACAAAGATTTTGAAGCTTTAAATCCTGATAAATTAAAAATTGCATGTGTTGTCTCAGAGTGGCATAATGAAATTACCGAAAAACTATTCAGCGGTGCAAAAAATATACTTACAAAAAATGGTGTTAAAGAAAAAAATATTTCTAAAATTAATGTTCCTGGTAGTTTTGAGTTAATATTTGCTTGTAAAAACCTAATTAATAAAGATTTTGACGCAGTTATTGCTATTGGATGTATAATTCAAGGTGAAACAAGACACTTTGAATTTGTGTCAAATGCTGTTTTAGAAGGAATTAAAGATTTAAATATTATATCTGATATACCTATAATTTTATGCGTATCAACAGATGATAATATAAGCCAGTCTATTGATAGAAGTGGTGGAAGGTATAATAAGGGTGAAGATTCTGCAATTGCCGCTCTTAAAATGATTACATTTAATCAATGAAAGTTAACTTCTTTAAGTTAAATAAAAATAGAAAATTCAATTATACTCCTCGTTTTTACAAAGGTAAAGATGTTGCGCCAAGTTTTGAATCAAAGTTTTCTGTTTACAGAGAGTCATATAACTCAAACGACATCGGAAAGCATTGGGCTGACCAAAGGTATAAAATGCGTAATAGAAAAAACAGGGGTATTAATATGACATTAATCTTAATTGTTCTTTTCCTTATTTTGGTATTTTTATATATCATTGATTTTGATATAAATATTTTCTTTACCAATTAATGTCAGACATAATTAAAATTTTACCAAGTGATGTTTCAAATAAAATTGCTGCTGGTGAAGTAGTTCAAAGGCCATCTTCTGTTCTAAAAGAACTCATAGAAAATTCTATTGATGCAAATTCAACCAGAATTCAGATTATAATTAAAGATGCTGGAAAAAATCTAATTCAGGTAATTGATAATGGAAAAGGAATGTCAAAAAATGATATGCATTTATCATTTGTAAAACATGCGACATCAAAAATTAATAAAATAGAAGATATTTTTTCTATTTCATCAATGGGATTTCGTGGAGAAGCATTAGCTGCTATTTCCTCAGTTTCAATGTTAGAAATGGAATCAATAAATGATAATCAAAATGGGCATTTTATTGAAATTAATGGCGGCGAGCTTTTAAGGGAAAAGGACTCAAATATTCAAGAAGGTACATCAATTAAAATAAAGAATATATTCTATAACGTACCAGCAAGAAGAAACTTCTTAAAATCAGATTTTGTTGAGCTTAGGCATATACTTGATGTTTTTCACAGGTTGGCAATTTCACATCCAGAAATTGAATTTTCGTTTATCAATAATGAAGAGGAGATCTTTTATCTTAAAGAGGAGCCATTGAACAAAAGAATTATATCAATATTTGGAGAAAAAATCAGAGAAAATTTAATTCCTATTAATGAAAGCACCCAAATTGCTAATATTTCAGGTTTTGTTTTAAAGCCTGAATTTTCAAAAAAATCAAGGAGTAATCAGTTTATTTTTGTAAATAACAGATTTATTAAAAGTCAATTTATTAATCATTCAATTTCTGCATCGTATGATGGTTTGCTAAAAGATGGATATTACCCAGGGTACTTTCTGTTTATTGATATAGATCCAACCAAAATAGATGTTAATGTTCACCCAAACAAAACAGAAATAAAATTTGATGATGATCAAAACTTATATTCAATAATAAATTCTTCTGTTAAACACTGTCTTGGTATATACCAGGTTAGTCCTGTCCTTGACTTTGAAAAGGATCCTTCAATGGATATTTCTTATGATCAAGTTAAGTCACAGCCAACTTCTCCTAATATTGAGATTAATTCTGATTTTAACCCCTTTAAGGTTTTAAATGATGAGAAAATGAATAAAATTAGTGATGATCACTTGACTCCTATTAATAAATTAAACTTAGAGAATGATAATAATCAAGCACTAAAAATTTTCCAGATTTTGAATAAGTTTATTGTAAGTACTAATAAGTCATCGCTTATTATAATAAATCAAAATTTAGCTCATCAGAGAATATTGTATGAGTCTTTTTTAGAATCAATTTTTGAGAACTCTGTTAATTCTCAAAAGTTAGTTTTTCCAATTGAGTTAAGTTTGACAAAAAAACAATTACTGCTATATAATAAAATTATTGATGAATTTAAATCAATTGGTTTTGATATAATTGTTAAGAATGAATTAATGCTTATTGAGTCTATTCCATTTGGAATAGAAAAAAACAATGTAGAAGAAGTTATTGAAAATATTCTCAATGAGGACTTTAATACTTCTAATGATTTTAGTGCATCTGATTTCTTTGCAAAGAGACTCTCAAAAATTACATCTATCAAATCGGGTCAAAAACTTAATTCAGATGAGCAGGAGTATATTGTAAATCATTTATTTTCATGTAAAGAACCTAATCTTTCACCTGATAATAAGCAAATATTTATTACTTTAAATAAAAACGATATAGAAAATAAATTTAATGGGTAGGGTAAGTGAGATAGTAAAACATTTGATCATAATTAATGTAATTTTTTATATTGCATCAATGGTTTTTGGGGAGTTGATGTATGATCTCTTTGCCATGCACTATCCAAAAAATTCAACTTTTTTTCTTTGGCAACCTCTTTCTCACATGTTTATGCATGGTGATACAACTCATATTTTATTTAATATGTTTGGTTTATGGATGTTTGGTACTCCACTAGAACAAATGTGGGGTAAACAAAAATTTATTTTTTTCTATTTGTCTGCAGGTTTTGGTGCAGTTCTTATTCAAACTCTAGTATATCATTATGATGTTTTATCTGTGACACAATTATTAATTGATAATGGCTTAACAAAAAATGAGATAAATAGTTTTTTTGAAACAGGTAGACTAAATACCAATTTAATACAGACATTAGGAGAAGCAAAACTTGCTTCTGGAATTCAATCATATAAGGCAGTTATGGTAGGTGCATCAGGAGCTCTTTATGGTATTCTAGTTGGATTTGCTATGTTATTTCCAAATGTTCAATTAATGCTTCTTTTCCCACCAATACCTATTAAAGCTAAATTTTTAGTACCTCTTCTAATTTTATTTGACCTTTTCTTTGGATTCACATCATATTCAGTTGGCCCAATTGCTCACTTTGCTCACATTGGTGGAGCAATCACTGGATTTATAATGATGTGGTACTGGAAAAAAAATCAGTTTAATAATAAAAGATGGAACTAGGGTTTAGATATTTTTTAAATCAACTTTTTTTTAAAAAAATTATAATAATTAATATTATTGTTTTTTTACTTCCACTTGTATTAAATACATTTCTGTTTCTATTTAATTTAAAACAAGTCAGCCTTATAGATTACTTTGATCTTCATCCAGGAATAGGAGATATTATTAGAAGTCCTTGGACTCTAATATCATATTCTTTTTTTCATATTGATTTTTTTCACATATTTTGGAACATGTTGATTCTGTATGTTGTTTGTAAACATTTTTTAAATTTTCTAACAAATAAAAAATTAATAGAAATATATTTTTATGGTGCACTTATGGGAGGTCTATTCTTTGTGATTTCATATAATATTTTCCCAGTATTTAAAAATGCTTTTTCACCTTTAATAGGATCATCAGCTGCTGTGTATGCAGTACTTATTTTTGCTTGTTCATATATGCCAAACACAAGAGTAAACCTTATTTTTTTTGATATTAAATTGAAATATTTAGGTCTTTTCTATGTTTTATTAAGTTTAATTCAAATACCCTTCAGTAATGCTGGTGGAAATATTGCACATTTGGGTGGTGCCTTTTATGGTTTTTACTATGCAAAGAACTTTAATTTATCAAACTCACCATTTGACTTCTTTATTAAATTGATAAATAATTTTAAATCTAAACCAAAAGAAAATCGAGATAACCAAAAAAAGATTGACAATATATTGGATAAGATAAGTAAGTCTGGATACGAAAGTTTAAGTAAGAATGAGAGGGAGTTTTTATTTAAAAATTCAAATAATGATTAACTCTTAGATTTTCTTCTTTTGATAAAAACATACAATTGCCATAAGACTATGAAAGCTATAAAATGAGGGAAGTAAGATCTTGGTTCTCCATTTAATCCAATAGTTGTAAATATTCGATCCCATCTAAATTTCCAGTTTTGAATCCCATTGAATAGTCCATCAATACTCATCCAAATAAAAACTGGTTTACCTAAAACATGATCAAATGGAACAAAACCCCATACTCTTGAATCTTCTGAGTTATATCTATTGTCTCCCATCATCCAATAATAATCTTGTTTAAATTTGTAAGAGTCTTGCTCTTTGCTGTTTATAATAATTCTCCCATTTGAAATCTCAACATCATTAAATTCATAGTCTTTTATTATTTTTTTATAAAGTGGGAGATTATCTAGACTTAGATCAATTTCGTCTCCTTTTTTTGGAATATAAATTGGACCTAGATAGTCGTTATTCCAGTTAAAATTACTGTTATTTGGAAAGAAATTTAAGTTAGATACACCTTTGCTTTGAGTTACTCTGTAAATGGTATCAAATAATTTAGAATTTTCAATTTTAAAAGCATCCTCATATGTTAAACTAATTTCTCTTGAACTATCTATTAGCTCACTAATAATTATATTATTATCCCTAATAATACTAATAGGTATTCCAGAGTCATCTGTATATACCAAATATTCATTATCATTAGTATTAGAAATACTTAGTATATAATTTAATATTTCTTCATATGATCTTGGAGTTAAATTTTTAATAATAAATTTTCTAATAAAACCATCAATTCCTATTTCTTTAAGTTTGTTTGATGAAACTCCTTGATCAGACTTTATATTATAAGTAAAAATTGGTTTAGCTCTATCAGGTAAGATATTTTTTTGGCCATTTATAAAAATAATTCCATCTTTAATCTCAATTGTATCCCCAGGAATCCCAAGTGCTCTTTTTACGTAGTTAGATTTTTTATCTCTTGGCTTAATAACTCCTTTTTCCTTAACAAAAAATTTTCTAACAGTATCTGCTGGCCAATTAAAAACTACTATATCATTATTCTTTATTTCTTGAAACCCAGGAATTCTAATATATGGTAATTGAGGACTTTTAAGATAAGATCTAGTTTTAATAATTGGGATAGTATCATGAACCATAGGAAGAGTAACTACAGTTGAAGGAACTCTAGCTCCATAATGAAACTTACTTACTAATAAAAAATCACCAACTTTCAATGTCCTCTCTAATGACCCGGTTGGAATTACAAAAGGTTGAAGAAAATAATTATGTACAATTGTTGCTATAACTATAGCAAAGATGAATGAACCAATGGATCTTTCAAATCCAGAGAAAGAAATCTCTTTAACTAATTTTGTTTTGTTACTAACATAGCTTATGTAAAAAATATAAAGCCCAAGAGTTAGTATAACTAGTATTCTGTCAATCTTAGAGTTATGATTAAACCTTTTAATTAATTCTACCCATACTACAGGTATCATAAGAAGATTAATTACTGGGATAAAAACAAGTATTATCCACCATCTAGGTCTTTTAATTATATCTAAATGTTTAACAATATTATAAAATGGGATAATTGCATGCCAGCCAGGAATTCCAGCTAAGCTGAAGAGTTTCTGAGAGCCAACAAAAATTAACACATTGTAAATCAAGAAAAAACAAATCCACTCAATAAAACCCATTCTAGTCTAAATTAATTTTTAGTTTAATTCCTGCATTTTGAGAAAAATCAAAATAATTACTCTCAATAAATGGTCTAACAGATAAATCTTCACTAACATTGAATTGAAGAAGATGTGCTCCTACATTTGCATCTATGATATTAAGAACATAAGTACCTACTAAGAACATAAATGCAAAGTCTTTATATCTCCTATGAAACTTCATACCTTCTAATAATTTCTCATTTTCAGGGATTATATCAATATATTC
Source organism: uncultured Bacteroidota bacterium (assembly GCA_902594745.1). Taxonomy (GTDB): domain Bacteria; phylum Bacteroidota; class Bacteroidia; order Flavobacteriales; family Flavobacteriaceae; genus Marisimplicoccus. The sequence continues at coordinate 154,242 of CACJNF010000003.1, forward strand.
ATCATCAAAATATCCTGCCAGCCTTCTTTTATATGCCGTTCTATATTTATTCATTTCTTTTTGATTGTAATTGAAATAATAAGCAGATGTTCCCAACCCACCATATATAATTGGAACCATCCAATATCTCCTTGTATAAACTTGACCCAGTCCCGGGACTACTGAAGAGTAAAATGCAGCTTTTGATGGAGTCAAAGGATCATCAATTAATCTTTGTTTCCTTGGACTAATATATATAGAGTCTAATTCAGATTGGCAATAAGAATTGAATGAAAAAAAAACTAATATCGATAAAAAAAAATTTCTCAATTTGATATTTTTTTTAGAATTGAGTATAAGTCATTAATGCTTTTAAAACTTGTTGATAATGTTACTTTACCAGTTGAATCTTCTTTAAGTTTTACTTTTGAGCCAAATATCTTTTCAAATTTATTAGTTGCATCAATATAGATTTTAGAAACATCAGAATTTATATTTGAATTTACTTTTTTAATATTGAGTTCTCTTACAATTTTTTCAGTTTGTCTTACAGATAAATTTTTAGATATTATTTGTTCATAAATTTCTATTTGAATTTTTTTGTCATCAACATTAATAAGAGCTCTTCCATGTCCCATTGTTAAAAATCTGTCTCTTATTCCTGATTGAATAATTGGGTCAAGTCTGAGTAATCTAATATAATTAGAAATTGTTGATCGATCTTTGCCAACTATTCTTGAAATAGAATCAATATCCAGCTTATATTCTTCAATCAATCTTTCATAGCTTACACCAATTTCAATTGGATCTAGATCAACTCTCTGGACATTCTCAACTAATGACATCTTAAGAATATCTGATTCACTTTCAACACCTCTTATGTAACAAGGGATTGAAGTCAAGCCAGCTTTCTTTGTTGCTCTATATCTCCTCTCCCCAGATATTATCTCATATTTAGATGAGTTTATCTTTCTTACAGTTATTGGCTGAATAATTCCAAGGTCTTTTATAGAATCTGAAAGACTATCTATTTCAGCACTATCAAAATTTGATCTTGGTTGATTTGGATTTACATCTATCTTATTTATGTCGATTTCAAATGAATTAGTATTGTCAGCTAGCTCTAAGTTATTTTCATCATCACTTGAGCTACCTAGAAGAGCATCGAGACCTCTTCCTAATACTCTCTTTTGTTTTTTGTCAGACATTCACATTCTTTTTAATTATTTCATCAGCTAGAGAAAGATAGTTTTTCGTTCCCTTAGAAGTTACATCGTAAGTTATAATATCTTTTCCAAATCCAGGTGCTTCTCCTAGTTTAATATTCCTCTGAATTATTGTTTTAAACACTATATCTCCAAAATGTTTTTTTACCTCATCAACAACTTGATTTGAAAGTCTTAAACGTGAATCATACATCGTCAATAGAATTCCTTCAATATCTAATTCTTGATTGTGTATTTTTTGTACACTTTTAATAGTGTTAAGAAGCTTGCCTAGTCCTTCAAGGGCGAAATATTCACATTGAATTGGAATTAATACTGAGTCTGAACATGTTAAAGCATTAAGTGTAATTAATCCAAGTGAAGGAGCACAATCAATCAAAATAAAATCATAATCAGTTTTAATACTTTCAATCTGTTCTTTTAGTTTATATTCTCTTTTCTCAACGTCAACTAATTCTATTTCAACACCAACTAGATCAATGCTTGATTGGATTATATCAAGATTAGGAGACTTAGTTTTTTTAATTACGTCACTGATTTTTATAGACTCAGAAAAAACTTGATAAAGAGAATGATCATTCTCATTAGGATCAAATCCAAGTCCGGAAGAAGCATTTGCTTGAGGATCTGCATCAATAATTAAAACTTTCATTTCAAGAACACCTAATGAAGCAGCAAGATTGACAGAGGTAGTTGTTTTACCAACTCCACCTTTTTGATTAGCTATTGAAATTATTTTTGCCATTAATTATTCATTTTCTGATTTATATTCAATAATAAATATATCCTCATTTTGTTTTTTTAAATTATATTTTTCTCTTCCATAGTGTTCTAGACTATCTATATTTTCGAGTCTTTTTATTAAGTCTTGATCTTTAACTATTTCTTCTGTGAGTGCATCTCTTCTCTTTTTTAATTTTTTTATTTCTCTATTTAATTCAGCATGAATGAGAAGTGAATTTGTGTCTAGAAAAGTCATCCAGAATATAAATGCAAGTAATATAATTAAATATTTAAAGTAGGTTTTGCCTATTAGGGATTTTAGTTTCTTGAAAAAATCACTCATTGAATCTACTTTGGTAAAATTTTAAAGATACCCTCACCTTCAACACTTATATAAACATAACCATCGGGACTTAGATTTACATCTCTAACTCTACCTATTCTAGGAAAAAGCTTTTCCCTCATTATTATTCCAAAATTATCAAATTCTAATCTTTCAAGATATCTAAAGCTTAATGACCCTATTAATAAAGTATTGTTCCAATCACTATAAATTTCTGAACTTTTAATCATTACCATTCCAGAAGGAGCAATAGATGGGGTCCAATAGTAATATGGGTCAGTAACGCCGTCTAAGGTTTTATTTTTAGTTATTTCACTACCACTATAGTTTATACCGTAAGTTGCTTTTGGCCAGCCATAATTTCTTTCTCTAACAGGGTCTTCGTTAGTTCTAGGTTCTTTGATTATATTTATCTCATCTCCACCTCTAGGACCATGTTCATGAATCCATATTTCATCATTATTAAATCCATTTACAATTCCTTGAGGGTTTCTATGTCCATAACTCCATATAGCCTTCTTAGAGTTTTCTAGATCAATGAATGGATTATCATTTGGGATAGAACCGTCAAGATTCAATCTGTAAACTTTTCCTCCGTCTAAATCTAGATCTTGTGGGTTAATATCTCTATTCCCTCTATCGCCTATTGTAAAATAGATGTGTTGATTCTTTAATAAAATACTTCCACCAAAATGTCTTTGCTCTTCAGAATCAGGAGAAGCTTTGTAAAGTTGCTTTAGATCAACTAAACTATCACCATCAAGTTTAGCCGAATATAATGAGGTATTTGAACCTTTTTCTGATTCAGAAACACTTGCTGTCAAATAAACTATCTTATTAGAACTAAAGTTCTTATCTACTGCTACATCTAATAAACCACCTTGTCTTGAAAATACAATTTCAGGGATACCTTTAATTATCTTTTTATTACCATCTTCTACGTAGTATAAAATCCCTTTCTTATCAGTAACTAAAAATGAATTTTTATTAGTGAATGCGAGTCCCCACGGAATATCAATTCCGTCAACAATTTTAACTAATTCAAATGAGTTTTCATCAAAGTCTTGAATAGGGGGGTAATTTTCTTTTTGAGAGCAAGCTGAAGATATGCTCAAAAATATAATTGATAATATTAGACTAACCTTTTTCATAATTCGAATTTAAAATAATTTAACCACTCAATAAAGTTTTTTTTATATCAAGTCAATTAAACTTACATTTTGATAATTTCTTTTTAAGTAATCTAATGTCTGCTCCATAAGTTCACCCATAGATTTGCATTTTTTAAACTTTTCCTCATTAGTGAATTTATATATCTCATTTTTTAAATTTTCAACATTCTCCTTTATACTCACAGTATCTTTTTTCATAATTTTAATTAAAAGTTTCATCCTTTCATCCGAGATAATTAATCTCCTTGAAATAGTTGATCTTTCCTCAATTTTATACTGAATAATTGAGTCTGTTTTTAGTTTATCTCTGACTACATCCATGATTGGTTTATTCTCTTTAAAAAACTGTGGTCTGTACACTGAAAACTTACCCTCAAAGCACTGTTGATCAAAATCAATAGCTCTAATTTTATAAATTACTTGATCAAAATCATGAATAGGTATGACCACGTAATTATAAGACCTCATGTCACCTAATAATCTTATCATGCATCTTTCATTGAATTTTACATACTCTTTTGCAATTTGAGATTTTTGAAGCTCTGTACATTTTGGTAAATATTCTTCTATAAAAATATCACCTGGAATTCCAGCAATATGTTCTTCAATTAAAGAAGAATTATTAACTAAAAAGTTTAGATTTCTTGGAGATAACATATGTTCAAATTCTATACCATAGACTCTGGAAGCATCAGTTTTTTTAACATAGAAGTATGTAAAATTATCATTAACTATGTTTCTGATCTTTATTCTAAATGGTTTTGAATTTCCAAATGTGCAATAGTCTACTGAATCAATATTTAAGTATGGAATTGATGAAGGATTCCCATCAGAATGGAGGAGTGTATAAATAATTTTTAAATTTTCATCTATCTCTTGCCTTTCACTTTCATTAAAAATAAGTCTAACCCACAAAGTATCTTTATTTTTCTTATCATAAAGATTTATTGAATCAGAATACCTTAATAAATCATCATAAGAAATAACATCTTCTATCCATCTGTCATGATTCTTTAAAAAAAGTTTAAGCTCTTCTGAAATAGGGTAGAAAGGTTTTTTCTTAGATATTAATTTTTTACTAATTCCCATAAAATAAATATACAATAAACCTGAGAAGTCGGGATGACAGGATTTGAACCTGCGACCCCACGCACCCCATGCGTGTGCGCTACCGAGCTGCGCCACATCCCGAAATACAAAAGTATAAATAAAAAAAACCAATTAAATGATAACAATTAATTGGTTAATTAAGTCGGGGTGGCAGGATTCGAACCTGCGACCTCCGCGTCCCAAACGCGGCGCGATAACCGGGCTACGCTACACCCCGAAAATGAGTTGCAAATATAAGCTTAAAATATTTCTAGCCAAACAATTTTCTGAGGTAAAACTAAACTGAAGTTGGAGACATAATTTTAATGTCGTTATACTTAATTTGACCTCTGATTACTGATGATATAGTATCCATCAGAGCATTAATAACAGGCAGCTTAAGCTGGCTTTTAGAGTATATCATACTTATCTCTCTAGCAGGTGCAGGATCCTCAAATGGAATTATATTTTGAATATTATTAGAGGATAAATTATTTGAGTGTAAATAAGGAATTATTGTCATCCACGGACCATTATTAGATAAATTAATCAAGGTTTCAAAGCTTCCACTTTTTAATTCATACTGTTTGTTTAAGTCATCTAAACTACATAGATTCAATACTTGATTTCTGAAGCAATGACCATCTTCTAGTATCAATAAATCACTATTTGATAGATCATCAAGTCCTAGGGATTTATTGCCTGAAAGGAAATGATGCTCTGGGACATATGCAACAAATGGTTCATAATATATGGGTCTTTCAATAATTTTTGAATTATTAAGAGGAGTAGCAGCTATGGCACAATCAATAGTGTTGTCTTCAAGCTTTCTACTTATTGTATCAGTGTTGTATTCTTCAATCTTAAGATCTACATTTTTATGCTTTTTAATAAAAATATTAAGAAAAAGTGGAAGAAGGGTAGAGCTTACAGTTGGTATTATACCAACCTTTAAAGTGCCACCAATTATACCTTTTTGCTCGGATATAACATCATTCATTCTTGAGGATTCCTCTACTATTTTTTTTGCCTGAATTAATACCTTTTCGCCAATATCAGTTACCTGTAGAGGTTTAGTTGATCTATTAAAAATAGTTACACCTAATTCCTCCTCAAGTTTTTGAACTTGCATACTTAGAGTGGGTTGAGTAACGAAACATTTTTCAGAGGCAGTTGTGAAGTTTCCATATTCAGCAACTGCAAGTGTGTATTTTAATTGTGTTATAGTCATTATAAGTTAAACTTATTGAAATTCAAAACTAAATAAAATAATGTTATCAATTTTAAAAAAAATGTTAAATACGAATATCTTTTATGTTTTTATATTTGAAAACAAAATTTTTCGTTTGAAAAAAAATATTTTTGGTCAGACCATATTGATTAAAAGATTGATTATTGCAATTGTTGGTCTTATTACTCATAGAACCTTTCGAAGCCCTAGATTTAAAATTATTGGATCTAAATTTTTAAATAATATTCCTGAAAAAAATGTTTTGTTTGTTAGTAATCATCAGACTTACTTTTACGATGTTATTGCTATGTTACATGTTTTTAACTCCTCTGCAAAGGGAAGAATTGATACTGTTAAAAGACCAAAGTATCTGGTAAGTCCAAAAACCAATCTTTATTATATAGCTTCATTCGAGACTATGAAAAAGTCCTTTATAACAAAACTGTTAACATATGCAGGAGCTGTTTTAGTTCAAAGAAGTTGGCGAGAATCAGGTGAAGATGTTGATAGAGAAATTAGATCTGAGGATCCAAATAATATAAGACTTGCTCTAGAAGATGGATGGGTAATTACTTTTCCAAGAGGAACAACCGATAATACAAAGCCAGTCAGAAAAGGTACTGCCCATATAATTAAAAAAAATAATCCTACAGTAATACCCGTAAAAATCTCAGGATTTAATGAAGTATTTCAAAGAAATGGCTTAAAAGTAATTAATAGAAAGCTACCTTTCTCAATTGAAATAAGTAAACCTCTTTCCAATGATATTCATTCTAAATCTATAGATAAAATTACTTTGGAATTAGAAAAAATTATAAATTAACTTCTTCAGGAATTTTAATTTCCATACACCCTATTCTCATACCTGATGCTCCAGAAGGTTGAGAAACATAATCATCTGCCCCATTATGAATAATTACAGCTTTATTTAGAATATCATTTTCTTCATTACATCCTAAGCACCATAAATCAGTTTTAAATTTTAACATTCCGTGACCTATGCTATCAACTTCAAAGTTTCCAATTGCACCAAGATGAAATCCAGCTGGATCACCCCACTTACTATGTTTTGTATCATATGGATTCCAATGACCTCCTGTGCTTAATCCATCTTCAGATGAGCAATCACCAAATTCATGAATATGGATAGCCTTTGTGCCAGGTTCTATACCAAATACGTGTGCTTCAAGAGAAACAGAATCACTATCTTGGGTGAATGTAATAGTTCCTGAAATTGAGGAGTTATTAACTGGCTTGATTGATTTCTTTATTACAATTGTTTTATTTTCTGTATTACATGCAAGGGAAGATAATAATACTGAAATTATAATTAATTTAGTCTTGAAATTTTTCATTATACAAATTTAAAATATAAAATGTTTAAAAGAAATCTAATTAAAGTTTATGTACTACTTTGGTTTATAACTGGCTGTAAAATTTCATATAAAACATATAACTTTGAAGATAGCCCAAATATTGAAACTCCTGATTATAGTAAGAGTGACAGCTGGGCTGTACTGCCAAATAATATCCCTGATGAAATTGCTTATTTAAACAAAACAGAAGAAAAAAAGAATGCAGATGTATTTTTTATTTATCCAACCCTTATAGATGGTAAAAATCAAAAAGAGTGGAATTCTAATATTTGGGATAGTGAAATAAGATACGATGTAATTAACAGGCCTGTGAAATATCAAGCTTCTGCATGGATGGATGCTGCAAATCTTTATGTACCGTTTTACAGACAAGCACATATTAGAGTTTTTAATGAGAAATATAAGGAGGAGGGACTTAAGGCTCTAGACTTTGCATATGAAGATATAAGAAATGCATTTATTTATTATTTGAATAATTTTAATGATAATAAGCCATTTATTATTGCTTCTCATAGTCAAGGAACAGTTCATGCAAAACGGTTAATTTCAGAATTTATTGATGGAAAAGAGCTTCAAAAAAAGCTTATCGCAGCTTATCTTGTAGGGATTAAAGTCAAAAATGATGAATTTAAAAATATAAAACCTATGAATAGTCCAGATGAAATAGGGGGTTTTGTCTCATGGAATTCATATAAGTTTAATAAATACCCAAAAAATAATTCATATGAGGATTGGTTTAGAGGAGGTGTTACATCTAATCCAATTACATGGGATGATTCAAAGGAGACAGGGAAAGAATATCATAAAGGACTACTTTATCGAAACATGAAAATATTCCCTAATAATATAAATATTAAACTAATAGATGGAATTGTTTGGGCATCTTTGCCTAATGTTCCTGGTAAACTTTTTTTAAAACCTGTTAGGAGCTATCACTTTGCTGATATTAATTTATTTTGGCTTGATATAAGTGAAAATGCAAAACTTAGAGTTGAACAATGGTTTTTAAAAAATAATCATTAAATTTCTAATATTAAAAATCTACAATTATGTCCTCAACAAATAAATCTAGAAGAAAATTCATAAAAAATTCAGCATTAGCCTCATCTTTATTCATAGTTCCAAGACATGTTCTTGGTGGTCAAGGTTATACTCCACCGAGCGATAAGTTAAATCTTGCTGGTATAGGGCTTCATGGAAAAGGTCAATCAGATATACTTCACTCAAGTGTAGGAGGTAGGGAAAATGTTGTTGCATTATGTGATGTACATCAAGGTGCATATGGTGCACAACAAGCTGCAAAAAACTTTCCAAATGCAAAATTTTATACTGATTACAGGGAAATGCTTGATAAAGAAGATTTAGATGGTGTGACAATTTCTACACCTGACCATACGCATGCAAATATTTCAAAGGTTGCTATGGAAAAAGGTATTCATGTATATGTCCAAAAACCATTAACTCACAATGTAAAAGAAGCAAGAATGTTAACCAATCTAGCAAAAAAACATAAGATTGTAACTCAAATGGGGAATCAAGGGGCTTCAAATCCAGAGCAAAAAATGATACAAAAGTGGATTAAAGATGGAAGAATAGGAAAAGTTGATACAGTTTACACATGGACTAATAGACCTGTTTGGGCTCAAGGCTCTCCAATGCCAAAACCTGATCCTTCTCAAAAACCTGAAGGAATGGACTGGGATTTGTGGATTGGACCTGCTAAAAATAATGGATACACTCCAGGACTTCATGCATTTAGCTGGAGGGGGTATTGGGATTATGGAACAGGTTCATTAGGTGACATGGGATGTCACATCATGGATGTTCCAATTAAAGCACTAGGTATTTTTGAGCCTTATAGTATAGAAGCAAGTGTACCAAGAGTACCATATGTAGCAGATTATACTCCAGCTCCAATTTATGAGGAGTCTTGTCCACCAAGTTCATATGTAACATATAAATTTAGAGCATCTAAATTAAATGATACAGAAGTAAAAATGATCTGGATGGATGGAGGAATTCGTCCTTCGCATCCTGAATTAATTACAGATAAAGATGATATTGGTGATAATGGAGTATTAATGATGGGAGAAAATGGGATTATTTGGTCTGATAATTATGGAATTAATGCAAGGCTTTATATTAAAGGACAAGATGGTGTTGTAGAAAAAGGAAAAATCTCTGAAATTAATTCTGTTGAGTTTGGTCACCAAAAATATTGGGTTGATGCCATAAGAGCTGGTTATGGAAGTGAAGAACATAAAAATCTTACTTCTAACTTTGACTTTGCTGGTCCTCTTTCTGAGATTGTCCTTCTTGGTAATGCAGCTATAAGAAGTAGTCTTTTAAAAAGATCTCCAAGAAGTAATGTGTTCATTGGAAGAAAGCAGCTTATGTATGATAGTAAAAAGATGGAGATTACAAATCTTGATAAAGCAAACCAGTTTTTAACTAGAAATTACAGAGAAGGCTGGGATTTAAATGTCTAAAGATCTTTATTTACTGATATTTTTACCCTTCTATTCTTTTTTCTTTCACTAATAGGAAGATTAGCATAGTTGGGGTCGTTTTCACCAAATGACCTATTATTCAATCTGTTATCTTGAATACCATCTGAAATTAATGACTCTTTTACGCTTTTAGATCTTTTTTCAGAAAGTAACATATTGTAGTCTGACTCGCCCTCATATGAGGCATGACCATCTATATTTAGATCAATATGTTCATATTTTTTAAGCAATTCACTAAGGTTTGTTAGGTTCATTTTTTGCTCAGAATTAAGCTTAAAGCTGTCAAAATCAAAGAATATTTCACTATAACTATTTAAATAAGATGATAATGACTCAGGAAGACTTGGACATCCATTTAGCTCCTCTGAACCAGGTTCGTTAGGACATCTGTCAAGTGTATTAGGGACACCGTCATTATCAAGATCAGGTAATTTACAACCTCCATTAGATTTTGGTCCAAACTCATTAGGACAATTATCTAAATCATCTGTTAGTCCGTCTCCATCACTATCAGGACACGGTTGACCATTAAGTCCAGAACTATTAGGGCATGGATCATTAGGGTCAGATACCCCATCTCCATCACTATCAGGACACCCACCCATAGATATAGAGCCTGGTAAATATGGACACTGATCATCTTCATCTTTTATTCCATCTCCATCACTATCAGGACACCCATTCAATTCAATTAATCCAGGGAGATCTGGACAGTGATCTTTTTTATCTGGTACTCCATCTCCATCTGAATCTCCTTTTCCAAAATTAAATTTAATACCAACAACATGTTGAAGATTGCTGTAGGCATTTTTTTCATCCAAAGATTTATAGCTTAAACCTGTGTTTAAGGCAATATTTTTTGAAAGTTGAAAGTTAATACCTGCACCAAAAGATGGACCATAAGAGGTGTTTAATGATCCAAATGAAACATCACTTTCACCATAATTAGAAAGACCATAACCTGCAAAAAGATAAGGGTCAGCATCAACTCCGAGTATTTTAGATTCACCAGGAATAGTATATTTAATTATTCCATCAATTGAATAATAGTAAAGGTCTTGATTTGATATTCTAACGTCATTTTCAGAATAGTTAATCCCAACAGAAAAGTTGTCAAATATATATCTTGATAAACTTAATGAAGGTAGTTTATAGTTAGTGCTTTCAGAATTTTCAGCATTTATAGAATTAAACCCTAAACCAAATAACCATGGATTTTCTTCTGTTTGACTGTAAATAGACGAAGAAAAGCATAAGATTAATACTACTGCAGTTAATTGGTTTTTCATCAGTATTAAAATATGAAAAAATTTTGTTAATACATAAGTTTGAATTATAATTATGAAAATTTAAAATATGAGTGATAAAATTTCAGTTTTAGTTATTGGATGTGGGAATATGGGAGCCTCGCATGCAACTGCATATCACAATCATGATAGCTTTGAAATATGTGGGTTGGTTTCAAGAGGAAAAAGTAAAGAGGACTTGAATAAATCCTTAGGATCTAATTATCCTTTATTTTCTGACTTTAAAGAAGCAATTTTAAAAACTAAACCTAATGCAGTATGTATATCTACATATCCAGATACACATGAAGAAATTTCATTATTTGCTCTTGATAATAACTGTCATATATTTTTAGAAAAGCCAATTGCATCTGATTTAATTGGTTCAAGAAAAATTATTAAAAAAGCAGAGGAAAAAAACAAGAAACTAGTTGTAGGTTACATATTAAGGCACCATCCTATATGGAAAGAATTTATAAAAGAATCTAAGAAGCTTGGGAAACCCCTTGCAATGAGGATGAATTTAAACCAACAAAGCTCAGGAGATACGTGGGATGTCCATAAAAGTCTTCTTGCTTCACTAAGTCCCATTGTTGATTGTGGTGTTCACTATTTGGATGTTATGTGTCAAATGACAGAGTCAAAGCCTTTAAGTGTATCTGCAATTGGAGTAAGATTATCAGATGAAGTACCAAATGATAATTATAACTATGGGCAATTACAAATTCGATTTGAAGATGGATCTGTAGGATGGTATGAAGCTGGTTGGGGTCCAATGATTAGTGAGACAGCTTTCTTTGTAAAAGATGTGATTGGTCCTAAAGGATCAGTTTCAATTGTATCTGATGACGATGTATTTGAAAAAGATTCTGATAATTTAGAAAATCATACTAAAAATAATTGTCTAAAAATTCATAGTTCTGAATTAGATGAAAATCATAAGTTTATATCGCCTAATAAAAAGATT
>CACJNF010000004.1 GCA_902594745.1 uncultured Bacteroidota bacterium
AACTTGTCTTCCTAATGTGACTTCAAGGTTATGATCATTTCCAAGATCAAAATTATTCTTCCAAGTTAAAATGGTATGAGATAGCTCCTGATAATGATCTTCGTGACCTTCGTGATCATCATGGTCATCATGACCTTCGTGATCATCATGGTCATCATGGTCATCATGACCTTCTTCCATATGAGGAATTCCTAATTCTGAAAAATTCATACTTAGTCTTAAATCTGAAGAAAAGTTTTCAGTTTTATACATTAAACCTGCTTGAATATCATTTTCTTTAAACCAAGTATTTTCTACTTCACCATCTGGTGATGAAAAGTTTTGATTATCTGTCATGTTACCTCTTAAAATGTATGAGAAGTTACCAGAGCTTCCTTTTAAACCCAGGTTATTTGTAATACCACTATAGTTAGAATTATAGATTCCCATGTAATCAATTGAAAAATCACTTGAATATTTTTCAGGTTCTACATATAAAACTCCACCCATAGCATCACTTCCGTAGATAACATAAGCTGGTCCTTTAATTAACTCAATGGAGTTAATTCCTGAGGTTGAAATACCGATTCCATGTTCGTCACCCCACTGCTGATTCTCAAGTCTAACTCCTTGAGAATAGGTAATAACTCTGTTAGAGCTAAGTCCCCTTATAGAAGGCTTTACTATTCCTGGTCCAGTTGATATTAAACTAATTCCAGGAAGTTTAGATAATGATTTACTTATATATGATTTAAGTATAGGGTTAATATTATTTAGGTTAATTTTTTCCACTTTGATAACAGACTTTCCTAGATCCTGGTCAAATGGTAATGATAAAACAACTTCATCTAGTTCAACAGGATCAGTTCCAGTTTGTGAAAATGAAGTATGCGAGATAAACAGCAATAAGGCTATAAATCCATAAATATTTTTTTTGTTCATTTTTTGTTTTTTTAGTTTTATTTGGTGCATTTTCCGCTATACACAAAGCTTAAAACAACCTCCTAACATTAGAAAGGAGGTTGTTATTTATTGCTAGAACTTTGCAACATAAGCAATGTGATCATGTCCATCATCATCATGATGGTCATGGTCATCATCCTTCTCGCATGAAGTAATCGCTAGTGAAGCAAAAGCAAACATTAATAGATATAAATAATTTTTCATAGTTATTTTAATTAATATGTTAATATGAATTATTAGATCAAATTCTGATCTAATAAAGAGTTATATAAATAGGTATTAAGCCCTGCTGGGCGGACCTCTTTTTAAAAGAGTACTATTGATAGTATCTATTTCTAGTCCCTTATATTTTGAAAAGAGACTGAAATAATTTGAAGAAATAAACAATTCATATGAGTACTCAGAGGAAAAACTAGAATCATCCTCTTGATAGGAGAGCAAATTAATCTGACAATCAACTTTGAATTGATTAAAAGTTGTTCTCTCTTCAGTATGGGTTTCATGTGAATCAGTTATAGCATGAAAAGCTTCAACTACTGTTGGAGACAGTAAAGAAATTAAAAGAATATAACTAAATAAATTTCTCACTCTACCAAATATAATAATTAAGATTAAATAAAAATGTAAAAAAAAATTTATATTTGCCGACTATTCCTCCTTAGCTCAGTTGGTTAGAGCATCTGACTGTTAATCAGAGGGTCCTTGGTTCGAGTCCAAGAGGGGGAGCAACTGTAGGGTAGGACTCTACACCAAGTATAACAAGGCTTCACCTACTGGAGCCTTTTTTTGTTTCCTAAAATGTACCTTATAATGTACCTTACTTTGTATTAAGAACACCCCTATTTTATTTGACAACTTCTATTTGAAACATAGCTATATCTTCTTGTACTTTTATCTCTTGAATTTGCTTTGGTTTACCATAGTAATAGTTCATAAATAGCTGAACATATTTAAACTCTCCTCTTTCTAAACCAGCCTTTAAACTTGCATAAGCTATTGGTTCTAAAGGAGTTAGCTCTTCAATTAATTTTATTTCATCATTCTTTGTAGGTCTGCCACCACCTTTATTACCTATTGTACCTCTGTTATATTTTCTTAAATCTGTAGTTTTCATATCTGTTTTTTTTTATTTAAACTGATTCATACATACTTACTGTGTTTAAGAGTTTGACCTACTCAAGGGAGTGGTAAGACTCCCCTGATACTTCAGCCAAATCTGGGTGGAAGAGGTGTACCTTGTAAATAAACCATAAGCCCAGATGTATGAAAGCAATTGCTAATATTTACTTGTATTCATTTTCCATTGTTGTTTCCCTTGGTGGTAATTCAGAAAACCACCTAAAGAATTAACTATATGAATAGGATATACAGTTCTAATTTTTTGCAACTCTTCTATTGCACTAATTAATTTATTAGCAACTGCCAATTCTTCATTTTGCTTTTGTGATTCTGTATAAGTAGTATATGTTTCTTTACTTACATCTACTTCTGCTTTACCTCTTGTAAACTTTATTGAACCTACTGCATTGTTATATAATGCTTCTAACCTTTTGAGTTCAGTGATATTAATATCTAACAACTCTGCTACCTTTTCAGGTCTAATCTTAAGTTGAGCAAACTCTTTTTTTTCTTTACCTAATTGCTTGAGAAAGTATGCTACCATATCTAATCTAAACTCTTCAGTCTTGACTTCTTTGATATGATACTTTACCCAGTTTATACAGTCTTCCAATAGTGTAATTTTTGTTTCAGCTTGTTTTACTGCTTTGTTATATTCACTCTCTTCAAACCATACTTTTTGTCTTTTGAACTTCTCTTCTTTTACTTCCATAATTATTATTTTACCAGTTTAACAAAATGAGAACCCATACTTGTTTTTTTGGTTCTCTCTACTTTAGCTTTCTCCATTATATCAACCATTCTTTTAATTTTAGCTTGAGCTAATTGCTCTGCTTTTTTTTTGTCTTTGGCTAACTTCTGGAGTTTGATTTGCTCCTTATATTGAGCATTTAAATACAACCTTAAAAGTTGATTGTTGGTAGTGGCTTTAGTAAACCTTACTCCCATTCTCTTTAGCATAACTTGTAAGTTTTGTCTATCTATTTTAGTTAGAGTAAACCCTTTAATTAATGCTTTTTTAAGTGTCTCCTTTTTAGTAGGAGTTTCACTTATTCTCTTGAATATTCTCTCTAATTGACTCATATGATTTTTTATAAAATTCTAATGTAGCTTCTACTTGTTTCCTTGTAGGCTTTCTTTTTTTACTTGTCTTGTAATGCACTTTCTGGAGTGTTTTTTAACCTCATATAAGTTGCAATTGACATCATATATTTGTCAGCTTCTGCTTTAATGTGGTTATACTGTTCATCATTTGTTTTAAACTGTATCAGTTTGTTATACTTCATAATTATTTAAATTTTGGTTATACAATTCTTTAGATGTTTCATAACTATATAATACTACAATGGTATTTTTTTTTATTTGTTATACATATTATTAACTAAAGCTCTATATCTCTGTTATAGAAATTGTATGCTAAAGCTCCCTTACCTATCCTTTTACTGCAGTAATGTGATACTGCTTCATTATTCTTTACTTCTTGAAAGTCATTAATAAGTTTACTTGCTTTAGTGCTATGTAAACACTTTCTAAATATCTCTTTATCCATATATAGATTACTATGTATTAGCATATGTATATGATAGTTCTTCCAGTTTACTTCATCTGGTTCTATGACATAGAATACACTCTGTATTGCTTTATACTTTTTGAGGTTATTCATAAACTTCTCTCCAGTATGTTCATATATCTTCCAGTATGGTCTTAAGGTTGCAAAGTGAGTCCAGTTGAATGTATTATGTAACCACTTACCATATGGATTAGCTTCTCTAAATATATTAGGGTTACTATGTTTAATTATATCCATTTAATTACTATTTAATTTTACTTCAGTTATAGATAATCCAGTAGGAATATTGGTACCTAAATACCCCTTAACCTAAAGGCTCTTTTTTATACATTCCCTCACTTTTGGGCAAGGGGGTGTATAAGTATATAATACTATAACAACCTTTTTTTATATGTGTTGTATATTCATATGGTTACCATATACATACTTTTACATATAACTTATTGGTTTACAATGTGTTAGATTAAATAAGAAAGTTTTCAACAAGGAATGTGAGTTGCTGTAATTATCAAGCAGTTACATTTTTTTTTGAATCTATTTTGTACCTTAAATGTACCTTATGAGACAGTTTTTAGAATTTGTATTTATTGGTTTAGGCTTTGTATTCATAGTTGACTGGATAAGCAAAAGTGAATACTTTAAGAAGAGAGGTAACCTTACTTACTTTGTAATAATTCTTGCATTTATAATCTTTGGTTGGCTACTAACTGGAGAGGGTGGAATTTACAATACTGGTTGATTTTTTTTAAGTAGATAACTACTACCCTAAAACATTCATTTTACATCAAAATATCTAAATACAGATATTAAGTCTATTCCTAATGATAATCAGCCTTTATAAGGCTATTTTAAGCCTATTTAAGACACTTTCTTTACACCTTTCTTGGTAGTACTTTCTGCCCTATAAATTAGCTTTAATTTCTTCTCTTCTTCTAACAATTCATCTACCAATTTTTGCCCTATTTCTAACTGGCTTTCCCATTGAGCATACTCCTCTAATCCCATTACTTCAAACTCTTGTTTACTAAATGTTATCTCTCCAGTTTCAGTCTCTATAAATTCTGGTGGTGTAAATTCTGGTAACTCTACTTCTATCTCTTTTTGGTTCTTAAAGTACTTGTAATACTTGTCCTCTATTTTAACTGCAGTATATACATTGTCCCTAATATTACCTTGCTCATCAACTGCTATTGTAAGCATATACTTATTATCTGCAAGAGCATTTGCTAATACCCAATTAGGTGCTTTATCCTCTCCTACAAGTTTATATAATTGCTTTACTAATGTTCTAACAAGTTTCTCATAGTTGTACTTCTTTAGCACCTCTAAATGTTGCTTATTCATCTTCCTAATAACATCTGCTTGTCTAACACTTGCATATGCTTCAGTAACATCTGTCATCTTATGACCTACTAAAATCTTTGTATCTAAAGTTGAATATAAACCTTGAGCAACTTGAAAGAATGTACTCCTTGCATTTTTGAACTCTATGTTATCAGTACTCAATGGTTTGAACTTATTCTGCCTTTGTTTAAATAATTGTCTATGGAACTTCTTTTGGTTTCTACTATCATATTCAAATATGTTCAACCTATCTTCTAACCCTCTTATAATACTTCTATTCTTACATCTCTTATCTATGTGAGTATAGACAACACTATTCTTTAAATACTTTATAAGAGTCAATATTGGTGGGAATACACTAATAATCATTGGTACTCCAGTCTTACTTCTTTTATAGTCTAAATACAACTCTCTATTAAAGTCCTTATTCTCTACTGATACTAATTTTTCCTTACCTCTTACCTCTTTTAATTCCTTTAGTAGCTTATCAGAAATATTGACTATATCTACATTATTGATACCTCTTAAACCAAACATCATTAACCATAAAGCACAACTCTGCCACTGTTCAAGTGTATATGTATTCTTAATTGCAAACTCTAATTCTTGCCAAGTATGATAGACTGGTTCTTTCTCTACTTTAGGAAACTTTAAATACTTCTTATATATATTGACTTGCTCTTTTCTTTGCTCATAGTAGTATGCTTGTCTGCATATATAAAGTACTGACTGCCCATACTTCTTTACTGTCTTGGAACTCTTAATACCTTGCTCTATTTCCTTTTTAGCTATGGAGTGAAACCTTGCATACAGTTGATTAGTAACTTCATTAAACATTAGGTCTCCTTTTATTCCCATTAACTTTTTGAACCCACTTAAACAATGCCTATTGTCATCATAATTAGCAACTGATATATCTGGCTTTAATATTGTATGTAAGAATGAATCAACACTTTCAGCATTCTGCCTACCATTTAAGAAAGCTACAACCTCACTCATATTATTAAGTTTACCTACCATAAACTGTTGTTCTGCTTCCTCTCCCTTATTCCTTAATTCCCTTAAGGCTACATTAATATCATTATGGTTTGGGTGCTTTGTAGAGACTTGCCCATTATTGTAAAACTTGCCTTGAACTGCTATTGGAGTGGTAACCCTTTTTTGAATACCCCTACTTAATGTTACTTGAAACATTATTGGGTTAAGATTAGCCTTATTGACTCTATTTTTTTTGTATAAACTTACTCTCATAACTTACCTTATGATAGTACTTGGTTTTGTACCTTACCTTGTACCTTACTTATACAAATATATAAAAAAAACAATAATTCTTTGGTAAGTCCCCAAAATAGTGTATTTTAATGTTATGAATCCCTTAAAAATGGTACTGTTATTTTGTAATAGGCTTGGTTCGAGTCCAAGAGGGGGAGCAAGCTAACCGCTACATTACACAAATTATATAACCCTTCACCTACTGAAGGGTTTTTTCTTTAGTCACAAGCTCCTTTTGTAAATGATTTAACTCCATTAAAAGTTGTGGCATAACAAGAGTTTGGATATGTAATACCATTACAACCACAGACTGGATCATATATTTCTATACAAGCAGATGTAACATCAATTAAAGATTCATCAATGCACTTCTGATCATTTTCTTTATCCTTAGAGCAAGATATAACTGCTATTAATACCAGAAAATGCAATTTTTTCATTTATTGTTTGTTTTTATTTCTATTTAATTCACTTAAAAAAATAGCAGTTGTCGTAGCAACATTTAAACTTTCTGGTTTATTCTCATCTAGCCTAAATTCTGGAATAGAAAGTTCTCTACTTAGTTGAGATGATAATGATTCAGATATACCACTGGCTTCACTTCCAAAGACATAAGATGCTTTTTCCATTAGTCTAGTTGAGTATATTGAGTCACCCTTTGTGGTAGTCCCAAAGATTGGTTTATTCAATGCCACTAAAGATTTACTCAAGTCATTAAAATAATGACATTTTACCCTAACTATTGAACCAGCTGAAGCCTGAATAACTTTTGGATTAAAACAGTCCACTGTGTCATAGCTACAAAATAATTCAGATAATCCAAACCAATCACACAAACGAATTATTGTTCCTAAATTTCCGGGATCACTAATTCCATCAACAGCAATTGTTGTAGGTTCTGCTAAGATTTTTTTTTCATCAGGTAATTCAAATACACCTAAAACAGGACTTGGCGTATTAAAATGAGTAATTTTTTTCATTTCCTCATCCTTGATTATATCGGCATTTTTATGAAAGTTATCCTCCGTTGAAAATAACATTTTAAATGACCATCCTGCATTAATTAGCTCATTAACTACTTTTTTTCCCTCAGCAACAAAAAGTTTATTTGTTAGACGAAACTTTTTTTTATTCAATTGAAGAATTAGTTTACGCTGATTGTTTGAGTACATACAATAGCTAATTTAATCAAAAAAAAACCCCTGAAAAATCAGGGGTATCTTAAATTAGAAAGTCTCAACAGCCTCTAATTCTCTCTTTTGAGCTCGAGGTTGTTTTTGAATTTCTTTTTTTAAGGCTAATGCGTGGCCTTGGTTTGGTTCCAAAGCTAACATAATCTTATCATTCATAATTCTAAACTTTAAAGTTAAACTTATGTAACGATTGATTCGGGTGCGTTCTCTCCACCCGCGACTATATTATTGAACCCAGTCCACACGGGTTGTCGATTAGGAATAATCGATATATAAATTTACGAAAAAAAGAAAAACTCAATAATTTTTTACTTATTGATACTTAATAAGAAAAAAGTAGGTAATGGCAGTTTATTAGTTTACATTTACACAAATTAAATTAATGAGTCAAGGAACTGTAAAGTTTTTTAACGAAACCAAAGGATTTGGTTTTATTAAAGAGATTGATTCAGATACCGAACATTTCGTTCATGTTTCTGGCCTAATAGACAGAATATCTGAAGGAGACAAAGTAGAGTTTGAATTAATAGAAGGCAAAAAAGGTTTAAATGCAGTTAATGTAAAAGTAATCTCTGATGCCTAGCAATATAACCCTTCTTAATTGAAGGGTTTTTTATTTTTCATTTTTCTTAATTCCGCTAAAAGAAAATTTGCCCTCTGGCTAAACGATAAGGGTGTGCCTGGTTCGTTTATTTTATCATATACTCTCCAGTATTCTTTTTGTAATTCAGGAGATAGTTTTTGGTCGTGTAGATAAGTTTCAAATTCTTTTCTGGTCATTTACCATACTGTTGTAGTTATTCATTTCTTGCAAAATTTAAGGCATCTTGATTCCAGTCAGCTGTATTTTTTATTTTAGGCAGAACTTGGATTGGGTCCTTAACTATAGACCACATTTCTAAATGCCTCTTGTCCATAAAATTTTGACTAACACATCTTTCTAACATTTCTTGAAGAGGATCATAGAATCCATTTGTGTTAATTACTACTACAGGTTTTGTAAATATCCCCAATCTCTTCCATGTTATCGCCTCAATAAGTTCATCAAGAGTTCCACAACCTCCAGGTAGGGCAACAACAGCATCTATATTTTCTAAAAATTTAGTTTTTCTTTCATGCATTGTAGTTACTATTTCAAGATCAGTTAGTCTTTTATGAGTCCACTCTATATCTTGCATAAATTTTGGACTAATCCCTTTAATCTTGCCTCCATTATCGATAATAATATCTGCAAGGTGACCCATAAGGCCATTGCCTCCTCCCCCATATACAACCTGAACATTCTCTTTAATAAATTCTTTTGCTAATTTTTCAGTTGCCTCAAAATAAATCTTATCAATTTTAGAACTTGAGGAACAATAAACACATACTTTCATCCTAACTAAATTATGAAATCTAAATCAAAAATTTGATCATAATATAAATTGAATAAAAAAACATTTAACTTTATTTTTTAAAAATTAATTAATCATGAAAAAAATTTTATTACTAATAACAATTTTAACTTCAAGTGTTGTTCTTTCTCAGAAGGAAGCTAACGGAAAAATTTATATCAAACATCCTGCAATTGAAGTTGTAAATCAATTTAACGAGGCTTATGTTTCAGGTGATCTAGATAAGTTAAGAGAGCTTGTAACAGATGATGTTAAAGTTAGAACTCTTAGGAATAGAGAATCAAATGGGATTAACTGGATTCTAGGAACATCAAATTACTTAAGTAAAAACATAAAAAATTTTGAAATTAAACACTACGGCACTGCTTATCCAGATGTACTTCATTATAAGCAAGAAGATGTTGTTGATGTTAAAACTTATGAGTGGCTTACAGGCTATGATATGAATACAGGTCTAGATTTAAATATGCCTAGATATGGTACATATAGAATGAATAAAAGTGGAGATAAAATTGCATTTATTTGGGTAAATGATGATGAATTTCTTTGGCAAAAGAACTGGGATGCTTATGATACCAAAAAGAATGGTGTGATCTATAAAGATCATCCATATGTAACTAAGGTAAGACTTCTTTATCAAGCATACAAAACAGGTGATGTAGATGAAATTAAATCACATTACACTGAAAATACTAGATTTTATAATGTTATGAACTCTGGAATTGATGAATTTAAATCACTAGAGGAGGAGTTTGAACAATTTAATGATTACATGGAGATTTATGAGTTAATGGATATAAGGGAAAGTGGTTTCCCGGATGTACTTGATTATGATGGTGAGGGTGCTGTTGTAATTTCTTGGGCTGTTTTTGTAATGAAAAATAAAAAATCAGGAAATATAAAAAGAGTAATGCAACATATTCAACATTCGTTCAACGATAAAGGTGAGATAGTAAGAGAAGATTACTACTTCAACCCCTCTCAACTTCCTGAATAATGAAAATATAAAAGCCCCTAGATAGGGGCTTTTTTTATATTATTAATAAAAATATAGGTTTTGAATTTTTATTTTTCATCAATTAGTTCCCATTCATATAAGTAAGTCTCTCCATCATATAAAAGTTCAATACTAAATGTTTGGGTCATTTCATCATATTCAGTCTCTAATATACCTGAATACTTATTACCTTCATCATGGACTAGATCAAATGATAATAAATCAAAATCAGAATAACTAACATCATAGTATTCTGAAATACTCTCAATTAGACTAGATCCTAAATCTTCTTCAATTTCACTTGTGGTTAGTCTTGTGTCGCATGAGATTAAGACAAATAATATTAGAAAGTAAAATAACTTTTTTATCATTCAGAACTAATTAAATTTTCAGCTTCTTTTTTGATTCTAGATTTATTGAGAATACTGTCTTTTATTTCTGATTTTCTGTCAAATTCCTTATCAGTAACATTTATTTTCATTCTTTCTCTGTTTACTGTGTATATTTCAAAATTATACATAGCTTGATTCAAGAACTCCAATGCTTTTATTTCGTTGTCTACACCACCAAGACTATTGTCCAAAGCTAATGATCTTGAATAGGCAGATATTATTTCATTGGCAATGAATTCATATGCCTCAATTGAAGCTCCCTCTAATTCAGGTGATTCTAATTGTTTAGTTTCATAGGATGACTCACCTAACTGATTGTAGTTATAGCTATCTAAATAATAGATTTCACCACCACAACCTGTTATAAGAATTGCTAAAAAAAGTATTTTTTTCATACTTAAATTTAACAAAATCTACAAAAACAATTTAAAGTTTACTATTCTAAACGGATATTACTTATTCCAATATCAACTCCAGGCTTTGCCTTAATAAGTATTGAAGACGTTATACTAGACATATCAATACCAAGATTTTCAAAATCTTTAAGGCTAATTAAGTATTCAGTCCACTCATTATCGATTTCAATCTCCAGAGTCTTATTACAATTTAATGTAATGTCACATTGACCAATTCTGATAACTTCATTAGGACCAGAAAGTGATTTTGCATTGAAAGCAAGTTTCATTGCCCCATTAGATTGACGAGTCATATTATCTGGCTGTTCAGTAGAAATTCTAAAATAATCACCATCATCTGAAGGTGAATATCTTGTCTCCTCTCCCATAGTCCAATTAATTCTTAATGCATCTTCCTGAGCTAAATGATCTGTTTTACTTATTATTAAACCTCCAACAGATGTAGGGAAACTTGCAATTTGTTTTTCAAGATCACCAGAAATCAACCATAATTTCCATGGGGGGACAACAGCTCCTTTTGAGTAAAATTGACCAGTAGATGCAAGTCCAGAATCCTCAAGTCCAGAATCCTCAGATAACGAATCTACAATTAAGTTACTATCATAACTCAACCCATATCCTAATTCAAATAATTTTTCATCATTTTCTGAAACTATTGCTTTTGAGGGCCAACTAAAAGATAGCCTGCCAGTAAAATCATAAGTTGGATCTACTCTAAACAACAAATCTGCAATTCCTCCACCCTCACTTCCGGGCAGCCATGCTGCTATAAATGAATCTGAATTATTCATTTCTGGGTTTGTCCACATTGGACGTCCTGACAGAAATACTGAAACAACTGGAACTCCTTGATTCTTATAATTTTCTAAAATTTTAGTGTCAAATTCATTTGAGACAAAATCAAGATTTTCTCTATCACCTTGAAATTCGGCATAAGGATCTTCACCATAAACTGCAACTACAATATCAACTTCGTTGCTAAACTCACCATTTTGACTAAAAAACATCTTACCGCCTGACTTATTAACTATTTCTTCTATTCCATCTAAAATTGACGTAGCATTCGGAAATTCATCATTTGAATGATTGTTACCTTGCCATGAAAGAGTCCAACCTCCAGTTGCTTTTGTAATTCTTTGAGCTCCATCTCCAATTACCAAAATATTTTTTGATGGATCTATTGGTAAAGTTTGGTTATTGTTTTTTAAAAGCACCATAGATTCTCTAACAGCCTGTCTTGCAATTTCTCTATTTTCAGGAAGCGCTAATTTAGATTCATCACCTGCATTTACTCTTGAACTTGGCAGACCCTTTTCAAAAATACCAGAGGCAAGTTTTACTCTAAGAATTCTCCTAACTGCATCATCTAATCTCTCCATTGATATTGTCCCATCTTTTACATGCTTTAGTGTACTCTCATACAATCCTTTCCAGCTATCTGGCGCCATATACATATCTAAGCCTGCATTTAAAGACTGGGGACAATCTGTATTGATACAACCAGGTACTTGTCCGTGTCCATTCCAATCTCCAACTATAAATCCATTAAATCCCATTTTGCCTTTTAAGACATCTGTTAAAAGCTCCTTATCTCCATGTAGCTTTCTACCTTTCCAACTTGAAAAAGAAGCCATTACGGTTTGAACACCAGCTGGTATTGAACTATAATATCCAGCAGCATGAACATCACTTAACTCTTTCTCACTAATAATTGCATCACCTTGGTCTACACCATTTACAGTTGCTCCATCTGCTAGAAAATGTTTAGCACTAGAAATAACTTTTCCATTACCCATAAATTCTTCAGAACCAAACTGACCTTGAAGACCTATTACAATTCTATCCCCATATGATTTTACAATATTTGGATCTTCAGAAAAGCCTTCATAGCTTCTTCCCCACCTAATATCTTTTGGAACAGCAAGTGTTGGAGCAAATGTCCAATCATGTCCAGAAACAGTTAGTTCATAAGCAGTAATCTCTGCTATTTTTTCAATAAGATCTGGATTATTAGTAGCACCCAAACCTATATTGTGTGGGAAAATTATAGCCCCTTTTAAATTTGCATGACCATGGACTGCATCTATTCCCCAAATAATTGGAATAGCTATTTCAACATCATCATCTTCTAATGATGCCATAAAATATTTATCAGCCATTTCAAGCCAAGATTTTGTTTCAGCATAAGGCAAGGGTCCTGGAGCAGAGTTACCTCCACTTAGAACAGATCCAAGTCTGTAGTTTTTAACATCTTCAGGAGTAACAGAATCACTATCACCTTGAATAACTTGACCTACTTTTTGCTCTAAAGTAAGCTTAGGAATAATTTCATCAATTTGTTTTTCAATATCTTCATTAAGAGGTAAAGGTTCAATATTAGGCCATAAATTGTTTGTGTTTGAAGTTTGACATGATATAAATATCGTTGAAATTAAAAGTGGTAGTAATTTTCTCATAATTTTGTTAATTGGAAGCTCAAATATATTAAATGAAAAGAATATTCTATATAATGATTACTCTTATAATTCAATTTAATGTTACACCTATATTCTAATTGGATTATTCACTCTATGAAACTAAGAAATACTTTTATTTGCCTTTTTATTATCTCTATGTTTTCTTGTGAAATAAATTCAAAACACAATTATAAGGTTATTGAGATTTCCAAAGAAAAATATGCCAATCAATTATATGGATTCTGGCTTGGACAATTAATTGCAAATTGGACTGGTCTAATAACTGAGATGGATAAAGTTGGTAATATTGGGGACGTAAAAACAGGAGATTTTTATACAAGAAATGATTGGGGTAAAACTGACCAAAGGAGCATATGGGAAGATGAGTCAATTGATAAATCTGATATAAAAATTGATTATGTACTTAAAGATATAGATGAAGTATGGGGATCTGATGATGATACCGATATTGAATATATGTATCAATATCTTCTAAATTTTTATGAAACTTCAATTCTTACTCCAAGTCAAATTAGAGCTGGTTGGTTAAAGCATATTAAGAAGGAAGAAGAAAATTTTCTTTGGGTTTCAAATCAAAGAGCATTTGATTTAATGATCGAGGGTATTCTTCCTCCTGAGACGAGTGATCCTTCTTTAAATGAAAATTTTGAAATGATTGACGCTCAACTAACCACCGAAATTTTCGGACTTTTCTCACCTACTAGACCGGAAATAAGTATAAAAATGGCTGAACTCCCAATTACTACCACAGCAAGAGATGAAGCAAAAGAAATTTCAGAGTTTTATATTCGCATGCACTCTTTGGCATCTATGCCAATTCATATGAATGATATGAAGGATAAGATTTTTTGGTTAGCTGAAGAGTCTAGAAAAGCCCTTAATAATGAGGAGTATCCAGCGAAAATGTATGATTATGTAAAAGGTCTATATTACTCGAATATTAAATGGGAAAGTGCAAGAGATTCAATATACAATAGGTATCAGGTTAAACAAGAAGATGATTATGATATTACTTCTAGGGAACTTTATTGTAATGGATGTTTTGCAGCAGGTATAAACTTTGCTTCTAGTCTTGTAAGTTTATTTTTTGGTGAGGGAGATCTTAAAGAGACAATTAAAATTGGTACTCTTTCTGGTTGGGATTCTGATAACCCAACCTCTACTTGGGGTGGACTAATTGGATTTATGATTGGAAAATCAGGAGTAGAAATAGCTTTTAAAAGAGAATTTTCAAATAAATTTAATATTCATAGAACTAGACAAAATTTTCCAAATGAGGGAATGGATACTTTTGAAAATATGGCAAATGAAGGACTAAAAATAATTGATCGAGTAGTTAAGGATGAAATAAATGGTATGATAGATGAAGGAAAAAATCTTTGGCTAATTCCTGTAAATAATTTAAAATGATTTTACCAATTAGCTATAAGTTAAACTTAAATTTTGACAGAGATACAGTCTGGTCTGTACTAGCAGAAAAAGAACACTTGAATCTTTTCCATCCATTTTGTAAAAAAAACGAGGCTCAATTATGGAATGATAAAAGTAAGAAAGACTCTTTAGAGTACTTAAATGGAGTAATACTTTATCGAGATTTTTTTGAATGGAATGAAGGTTTTGGTTTTAAGTTAAATATTGGGACAAAAAAAGGGAAAAAATCTAAAGTTATATGGGAGTTACAAGGGGACAGGACCTCAAGCATAAAAATTACTGTTTATCCTCATATATATGGTGATAAAAATAGTATTATATACCTTTTTGCATATCTAATCTTCATTAGACCTAGATTAAGAAAATATCTTAAATCTGTTGTAAATGGACTAAATTGGTATCTAGAAAATAAAAGACCTATTCCTAACAATTACTTTGGTCATCACAAATGGTTTTCTCAGAAAAACTAGTATGGTCCTACTGGTCCATGTTATGGTTCATCTTTTTTTTGCCAATGTTAAATATTGGAGTCATGATACCTATTGTTTTCATTGACTCTGACTGATTATAGAATATTTTAAGTTTTTTATTTTTAAAGAGCTTATATGCTATCCCAACATATGGCTCATTATGATTTTCACTTGAGCTGTGCATTGAGCCCATATGCATTCCCATGTGATCGTCTGGCATTTCATGGAACATATACCCAGCAGCAACATCAAATCTTCCCAGATTATATTTAACGTTTAGCATTATTTCATAATCATCATCAACATCAAATGGCGTTATCATAAGTCCTCCTCCAACTGTTACTTTAGGCGTTAACTTATAGTTAATACCGATACCTAGTTTTGAGTATTCGTTTTCAAAATCATATGCACCACTAGTACCTATATGTACTTGTGAGTGTAGACTTAGTGAAGTCAATAGAAAAGTTGTAATTAAAAAATTTTTCATAATATATTATTTGGGAAATGAGCCGTGACGATCATAATAATCCTTTTCGTAATTTATTTTTTCTCTATTAGATAAAATTAGTGATATTAATACAAGTATGGTTACTATAACTCCAAAAACAAAAATTGATGTAGTTAAGTCACCTAGAAGTAAATCTTTGATTTGACCATATCTGTTCATACAACAAACTTATTCATATAGAAGTATATATAGACTTTAAGTGATATAATTAACAAAAATTTTGGATTTTAATATTAAACTAAAATCTACATTTGCATTGTGTTTAAGTATAAAAAAATCCCCAAAGAATACTATCCAGAAGTTTTATTCGTGATATTTCTTATAGTTATGTTTGCAAAGGTCTATTTCATGGTTCAATTAGCGAACGCTTAAATCTTAATCATTAATTCCAAATATTTTATCATCTTTAAAAGATTAATTAAATTAGATTAATGTTACAATTAAAGATATTTAAAACACTTCTAGTTTTTCTGATACTTATATCCTGTGAATCTAATGATGACACCAGTGAATGGATTAGTTTATTTGATGGTAAAAGTTTAGATGGTTGGGAGATGAAAATAGCTGGTTATGAATTAAATGATAATTATAAAAATACTTTCAGAATTGGTGATGGAACTATCAAAGTAACATATGATGATTATGATTCATTTGATAGAAATTTTGGACATATTTTTTACACTAAAAAGAAGTTTAAAAATTATCATCTAAAACTTGATTATAGATTTTATGGCAAACATGTTAATTTATTTACAAATGAAAATGATGCCTGGAATTATAAGAACAGTGGCGTGATGCTTCATTCAGAACATCCAAATCAAATGTTAATAGATCAAGGATTTCCAGTAAGTATAGAAGGACAATTTCTTGGAGGCTCTGGTGTAAATGATAGACCAACACTTAATATGTGTTCTCCTGGAACTGAAGTTGACATAGACGGAACTCAAGCTATGCAGCACTGTGTTAACTCTACTTCAAAAACAATTCATACTGAAGAGTGGGTGAGTGTTGAGTTCCTTGTTTTCTCTGATTCAATTGTTCACCACATAGTTGATAAAGACACAGTAATGTCATACTCTAATATTCGTTATGGAGGAACATACTTGTCTGAAAACTTTACTGATAAAGTTGGAGATCCTTTAAAAGAGGGATATATATCTCTTCAATCTGAAGGCCATCCTATTGAGTTTAAAAATATTAGAGTTAAAGAATTAGATTAATCTATAATATTTTACCCCAATCTCCTCCGGTGTATATTTCAATTATAGACCAAGCAAAGAATAAGCTAGTTATAATTATAAAAATTAGAGTGTAGAAAATCCAAAATAATTTTTTTCTAATTAAATAAAATAAAGATCCAACTATAAATGAAGGTACATTAAGAATTAAAACAAGCATTAAAGGATCAATTAGAATAAATGACTCAAAGTCAAAGTTGTGGATTAAAAAGAAAACTAACCCCAAAATGTAGCTTACAATTATATATGACTTTAACTTACTCATAAGAATTTATAAATTTATTAAAACAAAATAAAAGACGAATGAATATTAGAGAAGCAAAAAAATCAGATTTAGATCAACTATCAAAACTTTTTGATTCATATAGAATGTTCTATGGAAAAGAATCAAATATTGATATTTCTAAAAAATTTCTTGAAAGTCGACTAAGTAATAAAGATTCTAAAGTATTTATATGTGAAGTCAATAACATACTAACAGGTTTTGTACAATTATATCCCTTATTTTCGTCAACAAGAGTCAGCAAATACTGGCTTTTAAATGACTTATTTGTTGATAGTGAACATAGAGGTAAAGGATATTCAAAACTATTAATTGATCAAGCAAAAGAACTTGTTAAAGAGTCAAATGCATGTGGGATGATGCTTGAAACCGAAAAGTCAAATAAAATAGGTAATAATTTATATCCAAAAACAGGTTTTAAAATAAATGATTTGTCTAATTTTTATGAGTGGGTTCCTAATTAAGGATTTAAATTTTTTCTTAAAACTTCACCTGCCTTAAGTCCTATAAAATTAAAATTATCTACTGCTAACTTTCCATTTACTATTACATACTTAATTCCATCTGGATACTGATGAGGTGATGTGAAAGTAGCATTATCTTTTACTGTGTTTTTATCGAAAATCGTTATATCTGCTTTCATACCTTTTTTTATCAATCCCCTATCATTAATTCCAAAGGCGATTGCAGGAAGATGTGTCATTTTATAGATAGCTTCACTTAATTCTAGAACTTTATCTTCTCTTACGTACTTTCCTAAAACTCTGGGAAAGGTTCCATAAGCTCTAGGATGTGGGTGCCCAACTCCCGGCTCAGACAATCTTCCATCTGAAGCAATCATAGTATAAGGATACTTCATTATATTTATAATATCTGATTCATCCATAGCATGAAAAATACATCCTGCCCCTCCATTCAATTCAGCTTCAATTACAAGTTTAGCTCCATTTTCAACAGTAGGTTCTAAACCTTTCATTAATGCCCAATCTTTAAGAGTCCTTCCTTCAAGATCTGGATTCCAACTTACTCTTGAGAATTGAACTCTATTTAAATCATTTCCTCCTCTATCATTTAAAATATTAAAGACTATTTCTTCCTCAATTTTTATTCTTGTTTCTTCATCAGATACTCTATTTTTAAATTCATCGCTACCACCAGCTCTGGCCCATGTAGGAATTAATACATTTATACCTGTGTGACTTGCACTATATGGATACTGATCTGTCATAATTTTAATTCCTTTTTGTCTTGCTGAATCAACTAAGGAAAGAGTCATTTCACTTTTGCCCCACATTGGCTTTCCAATAACCTTATGATGTGTAAGGACTACATTTATATCAGCCTCTTTTGAAATTTGAATTGCTTCATTAACAGCATCAATTATTTTTAATCCTTCATCTCTAAGATGAGTAGTATATATACCTCCCATTTTTGATATTTCTTTAGAAATTTCAATCACTTCTTCAACTTTAGAAAAATTTCCAGGCAGATACTTTAACCCAGTGGAAATACCAAATGCACCTTCCTCCATAGCCTTACTTGCAAGCATCCTCATTTCATTCAATTCACCTTCAGTTGGATCCCTATTTTCCAAGTTCATTACTACTCTTCTAATTTTATTATGACCAGTCAAAAATCCAACATTCATGCCAACTCCAACTTTTTCAATAGAGTCTAGGAATTCTTTAAAACCATATTTCAATGGCACTCCTCTTCCATCTGGTCCTCCAAAACTTGTAGTTACACCTTGCCTTACGTGACTTTCGCCATCTGAGAGATTTATAAAATTATCCATTGGATCAAGGTGAGCGTGTGTATCAATAAAACCAGGTGAGACTACCAGACCTGAAGCGTCAATTATTTTTAAGGCATTATTTGATTCAATATTTCCAATCCTAATTATCTCATCTCCTATAATTCCAATATCTTGAATTTTTGATTCACTTCCTGAACCATCAAATACTTCTCCATTAATAATTACAATGTCATAATCTAAAGGTCCAATAACTCTTTTTGTTATGGATATTAAAGCAATAATTGCAATTATAAAGTATATATATGATAATATTCTCTGAGATGAAGCAGTCATTTTTTATATTTATTAAAATTTTGTTTACAGAAGGTAAATATTCTTTTAATTTTAACCAAGTTTCATTTAACCCCCAATAGATAAAAATATGTCACAAGACAAAAGAGAGTTTGATATTATAATATGGGGAGCTTCCGGATTTACAGGTCGGCTTGTGGCTGAATATTTATTTCAAAAATATAATTCTAAAGATTTAAAATGGGCAATAGCCGGAAGAGATAAAGCCAAATTAACATCTGTGAGAGATAGTTATCTAGATACTAGTATACCAATTTTTATTGCAGATAGTTTTGATGAGGTATCACTAAATAAAGTTACAACGAGAACAAAGGTTATTTGTTCGACTGTTGGGCCATATTCAAAATATGGATCTTTAATTGTAAAGTCTTGTATAGAATCAGGTACTGATTATTGTGATCTAGCTGGAGAGTCTCAATGGATTAGAAAAATGATAGATTTATATCATAAGAAGGCAGAGTCAAATCAAGTAAAAATTGTAAATAGTTGCGGGTTTGATTCAATACCCTCAGATATGGGTGTATACTTTATTTATAAAGATATTTTAAAGAAAGACCTACAAATTAGTATGAGAGTCGCTGGAGCAAAAGGAGGTTATAGTGGTGGTACATATGCAAGTATAAATAATATAATTAGCGAAGCTTCAAAAAATAAAGAGATTAGGAAGGATTTAATTAACCCATATGGTTTAAATCCAGAAGGAGAAAAAAAAGGGCCTGATAAAAGAGATTTGAACTCTGTAATTTTTGATAAAAAAATAAAAAAATGGATTGCTCCATTTTTGATGGCTGGAATTAATACAAAAATTGTGAGGAGATCTAATGCTCTATCAAATTATTCTTACGGAAAAAATTTTAGATATGATGAAGCTGTGTTGACTGGAGATGGATTTATGGGTAGAGTAAGAGGAGTCTTATTATCCATACCGTTAATTTTTCTAGCTGCAAAGCCTGGATCAATTATGAAGAGAATTTTTAATATTCTTTCACCTAATCCTGGCCAAGGTCCAAACAAAAAAGAAAGAGAATCTGGCTACTTTAATATAAGATTCTATGTATTTAATGAGTCTATTACTTCAATTTATAAAGTTACTGGAGACAGAGATCCTGGATACGGTTCAACTTCTAAAATGCTTGCTGAAAGCGCTGTTTGTCTTGCCAAAGATTCCTTAAACAATTCTTATGGATTATTAACACCCTCAACTGCAATGGGTGGTGAAATTCTGCAAAGGCTTGAGTTGAATGCAGGGTTAAAATTTTCTAAAATTAAATAATGGTTAAGCTAAAATTTAAAAATTGTTATTTTTCTTAAAACATAGATAATTAGTTCTAAATATCGATGAAAATTTATGGGAAAATTCTTAATTTTGCACAAAATTTAAACCCATAAAAAAACCATGAAAAATTTCATTATTTCTTTAACTCTTTTTATAAGTTCTTTATCATATTCAGCTATTGAAAATCCTTCTAATATTTACGGATATTGGCTAAATAATGAAAGTGAAATATTATTAATTCAACTAGATAATTCTTTTACAAGAAGTGATAAGTTCTCAGTGCTTGCTGAGGGTAATTTAGAATTTATTAATGATAAAATTTTAGTCTACAGAACTGATACAAATGAAGAATATGCTTTAGAATATTTTCTTGGAAAAGAGACACTTGTTGTAATGAAGCCAAATTCTCAAGAAGCTTGGCTATTTTCAAGAATTGGTAACTAACTTATTTATTTTTTAAGGGATACCAAGAGGATATTAAAGTAATAGGATGCCAACTTTTTGTATTGTTGCAAAAAATTAAATGTCTTGTAGACTTTGGTTCATATAGATTTCCTTTTTTGGAGTTTGATATAATTTCTTTTTTTGAAAAGCTATCTTTCTCATTAGTAATTATCTTATCAGAAAAATAATTAACTAATGTGACTGGAGCTTTTTTATATCCTAGCTCTTTTAATGCAGTATATCTATGATGACCATCAATAATCATATTTGACTGACTGCAGATTAAGATTGTTGAGATTATAAGTTGATCATCTTTATACTTTAAATTATCTTTTAAAACTTCCTTTTTATCTATCAGAACTTTCTCATGAGGAATAATATTTGAAATCTCAACCTCTTTAATTTCTTTAACTATATCATTATCTATTTTAATTGAAAACATATTACTCAATTATAGCTTCTGCTTCAATTTCCACAAGATAATCTTCCCCCACAAGATTAGCTTGAACTAATGTATTAGCAGGATTAATTTCTTTAAATCTTTTACCATGAGTTTCTGCAATATCTTTCCAATCATCCATGTTTTTTACAAAAATTCTTGTTCTAACAATATCACTTAGACTTCCACCTAACGAGGAAACTGCTGCTTCTATCTTATCAATAATGAAGTTTGTTTGAGCAATAGGGTCATTTTTACCAATAACCTTTTCGTTATGAGTAGCTGTTGTTCCTGAGACAATTATTCTGTTACCATATTTAACTGCCCTTGAATAACTAGCCATTTCTTCCCAACTAGTATTACTTGATATATTTTCTCTTTTTTTTGTCACTTTAGAAATTGCATAAACTTTTGGCATTGAACTTAAATGATGACTTAAGTCACCAGATGCAGTAAGAAATGGAGGCTTTCTATACTCATCACCACAATCTCCTGGAACTACATCTAATAAATTTAATGATTTAGATAATAGTTTCTTATCCTCTTCATTAAAATTAACATCGTATATTTTTTTGTTCTCGTTTATATGATCGCTTTCTCCTAATCTTGCTCCAATTATAACTGAAGCAACATTTGGATCTTCAAGAATATATCTACTTGAAATATTTGAAATTGAAGTATTTTTTTTTATTGATAATTCATCTAAAGTTTCAAGGAGATTCTGAAATTTTTTCCATCCTCCTGTGACATCAATAAATCTTTTATATTTCATTTGAGACCAGTTTAGATCATCACTAATTTTAGGTTCTTTCTTACCTAACCATTTTTTTGAGAGAAATCCTCCAGCAAGAGTTCCAAATGCAAATAATTTAATGCCAAATTCTTGACAAATTTTTGACATTTCTCCACTTGCTCTTCTATCAAGTAATGAATAACATATTTGATTTGAAACTAATTTAATTCCACTAGATAATGCAATTCTTAAATGTGCTGAATCAAAATTTGTTACCCCAATATTTTTAATTAGTCCTTCACGTCTTAATTCATCAAGATAAAATAGAGCGTCAATCCAGCTTGGGTCAGAATATTGCCAAGCATGAAATTGCATAAGGTCAATTTGAGGTTGATTCATCCTACTTAAAGATTTTAATACAGCAGCCTTTGTTAATTTTCTATCTATTTTTCCAGGGGCAGGCACCCATTTAGTGAAAAGATTTATATCAGAATTATTTTGGTAATTATTTTTAAAAACTCCTGCAATTATTTCACTAGACCCATAGTGATCTGCCATATCAAAAGAAGTAAATCCATTTTCAGCATATAAATTCATATACTTGGAAGTAATATTGGGATCTAATGTTTTACCATCTTTTTCCATATCAGCTATCTGCCATAGACCTATCAAAACTCTTGGAACTGAAAGCTTATCTGATATTTTAATTCTTTCTTGCATTACTCAGATGGTAAAGATTTAAAAATATGCTTATTGTTTCTTTTAATCTGTATCCATCGTATAAGAAAACATAATGATGCTAAAGTCATAACAATTAGATATATGAATGTTGAATGGAAATACCAAGCATCCACTTCTGATGTCAAATCTTTATATGTATGAATTACTAAAAAAATAACTATTACCACTGAGCCGAAGTATCCAATAATTTTTTGAAGTGTTCTATTTTTAAATATTGTGATTTCTTTATATAGTGTTGGGTTAACCTTAGCGATTGTAATTACAGTAATACACATTAGTAAAAAATTTATCATCATTGAGGTTACCATTATATCAATACCAAGAAAAAAATCACCTGCGAAGTGAGAACCTATTGAACCAACACTTGCTACGACCCCAACAACAAATATTGATATATGTGGAGTATTATACTTTTCATGAATACTTGAAACTTTCTTAGGAAAAATTTTGTCTTTAGACCAAGCAAACATTAATCTTGATACAGATAAAATCATTGCAGGCAAGTCATTTATTAGTGCAATTGTTGCTCCGAGAATTATTAATATTCCCCAAAATGGTGGTAAAACATAACTTAAAAGTCCTGGTGCAGTAATATCCTTAATTAATGATTCATCAGCTACAAAGTTCCATGGCACAATATTATATACAGATATGGTAAAAAGTATATAATAAATTGAAACTATAAATATTGCCAGTAATATTGCTCTAGGAATATTTTTAGTTGGATTTTTTGCTTCATTTCCAGTTTGAGCAATTGCATCGAAACCAATAAAACTTGAGAAAAGTAAAGTAGATGCAGTTAGAAAAACCCTCCAATCAAACTTTTTAAATTGAATTGAAGTTATTTCCCTTTTTTCAATTTCAAATACTGCTTCAATAAAATCATCTTGATTAAATAATACTCCCGAAACAATAACTATACTACCGAGAGCAAACATTATGAATAACATTGGAATTAACGTATTTCTATAAAGCTTTCCGCCAATAATATTTACATATACAAATACCCATATTAAAATCAATGATATTGATAATCTTACATATCCTACTTCTAGAAAATCTGAAATACTTATTAAGCCTAAATTATAAAAGACGTCTCTTATGAATGGTACAATAATATATGCAATGACTCCTATAACTATTGACAATCCAAACCATTGGGAAAAACTTGCTATAAATCCAAGATATGGGCTAAGTCCTCTGCTTGCATATAGATAGCTTCCACCTGCTCTGGGCATTGAAGAGGATAAAATTGCATATGAGTATGCAGCAAAGATTGCAGGTACTGCGGCAAATAAAAATGCTGGGACTACATATGGACCAATTCCCGGAACGTTCTTTTGAATCATAAATGGTATGACATTTATTGAGGCACCCATCATTGAACATATACCTGTGGCTGTAACAAGCATAAGTCCCATTTGTCTAAGAAGTTTTTTCTGGCTCACTTAAATATCTTTAAGTATCGCAAATTACATATATTTTATAACTAGTTTTTGTAAATTTAAATATGTCAACAAAATCTCATTGGGATAAAATTTACAAAGAAAAGAGTCCTAGTGAAGTGTCTTGGACACAAGAAGTTCCAGTTACATCAATCAAGTTTCTTGAGAAATTTAATATTGATAAATCATCACCCATCATTGATGTTGGTGGGGGTGAGAGTAAATTTGTTGACTACCTGATTAACAACGGATACAAAAATATATCTGTACTTGATATTTCTAAAAATGCTATCAACAAGGTTAAAGATAGATTAGGAAAAGATTCTGATAATGTAAATTGGATTGTTAGTGATATAAATGATTTTAATCCAAAAATTCAATACTCTTTTTGGCATGATCGAGCTGTATTTCATTTTTTAACTGAAAAGACAGAAATCAAAAGATATGTCAAAATAGTTAATGAATTTTCCAAAAATTTTGTTGTTGGTACTTTCTCTAAATCAGGGCCATTAAAATGCAGTGGTTTAGATATTTCACAGTATGATAAAGACTCTCTTGAAAAATTATTTTGTGATGGAGATCTATCAATTAATGATTATGAATATATAAATCATACAACTCCTTTTGAAACCACTCAAAATTTTATATTTTGCGGCTTCTCGTCAAAATAAACTAATTAATGGAATACAATAAACTACCTGGGACAAATATTGAAGTAAGTAAAATTTGTCTTGGTACTATGACATGGGGTAGACAAAATTCTGAGTCTGAAGCTTTTGAACAAATGGATTATAGTTTAGAGCACGGTGTAAACTTTTTTGATACTGCAGAATTATATCCAGTTCCTGCTACTCCTGAGAGATATGCTGATACTGAAAGAATAATTGGCAATTGGTTATCATCAAGAAATAATAGAGAAAAAATCATATTAGCCTCAAAAATTGCTGGACCTGGAGATTACACAGCTCATATTAGAAAAACAGGATTTAAAGGAAACTCAATTGAAGATGCTATAAATGGAAGTTTAAAAAGACTTAAAACTGATTACTTGGATTTATATCAACTTCACTGGCCAGAAAGAATGACAAACTTTTTTGGAAAAAGAGGTTTTACATATGCTAATGATGGATGGGAAGATAACTTTAAAGAGATTTTGGAGAAACTAAAAAAACTAGTTGATGAGGGTAAAGTAAGACATGTTGGTTTATCAAATGAAAATCCTTGGGGATTCATGAAGTTTATTGAATATTCTAAAATTGGGTTACCTAAAATGATAACTATTCAAAATCCATATTCCCTTTTAAATAGACTTTTTGAAGTTGGTAATGCAGAAATATGTAAAAGAGAAAACGTTGGATTATTAGCATATTCACCCCTAGGGTTTGGCGTGCTTTCTGGAAAATATAGAAATGGTGAAATGCCAGAAGATAGTAGGCTTAAGCTATTTCCAAATTTATCAAGATTCAGTAATGAGAATTGTGCTAAGGCGATTGATATGTATTATGAAATATCGCAAAAACATAATATGACGTTAACAGAAATGTCACTTGCATTTGTTAATGATAGACCATTTGTTACGAGTAATATTATAGGGGCTACTACAATGGATCAATTAAAAGAAAACATAAATAGTATTAATATAAAACTAACCGATGAAATTATCTCGGAGATTAATTTAGTAAACGAGAAAATACCAAATCCAGCTCCATAATTTTAAGATTTAGAAATCTCTGTTTTCAAAATTATCATTCTTTGGATTTGGTCCAAATTGATTTTCGCCTTGCTCTCCTTCTGTCACAAATAGAACTATAAGCCAAATAGCACCGATTATTGGGATTAATACAAGTAAGTAGTACCATCCAGATTTACCTACATCGTGAAGTCTTCTTATTGCTACAGCTAAACTTGGGATAAACACTGCAAGACCATATCCTATATAAATAGGTCCATATCCGATTGGCCAGGTTGTTCCTAGCATATTGTCCAATAGCAGGCAGAAGATTGAAATAAGAGAATTGATAAAAACAAACATCCAATACTCCATTCTTCTGGATCTTCCTTTAAAATCAAAATAAGAATTGATTACTTTTAAATACCATTCCATTTGATTAATTTACAAAATAATTTTCTCTTGTCTAATGAGCTTTGATAAATCCAAAATATCAATAAAAGAAGCTGTAAAAATTTTAAAATCTATATATAATTTAGATGGAGAAATCTCATTGCTTGAAGGAGAGATTGACTTTAACTTCAAAGTAGTCCTAAAAACTTCTAAAAAATATTTATTGAAAATATCTAGGTCAAGTTTTGAACAAGAATACATTGACTATCAAATTCTATTATTAGAGCATCTAAATAAAAGTTCAAAAATTGAATTGCCTAAAATAGTTTTCTCAACTGATAAAAAAAAATCATCTATTATTCAAGATAGTCATGGATATAATAGATCTGTAAGATTAATGAGTTGGATAGATGGAAGATTATGGAGCTCCGTTAACCCAATAACAGAGTCATTACGATATGAATTAGGATATTCATGTTCTAAATTATCAAAATCATTGAAAGATTTTAAACATCCATATGCTGATAGAGATATTGATTGGGATATTGCAAAATCATTATGGGTAGAGAGTCATTTAGATAAATTTGATCCAAAGAAACTTAAGGTTTTAAAAAAATTTATTCAAAATTTTAAAGATAATCTTCATCTCTACCAAAAACTTGAAAGGTCAATTATTCACAACGATATTAATGATAATAATATTATTGTTACTAATGATTTTTTAAACCCAAGTGTAAAAGCAGTAATTGATTTTGGTGACTCAGTGTTTTCTCAGACTATTAATGATCTTGCAATTACTTGTTCATATGGAATAATGAATCTGAATGACCCTCTCTCTGGATGTATAGATATAATAAAAGGATATAATCAAAATAGAAGGATTAAGGACAATGAATTAAAACTGTTGTATAATTTGATCGCTATGAGGCTAGTTATTTCAGTAACCAAATCATCTATTAATAAATATAAAGAGCCTGATAACAAGTATCTTTTAATAAGTGAAAAATCTGCATGGGATCTTCTTTATAAATGGAGTGAAATTGATTCAGAGCTTGCATATTATTCATTTAGAAAAGCATGTTCACTAGATGCTCATCCTGGTAAAAAGAAATTTGATAAGTGGGCAAAAAAAAATAGCTTCTTAATTGGAGATCTATTACCAGAAATAAATAAAACAAAACTTTACAACTTGGACCTAAGTATAGGCAGTAACTGGTTAGGTACTAAAAATGAGATTGAGGATTTAGATTTTTTTCAATTTAAAATTGAAAAACTACAAAAGACTATACCTGATTACATTATCTCTGGTGGATATCTCGAACCGAGATCAATCTATTCTTCAGATTCATATGAAAAAGTTGGTAATGAGGGTGAGGAGAATCGGACTATTCACTTAGGTCTAGACTTTTGGGTTCCAGTTGGAACAAAAGTCAGTAGTATATATGATGGTGAAATAATAGCTGCGGTGAATGACAAAGGGAATAAAGAATATGGGGGGCTAGTAATCATAAAACATAATGTTGAGGACTTAGAGTTTTTCTCATTATACGGACATAACTCTGTAGATAGCGTATTAAAGAATAAGGTAGGTTCAAAAGTTAAGAGGGGAGAAATAATTGCAGAGGTGGCAAATTATCCTGAGAATGGAAATTGGGCACCTCATCTTCATTTTCAGATTATGCTCTCTATGTTAAACTTTAAAGTTGATTATCCAGGTGTATGTTATTCAAAACAAGAAGATGTTTGGAAAGATATATGTCCAGATCCAAATATTCTGTTTAAGAATAAGGGACTAATCTCAAATACAAATCAGACTAATGCTCAAATAATAGATTATCGAAAAAAACATTTAGGAAAGAGTCTAAAACTTCATTACAATAAACCTATTAGAATTGTTCGTGGAGAGGGGGTTTATTTAATTGATCATAAAGGAAAGAAATATTTAGATACCGTAAATAATGTAGCTCATGTAGGGCATGAAAATGAAGAAGTAGTAGGTGCAGGTAAAAGTCAAATGTCAGTTCTTAATACTAACTCTAGATATCTACATGAAAACATAAACAATCTTACAAAAGAAATACTTAGCACTCTACCTAATGAATTAAATGTTGTTCATTATGTTAACTCAGGAAGTGAAGCTAACGAATTAGCAATAAGAATGATGAAAGTTCATACAGGAAATAACGATATAATAGTATCTCAACATGGGTATCATGGAAACACTAACATATGTGTTGACATTTCGTCTTATAAATTTGATGGAAAAGGAGGTATTGGAGCCCCTGAAAATACTCATGTAATCCCTATTCCAAATAATTTTAATGGAAAATATGAAGGAGATAAAAAAGACGACAAATATGTTGATGAAGTAAGAAAACAAATAAAAAAAATTAAACGAAAGAAAAGAGGGCTTGGTGGATTTATAATAGAACCAATTATAAGTTGTGGAGGTCAAGTAGAACTGCCGAAAGGATTTTTAAAAAAAGCTTACAAAGAAGTTAGGAAAAATGGGGGTATTTGTATATCAGATGAGGTTCAGGTAGGATTAGGAAGAATGGGTAAAACTTTTTGGGGTTTTCAAGAACACAACGTTATGCCTGATATTATTACAATAGGAAAGCCTATTGGAAATGGACATCCAGTTGGAGTAGTTGTTTGCACCAAAGAAATTGCCGAGAGTTTTGCAAATGGAATGGAGTTTTTTAACACATTTGGAGGGAATCCTGTATCATGTTCAATCGCCTTAGAAGTTCTTAAAACTGTTAAGAAAAATAATCTTCAGAAAAATGCTAAAGTTGTTGGGGACTATTTTAAAAAAGAACTAAAAAAGCTGGCAAAAGATAATAGAATTATTGCAGATGTAAGAGGTCAAGGACTCTTCCTAGGTATTGAATTTCTTGGTGATAATGATAAACCATTAAAGCAGGAAACTCAATATATTATAAATAGGTTAAAGGACTTTGGAGTTCTTTCTAGTATTGATGGGCCATTCAATAATGTAATTAAAATTAAACCTCCCATTATATTTAGCAAATCAAATTGTGATTTATTTCTAAAATATTTTAGGGAGATCTTGAAAGAAGACTTTATTACAAAATATTAATCAGGCAGCCTAGTAAAGATAGATGTTAAGAATATCCTAAACCACATTTGATAAGTTATTTATGTTACATGACTATTTATATTTGTCGTATGAATAATACAATCTCTATATTTAATTTTTTAATTACAATTATATTTTTAAACTCATCAATGCTTATGGCGCAAAAATATGAGACACAAGAATATCGAGTAGTAGATCAAATTGATAATGCTGAAATAAGATTTTATCCTAGTGCTGCTATGATAAAGGTTTCTGCCGAACAGAACAGAAATAATAATTTTGGCAAACTCTTTAGGTACATTACTGGCAATAATCAAGAAAACGAAGAGATTGCTATGACAACTCCTGTTTATATGTACGACCAAAATAAAACTATGGAGTTTGTTCTTCCAAAAAAATATTTATCAAAGGATCTTCCAATGCCGAACGACAGAGACGTAGAAGCCTATATTTCTAATCCAAGATATTTTGCTGCAATTAGATACTCAGGTTACTCAAATGCTAATAAAATTCAAAAACACAGAAATGAACTCAAATCTATTCTTGACAATAATGGGCTTGAGATAATTAGTGACTTCTATGTGCTTTCATACGATGCTCCAACAAAATTCTACAATAGAAGAAATGAAATATTGTTTGAAATTCGTTACAGAGATTAAATCTGAATTTTAAAGAATCCCAAAAAAAGAACTACTCAAATTTCTTTTTTTTAAAAAAATCTTATATCAAAATATCATTTTCATAAAAATGTAATAATTCCTTATTAATTAAAATTATTTGGACTAAGTATAATATAGATTTGATTCGTTTAATCAAATAATTTGAAATTATGAAACAATTTAAATTACACTTATCTAGAACTTTAAGAATTGGGGTTTTCTCATTGATTGCATTTTTATCTACGAATATTTCTTATTCGCAAGACTTTGGTGCAGACCTTGTAAGTTCTTATGTCTGGAGAGGTACACAATTTGGATCAGGAGCTCACATTCAGCCATATATGACTCTTGGATCTGGAAATTTAGAGGCTGGTATTTGGGGAAGCTTCCCAACAACAGCTCAAGGGGGTGGAAATGAATTAGACGCTTACATAAGTTATGATTTTGGTCCACTAGCATTAACAGTTACCAACTATACTTTCCCTGGTGAAGGTGGAGTATATAGTGACGGAGAATATGGTTTCTTTCAAGGAGACTATACTGAAATAAGTGGGTCAACATCTATCATGGGGGTTGATTTATTGGCTGGATATTTTACTGAAGTAGAGGCATTATATGTAGAATTAGGATTTGCTGCAGGACCAGTTGATATTGCAATAGGTTATGGAGATGATCAAGGAGATGCATGGTATGCTAATGGTGGTAGTGGAATTGTAAATATGTCTTTTAGCGGTTCCAAAGAACTGCAAATTTCAGACTCATTCTCTCTTCCGGTATTCGGATCATTTATTCTAAATCCAGAAGCTGAAGCAGCTTTTTTAGTTTTTGGAATTAGTTTTTAAATTAGAACATTATGAAAAAAATAGAAGCAATTATTAGAAAGTCAAAATTTGACGAAGTCGTTAAAGCTCTGCATGATGCAGAGGTTTACTTTTTCAGCTACTGGGATGTCACT
This sequence comes from uncultured Bacteroidota bacterium, assembly GCA_902594745.1. Classification (GTDB taxonomy): domain Bacteria; phylum Bacteroidota; class Bacteroidia; order Flavobacteriales; family Flavobacteriaceae; genus Marisimplicoccus. The sequence continues at coordinate 31,011 of CACJNF010000004.1, forward strand.
GGTGTTGGAAATGAAAAAATAGGAAAGGTTTACAGAGGAATTACCTACAGCACAAAGGATATTCAAAGAAGATATTTATCAATTGTTGTATCAGACTCTTTTGTAGATGCTACTGTAGATGCCATAATTAAATCTGGTGCTACAGGTAACGTAGGTGATGGTAAGATTTTTATTTTACCATGCGAAGAAGCTTACAGAATTAGAACAGGAGAAAAAGGAAATAAATCATTTAATTAAAAATTATGGAATTACTTACAACAAATAATGTGTGGATGATGCTATGTGCAGCATTAGTGTTTTTTATGCATCTCGGATTTTCATTTTTAGAAATCGGACTTACAAGACAGAAGAATACAATTAATATTTTATTCAAAAACTTCTTTATAATTACAATGGGGCTGATAACTTATTGTTTCATTGGCTTTAATTTAATGTATCCAGGAGATTTTAATATAATAGGAGCATTTGGCGGTGTACTTGGTTTTGCTGGAGCTGGTTTAGATGCAGCTGCAGCTGCAGATCTTTCATATAGTGAAGGTTACACTTATTGGACTGATTTCTTATTCCAAGGAATGTTTGCAGCAACAGCAGGAACAATAATTTCTGGAGCAGTTGCGGAGAGAATAAAAATTAATTCGTTTATGCTAATTGTATTATTATATGTCACAATTGTTTATCCAATTGTAGGATCATGGCAGTGGGGATCTGGGTTTCTTTCCACTTTAACAGATGAAGTAGGATTTTATGATTTTGCTGGATCTACATTAGTTCATTCTGTTGGTGGATGGGGAGCATTAGTCATTATATATCTTTTAGGAGCGAGAAAAGGAAAATTCGATAGTGATGGAAAAGCCTTAGCTATTCCAGGTTCTAACATACCATTATCAGCGGCTGGAGTTCTTATACTTTGGTTGGGATGGTTTGGATTTAATGGAGGATCAGTATTATCTGCTGATCCAGCAAATACCTCTCTTGTTCTTGTAACAACATGTCTTGCAGCAGCAGCTGGAGGCCTTGGTGCAGCATTATTTTCTGGATTTTTATATAAAAATCTTGATTTGACAATGTTTATGAACGGTGTACTTGGAGGTTTAGTCGGAATAACAGCTGGTGCAGATCAGATGGGTCCTACAGAAGCAATAATAATCGGAGCAATTGGAGGTGTAATTGTAGTTCTAGGTGTTGCATTATTAGATAAATATAAGCTTGATGACCCAGTAGGTGCAATACCTGTCCACTTATTCGCTGGAATCTGGGGAACTTTAGCTGTAGGTATATTTGGAGCATCTGCTAGTTTCGATCAATTTATGGTTCAACTTGCAAGTGTTGGAATTGTGGGAGCTTTTTGTGTAATCTGTACTATTATAATTGCTCTTGGAGTCAAAGCAATAATGGGACTTAGAGTCTCAGATGAGGAGGAGACACAAGGTTTAGATATAGCAGAACATGGAACTGGTGCCTATGCAGATTTTTCAATGAGATAATAACTTCTATTATTTTCATTTCTAAAAGGAGATCATATGATCTCCTTTTTTGATTTATATAGATACTAAATATTAATATATTAGTTTATAATTATGAATAAAGTTATAATCGTTGGGGCAGGTATAAATGGATTAGTTGCTGCAAACTATCTTGCAAAGAATGGTTTTGATGTTAGTTTAATTGAAAAAAAACATCAAACAGGAGGAGCTTGTATAAAAGATACCATTGAAATTGGAAATAAAAAAATTGATTTTGCTTATGGGGCTACAGTACTCGGCATGATGCCAGATTTTATTTTTAAAGAAACCGGTCTCAGTAAATTAGTTCAAGGTTATTACCCAAAAAATCCAAAGCTTGTCTACTTTAATGATAAAGAAAGTTCGACTAAAATATATCAAGATCATGTTAAACTGGAAGAAGAACTTAGAGTAAAATGGGGAGAGACTGGAAAGGTTAATGATTTCCGGAATGATGAGAATAAAGTAATTAAATTCATTCAAGAATTATATAAAAATGGTACAAGTCCATCCATTGATCTAGCAAAGGATTATTTAGGTAAGGAGTTAACAAGACTTTGGATTACTGGAAATGCAAAAGACTTACTTGATCATTATTTTTCTTCTGAAAAAACAAAATTATACATGGGGATGACTGTAATAGAAAGTGGGCCTGCTTCAATATATGATCCTGGAACAGCATTCACTATTCCACTGATGGATTCAGGGTCAGTATATGATGGATACTGGGGATTTGTTAGAACTGGTATTTGGAAAATAACTGAAAATTTGACTAAAATTAATCAAGATCTTGGTGTAAAATTTTACTTAGAATCAAACATTCAGGAGGTTGATCATGACAAAAACTCTATCTCAATCTCCAAAGGAAATAGAGACTTTAAATTAAATTATGATCAGTTAATTTTTGCAACAGATCCAGTAACTCCATCAAGATTTTTAAAAGGTTTTAAAAATGATATTAATCTTGACTTAATTGGAACAAGTGGAAAAGTAACAGCTTTTTTCAAGAACCATGTTAGGTGGAAAGATTCAAATAATTATTCAGATTCCTTTAGATTTATTTTCTCCGTTGATACATTAAATAGCTTTGAAGAAGCAAGTCAAAATGCACTAAAAGATTTAGATGATTATTTTCCAGGATTTATCCAAATCTATCCTGAGGGTAGTGCTCAAAGAAAGATGGATAACAATGAAGATTTTGATAAACTGATATTCTTCACGAAAAATCTAAGCTATAACAAGAATGCATTAAGCTTGGATAAAGTAAAAGAAAAAATAATTTCAACAGTAATGCCTCATATTGAAAATCCTCAAGATTTAGTCTTCTCAAAGTTTTTGACTCCAATGGATTTAAATGAAACTTTTTTATTCCCAGAAGGAAATATTGATCATATAACTTTAACTGGGAATCAGAATTTTGAAAAAAGGACATTTAGTAGTAAAAAGGATAATTTTTATTCATACTATGGATATGAAAATATTTTTTATTGTGGAGCAGGAAGTTTTCCATGTGGAAGTGTAGCTGGTACACCTGGATATATGTGCTCAAAACAATTAATTAGGAGTATAAAAAGGTCTTAAGCCATAAGCTATATTATGATTGCTGTTTAGGTTATCATTTTTATTTATTTATTTTCTTTTGTTAACTTAGAAATTATGAAAAAATCAATTTTATTTTTTTTGCTTATAAGTTCATTTAGTTTTTCACAAAATTCTGAGTGGACATATCTTTTTGATGGAAAAACATTTAATGGATGGCATCAGTATAATAAGGATAAGATGAGTGATGCCTGGTATATCGAAAATGGGGAAATAGTTCTCAAATCAAACAATGATAATAAAAGTTGGGGTAATGATATAGTTACAGATAAATCTTTTACAAACTTTGAATTATCAATTGAATGGAAAGTTCCTAAAGGAGGAAACAGTGGTGTTTTCTTCAAGGTAAATGAAATTCCAGAAGTAAATGCACCATGGAAAACTGGTCCAGAAATTCAGGTTTTAGATAATGAAAATTTTTGTTGTCCAAACACTCAATATCATCAAGCTCCTGCACTTTATGATATGAAGCCTATTGGAAAAATTAAATACAATCCTCATGGTGAATGGAATCATCTTTTACTTAAAGTAGATCATACTAAAAACGAGGGTTCAATAACATTTAATGGACAATTTGTATATTCTTTTCCTCTGTTTGGTCCAGAGTGGGATAAATTAGTCTCAAGATCAAAATTTAGTGATGATGAATATTACAAGGATTTAGACCCAGATCATCCATATTTCACATATGCTCCTTTTTTTGGAAAATATAAAAGTGGTAAAATTGGTCTTCAAGACCATGGATGGGATGTTAGATTCAGGAATATTAAAATCAGAGAGCTTTAGTAATGAGAAAAATTATATTTTTAATTATATCATTATTAATTACTAGTTGTGAAAACATGAATGATAGTCAACCTTCAAAAATTGTTTTCTTAGGTGATTCCATTACTCAGCAAGCGGAAGATTTTGAGGATGGATTTATTAGTCTAATTAGACAGAACTTAAGCGAGGATAAATTTGAACTTATTGGAAAGGGTATAAGTGGAAATAAAGTTTCTGATCTTCTTACAAGATATAAATCAGATGTTTTAGATCTAAATCCAGATTTAGTATTTATATATATTGGCATAAATGATGTATGGCATAAGTATGATTTTGGTACTGGCTCTGATATTGATTTATATGAAAAAGGGTTAAGAGCAATTATATCCGACATAAAGTCCTTAGGCTCAAAAATAGTTTTATGTACTCCAACTGTGATTGGTGAAAATACTGGAGATTTTGAGCTTGGTAATCAATTTAAAAATGTTGAAACGATGGAAAAGATGAATGGTGATCTTGATACATTTTCTGATGTTGTACGAAAACTATCAAATGAATACGAAACAGAATTACTTGATCTTAGAAAAATTTTCATGGATTATTTAGCTGAAAATAACCTAAATAATGATGCAGCTGGAATCTTAACTACTGACGGTGTTCATCTTAATGGACAGGGGAATAAACTAATTGCTGATCAAATGATAAAATTTATCAATTAGTCAAAGAAATTAGAAAGTGAAAAGAATATTTCTTTATCTATCATTTACGTTTTTTATTGGATGTCAAGAAAAAACTTGTAATAACATATTATACTCATGTGATTTTAATAACATTAAATATTATGGAGAAGAATCATTTCTTTTAGAAGGCACCTTTATTCATGACTCTTTAAAAGAAAACAGATATGATAGGTTACCAGCTTCATATAAAGAAATAGTTAGACAACCAGTTTGGGATTTATCAAAACATTCATCTGGATTATCAATCAGGTTCCTATCTAACTCATCTGTAATAACTGCAAAATGGGAAGTACTCAACAATTTCAGTATGGATCATATGCCAGATACTGGAATTAAAGGGGTTGACTTATATTTTAAGAAAAATGATGAGTGGCAGTATATTAATACTGGAGTACCTGTAGGCTTTAGCAATGAATATAAACTTGTTGAAAATATGGATAATGAGTTAAGAGAATACAAGTTATTCCTTCCACTATATGATGGTATAAATAACATTGAAATTGGAGTGGATAGTTTAAGTTATGTAAAGAGACCTGATAGGAATGATAAAAAACCAATAATTTTTTATGGGACAAGTATTACTCAAGGCGCATGTGCGTCAAGACCTGGAATGGCTCACACTAATATAATATCCAGAAAGCTTAATCGAGATGTCATTAATTTTGGATTTAGTGGTAATGGAAGGATGGAGCAGTCAATAGCTAAGTTAATATCCAATTCAAACCCAATTTTTTATATAATAGAATGTATGCCTAACATGTATCCTCCTGATCTGGTTTCAAGCAATACTATTCCGTTAATCGATACTATTAGAGCTAAAGATCCTGATACACCTATAATCCTAGTTGATTTATTTACATCCCCTCTTACCGCATTGGACAAAAATGCAATTACCGGGACTAGTGAAATGAATAATGCATTAAAAACTCAATATGATAAAATGATTAATAGCGGGTATAACAATATTATATATCTAGAGACCCAAAGTGCTCTAGGAAATGATTTTGAGGGAACAGTTGATGCAGTTCACTTTACAGATCTTGGCTTTATTAGATATTCTGACTTTTTAGTTAAAAAATTCGAAGAATTAGAATTATTTAATTAAGACTTTCAAGAGTATTTAACAGTTCGTTATAAAATTTATTCATCTTTTAAAATTAATATTGTCAAAAAATTATGCAAAGCGCTAAGACTATATTAGTTTTCTCATCATTATTGCTATTAATATCATGTTCAAAAGATGATTATGGACCTAGAGAAGTCACACAAGGATCATCAATTTCATATAATCCAACGACATCTAGTTACGGTAATTCATCTTCAACAACATCTCCTGCTTCAAGCTCTACTTCAACTTCGACTCCTGCTTCAAGCTCTAATGAAACAAGCTCTACCGAATCAAGATCTACCGAAACAAGCTCTACTGAATCAAGCTCTACCGAAACAAGCTCTACTGAATCAAGCTCTACTGAATCAAGCTCTACTGAAACAAGCTCTACTGAATCAAGCTCTACTTACTCTATCTCAGTTTCAGCACAAAGCTCTTCAAATTATATATTATCAGGTACAGATTTAAATGGAGCTGTGAATGGAAATGATCCAAATATAACAATTAACAAAGGAGATACAATTAACTTTAATGTTGCTGCTAGTGGTCATCCCTTTTTCTTGATAAAAAACTCTAACGGAGGGTTTGGGGCAGATAACTTAATTGAAGGTGTCTCAAATAATGGTGCTGAAAATGCCACTATAAGCTGGACTTCTCTAGAAAGTGGGACATACTATTACATCTGTGAATACCATCCAAGTATGATTGGTATAATTACAGTTAACGAATAGATAATTTATCTAAAATTGATGAGCTTTGTCTCAGATGGAAGATAAAGTGGATGCTTTGGAGATCCATTAAGGTTTTTTCCAAAACATTTAGGGTTTAAAACTAGTTCTTTTAAAAGTTGAGGTTCTTCAATATTATCTCCCCATGCATAAACTATTTGATCAACCTTATTAATTAATTTTAATAGCTTTTCAAAGTTTTTAACTGATATCCCTTTAGACTTATCAATCTCTTTTGGGTTTGGTGTAATTGTAGTAAAAATATTACCTACTAAGAACCCGCCATAATTATATTTTTTTGTAAAACTTATAAGTCTTCGAATTGTTGGATCATCATTTTTATCATCAGCCAAAGATGGGTTAAGCATTATATATAAAATTTTATTTTTGGATTTATCCCATTCTCTCTTGAGTGAATATCTTTCTTTTTTATCAATGCTAAACTCAGCTCTTCGAATCATTTTTTACAATCTCTTCTTAAATCTTTTTCAACTACTCTAAGATATTTCATTCTTTTCTTTTCTGATACAAATGGTACTGACCAGAATTGCTTAGTATTACTCCAATTACCGCCCCAACCAAATACAAAAGTAAATACTCCAAGTACCAGCCTAAGTTTAACTGAGTTTAGATATATAGTTTTAACTGGAAGAGAGGGAGCACCATGAGTAAGATAACATCTTATTTTTTTCTTTTTAAGAAATGATCTGGGATAGGCATATGTCTTAGTGATATTTACAAACTCATATGCAAAACCAGGTGTAAACACTTCATCAAAAAATGTTTCCATCTTTGGAGTTAGTCTAAACCACCAAACTGGAGAAATAAAGTATATCCTATCTGACCAAGTTACAAGGTCCTTATATTTTTCAATTAATTCTTTTTTATCTCTATGAAGTTTATCTTCATATAAATCAACAGTCTTAACTTTTTGATTTGGATGGTCATCAAGAATCTTTGATATAGTTTTAAAGATTCCATTGTGGCAAAAAGAATTTTTATCTGGATGCCCAATTATTACTAAATTATTCAATGGTAGAAATTAAAATTAGTAAGCAAAATTAAATAAATTTGTCCATACTTATATTATGAAAGACTTAATAATTATCGGTGCTGGACCAATTGGTCTAGCTTGTGGAATCGAAGCAAAAAAAAATAATTTAGATTATATAATAATTGATAAAGGAATGCTTGTTAATTCAATTTATAACTATCCTATCAATACCACTTTTTTTTCTACTTCCGATAAACTAGAGATTGGAGATATTCCATTTATCTCACATAATGTTAAGCCCACAAGAACTGAAGCGTTAGAATATTATAGAAGAGTTTGTGATTCATGGAGTCTTAATCTTGATTTATACAACGAAGTATTAGATATAAAAAATAAAACTTCAAATTTTGAGTTAAATACTCAAAATGGAATTATTAAATCAAAGAGAATTATCATATGTACTGGATTTTATGATATTCCATATCTATTAAATATTCCTGGGGAAGAGCTTAGTAAGGTACTACATTATTATAATGAATCTCATCCTTATTATAAAATGAATATTGCAATAGTTGGAGCTGGTAATTCAGCTGTTGATGTTGCTCTTGATACTTATAGAAAGGGTGCAAATAGTGTTACAATGATTATAAGGGAAAAAAAAATTGGGGAAAATATAAAATATTGGGTTAGACCTGATATAGTTAATCGAATTGAAAGTGGAGAGATAAAAGCACACTACGAATCTGAAATAAAAGAGATTAAAGAGAAGTCTATAATTATTAAATCACCTAAAGGCATAACTGAGATAGACAATGACTTTGTATTAGCTATGACAGGCTATCAACCTAATTACGAGATACTTCAAAAACTTGGAGTAAATATCAATGTTGATGAGTTTAAAACTCCAGAGTATAATGAAGATACTATGGAGACAAATGTAAATGGAGTCTATTTAGCAGGGGTAATTTGTGGTGGGCTTAAAACTAATAAATGGTTCATTGAAAATTCTCGTGACCACTCTGAAAAAATAATTTCTGATATAATTAAAAATTAGTCTAAGTCTAGTTTATCAATTTTAATAATAGTATTAAGGAGAACATCAGTTGCTCTTTTAATCATATCAAAATCTGTATATTCTTTTGGATTATGACTTATACCATCTTTACTTGGAGTAAATATCATTGCAGTAGGAGCAAAAATAGCCATATTTTGAGCATCATGACCAGCTCCACTTGGCATAAATAATGAACTATATCCAAGATCATCTGATACCTCTCCTATAATTTTAGTTATTCTTGTATCCATTAAAGCTGGGTCTCCTGTTGCATCAATTGGACTAAATGAGAAGGTTGTTTTTGTATCCTCTTCAATATTTTTTGTATTCTCCAGAATTTTTTCATAAATCATAGAAATTTTTTTTGAGCTTAAATCCCTTAATTCTAGACTAAGCTTTACAGTTCCTGGAATGACATTCGGAACACCTGGTTCAGCTGAAATTCTTCCTACAGTTCCAACTTGAGTTCCATCATAAGAGTTGACTGTTTCATTAACCATTAGAACAAATTTTGCAGCAGCTATCATGGCATCTTGTCTTTGGTTCATAGGAGTGGTTCCCGCATGATTTGATAATCCATTCACAGTAACATCCCACCATTTTAGTCCAACAATTCCCTCAACAATTCCTATATCAGTGTTACTTCCATATAAGTTATTTCCTTGCTCAATATGAATTTCAAGAAATGCATGAATATCACCGTTATCTCTTTTAACTTCAAAAATTCTTTCAGTATTTCCTCCTATTCTGTTAACTCCTTCTCCGTTTGTAAAACCTGATGCTGTAACTACTTTCAAGGTATTCTCATCAATTTTACCTGCTAAAGCTCTACTTCCAAATACTCCACCCTCTTCATTTGAAAAAACTATTAACTCAAGTGGGTGATCCAATATTATTTTATCAGAATCAATTTTTTGGAGTACTTCAATTGCTGATATAACTCCAACAGGACCATCATAATGTCCCCCATTTGGAACAGCATCAATATGAGAACCGAATGAGATAGGCTTAAGATTACTACTGTAAGGATTATATTTTGCTATAAGATTGCCTGCAAAATCTGTATAAACTATAGCGCCTATTTTTTCTAATTTTTCAGAGATATATACTCTTGCATTAATGTCAAAGTCGCTGAATGCTACCCTATCATTTCCTTGATTTTCATTGACTCCAAATTTTTTTAAATTTTCAAATAAGTCTATAATTCTATCTTTATCTACTTCATAATTTTGTGCAGTTAAGAAGTTAATAGTAAGTAAATAAATTAATAAATATTTTTTCATAATCATGAGTTATATGAGTTTGATAATAAAGTGTGAAAATGATGAACTCCTTTTTCTTTAGAAGGGGAGAACCTACCAGCTTTATAAAATTTTGAGTTAATACCTTTTTGAACACCCTCTACAACAAATTCATCTTCTCTTTCAACCTTGTCTAACGAAGCACCTGCTCCCAAATCTAGTTTTGATTCATCATATACATATGATAAAAATTGAACTTTTGTTTTTTTAATATTAATGGGTTTTACAATATTAATTGATAAACCCCATGGATAAAAATTAAGCATAATATTAGGATATAGCCAGTAATAGTATGCTGCAACATTTTTTCCAAAGTCAATATGTGATTTAGGAATTTCAAAAATTTCTTCTCCTTTCTTAGCATAGCCGACTTGTAAATTATAATTATCATAAATTTCTGTATCATAATCTCCATAATCAAGTACACTATTTAAGTCATTATGCACAAATGGGATATGAAATCCTTCCAGATAATTATCACAATAAAGTGCCCAGTGAGAATTAACAATATAATCTTTAGATAAGTCTCCTCTATATTGAAGATTATCAAGGGGTATGAAGCTTACTCTAAGCGAGATTTCATCAAATATCTTTTGAATATCATATTTAGGTTCTAGACCCACAAAAAGAAATGGACCAAAATTACTTATGGAGAATTCCTTTAAATTATCATTGTCCCGCGGGAAATTTTTAGCATCCTCAAACTCAGGCATAGATTTAAATTTTCCATTTAAATGAAATTTTCTACCATGATACATACATCTTAAGTCAGTCAAATTGCATCGATCGTTTACTATTATATTTGCTCTGTGTGTGCAAACATTAGTTAAACATTTAAAATTTTGCTTTTCATCTTTTATTAGAATTAATGGTTCCTCTATATAATCTTTCATAAATTCAAACGGATATACATTTGAATTGACTGGCAAAACAGATTTATGCTCAATAAATTGCCATGATTTGTAGAAAACTTTTTCTTTTAGTTCCCCAAATACTTTGTTTGATTTGTAAAAATCTGAAGGAAGAGTTTCTGCAACTTTGATGTTTTTATCTACATTAATTCTGTTCATTTATATATAGTTAAAAGAATACTAAAATCTTTAATATGTAGTTTTTTCCTAAATATACACATTAGATTTGCCGATATATTATGGAAAGAAGAAAATTTTTAAAGAATACATGCCCAACAATAACTTTCGCTTTTTTTGGGCTTTCCTATATTCAAGCATGTTCAAAGTCTGATGATGAGTCATCTTCATATAGCTCTAATAATTCAAACATCGTCCCTGATGATATTAGTAGCGGTAATGCAAGTGGAGGTGGTACTCAAACTAGCAGTGGAATTGTATCAAGTGGAAACAATATAACAATAGATCTAACAAACTCAAATTTTAGCAGCCTTTCTAACCCTGGTGATTTTATAAATCTAACATCAGTAGGTGTCTTACTATTAAAAATATCAAGTTCAGAATTTAGAGCCTTCGATAACTGTTGTCCTCATAGTGGAACCAAAAATGATTGGTCATATTCAAACCAAGAGTTTACATGTGGGTCTCATGGCAACAAGTTTGGTATCGATGGAAATAATATTGTAAATTGTGGTTCAGCTGCAACATCAGGAGATTTGAAAACGTATTCAACCTCTCTTGCTGGAGACAGCTTAACTATAACTACAAGTTAAATGCTTCAAATTAAGAAGAAAATTTTATTCGGGCTATTGGCTTTAATCCTAAGTGTTAATTGCTTTGCTCAAGATTTTACTGAAGAATTTGAGAATCTTATAAATACAGAGAAACCGAGTCTCCTGCCTGAAAAAATGATTTTTACTCAGAAAATCCTTTGGGGTGAAAAGGGTTTATTTAGAAAGACTGGTATTTCAAATCTTACTGTAGAAAATAGAGAAAAGGAACTTATAGTTAGAGAAAAAATGCTAAAAGCACACCAGATCATAGGTTACATTACTTTTGCTGGTATGATTTATCAAGGTATACTTGGAGGTAAACTTTATAATGGTGATTATAGCGTTTATAATCAACACAAAACCCTTGGTAAAATTGTAACTGCATCATATTTCACTGGAGCTGGATTATCTCTATTTACTCCTCCTCCACTCGTAAGTAGAGATAAGGAAGGATTAAATAATATTAGGCTTCATAAAATTTTAGCAAATGTTCATGTACCAGCTATGATAGTAACTAATATATACTCAGATAAACAACATGAAGCAGATAAGTATCGAGAAATTCATAAAACAGCAGCATATACTGCAGTAGCAAGCTATACTCTTGCCATGATTACAATTATACTTGATTTTTAATGAAAAAATTAGTTTTCATATTTGTTCTTTCTTTAAACATTTTATCTTCTCAAGAAATTCTAAGAATTGACAATTCAATTTCATCAATTAGTTATTCTGGCACACACTTTCTCCATAATTGGGATGCAACAAATGAGAATATTTCTGGTTTAATTGAACTTAACGATAATCAAATTTCAAAAATTGGAGTTATAGCTAAAGTAAAAGATTTTAAAAGTGGGAATTCAAGCCTTGATAGTAATTCTTTCAGAGTTTTAGATGCACTAAGAATTCCCAATATAGTTTTCAGGTCCTTGGAAATAATTGACTCATTAAATGTAGTTAATGTGTCAGGTACTATTTCTTTTCATGGCATTGAAAAAGATTTAAATGTTCTCTTAGATAAATCAGCTGAAAATGATAATATTACATTAACAGGTAAGTTCACTATTAACCTTTCAGACTTTAATGTTGAACGACCTTCTCTTTTGCTCCAAAAAATAAATAATGAAATTGAGGTTCAGATTAACTTGATATTCAATTAATTACTATATTTAGGTTTAACCTAAAATCAATTAACTAATGAAAAAAATATTTTTAACACTAATTTTAAGTTTTGCAATTATAGGTTGCGAAACTACTAATGAGGAAGCTAATTCAGATCTTCCTACTGTAATTGATGATACAGAATTAGTAGCAATTGCTGATGCTATGTATGAAGCAATGAACTCTGATGATGTTGACTCAGTTTTAAATTTTTATGCAGATGAAGCTTCATGGAGTTTTCCAAACGGAGTAAATGTTGAAGGTAAAGAGGCTATTGGCCAAATGCTTGCAACAACTACTTCAATATGGGATATTACAAGAGAAGAAGGAACAAATTATTTAGCACTTGAAGGTACGAATGAATCTGGAGAAGATTTTAAAGTTCTTCTTAGTTGGGGAGGTCAGACATTTTCAAATGATGATACTTCAATTACAGTTCCTTACCATAATATACTTTTCTTTACTGATGATAACAAGATAGGTTGGAATGCTGGTTTCTATGACAGAACTAAGTTTGTTGAGGCCTATGATGTAGATCCTATTAAGTAAATTAAATTATTTAAATTATAAAACCCCTGTTTTACAGGGGTTTTTTTATTTTTGAGAATAACAAAATACTTTATAATGAAAAAATTACTACTAATTACAATAATACTATTTGTTTCGTGTGAGGCTCCAGTAGCTAACGATGCAAATTCTGAAACATTTGAAAAAAATGTTCAAACAATTAAAAATACTTGGGTTGCAGGTTACATGGAAGGTAACCCTGATAAAGTTATATCCATGATGGCTGACTCAATTAAATGGAATGGACCAGATGGGTCTACGGTTGGTATTGACGTACTTAAAGAAAGTGTTCAATTCTGGATCGAAAATTTTGAGGATGTTTCATTTGAAGAAGGCTCAGGACTGCCTGGAACAGATGTTGGTTATTGGGGAGGTAACACCTATCCTATTTCACAAGCTATGTCAGGGCCAAATAATATCAGAATGTATGGTACATGGAGTATGAAAAACTCAAATACTGGTAAAACAGCTAAAGTTAAAAGTTACGCTGTATTAACTTTCAATGAAGATGGAAAAGTAATAGAAGCTACAGAATTCGGTAGTTATAATAGTGTATTAGAGACATTTGAATAAAAATGTTAATAATTATTAATAACCATAATATCCAAATTTGAAAAATCTTAATAGATTTACTTGTTGGCTTCGGCGAACATAAATTGGTTTATGGTTAATTAAAAACCCTCAAGAGCTTTCTTGAGGGTTTTTTTATTTTGTCATAGGATGACACGTCTAAGACTATTAACCAATTATTTAGACATAGTCAATTTATTAATTAATTATAGTCTTAATTAATTATAGACATAATAGTTATCTACAAATTTTCAACAATTAATCTTGTTGAACATTTCTTATATAATATTGGTTAAGTGTTATAATCTTACCGTCAACTATATAATAACTCTCATGTTGATAATCAATTCTCTCATCTGAATCATTAGTCCCTGGATAAGTAACAGAGAAACCTGCTTGAACATGTTCACCACCAACTTCAGGATCAAGATCTACAGAAAAAGCATAGTCGTATGACCAAGTTACATTTGAACCATCACTTAAAGACTCGATAAAAGAATCAAATGAATTAGTATAAGTACCATTAGGTCTTAGGACTTTTACACTATCTGCAAAAAACTCCCTCATACCTTCATAGTCTTGGTTTTTCCATAAAGCATCAACTGAAGTAACAACATCTATAGCTTCCTGAGTTCCAAGATGCCATTGAAGTTCTGAGTTATCACCAGTAACAAAACCTATATTTCTTTCTGGTGTATTTGTATCACAAGAACTCAACAAAAGAGTTATTGTGAACATAAGTAATATTGAATTTTTCATTGTAATTATTTAATTATCAAAGATATAACATAAACAGATATAAATAATGTATCTTTTTTAACATGTATTAATTTTTAATAAAACTTAAATTATTTTTAATTTAATATCATACATATTATACATGTAAATATCATTTTTTTATATTAAATGCTATATATTATTTATATATAATATTTATTAATATGTATTAATGATACATTAAATAATACATATTTAGATTTATAATTAGCAATTGTAAAAAAAAAGTGGAACCTTTGCTTCTCAAAGTTTAAATCAATGAAAAAAATTATTATTCTTCTTTTATTTTTCTTCACGTCATGCGTAAGCACAAAGACAAACAATACATACACTAATCTTGAAACTAAAATAGATTACTATACTTCCGACAACACCAAGCAACTAGATTTTCCATTTTCTGATGCAACGATTGTCAATAATGTAATCTATGTAGCAGGACAAGTTGGTAATTTACCTGGCAATACAAAAGTTGTTCCTGGTGGGATCAAAGAAGAAACTAAACAAACCATGAAAAACATTGAGAGAATATTACTTGCGCTTGGAAGCTCGATGGATAAAGTTTTCAAATGCACTTGCATGCTTTCAGATATTTCAGAATGGGCAGCAATGAGTGAAGAGTACAAAAAATTCTTTACTGAAGATAAAAGACCATCTAGAAGTGCTTTTGCAGGGTCTGGGCTTGCTCTTGGAGCTAAGGTTGAAATTGAATGTTGGGCAATAAGATAATTATCTTCTTTGCTTAATAACGGATTCTGAAATTAATTCAGCAAGAAGTTCATCAGCTTTTTCATCGGCTTCAGATTTTTTCTTAACATCAAACTTGTTATACACAGACTTAAAATGTGTAGCAGTCCTTTTCGTTATTTTTTTTAATAAATAGGCTTCGTGGACTCTTCTAAGAAAGATACTTTTTGAATTAATTGTCATTGGTTAATAGTTACTTCTAAAAGTAATAAAAATTATTGATTATAAGAGTATTTAATAACATATTTGAAATACTTATGATAACAGACTATAGTCCAATAAGTTATTTAAATAAATATTGAAATTTTAAAAATAATTGAGTCTTATTTACCCTGTAGTGTGGAGAATTATAATCAGTGAACCTATCAATATAGTTTTGATTACCTCCAAGATAGAAAATCGTATCAGGATTGGGCCTCCAGGAAATTAGGGGTTGAAAGAAAAACTGTTCAGAGAAATCATTGTACTCGGATATAAGTCTTAGATCAAGAAAGTTTGTAAATTGATAACGTATATCAAGCCTTCCTATATAACCTTTAAAGTAATATTCATCAGAGTCAAGTTTTTTAATAGAAGAATAATTAATGTTTGGAGATATTCTAAAATTGTCATTAATTGATATTTGTGCACCAAATCTTACATCATTTGTAAAACCTAATTTAGGTGTCTCTATTCGATATGCTATATCTTTCCCAAACTTGTAGAACACATTAAAAGTCAAAAAATTTGTTGGTCTTGATTCCATTCTTATCCAATGATTTATGAAGTCTTTAAATTGAAACTCAAGATGAGACTTTACAAAGTTATATTCATAGTTGTGGGTTATCCTAGTATTTAAAACTGTTAGTACAGATATATAAGTTTGAAAATTTGATCTTGCAATATTATGTGAATAATCATAATCAAAATCTTGTCTAAGTGATATCCTGTAGTCTTTTATTAAATCTTTATTTGGATATTGATGAAAGCTATGCCAAATAGTATATTTTTTTTCATTGTTTGTTGTTATAAATCCAAGATCTGATCTAAAACCATCTGACATTTGCGAATATTCAATAAAAGTTCTCCAGGTCTCAGTGTCTCTTCTTAATTGAGCATAGATAGCATTTCCATTTATTTTTTCCCCATCAAGTTTTACAGTAGAACTTCCAAAAGTTTTGTCAGAATTAATCCAATCAGCCATCGGCTCCTTATTTGAATTTAAAAACAATTCAACTTCGAAACTCCATATGTCTGAAAAATTAAAAAGCCCATCAATTCCGAATAAATTTCCATAGGCATCCCCCTCATAGAATCTATTTGACGCTAGAACTCCAAATTGTGAGTTAGAATTAATAAAGTTTTGGTATCTAATTATATTGCTGAAACTTTTACCTCCAACACCTGAGAATGATTCAAATTGAGTTGGCACAAGATAAGGCGTCTCTTCGTCAATTGAATTCAAAACATACAATCTAGATTTTCTACCCTGATTAATTATTTTGGATGCAAATGAAGGATTATTTATTGATCTTGAATAAAAAACATTTGTAGAATAATCCATTGCATCAATTCCTCTTAAAAAAAATGGTCTTTTCTCAGGATAATTTAAAGCAGTTACTGAGTTAATATCAATCTTGGTTGCATCTGACTCAACTTGAGAAAAATCAGGATTTATAGTACCCTCAATTGATAGGTTTTTATTTAATTCATAATTAAATCCTATCCCATAATTTAATTGAGGTGTATCATAATTGACTCTATCGTAATATTTCTCTCTAATACCAGAGACATTAGAACTAACGTAAGGTAAAAAATCAAGTTTTTTTTCTATTTCAATATCATTCATTACAATAGTATGGTCCAATAAACACAATTGACAACTTGTATCTCTGTTAGATTTACTTGATCCTGCTCTAACCTGGACTCCCTCATCTTTATCATCATTATATGCGCTAAAAATTTTAAATTTCCATGATTGGTCTTTTCCATTCGGGAATGGCAATTCTGAGAATGGAACAAGAAACTCTATCTGATATCCATAGTCAGTTATGCTACCTGCAGAGGTAAAATCATAATTAACATCAACATTAATGTTAAATTCATTACCAAAACCTCTACCAGGCATTCTTATAGCATCAAAAGGGCTGCCGGAAGGGTTTGATACAATAATTAGATGGTTTCTAGCATCTTCAAAAGTGTCAATTGCAAAACCAGCTAAATCACCTGTCCAAATAGCACTATTATCTCTAGTTGTTACAGGAGCCACAACATTGTCTCTATATGCTTTAATGGCAACGTATAAGAATTTATCAGAATAGGTTAAATATCCAACAGTTTTTTTTGACGGAACTGTATTGAAACTTGGTGTTTCTTCGTAAAGAATTTCAAGAACTTTAGCACCCTGAATTTCTTCATCTGAAATTACACCATCTATACTAAATTTACTTTCATCTATCTTATTTAAAACTAAAATTTTCTCTTGACCTAAGGAGATTGAAAAATAAATCGAGAAAATAATTAACAAAAAATTTTTCATAAATACAGTCTCAGGCTTTAGTGTTTATTATAAAATTATGATTTAATTAAATACTGGAATTTTAAAAATAGTTGTGTCTTACTAACTCTATAATTTGGTGAATTATAATCAACAAAATTATCTATATAATTTTGATTTCCTCCAAAGTAAAAAATTGTATCTGGATTTGGTCTCCATGAAATTAATGGCTGAACAAAGAATTTATCTGTAAATTCATTATACTCAGAAATTATTCTAAAATTCAATTCGGTATTAAACTGGTATCTTAAATCAAGTCTAGCAATATAACCATCAAAGAAATATTCATTTGAATTAATTTTTTTTAATTTCTCAAAGTTAATACTCGGTGTTACTCTAAAATTGTTATTAATATTAGCTGCAATTTTAAAGTCTAAATTAGATCTGATACCAAGCTGGGGAATCTCTTCCCTATATGCTATATCCTTTCCCCAGGCATATGACATTTGAATATCAATAAATTCAAAGGGCCTAGAACTTAGCCTAGAGTAATGATTTATATAATCCTTAAACTCAGACACTAAATGTGAGTTATAAAAATCATACTCATAATTATAGAAAACATTAGTGTTAAAAATCGTAAGAAAAGTAACGTAAGCTTGGATAGCTGACATTTTAAGATTGTTGTTATAATCATATTCTCTATCATATTTTGCACTTAATCGGTAATTTTTCAATAACTCAGTGTCTGGATATGCATAATAGCCATGCCAAAGCTCATACTTTTTTACATCATTTTGTGTTATAAATCCTAGATCTGATCTGAACGTCGGTGATATATTTGTATATCTTACGAATGATCTCCAGTTCAGAGTCTCTCTTCTTAACTCAGAGTAAAAAGCATGACCTGAAAATTTTTCTCCATCAAGTTTAACCGTGTACTTATCAAACGACTTGTTTGAATCAATCCAATCAGCAACTGGCTCTTTATTTGTATTATTAAAGTATTCAAAACGAAGTTTCCAGCTTTGGCTAAAATTAATAATCCCATTAAGTCCAACTAAATTACCATATGCATCTCCTTGATCATAAATCCTGTTCGATATCAAACCTCCTAAACGAGTATTTTGATCTATAAAATGTTCATATCTAATTACATTATTAAAACTTTTACCACCTAGTCCAGAAAATGATTCATAATGAGTAGGAACTAGATAAGGTGAATCCTTATCAATTGCAGATAAAATATAAAATCTGGATTTTCTTCCTTGATTTAGAATTTTAGATGCAAAAGAAGGATTATTTATCGACCTTGAGTAAAAAACATCCAAGGAATAATTAAATATATCAATCCCTTTATTAAAAAAAGGTCTTTGTTCTGGATAATTAATTGCAGTTGGTGAGTTTACGTCAATCTTTGTCACATCAGCCTCCACTTGAGAAAAATCAGGATTTAAAGTTGCCTCAAAAGATAAGTTTTTACTTAAGTCAAGATTAAGTCCAATACCATAGTTTATTTCTGGTGTATCATAATTAACTCTATCATAATATTTATCTCTATTTCCAATAACATTGGTACTTACATATGGTAAGATGTTAAATACTTTATCGATTTTAATATCATTCATTACAATAGTATGGTCATTTTGGCACAAAACGCACGTATTGTCTCTATCAATCCTACTACTATATACCCTTGCAGTCACTCCCTGCTTAGTATTATCTCTATAGTTTGTACTAACCTTAATTTTCCAACTTTGATTTTTACCATTTGGAAAAGGGATTGAAGAGAAGGGAATAATAAATTCTACCTCATAACCAAAATCTGTATATCTTCCTAAAGTCTGATAATCAAAATTAGCATCCTGGCTCCATCCTGAACCACTACCCATACTCCAATCATTTGTATCAATTCTAATACCATCCGCTTGACTTCCAAATAAGTTTGATGTTAAGCCAATATTATTACGAGCATCACCATAGGTGTCTAAATGAATATTTGCAAAATCATCTTCAAATAATGACCTACTATCTCTAGGATGAATGTCAGCCTTTACTTCATCTCTATATGCTTTGAATCCAACATATAGAAAGGTATCCGTATATGTTAAATAAGTTATTGTTTCGTATGAAGGTGATGTATTGTACCCTGGTTCATGCTCATAAATAATGTCAATTACTTTAGCATTTTGGAGTTCGTCGTCTGATAAAATTCCATCTAAAATGAATTCAGAGTCAGGTGTTTTTTCTAGTTCAATAATGGTTTGCTGAGGAAAACAAATTATACTAAATAACAGGAATATTACTCGAATGGTTTTTTGCATCATTTAATTTAGAACTCAAAGAAATTAAAAAGTTTCGACTGTTGAAAGATTTATAAGTTAAAAGGGAGTTAAATCAATTTAAATAGTGGAATATAAAAAGTGACAATTCCTATTGCTTAAAGCCAAAAAAATTTTTGATTCTAATTGAATATCTTATCCAGATAGCTGCAGTGCACCATAAAGATCCACCTGGTATCCACCAAAGTATAGCTAGAAGTGCAATGAATTCCTTTTTGTTTGCCTTTTTAACTTTTTCCTTAAGATTACTATAACTGAGGTTTTTCATATATACTTTATAGTTTTAAGAGAACAGTTTAATTAAAACTATATTTTAGAGAAATCACATTGTTATTATAATCTAAGTTAGATGCTTCATCATATTTCTGAAAAAAATAACGTAACGTGAAACTTTGGTTTTGTTTAAGATTTTTTTTGAAGCTGATACCATATCTGTGAGCTTTTTGATCTTTTCCCCGAATTTCATCAAAATATTCATAAAATAGTTTTGGCTTATTAGTCCAATCTTTTATTTTAATTTCAGCTGAAGGTCTAATACGTAGTCTCTTTTTAAATCTATCTTTCCTATCTAAAGAAACTCTATTTTGATATGCAACTCTTAAATCAAAGTTCAAATAGTTTGTGTTGAACTTTTTTTCAATTGCAAAACGATACCTGTATAAGTTTTCAAACCCCTGGACACCTCCTGAATTATCATTTCTATAATAATATCTCAATTGCCCTGATAGTTTTATTTTTTTTTGTGGAGAGTATGTAATTTCAGATTCAGTAATATAGCTGTCTACAGTATTAAGATCTTCCTTTAATCTAAAGTGCTGACTAAATGCTAAAGATATGCTCTCATCTATATCAAGATTATATTCAATTTCTGACCAACCTCTAAAATCATTATCCTGGGAATAAATCGAGCTTAAAAAAAAGAACACGGTAAATAGTATATAGACTATTTTTTTGGAATTAATAATATACATGAATAGTAGCAGTATTAAGTTTTTTATCGATTTTAAAAATCTTAAAAGATTTTATTTTAATATCTAAATTTTTCTCATAGTTCTTTATCTCCTTATTAATTGAATCTTGAATATTACTGTTATATTCTAACTGAATTATTACTCTTCTATTTATATCTTCATCTAAAGGGTGGGATAAGTTTCCATATGATAATTTTTTTAATATAATTTCTCCAAAAAGTATAAATAGTATTATAGTAATGTTAATTATTATCAATTCATTAACTGTCAAAAAGTCCTCAGATAATGCATTTATAACAGCAACTCCTATCGTAACAAAAAGGTATGTCATTTCTTCCGTTTGAAGTGGCAAAGTCCTATACCTAATTATACCAAAAATTGCAAAAAGTCCTAGTGCCATTCCTAAGTTAAGATCAAAGTTTTTTAATGTGTAACACAAAAAGAACACAATTAAACTTATCATCATAAACGTAAATGAGAATCTTTTCAAAACAGTTTGTCTTGAAATAATAAATATCATTGAAGCAATAAAAATTGTATTAATTGAAAATCGAACTAATGCTGTTGTCCAATCAAAATCCATAAGTAGAGTTTGAGTCATAGGT
This sequence comes from uncultured Bacteroidota bacterium, assembly GCA_902594745.1. Classification (GTDB taxonomy): domain Bacteria; phylum Bacteroidota; class Bacteroidia; order Flavobacteriales; family Flavobacteriaceae; genus Marisimplicoccus. The sequence continues at coordinate 52,696 of CACJNF010000004.1, forward strand.
TTACAAATTTAATAAAGATTATTATGTTGCCATTTTTTTTACGGCATCTACAAACCTGTCCAGCTCATCAGTAGTAGTAAAAATGTTAGGGCTTATTCTACAACCCCTTACGTTTGCATAATCAATAGCAACTGTAAATATTTTATACTTGTCCATTAAAGTTTTTGCCATCTCTGATGGTGACATGTTTGTAATTCCAACATTTCCAATACCACAACTTCTAGTAATATCCTCAGGTGTATTTACAATTACGTTTTCAACATTCCTAAGTTTATCTGACCAATATCTTTGTAGAAATCTCATTCTCTCCTCTTTTCTTTTAATGCCTATCCAATTCAAATAATCAATAGAATTAGATATCGCAAGATCCGTATGAACAGGATGGGTACCGATATGATTAAGTCTTCTAATATCTGTTTTATCCGTGTTGCCATTTGCAAGCAGTGGCCAGATTCTATGAGTTTTGTTTTTATTTACATAAAGTAACCCAGCTCCAAGTGGAGTTGCTAACCATTTATGAAGACTAGAACCATAGTAGTCACAGTTAAAATCATCAATTGAAAAGTCAAACATACCTACACAGTGAGCGCCATCAACCATTACTTCAACTCCGTGACTGTGTGCCATTTCACATATTTTTTTAATTGGTAATATCTGACCCGTAATATTTATCATATGACATACCATTATCAATTTGGTTTTTTTTGTGATTTGACTCTCATATAGTGATACTATTTCCTCATCATTCCTAGGGTGGTTTGGAACTGAAATTATTTTATTTACTACACCATATCTATCAGATATCTGCTCAAACATCTCTTTCATTGTTCCATAGTCTTGCTTTGCATAGATTGCTTCATCTCCTTTCTGCCAAGGAAATCCAGATATTACTAGGTCAAGCGATTCAGTTGCATTTCTTGTGATTGCAATTTGATCATGAGAAGATCCTACAAGTTTAGCAAGTTCTTTTGTTACTCTTTGTTTGTTCTTATTTAGATCATATCTCATATAATATGAGCCTTCAATATTTACATGCTTTACATGCTTAATAAAATGGTCTAATATAGGTTCAGGAATTATATTGTAATATCCACTTTCTAAATTGATATAGTCATCTTTTAAAGTGTAGTGAGACCTTACTGTTTTCCATAGCTCATCATCGTTGTCAATCTTAGGCAAATTCTTAGAAAGAGAGTAATTTTTAGAAAACTCCGAAGCAGATATCATGGGAGAAAAAGATAATGCACCTAGTGTTTTTATAAAATTTCGCTTATCCATTTTATTATTAATTTTACTTCAATTTAGTAAAAATGTTCAAGGAATTAAGTTTTTGTTTATTGATTTTCATGCTGTTAACAGCTTGCTCAAAAACTCCAGATGAAACCTGTAAATCAGAAATAAAGCTTATTGCATGTACAAAAGAATATATGCCAGTATGTGGATGTGATAATGTTACTTACTCAAATAAATGTGTTGCAGAATCCCAAGGCGTAAATAGTTGGACAAATGGTGCTTGTAATAATTAATTTTACATAAATTTATGCAAAACCATTACTTTGAATTTAGATCGTTACTCAGATAATTTTTTTGAGGTAAACCATTTAAATGGATTCCTTCCTAAAAAAAGTCCTCTTGCAGTTTTACCTGAAAGATATAGTGAGCTTCAAGTACTTATAGATGAAATGCCAATAAAAAAAGCTAATGGTCAAGGTGGTCTATTATCAATAGAAGGAGCAATTGAAGACGCAGTAAAAAAACTAAAAAATTATAAGGATTTAGTAAAAAATGAAGATGATATATTTATAAATCAAGCATTATTCAGAGCATATGCATTTCTTACTAGTGCATACCTTTTAGCTCCCTCTCATTTTAGTTTTCAAAAAAATAAAAAATATGGAAAAGCTCATAGACTTTTACCTGCTCAACTCTCAGAACCTTTTGTTTTGGTTAGTGAAAAACTTGATGTATTCCCATTTATAGATTATCACTATGCTTATTCTCTTGGTAATTATGTAAAAATTGACAACTCCAAAGGGTATGAATGGGAAAATCTAGCAATGGCTGCAAAATTCTCGGGAATGGATGATGAAAGAGGATTCATAATGCTTCATGTTGATATTAATCAGCATTCTCCTCAACTAGTCGGGAGTATTTTAGACTTTCTTAAATCAAATGATAATTCTGGAGTGAATCAATCATTAAATAATTGTTTATCATCAATGAAGAGCATTAATGAAAGAAGACAAATCATGTGGCAGGCTTCCAGATGGAAACATTATAATGACTTTAGAGTTTTTATAATGGGAATTAAAGGTAACGATGAAATATTTGGTGATGGAGTAATTTACGAGGGTGTTTCTGAAGAGCCTGTTCAATATAGAGGCCAAACTGGTGCTCAAGATAATATTATTCCTACTGCTGATATTTTTACAGGAGTGATTGATTATTACCCATCAAACGATTTAACAAAATATCTTCTTGACCTTAGATCATACAGGCCAAAATGTATTCAAAATTTCTTGTCAGATTTAAAAGATGAGATGAAGGAGAATAGACTATTTAATTCAATTAAAAAAAGTGAAAATGAGGAGGGGTTATGTCTATTAATCCAAATTCTTGATGAAATATATTACTTTAGAAATGGTCATTGGCAGTTTGTTCAAAAGTACATTATGGCTAATACAAAATATGCAAAAGCAACTGGAGGAACACCAATAATTTCCTGGATTCCAAATCAGATAACTGCTGTACTTAATTATATGTCAGATGTGCTGGAATTGATACCCAATAATTCAAGTTTCCTAGATAAAGATTTATTTTCTCAACAGCTTTCAAAAAAAATAACTCTTCTTGATAAACAGCTTCAGCTTCTTCATGGCAATAGTTATAATGCTGAAGATGTTTTCGCATTAAACAAAAAGCTCAAATTAAACGACGATTAATTCAAACTGTCATAATTATTAAATAAAAATTGATAGCTACAACATATAGGTATCAGTTTTTAGCTACATTTGCGCCTTGGTATGAGAAAAGTAATATTCTACATCATCACCCTTTTTATTTCAAACCTTTGTATTGCTCAAAAACAATACATACTTTCTAAAACCGATGGTTCAAAAATAGTGATGGATGGATTTATCTCTGATGATGAGAAATCTATTTCCTATAAAAAAACAGTGGATTATGAGTGGCAACCTGGATACAATACTCCAGCTAAATTAGAAACAGATATTTATATGAGTTATACTGAAGAGTTCATATACTTTGGTGTTAAAGCATATAGTAATCCTGAAGATATAAGAGGTCAAGTGAGGCCAAGAGATGAAATGGCAATGGGATTAAATGAAGACATAGTGTTTCTTAGATTTGATCCTTATCTAGATGCTCGAAGTGTTTATTTGCTTGCATCAAATGCTTATGGAAGCCAGTCAGATATTAGGGCAAAGCAAGCAATAAATGATGAAGATAGATATGACTCTTCGTTTAATGCTATATATGAAACTATCTCAAGTATTAATGAGGACGGATATACCGTTGAATTTTTAATTCCTTTCACTTCAATCCCACATCCCAAAGGCGAAGATAAAATTTGGGGGTTCAATGTTACAAGATATTTTACTCTTGATGGAAATGGAATATTCACTATGAGCGATAAATATGATAGGGATAATCCATGTAGAATATGTCAAATAAAAGGTAGATTAATAATGAATGATGTGCCTTTTAAAAGAAATACCGAATTACTTCCATATGTATCATCGAATCTTTCTGGAGAAAGAGTTTCAGATGGTCAACCCATAGAGTATGAAAAAAGCAAAAATGAATTTGGAATTGGAATTAAATATGATATTAATTCATCATCTACAGCTGAACTCACAATTAACCCTGACTTCTCACAAATAGAGGCTGACGAAACTCAAATTGACGTTAATTCAGCATACGCTCTTCAGTATCCTGAGTTAAGGCCATACTTTAGTCGTGGAATGGATCTGCTTAATTTTTTAGACGGTGCATTTTATTCAAGAACCATTAATTCTCCGTCTATATCGTCTAAAGTTACTCTTCAAAATAAAAATTCAAGTTCTATAATCCTCACAGCTGTAGATCAAAAATCACCTTATCTGATTGGTGGTGAAGATAAATCTTATTTTGGTGAAGGGGGTATTAGCTATGTTAACACCTATAGGCACCAGAGAGTAGTTGACCAAAATACAAAATATGGATTTTTCACAACTAACAGATTTTATGAAGGAGGTGGTAGTGGAAATTTATTTGGTATTGATGGACTGTTTACATTTAATAAAATTTGGAAATTTCAGTTTGAGTTTATTAAAAACTTTAATGTTGAACCAGTTGCTAATTGGGTAGATAGCAATGATACTTTCAGTGATAAAACAGTAAAGCTTGATGGTGAGAAGTTCAATGGTCATGCTAATTACTTAAGAATCATAAGAAAAACTGAAAACTGGGAATCAATCATATTTTATAGAGACATATCAGCAAATTATAGGGCAGATTTAGGATTTGTTCCAAAGAATAATAGAAGATGGCTAACTATTTCTCAAGGATTTGAAAAACTAATAGGCTCAAAATATCTTCAAGAATATACTGTAACCGTAAAAGGAGATATTACAAACAATATTAATGGAGAAAAAAAGTCAAGAAATTTAGATATTGATCTTGGAATAACTACAGTTGGGGCGACTACAATTAGTTATAATTATGATATCAATTTCTTTAGAAATTATTTAGGTAAAGATTTTAGGAATGTGGGTAAGTCAACATTTTTAATTATCAGCAATCCCACAAAGGAACTGAGTCTCTTAGCCAGAATAGTATTTGGAAGAGAGATTGCTTTTAATGAAGATGATCCTGAAATTGGAAAAGAAAGCTCAGTCTTTTTCAGCCTCAACTATAAGGTGGGCAATAATTTAAATATTAATCCTTCATTGCGATTTTCGAAACTGAAGAAAATTAATAAAACCGGTATATTCTATGATGGGTACATTGCTAGGTTATCTTCGAGATATCAATTCAATAACGATTTAAGCCTTAGGATTATATCTGAGTATGACGATTTTAATGATAAATTTTATGTACAACCCCTACTTGAATGGAATCCAAATCCTTCCACCATTTTCTATATTGGAGGTAATCAAAATTCATCAAATATTTTTAATGTTGATCCTGAAGAATTTAATCCATTCATAATAAATAGGTCTCAGTTTTTTATAAAATTTCAATACTTAATTGGAGTTTAGCCTCTATTCATTATATTTAAGTATGAAAAATAAAATTTTACTTTTTGTATTTATTATTACTTTTTCTTCCTGTAGCATTTTTCAGAAGACACAAACTGTAAGCCAGAATGTTGAAACATCTACAAGTGAACCTGAAGATTCACTCCAAAAATTTGTAGGTAATTATGATATTGCAGTTTTTGGTCTACCCGATGGTAGCGATTTGATAGTTGCTATGAATGTATCAAAAAGTGGAGATGGTCTAACAACGGTTTTCACATCTGATGAAGCTAACCAAGGGTTTGAAATTCTTAGAACAGAAGTTGAAGATGATATTCTTTATATAGATATTTATGTAAAAGATTACGGAATAAATACTGCTTTTGAAATTTATGTTGAAGGGAATCAAGTGACTGGATATCTTGCAGATATGTTTGAGCTAGAGGGTGTTAAATCAGATTAAATTTACTGAGAGATTTCGTATTCGAACTCCCATAAAGGGTTGTCTAATTTATTAATAATGTAATTTAGTGTAAGCTCTTCACCAGATGATATTTCTTTATCTGTTATAATTCTAATGTGCTTTATATTTCCAAGTGATTCATGAGACTCTGATACAGTTGCTTTACAATTTGGCATTTCATGATGATTGATAAATGCCCCTAACGGGAGTCTAATATAATTATCAGGAAATCTATTATCATAAACATGTGAAATACCAAGATCAGTTTCTGATGGCAAGTCTTTAGTAGCAAATACTCCTAGACCTTCAATTTTACTTTCTCTGATTGTAATTGAATCTGGAAGAGGTCTCCATTCTTTTTTTTCATTCATATTTTCAATTTAAAAATAAAAATTCAATTGAACTGAAATAATTTAAATCTTAATTACATTCAATTTCATACTCTTGCCAAGATTTATCTGGTGTAGAGTTTGGGAAGTAGTAACATTTTTTTGAACTATCAGGAAAAATTACATTTTTATAAAACGCTGTTGGGACATGAGCTCCTGTATCTAAAACTATATGTGAAGAGTCAAACTCAAGATATATTTCGATATCAATATCGCCAAGCTCATCAGCCCATTGCCTTACCTGTTCTTCCAATTGAACCCAGGTACCTCGATTTAAATCGTCATATTGAAGTGCAACATTTAAATATGAAAAAGTAGAGTATAAGTTCTCATATGAATCATTGAATGATCCTGCTGGAGCCATATGTCCTCTATCCCACCTATTTGAATAATAGTCTTGATCATCGGAAGTGTAAATTGAATCTACAGTATAGAATTGCATTCCATCCCTATCAGCATTCTTAACAATATCTCTAACAGTATATTTTACCCAATTAGGTTGTTCATATTTTTCATTATATGAAATTTGAAAAATATTATTTGATACCAAAAGAGAATCAACCCTTGCCCTTGTTAATGAATTGGTGTTTGAATTATTTTCATTCTCTGTTTTAACTGAAGTCGAATCCTGCTTAGAACAGGATGTAAAAAAAATTAAACAAAAAATTAAATATCTAATCATTAAGATTTAACAAGTTTTCTCATAAGCCCTTCTTGAGCTACTGATGCTATCATAGTTCCATTTTCAGTAAACATACTTCCTCTAGCAAACCCCCTTGCATTAGATGCACTTGGACTTTTCATATCATATAAAATCCAATCATTTATAGAAAAGTCTCTGTGAAACCACAGTGCATGATCAAGGCTTGCGTAGTAAGCCCTTGTCTTTGCAATTTCTTTTCTATGAGGTAAAGAAGCCGAAGCCAAAAGTTGATAATCACTGACAAATGCTAATAATTGATGATGAAAAGAAAGCGGTAAATCAATTTTGTCTTTTAGTCTAAGCCAACAATGGTTATAAGGAAGATCATTTTCTTTTCTCATAAAAATGTTTTTACCAACAGGTTTAAACTCAAATACTTTTGGATGAGCCATAAGGAAAAGTTGATACTTCTCTGCTAATTCATCCTTATGCTTTTCTGCCTGTTGAAAATCAGTTAATAGTAAATCTGGACTAAGAACATTTGGCATTTGAACTTGATGATCAAAACCTTTTTCTTTTTTTTGAAAAGAAGATGCCATATTAAAAATAGCCTTATCATTTTGAAATGCAACAACTCTCCTAGTTGTAAAACTTCCTCCATTTCGAATTTTATCTACTTCATAAGTAACTGGTATATCTAAATTTCCTGGAAGTATAAAATAACCATGCATTGAATGAGCTATTCTGTCGTCGGGAACAGTTTGATATGCAGCATGAAGAGACTGACTCAAAACTTGTCCACCAAAAACTCTTCCCCAAACTGTCTCGTAATTCTTTCCTTCAAACCTGTTATCATCAATTTTTTTTAGAGTTACTATATCCAATAATTCTTTTATATCCATAATAAATTTTAATAAACCCCAATAAAATTAGGGCTTCATGAAGCAAAGTTACTAAAGTTTTATTATCTTGCGACTCTAAACAAATTAAACTTTTAATGAAAAAAATATTAACCAACGCATTTTTGGCAATAACTTTTTTTGCTTCTAATGCACAAGAAATCAATATAGTAGAATATGATTTAGATAATGGACTACACATTATACTTCATCAAGATAATTCTGCTCCTGTAGTATCAACGGTTCTTCAATATCATGTTGGATCTAAAGATGAATATACAGGCATAAAAGGATTTGCTCATCTTTTTGAGCATATGCTTGGTAAAGAAACAAAAAATATGAAATCTGGAGAATGGTATAAGATATATAGATCTAGAGGAGGTAATGGAAATGCATCAACAAGTGTAGATTTAACTTCATACTATGTCACACTGCCATCAAATAGTCTTGAGTTAGCTTTATGGCGATACTCTGAAATTATGTTACATCCCGTAATTGATCAAGAGACAATTGATGTTCAGAGAGAGGCTGTTAAAGAAGAAAAAAGACAAAGAGATAATCAGCCATATGGAAGGTTTTATCAATATTTGAAAGAAAACTTTTTTGAAGTTCATCCATATAAGTTTCCTATAATTGGGTTTATAGAAGACTTAGATAGTTCATCTCTAGAAGATTTTAAAGATTTTAAAGAAAAATTTTATTCACCAAGTAATGCTGTATTTGTAATTGCAGGAGATATAGATATTGATGAAACAAAAAAGCTAGTCTCATATTATTTTGATGAAGTCCCAGATAAGGGGGAGAAACCTATAAAGTCATACCCAAAAGAAAAACCTTTTGAGCAGAAGAGGGTTCAAGAATTTGATCCTAATATTCAAATTCCAGCACTATTTTATGCATTCAGGACTCCTTCTGCAACTGAAAGAGACTCTTCAGTGCTTAATTATATCTCAACATATTTAAGCGGTGGTGAAAGCTCAGTCTTATACAAAAAATTAGTTGATGAAAAAGAGATGGCGCTAGCTGTTCAAGCAATTAATATTGATCAAGAAGACTACAGCATGTTTGCAATTTTGATATTACCTCAAGGAGAAACCAGTTTTGAAGATTTAATAAATGAAGTTGAAGTTGAAATAAGTAAAATTCAGAAAGAAATGATTTCTGAAAATGATTATCAGAAAATTCAAAACAATTTAGAAAATATTTATGTGTCATCTCTTGGGTCAGTTAGTGGAATAAGCCAAAGCTTAGCTAGATATCACAATATTTATGAGGATGCATCAATGATTAACAAAATATCAGATATAGTAAGGTCAGTTTCAATAGAAGAGATTCAAGCTGTAGCAAATAAATATCTAAACAAAGATCAAAGATTAATAATGGAATACCTTCCAGAAACAAATGAATAAATCATGAAAAAAAATTTAAAATATATATTTATGCTTGGGTTAATTAAGAAATTAATCATTTTATCAGTTATCACTGTTTCATCCACTTTATATAGTCAAGTTGATAGAACAATGCCTGACGCTGGGCCAGCCCCTGTTATTAAATTTAACGAGCCCTTCACCAAAAAATTATCAAATAACTTGACGCTTATGGTAGTTGTAAATAAAAAGCTTCCAACTGCATCTGCGACATTGATTATTGACAACCCTCCTATCCTTGAAAAAAATCTCTCAGGAATAAAAGATCTAGTTACAGCTACTATGGGAAAAGGTAACAAGTTTCAATCTAAAGACGAGTTTATTGAAGAAAAAGATTTTATGGGTTCATTTTTGAGTTATAATTCAAGTGGAGGCTCTTTCTCTTCATTGTCAAGATACTTTGAAAGAACAATGACCATGTTTGCTCAAGGTGCAATTTATCCAGTTTTTGATAAAGATGAATTTGAAAAAGAAAAGAAAAAGTTAATTGAGGCACTAAAAATTGATGAAAAGAATTCTGCATCAATTGCAAGAAGAGTTGAAAATGTTATTGCATATGGTGATGGTCATCCTAGCTCTGAGTTTACAACCGAAGCTAGCGTGTCTAATATCAATATTGATAACATAAAAGAATTTTACAATACTTATTTTAAACCAAATAATGCTTATTTAGTTGTTATTGGTGATATAGATCTTGAGAAGACAATCAGTTTATCTGAAAATCTATTTTCAGAGTGGAGTTATTCCAACACCTTAGATAGTATGTTTGGTCAAGACTCAGAGAATGAGTTTACCGATCCTGAAATTTCTAGCTCAACTAAGATACACGTTGTTGATGTCCCTAATGCTGCAAATGTTGAAATTAACTTTCAAAATGTTGTAGATAGAAAAACAAGTGATAAAGACTATTTCTCTGCAAATGTTGCAAATAGAGTTTTAGGAGCAGGACCTGAGTCCAGACTATTTTCAGTAATAAGAGAAGAGAAAGGATATGCATATGGTGCTTACTCTGGTTTACCAACTAACTCCAAAAGAAAAACAAAATTTCAGGCAAGAACAACTGTAAGAACTGAAGTTGTTGATAGTGCAATAGTTGAGATGTATAATCAACTTGCAATTATGAGAAATAATCCAATAACTGATGAGGAACTTTCAAATGTTAAATCAGGATACTTTGGCTCATTTGCTATGTCAATGGAAGAGCCAACTACAATTGCAAATCAAGCTTTATCTATTAGAACAGAGAATTTACCGGATGATTTCTACAAAACCTTTTTGAGCAATTTAAATGAGGTTACCAAAGATGATGTAATTGAATCATCAAATAAGTTTTTCTTGATAGATAATGCTCAAATTGTTGTTACAGGTAAGATTAGAGATATAATGGATAAACTTGAGAATATATCTCTAGGTGGAAATGAAATTGAAGTTGTTTATCATGACAATTATGGTAAGATAATAGGTAAACCTGATTATTCTATTGACTCAAGTATTACAGCTGAAACAGTTGTAAAAAATTATATTGATGCTATAGGTGGTAAGGAAAAGTTATCTAAAGTTTCATCAATTGAAACAAAGGCGACTTCCAATATTCAAGGAACAGTTCTGGAAATGTATAGTATAAAAAATAATCAAAATCAATCTTTAATGGAAATGTCTGCCATGGGAATGACAATAGCTAAAACTGTTTTTAATAAATTTCAAGGCTATAACGAAGTAAATGGTCAGAGGATTCCATTGACAGAAGTTGAACTTGAACAAGCTATTATAAATTCTGCTTTATTTTCAGAATTAAACTTTGATTTTTCTCTAGTTGAGCTGGTTGGAACATCTGATGTTGAAGGAGATAAAGCTTATGAAATAAAAGTGACTGATAATAAATCTGTTTTTTACTCAGTTGATACTGGGCTTAAATTGAAAGAAGTGGAATCACAGGAGGTTGAAGGAAATCTAATTGTTGGGGAAACCTACTACAGAGAGTATGAAGAGGTTGAAGGAATTCTTTTACCTAAGGTAATTAATCAGGTTAGTGCTTCAATTCCAATACCTGGTGGAATTACATTTAAAGCAACTTCTATTAAATTAAATGTTGAGACAAAAGAATCTGACTTTAATTAAGAAATAATACTTTTAAAAAAGGCATCTAATTATTTGATGCCTTTTTTTTTGTTACAAGATATACCCCAACTAAAATAACGGATGTACCTATAAACTGAATTAATTTAAAATCTTCTCCATCTAATAATCCCCAAAAAATTGAAACTATTGGAATTAAATATGTTGTTGAAACTGAAAAAACTGGAGATGAAATTGCCAAAAGTTTTATGTATAAAACTTTTGCAATTGCTGTTCCAAAGAATGCAAGTACTACAATATAAATAATTGACTCTATTATTAGTGGGTCTGACGTAAATGTTTTAAATGGAAATTCAGTAAAAAAAAGTATAATAGAAGCAGGTAGAACTAAATAGATAAAACTCATACCAATTATTGCAACTGCAGAAATACCTGGTAATTTATATTTTAAAATATTTGCATTTACCGCATAGAAAAATGCAGCTAAAATTGTAAAGGAAACATATAATAAGTTTAGACCTGAAATTAAAAACTCATTGTTCACTAAAATTAGAATCCCAATAAAACCAATAAGTACACCTGCAAATTGTTTTTTAAAAAATTCCTCTTTAAAAAATAAAACACTTATTATTAATGTAAATAAAGGTGTAAGTGATACCATAACTCCTGCTATAGCACTAGAAATTTCAGTTTCTGCAAAAGCAAATAAATAATTGGGGAAAAAGGTTCCAATAAATGCTGAAAAAACAACCCACTTAATTTTATCTTTTGGAATACTCTTAAGCTTGTTGATACTGAATGGGACAATCAGAATAGCTGTAATTATCATTCTTAATGAGCCTAATTGTACAGGAGTTAATCCTGTTAAACCTTTTTTTATAAGTATATATGAACTTCCCCATATAATAGATAGGATTATTAACGTTCCCCATTTTCTAACTCCAATGTTCAATTAATAATTTATTTTGGTAAGATTAACTTTACTTGTTTAATTCTTTTATTGTCTACAATTTCAATAATGAATTTGTAGTCATCATGAAAAATAATCTGCCCTACCCTAGGAATTTTTTTTATTTTTTCAATTAATAGACCTCCCAATGTTTCAATTTCAGATGATACCTGATCAAAGGATGAAGTATCTTTTAGATTTATTGCTCTATAGAAATCTTGTAAATTAATTTTGGAGTCAAAAACATAAGTATTTTCATCTAACTTTGAAAAGAGATTATCTTCTTCATCAAACTCATCACTAAATTCACCAAAGATTTCCTCAATTACATCTTCAAGAGTTATTATTCCAGATGTACCACCATATTCATCTACCACTATTGCCATATGAATTTTCTTGGTTTTAAATTCTGTAAGAAGGTCGTCAAGTTTTTTATTTTCAGGAATATAAAGTGGCTTCCTAAGTAATGAAGTCCAATTAAAATTTTCTTTTTCAAGATGTGGTAATAGATCTTTTACATATAAAACTCCTTGAATTTTATCAAGATTATCTTCATACACAGGTACTCTTGAAAACCCATTTAAAATTAATTCATTAATGATCTCGTTTATATTTTTATCTGCCTCCAAAGCAAATACATCAACTCTTGGACACATAATTTGTCTTGTCTCTACGTTTCCAAAATTGACAATACCTTTAAGTATCTTTTTCTCTTCTTTGCTAGTCTCCTTCGAGTCAGTTAACTCTAGAGCTTGAGATAATTTATCTACAGAAAGTTGTTCACTATCTTTTGTAAGACTAGATTCTAGATAATTCATTGACCTACTCATTGGCTGATTAAACAGAAATAATATATACCTGTCCAGAAAATAGATTGGATTTACCATTAACTTTGAAAATATTAAAGGATTTCTATTTGCATATATCTTTGGTAAGATATCTCCAATAAATAATATAAGCATCCCTATTACACCAACTTCAATTATAGTCTCAATTATTGGATTATTAATTGAGCTTAGGTAAGGGTTATCTATAGATGCAAATAAGATGACAATTGCAATATTTATAAAGTTATTTGAAATTAAGATTGTTGCAAGAAGCCTTTTAGGTTTTTCTAATAGAGACTCAATTTTTCTAATTAATTTATTACTATTATCATCCGGAATAGTTGATTTATCTAGAGAGAAAAAAGCAACTTCGCAGCCAGAGGTTAATGCTGATAAGATTAGAAAAATTAGAATTAAAATAATTTTAACTATCACAGATTAATTATACTATTTTGGAATTTAATATTAACAGACCTAGAATGGTAAGTCATCTTCGGCTTTATCAGTCTCTTGACTATCTGATAATGGAGGTAAATTTTGCTCCATATTATTTCCAGAGTCTTTCTTTGTTGATAAAAATGTAAATTCATCAACATTTACTTCTGTAGTATATTTATCAGATCCATCATCGCCTTGCCATTTTCTGGTTCTTATTTTACCCTCAACATATACTTTATCTCCTTTTGATAAATATTTTTCACAAACTTCTGCAGCTTTATTTCTAACTACAATATTATGCCAGTCAGTGTTTGTTACTTTTTCATTAGTCGTTTTATTTGTATACGACTCATTAGTTGCTAATGGAAATCTTGCAATACAACCACCATTGTCAAAATGTTTAATTTTTACATCATCTCCTAGATGGCCAATTAACATTACTTTATTTAATGTTCCACTCATTGTTTAAATTATTATGATTAAATATACAAAATTCAACTTCCTAGATTAAGTACTTATTGATAAAATTTGAAATGGGTACTGGAAAAGTAAAATCATTCAAATTAGATATATCATGTCCGTCATTAATAACTGTATTTAAATTAATTAAATAGAATGCAATGAATAAATTCTGATGTGATAGAATATGTTTATATCTAATTATTTTATGTTTAGAATTAGTAATTTTCAATTTATTATTAACTAAATATTCTGAGAAATCACTACTTGATGTAATATCATCGACTAAAGCATCCTGTTCAATTAATGGGAACTGATACAGTTTATACCAAATATCTTTTTCTGTCCTTTGATTGATAAATGTTTTACCATCATTATCTTTAAATACTAAATAATTAAAGTAGCGATTTCTGATTTTTTTCTTTTGTGTTTTAATTGGTATTAAGTCTACTCTATTATTTTTAAATGCTACACATTTTGAATTGAAAATACATAATTGACAATCTGGAAATGGGGTGCATAATAATGCTCCATACTCCATTAAAGCTTGATTAAAGTCTCCTGGTGTTTCGGTTTTATGTATTAGTTTATTAGCAAATTCCTTTACTTTTTTCTTTCCTTGAGTTGAATCAACTGGTATTTTATTTCCATAAATTCTTGAAATAAACCTCAATACATTACCATCAACAACTGGGTGATATCTATCAAAACAGATCGATGAAATAGCAGAAGCGGTATAATCCCCTATTCCTTTAAGTTTTATTAGTTGATCATATGTTGTTGGAAAGGTTCCACCTAAATCATTAACTATGAACTTTGCAGTTTTATAAAGATTAATAGCTCTATTATAATACCCTAGGCCTTGCCATGATTTCAAAACTGAATCTTCATCTGAATTTGCTAAATCATAAATAGTAGGAAATTTATCTATAAAATCATTAAAATATTTTTTACCCTGAGTTATTCTTGTCTGTTGAAGAATTATTTCTGATACCCATACTTTATATGGATCATTATCTTTTCTCCACGGTAAATCTCTTTTATTAAAACTGTACCATTTTAAAAGCTCTTTTTCTAAAGGCATATATATAGTAATTATATAGAAGTAAGGCACTAATTTAAAATTTAAATTTATATATTTGCTAGCCTTAAAAGCTAATTGTATAACCAAATAACAGAATATGACAAAGGCAGATATTGTAAAAAATATTTCAGATCAAACAGGTGTTGATAAGACTGATGTACAAATGATCGCAGAAAAATTTATGGATGAAATTAAAAACTCACTCCAAAAAAATAATAACGTTTACTTGAGAGGATTTGGAAGTTTTATTGTTAAAACTAGAGCAGAAAAAACAGGTAGAAATATTTCAAAAAATACAGCTGTAATTATTCCAGCTCATAATATCCCTTCTTTTAAACCCTCAAAAACTTTTGTTGAATCTGTTAAAAAAAATGTGCCAGTTGGCTAATTAAAAATAACTAGTATGCCTAGCGGTAAAAAAAGAAAAAGACACAAGGTTGCGACGCACAAAAGGAAAAAAAGAGCGAGAGCAAACAGACACAAAAAGAAATAGTGTTTTGGGGTACACTCTAAACATCCCATGTTCTTTGAAATAAAATATAACGCAAGTTATATAGATATTGAAAATGTTTAACCTTTCTACTTAATTGTAGAAATAAATTCAAAAACAGTGAAAAAAGAATTGATTATAAGATCAAATTCAAATGCTGTTGATTTTGCAATGCTCAATGAGGGAAGACTAATTGAGCTTGATAAGGAAGTAGGTAAAAACAAGTTTTCAGTAGGTGATATTTTTGTTGCAAAAATTAGAAAAACTATTCCTGGTCTAAATGCTGCATTTGTTAATGTAGGTCACGAAAAGGATGGTTTTCTTCACTATCATGACTTAGGTCCAAAACTTTTATCATTATCAAAATTCGTTGATGAAATTGATAATAAAAAAGTAAAATCGTTTTCATTTAATAAGTTTCAATTTGAAAAAGATATTCCAAAAAACGGACTAATTAAAGATTGTCTCAAGGCAAAGCAGACAACTTTAGTACAAATAATAAAAGAGCCTATATCAACTAAAGGTCCAAGATTAAGTTCTGAGATTTCTTTAGCAGGTAGATTTATGGTTCTGATTCCCTTTTCGGAGAGAATCTCTATTTCACAAAAGATTAAAAGTCAAGATGAGAAGAAAAGGCTAAGAACTTTAGTTAAGAATATTAAGCCAAAAGGATTTGGAGTTATTATTCGAACAGTAGCAAAAAATAAAACTGTAAGTGAGTTAGAAGGAGATCTTAAGGATTTGATTCTAAGATGGAAAAGACTTTGTATAAACTTTAGTAAAGCGGACTCTTATCCAACAAAAATCTTAGGAGAAATTAATAGAACTACATCTAAATTAAGAGATGTATTTGATGATTCATTCTCAAATATATATTTAGATGATCCAAATCTATATTCTGAAATAAAAGAATATATAAAAGTTATAGCTCCAGGTAAATCATCAATAGTTAAATTATACAAAGGTGTAACTCCAATTTTTGAAAAATATGGAATTGAAAGACAGATTAAATCATCATTTGGTAGAACTGTCTCAATGCAAAAAGGAGCATATCTTATTATTGAACATACTGAAGCTCTTCATGTAATTGATGTTAATAGTGGCAACAGATCAAATAAATCAAAAACACAAGAGGAGACAGCTATGGAAGTAAACTTAATAGCTTCAGCAGAAATTGCTAGGCAATTAAGATTAAGAGATATGGGGGGAATTATAGTTGTTGATTTTATAGATTTAACTACAAGAGAAAACAGAAAAAAGCTTTTTGATCATTTCTGTGCAGAAATGGCAAAAGATAGAACAAAACATAAGATTCTTCCACCAAGTAAGTTTGGATTAATTCAAATAACTAGGCAAAGGGTAAGGCCTGAAATGAGTATTAAGACAAAAGAAGCAAATCCAAATAAAGACTTAGAAGTGGAAGCACCTATTCTACTGGTTGACAAAATCAATGCTGAACTTAACAAGATAGTTAAGAATTCGCGCTATAAAAGTGGAACAATTTATATTCACGTTCATCCATTTGTAGCAGCGTATATAAACAAAGGTCTATTTTCTTTGAAGAATAGATGGAGTTTTCATTATAAAAGGGTAATTAAAATTGTACCAAGAGACTCTTATTTATACCTTCAGTATAACTTTACTAATAATAGATCTAAAATTTTAAAATAAAAATGATAATAAAACCGCTTAGAGATTCTAAGCGGTTTTTTTTATATTATAACATGGAATCTTCAGTAAAAAGAAAAATTGAAAATTATTGTGCATACCAGGAAAGATGTCATTCTGAAGTAAAAAGAAAATTAAATAGCTTGGGGGTATTTGGACAAGATCTTGACGAATACTTGTGCTATTTAATCGATGAAAACTTTTTGTCTGAAACAAGATTCTCTGAGGCTTATGTAAGAGGTAAATTTAATAATAACAATTGGGGAAAAGTTAGAATTATTAATGAGTTAAAATCCAGAAATATTTCTGATTGGAATATTAATAAGGCATTAGATCAAATTAGTGAAAAGGAGTATAATGATAAGCTTAAAAACTTGTGTGAAAAAAAAATTAATCCTAGTGAAAAGCCCTCGCCAAAATTAAAAGATAAAATAATTAGGAGTCTTACTTATAAAGGTTGGGAAATAGATAAAGTAATAAAATTAGTTAATCAACTAATAAGGTAACTTGATTATTATTCATCTCAACTGTTCCAGACTCAATTTTAAGTATTGTTTCTTTATCAGAAATTTCAAATTGATCCTTAACACTAGAATCAAGATTCAACTTACCTATAATTTTAACTTCTCCTTTCTTTAAAGTAGAGACAATGGGTGCATGATTATTTAGAACTTGGAAGTCTCCTAATGAACCTGGAAAGAGAACCGAATCAACTTCCCCTTTGAAAAGAGTTTGCTCTGGAGTAATTATTTCTAGATACATTGTTATTTTGTTTCAGCAAGCATCTTTTCACCAGCCTCAATTGCCTCTTCAATAGTACCCTTTAAGTTAAAAGCCGCTTCAGGAACGTGATCAAGCTCACCATCCATTATCATATTAAAACCTCTAATTGTATCCTTTATGTCAACTAATGCTCCTGGGATTCCAGTAAATTGCTCTGCAACATGAAATGGTTGTGATAAAAACCTTTGAACTCTTCTTGCTCTTGCTACAGCTAATTTATCTTCTTCAGATAACTCTTCCATACCAAGGATAGCAATAATATCTTGGAGTTCTTTATATCTCTGAAGTAATTCTTTAACACGTTGAGCACAATTATAATGCTCATCTCCTAAGATTTCAGGAGTTAAAATTCTTGAAGTAGAATCTAATGGATCAACTGCAGGGTAAATACCAAGTTCCGCAATCTTTCTCGACAGTACAGTAGTAGCATCTAAGTGTGCAAAGGTAGTTGCAGGTGCTGGATCAGTTAAATCATCAGCTGGAACATATACTGCTTGCACAGATGTAATTGATCCGTTTTTTGTTGATGTAATTCTTTCCTGCATTGCACCCATCTCAGTAGCTAGTGTAGGCTGATAACCTACAGCTGAAGGCATTCTTCCAAGAAGAGCAGAAACCTCAGAACCTGCTTGTGTAAATCTGAAGATATTATCAACAAAGAATAAGACGTCTTTTCCTTGACCATCAGCTCCCCCATCTCTAAAGTATTCAGCAACAGTTAATCCAGATAATGCCACCCTAGCTCTAGCTCCAGGAGGCTCATTCATTTGCCCAAACACAAAAGTTGCTTTTGACTCTAATAATGCCTTTTTATCAACTTTACTTAAATCCCATTCTCCTGCTTCCATAGATTTTTTAAATTCATCCCCATAATTTATAATTCCAGATTCTATCATCTCTCTCAATAAGTCATTACCTTCTCTAGTTCGCTCACCAACTCCTGCAAATACAGAGAGACCTCCATGACCCTTTGCAATATTGTTTATTAACTCCTGAATTAAAACTGTTTTACCTACTCCAGCACCACCAAATAGACCAATCTTACCACCTTTAGCATATGGCTCAATAAGATCAATAACTTTTATTCCTGTAAATAAAACTTCAGTAGATGTAGATAGCTGATCAAAGTCAGGTGCTTGCCTATGGATAGACATCCCGTCATCATTAATTTTAGGCAATACTTCAAGACCATCAATTGGGTCACCAACAACATTAAAAAGTCTTCCATAAACTTCTTTACCAATTGGCATTTGTATTGGGTTACCTGTTGCTATCACTTCTGTACCTCTGCTAAGACCATCAGTTGAATCCATTGATATTGTTCTAACAATATTTTCACCTATGTGAGATTGAACCTCAAGAACTAAGATAGTACCATCTTCTCTTTTAATCTCAAGTGAGTCATATATCTCAGGCAGTATACTTTCTTTTGATGAGAATTCAACATCAACAACAGCTCCAATTACTTTTGAAACTTTACCTATATTTTTTGACATTTTTTACGTTTATAAAATTAAAGTGCAAATATATGTTGTATGATTATATTTTAAAAGCTAAAATGCCTTCAATTTTGATAATTTATCAAGAAAAAACACAACAATAAATTGGATGTTTAATCAAAGCTCAATTTTTTGTTTTTCAATTGATTTTATTGCTAAAAATGAGTAAGCTTTTACAACAAGGTTGAGATGTTTAAAACGGGCATCCTTAGTAAAACCATTCTTATATCTAAAGAATATTTGTTGAACTATTACAGCTATTTTGAATAGTCCAAACACAAAATAAAAGACAATATTTTCAATTTTATTTCCAAATTTTTCAGAGTATAGATTAAGAATTTTATTTCTTGTTGGATTATTACTGTCTAAAGTTATATTAAGACCAACTCCTTTGATAAAATCTGGATCATTATGTTGAATCCAATAAGCAAGAGATGTCCCTAAGTCCATAAAAGGATCACCTATAGTACACATTTCCCAATCAAGTATAGCTTTAATCGATAAATCATTCTCATCTAAGACTAAATTGTCATATTTAAAATCATTATGAATCAGTGAGACATATTTTGATTGAGATATATTAGACTCTAGCCAGTCCATTACTATTTCCATTTCCTTTAATTCTTCTGTTTTTGAATTATTATATCTTTTACACCAGCCATAAACTTGTCTAGAATTATACCCTTCAGGATTTCCAAAATCACTTAATCCAATTTTATTTATATCAAGTTTATGAAGTTCAACAAAGGAGTCTACAAATTGTTCTGCAAGAAAATTAAATTGAGACTTATCTTTAACGATTTGACTATAATTGTTACTCCTTAAGATAACACCTTTAACTCTCTCCATTAAATAAAAATCTGAGCCAATAATATCCGTATTAGAGCAATAGTGAATTGGGTCAGGGGTTTTATGATATTGATCTTTAAGAGAGGAAAGAACTTTAAATTCTCTTGACATATCATGTCCAGATTTTATTTTTGCACCGTGAGGTGGTTTTCTTAAAACGTATTCCTTTTCATTTGACTTAATTAGATAAGTAAGATTAGAGTAGCCTGAGGGGAACTGAAGAATATCAAAACTTTCAATATCAAGATCTATAATCTCTGAAAGATATTCGAATAACTTTGAGTTATTAAGTTTTTCATCATCTCTAATTTCTGTAGGCCTATCAATTAATTTTTTAGACATTATTTAATTGAACTTTAGGATTTTTTAAATGACTTAAGAATTAGTCTAGCTAACCTAGTTTTATGAACTTCATCTGCTCCATCATAAATTCTGGCTGCTCTTTCATGTCTATAAAATGATGATAGTATAATATCATCTGTCACTCCTAATGCACCATGTACCTGAATAGCATAATCAACAACTTTTTGAAGCACGTTAGCACAATAAAATTTGATAATTGAAATCTCAGCTCTCGTATTGGAAGCTCCTAATGAATCTATTTTCATTGCAGTTTCTTTAACTAATAATCGAGCTGCATTAATTTCAGCCCTAGACTCTGCAATCCAGTTTTGAATTGTTTGCTTATCCGAAAGGTAAACTCCATCTTCTAATTCTCTTGAAATTGCTCTTTCGCACATTAGGGTAAATGCTCTTTCACACATACCGATCCATCTCATACAATGATGGATCCTTCCAGGTCCAAGTCTTTTTTGAGCAATAGCGAAACCATCTCCCTCAGAACCAAGTAAATTTGATTCGGGCACAATAACATTGTTAAATTTAATTTCTGCATGACTCTCCCAACCACCACCAGGATGTCCCATTATAGATACATTTCTAACAAACTCAACTCCTTCAGTTTTGGTAGGAACTATAATTTGACTTGCTCTTTTATAGGGGTTTGCCTCATCAGGATCGGTTACTACCATTACTATTGCAAAGTCTGCTCCATCAAAGCTTGAAGTAAACCACTTGTGCCCATTAATGATATAGTTTCCATTTTCTTTTTTTGCGACTGTACCCATTCTTGTAGGATTTGATCCTGCATAACCAGGTTCAGTCATGGCAAAGCAACTTCTTGTTTTTCCCTCTAAAAGAGGTGTTAAGTAATCTTTTTTTTGTTGAGAAGTCCCTACTTCAATTAAAATTTCCATATTACCAGCATCAGGTGCTTGACAATTAAATACATAAAAACCGTATGGACTTCCTCCAAGGATTTCACTGATTTCACCATGTTCTTCAAGCGAGAGACCTATGCCTCCATAATCAGTTGAGATTTGAGGTAACCAAAGTCCCATTTTTTTTACTTTTTCTCGAAGTTCATTGAGTTTAGGAAGTTTTTCATCCCATTCACAACTGTATATCCATGGCTCTAATGAATAAAGCTCTTCTTTTACAAATTTTACTATTTTAACTTTTAATTCTTCAAATTCCATATTACTAGTATCTATAATTGCTTTAGTTTGGCATTGAATATATTAATGAAATTGTTTCAGCAACACATACAGGTTTTGTTTCTCCCTCTACTTCAAAAATAATTTTAAAAGTATATTTTGCTCCACCCTCAACAGCCTCTATATTTATTAACGAAACCTTACCTCTAAACTTTGATTCAGCGGGTGTAGCATTAGGAAATCTCACTTTTTCTAAACCATAATTTACAGCAAGAGCAACATTGTTTAACTTTAGTGTTTGGAAAACAACCTGAGATGCAAAAGACAGAACATGGAATCCATGAGCTATAGTTTTCTTATAAGGAGAATAAAGTTTTGCTTTCTCCTGATCAATGTGTATCCACTGTTTATCTTGAGTTAACTCTGCAAATGAATTTACTTTGTCTTGAGTCATCTCAAACCAATCTGAAATACCTATTTCTTTATTAAGATATCTATTAAGATCTTCTAAATTTTCTATTTCCGTTGAATAAGATTTTTCCATATTAAAGTTTTAATTTATCATATATCCACCATCTATATTAAAGGTCTCTCCAGTAGTATAGCTAGATGCATTTGATGCCAAGTAAACTGCCATTCCCGATATTTCTTCAGGTTCTGCAGCTTTTCTAATTGGCAGATCTTTTAGCCATATTTCTAACATCTCCTCATTTTGCCATAGAGCTGAGCTAAGTTTTGTTTTAATTAATCCAGGACAAATTGCGTTTGATCGAATTCCATATTTACCCCACTCCTTTGCTTGGGATTTTGTTAGCATACTAATAGCTGCCTTACTAATTGAATATACCCCTAGGCCTTTGTCTGGTTTATGTCCTTCAACTGATGAGATATTAATAATGGATCCGGCATTATTTTCTTTCATATATTTCATAACCATATTTGAAAGCTTAAACGCAGCTTTGACATTAATATCAATAATTTTATTAAATAATTTATCATCTGCATTTTCAAGTCTATCAAAAACTGGATTAATTCCAGCATTATTAACTAATATATCGATTTTACCATATGTTTTTATTGTTGTTTCAACTAGATTTTTTAGTTGCTCCTCTTCACCAACATGACATTCAACAGCCTCTGCCTTAAAGCCATTTTTTTTAATATTTGCAGCAATTTCATCTACACTTTCTTTTGTCCTACTGCTCAAAACTACACTTGCTCCAAATTCAGCAAAAGCCTCAGCTATTGATGCACCTATACCTCTACTCGATCCAGTTACAATAGCAACTTTATCAGTCAAATCAAAAAGGTTTTTATACTTACTACTCATCTCTAATATTTTTTATAACTCTGTAATATACTAATTGATTTAATTTTCTAAACTAAATAGTACGTAAAAGAAAGAAAAAGATGTTTTTCTAATATTTTAATTGAGTTAGTATTTTTTTAAAGATGAAAATATTCTCATATATTTATTTAAACTGATTGTTAATTTTATACAGATTAATAATTATAAAACCAACTGATTATGAGCGCAAATCAAGAACTATTTGAATTCAAATTTTACGAATGGGAAGAAAAGTTTAAAGATAAACCTTACCTAAAACAACCTTTTGGTGATGAATGGGAGGAATATACTTGGGGAGAGGTTGGTGATATGGCCAGAAGACTTGCTACAGGACTTAGATCGTTAGGCCTCAGAGATGGTGCTCATATTGGAATTTACTCAAAAAACTGTAGAGAATGGATAATCTCTGACTTAGCAATTGTTATGGCAGGATACGTATCAGTTCCTTTTTTTCCTTCTTTAAATGGAAAGGAGCTATCATATATAATGGAGTATGGTGATGTTGACGCACTTTTTTTAGGAAAAATTGAAACATGGGATGAAATTAAAAATGATTTGCCAGACGATATGCCAATGATAACATTCCCGCATTATAAGGGGTGTTCTGAGGTAACAAGAGGCTTTAAGTGGCATGATTTTATAAATAGTCATGACCCAATTCAAAATCCAAATAAACCTAAATTATCAGATCTGTGGACAATAATTTTTACATCAGGTACTACTGGTAATGCTAAAGGTGTAATGCTCACTTATCAAGCAATCGATGGGATTAAGGTTGTATTAGATGACCCGAATAATCCTTTAGGAATAAAACATGATGGAAATAACGATTTTATATCTTATTTACCATTGAATCATATTTTTGAGAGAGTTGTAATTGAATGGTGTTCTTTCAGGTATGGAGGTATTATTTCATTCGTAGAATCAATTGATACTTTTGGTACAAATTTAAAAGCTGTTCAGCCGCATGTTTTTGCCGCTGCACCTAGGGTATGGACTAAGCTGCAAGTAGGAATTCTATCTAAGTTTTCTCAAAAAAAGTTAGATCTTTTACTTAGTATTCCATTATTGTCAGGAGTATTTAAAAAGCTGATTAAAAAAGGACTTGGATTTACGAGAATTAGGATTGCTGTTTCAGGATCTGCTCCTATGCCAGTTGAGTTAATTGAGTGGTTTAGAAAAGTTGGAATTTATATAACTAATGGGTATGGAATGACAGAGAATTGTGCAATTTGTAGCTCTGTAGATGGTAAGGACTTTGAAAAATTACATACTGTTGGTAAGCCACAAAAAGGAGTTGATCTAAAAATTGATGAGGAAACTGGTGAAATTTTAATGAGGGGGCCTTTTGTAATGACTGGTTATTATAAAAATCAAGAACTAACTGAGCAGACACTAAGGGGTGGTTGGCTTCATACTGGTGATAAAGGATTTTTAGATGACGACAACTATCTTCATATTACTGGGAGGGTTGCAGATAGCTTCAAAACATCAAAAGGAGAATACATTGAACCATTAACTCTAGAACAATATTTTGTTAATATTAATGAGATAGAAGAAGTTTGTGTTGTTGGACTAGGTATTGCTCAACCAATTTGTCTTGTTCAATTATCTGATATAGGCAAAAATTGTTCAAATGAAGAAATCTCAGAGATGTTATTAAGTAGGTTAGATGAGGTGAACAGTGAACTTGTCAATTATAAGAAGATCTCTACATTAATTATAGTAAAAGATGAATGGACTCAAGAAAACGGTATAGTTGGTCCAACTCAAAAACTAAAAAGAGGAAAAATTCAGGATAAATATTCAAATAACTATCTAAAATGGCATGAATCTGATGAAAAAATTATCTTTGAATAACCCCATTTTTTAGTATATAAAACTTTTCAAAATAACTGCTGGCTAAATTTTCTATTTGTCAGATGGAAAAATTTATATTAACTTCAACTTTAAATCAGATTAAGTTTAGTGGCGGGACATTCAAAAAATCAACCATTCCCATCATTATTCTTGTCTTAAAAACAAATAAACTAGTTAGACTTAAGAATTAACTTTCGTATAACAAAACCTAATTAATATGAAAAATATTTTAAATAAGTATTATTTAGCCTTTATGGCTGTAATTCTGTTTGGTAGCGTTTATTCTCAAACTCAAATATCTGGTTCAGTAGGTGACTCAGAGACTATGAGTGGTATACCAGGAGTAAATGTTGTCATTGATGGAACAAATATTGGGACTGTGACTGATTTTGATGGGAACTTCTCATTAAATACAAGTCAGGATCTCCCATTGACAATTGTTATTAGCTATGTAGGATATAGCGCAGAACGTGTTGAAGTAACTTCAGCTAATCAAGATATTAGTGTAATGTTATCAGCAGGGCAAAACCTTGAAGAAGTTGTTATTTCGGCTTCTAGGCGTGCTCAAAAAGTAACTGATGCACCTGCCTCTGTTAGTGTGATTTCTTCAAGACAAATTGAAAACTCTCCACAAGTAGCAGAGCCAACTAGAGTTCTTGTGTCTGTTCCAGGTGTTCAAATACAACAACAAACTGCTAACTCTCTGAATCTAGAAATGAGAGCTGGATCAGGAACTTTTGGTACATCTACATACGTAATGAGAGATAACAGAGGTTTAATAACTCCAGCTGCTGGAACTTTCTTTAGTTTTCAACAGGGACTATCTAATTTAGATCTTGCTTCTGTTGAGGTTGTAAGAGGTGCAGCAGGTGTTTTATATGGACCTGGTGTTACTTCTGGTGTAGTTCACTTCAGAAGTAAAAGTCCTATAGACTACACAGGTACTTCAGCATCTTTATGGGCTGGAGAACTAAACACTGTTGGTTCTGAATTTAGAATTGCTAGAGCAAATGATGACAAGACTTTCGGATGGAAAATTAATGCTAGAGTCAATTCTGGTGATGACTTCGTTTATGATGATGAATCAGAATTAGCTGCTAATGGTATTCCAATGAATAACATAATTAGACAGCCGGTTATTACAAATAAATATGTTGATCCTGTTCTTTCTCAAAATGGTACTGTACTTTATGACTTTACTGGAGGAAATGCGATTATAGATAACTATAGTAATGTTGCCTTTGATACAAATCTAGAGTGGAGACCAAGTGATGAAACTAACTATCAAGTTAGTGCAGGTATGAGTAATGGTAGTGGTCTATTCTTTCAAGACCTAGGTATCGGATATGCTGACGGTAATACATATTGGGGACAAGTTCAAGCAACAATGGGTAATTGGTATGCACAAGCATTTATAGATCACAATGATGGTGGTGGAGCAGATAATCCAACATTCTTATATGGTTCAGGTTTCCGTCAGGTTGCAAAACGAACAACTTTAGAGGCTCAAATCCAATATAACTTTGATATGCCTTGGTTTTTTGACTCAGAATGGACAGTAGGATATGACTACAGAGATACTGATTCTGACTCTGAATATACATTATGGGGTAGAAATGAAGATACTGATGACTATGTAACTAACGGTCTATATGGTCAGGGTACACTTAATCTATCTGAAAAAGTAGACTTAGTGGTAGCTGGAAGATACGACCAAGCAAGTTTTATAAGTGCTGGAGAATTTGCTCCTAGAGCTGCTCTTGTATATAAGCCTTCCGAAACAACTACATGGAGACTATCTTATAATAAGGCTTTATCAGGCCCATCCGCTCTTCAAATGTATATCGACTTCCCAGTAGCTATTCAAGCGCCTGGAATTTTAGATTCATGGTTAAGTGGTCAAAGCACTCCGCAACGTTTTGCTGATCCATCAAGTCAAGTAATTGATTTAGCTGGTTTACCAATTGATATTCCAGTATCTGCTGCAGGTGGTGGATTACCATTGGCAATTCCTTATGGTGCTGTTGCATCTGCATCTCTTGCAGGTTTATATGCACAGGCTCCATCTTTACAACCATTATTAACTCCGTTTTTTGCTAGTTATGCAGGTCCACAAGGTGGTTCAGGAATTTTAAGTCCATATGACCCATTTGATCCCTCACAAACTACTGGTAACAGAAATACAAGAACTGGAAGATTTAGTTCTGTAGAAAACTTTGAAGTGGGAGTTACAAGTTTTCTTAGTAAAAAACTAAGAGTAAGCGCTGATTTATACTCATATGTTAACACCGGTTTCACAAACTTTAATGCAATTGGTGATGTATATGCTTTAGTTGGTTCAAATATTCCAGCAGATTTAGGAGCAGCTGTTGCTGCAGATGCTACTGCTTATGTTACTAGCACTTTAACTGCTGTTACAACTCAGACTTATCAAGGTCTTGCTGCACAATTAGGTTTACCTTATAGTGTGGTTGCTTCAGGAGCACTAGCTGCGGCTGGTATACCTTCTCTTCAAGCTTCTATTGCAGGTGGTGTAGCTCAAACTTTAGGAGGAATTAACGGTGCATTTCAAGCAGGTGGTCAAGGTTTTGTTGGTCAGTTAGGTCCATTATTTGGAGCTATAGGTGCTGTTGAATCTGATAGAGTTCCTCAAGGAGATGGAATTACTCACATTACAACTGGATATATTACTCAGGGAGATGCTAAAAGATCTCACTTCGGAGGTGATATAAGTATAGATTACTTTGCAAATTCTGATTTAAGACTATGGGCAAATGCTTCATGGTTAAGTCAAAATGAGTGGATTCCAGGAGAAGATAATGATGATGATTTACTCAATACGTCATACCTGAATGCTCCATTATGGAAATACAGAATAGGTGCTGATTATACTCCTCTAACTGGTTTTAACTTCTCAGTTTCATTCCAGCATGATGATAAATTCAGATCAGTTCAAGGATTCTGGAATGGTATGGTAGAAACTAAAAACTTAGTTGATGCAAGTATTGGTTATAGGTTTAGTCCAAGCTTTAGACTTGATGTCTCTGCAACTAACCTTACAGATAATCCATATAAGACATTCCCTAATTTACCAACAATTAGAAGAAGAGTACTTGGTAAAGTAACTTTCAACTTCTAATTAATCATAATTTTATCATAAAAAGAGCAACTTTGGTTGCTCTTTTTTTTTGCATAAACTTTTATGTAACTATATTTGAAGCATAGCAGCTGCAATGAAAAAAGTAGGTATTGACTCTATATCATATTATGTTCCATCTCTTTATGTAGATATTGAGGAATTGGCCGAGAAAAGAGATATTCCAGCCGAAAAGCTAGTCAATGGATTAGGGCTAAAAAAGATGGCTACTCCTGATTATGATGAGGACGCTGCATCCATTGCTGCAAATTCACTTTTTAGACTGATTTCTGAAAACAATATTAATCCTAAAGAAATTGGAAGAGTTTATCTAGGAACAGAGAGTGGTGTTGACTCCTCAAAACCAACATCATCTTATGTTGTTGAAATTCTTGAAGAAGTATTTAAGGATAAATATGGGGAAAGATGTTTTATGAACTGTGATATTGTTGATCTAACATTTGCTTGTGCAGGCGCTGTTGATGCTCTTCAAAACTGTTGTGATTGGGTTAGAAATGGTGATAATAGAAAAGCAGTTGTTATAGCATCAGATATAGCGAAATACGAGCTTAACTCAACCGGAGAATATACACAGGGTGCTGGTTCAGTATCCATGCTTATCTGTGAAGAGCCTTCCATCATTTCATTTAATGGCTCTTGGGGAGTATCAACAAAAGGTATTGGTGATTTTTTTAAACCAAGGAGACAATTTAAAAAGGCTAATATTTTAATTGAGGCAGCAAAAATTCTAAATAAAGAAGTCTCCCAAGAAGAAGCGGAAGTATTGTTAGAAAATTCTCAATCAAAATTCTGGTCTGATACAAATGATATTATTGAAGTATACAAGGAGGAGCCTATTTTTGAAGGTCAGTTTTCTAATGAGAGTTATAAGGCAAGAGTTTATGAAGCAATTGAAGATTTTAATAATCAAAATGAAAGAAATATTTTAAAAGAATGGGAAAATATAATTTTTCATCTTCCATATGCATACCATGGTAGAAGAATGATTACTGACAAATGGATAGAGTGGATGGAAAAAAATGGAGATTCTGAGATTATATACTCTGAAGTAGGTAATCCTGAGTCTGAGATAGATAAAGATTGGATAAAAAAAGTGTCAAAATCTAGTGTTTATAAAAATTTTGTTGAGCAAAAAATTGCTCCTGGCGAAAAGGCATCCTCTGAGATTGGAAATATGTATACCGCCTCCATTTTTATGTCATTAATTAGTTCCCTGGTTGAAGCATCTTCAAATGATAATGAATTTGCTAATAAGAAGATTGGGTTTATTAGTTATGGTAGTGGTTCTAAAGCAAAGATTTTTGAAGGGACTGTGCAAAATAATTGGAAGGATAAAATTGAAAGAATTAAACTATTTCAAAATCTAGATTCTAGAAAAAAGATTAGCATAGATATCTATGAGCAACTTCACAAAAGAAAGGTTTCATCAAATATTAATAACAACCAAGGAATTATAAAGTTGAAGAATATTGACAATGGTGAGTTTACGGAGGGTCTTAGAAACTATTTTAAATATTGATTGAGATATGAATATATTAGTTTGTATTAGTAATGTTCCTGACACTACCTCAAAGATTAATTTTACTGACAGTGACTCTAAATTTGATAAAAATGGAGTTCAATTTATAATAAATCCTAATGATGAGTTCGGTCTAACAAAAGCTGTATGGATGAAAGACTCAAACAATGCATCAGTTACTGTGCTTACTGTAGGCGATTCCTCTGCTGAAACTATCTTAAGAAAATGTCTGGCAATTGGAGCTGACAAAGCAATAAGAATAGACTGTGAAGCAAAAGACGCTTATTCTGTTGCTAAAGAAATTGTTTCTCATTGTGAGAGTGTTAAATACGATTTAATAATATGTGGTCGTGAGTCTATTGATTATAATGGTGCTCTTGTGCCAGGTTTACTAGCTGGATATTTAAATTATAATTTTATTACTAATTGTGTGAGTTTAGAAGTTGAATCTGAAAAAGCAAAATGTGCTAGAGAGATTTCTGGTGGAACAGAATATAGTGAATGTGATCTTCCTTTAGTTATTGGTGCTCAAAAAGGATTGGTTGAGGAAAGTGATTTAATAATTCCTAACATGAGAGGTATCATGATGGCTCGTCAAAAACCATTAGATGTAAATAAAGCTCAAAACATAAATAGTAGAGCTATTGATAAGAAGTTCTTTAAACCTGAAGAAAAAAGTGAAGTTAAATTGGTAAAATCAGATGAACTTGATAAGTTAATTGATTTACTAGAGAATGAAGCAAAAGTAATTTAGAAATATGTCAGTATTAGTATACTCAGAATCTGAAAACGGTAAATTAAAAAAATCATCATTTGAGACTGCATCATATGGAAAGGCTCTAGCCGAAAAATTAGGATCTAAGCTCATATGTGTAAGTTTTAATTGCTCTGATTCAGAATTATTAAATAAATATGGAGCAGATAGAATAATACATGTTGAGAGTAGTAGCCTAAAGGAATTTACTGCCAAGACATACTCTCATGCATTATCGCAAGTCATTGAAAATGAAGATGTTTCAGTAGTCATACTTTCTTCATCCGCGGACGCAAAGTATCTTGGTGCTTATCTGGCTGGAATTACAGACTCTTCATATTTATCAAATGTTGTAGAGCTTCCAGAAAGTTTAAACCCATTTATTGTTAGAAGAAGTTGTTTCACAAATAAGGCATTTTCTTCTACAGAGATTAATGGTGGTTTAAAAATTATAAGTATTTCATCAAATTCATATGGGATAAAGGAAAATAATGGTGATGGAATAATAGAGAATTTAGATTTAAATGAAGTGAGTACAACACTTAAGGTATCAAATGTAGAGAAGCAAAGCGGTAAAGTAACAATAGCTGATGCTGATATTGTAGTATCAGCTGGAAGAGGTCTTAAAGGACCTGAAAACTGGCATATGATTGAGGAATTAGCAGATGTTCTCGGAGCTGCAACAGCATGTTCAAAACCTGTTTCTGATATGGGATGGAGACCACATAGTGAACACGTAGGACAAACCGGTAAGCCTGTCGCATCTAACCTATATATAGCAATTGGAATATCTGGTGCAATTCAGCATCTTGCTGGTATAAACTCTTCAAAAGTAAAAGTGGTAATTAATAGTGATCCTGAAGCTCCATTTTTTAAGGCTGCTGATTATGGTGTTGTTGGTGATGCTTTTGATGTTATTCCTGAATTAATCAATAAACTTAAAGCCAGATAATAGTTTATTCTGATTAAATATTTTTTTTAATAAATTTTTATTATAATTAAAAATATAATTCTTTAGACTAAACTTAAATTTATATTAATTATAATTACATTATAAGTTTAAACTATTAAAAATAGTGATATTATAATATATACTAATACTCAGTGTATAAAATCTCTAGTTTAAGCTTCTTAGAAAGATCTTGCTGATTTGGATTTGATCCGAATAAGGCAACAGGGAAAGGCAGAGAAACTGATGCGTCAGGAATGCTAAGCCTTTTTGGACCAGGAAGATAACCGTTTCTTAAAAAACCATTTTCAATGTCAGATGTAAGCGTTAATCCTAAATCTATATTAAGAGAATCATATTTAATAATATTAGATACATGATTTGTTACATTAAATTTATAAGCAATTGGTTTATCATTTGAGTCATATTGAAGTAGTCCACCAAACAAATATTTATTTGCATTTACAGAAGCTTCATTGAAATCAACTGTGAAGTCTTTATTATAGTCTTCTATTGGCTCTCCGTCATTATATGAATATAAGTAGAGTCTTTTAGGGAGATATTCATATTTAGATCTATGAATATTGTCATCAATGTATAACATGAGATTAGCCTCGTTAACTAAAATATTCTTTGATTTAAAATTGTTTAAATCAGATGAGATAGAGTTATCTTCAGAAAATAGCTTCAGTTTTGAGAAAAACTTAGACCCATTCAGGTATATCATTTTAGATGGTGTACTTTCAGCAGAGGAATTTATTTCATTAACTATTTCCTGATTATATCCACTTTGATTATAAAGATTTATGGTAACACCTCCAAGAGGTATTACATTGGACTTTTTCTTCCTCTCAATAATATCATCTAATACATCATCTGTGCCATTGGTATTATAATAATTGTAGTTATATTCAATTACTATCCTTGCATTTAAAATGTCTAACAACATGTATAAATCATCTGTAAAACTATCTGCTTTTATAATTAATCCTTTAAAATAATTATTGAAGTTTAACTGGTTTATGAGATCATCAGTACCTTCTTTATTTACTATGGCACGTTGGAAGAATTCTTTTTCAAGAGGGACTCTTATTCTAGGGGTCTCAAAATAATTTACCTCATTTATCTCATTTACATCATCAGTTAAAGGGTCGTCCTCTAGATATAGAACAGGAATTTCATCAAAATTAAGACTTACGATGTCATTATGAAATTCTCTACCGTAAAAGCCTTCTTCATAAAAATCATCATTAGAAAAATATTCTTTGATAGATTCAAAATTGTTAGAAGGGTCTAAGGAGCTCAGATAATAGGTCAATTCATAAACTTTGAGTCTAAATTCTGCATTTCTATTTCCAAATATTGAGTCAATTTCATAAACTTGACTATCAGGATTATAACCGGTAATTTCAGTATCCTGAGGATCTAAAATACCATCATTATCTGTGTCTTGGCTAAGGGGGTTGGTGCCTGCTTGAAGCTCTACAATATCCGATAGACCATCATTATCTGAATCACTATTGCTATCGTTTGGGTCAACGTCATAAAGGTCAATAACTCCATCATTATCTGAATCGTTGGTATTATTAAAAAATGGCAGATCTAAGTATACGGCTGTTACCTGTTCTTCTTCATTAATTACCCTTATATCTTCCAAGCTTCCTTCATTCTCTTCTTCTTGAGAGAAATCTCCAAATGATTGAAGTAAGGAAACATCAAGCTGAGATATAAAGCTCGAATTAATTTGTCCAAAAAAATTATCATTATATACTCCTAAATGTACATTTGTAGTATTGTTAGTTTGAACTTTATCAAAATACTCTTGGTATGAAAACACTGGAAATATTTTTGACTTTAAGTCCTCAAACTGATTGTCATAAAGCTCTATACCTATAGAGTAATAATCCTTATTGCAAGAGGAAATAAATATAACTGAAAGGCTCAAAAGAATTGTCTTAACTCTCTTCGTAAACATTAATCAATATTTTTTAATAAAAAATCCATTAATTTTTCATCTGATGATGAATCCTTAAAAGAAAGTGAATCCTTTGAATGTTTTTTAACAGAAGACTTTAAATCTTTTTCAATATTGTCAGATGAAAAAATTACTGAATCTGAAAATTTAATCATTAAATTAGTCAATGAGTTAAAATCTGGTATTGAAATTAAATCTAAGTTCTCATCAATTCCATCAAATTGAATTTTTTTTGCTAAAGTTTTAGATAGGTTGCCATCAAAAGCTTTTGAGTACAATGATGAAACTATTTTACTTTTTTCAAAAATTGGATCATCAGAATACAATTTTTTAAGATAAAGTGGAAATAATGATGTAAACCATCCATGAAGAAGAATAATATCTGGAATCCAGTTTAACTTTTTCACTGTTTCAATTACTCCTTTTGTAAAAAATATCATTCTTTCATCATTATCCTTTAATAGTTTTTCATTTTTATCAAGCAAAAGATCCTTTCTTTTAAAGTATTCTTCATTATCTATAAAATAAACCTGCATTCTTTCTTTTGGTATTGATGCTACTTTAATAATTAAAGGCATATATAGATCATTAATAATCATATTCATGCCTGATAACCTTATAACCTCATGTAATTGATGCCTTCTCTCATTAATAATTCCATATTTGGGCATAAAAATTCTTGTCATACCTCCATTGTCATTAATTTTCCTAGATACAGTAAATGAATTAACTGCCTTCTCAGTTTGAGGTAGATAGGGAACAACCTCTGATGAAATGACTAGTATTTTTTTGTCTTTCAGTAACTTCAAAATCTAAATATTGGCTATAGCTAGGCAAAATTACGAAAATTATGAGAGTAAGTATATAAAAAGCCTATCTTTAAATTTAATTTCTCATAGTTGAGAGTGTTCTCATCCCATAAAGAGCTTTTAAAGTCATTAGATTCTACCAAACTAGTTGGACTAGTACCAACAATGGGATCTCTTCATAATGGTCATCTTTCCCTTATCAAAAAAGCTGTAAGTGAAAATGAACAAGTAGTCGTTACAATTTATGTAAATCCAACTCAATTTAATGATATCAACGACCTGAAAAAATACCCAAGAAATTTAGAGAGCGACATACATAAATTGAGAAATTATAAAAATATATTTATCTACTCGCCAACAGACAAAGATCTCTATCAAGAGGTTGTTTCTAAAAATTATGACTTAGACAATTTAGACAAAATTCTAGAGGGCAAATTTAGACCTGGGCACTTTAGTGGAGTTGCTACAATAGTTGAAAAAATGTTTGATATATTCAACCCTGATAATGCCTATTTTGGGGAAAAAGATTTTCAACAACTTAGTATTATTAAAACAATGGTCAAAAAACTTGGTATTAAAGTCAATGTTATATCATGCGAAACAATAAGAGAAGCTGATGGGTTAGCAATGAGCTCAAGAAATGAACATATGACTAAAGGAGAAAGGTTAATTGCAGGAAAAATTAATAAGTTTTTGATAAAGGCAAAAGAGTTATATAAAAATAAAAAAATAGATAAAATTCCAGTTAGTATGATAGACGAGATAAACAATTTGAAAAACTGCAAACTTGAATATTTTGAGATTGATAATCTATCAAAATATAGTAGTAGTTTAATGGATGAAGGTGATAGAATTTTTATTGCATGTTGGGTAGGTAAAACAAGAATAATAGATAATATAACACTAAAGTAATTTGAAAAAAAGACTTAAAATATTAATTCCAATAATAGTTGGGTTCTTCTTTATTTATTTGACTTTTGAATTAACTAGTCCTGAGGAAAGAGCTTTAATATTGGGCTATATAGGTTCTGCCAAAATTGAGTTTGTTTTGACAGCAATGTTATTAGGAGCATCTGCAGATATGATAAGAGGACTCAGATGGCAACTACTATCTGAATCTTTGGGTTATAAATCAAATAAATTAATTAGTATTGCAAGCGTATTTATGTGTTATACATCAAATATGGCTATAGCTAGATCAGGTGAATTTGTTAGAGCTTCTGTTCTTAGTAGCTACAATAATATTCCTATAGGGAAAACACTAGGAACTATTGCTGCAGAAAGGGTTGTTGATATTTGTATATCCCTTTTAATATTAATATCTATTTGGGTTCTTCAATATGAATTAATAATTGAATCACTATTTGATGATGAGGTATTGTTCTATATAAATGACAACATTGGAGTTATTGTTTTTGTAGTTCTAGCATTTATAATTGTCTCAATTATTTTAATCAAAAAAGTAAAAAGACTCAAAAGGTTTTTTAATTCCATTTTAGAAGGACTATTTTCAGTAACTAAGCTTAAATCAAAAATAATTTTGTTTGTTATATTCTCATTATTAATTTGGACATGCTATATACTTGCTTTTTCAGTGATTAAGTTTTCAGTTCCAGAGTTAAGTGTTATAGATTCAAATTTAATTTTTCCAGCATTTGTTGTTGGTGTATACAGCATTTCTCTTTCAAATCATGGACTAGGTGTTTACCCATTAGCAATATCGTTATTCTTAGTTAATTTTGGCATTAATACTGAGCTGGGGTTAACTTATGGCTGGTTAGCTTGGTCATGTCAAGCAATTATAACTTTGATTTTTGGAGCTCTATCTTTTTTTGTGCTACCTTTGTTAAACGCAAGTGATTGAAATGGACAAAATAATTAAACAATTTTTATCACAAGTAAGTCAAAAAAACCAAAATGAGCCTGAATTTATGCAGGCTGTTACTGAGGTTGCAGAGACTGTCATTCCTTATATAGTCACCCAAGATATTTATTATGGTCAAAACATTTTACTTAGAATGGTTGAACCTGAAAGAGTAGTGTCTTTCAGAGTTGCATGGATAGATGATAATGAAGAAATTCAAGTTAATAGAGGGTATAGAATTGAGATGAACTCTGCTATTGGACCATATAAAGGAGGTTTAAGGTTTCACCCATCGGTTAACTTGAGCATACTAAAGTTTTTAGCTTTTGAACAAGTATTTAAAAATGCTCTTACAACACTTCCAATGGGAGGTGGTAAAGGAGGTTCAGATTTTGATCCAAAAGGCAAATCTGACACTGAAGTAATGAGATTCTGTCAGAGTTTTATGACGGAACTATTTAGACATATAGGGCCTAATAAGGATATTCCTGCCGGAGATATTGGGGTTGGAGGGAGAGAGATTGGATATCTTTTTGGTCAATACAAAAGATTAAAAAATGAATTTTCAGGTGTTCTAACAGGTAAAGGAATATCATGGGGGGGTTCGCTGATTAGACCTGAAGCAACAGGCTACGGTGTTGTTTATTTCATTGACGAGATGTTAAAAAATATAGGAGAGAGCATGAAAGGAAAAAAAGTTACTATATCTGGATCTGGAAATGTAGCACAATATGCTACAGAAAAATGTATTGATATGGGGGCGAAGGTTTTAACTCTTTCTGATTCTTCTGGATTTATATATGATAAAGATGGTATAGATTCTGAAAAACTTAAACATATTATGGAGCTTAAAAATGAAAAAAGGGTTAGAATCTCCGAGTATATCAAGAAATATTCCAAAGCAGAATTTTACTCACAAAAATCTCCTTGGAATATTAAATGTGATATTGCCATACCATGTGCTACCGAAAATGAATTAGATAAAGAAGATGCAAAATCTCTTATAAAAAACGGATGTAGTGCGGTTGGTGAGGGAGCAAATATGCCATGTACTCCAGATGCCGTTAAGCAATTCATTAATAATAAAGTGCTTTATGCACCTGGTAAAGCTTCAAATGCTGGAGGAGTTGCAGTATCTGGATTAGAAATGGCTCAAAATTCATTAAAGTACACCTGGACTCGAGATGTTGTTGACGGTAAACTAAAAGAAATAATGTCTGATATACATACTTCGTGCGTTAAGTATGGTTCTACAAAAGATGAGATAAATTATTTAAAGGGGGCTAATATTGCAGGGTTTGTTAAAGTAGCTGATGCAATGCTTGCGCAAGGAGTAGTCTAGAATGCCCAATTCAAGAGGTTTCGTTGTAAGATCAATTAAGAATGGTGAGACTAGCATGATTGTTTCATGTTATCTTGAAGATATTGGTTTAAAAAGCTTTATAATAAAAGGAATCTATGGAGCAAAAAAGCCTAAGTTTAGCAAGGCACATTTTTTTCCACTTAATTTCATCAGCATAAACTATAGTATAAGTAAGCCCGATAGATTAAGCTATATCAAAGAAGTAAAGCCTGTAATAATCTTCAATAGCATACATTCCAGCATTGAAAAAAGTACTGTTATAATTTTTTTATCAGAGATTTTAAATAGTGTATTTAAAGAAGAAGGCGATAAGAATCAAAATTTATTTAATTTTTTAGCCAAATCACTAAACTGGTTTGACTCCCAAGAGAAATGTAGTAATTTTCACATAAAATTCTTAATTGAACTAACCAGACACATAGGATTTTACCCAAATATTAGTAGCAAAGAGGACAAGTTCTTTAATCTTGAATCTGGATCTAGCTCAACTATAAAGCCCGTAGCAAAATTTATTGACTTTGATGACTATGAATTATTCAAGCAATTGTTAGGCATGAAATTTGAGGAATTAAATTATATGACTATAGATAAAGATTCAAGACAAAGATTACTTAATCATATAATTGACTATTATTCTTTACATTTACAAATGTTCAACTCCCCTAAATCAATTGATGTTTTTAGTGAAATTTTCAAATAAATCCATATTAATTTATAAGAAGATACTTCTGCTTTTTTTGTTTACTAGTTTTTCTTTTGGTCAACAGATCACCCTTAAGGATAGTGAGACTAATGAAGTTTTATCAGATGTTGCCGTATTTAACGAGAATAGAGATAAATCAACATTAAGTGACCTAAATGGAAATGTAGATCTTGAGTTATTTTCTAATGAGAAAAAAATATATTTCCAATTACTTGGATATTCTTTATTAGAATTAGATCTAAGTGATATTGAAGATGAAAGTATAGTTTTATTATATCAGGAAAGTCAAAATCTAGATGAAGTAATTTTATCAGTTGCAAGGTCTGCATCTAATGTAAACCAGATTGCAGAAAAAGTTTCAGTTATTAAGTCCGAAGATTTATTCATTTCATCACCCAGCTCAGGTGCAGAAATGCTAGAATTGAGCCCTGGAGTAAGAATTCAAAAAAGCCAAGGTGGAGGTGGTAGCCCTATTATAAGGGGTTTTGAGGCTAATAGAGTCCTAATTGTTGTTGATGGTGTAAGAATGAATAATGCTATTTATAGATCTGGTCATTTACAGAATTCCATTACTATAGATCCTAGTAATATTGAAAGAGCAGAGGTAATATTTGGATCTTCATCTGTTGGTTATGGTTCAGATGCAATGGGTGGTGTAATTCATTACTACACAAAGAATCCAATACTAAAAAGTTCTGAAAAAATATCATCAAGTTTTACTAGTAACTTTAATTCAGCCAATAATAGTGTGTCAAATAATTTTAACACCAATTACAGCTCTGATAATTGGGGGAGCATAACTTCAATTTCTATTTCTAAATATGGTGATATTAAAATGGGGAAAAAAAGAAGTCATGGTTATTCAGACTGGGGTTTAACCCCAATTTTTTCACAAAATTCAAGATATAAGTTTTATGCTGAGCCATCAATTAACTTAGATGAAAATATTCAGAAGAACACCAGTTATAGTCAAGTTGATTTATTTCAAAAATTTTTATTTAGAATTGGAGATGATAATCTTCTTAATTTAAATATTCAGTTCTCTGAGTCAAGTGATATAGACAGGTATGATCAACTAAGTATTCCAAAGGATAATTCATTAAAGTTTAGTGAGTGGTATTACGGGCCTCAAAAAAGATTATTGATTTCTCCTAGTCTAAAAATTTTTCCAAAAAAGAAATTTATGGACAAAGGTGTTATAACTTTTGGATTCCAGAAAATTAATGAGAGTAGAATTAAAAGAAAGTTTAACTCATTAAATAGATCTCATCAGATTGAGGATTTAAAAGTGTTAAGCCTGAATGGTGACTTTGACACATCTTTTAATAATGGACATACTTTTTCATATGGAGTAGAGACTACATATAACCATAATTATTCTAAAGCATATGACAGAGTTTTAGAGGTTGATGGTAATGATGTAGTAGGAGTAAGCAAAAAATTTGCAATACCTACTAGATATCCTAGCGACGGGAGTTCATATGCAAGCTTTGCATCTTATGTAAACTGGTCCTGGAATATGAGTGAGTTTTTTACTTTCAATATTGGGACAAGATTAACATTTACAAAATTAAAAGCAAGTTGGAATGATGTAATATCAGTAAATCCTCAATTATCAAGAGTTAATTTAAATTCTAAGGCATTAACAACTACAGTATCAATGAAGTTAAGGCCAAGTAATAAAATTCAAATAAATACAGTTTTGTCAAGTGGTTTTAGAAATCCAAATATTGATGATATTGGAAAGATTAGAGAAAATAATGGATTACTAGTTGTCCCTAATACATTTTTAAAGCCCGAATATGCATATAATTTAGATTTAGGAGTTGATTATAAATCTCTTGACAACAAAAATTATTTCTCAATTAGAGGTTTTAGCACAATTATTTCTAGACATATTGGGAGAGCAGAATATATAGTTTACTCTGATATTACTACTCCTGATACATCTACAATAATCTACAATAATGATGAAGTGACTACAATTGCAAATAAGAATTTGGGTAATAGGTTCATTCATGGATTTTCAATTGATGGTTTTAATAATCTAAATAGAAGTTTAAAAATTGATTATAGCTTAACATATACAAAAGGTGATAATAATGAAACGTATGGACCACTTCCTTCAATATCTCCTCTATTCGGATCACTTTCATTGGACTATTTTAAAAATGATTTAACAATTAAGGCTATCTATAAATTTAGTGATTCAAAAGATCCTTCAGAATATAGTATAGGAGGAGAAGATGGTCTTGATGAAACCCCTTATACAATTGGTCAAAATGGGTTAAAAAACTTCCTAGGAACGCCAAGTTGGTCAGATTTTTCAATTTATGCAAGTTTTAATATGTCATCAAATTCTACATTAAGACTTGGTATTACAAATATTTTTGATACTCATTATAGAACATTTGCATCTGGAATTTCTGCACCTGGGAGATCTTTACAAGCAGGTTTAAATCTTAAATTATAAAGTACCTAATTAACTTTATTTTGATCTAAAATCATTAATTTCGCCTTTAATTCTAGGTCTAATGGGATTTAAAGAGACAAAAAAATTTTCACTTAATTCAATTGCAAAAGAGATTGAAGATTTCTGGGCTAAAAATGATGTCTTTATCAAATCATCCAACAGAAATAAAAGAGAAAACTTTGTGTTTTTTGAAGGTCCTCCTTCTGCAAATGGCAAGCCTGGAATTCACCATGTAATGGCAAGAACGATAAAAGACGCTTTTTGTAGATATAAGACTATTAAAGGATTTAACGTTAAGAGAAAAGCTGGATGGGATACTCACGGACTTCCAGTTGAATTAGGCGTTGAGAAAGAACTGGGGATTTCAAAAGATGATATTGGTAATAAGATTAGTGTGTCGGAGTATAATAGGGCATGTAAAGAAGCGGTTATGAAATATACTTCTGACTGGGAATCTTTAACAAAAGAGATGGGCTATTGGATTGATATGTCTAATCCTTATGTAACATTTGAATCTAAATATATGGAATCTGTATGGTGGATTATAAAAGAAATTTACAATAAGAATTTGATATATAAAGGCTATACCGTTCAGCCCTATTCACCTGCTGCTGGATCTGGTTTAAGCTCACATGAGCTTAATCAGCCTGGTGCATATAGAGATATTACTGATACATCTGTTGTGGCTCAGTTTAAATCTATAAAAGAAGGACTCCCTAATGAATTAATTAATCTATATCCATTTTATTTTCTTGCTTGGACAACTACACCATGGACACTCCCTTCAAATACTGCATTAACAATTGGTAAAAAGATCAAATATTCTTTTATTAAAACATATAATCAATACACTAAAGAGTTAGTAACTGTTGTAATAGCTACTAAGCTAATTGATAAGATTTTTTCTAAGATTTTTTATGAGGTAAAAACTGAGAAAGAATTAGACTCATATGATATTAAAAAGTCCAATATACCTTATTTAATATTTCATGAAGTATATGGTAAAGATTTAGAGAATATTAGATATGAAAGAATTTGGGAAGAATCTCCTCTGCCATTGGATAATCCTGAAAATGCTTTTAGAGTAATTAGTGGAGATTTTGTTACTACTGATGATGGAACAGGAATTGTTCATACAGCTCCGACATTTGGAGCAGATGACTATAAAGCTGCAAAATCAGCAAAACCGGAAGTTCCCCCATTACAAGTTTTAGATAAAAATGGCATTAAAGTTCCGCTTGTTGATCTTAAAGGGAAATTTATTGACGGTATTGGTTTAATAAGTGGGAAATATGTAAAAAATGAATATTATGAATCAGATTCTATACCAGAGAAATCTGTTGATGTTGAAATAGCGATTAGACTAAAAGAATTAAATCGAGCATTTAAAGTAGAGAAGTACTCACATTCTTATCCTCATTGTTGGAGAACTGATAAACCAGTTCTTTACTATCCAATGGAATCTTGGTTTATAAAAATGGATAGCTTATCGAACAGAATGTTTGAATTAAATCAGGAAATTAATTGGAAACCTAAGTCAACTGGTGATGGTAGATTTGGAAACTGGTTAAAAACTGCAAATGATTGGAATCTTTCAAGATCAAGATTTTGGGGAATTCCTTTACCAATATGGACTGATGAAGAAAATGAAGAAATCAAAGTTATTGGTTCAGCAGAAGAGCTTATTAATGAAATTGAAGTTTCAATAAAAAATGGTAATATGTTATCTAATCCCTTCTCTGATTTTGATATTGGCAATATGTCAGATGAAAATTATTTAAACCTAGATCTTCATAAGGATATTGTCGATGAGATAATTCTTACATCAAGTAAAGGGAATCCAATGGAAAGGGAAAAAGATATTATTGATGTTTGGTTTGATTCGGGATCAATGCCTTATGCCCAATTTCATTATCCTTTTGAGAACAAAGATTTAATAGATAATAAAATTAATTTTCCAGCAGATTTCATTGCAGAGGGTGTTGATCAAACAAGAGGATGGTTCTATACTCTTCACGCTATTTCAACATTAGTGTTTGACTCAATTTCATATAAAAACGTTGTATCAAATGGTTTAGTTCTTGATAAAAATGGACAGAAAATGTCTAAGAGACTGGGTAACGCCGTAGATCCATTTAAAATGATAGATGAATATGGTGCCGATGCAGTTAGGTGGTATATGATTGCAAACTCAAATCCTTGGGATAATTTAAAGTTTGATCAGGAGGGTGTGGCTGAAGTTAAGAGAAAGTTTTTTGGCACATTACATAATGTATACAGTTTTTTTAGTCTTTATGCCAATATCGATAATTTTTCATATATGGAAGATTTAATAGCGTTTGAAAAAAGATCAGAATTAGATCAATGGATACTCTCAGAATTGAACTCTTTAATAAAAAGAGTAGATAATTATTATAATGATTATGAGTTGACCCCTGCGACAAGAGAAATTAGTAATTTTGTTCAAGAAAAATTAAGTAATTGGTATGTTAGATTATCAAGAAGAAGGTTCTGGAAGGGTGAGTATAATAATGATAAAATTTCAGCCTATCAGACTCTTTATGAGTGCTTATCTTCCATAAGTAAACTTATTTCACCAATTGCTCCTTTTTACTCAGAATATATTTATCAATGTATTAACTCAGTAACTAAAAAAGAGGACTATGGATCAGTTCATTTGTCTGAATTTCCTGCTTCAGATGAGGATTTAATTAAATTGGGATTAGAGAAGAAAATAAATCAAGTAAGAAATATTTGTTCACTTGCTCTATCAATTAGAAAAAAAGAAAAGCTAAAGGTTAGACAGCCACTTTATAAGATAATTATCCCTGTTAAGGATAAAAATGAAAGAAATGACATTGAAAATGCTAAGGCTCAAATATTATCTGAAATTAATGTAAAAACTATTGAATTTTTAGATAGTAAAGATTCACTGCTTATAAAGGAACTGAAGCCTAATTTCAAAATTTTAGGACCAAAATATGGCTCAATAATTAATGAGGTTTCTAATGTGATCAAAGCCTTCTCTCAAGAGCAAATTGAAGACTTAGAAAGAGATGGAAAAGCAAATTTTATGATTAAAGATACTAATGTTACAATTGATCTAGGGGATGTTGAAATAAACTATAAAGACATTGAGGGATTATCAGTGGCAAGTGGCGATGGAACAACTATTGCATTAGACCTTAAACTAGATAAAAATCTTATCAATGAGGGTATTGCTAGAGAGCTTGTGAATAGGATTCAAAATATAAGAAAGACCAAAGGCCTAGAAGTAACCGATAAAATTGAGGTTAATATCAAAAAATCGGAAAAATTGGAGAATGCGATTAAGTCAAATTTAGACTATATCAAAGGTGAAACATTGGCAAATAAATTATATTTTAGCGAGAATTTTGATGATGAAGGTGAAACTTTAGAGTTTGATGATATTAAAACTGTTATAACTATAAACAAAATTTAAAATGAGTAAAAGTTCAAAAAACAGATATTCAGATAAAGAATTAGAAAGCTTTAGAAAAATAATTAACGAAAAAATTGAAAAGGCACAGGTTGATTTAGATTTACTTAAGAGTGCATACATGAACGATAGCAATAATGGAACTGACGACACATCTCCTACATTTAAATCATTTGAGGAAGGATCTGAGACAATGTCAAAGGAAGCTAACACTCAACTAGCCTTGAGACAAGAAAAATTTATTAGGGATTTAAAAAATGCCCTAGTAAGAATAGAAAATAAGACATATGGTATATGTAGAGTTACTGGTAAGCTAATCAACAAGAAAAGACTTAAAATAGTTCCCCACGCAACG
Source organism: uncultured Bacteroidota bacterium (assembly GCA_902594745.1). Taxonomy (GTDB): domain Bacteria; phylum Bacteroidota; class Bacteroidia; order Flavobacteriales; family Flavobacteriaceae; genus Marisimplicoccus. The sequence continues at coordinate 96,964 of CACJNF010000004.1, forward strand.
CTTAGTATAGAAGCAAAAAACATCCAAAACTAAAAATTGAAAACTTGATTCCTTTCATTAAAAATATTGATGCTAAAAAATCATTAGTTCTGATTTTAGCTTTAATATTTTTAGATCAAGTAGTTAAATTTTATATTAAATTAAACTATCCCCTCACTACTTTTGGTGAACTTCCTATAATTGATATTGGATTTTTTAAACTATTATTTATTGAGAATAAGGGTATGGCCATGGGTGCAAGATTGAATACATTATTTCCTTTTCTTGACGATAATACTGCAAAATTGATCTTAACATTATTTAGAATTGTAGCTTGTATTGGTCTAGGTGTTTGGTTAAGGAGCATGATTAAGAAGAAGGCTTCTCATTTATTAATTTTTTGTCTGTGTTTAATATTAGCTGGTGCAATTGGCAACCTTATTGACTCAGTATTTTATGGTGTTATCTTTTCCTCAAGCTACGGACAAGTAGCGACTTTATTTCCTGAGGTTGGATATGCGCCTCTCTTTTATGGAAGTGTAGTTGATATGATTCAGTTTCCTTTAGCAACCTGGATTTGGCCAGAGTGGCTTCCTGTAATTGGTGGTCAAGAATACACATTTTTTGAGTATGTTTTCAATTTTGCGGACTCATATATAAGTACTGGAGTACTTTTATTATTAATATTTAATAATAAGGTCTAAAGGTTATCAAACTTATATACTTGTTTTGGTGTGATGCAATAATCTAGTTTAACATCATTATCATTAATATTCTGGATTTTATTTATAGGATCAAATAATGAAAGTCCTATTTTTAATGTACTATTGTTGGTCAGCTTAAGGAATCTATCATAATAGCCCTTACCATATCCTACTCTATGTCCTTCTATATCAAAAGCTAGAAGTGGAATAAATATTATATCTAAATTCTCAATTATAGAATGATTGCCATAAGTAGGTTCTTTTATGCCGAACTCATTTAAACTAAATTCAGTTTCATCATTTATTGAAATATGAGCAAGTTCATTGTTTGAAATTTTTGGAACTATTATATTTTTTTGTTTTGACTTTAATTTATTAATTATAGAAGATGTGTCTAGTTCATTATATTTTGAAATTGAAATAAAAATATGATAGTGCTTTAATTTCCAAATGTTAAGTTTATCTAGTTGTTTAAAAACTCTCAGACTTAAATTATCAACTTCTCGTTTTGTTAAAGAGAGTCTTTTCTTCTTATAATGAGATCTTAAAAAAGTTTTGTCTGCATTTATCACTTAATCTTATTTAAACTAAAAATAGGTTTAATTTTGTTACAGTGAAAGAAAGTAAGGTACATATAAAAGCTAAGTCTCTTCCGGAAGAACCGGGAGTTTATCAATTCTTTGATAAGGACAATGAAATATTATATATAGGTAAAGCTAAAAATCTCAAGAAAAGAGTTTCATCTTATTTCACCAAATCACATGATACCAATAAGTTAAAGCTTCTTGTCAAAAGTATTGATAAAATTGAGAGGATAATTGTTGATACTGAAATGGATGCACTTCTTCTTGAAAATAACTTAATCAAAAAATATAAGCCAAAGTATAACGTTCTTCTTAAAGATGATAAATCATATCCTTGGTTATGCATAAAAAAAGAACCTTTCCCCAGGGTTTTTTATACGAGAAAAGCTATTCGCGATGGATCCGAGTACTATGGTCCATATAGAAATGTTAAGACTGTAATTACTCTGCTTGAGATAATAAAGGAGATTTATCCGCTTAGAACATGTAACTATAAATTAACTAAAGAAAACATAGATAATAAAAAGTTTAAGCTTTGTCTAGAGTACCACCTAGAAAACTGTGAGGGTCCATGTGTTGGTAAAGTAAAGGTTAATGATTATGAAAAAAACTTAAAGGGAATAAGGGATATAATTAAAGGTGATTTTAAGGCATCTCTGAAAAGACTGGAAGACAAAATGATTGATTTCTCTAATAGCCTTGAGTTCGAAAAAGCTCAAAAAGTTAAAGAAAAACTTGAATCACTAAAAAATTATCAATCTAGGTCAACTATAGTGAGTCCAAAAATTAGTGATGTAGATGTCTTTACTATAACATCTGATGAGTCTTATGCTTATGTTAACTTCATACAGGTGTCATATGGTTCAATTGTAAGGTCACATACTCTGGAAATTAGGAAAAAACTTAATGAGTCAGATAAACAAATTCTTCAGCTAAGTATTGTTGAATTAAGAGAAAGGTTCTTATCAAGCTCAAAGGAAGTTTATCTGCCATTTAGAATAAATCTTGGTGAGAAAATTAAAGTTCAAGTTCCTAAAAAGGGAGAGAAAAAAAGTCTTATAGATCTATCATTGCGTAATGCAAAGTTTTATAGAATTGACAAATTAAAACAAATTAAAATTGTAGATCCAGAGGCACATGTTAATAGAATTATGGAACAGGCTAAAGTAGATTTAAAACTATCAGAAAAACCTATTCATATTGAGTGTTTTGATAATTCAAATTTGATGGGAACAAATCCAGTTGCATCATGTGTAGTTTTTAAAAATGGAAAACCTTCCAAAAAGGACTATCGCAATTATAAAATAAAAAATGTTAAAGGACCAGATGATTTTGCGTCAATGGAAGAGGTAATTTATAGAAGATTGAAAAGACTAGTAAATGAGAAACAATCTTTACCAAATTTAATAATAGTTGACGGTGGCAAGGGGCAATTATCGTCAGGTTTAAACATTTTAAAAAAATTAAATTTAGACAATGAAATATCTATAATAGGTATTGCAAAAAAACTTGAGGAAATTTTTAAACCAGGTGACAAGCTTCCATTATATATTGATAAGAAATCCGAAACTTTAAAATTAATTCAACAATTAAGGAATGAGGCCCATAGGTTTGCTATAAACTTTCATAGAGATAGGAGAAGTAAAAGTGCCCTCAAATCAGGAATTGATGATCTTAAAGGAGTGGGTCCAATTTTAAAGGATAAGCTATTAAAGAAATATAAATCATTCAAAAGATTGAAGAGTGCAAGTGAAGAAGATTTAATAGCATTACTTGGAAACTCTAGAGGTAGGTCCATTTTTAATCAATTAAAAAATTAATTTTAGTTAATTTTGAAAAATAGATGATAAAAATTATTGCCCTATATCTTCAAGTTTTACTCTTAAGCATAAATGTAACTTATGGACAGAATCTTATCTCTGATTCAAAGCCTTTTAAGGCTGGAGAAAATCTAGAGTATATTGTACATTATGGGATTTTTAATGCTAGCTATGCATCACTTAAATTATCTAATGAAAAATTAGACGATAAAGATTTTTTACTAGCATCTGGATATGGGAAAACTATTGGTTTAGCAAGACTTTTTTTTAAGGTTGAAGACTATTACAGCAGCTACTTTGATGATGCAGTTGTTACGCCATATTTTTTTAAAAGAAACATTTATGAGGGTGGATACACTAAAAATTTGGAAGTAAAGTTCAATTCAGAGCTTCAAAATGCTACAGTAAACAACATAAAAAATCAAACCATTGAGACAATTAAAACAGAGGAGAATGTACAGGACTTAATTTCTTCACTATATTATTTAAGGAAAAATTTTTCTGAGGAAAAAGTAAGTATTGGAGAGCCATTTATAATTAACATGTTCTACGATTCAAAAAATAGAGAATTACCTTTAAGATACTTAGGTAAGGATGTAATTAATACAAAATTTGGTAAGATTGAATGCCTAAAGTTTATGCCAACAACAAGTAGGAGTAGAATTTTTAAGGGTGAGGGAAGTATTACTATTTGGCTAACAAATGACAAAAACAGAATTCCTATACGAGTTCAAGCAGACCTTTTAGTAGGTTCAATAAAAGCCGACTTAGAAAAATTCTCTGGTATTGCTAACCCTCTAGAAATTGTAATTAAAAATTAATGAAGAAATTATTTACACTACTAGCTATTGCCGTTTTATTTTCTTGCAGCTCAGATGATAATAAACAAGTTAAGGAGGACCCTATAATATACAAATATGGCTATGATCAAAGCAAATATGTTTTTGAAGAAAGAAAAGTAAAAAGAGGTGACACATTTGGAGATATACTTGAAGATCAAGGCATTGACTATCCTGAAATATATCAAGCTATTGAAAAAACAAAAGATGATGTTAGTTTTAGAAAACTTCAATTAGGTAAGCCTTATACGTTAATTTATACAAATGATTCAATAAGAAAGCTTAAAGCATTCGTTTATCACCCGACAATTGAAGGATATTCATTTATTCAACTTAGGGATAGTGTATACGGTAAGACTTTTTCAAAACCTAGAAGCTATAAAGATTTATCAGCATCTGGAACTATTGACAATTCATTGTATTTGACTCTCGAAGAGCAAGGTAAAGATCCTCTATTAACATACTATTTGTCTGATATTTATGCTTGGACAATTGATTTTTTCAGACTTGACAAAGGAGATAAATTCAAAGTAATATATACTCAGGCATTTGTTGATGATACAATTCCAGTAGCTATAACAAAAGTCAAAGCTGCTTATTTTGTTCACAAAGGAGTAGAGCGATATGCCTTTGAATATGAAACTGATTCAATTAAAGGAATTGTTGAGTATTTAGATCAAGATGCTAAAAATTTAAGAAGAGCTTTTCTTCAATCTCCAATTAAATTTGGAAGAATTTCTTCAAGGTATAACTTAAGAAGAAGAATTGCATTATATGGCAATAGAGTGAGACCGCATAGGGGAACAGACTTTGCAGCTCCAATTGGGACACCAATTTTATCAACTGCAAATGGAACAGTAACAGAGGTAAGTTATACTAGAGCAAATGGAAGGTATGTGAAAGTGAAACACAATAACACATATACCACTCAGTATCTTCATATGCAAAAAGCAAATGTAAAAGTTGGACAGTTTGTTGAACAGGGAGACGTAATTGGCTTTGTAGGGGTGACTGGATATACTTCTGGACCTCATGTGTGTTACAGGTTCTGGAAAGATGGACGCGAAGTTGACCCGTTTAAACAAAAACTCCCAGAAGCTAAACCAATTAATGAATCACTAAAAAAGAAGTATTTTAGTGATATAGTTTTAATTAAGTCTCAGCTTGATTCAATTGTGATAAGAAATAAAACTTCTATATAATGTCTTTATCAAAGAAGAATCCAACAAATCAGAAATCGTGGTCTAGCCTAGAGAAGCTTTACAATCAAGAAAACAATTTACATATCAACGATTATTTTAAAAGTGAAAAGAATAGACTTGAAAAGTTTACAGCTAGTTTTGATGATTTATATGTTGATTTTTCGAAAAATAGAATCAGTAAAGAAGCTTTTGATTTATTAATTGAACTTTGTAAGGAAACAGACCTTAAAGAAAATATAGATAAGTATTTTAATGGATCTACCATAAATGAAACTGAAAACAGGTCAGTTCTGCATACGGCATTGAGGTCTAAAAATAATGACTCAACCGAAATATCAGAAGAGGTAAAAAATACTTTATCAAAAATTAGAACTATTTCTGATGAGATTAACAATGGAGTTAGGGTTGGACATTCTGGGGAAAAAATTGAGAATGTTGTAAATATAGGTATAGGTGGATCACATCTTGGACCAGAAATGGTGACTGAAGCTTTAAGTTTTTACTCACAAGGTATTAAACCTTATTTCATTTCAAATATAGACCCAGATTATACAGAAAATTTACTGAAATCTCTCAATCCAGATACAACAATTTTTATTATTGTTTCTAAGACATTCACAACCATTGAAACTCTTGAAAATGCTAGAAAAGTCAGAAAGTGGTTTGTTAAAAATGTAAATGAAGAGTCAATAAAAAATCATTTCATTGCAGTTTCAAATAATACTGAAGATCCTAAAGAATTCGGAATTGAATCTAAAAATATTCTTTCTATTCCTGAATGGGTAGGCGGAAGATTCTCTTTATGGGGCTCTGTAGGTTTAATTATTTCAATTTGTATTGGATCTAAAAATTTTGATGATTTTTTAAGTGGTGCAAGAGAAATGGATCTACATTTCAAAGAAACACCTTTCGAAAAAAATATACCAGTTGTACTTGCTTTAGTTAGTATTTGGTACAACAACTTTTATAAATGTGAGACTGAAGCAATTCTTGCTTATAATCAATTTCTTGGTAAGCTTCCAGATTATCTTCAACAAGCAAGTATGGAAAGCAATGGTAAGAGTATAGACAGGGAAGGTAATAAAGTTGATTATCAAACAGGAACAATAATCTGGGGGTCAACTGGAACAAATGCACAGCATGCATTTTTTCAGCTTATGCACCAAGGTACAAAACTAATTCCAGCAGATTTTATTGCCTTTAAAGAACCTCTATTTGATGATATAGAACAACATAAAATTTTAACTGCAAATTTCTTAGCTCAGACTAATGCCTTATTAGCTGGTAATATAAAGTCTGGTAATGAAATTCAAAAAAACATTGACGGTAATAAACCTTCAAACACAATACTTATTAACAAGTTAACACCTAATAATCTTGGCTCTTTAATAGCAATGTATGAAAGTAAAATTTTTGTTGTAGGCTCCATTTTGAATATTTATAGTTTTGATCAATGGGGTGTTGAGTTAGGAAAATCAATAGCTAAACAGATTTTAAATAATGGCAAATCTAAATTAGACGAGTCATCCTCTAAAACTTATGATAGGCTCCAATAGATATAATTTTTAGCAATATCATTGTTAATTAATATTCTGTTAATATTTACTTATTTAAAAGAAGAATTTTAAATCCTATTTTTGAGTTTATCAAATACTAATACTAATTACTAATAATAATGAAAAAATTAAGCTTAATATTATTTTCACTATTTACTGCTACAACATTTGCTCAAGATGCTGCTTTAGACTCAATAGCGCTTTCAGAGGTTACAGTAACATCAAAAGTTGTAGACGTAGCTAGAGAGAGAGTTACTCCAGTAGCATTTAGTTCGGTTTCAGGTGCTGAAATTGATTTAAAAGCAGGTAATCTAGAATTTGTTGAAACACTTAAGAGAACTCCTGGTGTTTATACGAATCAAGATAATGGGGGGTATGGTGATGGTCAAATGTATGTAAGGGGATTTGGATTTACAAATACAGCATATGTGATCAATGGCCAGCCAGTTAACGACATGGAAAATGGTCGGATATATTGGTCAAACTGGATGGGATTAATTGACCTAACTTCAAGTGTGCAAATCCAAAGAGGACTAGGTTCTACATCTCTTGCTGTTCCATCTGCAGGTGGAACTGTTTCTGTTAACACACGTGCTGCTGAAGTTGATCCTGGATCTGGAATCAAAATGGCACTTGGTGACAATGGATATCAAAAATTCACTGCTTTCCACAATACCGGTGTTAATGAACTCGGATGGTCTTCTAGTTTTCTTCTTGGTTTTTGGCAAGGTGACGGATGGAGAAATGGAATGCAAGGTGAAGGAACAACTTATGCTTTTTCTGTAGGGTATACCCCTAGAGGTGGAGATCATGAGTTCAACTTTTCGCTTATTGGTGCTGGACAGTGGCATCACCAAGCATATTATGGGACTCAACTTCAAGATTATCTTGATTACGGTCCTGTTCAGGGTGATGACTACAGAAAGTTTAACCAACTATATGGAGAGTATCAGGGAGAAGAATTTTCTGTACTTAGAAATTATTATAACAAACCTTTAGCAACTTTTAACTGGGATTGGGAGATTTCAAGTAATGTTACATTGGCTACATCGCTCTATGGTTCAGCAGGACGAGGTGGAGGAACTGGACTTAGAGGAAGAGGTTCTTATGGTGTAACTGCATATAGAGAATCATTTGCTGATTATTTAAGTGATCATGGTGAGTGGAGAAATCCAGACACTACTATCAACTGGAATGTAGCTGTTCAAAAAAATGCAGCTGGAGCTTATGTGCCTTCCAGTGGTAATTTCAAGGGAATGAAGTTAGGATATCATAACACTATTGATGGTCTTCCTAGCAAATGGGGTGCTGATACTACAATAAGAAGGTTTTCAACAAACTCTCATAACTGGTATGGAGGTATCTCAAAAATTAAAATCGATTCAGATAACTTTAGATATGAACTTGGTATTGACTTAAGATCATACAAAGCATATCATAGAAGAGGTCCAGAAACATTATTTGGATTAGACGGTTATATCTCAACTATTAATGGATTTAATTTCTCAGGAAATGGAGATAGAATTGGAACGGTTATTGTTGACACCTATGAAGCAAGTCCGTTCAAAAACTTAGGAATGGATAACCCTAATGGTTCTCAGAGATATTATATTGGTCATGTAGATTGGACTGGTTTTAACGGATTAGTTGAATATACTGGAAGTGATCAATTCTCTGCAGTACTTCAATTTGGTACATCTAGTCAAACATATCAGTGGGAAGGATTCTATACTGCTGCTCCTTCAACAAAAAGTAGAAAAATTACCGTTGACGGTGGATATATAAAAGGAGGTGCTAATTATAGAATGAATGAGAATTCTAATATCTTCTTTAATGTAGGACAAATTATGAGGCCCCCATCTTTTGATGGAGTGTTCCCAAATGCTGATTATGACTTTGAAGAAGCAGATGATATAACAAATGAATCATTTACATCTTTTGAACTTGGTTATGGATTTATATCTTCTAATTTCAAAGCAAATATTAATGCATACCACACTGTTTGGGGAGATAGAACGCTAAGAAGAAGTACTTCAATTGATGATCAGGGTGTAAGAATTATATATGATGGTGTTGAACAAACTCATCAAGGAATTGAAGCTGAAATGACTTGGTATCCTTCAAGCAGATTAAGAATTAGAGGTATGGCATCGATTGGAGACTGGAAATATTCTAAGAATTTTGACGGTGATGCATATTTTATTGATAATAATCAACCTGCTGGGACAACAGGTACATTGTATCTTGATGGAGTTAAGATCGGAGATGCAGCTCAATCTGTATTATACTTAGGTGCTGATTATAAATTATCTTCAAAACTTTCAATGGATCTAGACATAATGAGTTTTGACAATTTACATGGAAGATTTGGTCCACTTGATAGTGAGTTTAATTCTTCTAATAATCGTGGTTCAATAAAATTACCATCATGGGGTACAGTAGATTTAGGTGCAACATACAGATTTAGCTTATTAGGGTATGATACAACGGCTAGACTGAATATTAACAACCTGTTAGATGAAGAATATCTATCACAATCTCAAACAAACTTCCACAACGATGGAGGAAGAACATGGAATGGTGTTAATGTTGAAAACCAAGTATACTTTGGTAAAGGAACAACATGGAATTTAGGATTAAATATTAGATTCTAAAGGTTAAAATTACTTCTTAAAAAAACCCTGCTTCGGCAGGGTTTTTAATTTATACCAATTTCTTTAATGATTATTTCTACTTGCTCTTTTCCTGAATAAGAATTGATACTTGGAGAAAAGAGGACATTAAAAGACGATTTTAGATTAACAAGCTCATCCTTTTTACTGAATGAAATAAATGGAAGCTTAGTATTTGATGAGTCCAGTAAATAAGATTTTACAATTTGTGATTCTTTACCAACAAACTTTAAGTCATCAATTATTTTGCAATCATCTGATCTAAAGATTGGTCTTTTGTTTTCAAGGCCAAAGGGAGACATTCTTGAAAGTATCTTTACATTTTCAATCGTAAGATCTGAGAAAGAAACTTCAAGATCATACTTATGCTTTCTTTCAAACATATTTCCATTAATGGTCTCTTTAACAGTTTTTTCAAAATGTTCACTAAATAGATTTAGTTTAGATTTTTCAATTTTTACCCCCGCTGCAAATTTATGACCCCCAAATTGATATAAATATTTTTCACATTTAACCAATGCCTCATAAACATCAAATCCTGAAACAGATCTTACAGATCCAGTAAGTAAATCTTTATCAAAATCTGTAATTATTATAGTTGGCTTATAGGATTTTTCAATTACTCTTGAGGCAACAATTCCTAATACGCCTGTGCTCCAATTTTGACCATATATAATATTAGAATACTTACTCTGGTCAATTTTTTCAACTACATTTTCAAATACATCTTTTTCTGTAGCCCTGCGTTTTAAATTCAAATATTCTATTTCGTTTGATAAAGATATAGCCTTATTAGCGTCTTCCTCTACTAAAAGGTCCACAACAATTTTTCCATTTTTCATTCGTCCTGCAGCATTGATTCTTGGTCCAATATTAAAGGATATTTTTGATTCATCTACTTTATTATTATTTGATTTCAAAAGGCTTCTAAGTCCTAATCTTGGGTTATTATTAATTTCCTTTAAACCATGAAATATCATAACTCTGTTTTCATCAATTAAAGGCATCATATCAGAAACAGTTGCTAATGCAACAAAATCAAGAAGACTGCAAATATTTAATTTATTTTCTGATTTTAAATTGTGTGCTGTTATTAATTTATAAGCAATTCCACAACCACAAAGATCTTTAAAAGGATAGGTACAGTCTGATTGTTTAGGGTTTAAAACTGCATAGGCTTTGGGAACTTTAGTATCGGGTAAATGATGATCACAAATAATAATATCTATTCCTTTTGAATTGGCATACTCAACTTGATTTACTGCTTTTATTCCACAATCTACAGTGATTATTAATGAAATATCATTGTCTTTAGCATAATCAATTGATTCTAACGATACCCCATATCCTTCTTTATATCTATCTGGTATGTAATATACTAATTCATAATTCCTGTGATTAAAATAGGTATACAACATAGATGTTGAAGTGGTTCCGTCAACATCATAGTCTCCTAAAATCATAATTTTTTCACTTAAAGCATTATTAATCCTAACTACAGCTTTCTCCATATCTTTCATCAGATATGGGTCATGAAGAGAATCTAATTCAGGTCTAAAAAAAAATTTTGCTTTATCTAAAGAATTAACACCACGTTGAAGTAAAAGTGAACAAATAAAATGAGGAATCTTTAAGTCCATTTGAAGAGAATTTACCTCATCAATAGTGGGTTGATCAATTTTAATCCAGTTTTTCATGAAGCTTTATCAATACAGATTACAAATTCACCTTTCATTGTCCTTTCATTGTATTCTAGAATCGCTTCTTCTATTGTTCCTCTGAATACTTCTTCATAGATTTTGGATATCTCTCTAACTATAGCAATTTTTCTGTCCGAACCAATTGTCTCTTTCATGTCAGAAAGGGTTTTAATTATTCTGAAGGGTGATTCATATAAGATTGTAGTTTTAGTATTTTGAGAGATTTCATATAGTTTAGACTTTCTGCCTTTTTTTCTTGGTAAAAACCCTTCAAAAATAAAACTATCACTGGGTAATCCACTCATAACTAATGCGGGGACGAAAGCGGTAGGACCAGGTAAACAGGTAATTATTATATTACTTTTAATTGCCTCACGAATTAGTAAAAATCCAGGATCTGATATACAAGGAGTACCAGCATCTGTTATTAAAGAGACTGTGTTTCCATTAATTATCATTTGAACGTACTCATCAACTCTTTTATGTTCATTATTAAGGTGGTAACTATTAACTTTGGTCAAGATATTATAGTGCTTTAGTAGTTTTTTTGCATGCCTAGTATCCTCGGCCAAAATAATATCTGAATTTTTAAGTGTTTCTACAGCCCTCAAAGTAATATCTTTCAAATTGCCAATAGGAGTTGGCACGATATATAGTTGAGGATCATTTGTCATCGTCAGTTTCTGGTATTTCAGTAACTAAGTCTTTTATAGAATCAATTAATGGAATTATTTCACTTTCATTATTGGGTAATTCTTGATTTTTTTCTGATGATAAATCAAGCTGTCTCAATGTATCCTTCAATTTCTCAGAGTAAAATACCCAATCAGCATTTTGTTTACTTTTTGATAGAAATTTATATATCACAGCTAGTTCATATATTTTTTTTGCATTCTTATATAGCTCATCCTGATCTGAAAGAGAAGATTTATTAATTTTCCCTGCAATCTCTTTTATTTTATCCTCTATATTTTCAAACACTTCTATAAATTATAATAATGAATTACTTTTTGATAAATTTGCCTTATTTTTCAATTTAAATTACAAAATGTTTTTAGAAAATCCTGCATACAACAATGAACAATTTGGTTGGATTGAGGTAATTTGTGGGTCAATGTTTTCTGGTAAAACTGAAGAGTTAATAAGAAGGGTTAAAAGAGCTAAAATAGCTAATCAAAAAGTTAAAATTTTTAAACCAATTATTGATTCAAGAAGTAAAAACTATATTGAATCACATGATGACAACAAGCTTGAGTCAATTGAAGTAAAGTCATCATCAGAGATTTTAAATAAGCTACAAAACTGTGATGTAGTAGCTATTGATGAAGCTCAGTTTTTTGATGATGAGATAGTGGTTGTATGTAATAAAATAGCAAATAATGGTATTAGAGTAATTATTGCAGGACTAGATATGGATTATCTTGGCAACCCTTTTGGACCAATGCCCAACCTTATGGCCATCTCTGAATATGTAACTAAAGTTCATGCAGTATGTAAAAAGTCTGGAAATGTTGCTAACTATAGCTATAGAAAAAATAAAAAAAAGGATATTGTTGTAATAGGTGAGAAAGATAAATATGAGCCTTTAAGTAGGGCAGTTTTTTTTAAAAAAATGAAAAAAAATAAATCCAAATGAAAGTAGCTGTAATAGGATCAACTGGGGTTGTAGGAAATGTAATGCTTAGTCTTCTTGAAAGCAGAAATTTCCCATTAAGTGATTTAATCCCAGTCGCCTCTGAAAGATCGATAGGTAAAAAAATTCTTTTTAAAGACAAACACTACAATATAGTTTCCATTGAAGATGCTATAAAAATGAAACCAGATATAGCATTGTTTTCTGCGGGTGGATCAACATCTTTAGAATGGGCTCCAAAATTTGCTGAAGTTGGAACAAGAGTTATTGATAATTCTTCTGCATGGAGGATGGATTCATCAAAAAAATTAGTTGTTAGTGAGGTAAATTCTGAAGTTCTAACAAAGGATGATTACATTATTGCTAATCCAAATTGCTCAACAATGCAGTTAATGGTAGTGTTAGCTCCTTTGCATAAAGTTTTTAAAATTAAAAGGTTAGTTATATCAACATATCAATCAGTATCTGGAACAGGAAAAAATGCAATTGATCAGCTTAATGGAGAAAGAATAGATTCAGACCCAGAAATGATATATCCTTACAGTATTGATCAAAACCTTCTTCCGCATTGTGATGTTTTTGAGGAAGGTGGTTATACAAAAGAAGAAAACAAATTGATAAATGAGACTAGAAAAATTTTAAGTGACGACTCAATTCAAATTACTTCAACTGCTGTTAGAGTTCCTATTGAAATTTGTCATGGTGAATCTGTAAATATTGAATTTGAAAATCAATTTAAATTGGATCAAGTTTTTGAAATTTTGAAAAAGTCTCCTGGTCTTATTGTAGAGGATGATCCTGCAAACAATATATATCCTATGCCAATAAATTCTGCAAATAAGGACGAGGTTTTTGTTGGTAGAATTAGAAGAGACTTTAGTATTGAAAGCGGTTTAAATATCTGGGTTGTTGCAGATAACCTAAGAAAAGGGGCTGCAACAAATACAATTCAAATAGCTGAGAAATTAATTGAAATGAATATCATATAGTCTACATTTCAAAAGACTCCATAAATTTAGTAGTATAATTTCCTGATATGAAATCTGGGTGTTCCATCATCTTTTGATGGAAAGGTATTGTTGTTTTCACACCCTCAATTACAAATTCATCTAACGCTCTTTTCATTTTATTTATTGCCTCTTCTCTAGTTTGAGCTGTAGTTATAAGTTTTGCTATCATTGAATCATAAAAAGGTGGTATTAAGTAGCCACTATACACATGAGTGTCAATTCTAACACCATGACCGCCTGGAAAATGTAGAGTTAAGATTTTTCCTGGATTCGGCATAAAATCATTGTTAGGATCTTCTGCATTTATTCTACATTCAATTGAGCAAAGCTTTGGAAAATAATTTTTACCGGATATGGGTTCACCAGCAGCAACTAAGATCTGTTCTCTTATTAAATCATAATCTATTACTTGTTCAGTTATCGGGTGTTCAACCTGTATTCTAGTGTTCATTTCCATAAAATAAAAATTTTTATGCTTATCAACTAGAAACTCAATAGTACCTGCACCTTCATATTTTATTGATTCAGCAGCTTTTACCGCGGCTTCACCCATTGCTTTTCTTAATGGCTTTGTCATAAAAGGTGAGGGCGTTTCTTCAATTAATTTTTGATGTCTTCTTTGAATTGAACAATCTCTCTCTGATAAATGACAAGCTTTACCATAAGAGTCCCCAATAATTTGAATTTCAATATGCCTAGGATCTTCTATGAATTTTTCTAAATACATGTCATCATTATCAAAAGCCAATTTTGATTCCTGACGAGCAAGCTCCCATGCCGAAGAAAGTTCTTTAGCATCTTTTGCTATTCTCATACCCTTACCTCCTCCTCCAGCAGTAGCTTTTAACATAACAGGGTAACCTATTTCAAGTGCAATATTTTGAGCATCTTCAAGAGTAGGAACAAGACCTTCAGACCCAGGAATAGTAGGTACTCCTGCAGCCTTCATAGTTTCTTTTGCTGAGGATTTATCTCCCATTTTATCAATCATTTCAGGAGAAGCTCCTATGAATTTAATTTTATGCTCTTCACAAATTTTTGAAAACTTGCTGTTTTCTGATAAAAATCCATATCCAGGGTGAATAGCATCAGCGTTTGTAATTTCAGCAGCAGCAATAATATTTGATGGTTTTAAATAAGAGTCTGTGCTTGCACTTGGCCCGATACAAACTGCTTCATCTGCAAATCTAACATGAAGACTCTCTTCATCTGCTTTTGAGTAAACTGCAACAGTTTTAATCCCCATCTCTTTACATGTCCTAATAACACGCATAGCAATCTCTCCTCTATTAGCAATTAAAATTTTATTAAACATCTCTAGGAAGGATCAATAATGAATAAAGGTTGATCAAATTCAACAGGGCTTTGATCATCAACTAAAATTTTAACGATTTTACCGGAAAAGTCTGATTCAATTTCGTTGAACAATTTCATTGCTTCTATTACACATAAAACGTCACCTTTTGCAATACTTTGCCCAACTTCAACAAATGATGGCTTGTCAGGAGATGGTTTCCTGTAAAAAGTTCCTATGATTGGTGATTTAACTATCACTTGATTGTCATTTTCCAGATTTACTGATTTAGTTGTTTCTTGTGTACTAACCTCTTGAAAAGCTTGAGAAATTGGTTGATTAGCAGGAGTTGAAGCTAGCGTTGGAACATCCTTAACAATCATATGTTGTGGTGCAACAGACTTTGTTTTTATAGTAATCTTGAAGTCATCTCTTTCAATCTTCACCTCTTCGACCCCAGACTTCTGAACGAACTTGATTAAATTTTGTATTTCTTTTATATCCATGTATTTAAATTTAGTTGTATGCCCATGTTAAATATGCTGCACCCCATGTTAAACCAGCGCCAAAGGCTGCTAAAATTAGTTTATCGCCTTTATTTAAGTTTTTTTCATAATCATACATTAACAATGGTATTGTTGCAGCAGTAGTATTTCCATAATTTTCAATGTTCATAAGAACCTTATTTTTATCTAAATTAATCTTTTCTGCGGTAGCATCAATAATTCTTTTATTTGCTTGATGTGGCAGCAAGTATTTAATCTCCTCAGATTTAAGTTCATTTCTGATAATAATTTGCTCCGTGGCATTTGCCATCTCTGATACAGCTGACTTAAAGACAGTTTTTCCATCTTGAGTTATATAGTGCCATTTATTTGCAATTGTCTCGTTTGATATTGGGTAAAGAGACCCTCCAGATTTAATATTTAACCACTCTGCACCTATTCCATCAGATCTGAGATACTCATCTTCCCAGCCATATCCATTTAGACTTGGCTCAACCAATACAGCGCCTGCTCCATCTCCAAAAAGAATACTAGTTGACCTGTCTGTATAGTCTACAATTGAAGACATCATGTCTGCACCAATTAGAAGAACTTTTTTATATCTTCCTGATTCAATGTAACTAGTAGCTGTAGACATACCAAATAAAAATCCAGAACATGCAGCACTTAAGTCAAAGGCATAAGCATTTTTTGCTTTAATTGCTGAAGCTACAGTAGGAGCAGTTGATGCACCGTGAAAATCAGGTGTTATGGTTGAAACAATTACTAGGTCTATTGATTCAGGGTTTATTTTTTTCTTTGCTATAAGATCTTTTGCAGCATTAATAGCCAAGAATGAAGTGCCTTTACCTTTATCCTTAAGAATTCTTCTTTTTTTTATTCCTGTTCTGGCTGTAATCCACTCATCGTTGGTATCAACCATCTTTTCTAAATCTTTATTTGAAATAAAGTCTTCTGGAACATAGCCTCCAACAGCAGTAATGGCGGCTTTTATATTTATTTTTTTGTTAGGTTTCATACTAACATCAATTGTGACAATTGACAATTAAATTGATAAATAAAGGTCGTTATTATTCTGATTCTAAAGAATCAACTAAAACTTTTCCTCTATAATAAAGCTTTCCCTCATGCCAGTGTGCTCTATGGTATAAGTGTGACTCACCAGTAGCTTTACATATTGATATTTGCTGTTTTTCAGCTTTAATATGTGTTCTACGTTTATCTCTTCTAGTCTTAGATATTTTACGTTTTGGATGTGCCATTTATAATAAATCTTTTAGTTTGTCCCACCTAGGGTCAGTCTTTTCAATAAAATTTTTTTTTGGTTTTAATTCTTCAAGTTTTTCAATTATTTCAGATTTTAATGATCCATTCTCTATCCCTGGGTGAACTTTTTTCTGTGGAACAGCAAGAATAATACTCTCATATATAATGTGTGAAACATCAATACTGTTTGATCCAGTTGGTAAAAAGATTACTTTATCATCAGATGATATTGTATCATCTTTAAACTTAATAACAACAGTATAGTCAGTTTCAAGTTCTAATGAAAACATTTCCATTGAAAGATCACATTGAACTTCAACCTCTCCATTAAATCTAAATTTTAAGTTTAGTAAAGTTGGTTTTTTCTCTAGCTCAAGAATAGTTTTAATATTTGCATCCGCAAAATCATAATAATCAAAATTTTTAAAGAACTTATTTCCTATTTCAAAGTCATATAGATGAACACCTTCTTTCAGTCCTGAAAATTTAACCAAATATGGTGAAAGCGATTTCATCACTTAACTATTGAGCGGCAAATTTATAAAAATTTATCTATTTAATGTCAATCTAAGTTGTTTCTTAACTTAAACACTTGAAGACCTAATTTTATTGCATTTGTAAATGAGGTGTGATCTGCTATTCCTTTTCCAGCTATATCAAAGCCAGTACCATGATCTGGTGAGGTTCTTACAACTGGTAACCCTGCTGTAAAATTTACTCCTTTTCCAAAGGAAATAGTTTTAAATGGTATAAGTCCTTGATCATGGTATGAAGCAATAACACCGTCATATTTTTTATAATTTTCATTAACGAAAAAAGTGTCTGCTGAAAATGGACCATTAATAGAACTCGTAGTTCCCTTAAAACTATTAATTGCTGGTGTAATTATTGATTGGTCTTCATTGCCTATTACACCATTATCGCCAGCATGAGGATTTACTGCCAACACTGCAATTTTAGGTTTTTTTATTTGAAAGTCATTTATTAAACTTGTTTCTAGTGCTTTGATTTTTTGCTCAACAAAATCTTGATCAATAGCATTTGATACATCTTTTATCGGAATATGGTCTGTTAATAAGGCTATTTTAAGTTCTTCCGATATCATTAACATTAAGGGGCTTATTTTAAAATAATTCTTTAGAAAATCTGTATGACCTGTATATTTAAATGACTCCGAAAATGATAAATCCTTGTTAATAGGAGCTGTAACCAAAATATCTATCTTGTTGCCTTTTATAGCTTTTGTGGCTTCTTTCAAAGAAAGAATTCCAAGTTCAGATAATTCTTTATCAGGTTTTCCAAAATTAAATTGAGAATTAGAGAACACCTCTTTTACATTTATCTGAGTATCCGACAAATCTTCTTCACTATCAATCTTCTTTAATTGAGGAGTATCAATTTGAAAATGTTGTTTTTGTTTTTCAATTAAGCTAGTTGATGCGTATATTATAAAATTACATTCATGAAATAGGCTAAAATTAGATAGTGATTTTAAGATTATTTCAATCCCAATACCATTTGGATCACCAATAGTTATCCCAACATTTATTTTACTTGATTTTACCACTCTTTAATTAATTGCTAATTTTACCGATGCAAAACAAAGATAATAATGTTCACTGGGATAATTGAATGTATGGCTACCGTAGTTAAGGTAGAAAAAAATAAAGGAAATTTAGATATTTCCCTTAAGTCAGGAATTACAAATGAACTTAAAATTGATCAAAGCTTATGTCATAACGGTGTTTGTTTAACAGTTGTTGATATAGATAATGATGTATATACAGTAAATGTAATTTCTGAGAGTATTGAAAGGTCAAATTTTGGTGAGATTATTCCAGGAGATACTGTTAATATAGAGAGGTCAATGTCAGTTAATTCAAGATTTGATGGGCATATAGTTCAGGGACACGTTGATGAGGTTGCAGTTTGTACTGAGGTTCAAGAAACTGATGGAAGTTGGAAATATGTATTCAAACACTCAAAAAATAATATAACTGTTGAGAAGGGATCTATAACTATAAATGGGGTTAGTCTAACAGTTGTTGATTCTACCGAAAATTCTTTTTCTGTTGCAATTATACCTTATACTTATAATAATACTAACTTTAATCAAATTAATGTTGGAACTAAGGTTAATCTTGAGTTTGACATAATAGGTAAGTATATATCCAAAATGATAAAGAAGACTGGCTAATGAAAAATATTCCTCATTTAAACTTAAATGATTTTTTATCTGGTGATTCAAAGACTAAGAATGAGTTTATTGAACAGCTTGGAAAGGGATTTAGTGAAATAGGTTTTATTGCAATTAAGGGTCATCTTCTAGATGATAGAACTAAAGATGAATTATATACTGAAGTTAAAAGCTTCTTTAACCTTTCTGATGAAGTCAAGACAAAGTATATTATTAAGGGTCTAGCTAGTCAAAGAGGATTTACACCATTTGGAAAAGAAAGTGCTAAAGGGAAAAATATAGGAGATCTTAAAGAGTTTTGGCACTTTGGTCAATATGTCAAAGACGAGCCAAAATTAAAAGCGGAATATCCTGATAACGTAATAGTGAATGAGCTAAAAAATTTTAATACTGTAGGACAAAAAACTTATGAGCTTCTAGAAGAGACTGGAAAACATATTCTTAGAGCTATTGCATCTTATCTTAACCTAGAAGAGACATATTTTGACAAACACATATTCAATGGAAACTCAATCCTGAGAGCAATTCATTACCCTCCGATTACTGAAGAACCTAAAAATGCTGAAAGAGCAGCAGCTCATGGGGATATAAATCTAATAACACTTCTTATGGGTGCTCAAGGAAAAGGTTTGCAGGTATTAAATAATTCTGGGGAATGGATTGACGCTGTAGCAGAAGAAGATGAAGTTATTGTTAACATTGGTGATATGCTTTCAAGGCATACTAACAATAAATTAAAGTCTACAATTCACAGGGTGGTTAATCCCCCAAGAGATCTTTGGAATAGCTCTAGATATTCAATACCCTTCTTCTTGCATCCAAGACAAGAGATGTCGCTAAATTGTCTGGATTCATGTATAGACGCAGATAATCCAAAAGGATATGAAGATATTACAGCTGGAGAATTCCTATATGAAAGACTTATTGACTTAGGATTAATTAAGGGTTAGTCCACAAGCTCATTATATATAGCTCTAGATAATATTGCAAGAAAAGGCACAGCTATATCATCGTACTCGTACACATTATCATTTATAACCTTATTTTTATTTGTATAAATAGTAGCTGTAAGAATAAATTCAATATTATCCTGATAATTTTTTATTAAGCCATTATCTATTGAAGTCCCATAGGCTTGGCCAATTTTATTATAGACCCTGATTTGTTCATTTGATACACTTTGCTCATCTCCATGAATAAAAAACTTATTATAAGTCTCAAAAAAATTTTCATCTCCTATAAACTTTTCACCTATATCTTCGTAGGTGAACCTACTCATCCAATATCTCAAAAAGTCATAATCCTCTACATTTAAATTAAAGGTGTTGTTACTATCAAAAATCTCAGGATAAAAAATGTATTTAATTAGATTGTGCATGTCGGTTATTGAAGATCTATTTTTTTGAGAAAAATTCAGTGATTCGTTTAATATTTGTCCCTTGAAATATCTTCTCTCACCTTTTTCAAGACCATTAGTTTTATCGTCAGCTTTAATAATTTTCTGATCATCATTTGTAGAGGAAATTAAATTATTATCAAGATCTGATATTTGCCATGTTGAATTAACATATGGGTCAGGATTAAACTTGTGATTTAAGTAAGTTTTCTGAAAGCCTGCATTTTTCATTTCATTATTGAAATAATTATATCCTATAAAATCAATCAAGATGTTAGATGCAGAATTATCACTAACAAGAAATACATCTGCAATAAGATTTTGAAAAGATGTAATACTGTCTCGAAGTTCTAATTCAGAAGAATCATCTTTATAATTTAGAATTATTTTAGACTTTAATGTAATCTCAGATCCTTTAGATCTTAACTCATTAATTTTTTTTAAAGTTAAAATTACAATTGGCAGCTTATTTGTACTTGCAGGATAAAAATATTGATTATCATCAAGCTGAAATTCATACTTCTGAAAATTAACCTGAGTATTATTTTGATTTATTTTGGTAAGTAGAACCTGTATTTCATAATCTTCTTTATCCTTAATTATTTCTTTTAAAAAATCATTATTTCTTAAAGAGGATTTTATTGGGTTTGTGTCAAGAGAACAACCAAATAGTAGTATTGTTAATAGAAGACAAAAAAATTGTTTCACAAATCAAAAATAAAAAAACCCCTCATAAAAGAGGGGTTTTTAATATTTAATGAGAATTAACTATTCTTTTGGCCTTACTTGAATAGCTAACCAAAGAGGAATACTTTGTTGATGAGTCCTCATGTTTGTAACAGACTGAAGTTCTCTAGGAATTTTTCCAGTTGCTTCTCTTGTTTGCATCATTGATTTCCAATTTTCATAGAAATCAACTGTCATATAATCATAGTATACATCTTCACCTGCATTATCAAGTCTTTTAAGTAGCCCCCAGCCAACTCTTGATCCTAGATCACCAGAGTTTAGACTGTTTTCTGCTTTCTCATAATCATAGGCATTTGCATACCCAACTTTCATCATATTAATCACAGCAACTCTAGGAACGACAGGAGTGTCTCCGTCATTTCCAGCAAAAGTTAAGCCTTTATTTACTAAAGTATGATCGTATACAATAGTTCTAGCTTTGATGTTTTTTTCTTGAAAGATTTCAACATCCATCTCACTGTAATCTGGTCTCATTTTAAGGACTCCTGCATTAGCATTTAAACTATCAGGGCTTTTCGCAATTGTTACAATAAGCATATCCCATTTTGATTCAGATGTTGAGCCAGGTCTCCACCATACGTCCCAACCAGTTATAGTTCCTTCATCAGCTCTCATTTGAGCTAATTCTTTCCACTTTTCGTTAAGAATGGTTCCATAATCTTCTCCTGGGGTAGTTTTTACAAAAGTCATATTGACATAATCCCCATTACCCTGGGCAGATAAAGATCCTATTACAAAAAGTGTAAGTAGTAAAATTAGTTTTCTCATTTATTTTGAATTTTGATTAATAATTTAAATATAACTAATTTAACAGTTCATAAAATGAAAAGAAGAAATTTAATTAAGTCTATTGCATCAGCTTCGTTAGGCATACCTTTAATTGGTTCCTCTAGATTTAACTCTACTGGAGAAAACGTTTTAGAAAATGTCAAACATAACCCCATTGGTGTTTCAACATACTCATTTTGGCAATTTAATGGAAGAGAAACTCCTATTGAATATTGTATAGAAAAGGCGGCTGAGTTTGGATTTGATGGAGTTGAGCTGTTATTGATTCAAATGGAGTCAGAGGAAAACAGCTATTTACAAAAAATAAAAAAACGTGCATTTGACTCAGGACTTGATATAATGGGTCTTTCAACACATCAAAGCTTTGTAAGTCCAAACCCAAATAAAAGAAAAGAAAATATTGAATTAACTAAACACCAAATTGAAATTGCTCATTCTCTTGGTATTCCAACAATAAGAATTAACACAGGTAGATGGGGCACGACCAAACCAACTGGAGATAAATCTGAATTTGATGTTTTGATGGACAATAAGGGTGTTGAATCAGTAATAGAAGGTTATACTGAAGAAGAGGGTTTTAAGTGGGTAATTGACTCGATTGCCGAATGTATTCCTACAGCAGAGAAAAATGGAGTTGTTCTAGGTCTTGAAAATCATTGGGGGTTAGGCCTTACATCGAAAGGTGTTATGAAAATTGTAAATGCAATAAACTCACCTTGGCTTAGTGTAACACTAGATACTGGTAATTTTTTTGAAAATAGAGAAGAACAGTTAGAGGAGCTTGCACCCCACACTTGCTTAATTCAGGCAAAAACATACTTTGGAGGTGCTAAATGGCCAGCGTTTAATGAGATAAATATTGACTATCCTGCAATTGGCAAACTAATGAGAAAGAATGATTACAGAGGGTATATCTCTCTGGAGTTTGAAGGTAATGAAGATGCTAATACTGCAGTACCAAAAAGTTTAAAATTATTGAGAGACTCATTTTATTTTAACCTTGGTTAAATTTTTTTACATTTGAATAAAACCTTTGTAGTGCAAGACAGTCCAATTCCTATTTATGTTGTAGAATTTATGAGTCAGGAATGGATAACTTGGTCTTTATTTTCTTTAGCTTTTATATCTATACCATTAATTCTAGCCAGATTTTTAAATAAAAGTCAAAAGAGGATGGTTTCCTATATCATGGGGGTTCTTTTAATTATTGACTTTTTTGCTGAAAATATCGGTTATATTTCTTCAGGTACTTGGGATTTAGAATATAATTTACCAATCCAGCTGTGTGGAATTTCCTCTTTAATTTGTTGTGTTTTACCTTTTATTAAAAAGAAAGAAAAACTTTTTGAATTTGTTTACTACACTGGTATTATAGGTGGTGTTATGGCAATCCTTACACCTCAGATGAACTACTTTGATGGAACAATTAGATATTTTCTTAACTACTATGTTTCTCATAGTCTAATTATAGCATTACCGATTTTTATGTTTCTTCATTTAGACATGAAACTCCCTAGACTATCATGGTTTAAGCTGTGGATTAATCTTAATATTTTAATGGCTATAATTATGCCTATAAACTTCTTATTGGGCTCAAACTATATGTATGTTAATGCACCTCCACAGGTAGATAATCCATTAGTAATTGGTGAGTGGCCATATTATATTCTTCTTTGGGAAGTTTTTATTATTATAATAGCTTACATGACATATTCAATAAGTAGGAGGAGACTGATTCTGTGAAGCTACTTTTAACAATTTTTCTTGTTTTTTCTATTCCAGAAAATGATTGCTCAACTTTCTATTTGATTAGACATGCTGAAAAAGTGAGAACAAATAAATCTGACAGAGATCCTAAGTTAAATGAAAAGGGAATTTTGAGGGCCTTAAATTGGAAAGAGTATTTTTTAGATAAAGACATCACAAAAATATACTCGACAAATTATAAGAGAACTCTTGAGACCGTTAAACCATTTCAAGAAGCAATAGGTTTAGCTACAATTTTATATTCTCCTTCCAGTATTGATTATAAGGATTTCATTTCATCAAATAAAGGTGAGATAGTTCTTGTTGTTGGGCATAGTAATACAATTCCAAACTTTGTAAACGAATTAATTAATGATCAGGTCTACGCACAGATAGACGATTTGAATAACTCTAATTTGTATATTGTTAACCTATGTGATTCTAGTATTTCACACAGGTTAATTAAAGTAAATTAATGGATACTCCAATAAATGTTTTTAGTGGTTGGGCCCTAAACGGTAAGGATGAGGGTATGGAAAAACATCACAATGATTCCGTAATGAATATGATTGATTTTGCGTGTAGGGGATTACCAGAATATTCTTTTATTGATGCTGGATGCGGAAATGGCTGGGTTGTAAGACATATTTCAAATGATTCAAAATGTAATAGTGCAATTGGTGTTGATGGGTCTTCTAATATGATAAACAAAGCCAAGAAGCTTGATGATAAAAATCAATATTATTGTGAAGATTTATTAAACTGGATCCCTAGAGGTAAAGTTGATATAGTCCACTCAATGGAAGTTTTTTATTATTTCGAGAATCCAGGGTTACTTATTAAACATATAAATAAAAATTGGATAAAAAGTGGGGGTAGATTAATAATGGGGGTTGATTATTATCAAGAAAATGAATCTTCTCATTCATGGCAAAATGAATGTGGCATTTCAATTATGAAGCTTCACTCTGAAAAAGAATGGAAAAGATTTTTTGAAAATGCAGGTTTAAAAGATGTTACATCTTGGCGACATGGACAAGATAAAGAATGGGGTGGAACCCTTATTGTTACTGGTATTAATTAATTTGCTTTAAGAAGATTTTGATTTGCTCTTCTAATAAAACCATTAGTTTTTTATTTGTAATACCATCTTTATCAGAAAAATTTTCTTCAAATTTAGGTAAGCTAAAATTTGGTATATCACATTTACTTTGTTGAGAGAATCTTGACAAAGCAGCATTCATTACTGATTTACCTCCTCTAGCGCCATTTGATGCTGAAAGAAGGAGAATAGGCTTATAATTCCATACAATTTCTTCAATTACCGATATCCAATCATAAATATTTTTAAATGCAGCAGTGTATGATCCATTATGTTCTGCAAGTGATATAACTATTCCGTCTGAATCTTTAATAAGGTTTTTAAATTCATATGCTTTTTCAGGAATACCCTCCAATCTTTTTCTATCATCACTATAAATTGGCATTTCATAGTCATTTAAATCAATAAGAATTGCCTCTTGAGGAGCTATTTTATTTGCTACAAAAGAGGCAAGTTTCTTGTTTATTGAGGTTTTTGATGACGACGCACCAAAAGCTAAAATTTTACTCATTATTTGTTACTATGGGAGCCATCACAGAACCCATCTGGGTCCTTGGTGTTTCCACATCCACATTTTGTTCTTTCGAAATTCATTTTATAAAGTTGTTAAGTTAATAGATAATTCAATATCATCATATATAAGTTTATCGCCAAGATTTTCAAAAAACGATCCTG
Organism: uncultured Bacteroidota bacterium; assembly: GCA_902594745.1. GTDB lineage: Bacteria > Bacteroidota > Bacteroidia > Flavobacteriales > Flavobacteriaceae > Marisimplicoccus. The sequence goes on from CACJNF010000004.1 coordinate 122,384, forward strand.
ATCTAAATCTTACATCGTACTTTGACCTATCAAATACAAGATTTGCAGACCAACCATCCTCTGAGCTTATCATCTCAAAATTTACTGGGTGAGTAAAACCTTTGATAGATAAATCTGCTGAGACATTCCATTTACCATCTGATATTAATTCAGAACTGTTAATTGATATAGCTGCTGTAGGATATGATTCTACAGAAAAAAAGTCATCTGATTTTAAATGACCTTCTAATCTTGCCTTACTATCTCCTTCCATGTCCTGATTATTTATTGAAGTCATATCAACAATAAACTCGCCATTTACAATTGCACCATTAGAAATTTCAAAATTACCAGAAACAAAATCTAATGTTCCATAGTGATAACTTGTAGATACTTCTCTACCTGTCCAAGTAATTTGGCTCTGTGCAGTCTCTATATTATAAATATTGTCAGCTGTTGCAACACCCTGTGCTTGCTTTGTACTAGCTTGGTTTGGATTAGTATTACATGAAGCTAGTATAACTAACATTAAAAAAGTGAATAATTTTTTCATTTGATTAAAATTTCTGTAAAACTAGAAAAATGAAAATTCGTTAAGAATAAACAGTTTAGTTTTAATTATTATTTAACAGTATTACAGAATCGATAAATGTAAAGTAAGCTTAACAATTATAAAGTAAAGTTTATTTTACAAATGCTTAAATTTAATTAATATGTAAAGTTTATTTTACAAAAAATTTATTATATTTGTAAAGTTTATTTTACAAATGCTAGTTAATAGGGTAAAAGATTATAGAAAAGGCAGAGGCTTAACACAAGAAGGTTTAGCTACAAAGGCAGGCGTTAGCAGGCAGACTATTATTTCAATCGAAAAAAACAAATTCATTCCAGGGCTTGATGTGGCATTAAAGATTTCTTCTTCACTTGAAGTTAGCATTGATAAACTCTTTTATTTTGTTTAAATGAGAAGTATAGACGCAGTTATTACTTGGGTTGACGGATCTGATGAAGATTATAAAAAGAAAATAGAAAACCATTTAACCACGTCAACAAACTATAAAAAGCAGTATTTACAGGCTAATGAAATTGAATACTGTGTAAAATCTATTTTAAAATTTGCGCCATTTGTAAGGAGAATATTCATTGTTACAGACAACCAAAAGCCCAGTTTTAATGGCCTGAAAGATCTTATAGTAAGCAAGAAAGTTAAGGTTGTTGACCACAAAGAAATTTTTAAAGGTTATGAAAAATATTTACCAACATTTAATATTAGATCAATTGATGCTGTACTCCATAGAATAGAAGATCTATCTGAAATGTTCGTTTATTTTAATGATGATGTTTTTTTAATAAACAAAATCCGTGAGGAAGATTGGTTTGTAGAAAATAAGGTGGTGTTAATAGGTAAATGGGCTAAAAGCTACAGCATAAACCCTATTAAGGTTTTATCTGAAAAATTTAAAAAAGTATTTGGTCTAAGGCCAAGTTTTAATGCCTCACAGTCAAAGGCAGCCAATTTAAGTGGTTTTAAAAAAGAATATTTTAAGTCCTATCATACTGCAAGGCCTCAAATTAAATCATTAATTAAGGAATTTTACCACAAAAACCCTGAATCTCTAATCGATCAAATTAAATATAGGTTTCGACATTATAATCAGTTTATGCCATATAGTCTTTGTTGGCATTTATTAATTAAAGAAAACAGGGCAATAATAAAAGGAGTCAAAGAATTAAAAGAAATCCAGCAAACCCAAAACCTTAATGCTAAACAATTGATTTCAATTTTAGAAAAATTGGATGACACAAAAGAAGTCAAATATTTAAATATTCAGGATTTAAATTACGCAGACAAAGATGTGTTTATGATTTTTGACAAATGGATGAGAAAAAAACTACAAGGTTAGAGTCTATAGTTTTGAAATAACCGAGGCTACTCTTTCAACTTCTTCCTTTGTGTTATATATAGAAATTCCGAGCCTTGTAACCCCTCCCCTTTCTTCAAGCCCAAGTTGCTGGATAGCTTTCAAAGCATAGAAATGTCCGTCCCAAGCACATATGTTTTCTGAGGCAAGAGCCTTACATATTTCTTGAGGCGTGTAATCAGAGTGAACAAATGATACAGTTGGTGTTCTTTTGGTGTCTGAAAAATCTTTACCTATAACATTTACCTTATCTAGATTATTTATAGATTCATACAGCTGTTTGGCAAGCGCGAATTCATGGCTGCTTATTTTAGAAAATGCATTTATTAATTTATCTCTAGATGATTTACCATCTCCTATATTAGCGATGAAGTCAATTGCAGATGAGACTCCTGCGCAAGCGGCATGATTGAGAGTGCCTGTCTCAATTATATAGGGCGCCTTCTGATCCTGAACTACCAAACGATCAGTTTCTAGTTGTTCTAATAGACCTGGCTTGGAATATAAAAAGCCAACATGTGGGCCATAAAACTTATATGCTGAGCATAGCAGAAAATCACATCCAAGCTCTTTTACATTAATAGAAAAATGAGGAGCATAGTGAACTGCGTCAAGCAGGAACAAGCAGTTTTCTGGAAGAAAAGATTTAACCAATATAAAGTCATTCAAAGTTCCAAGGGCATTGGAAGACATCCCCATACAAACCATTACTGTTTTATCATTAATCTTATTTGCAAAATCTTCATAATCAAGTCCTCCATTTTGAAATAAACTTACCTCAATCAATTTAACACCCACTTCCTCAAGAACTCTCCACGGACCCCTATTGGCCTCATGATCTAATTCAGTAATAATAACCTCATCTCCTGAATTAAATTTTTTAGCTAAAGCTCTGGCAAGACTATAGTTTAAAGACGTCATGTTTTGACCAATAGAAATTGTGTCAGGGCTATCTGATCCAAGAAATTCAGACATTTTTAGCCTTAAATCATCCATCACTTTATCAGTCTCTTGGCTAGTTATAAACTCTCCATGAGTGTTAGCATTTGATCTAATATAATATTGTGAAATGGCTTCAATTACTTGAATTGGAACTTGTGTTCCACCAGGACCATCTAAGTAAATAATTTGATTGTTGTTATGATCCACTCTTCCAATAGAGGGAAAAAAATCTCTTATTTCTGAAGAATTGATCATGGACAATTTAGCTATTGTTCTAGCTTCCAAAAGGCAATACCGCCTGCCTGTTTACCAATTTTAACAGAGCTTACTAACTTGGCTTTGCCTATATCAATGACATCAAGGACACCTGGCTCTCCGCCTATTCCCTCTACTGTAACAAATGCATATTTATTATCAGGTGAGATAACGACACCATGGGAAACCTTTGTTGTGTTATCTACAATCTTAGATTTACCTGTTTTGAGATTTTTTATTTCTGTTTTTCCTTCACCTTTCAATGTTGTTACAAGTTTTTTTCCATCTGAAGTAATATCAATATTGTATGGGCCTTTACCTGTCTTAAATCTATTTATAATCTCCCAAGAGTCAGTATCAACCTCAATTATCTCATTAGAAGAATTACCCGCTATATAAACTTTTGAATCAGATGGATGAGGGATCACCCAGGTTGGCTGAGTAGTTGAGTGATGCATCTCTTGATGATTCATACTATGATGATCCATACCTTGATGATCCATACCTTGATGATCCATACCTTGATGATTCATACTATGATGATCCATGTGATGGTTATTATCAAGTTGAAGAACACGATTAACCTCTAGAGAAACAGTATCTACCTCATATAACTCACCTGACATCATTGCTACCGAGTATTGAAACCTTCCATCTGGAGAAATTCTGGAACCATGAGGCATAACTCCTGTTGGAATTTTAGTTATCTCTGTCATTGTTTGAGGGTCAACAACTGAAACTGAACTTGGAGTCATAGTTCCATATAACTTAAAATTTACACAATATAAGAGTCCTGTCAAGCTAGATATTTCCATAGTTGCAGGAAAATAACCTAATTCTGTAGTTGCTATTTCAGTGTTTGTTTGAGTTGAAAACTTAGTTAAAGTTCCATAAGGGTTTCCATGTGCTAAAGAAAGATACCAGTAATCACCAGAGGGATCAACGGTTAGTCCATGTGGACCCTCTGTTTCAGCAAATTTAATCCCTACAGGTATTCTCTCTAACTCAGTGGCACTTTTTCCGTCAAATTTTATTAATGAAACAGTATCATCTGATTCTGCAGCAACATATAAATAATAGTTTTGAGAAAAGCCAAATGTTGTAAATGCTAAAAATAAAATTAACCTTTTCATTAGTCTGGTATACCGGTTCTTTCTATATATTGATTTTCATTAGATGTATCTGGCTTATCCTCCGAGACCTTAGCAACTCCTAATCCTGAATACATATCAGAGTAAAACACATAGCCCTTGTAAACTTGTGCACCCCAAGACATCGTTGCGTTCTGTATAAATCCATTTGGAGAGCCAGTCATTGTATAACCTATCTCTCTATCTTGTCTAAACAGATCTCCTACTAATTCACCGCTAATATCAACAACCCTAACTCCTCCTCCATACATGGCCACATATAGAACATCTTCATCAACCCACAAGTTATGAGATCCTGTTCCAGGCACCTCAAACTTAGCAACTTCTACAGGGTTATCTAAATCAGTGAAATCAACAAAATGACAGAAACCTGCAGTAATCTCAGGTTCAGTTAGGTTAACTCCTTCTGGGAATATCTCGTCACATAAGACAACATAAAAAGTGCCAGTAGATTTGCTTTTAAATGGAAAGGCTGCGTGATTTGCCCCACTTGCATAAGTATAGTTAGAAAAAGGCACAGGGTTTGATGGTGAACCACCTGCAATTCCGTTACCTACATCTACAAGGTATACACCGTCTCTCCAATTTGATGAATATGCGATACCATCCTCAATCCATACATCATGTATATTCTGACCCTCTTTTCCAACTTCAAACATTCCAACCTCTACAGGATTTGTTGGGTCCTCTATGTTTAGGATATAATATCTTTCACCTGTTCCTAAAACATATGCATGATCATTATCTATAAAAAGGTTATGAACTCCGCCATTAAGATTCTTTGTATACTCTGATAGAACTTTTACATCGTATGGGTTAGTTACATCGAGAATAAATATTCCGTTTTTTCTGTTAGACGCTCCTTCTCTTGAAATAATAGCAACAGTTCCATCTTGTGACACTTTTACATCATTAACTGTTCTAGCATCAACCTTTATACTATCAATTTTTTTCATATTTGTTGGGTCGGTAACATCCCAAAAGAATGCCGTACCGTCTGCAGAGTGAGTTCCAGTCACAGCATAGTCTCTTCCATCCACTCCTTCAAAAATCCAAAAGTCTGAAGTTCTTTTATCCGGAACTACAGTATTACCAACTCTATAAACTTCTCTTTTTATGTCTCTTGCAACAACTCTCAGGGGCTTTGAAGAAGTTATATCACCAAGGGTTGCAGAAATTGAATAATTTCCAGGTTCCTCCGCTACAAATCTTCCATCATTTAAAATTGTTCCTGCAGCTGATTCAGACACATCAAAAGATTTTCCATAGAAAGTATATTCAAAAGGTAAGTTTTTGATTTCATTTCCAGAACTATCAAAACCAGTTGCAGTATATCTTACAACATCACCGGTTCTAGCTACTTCCTGGTTTGAAGTTATTTCAATTTTCGATAATGGGTTTTCGGAAACCTTAATCTCTACGGTAGCTGATACTCCATCTAATTCAGCTGTTAATTTAGCAGTACCTGAAGCTATAGCTTTTACATTATTTGTGTTATCAATTGAGAGAATTTCAGAACTACTTGTTAGATTTAGTTTTTGACCATCTCTTTCAAACCCTTGTTCGTCTACTACATCAAAACTTAAATCTAAATAGGTGCTAACATAATTATCTTTAGGAACAGTTATTGTTATCTCCTTTACCATAGCATATCCCACTTCAACATCAAAAGTTCTACTTAACCTTTGATCTCCTAATCCAAGACATACTGCAACAACTTCATGTTTTCCCGGTGCATTTGCTTGTATCTCTCCTTTGTTTCTGTCATAGGAAATTGCCTTTGCTCTACTAAAAACCCCTTGCTTGTTATAGTAAAAAGTATAAGGACAAGCTAGTCTTTCACCTTTTAGATTTTCAGCATAAGTTTCTGGCTCAAAAGTCTCCCCAATTTTTAATTTCAAACCTTGCAAATCAGATTTGACAAAAAGGTCTTGGGAATGAAGATTTGTTAAAGAAAAAGAAAGTAATAGTGTTGATAAAGTTAAAATAGTTCTCATAATTTATTTTTTAAGGGTTTAAATATAATTATTTAATAATTATAAACGTAGTTGCAGCAAGTAATTTCGAAATTAATGACTAAAACATGTCCGAATTAATGACTTTTGTCCAAACATTAGCAAAATCATTTACAAATTTTTCTTTGTTATCATCCTGAGCATAAAGTTCAGCATATGATCTAAGTATTGAATTTGACCCAAATACTAAATCAACAGATGAGGCTGTCCATTTAAGCTCTCCGGATTGTCTATCATTTATTTCGTATTTGTTTTCCTCAACAATGTTCCAGGTATTGTTCATGTCGGTAAGGTTTACAAAAAAGTCATTAGATAAAACACCTTGACTATCTGTAAAAACACCTGATTTGTTATTTGTATGATTGGCGCCAAGAACTCTCATACCGCCCATCAGCACTGTCATTTCAGGTGCTGTTAAACCAAGAAGTTGAGCTTGATCCAACATTAATTCTTCTGGACTAGATTTAGATTTTCCGCTTGTCCAGTTTCTAAATGCATCTGCTGATGGTTCAAGATTTGAAAATGAATTAACATCGGTCAGTTCTTGTGTCGCATCTCCTCTTCCTTTTACTAGCGGTATTGTTATGCTGAATCCTGCTGCTGATGCAGCTTCTTCTATTGCGAGATTACCAGCTATAACAATAGTGTCAGCCAAACTTGCACCTGTGTCCGAAGCAATTGTCTTTAAAACTGATAATGTTTTTGAAAGTCTATCAGGTTCGTTTGCATCCCAATCTTTTTGAGGAGAAAGTGATATTCTTGCTCCATTAGCTCCACCTCTTAAATCTGAGTTTCTAAAAGTTTTAGCACTGTCCCATGCTATTGATACTCTATCAGAAATTGATAATCCAGAGCTTGAAATTTTAGCCTTGACATCATCCTCATCATAGTCTGTGTTTCCAGATGGAACTGGATCTTGCCAAATTAAATCTTCCTCTGGAAAATTTGGTCCAATATATCTTGTTTTTGGTCCCATATCTCTATGAGTAAGTTTAAACCATGCTCTTGCAAATGTATCTGAAAAATATTCTTGATCATCTTTAAACTTAAGACAAATCTCCTTGTAAATAGGGTCCATTTTCATTGCCATATCTGCGTCAGTCATTATTGGGTTTTTTCTAACAGATGGGTTAGCAGCATCTATTGGTTTATTCTCTTCCAAAATATCAACTGGCTCCCATTGCCAAGCACCAGCTGGACTTTTTTGTAATTCCCATTCATGATTAAACAGCATTTCAAAGTAACCATTGTCCCATTTTGTAGGATTTGTAGTCCAAGCTCCTTCCAAACCACTTGTCACTGGACCTTTTTCTTCAAGAGTTGGATTAATCCATCCAAATCCTTGGTCCTCAATATTTGCACCTTCAGGTTCTCTGCCTAGCTTAGAAGCGTCACCATTTCCATGAGCTTTACCAACAGTGTGACCCCCCGCTGTTAAAGCGGCTGTCTCTTCATCGTTCATGGCCATTCTTGCAAAAGTTTCTCTTACATGTTGTGCTGTCTTTAGTGGGTCTGGCTTTCCATTTACTCCCTCTGGATTAACGTAAATTAATCCCATGTGAGTTGCACCTAAGGGTGTTTCTAATGTTGATGTATCCTCTAAGTCTTCATATCTATTTTCACTTGGCGCCATAATTTCATCTTCAGGACCCCAATAAATATCAATCTCGGGCTGCCATATGTCTGGTCTTCCGTAGGAAAATCCAAATGTTTTCAAGCCCATGCTTTCATAAGCAATATTTCCTGCTAGAATAAATAAGTCTGCCCAACTTATTTTATTACCATATTTCTTTTTTATGGGCCACATTAACCTTCTTGCTTTATCTAAGTTTCCGTTGTCAGGCCACGAGTTTAAAGGAGCAAATCTTAGATTTCCTGTACCTGCTCCACCTCGGCCATCAGCAACTCTATAGGTGCCGGCAGCATGCCAGGCCATCCTTATCATCAATCCTCCATAATGTCCCCAGTCTGCTGGCCACCATGACTGTGGAGTAGTCATAAGATCATGCATATCTTTTTCAAGAGCTTTAAAATCTAATGATTTCACTTCATCTCTGTAATTAAAATCCTTGCCGTAAGGATTTGTTTTATCGTCATGCTGATGAAGAATATCTAAGTTTAGTCTTTTTGGCCACCATTTTAATGGTGAGCTATCTGGTGAAGTTGAACCTCCGTGCATAAAAGGACATTTGCCTGTTGATTGTCCGTTTGAAGACCCATTGTTTCCTAAGTTTTCCATAGAAGTGAGAATTTTGATTCTAATTTATAAATTTTTATTACTTATTCTGCCTACTTTTACCTCTTAATAACAAATTCTTAGCGACTATAGTGATAACTTATAGTTAAAAGCCTTAATTTAGAGAAAAACACTACTATGACTAGCAACAGCGATATAATTAAAAAAACAATGCCTGTTTTAGAGGGATTCACAACCTATCTTCAGGTTTTCTTTTGTCTATTAATTGCTTCTTTTATAGCTGGAGCTCCTTCTAGTATATATGAAGCTGTATCAGGGAACCCTCTTTTTTTAGAATATAATTATGTAGAGCCCGTTCTTAAGTTTTCTAATGAAAGTGTTTTGATCTCATCTATTGTATTATTACTTGTTTTTTATCTATCTGCCTCTATTCAAGTAGGAATCTCATTATTCTGTCTTGATATTTATAATGGAAAAGGCATAAATTTTTCAACTCTTTTTGGCAGCTTTAATACATTGAAACCTTTAGTCATTACAATATTATTAACCTTAATCATAGGTGTTGGATTTATCTTATTAATTATTCCTGGAATTATCTTAGGTCTTATGTACTCACAGGTATACTATATTCTTGCAGAGAATCCTGATATCGGTGTTTTAGAGGCCTTTAAAAAAAGTGAAAAAATGATGAAAGGGAAAAAAGGGCAGCTATTCATGCTTACACTAAGGGCAATTTTATACTTCTTTTTAGGTGTTTTTACTTTATTTATATGGTGGATTTGGTTATTTCCAAGGTATAATGTAGCTTTTGCTGGGTTCTATGAGGAACTAAAAAAAGATTTTAATAATTAAAAGAATATATTTGCGCTTTATATAAAAATCTATGGTAAACAAGTATGTAGATCTTCCGTCTGTAAAATTCTTCATGAACAATGTTCAGGAGCTTGAATCTGTCTTAAGCAAAAAAAGGTTTGCTGATCATAATCTTGAGTCAGTTGATATGTTTATTGACTCGGTTAAACAGTTTGCAGACAGGGAGCTGTTTCCATATTTTAAAGAAATGGACGAAAATCCAGCTCATTATAAAGACGGTAAAATTCATGTGCACCAACAAGTTGGAAAAATGATGAAGGAAGGTGGAGAGATGGGTCTCATTGCTGCACCTTTTGATTATGAAGACGGAGGGCTTCAATTACCACTACTTGTTCACACTGCTGCAAATTATATTTTAGATGCTGCTAATAATCATTTGCCTGGTTATTCTGGTCTTACCACAGGTGCTGCAGAATTAATTATTGAGTTTGCCAGCAATGAGTTAAAAGAAAAATATACTCCTAAAATGCTTACAGGAGAGTGGGGCGGAACAATGTGTTTAACTGAGCCGCAAGCCGGTAGCTCATTGTCAGACATTGTTACAAAGGCCTCTCCTTGTGATGGTGGATATTATAAAATTAGTGGTCAAAAGATTTTTATCTCAGGAGGAGATCATCAATATGCTGAAAATATAGTCCACTTATTGTTAGCCCGAATTGAAGGGGCTCCTGCCGGAACAAAAGGAATTTCATTATTTGTTGTACCAAAAATGAGACTAGATGAAAATGGAAATCTTGAACCAAATGATGTGACAACAGTTGCTGATTTTGAGAAAATGGGACAGAAAGGATATTGTACTACTCATCTTGGTTTTGGAGATGAAGAGAACTGTCGCGGATATCTTGTTGGAGAAGAAAATAAAGGTCTTCATTATATGTTTTTAATGATGAATGGTGCAAGAATAGCTGTTGGAAGAGCAGGTTCTGCAATAGCTTCAGGGGCTTATTACGCCTCTTTGGAATATGCAAATGAGCGTCCACAGGGAAGAAAACTTTCTTCAGATGGAAAAAAAGATTTAAAAGAAAAGCAAAGTTTAATAATTGAACACCCTGATGTAAGAAGAATGCTTATGCTTCAAAAAGCGATGGTTGAGGGGTCTATGAATTTAATTTTTAAAGCTTCAAAATATTTTGACCTGCAACACAACAGTGAGGATGAAGAGGAAAAACATAAATATCATACACTACTAGAGATGATTATTCCAGTGGTTAAAACCTATCCTTCAGAAGCTGGTATCTATTCAATAAACAATGGACTTCAAGTACTCGGGGGTTACGGGTTTTGTTCGGACTTTATTCTTCAACAGTATTATAGAGATATAAGAATTTGTACAATCTATGAGGGAACAACTGGTATTCAGTCTCAAGACCTTCTTGGAAGAAAAATGATGCTAAACAATGGGGAGGGAGCGAAACTTTTAATGGAAGAAATAAAAAAAACCATTGATGAGGCTTCACAGGATAATGACTTAAAGGAGTGGGCTACTAGTTTAGATAAAAAACTAGAAGAAACTCAAAAAATATTATTTCATCTTATTCCTTTTGCTTCAAAAGGAGACTATGAAAAGTTTTTAGCTGATGCGTCAATCTTTATGGAGTTTTTCAGCCTTGTATTAATTGGATGGTCTTGGTTAGAAATTGGAGTGGTAAGTAAACGCGCAATAATAACAGGTGACAAATCTTTTGACACAGCTTTTTTTGAAAGCAAACTGGATGCTTTAGAATATTTTTATGCTTATGAACTTCCTAAAACAAGTGGTCTTGCAGAAGTTATGCTACACCCCTCTTCAGTTACAATTAAAACTGATAAAAAAACTATCAGCTAAATAATTTTCAGGTTTTTAATGAAAAACTATATGTAATAAGACTAGTGTAATTGCTAGTATCCACCCTAAGTTTCTGCTATATTTATCTGCGGGTTGAAATAATGCTAGTAATGAGTTTAGTTTACCCATGCTGCCAATTACTGTGATAAATAATCCTATTATAATTACCCAAAAGGCTCTTATAAAATAATTCATTTCTGGCATAAAAAGTTGAAGAGCAATGTTTAGTGGAAGTGTTGCGATGAAAGCAAAAAGAACTATGTTTCGGTTTGGTTTAAATAAAATTACAGCACTACATATCAAAACTACTATTCCACAATTTATATAATAACGTAAGTTATTTAAGGTATGGGTAAAGGCTGAATTAGGATCGTCAAACTTTAGATATAATAAAACAAACCCCATAACAAGAGCGGTACCTAAACTAAATAGAATAGCTTTTTGACCTGCTTTAATTTTTTGTTTATCCCCTGCTTGTTTATTGATATATTTTGAATAAATATCTGTTGACCATAAAGTAGCAAGAGAGTTAAATGTAGAATCTACTGTGCTCATAAGCGAAGCAAACAAGCCACATAATATTATACCTTTTATACCAACCGGCAAATAGGTGTTAACAATATATGGGAATGCCATGTCAGGTTCACCTAGCGTATCACCAAGAATTCCGTATAGTGCTATTCCTGGAATAATAATTATCACCGCCATTATATATTTAATTAAACCTCCTGCTATTAAACCCGTTTGTGCATGCCTAACACTCTTTGCAGCTAATGCTCTTTGCATTACAGTTTGATTTGCACACCAGTAATTTATGTTAAGCAAAAACAGTCCAAAAAGATGTGTCCATGGGAGAGTTGGATGATCTGCAGGCAAGTGCAAGTGCATTTTTTCAGGAGTTTTGATATACAGTTGCTCCCAGCCGCCAAGCTGGTTTACGGCTGTAAAACAAACAACAGCTCCTCCAATAATTAATACGGTAAATTGAATTATATCTGTTTTCACAACAGCGCTTAAACCTCCCAGATAAGTATAAATAGCAGAGAAAACTCCGAGTATTATAATGAGTATTGCTATTCTAATAATTCTGTTTGAATGCAGAAATGATAGCTGCTCACCAAAAACTAAGTCTGCAGCATAAGCTCCCCAAAAAAGCGCGGCACCAATTGTTACAGTTGCAAAGAGGGCAATATTTGCTAGTGAATAAAAAAGGGCAACTCGCTCACCTAGTCTCTTGGATATAAACTGTGTAATTGTTGTAATTTTTTCTCTTAGAAAAAGGGGTACAAAAATAAAAGCTCCTAATAAAATACCTTGAACTGCATTAATTTCAAGATTTGCTTGTGCAAGGCCAAATAAATATGCTGACCCCATCATCCCAAGAAACTGATATCCCTGAATGTTTGTTGCAATAGTTGAAAGCGCAATTGAGTACCACGGAAGGTTTCTTGAACTTAAAAAATATTCGTCTGCTGAGCTGTCTGCTTTAGCTTTACCTCTAAGAGCTACGATCATAATTAAAGAAAAATAAAACAAGACAATTATAAAATCTACCATAGCCTACTTTCTTTCTCCATTGCCAAGCGGGGAGTTTGGGATTTCATTTATTCGTCTTTTAAAAACTTCGGGAAGTGAAGTTGTTTTTAACTGAGGTAACACGTGTTGAGCAAAAAGCTCACATTCTTGTTGGTGTGGATATCCTGATAATATGAAGGACCTTATGCCCATTTGCATATAGCGTTTCAGTTTGTTTAAAATTTGATCCGGAGTTCCAACAAGGGCTGCCCCACAGCCTGATCTAGCTAGTCCTATTCCTGTCCATAGGTGTGGCTCAACATAATGTTCATTATCTGCTTCATTTCGCATCTGTGATTGACGAGCTACTCCTAATGAGTTCGAATCCTGTGCTCGATTTTTAATGTTTAGCCCATGATCTAAGTCTAGTTTTGACAAAAGGTTGTTGGCGTAATCTCTTGCTTCTTTTTCAGTCTCTCTAACAATTACATGAACTCTTAATCCAAACTGAACAGTACGTCCGTGCTCTGAAGCTTTAAGTTTCATGTTATTCATAAGCCCTTGTAATTTCTCTTCTGTTTCTGGCCACATCAAATAAACATCGCAATGTTCTGCACATAAGTCAACACCTGCGGGTGAATATCCACCAAAGTAGAGAAGAGGGCCGCCATTTTGCTGATAGGGCTTAACAGGATCTGAGGGCAGGCTTAGTTTATAATATTTTCCATTAAACTCTATTCTGTCTTGATTCCATGCTTGTTTTAAAATTTCAATGACCTCTCGAGAACGAGCATATCTTTCAGCAGAGTCCAGATCGTTGCCCGGAAGGTCTGATGATATTATATTAATAGTTAATCTACCCTTAAGCATGTGGTCTAGTGTTGCTATACTTCTTGCAAGCATTGGTGGATGAACCTCTCCACAACGAATAGCCGCTAAAAAATTAATCTGTTTTGTAATGGGAGCCATTCCTGCAACAAAGGACAATGTGTCTTGACCAACTTGATATGAAGATGGACATAAAACGTTTCTGTACCCAAGTTCATCAGCAGTTTTTACAATTTTAGACGTGTTTTCCCAAGTACTTTTATAGTCAGGATTTCTATTTCCTAGAAAGTCATCATCACCATCACAAAGAGGAGCAAACCAAGAAATCTCAGCTCCATCTATATCCTTTAGGTTTTTGGGATTCATTACCACAAGATAATATTTTACTCTTAAACCTTGATTTATCTATTTTTTTCTTATTTGGTTCAAATTTGAGCACAAGAACTAACATCAACTTCGCTGTATAAATTTGGGTCATGATTTGGGTCTTCGACCGTGTTGGCCATCATTGAAATTTTAATAATTTCATCACTTGTAGAAAAACAAAGTTGGTGAAAGTTGTCGTTGTCATTTATATCTGATATCGAAATAGGTGCATGCGGTGTTAGAATTCCAGAACTGTCAGAATAGCCAACATAGTACTGAAATAAGTCAGATTCGGTATCACCACTTATATGCGGTGTAATGCCACCATTCCAAGCAACTTGAATTGTTTGTGTTCCTGAATTACATTCATTCAGATTGCCATTAATTCTTTGGGCAAAGAATAAGCTTGGTCCATCAGCAAGCGGAATAACATTCGTGGTAGTGGTTCCGCTTAGGTTTATGATTTCTGAACAAAAGGTCTCTCCGGACATAGTATCAGTTGTAAATAAATCCCCTACAACTCTAACTTCAACAGGTGGATTGGTTTCAGCAGTACCAAATTCACCTAACAGAAGGACAGTTCGATTTTCTCCGTTTTCATTAGCTGGAGCCAAAGAAACACAATTAGGAGTATGTATATTTCCAAAGCTGTCTAAAACTTCAAAAGCAGTTTCTGATAAACTCGATACATCTAATGGGAATTTAAAATTAACAGGCATACCGTCTAACGGAATTCCTGGTTGATTACACAATAGGCCTGGTAGTGCATTATCAAGTCCAAAAAAAGCTGATACAATGATGTCTTGTGGAATGTCGCGTGTTGAACTGTCTCCGTTATCTTTACTACATCCAAAAAAAGCAAGCAATATTAACAATGACACTCTTTTCATACAATATTATGAAACAAAAAAATTAGAAAAGTTTAAATAACAATCAAATATTTGTTGCTAAAAAAACAGGTTCATTTAGGGCCATTGTTTTGAATTGTCCCATGTAGAAAATAAAAAACTAAATTTACATAGTGAAAAAAGAGAATATAACACTTTACAACGGAGATTGTTTTGAGATTTTAGCTAAAATAAAAGAAAACTCAGTTGATTGTATTATAACTGATCCCCCATACTTTCTCTCAAACGATGGTATTACTTGTAAGAGTGGTAAAATGGTCTCAGTTAATAAAGGAAAGTGGGATAAGAGAAAAGGATTTGATGAAATATATAACTTCAACTTAGGTTGGATTGAAGAAAGTTATAGGGTTCTTAAGGAAGGTGGAACATTATGGGTAAGTGGAACATATCACAACATCTACACGATAGGTTCAATCATTGATAGTATTGACGATTTTAGAATTCTTAATAATATAACCTGGGTAAAAAAATCACCTCCTCCTAATCTTTCATGTAGGTTTTTTACACATTCAACAGAAACTATTTTGTGGATCAGAAAAGGTAAAAAGTCTAAACATTTTTTTGATTACGATTTAATGAAAGAGGTTAATGGTGGGAAACAAATGAAGGATGTATGGATAATGGGAAGACCAAAGAAAATTGAGAAAGAATTTGGAAAACATCCAACTCAAAAACCTGAAGAAATTATTGAACGAATGGTTCTTTCTTCTACTCAAGAAGGAGATGTTGTTTTAGACATGTTCAACGGAAGTGGAACTACCGGTGTTGTAAGTGTGAGAAACAACAGAAAATACATTGGAATTGAATTAGAAAAGGACTATTTCAATTTAACTAAAAAGAGAATTGAGGGCGAAACCAAAAAATTAAAATTACGTGTTTGATTTGTTTGGTGATATAGAAGTTAAACCTGTTCTTAAATGGGTTGGTGGTAAAAGAGAACTAATACCTGACATACGAGAATATTATAAAAATCTCAACCCAAATAAATACATAGAACCTTTTTTCGGTGGTGGTTCTGTGTATTTTGATATACTCAAAACCTTTGGTGTTGAATTAAAAGAACACTCAATTATAAATGATTTAAATACAGATTTGATTGAGATGTATAAAAACATTAAATCTTTACCAGATGAAATAATCAAATATTGTAAAGAATTAGAGAAGGATTATTATAAGTATGATTATTACCACATTAGAGATAGGTTTAATGGAATAGATAGAGATAAAAATCCAGTTGAAAGATATGAAGGAGTTGTTCGTTCCTCATCTTTAATACTTCTAAATAGAACTTGTTTTAATGGTTTATACAGGGTAAATAGTAAAGGGTTGTTCAATGTTCCTAAAGGAAATTATAAAAACCCAAGAATAGTTGATGAAGATAATCTCCACAAACTATCTTCTCTTCTACCAAAAACAGAGAACATAAGAAACACTCAGTTTGATGATATCGAAGAAGTAGAAAAGGGTGATTTAGTTTACTTTGACCCCCCTTATCACCCTTTGAACGAAACCTCATCATTTACATCATATAGTGGTTCCTTTGGAAGAAAAGAACAAGTAAGATTGAGAGATTATTTTAAGAAACTAAATGACGAAGGGGTAAATGTAATTCTATCCAACTCATCATCTCCATTTATTAAAGAAATCTACAATGAATTCAATGTAGTTGAAGTTTATTGTAGTAGGAATATAAATAGTAAGTCCAATAAGAGAGGGAAAATACCTGAATTTTTAGTTATTGGAGACGAAATATTAAACCAATGAAACAAATAAATTTTTATAACAAAAATCAATTAACCACCCCAAGCGATGTGTTTCGCTATTTAGTGAAAACAATTCTATTAAATAATAGAACATGGGAATACTTTATCAATTGGGATAAAGTATTTAACAATGTAAATCAATATAATATTGAACTTAATATTTTGAATTCTTTGTGTGGTTCAAAAGATTTTGATAATGAACTTAGATTTATACTTCAAAAGTATCCTGAGGTAATAAAAGTATTCCCGACTTTGTTAGGAGTAAGGGATAAAAAAATTGATGTTTTAGATAGTAGTGTATTACCTGATTTTAAGTTTAGAGAATTTGATTTTGGTAATCCTAATTTATTTTCTGATGATTTTGAAAACTATGTGTTGTTTTTTGAAAAGAGTGGATTAAAAAAACTGATTATTGATGGAGGTTTAACAAACATCAAAGATTACACATATGGTGTTGAGGTTGGATTGGATACAAATGGAAGAAAGAATAGAGGTGGAACTATCATGGAAGATTTAGTTGATGATTTACTTCAAAAAGTTTATGGATTAGATGATTCAACATATACAACACAAGGTTCACCAACAAGTGTAAAAGAAAAGTGGGGTGTAGATTTACCTGTAGATAAATCTTCAAGAAGACCCGATTTCGTTGTATACAAAAACAATAAACTTTATTGGATAGAAACCAATTTTTATTCCGGTGGAGGTTCTAAACTAAAATCTACTTGTGGAGAATATAAGTCTCTTTATGATTTTTGTAGTAATAATGGTGTAGAGTTTATTTGGATAACTGATGGGGAGGGTTGGAAAACCACATTAAAACCTCTTGAGGAAACATTCCTACACAATGATTACATCTTTAATTTGAGTATGGTTAAAGATGGTGTATTAAATGATTTATGGGGTTAAAACTTCTTTCAAAAATAAATATTTTGGTTCACGCTTAAAGTCCTAAAAAACAAAAACCCTCATAGTCAAGGACTTAGAGGGCTTAAGGGTGGTCCCACCTGGACTCGAACCAGGGACCAAATGATTATGAGTCATCTACTCTAACCAACTGAGCTATAGGACCGGTGTTGGCGCAAATATACAATTTCACTATCTTTTTATAAAACATAAATTAAATTTTTGTTTTTTATTTAAACTACTTTTGACAAATGGAAAGTCAGAGACAGAAAAAGATTTCTTCTTTAATACAAAAAGAGCTTGCTGGGTTAATTAACAAAGACCTTAGAAGGGGTGGTATCAAAAATCTTATCATCTCTGTAACTAAGACACGTGTTTCTCCTGATCTTTCATTGTGTAAGGTTTATTTGAGTATTTTTCCAAGTGATAACTCTGTTGCTCAAATTGCTCTTTTACAAAAAAACTCAGCCAAAATAAAATATGATCTTTCTGTTATGTTAAAGAAGCATTTAAGAAAAGTTCCTGAGCTTGCTTTTTTTCTCGACGACTCACTTGATTATATCGATTCTGTTGAAGATTCTATTAACAACCCTGACAATCCTTTAAAATAAAATGTTTAAGTCTTATATATATAAACTTGCTTTTCGTTATTTTTTTTCAAAGGACTCTAAAACAATTGTAAACAGAATTAATGGTTTCGCTTTTTTAATGATCGTTGCTGCAGCTTGTGTTTTATTGGTTGTCTTAAGCGCTTTTGAAGGTCTTAAAGATTTTGGGCTTTTTTATACCAGCTCTTTTGATCCGGATTATAAAGTGGTCCCTAAAAAAGGTAAATACCTTTTTGTAGATCAGAAAGCTCTTAACAAAATTAGAGGACTCGAAGGTGTTTTAGGTGCTTCTGAAGTAATAGAAGAAAAGGTGGTTTTTTCAAATGAGCTAAATTCTGGTGCCACTATACTAAAGGGTGTGTTTGCTGACTATCATCTTATCCCTGCCCTCGACTCTCTTTCTCTTGTGGGTGTTTTTTCTCCAGAGAAGGAAAACACAATTTATCTTGGTGCTGATTTGGCCTCTTCTCTAGAGGTTGTTCTTAGCAAAGAGTTTTCTCTTCTTGCTACCGCTCCTAAAAGTAACACCAATAGCCTTTTTGGTTTTTCTCCTTTTTCATCTAAGCAGTTTGATATTGAAGGTATCTATCAAATAAGCAGTGATATAGAGAAAAAATATGCGTTTACCTCGCTAGCTTCTATGGCTAGTTTAACTGGAGCTCAAGAAAATGCTTTTACATCTGTTGAGATTTTTTCAAATAAATCTCTTACTGATAACGATGTTAAAACTTTTATCATTGATGAGCTTGGAGAAAACGCTGAAGTATTGACAAAACAAGATTTAAACCCTGCGTTGTACAAGATGCTGAATACTGAAAATTTTGCCGTATATCTTATTTTTTCTCTAGTCGCATTGGTCGCTATGTTTAACCTTGTTGGCTCTCTAACAATTATGATTGTTGAAAAAAGGCGTGATTTAAGAATTCTTAAATCTCTTGGAGGGGAAAAAAATGATATTAATCAAGTGTTCTTTTTGTTGGGTATAGTAACATCTTTTTTTGGTGGGGTTGTCGGTGTTCTTTTAGCCTGGTTGATTATAGTTTTTCAAAACTCTTATTCTTTAATTTTAGTTCCTGGAACATCCATACCATATCCTATTTCTTTTACTATTTCTAACGTTTTAATTGTTTTAACCACAATTGTTGCTTTGGGCCTGATTACTTCTTTGTGGTCTACAATTGGTTTAAAAGAAGACTAAACCAATTCTTTTTGAGAGAAAGTATGTATTATTTCATCAAGCTCATGAAAGATTTTGATTGGATCTTTTTCATTAAGTATCCTGCTTTTTGTTTCTTTAAAGTTAGCAACCCCCTTAAAGTAATTTCCATAGTGTCTTCTTGTTTCTAGAACCCCCAATACCTCTCCTTTCCACTTCACCGCCATCTCTAAATGTCTTTTTGCCATTCTTGCTTTATCTGATATTCCTGGCTCTTCTTGTTTATTGCCTGTGCTTAGATAGTGTTTTACTTGGTCAAAAAACCATGGATTTCCTATTGACGCTCTTCCTATCATAGCTCCATCAAGCCCATAGTCGTCCCTCATTTCTTTAGCCTTCTCTGGTGAGTTTACATCACCATTCCCAAAAACCGGTATATGCATTCTTGGATTATTTTTTATTGCAGCTATTTGGGTCCAGTCTGCATCACCTTTATACATTTGAGCTCTTGTTCTTCCATGAATAGAAATTGCTTTTATACCAACATCCTGAAGTCTTTCTGCTACTTCTACTATTTTTATGGATTTTTCATCCCATCCCAGTCTGGTTTTTACAGTAACAGGCAGGCTTGTTCTTTTTACTATTTCTTTTGTAAGACTAACCATTAATGGAATGTCTTTCAAAATTCCTGCACCCGCTCCTTTACATACTACTTTTTTAACAGGACACCCATAATTAATGTCAATAATATCTGGGTTCGTTTTTTCAACTATATCTACCGCCCCAAGCATTGAATCAAGGTTTGATCCAAATATTTGAATTCCTACAGGTCTTTCTTTTGTATATATGTCTAGTTTTTTTGTACTCTTTGCTGCGTTTCTAATAAGCCCCTCGCTTGATATAAACTCAGTGTATACAACATCTGCCCCTTGCTCTTTACAAAGCGCCCTAAAAGGAGGGTCACTCACATCTTCCATCGGTGCAAGAAGAAGAGGAAATTTAGGAAGTTCTATGTTTCCTATTTTAATCATGTGGCAAAATTAACAATTCTTGAATTTATTTAGCTCTAGCAATTAAAGATTATACAAAGTAAGTATCTTTGTCGAAAACGCAGGCATTGTCACAAAACATAAGAAACTTCTGTATTATAGCTCATATTGATCACGGGAAAAGTACTCTCGCTGACCGTCTTTTGGATTTTACTGGCTCTGTTACTGATAGAGAAAAACAAGATCAGCTTCTTGATGACATGGACCTTGAAAGAGAAAGAGGGATAACCATAAAGTCTCATGCTGTTCAAATGGACTATAAAAGGGGTGGTGAAAGTTTTATTTTAAACCTTATTGACACTCCAGGTCATGTTGATTTTTCATATGAGGTTTCAAGGGCAATTGCTGCTTGTGAAGGCGCTTTGTTGGTTGTGGATGCTGCCCAAAGTATTCAAGCACAAACTATTTCAAACCTTTATCTCGCTGTTGATAATGATTTAGAAATAATTCCTGTTGTTAATAAGATTGATCTTCCATCAGCAAACACAGAGGTTGTTGTTGACGAAATTGTTTCGCTTATTGGTTGTAAGCCCGATGAGGTTGTCCTTGCTTCTGCAAAAACAGGCGAGGGTATTGAGGGAATACTTAATGCAATTGTAGAAAGAGTTCCTTGT
Organism: uncultured Bacteroidota bacterium; assembly: GCA_902594745.1. Lineage (GTDB taxonomy): Bacteria > Bacteroidota > Bacteroidia > Flavobacteriales > Flavobacteriaceae > Marisimplicoccus. The sequence continues at coordinate 143,256 of CACJNF010000004.1, forward strand.
CCTGGCGGTAATCCTGACGCGCCGCTACAAGCTCTTATTTTTGACTCTGTCTTTAATCCATATAGAGGAATTGAAACTTATTTTAAGGTTGTAAACGGAAAAATTTCAAAAGGAAACAAAGTAAAATTTATGTCAACAGGAAAAAACTATGGAGCCGAAGAAGTTGGTACTCTTAAATTAAGCCAAGTGCCAAAGCAGGAAATTTTAACCGGTGATGTTGGTTATCTTATCACAGGAATAAAAGAAGCAAAGGATGTTAAGGTTGGCGACACTATAACCCTGGCTGAGGAAAGTGGTGTTTCAGCTATTGAAGGGTTTGAAGAGGTAAAGCCTATGGTTTTTGCAGGAATTTATCCTGTTGATACTGATGATTATGAAGATTTAAGGTCTAGTATGGAAAAACTGCAGCTTAATGATGCTTCTTTAGTTTTTATGCCCGAAAGTTCTGCTGCCCTTGGTTTTGGTTTTAGGTGTGGTTTTCTTGGCATGCTTCATCTAGAAATTATTCAAGAGAGGCTTCAGAGAGAGTTTAACATGTCTGTTATAACGACAGTTCCAAATGTTTCTTATAACGCCTATGTTAAAAAGGATCCCAACGATGCTATACTTGTTAACAACCCTTCTGATCTTCCAGACCCTTCTCGTCTTGATAGGGTAGAAGAGCCGTATATTGACGCAACTATTATAACAAAATCTGAGTTTGTTGGTAATGTGTTGACCTTGTGTATTGAAAAAAGAGGGGAAATAAAAAACCAGCGATACTTAACGCCTGAAAGAGTTGAGTTAAGCTTTAAGCTTCCTTTAGCAGAAATTGTTTTTGACTTTTATGATCGCTTAAAATCTGTTTCCAAAGGATACGCCTCTTTTGACTACTCTCCTTCTGGTTTTGTTGCTTCAAAACTTGTTCGTCTTGACATCTTGTTAAACGGAAAGTCTGTTGACGCACTTTCTTCTCTAATCCATGCAGATAATGCGCAAAGAGTTGGAAGAAAAATGTGTGAAAAACTAAGAGAGTTAATACCAAGACAGCAGTTTGACATTCCTGTTCAGGCAGCTATAGGTGCTAAAATTATTTCAAGAGAAACAATAAAAGCCTATAGAAAAGATGTAACAGCAAAGCTATACGGAGGTGATGTAACAAGGAAAAGAAAGCTGCTTGAGAAACAAAAAAAGGGAAAGAAAAAAATGAGAATGGTTGGGAGTGTAGAAATTCCCCAACAAGCATTTATGGCTGTTTTAAAAATTAACGACTAATGAAGCTTCACTCAATAGAGACAGGTAATTTTAAACTTGATGGAGGGGCAATGTTTGGTGTTGTTCCTAAAGTACTTTGGGAAAAAACCAACCCTGCTGATTCTCAAAACAGAATAGAGATGAGTGCTCGCTGTCTGTTAATTGAGGATGGAGAAAAGCTTATGCTGATAGATGCTGGTCTTGGAAACAAACAAAGCGAAAAATTTTTCTCTCACTACGCTAGGTCTGGAGAAATGACCCTTGAAAGCTCTTTGGCTTCCTGTGGGTTTGGTGTTGAAGATGTTACCGATGTGTTCCTCACGCATCTTCATTTTGACCATTGTGGTGGCGCAACTAAAAGAGAGGGTGATAAAATTGTTCCTGTTTTTAAAAACGCAAAGTTTTGGTGCTCTAAAAACCATTGGGAGTGGGCAAGCGTTAGCCCAAACCCCAGGGAAAAAGCTTCTTTTTTAGAGGAAAATCTTTTACCATTAAAAGAGTCAGGACAGTTAAATCTTTTTGACAGCACTGAAGATGGTTTTTGTTCTGAGCTTGGTTTTGACCTTTTGTTGGTAGATGGTCATACTGAACAAATGGCTTTGCCAAAAGTTCAATATAAAGGAAAAACAATTCTGTTTGCTTCAGATCTTGTGCCCACTGCCGGGCATATTCCTATCCCTTATCTTATGGGGTATGATGTGAGGCCTCTTGTTACAATGGAGGAAAAAACTAGAATTTTAAACAACTTAGTAGAAAACAATTCTTTGCTCTTTCTTCAACACGACCCTGTAAATGAGGTTGTCTTTTTAAAGAAAACCGAGAAAGGTGTTAGATTTGACAGGTCTTCTAAGCTTAAAGATCTTTTTTAAAATGAATCCCCTAAAAGGAAATAAAAAAATTGATTTTCTTTTTGAAAAAGGTGTCCGCTTTTCTTCTGAGTTTGTGCGTTGTGTTTTTTTGAAGCAGGAAACAGATGAATTGTTTTATGTTGTGTCTGTACCTAAAAAATCTTTTCCTCGTGCAGTTGATAGAAACAAAATAAAGAGGCGTCTTAGAGAAATATTAAGAAAAAATGAAAGTGTCTTTAAAAACAATGGTTTTGGTTGGTATATGATCATATACACTAGCTCTTCTTTTGTTGAATTTGACCTCCTTAATAAAGACGTTTGTTCTCTTTTTAAAAAATAGTGCTTTTTTGTTATATTCGGTCTGTGAGGTTTTTGTGTTTCTTTTTGTTTTTTTTGTTGTCTTGTGATAAAGGGTCCGATTTAATAATTGAAGAAACGAGTTCTCCAGAAACAACAGATATTTTTTTGTTAGACAATTTAGATCCTGGTTTTGTTTTTCCTGAAAACCTTCAATATATGGCTTCTCGAGGAGTCAATAGTAGTGTTTGCATAGACATCCCTGAAACTTTATATTCTCCGTATGGGGGCGGGGGCGCTCCAATGCAAGGCGCTGGCGCTAGAAGCTCGTCTGTTGCCCTTGATAGACCCCTACAGGCTCATACTTGCAACTCTAGTCCTAGAGAAGGGGATTCTCAGCCTTTTTTTCAACGAATGAGCGGGTCTCTTGGTGTTTCTCCAGACCAAGGTTTTGATGTTTCCAAAATTAGTGGTGGTGAGTTTAGGTTTCCTTTTTATAATCTTTGTATGGAAGTAGAAAATCCTGGTCAGCGTTCTGACTTAGTTTTACGTGAATGTGATCAAAATCCTAATCAAAAATTTATCTTTGAGGATGATGGCAAAATTAAACCTGTTAATGACCTTGGTTTATGTTTGACCGCTTCTGCTAGTTATGATTGGTATGGCGGGGGATACAACCCAATATTTATTGTTCGTGAATTGTTTTTGAGCCCTTGTAATCCCTCTTTTGCTAAAAGACAAAGCTGGGGTTTAAGACCTTCTGGTTAATTTATTTATTATAATACATCGCGCAGTGAGGGATGCCGTCCTCTATATATCGCTGTCCTCTGAACTCAAAACCTAGATCTAAATAAAATTTTTCTAAATACTCTTGCGCAGATATTTTAATTTCTTTTGTTTCAAAGTTGTTTTTACAAACCTCTATGCATTTTTTTACTAGTTCCTTCCCGTAGTTGTTTCCTCTTTCTTTTTCTTCAACTGCCACTCTTCCGAAACCTGGATTGTTTTCGTAATAATCTCCTTTATCGAAAATTCTTGCATATGCTATTAGCTTATTATTTATAAATCCTGATAGATGGATAGCTTTATAATCTTTATAATCAAAGTCGTTGTATAGTATTTCTTGCTCTACCACAAAAACCTCACACCTGAACTTAAATATTTCGTAAAGCTCCTTTGTGTTTATATCAGAAAACCTTTGTTCTTTCCACTCAATCATTTTCATCTATTTTTTTTATTCTCCTCTCGTGTCTTCCTCCCTCAAACTGCTCTTTAATAAAAACATCTACTATGTTTAATATTTTATCACTACTTAAAAATCTTGATGGTATGCTTATTATGTTTGCGTTATTATGCTGTTTGGCTAAAGATGCTATTTCTTCACTCCAGCAAATTGCTGCTCTTATTCCTTTGTGTTTGTTTGCTGTCATTGCTGCTCCATTTCCGCTTCCGCAAACTATAACCCCTATGTCTGCTTTTCCTTCTTTTACTTCTTTTGATACTGGGTGAATATAGTCTGGGTAGTCTACGCTCTCTTTTCCATCATACCCCTTGTTGATAACAGTGTGTCCTTTTTTTGTGAGATGTTCTTTTATTTTTTCTTTAATCTCTACTCCTGCGTGATCGTTCCCTATTGCAATTTTCATGTTTATTAAATTAATAATTCCTTTATTATTTTTTCATATGTTGTTAATAGTTGATTTCCTATTCTTGATAACTATTTTTCTTTTTTATTTATTTACTTTTTTCTTTACTTTTTAACTGGTCTTCATTTTTTCTTTTTAAATTTTTTTTCAACTTATTGTTTTTTGTTTAGGTTGTTAACACCTGTTTGTTTTTCACTTTAATTTTTGTTTATCAATAGTTTAGATTGTTAATTAATTGTTCACTTTGTTTTATTTGTGTTCATTGCTTTTTTTCTTCAATCATTTATTAAGAAATTAACACACTATATATAACTAATTAAATTTTTAGATAAAACTATAATAATTATGTTTAAATGTTTATTGGTAATAAAAAGATAGAGGTTTTAATAAAACTATATTTGAATAAAATTTATAATGAGTAAAAAGAAGAAAGAACTAAAAGGGTTAGAAAGGAAAATTACTACACTTATTTCGTCCCCGACGTTAAAAGAATTCAATTATAAACAAATTGCTTTTGCTTTAGGTGTTAATGACACTAAAGGAAGAAATGACATTATAAAAATTTTAAACATCCTGTTAAAAAAAGAAAAAATAATTAAAGTAGGAAGAGGGAAGTTTGTTGCTCCAGCAGTTCAAGGAGAAATTGCACAAGGAGTTTTGGAAATAACAACAACAGGAAGAGGGTATGTTGTTTGTGAAGAACTAGATGAAGATGTAATGGTAGAAAACAAGCACCTGAACAAAGGGCTACACGGAGACACAGTAGAGGTTTTGGTAGGAGAAAAAAAGTATAAAAACAGATACGAAGGAAAGGTTATAAATGTTTTAAAAAGAAACAAAAAAGTGTTTGTGGGAGTGTTTGAAAAAAACAAGGACTATGGTTTTGTAAACACAAGGAATGCAAGAATGTACACAGACTTCTTTATTGAAAAAGAGGAAATGAAAGGATATAAAACAGGAGAAACAGTTGCGGTAGAAATAAAAAAATGGGAAAAATCAAACAACTCACCAGAGGGAAGAATAGTAAAAACATTTGGGTTTGAAAGCGATTCTCTGGATGCGTATTCTATTTTATATGAGTATGGTTTGTCGCCTGAGTTTGAAGAAGAAGTAGAAAAAGAGGCAAAAAGAATTGATAAAAAAATATCAAAAGAAGAGGAAAAGAAAAGAAGGGACATGAGAAAAGAGATGACTTTTACTATAGACCCTGTAGACGCAAAGGATTTTGATGATGCAATTTCTTTTAAAAAAATTGACAAGGAAAAGTTTGAAATAGGCGTTCATATAGCAGACGTTTCACACTACGTTACACCAGGCAGCGTAATAGATGAAGAAGCACAAAAAAGAGCGACCTCTGTTTATTTGGTTGATAGAGTTATACCTATGTTGCCAGAAACGCTTTCAAACAATCTGTGTTCGCTAAGACCTAATGAAGAAAAATTAACTTTCTCAGCAGTTTTTATAATGAAAAAAAACGGACAAGTTTTGGAAGAGTGGTTTGGTAAAACAATAACAGAATCAAACCACAGGCTTTCCTATGAAGAAGCTCAACACATCATAGAAACAGAAGAGAAAACAATACCTAAAGAAAAAACAATATTAAATAAAGAAAAAAAGGTAACAAACAACCTGGTTGAGGCGATTACAACCCTAAACCAGGTTGCCAAAACAATAAGAAAAAAAAGAATAAACAACGGAGCAATTATTTTTGATAAGTCTGAAATAAAATTTAAACTAGATGAAAAAAACAACCCTAAAGAAGTGGTTTTTAAAACAGCAAAAAGTGCAAACAAATTAATAGAAGAGTTTATGCTTCTTGCTAACAGGAAGGTGGCAGAAAAAATGAAAAAAGGAAAAGAAAGGTTTGTTTTTAGAGTACACGATCAACCAGACGAAGAAAAGCTTAAAAACCTGCAAACGGTTGTGAAAAGGCTGGGATATAATCTTGATCTAAAAAAGAACAACCTAAATGGTTCCCTAAACACTCTCCTTGAAAACACATTTGGAAAAAACGAACAAAACCTAATAGACACACTAATGATAAGAAGCATGAGCAAGGCAGAGTACACAACAAAAAACATTGGTCATTATGGACTAGCGTTTGACAACTATACACACTTCACCTCACCAATTAGAAGATATCCAGATGTTTTGGTTCATAGGCTAATAGAGGCAGAATTGAAAAAAGAGAAAATAAAAACAGAGGAACTGGAAACCCTTTGTAGTCATTCAACCCACATGGAAATCCTTGCCACCAAAGCAGAGAGAGACTCTATAAAACTAATGCAGATTAAATATATGCTAGATAAAGAAGGAAAAATTTTTGAAGCAGTTATTTCTGGAGTAACAGCAAGAGGGGTATTCGTTGAGGTTGTAGAGAATAAATGTGAGGGGTTGGTTAAGGCAAAAGACCTACCAGGAGACTTTTATGTTCATGATGAAAAAAACCACCAGTTTGTAGGAGAAAAGACAGGAAAAAAATATCAGCTTGGTGACAAAACACGGGTAATGTTAATAAAAGCTGATCAAGTAAAAAGAAGACTAGACTTCCAAATACTAAGTTGAGGCATCGAGCGGATTCGAACCGCTGTAAAAGCTTTTGCAGAGCTCCGCCTAGCCACTCGGCCACAATGCCTTTAGGGTGCAAAAATAGAAAAAAGATTAAACTTTTTTTCTTAATTCTACAGAATCTACACAGCCACCAATAGGAGGGTTGATTTTTTTAATACTCACATCAACAGAAACAATGTTTTTGTCAAGTTGATTTATGGAAGAAATAATCTTTTCCATAACAACCTCTAATAATTTGGAAGGAGTGTCCATTTCTTTCTTTATAGCGTTGTAAACGTCAACATAGTCAACCGTGTTTTCAAGACTATCATTTGTTTCTGCCACCGAGGTGTCAAACTCTACAGACGCATTAACTAAATATTCCCCACCAATAATCGATTCTTCACTAAGACACCCGTGGAAGGAATAAAACCAAGCGTTATTTACAGATATTTTTGACAAAATATTTCCAAAGATATAAAACCAAGCAAACAATCTATCAACCTTTTCAATATCTTTGACAAAGTGAAGAAAAAAGGCCCAAACTTTATAGAGCAAATTATAGACGGAGATATATCTAGGGGGTTTAAAAAAGACAACCTAAGGTTTAGGTTCCCTCCAGAGCCAAACGGCTATTTGCACATCGGCCACCTTAAAGCAATCTGTTTAAATTTTAATCTTGGAGAAAAATATGGAGCCCCAGTAAACCTCAGGTTTGATGACACAAACCCAGAAAAAGAAGCGAAAGAGTATGTTGATGCTATCAAAAACGATATTCTTTGGCTAGGATATAAGTGGAATAAAGAGTGCTATGCTTCTGATTATTTTGATCAGCTTTATAATTGGGCGATTGTGCTTATAGAAAAAGATCTTGCCTACATTGACTCGCAGTCATCAGAGGACATAGCAAACCAAAAAGGGACCCCCACAAAAGATGGTAAAGCAAGCCCCTATAGAGACAGGGAAAAAGAAGAAAGCCTTAAGATCTTTAAAGAAATGCACAACGGAGACCACAAACAAGGAGAGCACGTATTAAGAGCAAAAATTAATATGTCTTCACCAAACATGTTAATGAGAGACCCGGTTATTTACAGAGCAATGGAGGTAAAACACCACAGAACAGGAGACTCCTGGAAGATATACCCTATGTATGATTGGACACATGGAGAGTCTGACTACATAGAACAAGTATCACATTCACTGTGTACTCTTGAGTTTGAGCCTCACCGCGAGCTCTACGATTGGTTTCTAGACTCTATTAGTCCTTTAAAAGGAATTAGGCCAAAGCAAAGAGAATTCTCAAGGCTTAACCTTTCTTATACCATAACAAGCAAACGGAACCTTGCAAAACTTGTAGAAGAGGGGGTTGTTGATGGTTGGGACGACCCAAGAATGCCAACAATCTCTGGTTTAAGAAACAGGGGCTATACCCCAGAATCTTTAAAATCATTTGCTTTAACAGTTGGAATTTCAAAAAGAGAAAACGTAATTGATGTTTCTTTATTAGAGTTTTGTGTAAGGACACACCTGAATGAAGAGGCTCCAAGAGCTATGGCTGTTTTAGACCCTTTAAAAATCTCAATTATAAACTACAACGAAAATAACGAGGAGAGTGTAAACTTCGATATAAACCCCCAAAAGCCCGGTCAAGGAAAAAGAGAGATTTTGTTTTCAAAGAACATTTATATCGAAAGAGAAGATTTTCAAGAAAACCCAGAAGAAGGGTTTTTTAGGCTCTCACCAGGAGAGGAAGTAAGGCTTAAAAATGCATATATAATTAAAGCAAAAAACATCATTAAAAACGAAGAAGGTAAAATTATAGAAGTCGAGTGTGAGTATGATGAAAAAAGTAAAAGCGGATCAAACACAGAAGAGAGCAATAGAAAGGTAAAGGCTACAATTCATTGGGTTTCGGCAGAAACAGCAGTAGAAGCAACTATAAACATTTACGATAGACTTTTTAAAGTTCCGGAGCCAGGAAAATCTCAAGATCTTTTAAGCGAGGTTAACGAAAACTCCTTAGAAATAAAAAGCGCAAAAGTAGAGCCTTATCTTGCTAGCGCAGAAGACGGAGACCACTTCCAGTTTCAAAGATCAGGATATTTCGTTAGAACTAACAATAAAAAAACCCTAGAGTTTAACAAAACAGTAGGGTTAAGAGATGGTTGGAAGAAGTAGTTAAACTACCTCATCCTCACCTTCAAAATTGTCTACAGGAGGATCATCAAACTGAGGAGGTTCTTGCTTAGCTTCCTCCGCATCATTCTTAGCAGACTTTATGTTTTCTTTTTGCATAGCCTCCCCTATTTTGCTACTAGCTGTAAAAGCAGCAACCATATCATTTAGCATTGTGCTTCCAGCTTGTGGTGAATTAGGAAGAAGGATTAAATTAGAGTTAGTTTCCCCACCAATTGACTGAAGTGTGTCATAGTGTTGTGTAACAACTATTAATGCTGAAGCTTCTTGCGAGTTTATCCCAACCGATCCTAAAGTTCCAACTGAGTCCTCAATACCTTTAGCTATTTCCCTTCTCTGGTCTGCAATACCCTGTCCCTGAAGTCTTTTGCTTTCAGCTTCAGCTTTTGCTTTTTCTACAATTAAAATTCTTGCAGCATCTCCTTCATATTGAGCAGCTGTTTTTTCTCTATCAGCTGCATTAATTCTGTTCATTGCTCTTTTAACCTCAGCGTCCGGCTCAATATCTGTAACAAGTGCTTTAACAATAAAGTATCCATATTCTTCCATAGCATCCCCTAATGATTGTTTCACAGCAACAGCTATGTCATCTTGTTTAGAAAAAACATCATCAAGCTTCATTTTTGGAACCTGTGAACGAATTAAATCAAATACATATGATGTAATTTGATCTTGAGGAAAGTCTAGTTTATAAAAGGCATCAAAAACTTTTGATTCTACCACCCTATATTGAACAGAAACTTTAAGCTTAACAAACACGTCATCACTAGTTTTTGTTTCTACCACCACGTCAAGTTGTAAAACCTTCAAACTTAGTCTTCCAGCGATTCTATCAACCAAAGGGATCTTAACCTGAATTCCAGGTTTTCTAACAGATTGAAATTTACCAAATCTCTCAACGATTGCCGCTGATTGTTGTCTTACAATAAAGATGGTTGAGATAAGGACGAAAAAAAGAAATAATATTATTAAGGGTGTTGTAAATATGCTCATAGTTAAATTTTATTAATTAAGTTTTCAATTCTTTGAAGTGTTTCCTCTGGTCCAATAAAATCTATAATCTTAAATAAATCAGGCCCAGAAAGACTTCCAACCAACGAAAGTCTTAGCGTTTTCATAATATTTCCAAAAGAAATATCGTTTTCTGCTCCAAACTTCATAAGCTCATTTTTAAGTTCAAAAGGACTGTTAACAAGCTCACTATTGAATTTACAAAAATTTAAAACACTAAATATTACCTCTCTGTTAATTTTTTCAATTGCCGACACATCAATCTCCTTTGGCTGCTTAATAAAAACTGAAAGCTCTTTATCAATGTCTTTGGTGGTGTTTAATCTCTCTTTAACTAACTCAATAATCTCTATAGCTTCCGTCTCGCTATATTTTTCAACCAGCAATTTTTTTGTTTGCTCAGAGAGGTCTAATATTCTTTTAGATTCAAGATCTTTTAAGTGCAGGTGATTAATCCATAGCGCTTTTTTAAAATCAAAACGAGCTCCTGATTTGTTTATTTCCTCATAATTAAAAGACTCAACCAGCTCTTCCATTGTATACCTCTCCTTATCTTCTTTGTTGCTCCAACCCAATAGTGCCAGGTAATTATTAAGCCCTTCTGGAATGAAGCCGTGTTCTTTAAATCCATTAGAGTCTTCCCATTTAACAGCAAAAATAGGGTGTCCCTGTTCGTCTGCATCTCTTTTTGAAAGCTTCCCCGCTCCACTAGTTTTTAAAATTAAAGGGAGGTGATAAAATTTAGGAGGCTTCCATCCAAAAAACTCATAAAGTAGATAATGAACAGGAAGCGAAGAAAGCCATTCTTCACCTCTAACCACTGATGTTATTTTCATATCATTGTCGTCAACAACATTTGCTAAATGATAGGTTGGCATTCCATCAGACTTAAGAATAACTTTGTCTTCTAGTTCATTGGAATCAAATGTTAACTCTCCGCGAATCTCATCGTAAGCAGATATTTTTTTATTTTCTGGAATAGCTAGCCTTACCACATACCTACCCTCTTCTACTCTTTTTTTTCTTTCTTCTTCAGACACTGTAAAAGAGTTGTTAAGCGTCATTCTTGTTTTCACATTGTATTTAAAATCTATTCCCCCAGCTTC
>CACJNF010000005.1 GCA_902594745.1 uncultured Bacteroidota bacterium
ACAACAGCTACAAAGAAAACAGCAGCTGTAAAAAAATAATTAGTTATGGCACATAAAAAAGGAGTTGGTAGCTCAAAAAACGGAAGAGAATCAGAGTCGAAACGACTAGGAGTTAAGATTTTTGGAGGTCAATTCGCTCAAGCTGGTAATATAATTGTTAGACAGAGAGGAACTGTCCATCACCCAGGTGAAAATGTTTACCTAGGAAAAGATCATACACTTCATGCCAAAGTTGATGGTGTTGTTACTTTCAAAAAGAAGTCAAACAACAAGTCTTTTGTTTCGATTGAGCCAGCAAAGGCTTAATACCTATAATATTCTGGTTTAAATGGTCCATTCTTTTGGACTCCAATGTATTTAGCTTGTTCATTAGATAACTCTTCAAGCTCAACGCCTAATTTATCTAGGTGAAGCATAGCAACCATTTCGTCTAGGTTCTTAGGTAGCATATATACTTTATTCTCGTATTTATCAGCATTATTCCAAAGCTCTATTTGGGCTAATACTTGATTAGTGAATGAATTACTCATTACAAAACTTGGATGACCAGTTGCACAACCAAGATTAACAAGTCTACCCTCAGCAAGAATAATAATTTCTTTATCCTTCGATATTCTATATGAGTCAACCTGGGGTTTAATAGTAGTTTTCTGTTCAGAAAAATTAGTTTCTAACCAGTTCATGTCAATCTCATTATCAAAATGACCAATATTACATACTATAGTCTTATCCTTCATCATTCTAAATGTTTCTTTATTTACTATATCTTTATTACCTGTAGCTGTAACAACAATATCAGCATTTGAAACAACTGACTTTAACTTTTTAACTTCATAACCATCCATTGATGCTTGAAGTGCACAGATAGGATCTATTTCTGTAACAGTGACAATTGAGCCAGCACCTCTGAATGACGCTGCAGTTCCTTTACCAACATCTCCATATCCACAGACAACAACTCTTTTGCCTGCAAGCATAATATCAGTAGCTCTTCTTACAGCATCAACTGCACTCTCTTTACAACCATATTTATTATCAAACTTAGATTTTGTAACAGAATCATTAACATTAATTGCAGGAAGTGGAAGTGTGCCATTTTTCATTCTATCATATAACCTATGAACCCCAGTTGTTGTCTCTTCAGACAAACCTTTAATTTCAGATACAAGCTCTGGAAACTCATCAAGGACCATATTAGTAAGATCCCCGCCATCATCAAGAATCATATTTAGAGGATGCTTTTCTTCACCAAAAAATAGTGTTTGCTCAATACACCAATTAAATTCCTCTTCTGACATACCTTTCCATGCATAAACAGCAATACCGTTAGCTGCAATAGCAGCTGCAGCATGATCTTGTGTAGAAAAAATATTACATGAACTCCAAGTGACTTCAGCCCCTAGATCAACCAATGTTTCAATCAAAACGGCAGTTTGAATTGTCATATGAAGACAACCAGCAATTCTAGAGCCTTTAAGAGGTTTCTCTTTTTTAAATCTATCTCTTAAAGCCATTAAACCTGGCATCTCTGCTTCTGCAAGTTTTATCTCTTTTCTCCCCCATTCAGCTAAAGAGATATCTTTAACTTTATATGCAACGTATTTATTATCTGTTTTATTTTTCATATGTATCTTTATTGGGCAAAAATACCTGATTTAATCTATTTTATCAAATGCCTTTTCTTAAAGATTTCCTAATTAATAATTCGACTAAAGTTATTCTATGGAAGATAATACCAGGCGAATTAAGTGAGAAACACCTTAATGAGGATGATAAAAAACTTTTAAAAATAAGAAAGGGAAAAAAATCCAAGGAATATTTTCTTGCTGTAAGAAAGCTTTTAGAAAACGAAGATCCAGAATTAAATATTGACTATGATTCAAAAGGAAAGCCTTTTTTAAATAAACAAAAAGGTATCTCTATCTCTCATTCTAATGAAATGGTAGCTATTGGTATTTCAAATGAAACTCATTTTGGAATAGACATTCAACACAAAACAGATAAAATATTTAAAATTAAAAGTAAGTTCCTTAGTAAAAAAGAGGGTAAATTTTTGGGTAAAACAGATAGTATGGAGTTTTTAATAAAATTATGGTCTGCAAAAGAATCAATTTTCAAGGCTTTAGGCAAAGAAGGGGTAAGCTTTTTAAATGATATAGAGATTGTTACATCTAATGATAAAGATTTATTTAGAGCAGGATATTATAAAAAGGATAATATTAAGATTAAATTTGATTTAGACTTTTTATTTATTGAAGAATATATAATTTGTCACGCTAAGCAATCTTAATTAATGGATCAAATTTTTGACTTTCTTTTTTCTCAATACTCTTCCTACTCTCCTTCATTTATTTATTTGGAATTGTTTGCTGTGATAATGAATATTACTAGTGTAGTTTATGCAAAACGAAATAATATTTTAGTTTATCCTACTGGGTTAATTGGTACAGGAATATTTGTCTTCATCCTTTTAAATTTTTCTTTGCTAGGAGATACTATAATAAATGCATACTTTTTCTCAATGTCTATCTATGGTTGGTATTTTTGGTCTAGAAAAAAAGATGAAGTTTTTATAAATCAAGTTTCAACTATTAATCGAAATGAAATTAAATATTTATTCATCCTTGCAATTTCAAGCTTGATATTCATATACTTTGTATACGATTATTTTGATAAATGGAATAATTGGACTGCTTATTTAGATAATATTACAACGGCAATATTTTTTGTGGCAATGTGGTTAATGGCAAGAAGAAAGATTGAGAGCTGGATTTTTTGGATTATTGGAGATTTAATAACTGTACCTCTTTACTTTTATAAAGGGTTAACAATATCTTCAATCCAATATATTATTTTTCTTATACTTGCAGTATTAGGATATATTTCATGGAAAAAAATCTTAGACAAGAATTATCAAAAGTTAAAAGAGTAGTTATATGTGGTCCAGAATCTACTGGAAAATCTACTTTAACTCAAAATTTAGCTTCACACTATAATACTAGCTTCGCTAATGAATTTGCCAGAGATTTTCTCCAAGATAAATGGGACACATCAAATACAGTATGTACAAAAAAAGATCTAATTGATATAGTCAAAGGACAGATAGATAACGAGAATAAAGCACTTTTAAAAGCAGATAAATTATTGTTTTGTGATACTAATATACTTACAACAATTGCTTGGTCTAAAACACACTTTAATGAATACTGTAATGAGTGGATTATCGATCAATCAAAAAAATTAAGTTATGATTACTATTTAATTTTAAATGTTGACACAGAGTGGATCCAAGATGATCTTAGGGATAGGCCAAACGAAAGAGAAAAAATGTTCAACGCTCATAAATTAGAATTGGATTTGTTGGGTGTGTCCTATGACATTATAGTCGGTTCTGACTATAAGAAAAGGTTTGAGGACTCAATAGACTTTATAAGTAAAAAATTCTTAATTTAGATCCGAATTGGGGTGCTTAGAATAAGCTGAGATTAAACCCATAGAACTTAGACAGGTAATACTGTGAAAGGAATTTAAAATGAAAAAATATATACTTCTTGTACTTATAAGTACATCATCTTTCTCACAAGAAATAGTTAACCAAAAAGACCAGGATTCTCTAATTAAAACTCTTAATTTAGAAGAGGTTACTGTTAATGCTATTAAAGCAAAATATAATACCCCAGTAACATTTGTAAATGTTACTAAGCAAGATCTTGATAAAGTTAATCTTGCCCAAGATCTTCCAACTCTTTTAAAAAACACTCCATCTGTAATTAGTCATTCAGATTCTGGCTCAGGTATTGGATACTCATCCATAAGAATTAGAGGTTCAGATCAGACTAGGGTAAATGTTACTATTAATGGAGTTCCATATAATGACTCAGAGTCAATGCAAGTTTATTGGGTTGATTTACCAGACTTTGCCTCATCAATTGAAAGTATTCAAGTTCAAAGAGGAGTGGGGACTTCAACAAACGGACCTGGTGCATTTGGGGGAAGTATTAATATTCAAACAAATGCGGCTTCAGAGAATTCTTTTTTTGAAGTTAACAATACCTTAGGAAGTTATAACACAATTAAAAATTCAGTTGGCTTTTCAACAGGCTTTATTAATAACTTTGAGTTATCAGGAAGAATCTCTAGGATTAAATCAGATGGTTATATTGATAGATCAGGTTCCAACCTTCGCTCATACTTTTTACAAGGGATCTATAGAGATGAAAATACTTTAGTCAAATTATTAAATTTTGCTGGTCATGAAATAACAGACCAAGCTTGGTATGGAATAGATTCAGCAACCTTAGAATCAAACAGGAAGTATAATATGGCTGGAGAATTTTATGATGAAAAAGGAAACTCTTCATATTATAAAGATCAGATTGACAATTACAAACAAGATCACTATCAACTCCACTGGAATCAAAATTATTTAGGTGGTTGGACTTCAAATTTTGGACTCCATTACACATATGGTAGAGGATTTTATGAGAATTACAATGTAGGATATGATAGCCCTGATTATATTGATAGAAGATGGTTAGATAATGATTTTTATGGGTTTATTTTTAGTATAAACCAAAGAACAACAAAATATAATTCTACAATTGGAGGTTCATATAATAAATATTCTGGTGAACATTATGGAGAGTATTTATGGATTGATCAAGATTCAAATTCTGAAAACAGCTATAGCTTTAAGGAAAAATTTTACGATGACTATGGAAATAAGAATGAGTTTAATGTTTTCGCTAAAATTGACTATTATTTAAATGATAGATTATCTATTTATGGTGATCTACAGTATAGAAATATAAAATATGAAGCAGGAATATCTGCTAATTCAGTTTTTACAGGTTATGTTGAGGAAGGTTTTAGCCGTCTAGATAAGACGTTTAATTTCTTCAACCCAAAGTTTGGGCTATTCTATAATTTAAATGATTCTAATAATATATATTTTTCTTATGCTAGAGCGCAAAGAGAGCCAACAAGAACTGACTATGCTAATGGGAGTCCTGATGCAGAAAAGTTAAATGATTTTGAACTAGGTTGGAAATTAACATTAGAGAATAGTTCCATTAATGTTAATGCCTTTTATATGATCTACGATAATCAACTTGTATTAACTGGCCAAAGAGATATTAATGGGTATGAAATTAGAAGAAACATTGGAGAGTCTTATAGATTAGGAATTGAATTAGACTCAAACATTACTTTAAGCTCTAAACTAAATTTAAATACTAATCTTTCAATTAGTAGTAACAAGAACCAAGATTTTTATTCAATTTTTGATGGAATTCTTAAGAACTATGGAAATACAGATTTAGCCTATTCTCCTAGCTTTATAGCAAATAACATAATTGACTATTCCCCAAATGAGAAAGTAATAATCTCTTTAAGATCCAATTATGTGAGTGAACAATATTTTGCACAAACTAATTCACCAATTTCTAAATTAGAGTCATTCTTTGTTCATGATTTAAACTTCATTCATAAAATGAGTATTAAAGGACTATCAGATGATATAAACTTCAAGGTTTTAGTTAATAATTTATTTAACTCTAAATATGTAAGTTATGGAGGTTACTATACCTATGATGTCCCAACAGATAATCAAATTAAAACTTATGAAGGCACATATTACTATCCTCAAGCAGAGATCAATATCCTTGTAGGTTTAGACTTTAAGTTTTAATCAAAAATTTGTAAATTAGAGTAAGTATCCCCTTTTATAGGGGATTTTTGCATTGAATATGAGTAAGATATCATACTATACTGAAAAAGGCTTGAAAAACCTAAGGAAGAAGTTAGATCATCTAAAAGATGTTGAGCGTCCGCGTGCATCTCAGGCAATTGCTGAGGCAAGAGATAAAGGTGATTTAAGCGAAAATGCAGAATATGATGCTGCAAAAGAAGCACAGGGGCTTTTAGAGCTTGAAATTTCTAAATTAGAAGAAACACTCTCAAATGCAAGAATTATAGACGAATCTAAACTTGACACATCAAAGGTCTTAGTTCTATCTACTGTTAAAATTAAAAATCTTAATAATTCTGCTACAATGGAGTATAAATTAGTTGCTCAAAGTGAAGCAGACCTTGCTAAAGGAAAAATTTCGGTTGATTCTCCCATTGGAAAGGGTCTACTGGGTAAAAAAGTTGGAGATACTGCAGAAATCTCAATACCAAATGGTAATGTTAAATTTGAAATTCTTGAAATTTCAAGATAATGGCATCAATTTTCACAAAAATTATTCTAGGAGAAATACCATCATATAAAATTTATGAAGATGAAAATTATTATGCTTTTCTTGATATAAATCCAAATGCATTAGGTCATACATTATGTATTCCAAAAAAAGAAGTAGATAAACTGTTTGATCTTGATGATGAAACATATAAAGGCTTAATGATTTTTTCAAAAAAAATTGCTGAAGCACTAAAAAAAGCAGTAGATTGTCAAAGAATTGGAATAAGTGTAATAGGACTGGAAGTTCCCCATGTTCATGTACATTTGATCCCAATCAACAAGATGGATGATATGTCGTTCAACTCAAAGATTAAATTAAGTGATGATGAGTTTGTCGATATAATGGAAAAAATTAAATCATATTTATAATGGAATTATTAGGAAAAATAAAGCTAATTGGTGATATCAAGACATATGGAGACAACGGTTTCAGAAAAAGAGAACTAGTCCTAACAACTGAAGAGCAATACCCTCAGCACATTTTGATTGAATTTATCCAAAATAACTGTGAGTTACTAGACAACTATAGTATTGGGCAAACTGTAAGAATTGGAATCAATATTAGAGGTAGAGAGTGGGAGAGTCCTGATCAAGGAATTAAATATTTCAATTCAATACAAGGCTGGAGAATAGAATCTTTAGATGACCAAGTTATGGATTCTGCTCCTGAGGACTTGCCTATAGAAAGTGATAATCCTCCTAAAGATGATGATTTAACAGAAGATGACTTACCTTTCTAATTAAACTAATCCAACTCTTGAAAAGCCTGTTACTTCAGCATTTTCTGACTGAGATTTAAGATAATCAGAAATACTTTGCTTACTATCTTTTATGAATTGTTGATTCACAAGGGTATTTTCCTTAAAAAACTTTTTTAGTTTTCCTTTGGCTATATTATCAAGCATTTCTTCTGGCTTTCCTTCTTGCCTTAATTGATCTTTTGCAATTTCAATTTCCTTTTCAATAATATCTTGACTAACACCATCTTCATTTAGTGCTACTGGATTCATCGCAGCAACTTGCATAGAAATGTCTTTTGCAACTTCACTAGCATTATCAAACTTTTGTGATAGGCCAACAATTGAGGCTATTTTATTCCCTGCATGAATGTATGACCCAACAAATTCAGAGCTTAAATACTCAAAAGAACCTATTTCAATTTTCTCACCAATAACACCAGTTTGCTCTAAAAGTTTATCTGATACTTTTATTCCATCAAAATCTGAATTAAGGAATGAGTCCTTATCAGTGAAGTTCAATGCGTGATCTGCAAGACTTTGAGCTAATTCAATGTAATCTTCGTTTTTTGCAACAAAATCTGTTTCACAGTTTAGGGAAACTATAATACCATATGTATTATCATCACTAACTTTAGCTAAAACAACACCTTCAGAAGACTCTCTGTCAGCTCTGTTTGCAGCAACTTTTTGACCTTTTTTTCTAAGAATTTCAACAGCTTTTTCAAAATCTCCGTTAGACTCCTCAAGAGCTTTCTTGCAATCCATCATTCCAGCTCCAGTGGATTGTCTTAACTTGTTTACATCAGATGCAGTTATTTTCAATTTGGTAAAATTTAAAGATTAATTTTTATTCTTCAGAAGTATCAGCTTCATCAGTGCTTTCAGCCGCTTCTTCTAATTTTTTTTGTTCGGCAATTTCTTTCTCTTTCTTTCTCTCATCTAAGGATTCTTGAATTGCCTTACAGACTATATCTAGAATTTTTTCAATAGATTTTGAAGCGTCATCGTTAGAAGGAATCATAAAATCAACATCATTAGGATCAGAGTTGGTATCAACCATGGCAAAAATTGGAATTTTTAGCTTTTGAGCTTCTTGAACAGATATTTTTTCATTTAAAGTATCTACTACAAATATAGCCCCAGGAAGTCTAGTCATATCTGAGATAGAACCAAGGTTCTTTTCAAGTTTAGCTCTCTGTCTATCTACTTGTAGTTTTTCTTTTTTTGAAAGTGTTTCAAATGTACCATCAGATTTCATTCTATCAATTGCATTCATCTTCTTGACAGCTTTTCTAATTGTAACAAAATTAGTTAGCATTCCACCTGGCCATCTTTCAGTAATGTATGGCATATTAACAGAACTTGCTTTTTCAGCTACAATATCCTTAGCTTGTTTTTTAGTTGCTACAAATAGAACTTTTCTCCCAGATAATACAATTTTTTTTAGCGCATTAACAGCATCTTCAAGTTTTGCAGCTGTTTTATAAAGGTTTATAATGTGTATCCCATTTCTTTCCATGTAAATATATGGAGCCATATTAGGATTCCATTTTCTAGTTAGATGTCCAAAGTGAACACCAGCATCCAATAATTCTTTAACTTCCTTATTTGCCATATATTATCTTTTTGAGAATTGGAATTTCTTTCTAGCTTTTTTCTGTCCAAATTTCTTTCTTTCAACCATTCTAGGATCTCTAGTCATTAAACCTTCTGCCTTTAATGTAGATTTGAATTCTTCATTAAATTCAACTAAGGCTCTTGAAATTGCAAGCCTTACAGCTTCTGCTTGACCATTTACTCCGCCACCTTTAACGTTGACAGATAGATCAAATTTGTCCTTAGTATCAGTTAAGTTAAAAGGTTGTAGTATTTTGTATTGAAGAGTAGCTGTGCTAAAAAAGTCAGAGTAAGATTTTTTATTAACTGTTATATTGCCTTTACCTTCTGACATATAAACTCTCGCAACAGATGTTTTTCTTCTTCCTATTTTATGAATTACTTCCATTATATTTTACTATTAACATCAATTGGTTTTGGTTTTTGTGCTTCATGATCATGTTCAGAACCTGGAAATACTTTAAGGTTTCTGAATAAATCTGCACCTAGCTTGTTTTTTGGGAGCATTCCTTTAACTGCTTTCTCTACAAGCTTAATATTATTTTTTTTGTGAAGTTTATCAGCAGTAATGATTCTCTGACCTCCTGGATATCCAGTGTGGCTTATATATTGCTTTTGAGACCACTTGTCTCCTGATAAAGATACTTTTTCGGCATTGATTACTACAACGTTATCACCACAATCAACATGGGGAGTAAAATTAGTCTTGTGTTTACCTCTTAATAGTTTAGCAACAATAGATGCTGTTCTACCTAATGGTAATTCAGAAGCATCAACAAGAACCCACTCCTTATTAACTGTCTTTCTGTTTGCCGAAATTGTCTTATAACTAGTCTTAGTCATTAATATTATTATTAATTCTTGGCGTGCAAATGTACTATTTTAATGAATTTTAAAAAAACTTTTTTCTAATTAATGTGCTTCCAACCAATTTTTACCAAATTCTAGGTCAATTTTTAGAGGTACTTTTAGCTTAACTGCAGATTCCATAGTGGTTTTAACGACATCTTGAATCTGATCTTTTTCAGATTTATGAACATCAAACACAAGCTCATCATGAACTTGAAGAAGCATTTTTGATTTTAAAGACTGTTTTTTTAACTCAGAATTAATATTTATCATGGCAATTTTGATAATATCGGCAGCACTACCCTGAATAGGAGCGTTTATTGCATTTCTTTCAGAACTGCTTCTAAGCATATTATTTTGAGAATTGATATTTTGGAGATATCTTCTCCTACCCATTATAGTTTCAACATACCCATTGTTTCTTGCAAAATCAATTTGATCAGACATATATTTTTTTAAACCAGGGTAGTTTAAGAAATAGTTATCAATCATAATTTTAGATTCAGATCTATTTAGATCAGTTTGTTGGCTAAGTCCAAATGCTGAAACTCCGTATATAATTCCAAAATTTACTGTTTTTGCATTCCCCCTTTGTTCACGAGTTACATTTTCTGGGTTAACATTGTAAATTTTAGAGGCAGTCATTTTATGAATATCTTGATTATTTACAAAAGCATCAATCATATTCTTTTCATTACTCATAGATGCGATCACTCTTAACTCAATTTGAGAATAGTCAGCTGCCATCAATATATAATCACTACCTCTAGGTATGAAAGCTCTTCTGATTTTCTGCCCGTTTGCGGTTCTTATTGGAATGTTTTGCAAATTAGGGTTATTACTAGAAAGCCTCCCTGTTGTAGTTACAGTTTGATTAAAACTACTATGGACTCTATTAGTTAAACTACTTACTTCGTTAGGTAGTGATTTTACATAAGTATTTTGAAGTTTATCAAGAGATCTCCACTCAAGAATATCCTCTATAATCTTATGATCATTAGCTAAACTTGAAAGAACTTCTTCTGAAGTAGAATATTGGCCAGTTTTAGTTTTTTTTGGCTTACTAACTAGTTTTAACTTATCAAATAAAATTTCACCTAGTTGTTTGGGTGAATTAAGATTAAACTCTTCACCAGATTTTTTGAAGATTTCTTTTTTTAATTTTTCCAGGTCCTCTTCAAATTCTTTATCCAGTTTTTCTAGATAACTGGTATCTATCTTTATCCCTTCTGTTTCCATCTCGCTTAATACATTAATCATCGGAATCTCAATATCATAAAAAATCTTACCTAAATTATTGACTTCAATCTCTTTGTCAAAAACACTTTTCAGCTGAAGAGTAATGTCTGCATCTTCACTTGCATAATCTGTAATTTTATCAATTGAGACATCCCTCATTGATATCTGATTTTTTCCTTTCTTTCCTATTAAAGATTCAATTGAAATTGGAGAATAATTTAAGTAAGATTCAGAAAGGGTATCTAGATTATGCCTCATATCTGGATTAATAAGGTAATGCGCAACCATTGTATCATATATTGGGGACGACACTTTAATATTATACTTGTGTAATACTTGTATGTCAAATTTTATGTTGTGTCCAACTTTAATAATTTCAGTAGACTCAAAAAAGGGTTTTAAAATTTCAAATGATTTTTCATGGACTGACTTATTATTTTTTATAGGTAAATAATAACCTATTCCCTTTTGCCAAGAAAATGAGATTCCAACAATATCTGTTTCCAGTGCATTTAAACCTTCTGTTTCAGTGTCAAATGCTACAATTTCCTGCTTCATCATTTTCTCTACTAATAGTTTTAACTCTTCAAATGACTCTATTCTTTGATATATTGATTTTGAATCATTTAAACTGTCTTTATTAGATTCTAAATTATAGGTTTCACTAAACAAATCTCCCTGGACAACTTCAGCACCTTTTTCTTCTGATTGGCTAGAATTAGCTCCAAAAATTTTAAAAAAAGTCTCTTTTATTCTCCTAAATTCTAACTCTTCAAAAACTTTTAAGACTATCTCTTTATCTGGATCTGACAATTTAAATTCATCTAGATTATAATCGATTGGTACATCTAAAATAATTTTTGCTAATTTCT
Source organism: uncultured Bacteroidota bacterium (assembly GCA_902594745.1). Taxonomy (GTDB): domain Bacteria; phylum Bacteroidota; class Bacteroidia; order Flavobacteriales; family Flavobacteriaceae; genus Marisimplicoccus. Next base: position 11,559 of record CACJNF010000005.1, read on the forward strand.
TTGACAATACACCTAATTCTTTATTCTCAATTATCTTTTCACCAAGCTTCCCTGTTACTTCATGAGCATTCCGAAGCAAATTTTCTAAACTTCCATATTGTTTAATAAACTTTTTTGCAGTTTTATCACCAACACCAGGAAGTCCAGGAATATTATCAACTGAGTCTCCCATCATTCCGAGATAATCAATTACTTGATCAGGCGATTCAACCTCAAATTTATCTTTAACTTCATCAACTCCCCAGATTTCCATACTATTACCCATTCTAGCAGGTTTACATAAAAAAATATTATGTGAAACTAGTTGAGCAAAGTCCTTATCAGGAGTAACCATATAAACTTTAAAATTATTCTCTTCAGCATCTTTTGCAACAGTTCCAATAATGTCATCTGCTTCAAAACCTTCTTTTTCAAGAATTGGAATTTTCATTCCTTCTAATATTGTTTTTATATATGGAATTGCAACAAGAATTGGTTCAGGTGTTTTATCTCTGTTGCTCTTGTATTCTTCAAACATTTCAGATCGAGTTACAGATCCACCTTTATCAAATGCAACTGCTAAGTAATCTGGGTTTTGTGTTCTTATTATCTCAAATAAAGAATTCATAAAACCTAAAATAGCAGAAGTGTCAGTACCTTTTGAATTAATTCTTGGATTTTTAATGAAAGCATAATACCCTCTATAAATTAATGCATAAGCATCCAACAAAAAAAGATTCTTCGAGTTCTCCATTAATCCATGAATATTTTATGAATATACAAAGATAAATGTTCGTTAATTCAAATCCCCCTATTTTGTAAATTTGCAACATGGAACTAGATCATAATCAATTTATGAAAAAAGCTCTTCAAGAGGCAAACTATGCTTTTTTTAAAGATGAAGTTCCTGTTGGGTGTGTTATTGTTCATAATAACGAAATTATTTCAAGGTCTTCAAATATGGTTGAATTATTAAATGACTCAACAGCTCATGCTGAATTAATTGCAATTACATCAGCTCAAAACAATTTAAATAGTAAGAATCTAGAAAATTGTACTATATATTCAACACTTGAGCCTTGCATGATGTGTTATGGAGCTATTTATTGGTCAAAGATTAAAACTATAGTATATGGTGCATCTGACGAAAAAAGAGGGTTTTCAAAGCAAATAGTAAATGTAGATAGAGATATTAAAATTATTAAAGGCGTTTTGGAAGCAGAATCTAAGGAATTACTTGATAACTTCTTTAAAAAAATCAGAGATTAAAGTCATCAGCTTTCTCCCTCATTTTTTTTAAGTTTTCGTTACTAAGAGTATAGTCTTTTAGCTTCTTTCCTTTCCATCTAATAGCAAGAAATAATGGCATAAAAATTAAAGTTCCTACTAAGACAGATATTCCAATTATTATATCTCCTGTTTGATCACCTATTAATTCTTTTGAAAAAATTCCAACAAACACACCTATAAAAACTATATAGGATAATACTTTAACAAAAATCTTCATCTCTATTTTTGTGATAAATCTTTTAACTGATCTTTAGTTAATTTTGATGGGGCATCAATCATTAAGTCTTTTCCACTATTATTCTTAGGGAAAGCAATAAAATCTCTAATTACATCTTTTCCTTTAAGCACTGCAGCGAGTCTGTCAAGTCCAAAGGCAATACCACCATGAGGTGGAGCACCATACTTCAAGGCCTCAATTAGAAAACCAAACTGACTTGTATATTCTTCTTTACTCATGCCTAATAATTCAAAAATTTTCATTTGTGTGTCAAAATCATGAATTCTAATTGAACCACCACCAATCTCATTGCCATTTAAGACTAAATCGTATGCATTTGCTATAACTTTTTCAGGCTCTTTATCCAAAATATCTATGAATTCTGGTTTTGGTGAAGTAAAAGGGTGATGCATTGAAAAGAATCTTTTTTCTTCTTCGTCCCATTCAAATAATGGAAAGTCAGTTACCCATAAAGGACAAATTTTTTCTTGATCAATTAAATTAAACCTACTTGCTAGTTCAACTCTAAGTGAGCCTAATTGTTCAAGTGTTTTTTTATTTTCTCCAGACATAATAAAAATTATATCTCCAGGTTTTGAAGAAATTTTTTCAGAAATAACTCTTAAATCTGACTCTGAAAAAAACTTATCGAATGAAGATTTAAATGAAGCGTCATTGTTGTGTTTTATCCACAATAAACCTGAAGCTCCTATTTGAGGTCTTTTAACCCAATCCGTAATTTCATCAATTTCTTTTCTAGTAAGGTCAGATTTTCCTTCAACCCTAAAACATACACTTAATTCATTATTATCAAAAATTTGAAAGTTTTTGCCCTTTACCTCATCTGAAATGTTATTTATCAATAGTTCATATCTCAAGTCAGGTTTATCAGTCCCATATTTTTCTATTGCAGACTTATATGTCATTCTATCAAAAGTTATATTGTCAGAACCTAAAAATTTTGAAAAAATTCTTTTCATTAGACCTTCAAATTGCTCAAAAACATCCTCTTGATTAACAAACGACATTTCACAATCAATTTGAGTAAATTCAGGTTGCCTATCGGCTCTTAGATCCTCATCTCTAAAACATTTTACGATCTGATAATATTTATCAATACCACCAATCATTAGAAGCTGTTTAAAGATTTGAGGAGACTGAGGAAGAGCATAATAATGATCAGGATTTAACCTACTTGGAACAATAAAATCTCTTGCACCCTCTGGAGTTGACTTAATTAGACAAGGAGTTTCAACGTCAATGAAACTGTTTTCTGATAAATAATTTCTTACTTCAAGAGACAAACTGTGTCTAAAAATTAAGTTTTCTTTTATTGGCTCTCTTCTTATATCAAGATACCTATACTTCATCCTTAATTCTTCACCTCCATCTGACTCATTTTCTATTGTAAAGGGTGGTGTTAAAGACTTGTTCAATATAATTATACTAGTAACTAAAATTTCAATTTCACCAGTATCAATATTTTCATTAATACTCTTTCTTTCAATTACTGAGCCTTCAACTTCAATTACAAATTCCCTTCCAAGTTGACTGGCAGTGGTAAAAATCTCATCATTAGATCTTTCTTTGTCAAATACCAGTTGAGTTATACCATATCTATCTCTTAAATCAACCCAAATTATAAAACCCTTTTCTCTGATTTTATTTACCCAGCCAGAAAGTTTTACTGTTTGGCCTAAGTTAGACTTTGTTAATTCACCACAGTTTTTAGTTCTATTCATAAATAATTATGTAAATATAACTAGATATTTTTTAGTTTAATTCTGGCAAGATGTATTATATAATACATAGATGGAACGATAATTAAAGTAAGAAAAGTTGCAAATGTTATTCCAAAAATTACGGTCCAGGCAAGAGGTCCCCAGAAAATAACATTATCTCCACCTAAGTATACATTTGGATTCCAATTAGCAAAAAGAGAGAAGAAATCAATATTTAAACCAACCGCAAGTGGAATCAATCCAAAAATAGTAGTTATAGCTGTAAGTAAAACAGGTTTAAGTCTTGCTTTACCTGCTGTTTTAACAAGTTCCATAGCTGTCAACTTATCAATTGTTTCATCTTTTGACATATTTAAGTCTATTTTTTTTCTATCAAATAATAGTTGAGTATAATCTATTAACACAACGGCATTATTTACAATAATTCCAGTAAGAGAAATTATCCCAAGCATAGTCATAAGTATGCTGAATGTCAAATTAAAAATTACTATACCTAGAAACACTCCAGTAAAGCTTAATATAATTGATGCAAGAACAATAAATGGTTTTGATATTGAGTTAAATTGAAATACAAGTAATAAAATAATTAATGCTATACCTGTTAAAAGAGCTCCTGATAAAAATTCTTGATTTTCAGACTGTTGTTTAATTTCTCCTGTAAATTTATATTCTACACCCTGTGGCGCTTCATATCCAGATAAAGCAATTTCAGCAGTATTTACAATCTCATTTGCATTTGATCCTGCAAGTATTGATGAATATAAAGTAACTACTCTTTGAAGATCAATATGCTTGATTGCACTAAATGATGTAATATTTTTTTGATCAACAATCGATGCGATTGGAACCTCCTTTGTCTTACCAGTTGATTGGTCTCTAAAAACAATGTTCTGATTAATAATAGAGTTAATATCATTTTTAAATTTTTCATCAAACCTTACATTAATCTCATAATCCTCTCCTCTCAATTTATATACTCCAGCTTTGGACCCTATTATTGAATTCCTAATTGTTTGTCCAACCAGTCCAGTAGGAATTCCAAGCTCACCAGCTTTTTCTCTGTCTACATTAAATTCAAGGCCTGGCTTACTCCTGCTTACATCAATCTTTAGCTGTTCTATTCCCTCAATATTCTCCTGATTTAAATAGTTCTTCATTGAAATTGCAGTTTCAATTAATTGTTCGTAATCCTCTCCGTAAATCTCAATATTTACAGGGTATCCTCCTGGAGGTCCTTGGGAATCTTTTTCTACAGAAATTGCAATTCCTGGAAACTTTTCTATTAATTCAACTTGAATTTCCTTTCTTAATTCTTCACTTGACATTCCTCTTCTAAACTTGAATTCTCGCATAGTCATTGTGATCAAAGCTTTATGTGGAATTTCTCCAGTACCACCAGCATCTGTTTCAGGATTTCCAGCACCCTCTCCTACTTGAGATATAGCAGACTCAACTAAAAAGTTATAGCCATTATCGATGTACTTTGAGTTATTGACTACTTTGTAAACCTCTGACTCAATTAGCATTGAGGTTTCATTTGTTTTCTTAATATCTGTGCCTTCAGGATATTCTAAATAAACTAGTATTTGTTGAGGTTCATTGTCAGGAAAGAATTCAACTTTAGGCGGAAATATAGCCATTAGTAAAATTGAAACAAAGAATAACGAAATTGTTCCAAGCAGGAATAAATAAGGTCTAAATCCTGCAAGAGCAAATGATAGAAATTCGTTATACCTATTTTCCAATTTTACCAACAATGTATTTTGAAATTTTACAGCTGAGTTCTTGATAACATACTTATAAGACCAGAATAAAAAACATATAAATGCAAGTAAAGATCCTATTGCTCTAGTGTCCTGAAATAATACAAAAACTATAGCAAGCCCTCCAAGAATATATGTCATTTTCATAAGGTTTGTTCTACTAATTTCTCTCTCACTTAAATCCATGAAACTTGACACTAACATTGAATTGAAAAAAATTGCAACGATCAATGATGATCCCAAAATAGCAGAAAGTGTAATAGGGAAGTATATCATAAACTCACCAAGTGTGCCAGGCCAAGTGCCTAGAGGTATAAATGCAGCAATAGTAGTAGCAGTAGATACAATAATCGGAAGGGCAACTTCTCCAATACCTAATTTTGCAGCTTGAACTCTTGACATACCCTCTTTAGCCATTAGTCTATATATATTCTCTACTACAACGATACCATTATCAACTAAAAGGCCAAGACCCATTACTAGTCCAAACAAAACCATTCTATTTAAAGTGAATCCAAATCCTGATAGAATTACCAATGACATGAACATGGACATTGGAATAGCAAACCCAACAAAAAGAGCATTTCTAAGACCAAGAAAAAATGTTAGAACAGTTACAACTAAAATTATACCAAAAATTAAATTATTCATTAAGTCATTAACTGAGTTAATTGTATACTCAGATTGATCATTTTGAACAACAACATCTAGATTTTCGGGTAAAAAATTCTCTTTTGCATCTTTTATAATTTCCTGAATTGAATTTGATGCAAAAATTGCGTTTTCACCACCTCTTTTAACAACCTCAAGCATAACTGTCTTTTGGTCAAATGATCTAGTAAATGAGGTTGCTTCTTTCTCTCTAAAACTAACTGATGCGACATCTTCTAGATAAACTGGACCATCATCTCTCTTAACTATAAGCTTATTTAGTTGAGAAGGATCAGATACTTCTCCAATTATTTTTACATTCCTTCTTTGCCCATCTGAAATTAAACTACCAGCTGAAATAGTTATATTTTCTTGAGAGATTGCATTTATAATATTACCAAAACTTGTTTTGGTAGCCTTCATTTTATAAGGATTCACAGCAATTTCAACTTCAAAATCTTGTATACCTCGAACCTCTACAGTCTTGACTTGAGGCAGCCTCTCTATTCTTGTATCTAGATACTCTGCATATTCTTTTAGCTCTTCAACTCTATAATCACCAACTAAACTTATGTTTAAGACAGGAAATCTCTCTGCTATATCAAATTCAAAAATATTTGGATCAACTTTAGCATTATTAAAAGTTGGCCAATCGTCACCTACAGTTACATTATCTACTAAATCTTTTACTCTTAGCCTTGCAACTTCAGTAGGTATATCATCATCAAATTCTATATTTATAACTGATATACCTTCACTTGATGTTGATTCAATCTCAATAAGTCCAATAACACCTTTAATTTCTTGTTCTAATGGGTCTGTTATTAACTTTTCAATTTCTTCAGCATTGTTTCCAGGAAAAATAGTTGTTACAAAAATATTCGAGGAATTAATTTCCGGGAATAATTCTCTAGGCATAGTTTTATATGCTGTAATACCTGAGACTAAAAAAATAGTCATTAAAACATAAATAATAGTCTTATTATTTATTGCCCAGCTTGAAAGAAAAAACTCTTTATTTTTTTTATCCATCTTAATCTATAAGCTTTACTCTTTGAGAATCCTCTACACTATATGCTCCCTCTAAAACGACTATATCTCCCAGATCAAGACCTTCTGTAACTTCAACTTTGTCTTCACTCTTATTTCCAAGTGTGATAAATTGTTTAGAGGTTAAATAAACTCCCTCTTTGTTGTCCTCATACATTACGTAGACAAAATTTTTACCAAGAGCATCTTCTCTAATAATTCTAAGTGGAATCACTATTGCATCATCTTTATTGTAAATATTAATTTTGATTTTTGCATCAAGATTTTGCTTAATTCTATTATCAAAGTTTTCTACAGGCACTTCAATTCTAAATGTTCTATTACTTGGATTTATAAAGTTACCTGTCTGATTAACTGATGACGTATACTCCATATTTAAAAGGGGTATTTGAACAATTGCTTCGGTACCCTCACCAATAAATGAGATATATTTTTCAGAAACGAAAGACTCGGCATAAATTATGTCAAGATTTACCAGTCTAAGAATTTGAGAAACTCCAGGTATTAAATTAGATCCAACATTAGAAATAATTTCATCTATTTCCCCATCAAATGGAGCATATATTTTTGTTTTTGAAAGTCTGTCTTTCATTTGGTCAACCATTTTTTTACTTGCTTCGTAATCTGTCTTGCTCTTTAAATATTGCATTTCAGAACCAATATTATTGTCCCACAATCTTTGAGTTCTTTCAAAATTTTCTTTAGCAAACTCTGCCTGGATAACCATCTGTTCATATTGTTCATTAAGTCCCGAATCATTGATCTCTGCTAAAAGCTGTCCTTTTTTAACTTTTTGACCTTCACTCACAAAAACTTTTTCTAGTGTACCTTGAAATTCTGGAAGAATCAAAACATTTTTTCTAGTTTTTAGGTTTGCCTGTGCCTCAATGTAAGTATTGAAAATAGTTTGTTGAATTTCATATTTTGATACAAGCGTAAGTCTTTCATTTTCATCTAACAATGAGATTCCATTATTTATTTCGTTAAGTTCAACCTTCATTGTATTCATTGCATCAACATATTCTTTTTTTCTTTTTTTAAGTTCTTCTAAATCTCCTGATTCAATTAATGACTCAATTGATGCATTTCTAGAAGAGTTACATCCACTTATTATTATGATTAGTAAAAGGCTATAAATTTTATTCATGATTAATTATTGTATAATGTTTCTAATTCTGTTTTAACTGAGATAATTTCTAAAACTGAATTCAAATACTTTTGTTGAGAATCCAATAATTGAAGTTGCGCCTGTCTAAGTTCAAAAGATGTCACTAGGCCTTCAAAGTACTTTATAGAGTTCTTCTCTTCAATCGACATTGATAATCTCATATTCTTTTCATTAACACTAAGAGATTGAACAGCTAGCTGATAATCGTTTAATTTTTCTTGGACCTCTGCACGTGTTTTCTCTTTTTGTTCTTCCAGATTTGTTGCTGCCTGATCCATTGCAATTTTAGCTTTTTGAGATGAGACATTTAACTTATTGGCATTGGTAAGCGGAAGTTCAAATTTCACTCCAAAAACTGATGATCCAAACCAATTCTGTGCTTTGCTAGTGAAATCAAATTCATTATTATATCCTGTGTAGGTTCCACTTATAAATCCAGAAAGTTTTGGGAGTTGTTTTGACTTTTCTAACCTATACTCTATTCTTTTAGTATCAAATAAATTTTGAGAAATCTTTACGTCAATATTTTGATCCTCGCTAAAACTATCTATTGAACTTGAGAAAATTATATTCTCTGCAATAAAGTCATTAATTGAAGTAGTAAGTATTAAATTGTCTTCAAGATTGATGCCTAAAATCAATTTTAATAAATTGAGCTGGTTTTCCTGTGTTTTTTTTGTTTGAAGAAGTGAAAGTTCAGCTTGGGCAAGAGTTATTTTAATCTGCTCAACATTTTCAATTTCCTCAAAACCATTTTTATAAAGCTCCGTTACTTCAAATAAATCTTTTTTAAAATTCTCTAAATTATTCTCTAAGAGTGCTATTCCTTCATTAAGTGTAACCACTAGGCTGTAAAGCTTTACAATAGACTCTCTTATTTGCAGAAAAGTCTTTTCATAAAAGTTTTCAGAACCAGATAAATAAATCTGACTATACTCAAGTCCAACAAGCCATGAGCCATCAAAAAGCAGTTGTTCCATTCTGACTGAACCAATTGCAGATTGCTCAGTTCCAAATTGAATCTCTGAGAAATCTCCTTTATTACCCCCAAAAAATTCAGCTGGTATAAGTGATGTTTGGAGTTCCAGGTTATTTAAATAATTTAATTCTAATGAAACATTTGGCAATCCAATTGCGATAGTTTTCCATCTTTCCTTAAATGCCATTTGAATCTCTCTTTCAGCGTTTCTTAAATTTCTATTATTTTCAATACCGTATTCCACTGCCTCATCTAAACTTAAACTTAGTAGGTCATCTTGGGCCAATACTGTTGAGCTAAAAAATATTATTATTAATAATTTTCTCATTTTTTTATCATTTGAATTATCCAAGCTGGAATTAATTTTTTTCTTTCATTCATCATTATGTTAAAATCCTTTTTGGAGAGATTTTCAATCTTCATAATTATTGGACTACACATAAATGGAAAAACAATTACACTTAAAACATTAGTTACAAAATGAATGGGATCAACCTTTCTGTAAATACCTTTTTTTACACCATCTTGATATTGAGCTACGAAGTTTGATTTCATTATCATTTTTGTTGTGGGCATTTTTAAGAAAGATGTAGGATTATTTTTTAATTCATTTAGAACAAAAGTTGGAAGTAAAGGCTCTGCAATAATCATATCAATATATTTTTCAGAACATAGTTTTAGTTTTTGTTCGAGTGAAGTCTTCTCATCATTATAGACTTCAACCATTTTACTAAGAAATTCATATAAGGTCTCAAACATTATTATTTCGAATAGCCTTCTCTTACTCCTGAAATAATAATTTAACATTGCAAGATTGATATCTGATTCTCGAGCAATATCTCTAGTTGTAGTTGCGCTATAACCTTTTTTTAAAAAAAGTGATTTAGCAGCATCTTTAATTTTAATTTCTGTATTTGAGTAATTATTGTCCACAATATTATTGGAGCACAAAATAAACTTAATCATATGAATTAAACAAATGATTAATAAAAAATTAACAATTAATTAAATAGTATATTTATTGTTGTATTTCATTTATGAAAGATTTAATTACAAATTTTGAGAGTTTTCTAAAATCAGAATTGCTTCATTCTGATCCAAAAAATCTTTATCAGCCAGTTAAATACATTCTTGAATCTGGAGGTAAAAGACTAAGGCCATTAATTACAATGAGTGTCTCTGATATTTTGTCAAATGATTCAATAAAAGCTCTACCCGCATCTGCTTCTCTTGAGATATTTCACAATTTTACTTTGGCCCATGACGATATAATGGATAACTCATTAATCCGAAGGGGTAAAGAAACTATCCACTCAAAATGGGATATAAATACTGGAATTTTATCAGGAGATGTAATGCTAATAATATCTTATGAGTTTCTAAAAAAATATGATGACTTAACATACTTAGAATTATCCAAACAGCTTATAGAGACTTCAAGACTTTTATGTGAGGGTCAGCAATACGATATTGATTTTTCTAGTCAAAATCTTGTAGATGAAGAAAAATATTTTGAGATGATTCAAAATAAAACAGCTGAACTTATTGCTTGTGCTTATAAATTTGGAGGTATCGTTTCAAATACAGAAGATGTAAACAAGCAAATATTGTATGAAATAGGATTAAATCTTGGAATTGCATTTCAGTTAGAGGATGATTTGCTCGACTGCTTTGGCGATGAAAAAAAATTTGGAAAAAGAATTGGAGGAGATATTATTGAAAAAAAGAAGACATTACTTTACATAAATACAATCAAAAATTTAAGTAAAAAACAAAGAGAAGAATTTGAAAATGTATTTTACTCTGATGAGTTAAGTGAAGAGTTAAAGATTAGTTCAATTAAAACTTTCTATGAAGATTCCGGATCTGTCGATTATTTAAAGCAAAAAGTAAAAGAATATTCAAATAAAGCTTCTAAAAATATAAGTCAACTAGAGATTGATACAAACAAGAAGAATCAGATACTTAATTTCTCAAGAAATCTTTTAGATAGACAGATTTAACCCTTTTTATCAGAGACTTTACAAAAGTCATAATATTTACAGATACAAAGATTCTAATCTCTTCAAAAATATTCGTTTTCTCACCAAGAAATTTAAAAAGTAATAGCGGGTCATTATTCCTAAATAGATCAGAAAAAACCCGACTTCCTTTTCCTTTTGAATCAACAAGTACATCTAAAAATAAAACATCATAATACCAAAATCTATTCTTAAATCTTAGTTTTGATAACGGCTTATCTTCTTTAATAAATTTAAGAATCATATCAATTTTTTCAATTGAGTTTTTAATAGTATATCCAGTGCTTGGTTTTGTCCAACCACCAGAAGTTCCAATTCTGATAAAACTATCTGTATTTGCATTAAAAAAAGGATAACAAGTCATAGGAATTACTCCTTTTTCTATTTCCGCTATTTTATATTTTTTAATACCCTCTCTATCAAGATACTTTTTTATCTCATTTTCATAATCTGAATTTTTCATTACTTCACCGCCAAAAAAAGTATACTCAAATAGAGCACTTTTTTTAGAAAAAGGTAATACATACATAAACCTAATTTCTTGGTGCTGGTCAATACTAAAATCCATAAATCTTATTTTATCTTCATCAAAAAAATCTTCATGGGTTTCAATGGTCCATCCAAGAAAGTGCTGCTTTATAAGTGGGTATTTCTTAAATTCAAATTCTTCAGGATTATAAATACTTGAAAAAGCAATTGAACATTGAAAATTTCCTTTATCTGTTTCAATATAGTTTATACCAGATTCCTTAATAATATTCTCAACATTTGCATTTAAATAAGTAAAATTAGAGGCTTTTTCAATCTTTCTTTTCATAAATGAATAGAATTTATCAGATCTAACCATTTTATATTTATAGGGTTTAAGACTAAAAGAGCTACTAAATTCCATGTCTTTAAATTCAGCTTTGCCCCATGATTTGAAAACTATTTTATCTAGAATGTTTTTTTGATTATCCCAAAAACTAAATGTTCTATCATTCTCAATTTTAATTTCTTTTTCAATAACTAAAACTTTTTTATTATCGAAAAAACTGTCTGAAATCAATGAATTAGAAAGCAGGAGACCTGTAGCACCACCTCCACAAATTACAAAGTCGTATTTTTCATCAATTTTCATTGCTAATGGTAGTTGTTATATTTACTTTTGCGGATAAATAGAGTAGACAATATACAAATATGGATCAAATTATTGAATATTTCGCAAATCTAGACCCTGTATTGGGAGCATTATACGCAACCTTATTTACTTGGGGTGTTACAGCACTTGGGGCCGCTTCTGTATTCCTTTTCAAGTCTATGAGTAGAATGGCTTTAGATGGTATGCTTGGTTTTACTGGTGGTGTAATGGTTGCAGCTAGTTTTTGGAGTCTTTTGTCTCCTGCAATTGAAATGAGTGCCGGTGAAGGTTTTGTTAAGGTTATGCCATCCGCAATTGGATTTGGTTTAGGAGCATTATTCATATTTGCAATTGATAAAGTTTTACCTCATTTACATATAAATTTTAAAGAAGAGGACGCAGAGGGTATAAAAACTCCATGGAGAAGAACAACTCTTCTAACTCTAGCAATTACATTACATAATATTCCAGAAGGTCTTGCCGTAGGTGTTTTATTTGGTGGAGTTGCAGCAGGAATTCCTGAGGCATCTGTTGCGGGTGCTGTTGTACTTGCTTTTGGAATTGGACTCCAAAACTTTCCAGAAGGAATAGCAGTAGCAATGCCACTAAGAAGGTCGGGTATAAGCAGATTTAAAAGCTTTTGGTATGGTCAGCTTTCTGCTATAGTAGAGCCAATAGCTGCTGTTATTGGTGCACTTGCAGTTACTTTCTTTACACCTATTTTACCTTATGCATTAGCATTTGCTGCTGGAGCTATGATATTTGTTGTGGTTGAAGAGGTAATCCCTGAAACTCAGCTTGATAAATATACAGATATAGCAACCTTAGGATTTATAGGTGGATTTATAATAATGATGATGTTAGATGTAGCTCTTGGTTAATCAGTATTTTTAAAAGAATCCCAACCTGAGCTACTAAGATTTATTTTTTGACCCAAACTTGTGATCATACAATTATCATTTTTCTTATTTAAACATGAGCCAATAATTGATAAGTAGTTCGAGTCTTCAATTTTTTTCTTAAATTTTTTAGGTACAGTAAATAATAATTCATAATCTTCCCCACCATTAAGAGCTGCAATTGTTGGGCTAATTTTAAACTCTTCACATACTTCTTTCGTCTCCTTTGAAATAGGTATTTTATCTTCATAAATATGAAAAGATAATCCTGAATTCTCTGAAAGATGATTAATTTCTGACGAAAGACCATCACTAATATCTATCATTGAGGTGGGATTTATATTTAGTTCTTTTAGGTGATTAATAATATCTACTCTTGCTTCTGGTTTTAGCTGTCTTTCAATACAATAACTGTAATTAGAAAGATCTGGTTGAGATTTAGGATTAACCTCAAAAACTTTTTTTTCTCTTTCAAGTACCTGTAGACCCATGTATGCAGATCCTAGGTCACCTGAAACTACAAGTAAATCCTCTTCCTTTGATCCTTTCCTTAATGTAAACTTACTGTTCTCTGTGTTCCCAATACATGTAACAGATATCATTAGTCCTTTGTTAGAAGAAGTTGTATCTCCACCAATTAGGTCAACTCCATAAAATGAACACGCAAGTTTAATGCCCTCATAGAGCTCCTCTAAGGCTTCAATTTTAAATCTATTTGATACAGCAATGGAAACCAATATCTGTGAGGGTTTTACATTCATTGCAATAATATCAGAGACATTTACAACAACACTTTTGTAGCCGAGATGTTTTAAAGGAACATAAGATAAATCAAAATGGATACCTTCAACCAAAATATCTTGAGAAATAGCTATGTTGGTTTTCTCAAAACTTAAAATTGCTGCATCATCGCCAATATCTACCTTTGTAGAACTATTCTTGTTCTTAAAAGATTTTGTTATTCTTTTAATAAGCTCTATTTCACTAATGTTTTGGAGATCATTTGAAATATCTTCTTCTTTATCATCCATAGTTCAAAATTAACTTAATTGAATCATTTATTTTATCTATATATCATAACATAATTATGGATTTATTAACACTTAGAAATATTCCATAAACCCTGATTTAATTGTATATTTGCCAAAAGTTATCAAGGATTTTTTTTATGGCATATACTGAAGAAGAATTAAAAAAACAGCTTGAAACCAAAGAATACGAATATGGTTTTTACACAGATATAGACGCTGAAACATTCCCTATTGGTTTAAATGAAGAAATTGTAAAAGCAATTTCAAAGAAAAAAAATGAACCAAAATGGATGACTGATTGGAGATTAGATGCATACTCTACATGGAAATCTATGGAAGAACCTAATTGGTCTAACCTAAAATATGCAAAGCCTAACTTCCAAGATATCTCATATTACTCAGCACCAAAAAAGAAACCAGATCTAAAATCACTCGACGAAGTTGATCCTGAGCTTTTAAAGACATTCGATAAACTAGGAATATCTATAGATGAACAAAAAAGACTTAGTGGTGTTGCGATGGATGTTGTTGTTGATTCAGTTTCGGTAGCTACTACTTTCAAGGACACACTTGAGGAGAAAGGAATTATATTCTGTTCAATCTCTGAAGCCATTCAAAATCATCCTGAATTAGTAAGAAAATATATTGGTACAGTGGTCCCAAAAAAAGATAACTATTATGCTGCATTAAACTCAGCAGTTTTCTCTGATGGCTCTTTTTGTTACATACCTAAAGGTGTAAAGTGCCCAATGGAATTATCAACTTACTTTAGAATAAATCAGGCTGGTACTGGACAATTTGAAAGAACACTTGTAATAGCTGACAAATCAAGCTATGTTAGTTATCTTGAGGGTTGTACTGCTCCCTCAAGAGATGAAAATCAACTTCATGCTGCTGTTGTAGAGTTAATTGCTCTAGATGATGCAGAGATTAAATATTCAACTGTCCAAAATTGGTTTCCTGGAGATAAAAAAGGAAAAGGAGGAGTCTATAATTTTGTTACAAAAAGAGGGATATGCCATGAAAGGTCAAAAATATCTTGGACTCAAGTTGAAACTGGATCTGCTGTTACATGGAAATATCCATCTTGTATTTTAAAAGGTAATAATTCCATTGGTGAGTTTTATTCTATTGCTGTTACAAACAATTTCCAACAAGCAGATACAGGAACTAAAATGATACATATTGGTAAGAATACCAAAAGCACAATTATTTCTAAAGGTATTTCTGCTGGAAAATCTCAGAACAGCTATCGAGGACTCGTACAAATTTCACCTCTTGCTAAAAATGCAAGAAACTTTTCACAGTGTGATTCATTATTAATGGGAAATAAATGTGGAGCCCACACATTCCCATACATTGAAGTTCAGAATAAAACTGCCCAAATTGAGCATGAAGCTACAACTAGTAAAATTGGTGAGGATCAAATATTCTATTGTAATCAGAGGGGTATTGATACAGAAAAAGCTATTGCACTAATAGTTAATGGCTTTAGTAAAGAAGTTTTAAATAAATTACCTATGGAATTTGCTGTTGAAGCACAAAAATTATTAGAAATCTCACTTGAGGGATCAGTTGGATAAAATTAAGATATGTTAGAAATAAATAATTTACATTGTAAAATAGAAGGTAGATCAATTTTAAAGGGTATAAACCTAAAAATTAATAAAGGTGAAATTCATGCAATTATGGGCCCTAACGGTTCAGGTAAAAGTACTCTTGCAAATGTTATCTCAGGGCATGAAGATTATGAGGTCACAAAAGGAAATATCTTCTTTAAAGATCAAGAAATTAATGAATTTAGTCCAGAGGAGAGAGCACATGAAGGAGTATTTATGTCATTCCAATACCCTGTTGAGATTCCAGGAGTTACGGTAACTAATTTTATTAAAACTGCTATTAATGAATCTAGGAAATCAAAAGGTTTAGATGAAATGCCTTCAAGCGAGATGCTCAAAAAGATTAGAGAAAAAGCAGCCTTACTAGAAATAGACTCAAATTTTTTATCAAGGTCTCTTAACGAAGGTTTCTCTGGAGGTGAAAAGAAAAGAAATGAAATTTTTCAAATGGCAATGATGGAACCCGAATTAGCTGTTCTTGATGAAACTGATTCCGGTTTAGATATTGATGCATTAAAGATAGTAGCTAATGGAGTTATTAAGTGCAGTAATGACAATAATTCGGTTCTAGTAATTACCCATTATCAGAGGCTACTTGACTACATCGTTCCAGACTATGTTCACATAGTAATGGATGGTAAAGTTGTAAAATCTGGGGATAAAGACCTTGCAAAAAAAATTGAAGAAATAGGGTACGATTGGTTAAAGAATGAAAAGTCATAATATGAACTTTCAAGAAAAATTATTGGATTCCTTTATTGCTTTTGAACAAGATGTTGATTTGTTAAATCCAATTCATAAGGATAGAAAAGATGCACTAAAAAGATTCGAAGAATTAGGTTTTCCCTCAAAAAAAGATGAATCTTGGAAGTATACATCTCTAAAATCCTTAGTTCAAAAAGATTACAATCTCTATGCAAAATCTGAAACCAATATTGAATTAAAAGATGTTAAAAAGTATCTGTTAAATGATATTGACTCATTTAAAATTATATTTATAGATGGGGTTTACAGTCCATTTCTTTCAAAAACTACTCATGATGGTAAGGACATATGTGTTCTTTCAGCTGCATTGTCAAAAGTTAAGTACAAGAAAAGGATTAAGAAATATTTCAATAAAATAGTACCAAGTTCAGAAAGCCTAGCATCATTAAACACTTCTTATACAAAAGAAGGTGCGTATATCTACATTCCAGAAGGTGTCTGTCCTGAAGATCCAGTTCAAATAATCCATTTTTCAACTGGAAACCAAAATTCAATTTGGCTACAACCTAGAAATTTAATAATTGCTGATAAAGGATCTAAAATTGAAATAATCGAAAGACATCAAAGTCTTAAAGACCATTCAGTTGTTACCAACAGTCTAACTGAAATTTATGCTGAAAAAAATGCTTTTGTAGATTATTACAAGATCCAAAATGATTTAAACACATCAAGCCTAATTGATAATACATTCATAAGTCAGGAAAGAGATAGTAATGTCAGTGTTCACACATTTTCTTTTGGCGGTAAACTAACAAGAAATAATCTTAACTTTTATCACAAAGGTGAAAATATTCAATCAACTTTAAAAGGAATTACAATTTTAGAGGCAAATCAACATGTTGATCACAATACACTTGTAAATCATGCACAACCAAACTGTGAAAGTCATCAAGACTATAAAGGAATTTTTTCAGACAGATCAGTAGGTGTATTTAACGGTAAAATTATTGTAGATAAAATTGCACAAAAAACAAATGCTTTTCAGCAGAATAATAATATTTTGATTGATAACAAATCAAAAGTTAATACTAAGCCTCAACTTGAAATTTTTGCTGATGATGTAAAATGTTCACATGGTTGTACAGTAGGACAACTTGATAAGGAAGCACTTTTCTATTTAAAAACAAGAGGAATCCCTGAAAAAGAGGCTAAAGCACTTCTTACCTATGCCTTTGCAAATAATGTATTAGAGAGTGTTAATATCCCTAATTTAAAAAGAAGAATAAATTCACTAATTGCTAATAAATTAGGAGTAAATCTTGGTTTTGATCTATAAATGTTTGATGTATATAAAATAAGAGAGGATTTTCCTATACTAGATCGTAAAGTAAATAATACTGATCTTGTATATTTTGATAATGCTGCAACTTCTCAAACCCCAATTCAAGTTATAGATACAATCTCTAATTACTATAAAAAATTCAATTCAAATATTCATAGAGGTTTACACTCGCTCAGTGCTGATGCTACTAGCCAGTATGAAGAATCTAGAACAAAAGTTCGAAAGCATTTTGGAGTCTCTGAAAATCATGAAATAATTTTTACTTCTGGTACAACACATGGAATAAACATTGTCTCTTCTGGTTTACAGAGTATTTTGACAAAAGATGACGAGATAATTATTTCTGCGATGGAACATCACTCTAATATTGTTCCTTGGCAGATGCTTTGTGAGAAAACTGGTGCAACTATGAAAGTTATTCCAATTAATAATGATGGAACTTTAGATATAGATGAATATAAATCAATGCTTAATCCAAAAGTTAAATTTGTTTTTGTTAATCATGTATCTAATACCCTTGGGACTATAAATCCAATAGAACTTATAATTGAGTTAGCTCATAAGAACAATTCACAAGTATTAATTGATGGAGCTCAAGGTGCAGCTCATTTAAAAATCAATCTCAAGGAATTAAATGTTGACTATTATGTTGCCTCGGCACATAAATTATGTGGCCCTACTGGCGTTGGTTTTCTATATGGAAAAACTGAACTTTTAAAATCACTTCCTGCATATCAAGGTGGAGGTGAAATGATTTCAAATGTAACTTTTGAAAAAACTGAATATGCTGATCTACCTCACAAGTTTGAAGCAGGCACCCCTAATATAGCAGGAGTAATAGCTTTTGGAGTTGCACTTGATTATATGAATTCAATTGGATTTGATAATATTGAAAATCATGAAAAAGAACTTCTAGATTATGCAACTGATAATCTTAAAAAAATTAGTGGTATAAAGATCTATGGTGATAACAAACAAAAAATATCTGTAATATCATTTAATATTGGTGATCATCATCCATCTGATATTGGTTCAATTCTTGATCAGTTTGGAATCGCTGTAAGAACAGGTCAACATTGTACTCAGCCAATAATGGATTTCTACAAAATACCAGGTACTGTTCGAGCATCTTTCTCTTTTTATAATACAAAAAGTGAAATTGATTTATTTATCGATGCTCTGATAAAAGCATCCAAAATGTTGGGATAATTCATTAATTTTAAATGTGCAAACAATACAGCAAATACAGAATGAAATTGTTGATGAATTTGAATTTTTTGAGGACTGGTCTGAAAAATATCAATACTTAATTGATTTAGGAAAAAATCTTCCAAATTTTGATAACAAGTCAAGAATTGATTCAAACCTTATAAAAGGATGTCAGAGTAAAGTATGGTTAAATTCATCGTTTAATAATAACATAGTTATATTTGAAGCGGATAGTGATGCTATTATTTCAAAAGGAATTATTTCTCTTTTAATTAGAGTCTTCTCCGGTCATAAACCAGAAGATATTTTAGAAGCAAAAATTGATTTTATTGAAAAAATTGGATTAAATACTCATCTATCACAAACTAGAGCAAATGGTTTATTAGCTATGATAAAACAAATTAAAATATATGCCTTAGCATATCAATCTAAAAAGTAGAGTATGTCAAAAAACAATATGAATTCACAAGATTTAGGTGAAAAAATTGTAAAAGAATTAAAATCAATTTTTGATCCTGAAATACCTGTTGATATTTATGAGCTAGGATTAATTTATGATGTTTTTGTAAACGAAGATAATGAAGTTAAAATCCTAATGACTTTAACTACTCCAAACTGTCCGGTTGCAGAAACTTTACCCCAAGAAGTTGAAGAAAAGATTAAGTCTATTGATGAGGTTAAAACAGCTGAAGTTGAGATCACCTTTGATCCACCATGGACTAGAGACTTAATGAGTGAGGAAGCAAAACTAGAACTAGGATTTTTGTAAAAATTCATGAAAAAAATTTTATTCATTTTCTTTATTGTTTTAAGTGTAAACCTCTTTTCACAAGAATCAACATCCAAAGACTCACTATGGACAACAAAAGGAAAAGCTGCATTATTATTAAACCAAACTGGATTTAGTGATTGGGTTGGTGGCGGAACAAATAATTTTTCTGGAACTATAAAATTTGATTATGAATGGGAATACAAAAAACTTGGTTGGAATTGGTTGACTAATTTTGAGTCTGCATACGGTTTAGCAAAGTTTAAAAATGCACCATTTGCAAGAAAAATTGATGATAGAGTACTACTCCAATCGATTATTGGAAAAGAGTTTACAAAGAATTTGTCTTTTTCTGCATTTTTTAATTTTACATCGCAAATAGGTAAAGGCTATAAATACAAAAAAGACTCTGAGAACAATGAAATAAGAGAATTAACAACACAAGCTTTTTCCCCAGCATACTTTCAAATAGGGTCTGGTTTTTTATGGAAGAAAAGTGAAAAGCTATGGCTTAATTACTCTCCAATTGCATCACGATTGATTTTAGTTAACAAGAGATTTACTGAGAATCTAACCGATAATGAAAAATATTTTGGTGTTGATAAAAATAAATCTTCAAGGTATGAATTGGGGGCAAACTTGACATTTCATTCCGAAGGCTCAATTTTTGAGAATGTCAATTACAAACAAGATCTAAAGCTTTTTTCAAATTATTTAGAAGATGCATCAAATATTGACCTTGATTACCTTGTTCAGATTGATTTTGACATTAACCCACTGTTATCAACGCAATTAATTTTTCAATTAATTTATGATGATAATGCAATATCTAGACTTCAGGTTAGAGAAGTATTTGGAATAGGAGCTCAACTAAAATTAAATTAGTTTGACATCTAAACTAAATATTTTAATTATTACTTATTATTGGCCACCATCAGGTGGATCAGGCGTCCAGAGATGGATGTATTTTTCAAAGTATTTAAAAGAAATGGGACATAATCCTATTGTGGTTTCAGTGGATGAAAAATATGCATCATACAATCAAAAGGATTATTCGCTACTAAAAGAAATAGATAATATTGAAACATATAAAACAAAAAGTTTTGATCTTCTAAAACTATACTCATTTATAAAATCAGGTAATACAACAAAGAGTATACCTCAATCATATATTCCAAATAAGTCATTCTTTGATAAGTTTACATCATTTTTAAGACTTAATTTCTTCATTCCTGATTCAAGAGTTGGCTGGAATCAATATGCATATAAAAAAGCTATTAATATAATTAGTAATAAAAAAATTGATTGTCTAATAACAACTGGCCCCCCACATTCAACTCACTTAATAGGATTAAAAATTCATAATAAATATAAACTCAAATGGATAGTTGACTTAAGAGATCCGTGGACTGAAATATTTTATTTAAAAAATAGATTTAGATTTAATTTTTCAAGACAAAAGAACAAAAAACTTGAATCAGAAGTTTTAGAAAATTCTGATGCAATTATTACTACAGTTGAAGAGAAATACCATAAAATTTTATCTGATAAAGTGTCTAATAAAGAAAAAATTTTTAAGATTTATAATGGGTTTGATAAATCAGTTTATGAGAAAATTAGTATTGATAAAACAGATCAATTTAATATTGTTTTTACAGGTGTCTTGTCAAAAAATCATAATTATAAAGTCTTTAGAGATGCAATTGAAGTATTAAGTCCAAAAAAAAATAAGCTTAGGATAAAGTTAATTTTAGCTGGCAAAATTGATGTGGATTTAAAAAATATTTTTTCTGAAAATATTGAAACAGATTACAAAGGATATGTAAATCATGAAGAAGCAATTAGGTTAATAAAATCATCTCATTTACTTGTTAATTTTACGTATGAAAATACTGAGGAAACAGATATGCTGTCAGGGAAACTTATAGAGTATATTGCAAGTGGAACACCAATTATTAATTTTTCAAACTCTAGTAAGGAGTCTGAAAATGTTTTAAAGCTTTCAAAAAAGTCATTTAACGCAGATTCTTCTTCTGAAAAGAAAGTTGTAAAATTTATTAATGATGAATATAATGATTGGATAGCAGGAGATTACCAAAAGAGCGCTATAGATAACATTGACCATTTATCAAGAGAGAGTTTAACAAAGAAACTACTTGATATAATTAATAAAATTAACTCTTAGAATTTAAAAAACTGATTACTTCCTTTGGTACAAGATGATCTATTTTCTGGTCCTCTTTCAATAGGTATCTAATGTGGCTACTTGAAATTCTAATTTTTGGTGCATCAACTAATTTTATGTTACTATTTTTTAATATTTGATCAGGAATTTTATGTTCAGTATCTCTAGGGTAAACATAAACTTCAGCAATTTCAATAATTTCCTCATAATCTTTCCATTTATTAAATCCTACTAAGTTATCCTCTCCAATTAAAAGGATAAGGTTGTTGTATTCATGTCTTTTCTTAAATTCCTTTAATGTGTCAATTGTGAAATTAGGCCTAGACATTTTAAATTCAATATCAGAAACCTTTACATTTTTGAAGTTTTTAAAAACAGTTTTAGCTAGTTCAAGTCTTTCTATATCATTAATAAAAGTATCCTCAATTTTAAATGGACTTTGAGGGCTAATTACTACAAGAACTTGATCTAATTCTGGCAGTTCTGAAAAATACTTTGCTAATGTAACATGACCATTATGAATTGGATTGAAAGTTCCAAGATACAAACCTACATTACTCATTCTCTATAAATTCATTTACAAGATTTGATGCTATTTTTTTTGATTCTTCAAGATCATTATTAATTATGATTTTATCAAATTTTGATGCATAATCTAGCTCTAATTCAGCTTTGTTAATCCTTCTATTAATTTCATCATCTAAAATATCTCCTCTTGAAATTAATCTTTTCCTCAAAGTATCAATACTTGGTGGCATAACAAAAATAGATAATGTATTATCAGGATACATTTTTTTAATATTAAAACCTCCTACAACATCAATATCAAAAAGTGCTATTTCATTATTTGCCCATATATTTTCAACTTCAGATTTAAGAGTTCCATAATGTACACCCCCATAAACTTCTTCAAATTCAATAAACTCATTGTTCTCAATTTTTTTTTTGAACTCGCTATTTGATAAAAAGTGATAATCAATCCCATCTTTTTCGCTCCCTCTAGGTGATCTGGATGTAGCGGATATTGAAAAATTTGTATTGCTAAATTGAGATAAAATATGTTTCACAAGCGTAGTTTTTCCTGCTCCTGATGGAGCTGAAAAAACAATAAGCTTATTTCTATTCATCTATAGTACGTTAAAAGTGTAATATTTTGGAATTATAGATATTAATATAATTTTCGAATTTTGATATTTCTAAACCTTACGTCACTTCCGTGGTCTTGAAGACCAATTTTACCAGATTTAAATGCACCAAAAGCTAAAAATTCTTCGTTAGACCCGGCCTTTTTTGTGTAGTACTCTTTATACCTAAACTTAGACTTTGATACAAGATTATCCCATTCAGGACCAGATAGAGGAAATGTAAAAGCAAATTGACCATTTAATTTTACTGTACCTATATTATTCTTATGATCGATTGTCAAAATTAAATGATTCCACTCTCCATGATTCTTTACTTCAAGGGCTTTGTTCTTTGAACTAACTAAATCATATAAAGATGGACTTTTATGAAGTTTAGTTGAGGTTAAGAAATTTTTATTATCTAATACTTGTATTTCGGGTCCAGTCTTAAATGCTTCATCGAACTCGGGGAGCTCTTGAACACCATAAAATATTCCACTATTCCCACCTTTTGATATGTTCCATTCAATGGATAGTTCGAAATTTGAATATTCATTATCAGTTACAATGTCCTGTTTGCTATCTCTGTTATTTGTAAAAATAAGTTCACCATTACTAATTGACCATTGACTACCAACAGACTTGCCATTATATTGGTGCCATCCATTAAAAGACTTTCCATCAAATATATACGTCCATTCACTACTCTGAGAAAAACAAAAGCTTGAAATTAATATAACACTTGTAATGAATAATTTTTTCATGATTATAAACCTAAAATATTTTTTAAATCTTCTTCATTAGTATCGCCTCCAGCAAAATCATCAAATTTTTTGTTGGTACAATTTATAATTAAGTCATTTATAAATTTTGAACCTTCAATGGCCCCTTGTTCAGGACTTTTGATACAACACTCCCATTCCATTACCGCCCAAACATCACACCCGTATTGTGTTAGTTTTGAGAATATGGTTTTAAAATCAATTTGCCCATCTCCCAAAGATCTGTATCTACCTGCTCTATCAGCCCAATCTAAATATCCACCAAATGCTCCTTTTTTACCTGTTGGATTAAATTCAGCATCTTTAACGTGAAATGATTTTATAAATTCATGATAATGGTCAATATATGTTATATAATCAAGTTGTTGAAGAATAAAATGGCTTGGGTCATATAGTATGTTTACTCTCTTATGATTTTTAGTTGCTTTAAGAAATCTTTCAAAAGTAATTCCATCATGAAGATCTTCTCCAGGATGAATTTCATAACATACATCTACTCCATTCTCATCAAAAACATCTAAAATTGGGAGCCATCTTTTAGCAAGCTCTTCAAATCCCATTTCAACTAACCCTTTTGGAGCCTGGGGCCATGGATGCCAAGTATGCCATAATAATGCACCTGAAAAAGTAGCATGTGCTTTTAAGCCAAGTCTTCGACTAGCAATTGCTGCTTTTTTCACAGTATCAATTGCCCACTCGGTTCTTTCTTTCGGATTCTTCTTTAGTCTGTCAGGAGCAAAATTATCAAACATCAGATCATACGCAGGATGAACTGCTACTAATTGACCTTGAAGATGGGTTGATAATTCTGTAATTTCTAATCCATAAGATTTTACCTTACCAAGAAGTTCATCACAATAATCTTGACTCTCAGCTGCTTTATCTAAATCAATTAAAAAACTCTCCCATGTTGGTATTTGAATTCCTTTATATCCAAGATCAGCAGCCCATTTGCACATCCCTTCAAGAGAATTAAACGGAGCTTTTTTATCTACAAACTGAGCTAAGAAAACTGCAGGACCTTTTATTGTTTTCATTATAAAATCAATTTAATTTAACCCAAATGTTACCTTTTTTATGAGATTCAACTGCTTTCTCAATAAACATCATACCTCTTAAACCATCATTTAAAGAAGGGTATTCACCATCAAATTCTAGTGTCCCATTTATCTCTCTAGCAACTCCATTATAAATGTTTGCCATTGAATCAAACATTCCTTCAGGGTGACCTGGAGGTAATTTAGTTGAAATTTTAGCAAAATTAGAATTATAATCATGTCCTGGCTTTAATATTCTCAATGGATTTGACTCACTTAGATGATATAAATAATTTGGATTTTGTTGTTCCCATTTTAAGCCTCCCTTTTTGCCATAAATTGCAACAGTAAAATTATTCTCCTCACCAGTTGCAATTTGACTAGCCCTTATAACACCTTTAATTTTATCCGAGAATCTAATTAAAATTGTGCCATCTACATCCATGATATTATCATCATAAACGTAGTTTAAATCAGATAGAAGTTCTTCCACTTCCATTCCTGTTACATATTCTAGCATATCAAATGCATGTGTTCCTATGTCTCCAATACAACAACTAATTCCTGACTTATCAGGTTGAAGCCTCCAAGTTTCAGAACGTTTTTTGTGATCATGAATGATTGGGTTTATCCAGCCTTGATAATATTGAAGATCTACACGTTGCACATCACCTATTTCTCCAGCCTTAATCATTTCTTTCATTTGCCTTATCATCGGATAACCAGTATATGTGTAAGTTACGGCAAATGTTAACTTCTTTGATTTGTATATTTTTTCTAGATCTCTAGCTTCTTCATGGGTAGTTGTCATGGGTTTTTCACAAATGACATTAAAATTATTTTCTAAAAGATTTTTAGCCATTGGATAATGAAGAAAATTAGGTGTTAGAATTGATACAACTTGAATCCTTTCATTTTCGTCAAGTTTTAACTCCTCCTCAATCATCTTTTCATAGTCTTCATATATTCTATTTTTATTTAATCCAATTTCTTCAGCAAATTTTAAATTTTCAGAAAAATCTGGATTAAATACACCTCCAATTATTTCATAACTATCATGCATGGATGAAGCAATTCTATGAACTATCCCAATTAGAGAATCACCACCACCACCTAAGATTCCTAGTCTAATTTTATTTTTCAACTTCTATTTTCTCGTTTTTAAATGTTACAATAAATATCACTAATACCACTGCTGCAAATATTGCTGGAAATGTCCAAATTTGAGTCCAGTCATGCCCTGACTCAACAGCATATTGATCTGTAATAATCCCAGCAAGTCTAAATCCAATTAACATTCCAATTCCATAAGTTGCAAGAGCAATTAATCCTTGAGCTGCACTTTTATATTTCTCACCTGCTTTATAGTCGGTATATATTTGACCAGAGACAAAGAAAAAATCATAGCAAATTCCATGAAGAACAATACCGAAAATTAACATCCAAATATTTGATCCAGTATCTCCAAATGCAAATAGAACATATCTTAAGCTCCATGCTAGCATTCCAATAATTAGTGTTTTTTTAATCCCGTATTTGTTAAGAAAAATAGGAAGCAATAAAATAAACAATGCTTCAGATATTTGACCTAATGTCATAACACCTGCCGCATTAGCCATCCCAAGTTCATTTAAAAATAAATTAGCATCCTGGTAGTAAAAAGCTAGAGGTATACATATCAATATAGATGAAATGAAAAACACCAAATATCTAGTATCTCTTAGAAGCTGGAGAGCATCAAGACCTAAGATTTCTCTGAGGCTAGGACTCTCATTTTTTGCTTTTGGAGGAGTTTTTGGTAAAGTAAAACTAAAGACACCTAATGTTGCAGATACAACTGCAGCTAAATAAAAAGTATATTCAAGTGTTTGCATAGCTTCCCACCCAACTCCATAACTAATTACAAGACCAGCAACAATCCATCCTATAGTACCCCAAACTCTAATTTTTGGAAATTCCTTAGAAGGATCTTTCATCTGTCTAAAGGCTATAGAATTAACTAAAGCTAGGGTTGGCATATAAAGTATCATATATATTAAAATGTATGGATAGAATGCATCAAAACCTAAAGCTATTGAGCACATAAAAAGAAGTCCTCCACCAACAATGTGAATAATGGCTAGAATTTTTTCTGCATCAAAATATCTATCTGCAATTAATCCAATGATAAATGGAGCAATAATTGCACCCCATGATTGAGTCTCATATGCTAATGAAATTTCTCCTCCAGAAGCACTAAAAGCTTGTGAAAGAAAAGTTCCCATTGTAACAAACCAACATCCCCAAATAAAAAACTCCAGGAACATCATTATACTAAGTTTAATATTAATTGTTTTACTCATATTATATTGACTGACCAATTTTAATTAATAAATCTCTAGTGGCTTTAATTCCATCCTCTTCAGATAACCTCTCACCTTCATATTCAACACCAACATAACCAGTATATCCAAAACTTTTTACAATTTTCATCATCCTCATGTAATCAATAGTTTTTTCATCTCCATTATCATCAAAATCATTTGACTTTGCACTTACTGCAAATGCCTTTGGCATCATTTCTTCTACTCCTTGATAAAAATCATACATTTTTTCACATGAACCATCGAAAACTGAACCGTACCCTTCATCAGCCATACAGAAATTACCAAAATCAGGCAAGGTACCAACATTATCCATGTTTGTTCCATAGATAACATTCATTAGCTCTGGAATATTTGAAGTGATTCTACCATGATTTTCAACAATTACATTTATCCCAGTTCCTTTCGCATATTCTCCTAGCCTTGACAAACTATCAATTGATAAGTTTTTCCATGTTTCAACATCTTTAGAACCATATAGATTTAATCTCATTGATGAGCAATTCATTGCAGCAGCAGTATCAATCCATAACTTGTGATTATCTATCGCTTTTAGCCTCATGTTCTCATTCTCATCTGCTAAATTACCTTCATCATCAATCATAATAAGTACATTTTCAACTCCGTTATCAGCTGCTAGTTGATTGTTCTTTAAAATAAATTCTTTAATTGCTGAAGATTTATCCTCACTTTTCATAACATCATCATATAATTGATTAACGTATTCAAGACCAGTAAAACCTAACTCACTAGATTTTTCAGCAAATAAATATGGATCCATTTCTCCACCTCTAATAGCCTTGTTTAATGACCACTGAGCAAGAGATAGTTTAAAAAATAATTCTTTTTGATTCTCACAAGATATATATCCTAAAGATGATATGCCAAGCGCACCTGTTGAAGCTAATTTGATGAATTCTTTTCTTTTCATTATATATTGGTTTTTTATATTAGTATAAATATAAATTTAAATAATTAATTACGATTTCAAATATTTATTCTTTAAATTGAATAAAACTCAAAAAAAATGCAAAACAAATTTGATGCTATAGTTGTAGGAACTGGAATAAGTGGTGGATGGGCAGCAAAAGAATTAACCGAAAAAGGCCTCAAAACTCTTGTTCTTGAGAGAGGTAGAATGATTAATCATATTGATGACTATCATACTGCGAACATGGAGCCATGGGACTTCAAAGGCGGTGATACAATTACACAGGACGCATATAAAAGACAGCCAAAACAAAGTAGAACAGGTTATGTTAATAAAGAATCGTCAAGACATTTTTTTGTGGATGATATCGAACATCCATATAATGACGATGAAAATAAATTTAATTGGATTAGGGGATATCATGTTGGAGGGAGATCTTTAACATGGGGAAGACATACTTATAGGCTCTCCGAATTTGATTTTGAAGCAAACTTAAAAGATGGAATTGCAGTTGATTGGCCTATTAGATACAAAGATATAGCTCCATGGTATGATTATGTTGAACAATATATTGGAGTTCAAGGAAGAGCAGAAGGACTACCACAATTCCCTGACGGAAAATTTTTAAAGCCGTTTGAGTTAAATGTACTAGAACAACATATGCGTGAAAGCATTTCCAAAAGTTTTAATGATGGTAGAATACTCTCTAATGCTAGGACTGCTCATATAACTGAAGGAACTAAACCAGGTCTTGGAAGGGTTACATGTCAATATAGAAATAGATGTATGAGGGGGTGCCCTTATGGTGCATATTTTAGCAGCAACTCTTCAACACTTCCTGCTGCAGAAGCAACAGGCAATATGACTTTAATGCCTAATTCAATAGTTCATGAGATAATTTATGATGAGGATAAAAAAAGAGCTAAGGGTGTAAGAGTGATAGATTCAGAAAACAATCAATCATACGAGTACTATGCCAAAGTTATTTTTCTATGTTCTTCAGCAATAGCATCAACATCCATTCTGATGCAATCAAAATCTAATAGATTTCCAAATGGAATGGGGAACGATTCAGGAGAACTAGGACATAATCTGATGGATCATCATTTTCAGACTGGAGCATATGGAACTTTTGATGGATTTAAAAACAAAACTACTTATGGAAGAAAACCTGCTGGATTTTTTATCCCTAGATTTAGAAATATTGGAGGTATTACAAATAGAAAAGATTTTATAAGAGGATATGGATACCAAGGTGGAGCCAGTAGAGGCTCAAAAAGTATTGCTAACAGCAAGGAAGAGCTTGCAGCTTATGGTAAAAGATTCAAAGAGATTATTGTCCAAGATGGTGAATGGTCAGGATCAATGGGAGCATTTGGAGAAATTCTACCTTATCATGATAACAGAATGACTCTAGATTATGATAAACTTGATAAGTGGGGTCTTCCTACAGTTACATTTAACGCTACAATTAGAGAGAATGAAATTGCTATGAGAAAAGATATGAAGCAACAAGCTATTGAGATGTTAGAGAGATCTGGTTTTAAAAATGTAACGGGTACAGGTTCTGATGATAATTACGTATTTGGAAACGGAATCCATGAAATGGGAACGGCAAGAATGGGTAGAGATCCAAAGACATCTATTTTAAATGGAAATAATCAAATACACAGTGTTAAAAACGTATATGTTACTGATGGTGCTTGTATGACATCAGCTGGAAATCAAAACCCATCAATCACATATATGGCATTAACAGCTAGAGCAGCGAACCATGCAGTTGAAGAGTTAAACAAACAAAATATTTAATTATGAATAGAAGAGAAGCTTTAAAAAATATAAGTATTTCATTTGGCTCAATAACTTTGTCAGCTGGAGTTTTATCAATGTTTCAGTCATGTCAAAGTAATAATTCTGATTGGTCTCCAGAATTTTTTTCTAATAACCAATTGAGTTTTGTAGACAGAATGTTTGAATTAATAATTCCAGAGACAGATACACCTGGAGCTATCTCACTTAATCTATCAAGCTTCGTTGATTCATATATAAGTAGAAATATTCCTTCTAAAAATCAATCAGAACTTTCTTCAGAAATTAATGAGTTCTTGAATATTATTTTAAAGAATGAGAGTAAAAATAATATAAGTGAGGTTGATGATATTTCCTTAGAAACATACTTATCAAATCATATAGATAATAAATCCTTTAAGGAGTCTAATGGTGAAAACTATTCTCAAATTTGTGAATTGTTAAGAGAGATGGCTTTTAGATCCTATAAACTTTCAGAGTACGTATTAATTAATAAGCTAAGGTATGTTCCAGTACCTGGTTATTATGATGGTAATGTTGATATTTAATCAAGAATCCTAAAATACTCTAGAATTTCTCTTGCCTCTTCCTCCAATAAATTTTGATTATACATATATTCAAAATCATATTTCTCTAGTAATTCTATCGCAATAGGATCTTCTTCAAGCATTTTAATAGGGTTTAAAATCATATTCATTATCCATTCAGGTGACCTTCTATCAAGAATTCCTGACATAGCTGGACCAATATAGTCTTCATTAATCATGTGACAGGATGTACAAAGTTGATTAAATAATTTTTCACCAGAGTTTGCCATAGAAATATTCACCTTATCTTCAAGTATAACATTGATAATTGGACCAACTCCTTTATTAGACAAAGAATCAGATCTTTTAGAATTGTTTTGACATCCGATTGAAATAAATAAAAGAATTAATAAAACCTTCTTCAATAGAATAAGTTTTCAAAAATTAACATTTTAGAGTACAATAAATTCACCCATCATTAATTGATAGTGGCCTGGAAATGAACAAATAAATGTGTAGGTGCCAGGTTCAGGAGCATCGAAAGTTATTGTATCAGACTCTCCTCCCCCTAACATTTTTGTAAATGCAATCTCATCTCCACCTTCAGGAATATAATCATTATCTCTTGCACTAACTGCCCTAAGAGCATAATCATCTACATCAATATCTTTTTTTATTAGTACAAAATTATGTCCCATTGAAATAGCAGGAAATCTACCAGTATGATTTAATGTTAAAGTAACGCTCTCATTCGCATTCACTCTAATTATTCTTTTATCAAACTTCATCTGATCATTAGAATTTAAAATTACATTATTTGAAACTGAATTACTTTGAGTGGAAACATTGTCTTCTTTGACTCTTTCATATTGAAACCTCTCTTTTGATGTATTAGAATTGTTACATGAAAGAATTAATAAAATTGCTAGAATTGAAAGAATCTTTTTCATAATAGTTTTATTTATTTCAAATTTATCATAGAAAATTTAAATTACACAATACAAGCTAATTAATATTTCTGATTTGATAATCAATCATTCTTATTCTTAATAGACACAAGATAAACTCCTATAAATACTAATGCACATGCTATTATTTTTGTTGAATCTAAAGTATCATTAGCAGTTAATAATGCAAATATTATTGTTATAATTGGTTGTAAATATATGAATGAGCCAATTACTGTTGGAGATAATGTCTTTAATGCATAAATATTTAATAAATATGTCATAAATGTTGTGCCAATTACAACATAAATCATTCTCCATACAGCATACCAAGGTAATTCAGCCCATTCTACTTCAACAAATTGATTATATGTAATAGGAGTTGATAAAACCAATCCAATCAAGAATAACCACTTCATTAAAGTAAAAATGTTGTATTTCGCAGTTAAAGGCTTAACTATTATTAAATATCCAGCATAGGCAGAGGCATTAAGTAAGAAAAATGAATTTCCTAGAGGAATATTTGGTGCATTTATACCTATTTTACTACTATTAATAATCAAAAAAATTGCGCCAGAGAAACCAATGATAATTCCTAGAATCTTTTTCATTGTAACTTTCTCCTTCAAGAAAAAATAAGATAATATGAGAACAATAACAGGTGATAAAGTTATTATTACACCACTATTAATAGGAGTAGACAGTTCAAGACCTCTAAAAAAGGCTAACATATTTGTGCACATACCTAGAATTGAAGCAAAAACTATCTTTGGGATATCTTTGGATTCAATCCTCTCTTTTGGAGTAAAAAAGCTAATCAACCAAAAAAGGGCTGTTGCTCCCAAAAGCCTAAGCATAATAAAACCTGCTGAACCTATATAGACTGGCATTACTTCTTTAGCAACAGTATGATTGATTCCATATATTGTTGTTGCTATAAATGCTGCAGCAAGAGCTAAATATCTGCTATTCATCTGAGATTTTGCAACAAAGAAAATCATTTTAGTTGAAAAGTATGGTTAAAGTCCAATATCTTTATCTTTGCACTGTATGAAGAAAAAATTAAAATTTAATTCTAGAGCTATACATGGTGGACAAATTTTAGATCCGGCATATGGATCTGTGATGACACCTATTTATCAAACATCTACATACTCTCAAACTTCTCCTGGTGTTCATAAAGGTTACGAATATAGTAGAACTCATAATCCAACTAGAACTAATTTTGAAAGATCAATAGCTTCTCTTGAAAACGGAAATTATGGTCTAGCCTTTGCTTCAGGTTTAGCAGCAATTGACGCTATTGTTAAGACTTTAGACCCTGGTGATGAGATAATATCAACAAATGATTTATATGGAGGAAGTTATAGACTATTTAAACAAATATTTGAGAAATATGACCTAAAGTTTCACTTCGTAAACATGGAAAATTTAGATGAAGTATCAAAAAAAATAAATAAGAAAACTAAACTTATTTGGGCTGAAACACCTACAAACCCTATGATGAATGTTGTTGATATAGAATCAATATCAAAAATTGCTAAAAAAAATCAAATACTTCTATGCATTGATAATACTTTTGCATCTCCATATATACAAAGGCCACTTGAGCTAGGTGCAGATATTGTCATGCACTCTGCTACAAAATATATCGCGGGTCATAGTGATGTTGTTATTGGTGCTATTGTTGTTAACGATGAGCAACTTTATAATAAGTTATCATTTATTCAAAATGCTTCAGGAGCTACACCTGGACCAATGGATTGTTTTCTTACACTAAGAGGAATTAAGACATTGCATTTAAGAATGCAAAGACATTCAGAAAATGCTGAAAAAGTAGCAATTTTCTTGAGAAATCATAATAAAATAGGCAATGTATACTGGGCAGGATTTTCAGATAATAAAAATTATAAAATTGCAGAAAAACAAATGCATGTATTTGGAGGTATGGTTTCATTCATCCCAAAAGACAATTCTTTTGAATCTGCAAAAAAAATAGCAGAGAATCTTAAATTATTTACCCTAGCTGAATCATTGGGTGGAGTTGAGAGTCTTTGTTGTCATCCTGCTAGTATGACACATGCTTCAATACCACCTGAGGAAAGAAAAAAATCAGGATTAGTAGAATCTTTATTAAGATTAAGTGTTGGAATTGAGGATTCAGAGGATCTAATAGAAGATTTAAATAATGCAATTGGTTGATCATGGACATTCCAATAAATAAAAAAATATACTTTTCATCCGATAATCACCTAGGAGCACCTTCAATTGAAGAAAGTCATGCAAGAGAAAAGATATTTGTCTCATGGTTGGACTCAATTAAAGATGATGCTGATATCATTTTTTTATTAGGAGATTTATTTGATTTTTGGTTTGAGTATAAAGAGGCTATTCCAAAAGGATTTACTAGAGTTCTTGGAAAACTAGCTGAACTATCTGACTCTGGAATTAAAATTTATTTTTTTGTTGGTAATCATGACTATTGGATGAATGATTATTTTGAAAAGGAGTTAAACATTAAGGTGTTTAGGTCACCTGAACTCTTTGTATTTAATTCAAAATCATTCTATATAGGACATGGTGATGGTCTTGGACCTGGTGACTATGGGTATAAAAGAATGAAGTTGATATTATCGAATAGTTTTTTCATTAAAATGTATAGACTAATTCACCCTGATATAGGTATATGGCTTGGAAAATATTTTTCACAAAAAAATAAATTATTATCAGGAAAAGAGGATCTAAAGTTTAAAGGTGAGGATAAAGAATGGTTAATTCAGTTCTGTGAAAAAAAACTATCAAAGGAACATATTGACTATTTTATTTTTGGACATAGACATCTACCCATTGTTCATCAACTAAAGTCAAAATCAAAATACATTAACCTAGGTGACTGGATCACACACTATACTTATGGTGTATTTGATGGTAAAACGTTTAATCTTAGAACCTATTCAGCTTAAAATGATTGAGCCAAAAAAGTCAAATTATGAAAATACTGTTTTAGTTGGAGTTGTCAATGATTCCCAAGATGAAGAAAAATTATCAGAATTTTTAGAAGAATTAGAGTTTCTGTCTGTTACAGCTGGCGGGAATGTTGTTAAAAAATTCACTCAAAAGATAAATACACCAAATCCAAGAACATTTATTGGAAAAGGAAAAATTGATGAGATATTGAAATATGTCAAAGTCAACGATGTCTCAGTAGTAGTATTTGATGATGAACTGTCTCCCACTCAACAAGCAAATATTGAAAGAATTTTAAAGTGTAAAATTCTTGATAGAACTGCTCTTATTCTTGACATTTTTGCTCAAAGAGCAAAAACAAGTTACGCTAAAACTCAAGTTGAACTTGCTCAGTATGAGTATTTACTGCCGAGACTAAAAGGACTATGGACCCACCTTGAAAGACAAAGAGGGGGTATTGGTATGAGAGGTCCAGGTGAGACTGAGATAGAAACTGATAGAAGAATTGTTAGGGATAAAATTTCACTATTAAAAAGAAAAATATCTACAATTGATAAACAGATGAAGGTCCAAAGAGGAAATAGAGGATCGTTAGTTAGAGTGGCATTGGTAGGATATACTAATGTAGGAAAGTCAACAATAATGAATATGTTGTCTAAAAGTAATGTTTTTGCGGAAGACAAATTATTTGCAACACTTGATACTACAGTAAGAAAGGTTGTTATTAATACATTACCATTTCTTCTAACTGATACAGTAGGTTTTATAAGAAAATTACCTACACAACTTATCGAGTCTTTCAAAAGCACTTTGGAAGAGGTTAAAGATGCCGACATACTTCTACATATAGTTGATATATCTCATCCAAGCTTTGAAGACCATATCGACTCCGTGAATAATATTTTGAATGAAATTAATTGCCACAATAAATATAACTTGATGATTTTCAATAAAATTGATAAATATCAAGCTATTGATTTTAATGACTCATATTCTGGAAAAAATGGTTACTACTCTTTACAACAATGGAGAAATACGTGGATGAATAAGACTAATGGTAAGGCCTTATTTATTTCAGCTAAGAATAAAGTTAATTTTGATAGTTTAAGAAAAGAAATATATGAACTAGTAAAGAATGTTGATATGAGTCATTATCCAAAAAATGATTATTTATACCCCGAATACTTTTCAAAGTAATATTTTTGTTAAAATCAATTTAACCAATTCTTAACAGGAGATTTACTAATAAATTTTGAAATTTAATAATTAAAACAAGTAGTTATGAGTGATACAAACAAGAATGTAGATTTAGGTAAAAAAGATGAATTAATCAAAAAAGAGAGTGCTTTTGTAGATTTACTTTCAATGGAAATTAATAAAAAGATTGTTGGTCAGAAAACAATGATTGAAAGACTTTTAATAGGTCTATTGGGGAAAGGACATATTTTACTTGAAGGTGTTCCAGGACTTGCCAAAACATTGGCTATTAATAGTCTTAGTAACGCCGTCAAAGGCTCATTTAGCAGAATTCAATTTACACCAGATCTTCTTCCTGCTGATGTCATTGGAACTATGATTTATAATATGAAATCAGGTACATTTTCTATTAAACAGGGACCAGTTTTTGCAAATTTTGTATTAGCAGATGAGATAAACAGAGCACCCGC
The DNA here is from genome assembly GCA_902594745.1 of uncultured Bacteroidota bacterium. Taxonomy (GTDB): domain Bacteria; phylum Bacteroidota; class Bacteroidia; order Flavobacteriales; family Flavobacteriaceae; genus Marisimplicoccus. The sequence continues at coordinate 47,452 of CACJNF010000005.1, forward strand.
TAAAGTTCAATCAGCATTGCTTGAAGCTATGCAAGAAAAACAGGTAACTATTGGTGATAAAACATTCAAATTAACCGATCCTTTTCTAGTAATGGCTACTCAAAACCCTGTTGAGCAAGAAGGTACATATCCTCTTCCAGAGGCACAAGTAGATAGGTTTATGCTAAAAGTTGTAGTGGATTATCCTAAACTTGAAGAAGAACAAAAGATTATAAATATGAATTTATCTTCGAAAGAAGATAAAATAAAGCCTGTTGTGACAACTAAGCAAATATTAACTGCTCAAAATTTAGTTAATGAAGTATACATGGATGAAAAAATTGAAAAGTATATATTAGATCTAATTTTCTGTACTAGATACCCAGAAAAATATAATCTTAAAAACTTATCCCCTCTTATTTCATTTGGTGCTTCACCGAGAGGAAGTATCAACCTGGCACTTGCAGCTAAATGTTATGCGTTTATAAATCACAGAGGCTTCGTAATACCAGAAGATGTAAGAGAAGTCATAACTGATGTTCTTAGACATAGAATTGGTTTAACATATGAAGCTGAGGCTGAAAACGTATCTACTGAAGATGTAATTAAACAAATAGTAAATACAGTTGAAGTACCATAGTTAATGAATTCTAAAGAATTACTTAAGAAAGTAAGACAAATTGAAATTAAAAGCAGAAGGCTTAGTGACAATCTGTTTGGAGGAGAATATCTTAGTACTTTTAAAGGTAGAGGTATGACTTTCAGTGAAGTTAGAAAGTATGAATTCGGAGATGATATTAGATCGATTGACTGGAACGTAACAGCAAGATATAATGAACCCTTTATAAAAGTATTTGAAGAGGAGAGGGAACTAACATTAATGCTCTTAATTGATGTAAGTGGTTCTGAAAACTTTGCAACTAGCAACAAACTCAAGAAAGAAATAATAACAGAAATTGCTGCAACATTGGCATTTTCTGCTTTAAAAAATAATGATAAGGTTGGTGCAATACTTTTTTCTGATGATATTGAGTTATTCATCCCTCCCAATAAGGGTAAAAAGCATATACTTAGAATTATAAGAGAATTAATTGAATTTAAGCCAAAAAGCTCTAAAACAAATATTAATTCATCATTAAAGTTTCTTCTAAGTATAATTCAAAAAAAAGCAATTGTATTTATTTTATCTGATTTCATTGATAAAGACTATGATAAATCATTAAAACTTGCAGCTAAAAAATTTGATCTTACTGGAATAAGAATTTATGATCAAATGGAAACTAAGATGGCAAAAATAGGCTTTGTACCAATGATTGATGCTGAAACAAATGAGCTTATATGGGTTGATACATCATCAAAGAGAGTAAGGGAAAACTATAATCTAAATTATGCTGATTCAGTTAAGTATTTTGAAACTCTTTTCAATAAAAATGGGGCAGGAGTAATTAATTGTGAAGTTGATGATAGTTATGTAAAAAAACTTCTAGGATATTTTAAGCAACGATAAATGAAAAATTTTTTAATTGTATACCTATGTTCAAGTACTTTGTCATTTAGTCAAAATCCAAATTTTGATCAGGATATAATTATATCTACTAATGTAGATACTACCGAAGTAAAAATAGGCGAAGAATTAAACTTTAAAATTGATGTATCCTCAAAAAATAAATACAATATTTCATTTGATGAAATTCCAAATTTTATGCCTTTTGAGATTTTAGAGTCATTTGATACTGATACAATTCAAGAGTCATCTACTTTTTCAAAGAGGTATTCATTAATAAATTTTGAGCCTGGAGAATATTGGATTCCACCTCAAAAAATATACTTTAATCAGTCAATAAAATATTCAGATTCATTATTAATTGTAGTAAACGATGTTGAAGTTGATACATTAAAACAAAATCTTTATGACATTAAACCAATTATTCCTGTTAAAAGAAATTATCAAAATCTACTATTAAGGATATTTATTGCAATAATTGTTGGTTTCCTTGTATTCTTTATCTACCGATATTATTTGCTGAAAAAAAACTTAAAACCTAATGAAGAAGAAAAATCCTTATATGAGTTGGCAAATGAGAAGTTAGAAAACTTGAATAGCCTGGATCCTAATTCTCAGATTGAATTCAAAGAATATTATACAATTTTAATTGATATTTTCAGGGAATATCTTGAATCCCAGATTAAAATACCTGCTATGGAAAGTACTTCCAAGGAGCTCATATTAAGAATTAATTTACTAAAAGATAGTGGCAATTATAATTTTGAAAAAAGTAAAATAACTAAGCTTGAAAGTCTTTTCACTAAGTCTGATTTAGTCAAATTTGCAAAATCACTTCCTACGAAATCAGATATTAAGAATGACTTAGATATAATATCAGACTTTATTGATGATACCGAAAATATTTATAATGAAAAATTTAATATAGTTGAAGACATAGAACCCGAAAATGAGAAATATTCAATAATTGACGACTTAAAAACCTTTTTAAAATATTCGTTTTTAATTCTTTCCTCAATTCTATTAATATCAATTTTAATATTTGGTTATTATCCTGTTAGAGATACTATATTGATGAATCCAACAAAAACTCTAATGTCCAAAGAATGGTTCACAAGTCAATATGGTTCTCCACCAGTTGAATTAAATTCTCCAAACATTTTAGTCAGATCAAACGACACCCTTTATGATAGTAAATTTGTCATGGGGGACTTTAAAGATGCATTTTTTTTGACAATTGATTTTAAAGATGTTGTGCAAGTTGATAACAACCCCAGTCTTGATTTAATAAAAAATAATTTAATTAATCAATTTCAAACTATGGGCTCAAAAAATATACTTTTAAAGGATGATCAGTTTACAATTAAATCTGGAGACACTGGGTTAAGACTTTTTGGAAGTCTTGATATTGAAATTAAAAACAGATTAATTAGATCTAATTTTACTACTGTTATTCTTCCCTATGATAAAAAAACTATCAGACTTACAATAGTTCATAGAGCAGATGATAGGTATGCGGACAATATAAAGTCTAGGATTTTAGAAAGTTTTGATATAGTAAAAGAATTGTAATGTTTAAAGATTTGTACTTAGCAAACCCAGAATATCTTTTTATTTTGATAATTATACCAGCAATATTATTTTTTTGGTATAAGTTCGGAAAATATACTCAGGCATCACTTACACATTCTTCTTTATCATATTTAAAGGCTAAAAATTCACTTTTAACTAAGCTTAGACCCTTGTTAAATATAATAAGAGTATTAGTTATATTACTATTAATAATTGCGATTTCGAGACCTCAATCTAAGTCAACATCTAAAAGGATTACAACATCAAGAGGTATTGATATTGTTATGGTTATTGACATCTCTTCAAGTATGTTATCTAAAGACCTAAAGCCAGATAGATTATCTGCCTTAAAAAATGTTGCTTCAAACTTTATTGATGATAGACCAAATGATAGGATAGGTTTAGTAGTTTATGCAGCCGAGAGTTATACTAAAACACCTGTTACAACTGACAAACTAATCCTTAAGCAATCTCTATCTGAAATTAATTATGAGGCTCTTCTAGAAGATGGAACTGCTATAGGCATGGGACTGTCAACTGCAGTTAATAGACTTAAAGAGAGTACTGCTAAAAGTAAGGTAATTATTTTGCTCACTGATGGAGTCAACAATTCAGGTTTTATAGATCCAAGAATTGCTGCAGAACTAGCTGCTGAATATGAAATTAAAACATATACTATTGGTCTAGGAACAAATGGAAGAGCACTTGCACCAGTATCAATTCTTCCCAACGGAAATTTCCAATTTAGTCTTACAAAAGTTGAAATTGATGAGGATCTTTTAAGATATATTTCTGAAAAGACATCTGGAAGATATTTTAGAGCAACTGATAATTTAGAACTTCAAAATATTTATGATGAGATCAATAAATTAGAGAAGACAGAAATAAAAGAAACTATTTTCACTAATGTTTCTGAAAAATATAGGCCATTTGTAATGTTAGGGTTTATATTCTTTGTAATAGAAGTATTTGCAAGAAAAACAATATTTAAAAGCTTTGTATAATGTATGAGATAGACATTACATATTTTCTTTATTTAGCATTAGTAATTCCGCTGTTAGTTATTGTCAATTATATCTACATGTTATGGAGGAAGAAAGTACAGAATTCATTCTCTAAGCATGATTTATTAGAATATATTAGCCCTAATAGATCAAATTTCAAGCTTAATCTTAAGCTTATTCTAGAATGTTTAGCTATTTTATGTTTATCCATAGCACTTGCTAACCCTAAAATAGGAACTGAGCTTAAAACAATTAATAGAGAAGGAGTTGATATTGTTTTTGCAGTAGATGTATCTAAAAGTATGCTTGCAGAAGATGTAGCTCCTAATAGACTGTTAAGATCAAAAAGAATAGTTTCAGAAATAATAAACTCTTTATCAAGTGATAGGGTTGGTATTGTTGCTTATGCTGCTCAGGCTATTCCGCAAGTTCCTCTTACTACAGATTTTGCTTCTGTAAAAAACTTTCTCCAGATAATAGATACAGATATGCTATCATCTCAAGGAACATCAATTGATGCTGCACTAAATTTATCTGTAAATTTCTTTGATCAAAATTCGGAGACAAATAGAGTTTTAATACTTATATCTGATGGAGAAGATCATGATGATATACCTGATGATTTAATTGACTTAATCTCAATAAATGACATAAACTTAATAACAGTAGGAATTGGAGAAGATTCAGGATCTACTATACCAATTAGATTAAATGGAGCAATTGATTCATACAAAAAAGATATTAATGGAGAAGTAGTCATTACCAAAAGAAATAGTTTGATTCTTAATAAAATAGCAGATTCTTCCGATGGCGATTATATTGATGGAAATTTTACAGAAGAAGCCTTAGATCAAGTAAAATCTATACTTAATCAAATAGATAAGTCTGAGTTTGAAACATCTCAGTTCATTGATTATAAACAACAATTTCAAATATTTTTATTTTTGTCTCTGTTATTTATAATTTGTGATGTATTTGTTTTTCAGACTAAAACAAAATGGATACAGAATTTAAATTTATTTAATGAAAATAAAGATTAAGATACTTCATGTTACTTTTTTATTTATCACTTTCATGTCATTCTCGCAAAGTGATCCAAATAACCTTGTTCTAAAAGGTAATGCTGATATTTTGAATAAGAACTACAAAGATGCTGAGGTTGAATATAGAAAGGCTATATCTACTAATAAAAATCAAAATAAAGCAAGTCATAATTTAGGTAATCTTTTATTTGAAAATCAAAACTATGATGAGGCTATTCAAGAGTATTTCAAAACACAAAAAAACTCAGAAATAGACCTTGAAAAACATTCAGCTTTTCATAATCTAGGAAATTCTTACATGAAGAAAAAGGATTATGCACAAGCAGTAGAAGCATATAAAAATGCTCTCAGAAATAATTCTGCAGATGATGAAACTAGATATAATTATGCTCTTGCAAAGAAATTTTTAGAAGGGGACAAACGTCAAAATTCTGAAAATAGTGAAGATTCAGAAGAAGAAAAACAGGATCAATCAGAAGATCAGAATGAGAATCAAGATGAAAATCAAAACAGTGATCAAAATTCTGAATCAGAAAAGGAAAAACCAAAAGATCAAGATGATAAGGAAGAACAAGAACAAGGTGGAGGTCTTTCAAAACAACAAATGGAAAATCTGTTAGAAGCTGTAAATAATATTGAAAAGGACTTAAATGAAAAACTTAAGTCTGGAAAAAAGAAATTACAAACAACAAAAAAATCAGAAAAAGATTGGTAAGAAATATAACAATATTGATACTTGCTTTAAATAGCTTATTTCTCTCTGCTCAGGTAAAGTTTGATGCATCTGTAAGTAAAGCTAAACTTGGACTAAATGAAAGATTGAGAGTTGATTTTGTTATGAATCAAAACGGTGATAATTTCTCACCTCCTGATTTTGAAAATTTTCAAATAATTGGAGGTCCAAATCAATCTATAAAGACTTCCTATGTTAATGGGGAAAGGAGCTTTTCAAAAACATATTCATATTTTCTCCAACCCCTAAAAAAAGGTTCTATTAGAATTAAACAGGCAAGCATTGAAATAGATGGAGAAGAATATAAATCACTTCCAATTGAGGTATTAATAACAGACTCGGTTAGTCAACCGTCAGAGTCTGTTACTCAATACTATAACGATGACGATATAGAGCTACGCGCTTTAATTTCTAAAGGTTCTCCTTACCTCAATGAACCAATAACAGTTATATATAAGCTATATTATAAAGCTCCAATAAATATCTCTGATGCTAGAGAGACTGAAACTCCAAACTATAAAGATTTCTGGAGTCAGACTATAAAGATTCCTCAATTAAAAGTTCAAAGAGAAATATATAAAGGTCAAAATTATAATGTAGTAGAGTGGAGAAAAGTCGTTTTGTATCCTCAAAAATCTGGTCAACTTGAAATATCTCCATTATCATTAAATCTTGTACTTGATGTCCCCACTGACAAAAGAGATTTTTTTGGAAATGTTATTTATGATCAAACATCTCAATTTATCTCAACTGGTATGAGAAGAATAAATGTTAAAGATCTTCCTTTAAATAACAAGCCATCGAGTTTCACTGGAGCTGTCGGTCAATTTGAGTTTGATGTAATTCTTAATAAATCTTCTCTTAGAGCAACTGAATCTTTTCAAGCTGAATTAAAAGTTAAAGGTGAAGGTAATTTAAAACTTTTTGATTTACCTGATCTTCTGGTCCCAAGTTCTATGGAATTATTTGAACCACAACGAGAAGAATCAATTAACACCAATCTTTCAGGCATGAGTGGTTCAATAACTAAATTATTTACAGTAATTCCAAGATTTCAAGGCAGCTTTCCTATTGAGGAAGTTGAATTCTCATATTTTGACCCTCAATTAGAATCATATAAAACACTTAAATCTCCTAGACTAACAGTCGATGTATTTGACGGACCTACAATTGCCAACTCATTATCAAATAGTTCAAATGTTATTACACCTAATGACTCATTCAGATTTATTAAGACAAAGGCTAACTTAATTAAGATAGATGATAGTGTGTTTTTTGAATCTCAATTGTTTTACATTTTAGTCTCTTCACCTTTTGCAATGGTTATTGCTTTTGTTATGCTAACTGCTTATACTAGAACTAGAAAGTCATCAACTATAGAGTTGCAAAAAGCTCAAGAAAAAGAAATTAATAAAATGATTGATGCTGCAAAGAAATCATTAAACGATAAAAATATATTTTATGACCTAATTGAAAAAGCCTTATTAAAAACATTGTTATTAAAATTTTCAATAAATATTGAAAACTTTAATAAAGAGAAGATTAAAAGTATATCAAGGGATAAAGGAGTTGATGAAAAAACTATTTCAAAAATTATTCAATTAATTGAAAATTGTGAAAGTGCCAAATATTCAAGGTCCTCAAATTCGATAATGAATAATGACCTAAACAATGCAAGAGAAGTTATTAACCTGATTCTAAAAAATAAGCAATGAAAATTCTATATATTATTTTATTGTTTTTAAATAATCAAAGCCTAGATTCAATATTTGATTCATCGAATGATCTATATACAAATGGAAATTATCAAATGGCTGTTGAGGGTTATCAAAGGATTTTAAATTCAGGTTTTGAAAGTGCTGAGCTCTACTATAATCTTGGAAATGCATTTTATAAGCTTAATAATATTCCAGAAAGCAATTTCTTTTATGAAAAAGCAAAATCTATATCCCCTTCTGATGAAGATATATTGATGAATTTATCTTTTGCTCAGAATTTAAGAATTGATAAAATTGAAAAGCTTCCAATTACTCAAACTCAAAATCTAAAAAATAATACTCTAAACCTTCTAAGTGAAAAAGGATGGTCTTTGCTATTAATAATCTTAGCTTGGATTGCATGTATTTCGTTTATACTATACTTATCAATTAAAAATCCCACACAAAAAAGAATCTTTTTTTCTCAATCTATTATACTGGCAATTATTGCAATAGTTGTATTAATGATAAACTATGAAAAAAAGGAATTAAATAACGAAAAGTTCGCTATAGTATATGATAAAGAAATTGAAGTGTGGTCTGAACCTAATAAAATCTCCGAGCTTAAATTTTTACTTCATGAGGGAACAAAAGTAAAGCAGATTGATACTATTCAAGACTGGGTAAATATTCAGCTTGAAAACGGAACATTAGGTTGGATTCAATCATCTAGTATTAAAACATTAGATTAAATCATTTGGATATTCATAATTAATTATCTCTACTGAGTTAAAAATAATTTCAGAAAGAATATGTAGCTGTATCATAAGATTAGACTCACTAAGTATTTTCATAGGAATAAGATTGAAACTAAAAATAATCTTTGATAATATCATTAATATTAATAGAAGCTTTAACCCTCCAAATAATGATCCAAGAAGACTGTTTAATAATCCTAAGTATACAAATTTTATAAGTTTTGTGAATCCTTTTGCAATAAAAATAATAGCTGAATATGATAGTAGAAAAATTAATATAAAAACTATAATATTTAATATGTCAAAATTTATGTTTATTAATTCTACTATCTGTCTTGAAACAATATCATCCAAGTTTATTGAAATAAAAAAAGCAATAAAAACCCCAAAAAAACTAGATAGTTCAATTATTAGTCCCTTTTTATATCCCTTTATTAAACCGTAACCTAATAATGCAATTATTATTAAATCAATTAAATTCATAAAACTTAATATATATTTGCAATATACAGAAGGATAGTCATAGACGTTTAATTTTATTTAAAAAATTAAGATGATAGGCAAACTAGATGAACATATTTCATATATCAAAAATTTCAAATCAAAAGATATTGATGAGATAGAGTCTTTGAAGATTCAATTTCTAGGTAGAAAAGGAATAATTAATGATCTATTTAGTGAGTTCAAAAATGTTCCTTCTGATCAAAAAAAAGAATACGGCCAAAAAATAAATGAGTTAAAAAATTTAGCTCAAATTAAGTATGATGAATTAAAATCAGTTAACTCAAAGTCTATTAAGAGTATTTCAGAAGATTTAACCAAACCGGGATTCCCTATTTCTAACGGAACTTTGCATCCAATAACTATAATTAAGAATCAGATAATTGAAATTTTTTCAAAAGTTGGATTTGAATTATCAGAGGGGCCTGAGATTGAAGATGATTGGCATAATTTTACTGCACTTAATTTACCAAAGCATCATCCTGCAAGAGATATGCAAGACACTTTCTTCATTCAACAAGACCCCGATATTCTATTAAGAACTCATACCTCTTCAGTACAGGTTAGGTATTTAGAAAATAACTCACCTCCTCTGAAAATTCTTTCACCTGGAAGAGTATATAGAAATGAGGCAATTTCATCTAGATCACATTGTATTTTTCATCAAGTTGAAGGAATCTATGTTGATGAGAATGTATCATTTGCAGATTTAAAACAGATGATTCTATATTTTACTAAGTCAATGTTTGGAAAGTCCAAGTTAAGGTTTAGACCTTCCTTTTTCCCATTTACTGAACCAAGCGCAGAAGTTGATATCTACTGGGGACTAGAAACTGAAACTGATTATAGAATTACAAAAGGTACAGGTTGGCTTGAAATTATGGGTTGTGGTATGGTAGATCCACAGGTTCTGGAAAATTGTAATATTGATTCAGAAAAATATACTGGTTATGCATTTGGCTTGGGTATTGAGAGAATTGCAATGTTAATCTACCAAATCCCCGACATTAGGCTATTCTTTGAGAATGACGTTAGATTTTTAAATCAGTTTAAATAATAAATTTATTCTAACTCAAATTTTATACCCTGGGCTAGTGGAAGTTCAGATGAGAAATTGATTGTATTTGTTTGTCTTCTCATGTAAATTTTCCATGCATCCGAACCACTCTCTCTTCCACCACCTGTGTCCTTTTCACCACCGAATGCACCCCCAATTTCTGCACCAGAAGTTCCTATGTTAACATTTGCTATACCACAATCACTTCCCCAATGGGATAAGAATAATTCAGCATCTTTTAAATTATTTGTCATAATTGCAGATGAAAGCCCTTGATCAACCTCATTTTGAATTTCGATTGCATTCTCTATATCTCCAGAATATTTAATAAGATATAATATTGGAGCAAACGTTTCAGTATGAACAATTTTTAAAGAATGATCAACTTCTGCAATAACTGGTTTTACATAACATCCACTATCATATTGATTTCCAGACAACACACCACCTTCAACTAACCAATTGCCTCCTTCTTTTTCAATCTGAGACAAAGCTTTTTCATAAGATTTTACAGCATCCAAGTCAATAAGAGGTCCTACATGCATGTTTGAATCAAGTGGATTGCCAATTTTAATTTGACTGTAAGCTTTAACTAGAGCATCTTTAACTTTTTCATATACTTTTTCATGAACAATAAGCCTTCTTGTTGAAGTACATCTCTGCCCACAAGTTCCTACTGCACCAAAAACAGTTCCCATAATTGTCATCTTTAAATCAGCATCAGGGGTCACTATAATTGCATTATTGCCTCCAAGCTCAAGTAAAGTTTTACCTAATCTAGCTCCTACCTTTTCAGCAACAATTTTTCCCATTCTAGTTGACCCGGTTGCAGATAGAAGAGGTATATTTTTAGATTCAGATAATAACTCACCAATTTTATAATCACCATTAATTAGACATGAAACACCTTCAGGAATATTATTTTCTTTAAAAACTTCTCCAATTAATTTCTGACAAACAATACTGCATAAAGGAGTCTTTTCACTTGGTTTCCAAATTGTTACATTACCACAAACCCAAGCTAATGCAACATTCCAGCTCCAAACAGCAACAGGAAAATTAAATGCAGAAATAATACCAACAACTCCAAGTGGATGATACTGCTCATACATTCTATGTGTAGGTCTTTCAGAGTGCATTGTTAGTCCGTGAAGCTGTCGTGAAAGACCAACTGCAAAATCACATATATCTATCATTTCCTGAACTTCACCAAGTCCCTCTTGATATGATTTACCCATTTCATATGATACTAGGGTTCCAAGTAATTCCTTTTCTTCTCTTAATTTATTTCCAAATTGTCTTACTAATTCCCCTCTTTTTGGTGCAGGAATTTTTCTAAAATCATAAAAAGCTTTTTTTGAAATACTAATAATATCATCAAAGTCTTTTTTTGAACCACATGATATTTCTCGAATTAACTTACCATCAACAGGAGATACACTTTCAATGACTTCTCCTGAACCAAACCAATTATTTCCAGTAGAACATCCATTAGTTAATTGATCAATATGATATTTACTAAATAATTTCTCTAAATTTTTCATAGTTATATTTTTGATACACGAACAGTATTTACCATACCTTTTTTTTCAATTGGCATTGATGTTAGGTTTATTACTTTATCATCTTTTTGCAAAAGATTGTTTTCAACAGCTATTTTATTAATTTCTTCAATTGTTCTGTCAGTGCTTTCTGTGCCATCATAATAAAAAGCTTTTACTCCCCATAATAAATTAAGCTGGGTCAATATTCTCTTATTTGATGTAAAAACTAGAACATGAGTTTTAGGTCTCCAAGAAGAAATTTGATATGCTGTATAACCACTATTTGTTAAGGTGCTAATTGCTTTTGCCTTAGTATCATTAGCAATTTTTGCTGCATAATAACAAACTGATTTTGTTATGAACCTTTCTGAATCATAATCAGTTGGGTGTTTATGTTTTAACGAAATTAAATCTGAGTTTTCAACTTTACCAATAATTTGAGAGATTGATTTAATTACTTCAACAGGATGTTCTCCAACTGAAGTTTCTCCTGAAAGCATTACTGCATCTGCACCATCCATTATTGAATTTGCAACATCATTTACTTCTGCTCTATTTGGGTTTAAGCTCTTCATCATGCTCTCCATCATTTGAGTAGCGATTATTACAGGTATTCTTGCTTTTTTGGCCTTATTAACTAATTTTTTTTGAATTAGTGGGACTTCTGCTGCGTTAATTTCAACTCCAAGATCACCTCTAGCAACCATAATACCACTAGCAAATTTCATGATTTCATCAATATTCCTAACTCCTTCAGGTTTTTCAATTTTGGCAATTACTGGGATTCTGTGATTGGTATTTTGATCTAATAATTTTATTAATGACTCTATATCAGATCCATGCCTTACAAATGAAAGTGCAATCCAATCTACATTTTGTTTTGCAGAAAAAATAGCATCCTCAATATCTTTTTCAGTTAATGCAGGTTGGGAAATATTAGTATTAGGTAGATTAAATCCTTTATTAGAAGACAGTATTCCGCCTTGAATTACTTCAGCTGTTATTTGATTTTTTTTGTCTATATCAATAACCTTAAGAATAATTTTGCCATCATCAATAAGAATCTTTTCACCTTTCTTAATATCCTTTGCAAGATTATTATAATTAAGGTATAATGTTTTACCATCCCCTTTAAATTCTTTACCAGTCTTAATAATTATATTGTCTCCATCTTTAAGCTCTGTATTTTCTGAAACTTCTCCTATCCTTAGCTTAGGACCCTGAAGATCAGCAAGAATTGCAGTATTTGTAGATAGTGAATCATTAATTTTTCGTATTTCCTTAATTATATTTTCTGCTTCTTTGTGAGTTGAATGAGAAAAGTTAATCCTTAATACATCAACACCTTCTTTAATAAGATTCTCGATACTCTCAGCTGATGATGAAGCTGGGCCGAGAGTGGCAATTATTTTTGTTTTTTTTATCCTTCTCATATTTCAAAATTAAAATTTTCAAAAGTTTGTTCACCAGGCAATCTGTAAGAAAATGATATATGTGGAATTTTTGACATTTTTTCAATCAAATTTGATGTTGAAAAGTAACAGTTTTGTCTAATAAAGAAGTCAACTCCTTTATGTGATTCAATCAAAGATAACTCTTTTGAGTTTGTGAAACTAAAAAGAGAATCTTTTAGTTTGGAGTCATCACCTTCAATCATATATTTATTCTCAAAAAGTTCAAAATCAACTCCTTTTTCATTTATTTTCCATTCAAAACAAGGAACTTTATTTTTACCATCAATAAGAATATCATTTTTTGATCTTATAAAATTTGTATAACAGTATTTATTTATTTGGAAAGCAAGAGAGTAGATCTTTAGATTTGAATGAATAGCAATTAATTTGTAATTATACTTTTTTGCTGGTTCAAGTTTGAAAATTTTTTTGATAACTCAATGAATTATTACTAATTGATCTTTTTAAATATAACACATGCATTATGGCCCCCAAATCCAAATGTATTTGACATTGCAATACTTATCTCCCTTTTTTGAGGTGAAGAGAAAGTAAAGTTTAGTTCAGAATCAATACTCTCATCATCATTAAAATGATTAATAGTTGGAGGTACTATACCATGTTTCATTGCTAGTACACATGAAATAGATTCAACAGCACCAGCAGCTCCTAATAAGTGACCTGTCATTGATTTAGTAGAATTTATATTCAAATTGTAAGAATGTTCTTGAAAAACATTTTTAACTGCCTTTGACTCTGCTACATCTCCTAATGGTGTAGAGGTACCGTGCATATTGATAAGATCAATATCAGTATGATTAAGACCAGCATCATCCAAACAGTTTTTCATCACTTTAATTGCACCTCTTCCATCTGGATGTGGTGCAGTCATATGGTAGGCATCACATGATAACCCTCCTCCAGCAAGCTCTGCATAAATTTTAGCCCCTCTATTAATTGCATGTTCATATTCTTCTAAAATTAATGCTCCAGCACCTTCACCTAACACAAATCCATCCCTGTCTCTGTCGAAAGGTCTAGAAGCTGATCCTGGGTCGTCATTTCTTGTAGATAATGCATGCATAGCATTAAATCCAGCCACACCAGCAATTGTAACTGGTGCTTCTGATCCACCTGCAACAATTACATCAGCATGACCAATTCTAATATAATTTAATGCATCGATTAAAGCGTTAGAAGATGAAGCACATGCAGATACAGTTGCATAGTTTGGACCCTGAAAACCATATTTCATTGCTATAAGACCAGGGGCAATATCTGGGATCATCTTTGGAATAAAGAAAGGGTTAAACCTAGGAGTTCCGTCTCCATCAGCAAAATTTAAAACTTCATTTTGAAATGTTTCTAAACCTCCAATTCCAGCTCCCCAAATTACACCTATTCTATCATAATTTGGGCTACTATCAATTAATTTGGAATCATTAATTGCCTCACTAGCAGCAACGATTCCATATTGAGAAAAACGGTCATACCTTCTAAATTCCTTTTTTTCAAAGTGGTCTGCAGGATCAAATCCTTTTAGTTCACAGGCAAACTTTGTTTTAAAATTTGAGGCATCAAAATGTGTGATATTAGCACAGCCACTAGTACCACTTATAAGACCATTCCAATATGAGTCTAGGTCATTACCAATTGGAGTTAAAGCTCCCATTCCAGTTACTACAACTCTTCTTGATGTCATCAATTAAATTTATTTTGATTTTTCTATAAACTCAATAGCTTGACCAACAGAAACAATGTTCTCTGCTTGGTCATCGGGTATTTGAATATCGAACTCTTTTTCGAATTCCATTATTAATTCCACAGTATCTAGAGAATCTGCACCAAGGTCATTTGTAAAACTTGCCTCAGGAACAACTTCATTCTCATCAACCCCTAACTTATCTACTATTATTGCTTTTACTCTTGAAGAAATATCTGACATAATATATTTATTTATGAGTTCAGTTGACAAAATTAAAAAACTTTAATCAAAACTCGTGTAAAATTCGAAATTATACCTTTATTTGTTAAATAAAAAAGTTTTTTATAAAAGTTATGAACCGCCCAAATTATTTATGAATAATAAAATTGTAATTTTTATATCTGGCAGGGGTTCGAACGCCAAAAATATTATCAATTACTTTAATGATAATAATGATTTTCAGGTTTCACATGTCTTCTCAAACAATAAGCGTTCTGATTTTGTCAATCATATAAAGAATAAAAATGTTCAATACTTTTTATTTGAAGAAGATGAGATTAATGGTAAGGTTTTTAATGAACTTAAAACGATAAATCCTAAGCTAATAATTCTAGCAGGTTTTTTAATAAAAATTCCTTCGATATATATAAATTTTTTCAAAAATAAAATTATTAATATTCATCCATCTCTTCTTCCTAAGTATGGTGGAAAAGGAATGTATGGATTAAATATTCATAAAAAGGTAATTGAAAATGAAGAATCTGAAACAGGTATTTCTATTCACTATGTTTCAGAAGAATATGATTCAGGTAAAATTATATTCCAAAAAAAAATAAAAGTTGATAAATATGACACACCAGAAAAACTTGAAGAAAAAATTCATAAGTTAGAGTATGAATATTTTCCTAAGGTTATAGAATCTCTATTAATAAAATTATGAATAAGTCAATTACTATTTATACAGATGGTTCTTCTATTGGAAACCCTGGACCTGGTGGTTATGGAATAGTTATGTTAGTAGAAGGTGAAGATTATAAAAAAGAATTTAGTCAGGGATTCAAATTAACAACTAACAACAGGATGGAGCTTTTAGCGGTAATAATTGCCCTTGAAAAAATCAAAATTAAAAATTCTAATGTTACTATATTTACTGACTCAAAATATGTTTCAGATGCAGTTGAGAAAGGTTGGGTATTTGATTGGGAGAGAAAAAATTTTAAGAATAAAAAAAATCCAGATTTATGGATGCGGTTTTTAAATATTTACAATGAGCATAAAATTAAATTTCATTGGGTTAAAGGACACAGCAATGATTTTTATAATGATAGGTGTGATCTTTTAGCAAATAATGCTGCAAAAAGTTCAAACCTAATTGAAGATTCAGGGTATAACAACTAAAATTAATTAAATGTCAAACAAATCATTACTAATAGTGGCTTCATTAGCATATGATGGAATCGAAACCAGTGAATATAAAGTTGATCGAACTTTAGGTGGAGCAGGATCATTCATTTGTTTGTCTGTAAAACATTTTGAATGTAATTCTTCAATAATTTCAGTTGTAGGTAATGATTTTCATAGTGAAGATCTAGAGTTACTTAGATCCTGTGGTGTGGATATATCAGGAATAGAAATTATTAAAGATGATAAAACTTTTTATTGGAGCTGTATCTATAAAAATAATTTTAAAGATAGAATAACAACAAAAACTGAATTGAATGTTATGGCCAACTTTAATCCAGTTATATCTAAATCAAACTCAACTCCTGACATTTTGTTGCTAGGTAATCTTCATCCTGAGATTCAGCTTAATGCTATAAAGCAAATAAAGAAAAAACCTGAACTTATTATTCTAGATACAATGAATTACTGGATTGAAAACTTTTGGGACACTCTTAAGGTGGTAATCAATAATTCCGACTTAATTTCTATAAATGACGAAGAATCAGAAATGATAACAGGTGAGAAAGACCTTGAAAAAGCAGCAGAAATTCTTCATAGTATGGGTCCTAAGTTTGTAATAATTAAAAAAGCAGCAGATGGTGCTGAACTATTTAATTTTGAGAATAAATTTAAGTCTAATGCATTTAAAGTTGCAAAGGTAGTTGACCCAACCGGAGCAGGAGATTGTTTTATAGGAGGTATTGCAGGTTATCTTACTCAATCAGAAGAAATTACGTTTGATACCATTAAATCTGCAATTGCTTATGGTACAGCAATAGCCTCTTATAATGTAGAAAATATGGGAACAAAAAACTTATTAAATTTGTCAATGGATGACATTAAAATCAGAACCAATAAATTAAATTAAGTGAGTGATCAACTAAAACATGAATGTGGGATTTCATTGATCCACTTAAAAAAACCACTTGACTTTTATACGCAAAAATATGGTTCACACATGTATGGTGTGGATAAGATGTTCTTGATGATGGAAAAACAAAAAAACCGTGGCCAAGATGGTGCTGGCTATGCAAGTATAAAATTTGACTTAAACCCAGGACAAAAATATTTTTATAGAGTAAGATCATTTGAACAACAGGCAATTCACTCAATCTTTAAAAAGATTAATAAAAAAGTTAATTCATTCATAAAATCTGAAAAAATTCATAAAGGCTCCAACTCATTTTACGAACAAACTCCATTTTTAGGACAAGTTATGCTAGGACATGTAAGATATGGGACATATGGAAAAAATTCTATTGATTATGTTCAACCCATGATGAGACAAAATAATTGGATGAACAGAAATTTAATTCTTGCAGGTAATTTTAATATGACCAATACAGATGAACTCTTCCAAAGTCTTGTTAAGTTGGGGCAGCACCCAAGAGAGCAGTCAGATACAATTACTATAATGGAAAAAATAGGACATTTTTTAGACTCTGAAGTAATTGCTGGATATAATAAATTAAAGAAAAAAGGTGTATTAAAATCAGAGATGCCTCCACTTATTGAAAAGCATTTAAATATAGAAAAAATCTTAAAAAAATCATCAAAGAAGTGGGACGGAGGCTATGTTATAGCTGGTATGATAGGCCATGGAGACTCTTTTGTTATAAGAGATCCTCATGGAATTAGACCGGCATACTATTTTGAAAATGATGAGGTAATTGCAGTAGCCTCTGAAAGACCTGCAATACAAACAGTTTTTGATGTTTCATACTCTCAGATTCATGAGGTTCCAAGAGGAAATGCATTAATAATAAAAAAGAGTGGTACTACATCATTAAAAGAAATTTTAAAACCAAAAGCTAAAAAATCCTGTTCTTTTGAAAGAATTTACTTCTCAAGAGGATCAGATGCTGATATTTACATGGAGAGAAAAATGCTAGGCAGTCTACTCATTCCTCAGATTGAAAAATCAATTAAAAAGGATTATAAGAATACAGTTTTTTCATTTATACCTAATACAGCTGAGACATCATTTTATGGTTTGCTTGAAAAAGCTAAAAAGAATAACCCAAGAGTCGAGAAAATTGCAATTAAAGATGCAAAGTTGAGAACCTTTATTGCAGCTGATAAGGGAAGAGAAGACCTAGTTGCACATGTTTATGATATAACATATGGTGTTATCAAAAATTCAGATAATCTTGTTATTATAGATGATAGTATTGTTCGAGGCACAACTCTTAGAGAGAGTATACTTAAAATGTTGGTAAGGTTAAATCCAAAAAAAATAGTAATTGTATCAAGTGCTCCTCAGATTAGATACCCAGATTGTTATGGAATTGATATGGCAAAAATTGAAGATTTTATTGCATTTAGAGCAGCAATTGAACTGCATAAAGATAATGGAACAGCAGATAAAATAATTAAAGACACATATGATAAATGTGTTTCATCTAAAGAAAAACTAGATTATAAAAAGAATCATGTTAAAAATATCTATAAAGACTTTTCTCCTGAACAAATATCATCTAAAATGTCAGAGATGTTATTAGATTCTGATTCAACAATTGAATTAGATATAATTTTTCAAAAGGTTGAAAATCTTCACATAGCTTGTAATAATCATAAAGGGGATTGGTACTTTACCGGAGATTACCCAACACCTGGAGGAAACAAAGTTGTAAATCAAGCTTTTATAAATTTTGTTGAAGGAAAATCAGCTAGAGCATACTAGTGTATAACAAAAAATAATTTCTAAATAAGTTTTATTTATTTGAAAAAATACCTAAATTGGTTATACCAGAACATAAGTAGGTTAAGTTCATGGTAAGATTTGGGGCAAAAAAGGGGATTCTTCCCCTTTTTTTATTGTAAATACTTTTTATTCACCTCTTCCCAATTAATTACATTAAAGAATGCATTTATATAATCAGGTCTTCTGTTTTGATAATTTAAGTAATATGCATGTTCCCAAACATCAAGACATAAAATAGGAACACCTCCACACCCATTTGGCATTAAAGGATTGTCCTGATTTGCAGTAGAGCATATCTCAAGTTTACCATCAGCATGAGCACATAACCATGCCCACCCTGAACCAAATCTTGTAGCGGCCGCTTTACTGAACTCATCTTTAAAATTTTCGAATGAACCAAAATTTGAATTTATAGATTCACCTATTTCTCCAGCTGGATTTCCACCAGAATTTGGTCCCATTATTTCCCAAAATAGATTATGATTATAATAACCACCACCATTATTTCTTAATCCACTGTTATTAAGGTCAAGAGATTTAAGAATTTCTTCAATACTCTTTCCTTCATTTTCAGTACCTGAAATGATATTATTGAGATTATTTGTATAACCATTATGGTGTTTCCCATAATGGATTTCCATAGTTTTTGCATCTATGTTTGGTTCTAATGCATCAAAAGCATAATTTAATTTAGGTAATTCAAAAGCCATAATTTTTTTTTTACAAAATTAGGATTATTTTGTTAAGTACAATAATCATAAATGAGCTACTCTTATAAAATCATAAACTCATCTGCAGGGTCAGGTAAAACATTCTACCTAGCAATTGAGTTTATAGCTCAACTATTAAATTCAAAAAAAGATGATCATTATAAGTCGATGCTTGCATTAACATTTACTAATAAAGCATCTGCTGAAATGAAAGATAGAATTTTATCTTATCTAAATATTATAGTAAATGAAAATGAAAATGTTATAATCGATATAGTTTCAAGTAAAACAACTCTAAATAATACTGAAATCAAAGAAAAGGCTTTTATAATTTTAGAAAACATTCTTTATAACTATTCAAGTTTCAATGTCATGACTATTGACAGTTTTACCAATAATATTCTTAAGTCATTTAAATCTGAACCTGACATTGAAAAAGATTATTTGGTTGAGTTAGATAGTATGGTTTATATTGATCAAGCGATTGATGATATTTTCATAGATATTAATGATGATGATAATTTAAAGAATCAATTGATAGAGTTTGCAAGATTCAAAACATCCATAAACAAAAGCTGGGATATCTCACATGATTTAAGGGAATTTATTGTTTTAATTAATAAAGAATCAAATAGAGATCAGATCGAATACTTCAGTCAAAAGAATAGAGAATTTTTTTCTCAAATGAAATTAGAGGTTAATAATCTTAAAAATGAGAAAAAAGAAAATTTAAGGAATCTTGCAAAAAAAAGTATAGAACTAATATCTACTAATGGCCTCGATTTTGGTGATTTTAGAGGAAGCTACTTACCGAATTATTTAAACAATATAATCATCAATGACCAGCTTTACATAAATGAGTCTTTATATAAATCACTTAATGGTGAGACAAGTTTATATAATAAAACTTTGAGCAATAGCAAATCTGATATAATTGAAAAAATAAGATCTTCGTTACTTAATAATTACAATGAAATAAACAAAACAATATTAGATGTTCTTGTTTTAAATTCATTTCTATCTCATTTACCTTCACTGTCTCTAATAAACTTAATTGAAAATAAGATTAACAAAATTCAAAGTGACAATAACACCAAATTAATTTCAAAATTTAATTCTGAATTAAATTCACTTGTTAAATCAAATGATGCTCCATTAATTTATGAGAAGCTAGGCTCAAGATTTTCAAATTTTTTTATTGATGAATTTCAAGATACTTCAGAGCTTCAGTGGGAAAATTTAATTCCTTTAATTTCTAATTCAATTCAAAGTGAGTCTCATGATGGCACTAAAGGGTCTTTACTAATTGTTGGAGATCCTAAACAATCAATTTATAGGTGGAGAGGGAGTAGAATAAATCAATTTGTAAATCTTATTCTTGGTGAGACCAATCCTTTTTATATAAATCCAGAAATAGAAAAAATTGACACAAATTACAGGAGTTTAAAAAATATAGTTGATTTTAATTCTGAGTTTTTTTCCTACTTAACAAATAGTCTAGATTTGAAAATATACAATTCAAGTCTTTTAAATTTCAAACAAAAATCAACAAAAAAAGAAGATGGTTATGTTGAAATAGAATTATATGATTCAGATACTTTCTATGAAAAGATTAAAAATCAAATACTGGATTTGTTAAATCGCGGGTATCTTCCTTCAGAGATTATAATTTTAGTTAGAAAAAATAAATATGCTAAAGAGCTAATTCATAATGTTGATTCATCCGATTTTGATCTTGTTTCAAGTGATATTTTACAAATAAAAAATTCAGAAATTGTTCAATTTGTTATTTCTATATTTAAGTTAAGTATCTCTGGAAATAATTATAGTGAGAGAAAAAATATAGTTGATTTTCTATATAAAAAAAATTATTTTGAAGGAGATTATCTCACAATAAATGATTGTTTCTTTGACAATCTAGATAAGAAAGATATTGATGATTTCCTTAGTAAAATTTCAAATGAAAAATTTGATTTAAACTATTTTCTAAAACTTAATGTTTTAGACTCTGTTAAATATTGTTGCTTAATATTTAAAATTGATTTAAATAATATTTTTTTGACAGCATTTATAGATAACATATTTGAATTTATTGAAAAATCAAATGACTCAGTGGATGAGTATTTAAATTATTGGACTAAAAATTTAGATAAAATTAATCTTAGCCTCCCTGACAATCAAAAGTCAGTTTGTATATCAACAATTCATAAATCAAAGGGTCTTGAATATCCTGCAGTAATACTTCCAATATACAATGATAAGTTAGATGAAAATAGTTTTAATGATTCTTTATGGCTATATGAACCTTTCAATGAAATTGAATCTTTGAAGTGGATGTTAATTAAAAGGATAAAAGACTTGAATCAAAATGGACATAACCTTAAAGAAGTATATGATAGTACAGTTCTAAATAACTATATTGACTCAATCAATCTATTATATGTTGCATTTACTAGGGCTGAAAAAGAGCTTTATATTTTAGCAAATAATAATAAAGTAAGCACTAATAGTATATCTTCCCTGATTAAAGAGTTTCTTGATTATAAGTCATGTAAAAATAATTTTTCTTTTGGTAAGAAAATAAAATATGACATTAAGCTGGATAATAAGGAAAAATTAGACTGTAGTGGTAAAATAAAAATTGTATCAACTTCAGGTAATCTAAATCAAGCCAAATATATTTCTGATACCCTTTCATCAATCTACAATAAAAATAATAAAGCAAGAGTTTATGTCTTTTTTAGCAATCATAAATTAGCTGATCTAGTCAATCTCTTTAACTCAAATCATATAAGTATTTCATCGAACTATCATATTTTGGATTATGATAATTCAAAATATGATCATGCTATAATTAGTAACATGAATGAAGGGTTATTTCCATTTAATGAGATAAATAGTGATTTTGTATCTAACAGCAAAAAAAATGAATTTGAAAGTTTGAATCTAATTGAGAAGGAAAAAAATATTTCCACTTTATTTTATAGTCTCGTCGAAAACTCTAAAGAAGTGCACCTAACTTTTGACTCAGATCTATCATCATTTATAAACGGTGAGAAAAGTAGATTTATAAAGCAACTGGAGCTCTTAGATAAAAATTATACTATCTCTTTCAATTCGATAACTCAAAAAATAACATTTGATAATCAAATTAGTGAGGTGATTAAAGGTGATAAAAGAATTGATCAAAAAATAAATGATATTTTAAAATCAGGAATTTCAGCATCTACATTAAACTTATTTATTAAGAATCCCTATTTATTCTACGAACAAAAAATTTTAGGAATAGATGATATTGAAGATTCAAAATATTTAAGTTATATGGATCAAGGAACATTAATACATGAGGTAATTGAAAAACTTTATAATCCTTTTAAAATGATAGATCTTGAATTAGAGCATATTGAAAAAATGAGAAGAAATATAGACAACCAAACTAGTGAATCTTTCATAGAATTATATTCTAAGAAACCAGAAGGTAAAAACTTAATTTTTATAGAAATCGTTAAAGACTATATAACTAATATTTTAAATTTTGAAAAAGAACAATTAACTAAAGAAAAAGCTAGGATTAAGATTTTATCACTAGAAGAAAGACTATCATCTGAAATTACTGTAAATAATACAACAGTTAAAATTAATGGTATTATTGATAGAATTGACTTATTCAATGGAAAAATAAGAGTTATTGATTATAAGTCAGGATTGGTAAATCCAACAGTTCTAGATATAAAAAATCTAGATAAAATTAAGTCAGACTACAAATATTCAAATTTGTTACAATTACTTATCTACAAATTACTTGTATCAAATAATTATAAAGATCTGGATATTGGCCAAATAGGAATTTATTCAGTGAAAAAAAGTACTTCTCCATTTATTTCAATTAAAGATCATTCTCAGATAAGCATAAAAGAAGTAGAAAAACTATTAATTGAGATTATAATGGATATAATTGAAACAAACGAATTTATTAATACAGAAAATCCTGCATAACAACATCTGAAACAATTTTTCCAGATATTAATGATGGAGGCACACCAGGTCCTGGAACAGTTAGTTGTCCAGTAAAATATAGTCCCTTTATTTTCTTGCTTTTCATCTTGGGTTTAAAGATTGAGGTTTGAAATAATGTGTTTGCTAACCCATAAGCATTTCCTTTGTATGAGTTATATTCATCTACAAAGTCATTAACGCAAAATGATTTTTTAAAAATTATATTATCACTTATTTTTTCGCCTGAGATATCCTCAATCCTTTTTAGAACTAGATTTAAATATTTTTCTCTTATTTCTTCTTTATCTTCTAGGTCTGGAGCAATTGGAATTAATATAAAACAATTTTCACAGCCATCTGGTGCCATACTTTTGTCACTTAATGAAGGGAAATTCAGATAGAAAAGTGGAGATTCAGGCCATTTAGGATTATCATATATTTCAGAAGCATGATCATTCATATCAACATCAAAAAATAAATTATGATGAGGTAATTTTTTTACTTTTTTATTTAAGCCTAGATAAAATAGAAGTGAAGAAGGTGCAAAAACTTTTTTATCCCAAAATGAATCATCATAATTTTTTAAGTGATTAGGAATTAGTTTCTCAGTGTGATTATAATCAGCTCCACTAATAACAATATCCGCAGAAAATTCTTTACCATTTGAAATAACTCCTTTAACTTTTTTCTCAATAACTATAATTTCTTCAACATTGTGTTCAGACTTAAACTTTACTCCTTTTTCTTTTGCAAGATTTATCATTGATTCAACAACTTTATACATACCTCCTTTTTCAGGAAACCAAGTCCCAAGGCCAAAGTCTGCATGATTCATTATATTATAAAAAGCAGGAGTATTTTCTGGTTTAGCACCTAGAAATAAAACAGGAAACTCCATTAATTGACGTAGCTTCTTATTTTTGAAATATCTACTAACTTCAGATTTTATATTAGTTGTAAAGTATCTTAACCTTCTGATAGTTCCAGGAGTGATTAATTCTAGAATTGATTTCCCAGGTTTATAAACTACCTTTTCCATAGCAACAGAATAATTAATCTTAGCCTCAGCCATAAATTTTAAGAGATTTTTTGAAGCGCCTTTTTCAATTTTTTCAAACGTTTCACTTATCTTTTCAAGGCTATCTTCAATCTCTATGTAATCATTTTTTCCAAAATAAACTCTGTAAGCTGGATCTAATTTTTTCAAGTTATAGAAGTCACTAACAGATTTACCAAAGTCATTAAAGTATTTTTCAAAAACATCTGGCATCCAATACCATGAGGGTCCCATATCAAAAGTAAACCCATCAGCTTCAAATTTTCTAGCCCTACCACCAAATGAAGAGTTTTTTTCAAATACAGTTACATCATACCCCTTATCTGCTAGATAAGTTGCAGCAGAGATAGAGGAGAAGCCAGAACCAATAATTAAAATTTTTTTAGTCATTTTTAGAGGTGACGTAGTCATAAAAGATAAATCCAAGGACTACGATCATTGATAGAATAACTATAAAAGCAACAAACGATTTACTCATGTTAAAAATATTGAATGATAAAAGTATAAAATATCGTAGATTTAGTTCAATTATGATTGGAATTTTAGATAAGAAATTTTTATTTGCAATAATTATTTTAACATCTTGTGATCAAAAAGTTGAATCTAATACTGAAACCTCAGTTGATGAAAATCAATTAGATATAATTGAATATGAAATTCCTATAACATTTGAAGAAGATTTCGAAACTGAATATAATTTAGATGAATGGACTGAGTTCAAAATTCTTAAATATAATATTCTAGTTCTAGCAAATTCAATTTCTGGATATAATGATAATGATGCAAAATATCTTGAAGATATATTAAATAAATTGGGCAATAACTCAAGAGAGATATTGAAATCAGATTTTGATTTATTTGTAAGTAGTCCTGAGATTAAAGGAAGACTAAAGCTTCTTGATATTCAAATACAAAAAACCAAACATAATCTATCAAAGATGAATAAGAGCGAAGGACTAGAAGAACTTAATAAAATTTTTGTTTTTTACAACTACTCAGCTAATATGATAGAATCAATATTAGTTGATTCTAAAAATTAGGATTACCATTTAATTTATTTAGTTGAAGATCTATCTCAGAATCTTCAATTTTTCTAAATAACATTTCTATTTTGTCAATTTTAAAGCTATAGTCAATATTTTCAGAGACATTATCTAACATATCCCAGCTAAAATTATTCAGCCCAATCATTTTCATTAATTTATATGATGTAAAAGGAATAAATGGTTCAGAAAGAACTGATAAATAAGTAATTATAATATAGGAAGTTTGAAGAATCTGTTCTACTCTTTCAGGATCCGATTCTTTAATTTTCCATGGCTCTGTTTCTGCAAGATGTTTATTCCCAACTCTTGCAATGTTCATTAAGTTTTTGATTGCTTCTCTAAATTTAAATTCATTCAAGCTAAGTTCAATTTTGCTCTTTAAGGATTTGACTTCATTTAAAACTAATTCATCAGTATTATTTTTTGAATCTGGATTTGGTATTTTTCCATCATAATATTTATTTATTAATGAAAGAACTCTATTGGTGAAATTTCCATAAATAGCTACTAATTCGCTGTTGTTCCTAATTTGAAAGTCTTTCCAAGTGAAGTCATTATCTTTTGTTTCAGGACATGTAGATGCTAATACATATCTCAACACATCTTGCATGTTTGGAAAATCAATTAAATATTCATGAAGCCATACTGCCCAGTTCCTAGATGTTGAAATCTTATTACCTTCAAGATTTAGGAATTCATTTGCTGGAACATTTTTAGGTAGAATAAAATCACCAAACATTCTTAACATAATTGGAAAAATTATACAATGAAAAACAATATTGTCTTTACCAATAAAGTGAATAAGATTAGTTTCTGGATTTTTCCAATATTGCTCCCAATCTTTGTCATTTGCTTTAGCCCATTCAATAGTAGATGAGATATATCCAATAGGTGCCTCAAACCAAACATATAGTACTTTGCCACCTTCATCATCTATTTTTACAGGTATACCCCAATCCAGATCTCTTGTAACCGCCCTTGGTTTTAATCCACTATCTAACCATGACTTAACCTGTCCAACAACATTAGTCTTCCATTTATCTTTATTTTCAACAGTTATCCAGTTTCTAATAAATTCCTCAAATTCATCAAGTTTGATATAATAGTGTTTAGTCTCTTTTAGAATTGGAGCTGAATTAGAGATTGTTGATTTAGGATTTAATAATTCCTCAGGACTCAGAGTTGATCCACACTTTTCACATTGATCTCCGTATGCTTCATCAAAACCACAAACAGGACAAGTACCAGAGATATATCGATCAGCCAAAAATTGACTCTCATCAACATCAAAAAACTCTTCTGACTTAATAAGTGAAAAAAGATTTTTTTCTTTAAGATTCTCAAAAAACTTTAGAGAAGTTTCATGATGGACTTTACTTGATGTTCTTGAATAATTATCAAATAAAATTCCAAATTCATCAAATGATTTTTTGATCATTTTATCATATTTATCAATTAACTCCTTTGGAGAGATTGAAGCTTTTTTAGATGCCAAGGAAATTGCAACCCCATGTTCATCACTTCCACAGATAAATGCAACATCATTATCTGTAAGTCTTTTGTATCTAGCGAATATATCAGCAGGAATATAAACACCAGCTAGATGGCCAATATGTATTGGGCCATTTGCATATGGAAGTGCTGCTGTAATTGTAAAAGTTTCTTTATTATTTGACATTGAAACTCTTGATAAATATTCAAAATCAATCCAAGATAAAATATTAAATTAGTAATTGAAACTATTCCTAAATGTTTTTAATTTTTGATACTGAAACTACTGGACTTCCAAAAAAATGGAGTGCTCCTTTGACAGATTTTGACAACTGGCCAAGAGCAATTCAGATAGCTTGGCAGGTTCACGATGAAAAAGGAGTTTGTGTTTCAAATCAGAGTCACATTATTCATCCAAAAGGTTTCACAATACCTTATGATTCTGAAAAGATTCATGGTATTTCAACTAAGCTTGCCAAAAAAATTGGCGTAGAAGTCCAATTTGTTCTTGAAAAATTTAAAGATGATCTAAGTAAGTCAAAGTTTATTTGTGGACATAATTTAAATTTTGATGAAAAGATTTTAGGCTCTGAATATCTAAGAATTGATGGAAAAAATCCACTTCAAGATTTCCCAAAAATTGATACCTGTACAGAGGAAACAGCTCAAATATGTATGTTAAAAGGTGGAAGAGGAAGAAGATTTAAGCTTCCAACTTTAATAGAGCTATATAGTCATCTTTTTAATCAGCAATTTGAGTCTGCACATAATGCTTCTGCTGATGTTGAGGCCACTGCACTTTGCCTATTTAAACTTTTAAAAGATAAAAAAATTCACCCTGCATCACTTTCTAATAATGAAGATATCTATATGAACTTATCAAATTTAGATCTTGAGAAAGTTAAAGCTCAAGGAATAGAGCATCTTAATTTATTTGAAGAATCTAAGAAGTTAAAATTGGATGAACAACCAGATAAAACTGATTCTCCAATAACTAAGGAAGAATTAAAACAAGATTTTGAATTTGCTCATCTTCATGCATATACTCAATTTTCAATTTTACAATCAACATCTAAGATTTCAGATCTACTAAAGCAATGTATTGACTTTTCACACGATGCTATTGCCATTACTGATAAGTCAAACTTAATGGGAGCATTTCACTTTATAAAGACTCTTAAAAACTATAATGAAAATCTAAAGGATGGTCAAAAGTATATTAAACCAATTGTTGGATGTGAATTAAATGTATGTGAAAATCATCTAGATAAATCCAACAGAGATAATGGATACCAAATGGTTTTTTTAGCAAAAAACAAAAATGGTTTTAGAAATTTGTCAAAATTAAGTTCCATAGCTAATATTGAAGGATTCTATTATGTTCCAAGAATTGATAAGGAAATATTAAAAACTTATTCTGAAGATCTAATTGTGTTGTCAGGAGGATTAAATGGAGAAATTTCCTCCAAAATCTTAAATCAAGGTGAAGAAAAAGCAGAAGAATCTTTAAAGTGGTGGATAGATAATTTTAATGATGACTTTTATTTGGAAATCCAAAAACACAAACAAGAAAATGAAGACTATATAATTCCAATTCTTAAAGATTTCAGCATAAAGTATGGTGTAAAAATTATTGCAACTAATAATTCCTATTATACTTCTAAGTCTGAAGCGAATGCTCATGATATTTTACTATGTGTTAGAGATGGTGAAAAACAATCAGTTCCAATAGGAAGAGGTAGAGGGTTTAGGTATGGTCTTCCAAATGAAGAATACTATTACAAATCTAAAGATGAGATGTTAAAGATTTTTAACGATATACCCGAGAGTATTTATAATATTTCAGAAGTAATTAATAAAGTTGACTCATTTGATCTTGCAAGAGAAGTTCTACTGCCTGATTTTAAAGTTCCAAAGAAATTCATGCAAAAGGATGATTTTGACAATCAAAAAGGTCAAAACTTATATCTAAGACATCTGGCTATTGAAGGAGTTAAAAATAAGTATGGTAAGATGTCTAAAGATCTTGAAGAAAGAGTTGATTTTGAGTTAGATGTAATTGCAAAGACCGGTTACCCAGGATACTTCCTTATTGTTCAAGATTTTATTAATGCTGCAAGAGAGATGAGTGTATCAGTTGGACCAGGGAGGGGTTCAGCAGCTGGCTCTGTTGTTGCTTATGCTCTTGGTATAACTAGTATAGATCCAATAAAATATAATTTACTTTTTGAAAGATTTTTAAATCCAGATAGAGTAAGTCTACCAGATATTGATATTGATTTTGATGATGAAGGAAGAAATAAAGTTATTGAATATGTAGTAGATAAGTATGGCTCTGACCAAGTTGCACAAATAATTACATATGGAAGAATGGCTGCTAAATCGTCAATAAGAGATACAGGTAGAGTATTAGATTTATCACTATCTGAAGTTGATAGAATCTCAAAATTAGTTCCAAATATGAAGCTAAATGACATATTTTCAATGAATGAATCTGATTTAAAATCAGAATTAAGAACTGATGAATTTAGCAGGGTTACTGAACTAAAAAAATTATTTAAGGCTTCTGACTTATCTGCTCAAACTTTACAACAAGCAAGTTTACTTGAAGGATCATTAAGAAATACTGGAATTCATGCATGTGGAGTTATAATTACACCAAGTGATATATCAGAGTTTGTTCCAATTACCAGAGCTAAAGATTCAGACTTTTATGTCACTCAATTTGATAATTCAGTTGTTGAGGATGCAGGATTACTTAAAATGGATTTTCTTGGTCTTAAGACTTTGACTATCATTAAAGATACTGTAAAGCTAATTAAGTATAAATATGATATAGATCTTGATCCAGAAAAGTTTGAACTGGATGATAAGAAAACATATGAGTTGTTTCAAAGAGGTGAAACAGTTGGTATTTTTCAGTATGAATCACCAGGAATGCAAAAGTATTTGAAAGACCTAAAACCTACGGATTTTAATGATCTAATAGCCATGAATGCTCTTTATAGGCCTGGCCCACTTGAATATATTCCATCCTATATTTCAAGAAAGAATGGTTCTGAACCAATAACCTATGACATTCCTGAAATGGAGGAATTTCTTCAAGAAACATATGGTATAACAGTTTATCAAGAACAAGTAATGTCACTTTCTCAAAAAATTTCTGGGTTCTCAAAAGGTGAAGCAGATCTTCTCAGAAAGGCTATGGGTAAAAAAATATTTTCATTAATTGAAAAATTAAAACCTAAGTTTATGAAAGGTGGTCAAGAGAATGGATATACTATAGAGGTTCTTGAGAAAATATGGAAAGATTGGGAGGCATTTGCTTCTTATGCATTTAATAAATCTCATTCAACTTGTTACGCATTAATTGGATATCAAACTGCATTTCTAAAAGCAAATTATCCATCTGAATATATGGCAGCGGTGTTATCTAATAACATGAACGATATAAAGCAAGTAAGTTTTTTTATGGAAGAGTGTAAAAGAATGGGAGTCACAGTATTGGGCCCTGATATTAATGAATCATTCTATAAGTTTAATGTAAATGATGATAAAGCAATTAGATTTGGTATGGGAGCTGTAAAGGGGGTAGGTAAAGGAGCTGTTGAAACTATTGTAAAGAACAGAAAAGATGGAAGGTATAATGATATATTTGATTTTGCTAAACGAATAGATCTTAGATTAGCAAATAAAAAGACTTTTGAAAATCTTGTTTTAGCTGGGGGACTAGACTCATTTAAACTTAATAGATCTCAATACTTTAATCTAGATAATGAAGGTTTAAGTAATATTGAAAAAGCTATAAAATTTGGATCAAAATATCAAGAGTCTGTCAATTCTTCACAAATAAATCTTTTTGGAGAAGATAGTAATGACATGTCAATTAATCCTGTTATACCAGAATGTGATGAATGGATAAATTTAGAGAAATTAAAAAAAGAAAGAGAAGTTGTGGGTATCTATATTTCAGCTCATCCATTGGATGACTTCATAAGAGAACTAAATAACTTTACCTCTATAGGATTAACTACCTTAAATGATCTAAATAAACTTATAAATAAAGATTTTTATGTTGGAGGAATAATAAACGAGGTTGAACACCTTGTATCAAAAACCGGAAATGGATTTGCTGTTTTTTCATTTGAAGATTTTAATGATCAGTATAAGTTTAGAATATTTGGTGAAGAATATCTTAAGTATAAACACCTACTTGAAGAAAATAAAATTCTTAGATTAAGACTAACTGTTAGAGAAGGATGGGTAAATAAGGATACAGGGAGAGTTGGCGATCCAAGAATTCAATTTTTGAATATTGAGCTACTGGATGGCATAATTGACTCTAATTCTAAAAAAATTACACTTAGAGTTGATTCAAGTGCAATAGTCAATGATGATATAAAAAAATTAAAATCTACTCTGTCTAAATTTAAAGGTTCTAGTCCAGTATATTTTGATATACATGATTCTAAAAATGAATTTAAATTAAATATGATATCTGAAGACACTAAAGTTAATATATCTAAAGAACTGTTGATATCACTTGAAGAAGATGAATTTTTATATAAATTAAATTAAATCAAATTGTATTTCTTTAAATAATAAATATTAGATTTGCTCCTTAAAATTATTATTATGGCATTAGAGTTAAATGATTCAATTTTTGAAGAAAAAGTTTTAAAATCAGACAAACCTGTACTTGTTGATTTTTGGGCAGAATGGTGTGGGCCATGTAGAATGGTTGGACCTATTATTGATGAGTTAAGTGAAGAGTTTGAAGGTAAAGCTGTTGTTGGAAAAATTGATGTTGATTCAAATCAAGAATTTGCTGCAAAGTATGGAGTAAGAAATATTCCAACTGTGTTATTGTTCAAAGATGGAGAATTAATATCAAGACAAGTAGGAGTTGCTCCAAAAAAAACATATGAAGATGCAATAAATGCAGCTTTATAAATCAAAATAATTATATTTGCATCCCTTTTGGTCTGGTAGTTCAGTTGGTTAGAATATCTGCCTGTCACGCAGGGGGTCGCGGGTTCGAGTCCCGTCCAGACCGCATAAAAAAGCTCTTTTAATAAGAGCTTTTTTTTTAACTTGATATAATGAAAAAGATAATTCTTTTAGTATTCTTCTCCTCAAGTTTATTCTCACAGATATCTACTAAAAAAATTGAAAATTGGATATCAAAAAATAATGACTTAGATGGAAGTGTTGTATCTATTACTGTTAAGCGAATAGATAAGGACAAAAAGATTGTTGGATTAGGAAACGATATCTACATGACTCCAGCTTCAAACGTTAAAATTTTAACAGTCCTGGGTTCAATAAATTACGGAGACTCAATCCCAATCTTAAATTATAAAGTTTATAATGACACTTTGAAAATTTCACCTACTGGTTATCCATTACTTTCACACCCAAAGTATATAGATAAAGACTTAGAAAAATTTTTAAAGAAATTTAAACACATAGTATATCATATTCCAAAAATTGATCTTGATAAATATGGACCAGGTTGGGCCTGGGATGATTATAATAATTACTACCAAGCCGAACGATCAGAAATGCCAATTTATGGAAATGTAATTCAAGCAATAAAAAAACCCAATGGAGATATAGAAATTACTCCCAATACATATAAAATTGTCTTTGATTTTGAACAAAAGAAACAAATAGATAGATCAGAAATAGAGAACAATTTTTATATAAATCCCTCTTTATTTAAATCTGGGGATACAATATATTCTCCATTTATAACATCAAGAAAAAATACTATTAGATTGCTTGAAAATGCTTTAGAAAAAAAAGTAGAATTTAAAAAAGAAGAATTAAAAGATTACAATGTGCTTAATAGTGGCCAGGTTGATGATATATACTCTGCTATCCTCAAGGATTCTGACAATTTAATTTCAGAGAGTATAGCTGCAAATATTTCTTTTCGATTAAATGACACTATTTCAGTAGATAAAGGGGTTGAATTAATCAAAAGTTTATCAAAACAAATTGAATTATTTGATGGATCTGGTTTGTCAAGATATAATTTGGTAACTCCTAAATCAATAGTTTCATCGTTACATGATATATATAATTTAATTGGATTTGAAAGAATAAAAAAGATATTTCCCAAGAACTATATAATTAAGGATAAAGAAGATTTTGTATGGGGAAAAACAGGTACTCTCAAAAATAATCACAACTATTCAGGATATATAATTACTGATAAAAACAGAATATATATTTTTAGTATAATGATTAATCATTTTACTAATGACTTGAGTAAAATAAAAGATGCAATAGTTGACTTTTTAATTTATTTAAAGTCAAATTCATAAAATTGATTAAATTTGCATGTTGTGTGTTGCTATAGGCAACTAAATAAGCTTTCCAATTGGGGGGCTTTTTTTATTCTTCTACAAGTGGTTTCTCAATGTTCTCTGTTTCAATTCCAATGGTTGACCTACTAGAAGTTAATTTAGTTATATCCTTATCTATTTTTTTAAACTCCTTGTTTGTAACATTATATTGATTTACAACAGTGCTTATACTATTACCAAGCTTTTCATGATATGTTAAGTATGCATTTAAGTGATTGCCCAATTTTTCAATATTCATTTGAATTTCATTTATTGACTCTTCAACTTTCATATTATTTAGAGCCTTATTTGTAACCTGAAGCATTGGAAATAAACTCATAGGAGAAACAATCATTACTTTCTTTTGATATGCATAAGAAACTAGATCTCTTTGATTAATTTTTAACGAACCTACTTTATTATTAAGAAGATCTTGATATAAGCCGTCAGCAGGAATAAACATATATGCATAATCAACAGTTCCTTCATTAGGTCTTATATATTTAGCCGTTTCATCAATCCTATTCTTTATATCATTTTTGAATTTTTTTTCAAGATCATTTAGTTTATCTGTCTCAGTTTCATCACTCTCTATCATCTTATTATAGTTATCAAGGGAAAATTTTGCATCTATTGGAATTATAAATTCACCAACTTTAATAACTGCATCCACTGCTTCTCCGTTATTAAAAGAATATTGCATCTGAAAGAGTTCTGGAGGAAGTACATTTGCTAATAAGTTTTCAAGTTGAATTTCTCCAAGAATCCCTCTTTGTTTTTGATTACCCAAAATTTTCTCGAGTGTTTTCATCTGATTAGCAAAAGTTAAAACTTGTTCATTGGTTCCTTTTATCTTTTCAAGCTCTTTAGTTAACTTATTTATTGTCTCAGAGAATCTAATCTCCATATTTTTTTGATCTTGTTTAGAATCTTGAAGTTGTTTGTTTAAGTTTTCAGCGGAGGTTAATTTAAATGCTTCAATAAAAGACTCAAGCTTAGATTCAAGCTCTTTACTA
The DNA here is from genome assembly GCA_902594745.1 of uncultured Bacteroidota bacterium. Classification (GTDB taxonomy): domain Bacteria; phylum Bacteroidota; class Bacteroidia; order Flavobacteriales; family Flavobacteriaceae; genus Marisimplicoccus. The sequence goes on from CACJNF010000005.1 coordinate 81,819, forward strand.
TTATCTTGAGAATTCTTATTAATTTGTTTTTTAATCAAAAAATAAAGACCAAATAGGGATCCAGAAAGAACTATTAAAGTAAATAAGTATTCCATTACCTAAATTTAATCAAAACACAACTATTAAAATAGTATTTAAAAAAAAACCCTCATTTAAGAGGGTTTTTTTATAATGTAAAATAATTTATTATGGTGCAGATTCTGGTTGATAATCATAGTAACCCGCCATAGGGTACATTACATGAGCATATATTGTGCCTCCAAACATAACATATGGAGCACCAGATGTAAAGTCAGTAGTCATACCATCTAAAGTTGATGGATCAGCAGGCATTCTCATTAAATGAGGACCTGATTCAATCCATTGACCTTCAGCAGATTCTTCTTTAGTCATAACACCAGCCATAGTATTATCTTCTCCCATATCTCCGTGCAACATCCATGCATATCCATCTTTATCCATTACAGGCACTTCTCCTGCAAAATATGCACTAATCCACTTGAAAACTTCTGCATCTCCACAAAGAGGCATGGCCTCGTGAGCATCAACCCATCCATTTTCAGGATCAGATTGTCCTCTAGGGTTTGCAGGTAAACAAGTCCATTCATTTGAACCTTCTCTCAGAAGATTACCTCCCATAGCAGGAGGACCATCATAAACTGTTGCATTTGCAGCAATATATGCTGGAGCAGCAGTAGAATATGCCCATATTTGCCATTCAGCAGATGTGTGAGCGGCATCTGGCTCACCACTTGTATCTGTAGCTTCGGCAGGCATCTCACAGCTAAAAACTAACGCAAGAGCTAATATTGAATATATATATTTCATAGTATTTATTTTTTAATAAATCTAAAGAAAAAGGGCCAAGAGACCAAAAAATAAGAAATGTATTAATAGGATATTTTGAGATAATACGTAC
>CACJNF010000006.1:0-5000 GCA_902594745.1 uncultured Bacteroidota bacterium
CTAATTTTGGATTTGGCTTTATCGAAATAGGAACAGTTACCCCAATGCCTCAGCCTGGCAATCCCAAAAAAAGAATTTTTAGACTAGCTGAAGATAAATCTTTAATTAATAGACTTGGGTTTAATAATAAAGGATTAACAAAGGTAGTTGATAATTTAAAGAAAAAAAGAGATATAATTATTGGAGCAAATATTGGTAAAAATTATTTTACTCAAAATAATGATGCTCATAGCGATTATTTGAAATGTCTGTCAGAGCTTAATGAATTCGTTGACTATTTTGCAATTAATATTAGTTCTCCTAATACTAAAGGTTTAAGAGATTTACATGATAAAAGTCTTTTAAAACCATTCCTAGAAAAACTAGTAAAATTCAATAATAAACAAATGAATAAAAGACCTTTGCTTCTTAAAATTTCTCCTGATTTGAATGAAGAGCAAATAGCCGATATTGTTGTTTTAATAAAAGATTTAAAGCTAGATGGGATTATTGCTACAAATACTACAGTTTCTAGAGATGGGGCTACTTCCAAATATAAAACCCAGGAAGGTGGGATGAGTGGTAAATTGCTAACAAATAAGAGTAATGCTATAATCAAATATTTAAGAAAAAGCTTGGGAGACAATTTTCCAATTATTGGTGTTGGAGGTATAATGAGCTCAAATGATGCTATTGAGAGATTAAACTCAGGAGCAGATTTAATTCAACTATATACAGGCTTTATTTATAAAGGACCTTCATTAATAAAAGAAATTAACAAGGCAATTATTAATCAAAGTAACTAAAGCTTTCATCAGCTTTAATATTCTTCAAAGTCTCGTAAATTAATTTAATAACATTCTCAACATCATCTCTTTGAACCATTTCTACAGTAGTATGCATATATCTTAATGGTAATGATATTAATGCTGAAGGAACTCCTCCATTGCTATATGCAAATGCATCTGTATCTGTTCCTGTATATCTTGATGAAGCTGCTCTTTGGAATGGTATTTTATTTTTTTCAGCAGTATTTATAATTTTTTCTCTAAGGTTATTTTGAACTGCAGGTGCATAAGAAATTACAGGTCCTTTGCCAATTTTAACATCTCCTTCCTTCTTTGCATTAATCATTGGAGTAGAGGTGTCATGAGTAACATCAGTTACGATTGCAACATTTGGCTTTAATGTATTTGTTATCATCTCCGCACCTCTTAAACCGATTTCCTCTTGAACAGAGTTAGTAACATATAGACAAAATGGAAGTTTATCTTTATTTTCTTTTAGTAGTCTTGCTACCTCTGCTATCATAAATCCACCAGCCCTGTTATCAATTGCTCTACAAATAAATTTATTCTTATTAATAATTTGAAATGAATCGGGATATGTTATGACACATCCAACATGGACTCCCATTTTTTCAACTTCTTTTTTATCTTTTGCTCCTATATCAATAAAGATATTGTCAACTTTTGGGGGTGCTTCTTTTGAATAATCCCTAACATGAATAGCAGGCCATCCGAAAACTCCCTTTACTATTCCTTTTTTTGTATGAATATTAACCCATTTAGATGGGGCAATCTGATGATCACTACCTCCGTTTCTAATAACATATATTAGACCGTTATCTGTTATATAATTAACATACCATGAAATTTCGTCAGAATGTCCTTCGATAACAACTTTAAATTTCTTGTCTGGATTTATTACTCCAACTGCTGTCCCATAATTGTCAGTTATGAAATTGTCTACATATGGTTTTAAATATTTCATCCATATTTTTTGACCATTACTTTCATATCCGGTTGGTGCAGCGTTGTTTAGATATTCTTCAAGAAATTTTAATGATTTTGAGTTAAGTACTTTCATAATTTTAAAAAATCAAAATTAACAATTATTACTTAACATCTTATTAAATTTGCACAATGAAATATTATTTATTTCTATTATTTATCTTTTTTTCAAATAGTTTGATCTGTCAAGATGATATTGAAGAATTGGATTTTCTTTTTCCAGGAGATTCTATACCTACAAACACATTTATGCTTGATGAAGTAACAGTATTCCAACCCCTAAAATTTAATAATGATGAGGAGATAAAAAGATATGTAATTCTAAGATATAGAGTTAAAAAAGTTTATCCATACGCAAAACTTGCATCAGAAAGAATGAATAGAATTGATTCTAGAGTTGATTCAATCAATTCAAAAAGAAAGAAAAGACTTTATTTGAAAAAACTCGAAAAGTTTGTTTATGATGAGTTTTCTGATGAACTAAGAAAATTATCAAGATCTCAAGGAAGAATTTTAGTTAAATTATTGAATAGACAAACAGGATTGACCGCTCATAAAATTGTCTCCGAATATAGAAACAAGTTTAGAGCTCTCTTATACAATACTGCTGCATCTTTTTATTCAATTTCATTAAAGGATGAGTACGAGCCATTTGATGATTATGAAGACTACTTAATTGAGGATATTCTTCAGAGGTCATTTTCTGATGGTTCATTAGAAAAACAAGATTATGCTCTAGATTTCGATTTGGATACTCTTTATGAGTTTTGGAAAGAGAAAAAATAGTCTTAAAAAAGTGTTGATAAATATTATAAAACATTGACATTTAGCGCTTAAAGATTTCATAAATTTACCATCCAAAAAAAAAGTAAAATAAAATCTAAAATATTGTTTAAAAACAATAAAAAAGGTTTTATATTTGCAGCCGCAAAAAGATTTATTGCTGACTGCAATAAATTTTTTTTGTTAGTTCATTGAAAATATTGAAAATGACAGCGCGTATCAATTAAGATACAAACTAGCAAACCAAACATTTTGAAACATAGTCAATTCAGAGTCGTATAATTTATTTAAAATACTACAACGAAGAGTTTGATCCTGGCTCAGGATGAACGCTAGCGGCAGGCTTCATACATGCAAGTCGAGGGGCAGCATAAATTACTTGTAATTTGATGGCGACCGGCGAACGGGTGCGTAACGCGTATGCAACTTACCTTTTACTAGAGAATAGCCAAGAGAAATTTTGATTAATGCTCTATGTTCTTATTTACTCGCATGAGTAAATAAGCAAAGCTCCGGCGGTAAAAGATGGGCATGCGTCCTATTAGCTTGTAGGTGAGGTAATGGCTCACCTAAGCTCCGATAGGTAGGGGTCCTGAGAGGGAGATCCCCCACACTGGTACTGAGACACGGACCAGACTTCTACGGAAGGCAGCAGTAAGGAATATTGGACAATGGAGGCAACTCTGATCCAGCCATGCCGCGTGAAGGAAGACGGCCTTATGGGTTGTAAACTTCTTTTATACAGGAAGAAACCTTTCCACGTGTGGAAAGCTGACGGTACTGTAAGAATAAGGATCGGCTAACTCCGTGCCAGCAGCCGCGGTAATACGGAGGATCCAAGCGTTATCCGGAATTATTGGGTTTAAAGGGTCCGCAGGCTGTTTGTTAAGTCAGAGGTGAAATCCTACCGCTCAACGGTAGAACTGCCTTTGATACTGGCAAACTTGAGTTATTGTGAAGTAGTTAGAATGTGTAGTGTAGCGGTGAAATGCATAGATATTACACAGAATACCGATTGCGAAAGCAGATTACTAACAATATACTGACGCTGAGGGACGAAAGCGTGGGTAGCGAACAGGATTAGATACCCTGGTAGTCCACGCCGTAAACGATGGTCACTAGCTGTTCGATGTACATTGGTACGTTGAGTGGCTAAGCGAAAGTGATAAGTGACCCACCTGGGGAGTACGCTCGCAAGAGTGAAACTCAAAGGAATTGACGGGGGCCCGCACAAGCGGTGGAGCATGTGGTTTAATTCGATGATACGCGAGGAACCTTACCAGGACTTAAATGTAAGTTGCATGATTCAGAAATGAATCTTTCTTCGGACTACTTACAAGGTGCTGCATGGTTGTCGTCAGCTCGTGCCGTGAGGTGTCAGGTTAAGTCCTATAACGAGCGCAACCCCTATCGTTAGTTGCCATCAAGTAAAGTTGGGAACTCTAGCGAAACTGCCGGTGCAAACCGTGAGGAAGGTGGGGATGACGTCAAATCATCACGGCCCTTACGTTCTGGGCTACACACGTGCTACAATGGCCGGTACAGAAAGCAGCCACTATGCGAATAGGAGCTAATCTTTAAAACCGGTCTCAGTTCGGATCGCAGTCTGCAACTCGACTGCGTGAAGCTGGAATCGCTAGTAATCGGATATCAGCCATGATCCGGTGAATACGTTCCCGGGCCTTGTACACACCGCCCGTCAAGCCATGGAAGCTGGGGGTACCTAAAGTCGGTGACCGAAAGGAGCTGCCTAGGGTAAAACTAGTGACTGGGGCTAAGTCGTAACAAGGTAGCCGTACCGGAAGGTGCGGCTGGAATACCTCCTTTCTAGAGAAAGACGACTTTGACTATAGCATCAATCCTTTGCGTTTGCTAGCTGTCATTTTTTTTAATAACCCTTATAGTATCTCTAATAGAGTCTCGTAGCTCAGCCGGTTAGAGCGCTACACTGATAATGTAGAGGTCGGCAGTTCGAGTCTGCCCGAGACTACTAAATTCCATAAAGGAAAAGGGGGATTAGCTCAGCTGGCTAGAGCGCTAGATTTGCATTCTAGAGGTCGTGGGTTCGACTCCCACATTCTCCACTATTCTTAATGTAAATTAAGATTAAGAGTTCATTGACATATTGAAAATATCAAGTACAATTCATAAACTATTCTGTTATCCAATTTGATAGTTTTTTGAGATTGTACAGAGTTAACGTAAATATGTATTTAATACTGTTATTATTAAATACAAAATAATTTTACAATTTAAGAAAGAGTTAAGAGTTACTTGTAACTTTTGAAAAGTTACAATAGGCTAATTAAGAGCGTAAGGGGAATGCCTTGGCTCTCAGAGGCGATGAAGGACGTGATAAGCTGCGATAAGCTGTGGGGAGTGGCACAAACACTTTGATCCGCAGATCTCCGAATGGGGCAACCCGGCATATTGAAGATATGTCAC
>CACJNF010000006.1:7500-81289 GCA_902594745.1 uncultured Bacteroidota bacterium
CGCCGGGTAGCTATGTCGGGAATGGATAAGCACTGAAAGCATCTAAGTGCGAAACCAACCTCAAGATGAGATTTCTTTTAAGGGTCGTTGGAGACTACAACGTTGATAGGTCATAAGTGTAAAGACAGTAATGTCATAGCTGAGTGATACTAATTACCCGTAAGTCTATTGTAGCAAACTTTCTTAATTGTTAACTTGATATTTTCAAATGTTATATGACCTTAATAAAATTTTAAGGTGGTTATAGCGATAGGGCTCACCTCTTCCCATACCGAACAGAGAAGTTAAGCCTATCAGCGCAGATGGTACTGCTATTAGTGGGAGAGTATGTCGCCGCCTTTATCTTATAAAACAAAACCCCTTTAATTAGGGGTTTTTTTTTATACCCACTCTACTTTACTATCTAGTCCATCTCTTACTTTAGGAGTCTCAATATGCTTATAACTTCCCATAAAGAAAAACCCTAATGATTTCTGATTACTATTCAAGCCTGAGTGTTTTGCATAATCATCTTTAAGAGCAGGTGTACTCCAATATGAACCAATATTGTTTACATAACATGATAACCACATATTTTGAACTGCCATAGATACAGCAGCAATCTCCTCCCATTCTGGGACACGATTACTCTCATCCTTGGTCATACAAACTGAAATAATAGTATCTGATGATTTAACTTTTTCAATAAACTTATTAATCTTAACCGCTGAATATTTCTCTTTATCTATTTTCTGAATAATTTCACATAAAACATTTTTTGATTTTCCTTTGTATACCTTGAAAAACCAGGGTTGAGTCATCCTATGTGTAGGAGCATGTATAGCATTTTCTAATATTTCATTTATTACGGTCTTTGGAATGTCTTTGTCTGAAAACTGCGTAGGATAAATTGTTTTTCTATTTCTAATAATTTTATTTAGGGTTTCTTTGTTCATGGTAAAGGTTTAGATTTATTTCATTTTTCTTAACTCAGATAATAATAGATTTGCTAGAATTTATTTTCTTTTCTTAAATGGTATTGAATAAGTTAAAGTGTAATTAAATCCACTTCCCCAAGTGTTATCATCAGTTACCTTGTTAAATCCTGGAATAAAAAGATTATCAAAATTTGAAGGTTTTGTGTCTGATAATAATTTATTTAATCTTAAGCTAATTCCAAGATATATATTTTTAAATGTTTCAACTTTAACCCCTGTCACAATCTCAACCCAGTTTCCGTTTAAATTATTGTGAATTATATTCTCATAACCGTTATCAACTAAATTTGAAAAATAGGCATCACCACTTCTAATTGTATAGCTATCAACTTTGTTTGAGAACGAAGATGAAGCATATCTAAGACCGATATATATTGAGTTATCCATTCCAACCCAATTATTGAACATGTTAAAATCAAATCCTATTTTTAGATAATTACCAACTGAATTAAAATTAATATTCTCATCTTCAATATATCTATCAATCGATCCATATTCAGCAGCTAAATAAAGATCATCAGTTATTTGTAAATCTCCCACAATTTCGTAGCTTAAGTTATCATTATTAGATGAAGATATTATTGGGTTCGATAAATCAATACCAAACCGTAATTTATTTATATTCAATAATTTGTCTTTCTTTATTAAACTGTCACCTTCTATATTTTCTGTTTGAGAAAATATAGAGTTAAGTGAAAAGATGAAGCTAATAATGAATAAGAATATTTGTTTTTTCTTCATTAAAAATCGAATCATTTTCTATACTTACTTCTTTTATCCAACCTTGATTTTTTGATATCTCAGTATCTGATTTTACAATAAAATTTGATATATATCCACAAGATCTATTAAGGTATTTATGTACTGTTTGATGATGCAAAATTAGAGTGTCTAATGTTTCGTTGTATTCAAATACGTATTTTGTTTTATTTGAATTTACCATTAAGGGAAGCTTTAATTTATCTCCATTAAAATCCTCAATAATAGAGTCTATACCAATACCTCTTATAGTATTTAAATTAATACCCTTAGATGACTTATTCTCGAAGTCAATAAACCCTATGGTTATTCTGCTAGTATTTTCTGACCCCTCAATGCAAATGTCATCTTTCTCGCATCCAAGAATAATTATTACTAATAAGAAAAGAATATTATGATACCTCTTAATCATGAGATTAAATATTTTCAAAATTACTATATTTATAACAAATCAAAATTCATTTAAATTGATAGAAAAAACCTCAAAAGATTTATCGCAATTTCACCTAGATCTCGAAAAGAAATATGGTGCCCACGATTACCATCCACTTCCAGTTGTTTTAGAAAAGGGTGAGGGTGTATTTATGTGGGATGTAAATGGGAAAAAGTATTATGACTTTCTATCAGCTTATTCAGCTGTTAATCAAGGTCATTGTCATCCCGAATTAGTTAGTTTAATAAAAAATCAAGCAGAGACGCTTACCTTAACATCAAGAGCTTTCCATAATAATAAGCTTGGTGAATATATGGAGTTTGCAACAAAGTTATTTGGATTTGATCAGTTACTTCCCATGAATACAGGTGCTGAAGGTGTTGAGACTTCAATTAAATTATCAAGAAAATGGGGATACTTAAAAAAGAAAGTTGATGAGAATCAAGCAAAAATTGTTGTTTGTAACAATAATTTTCATGGAAGGACAACAACTGTAATTTCATTTTCTACTGACCCTGGATCTAAAGATTTTTTTGGCCCTCATACACCTGGATTTATCCACATACCTCATGGAGAAATTAGTGCTTTGGAAAATGAATTTAAAAAAGATAAAAATATTGTAGCATTTTTGGTTGAACCTATTCAAGGTGAGGCAGGTGTTAATGTGCCTGAACCTGAATACTTGAAAAAAGTCAGAAGCTTATGTTCAGAATATAATGTTCTTATGATTGCTGATGAAATTCAGACTGGTCTTGGTAGGACTGGATCTTTGCTTGCATCTTGTGGTAATTGTAGCTGTGAATCTTCCTGTGAGCAGCAATCAACTTATGTTAGACCAGATATATTAATTCTTGCAAAAGCATTGAGCGGAGGAACGTATCCTATATCAGCTGTTCTGTGTGACTCTGAAATAATGGAAGTTATTCAGCCTGGCCAACATGGTAGTACTTTCGGTGGAAATCCTTTTGCAGCAAGTATTGCAAAGAAGGCTCTTGAAATAATAATTGATGAAAAATTAGCTCAAAATGCAAGATTTCTTGGTGAAATATTTAGATCCGAAATGAATAAATATATCAAATCAAGTAAAATAGTTAAACTAGTTAGAGGTAAGGGGTTATTAAATGCAATTGTAATAAACGATTCTGAAGACAGTCAAACTGCTTGGAATATTTGTCTAAAACTAAGAGACAATGGTTTACTCGCTAAACCTACCCATGGAAATGTAATAAGGTTCGCACCTCCTCTTGTTATGACTGAAGATCAATTGTATGACTGTGTTAGTATCATAACTTCAACAATTAAAGAATTTGAATAAAAGTATATGAAAGTATATTTTGACAATGCAGCAACTACAAAAGTGAGAGATGAGGTGGTTGATGAAATCTCTGATGTTTTAAAAAACTGTTTTGGAAATCCATCCTCTACTCATTCTTATGGAAGATCAGCTAAATCATATATTGAAACATCTAGAAAATCAATTGCTAAAATTTTAAATTGTGAACCAGGAGAAATCATTTTTAATTCAGGTGGTACAGAATCTGACAACTCAATACTCAAATGTGCTGTTAAAGACCTTGGAGTAAAACATGTAATATCATCAAAAATTGAACACCATGCAATAACTCATACTCTTGAAGAAATTGAAAGTAAAGATGTAAAAGTACATTATCTTAGCCTAAAGGATGAAGGAGAGGTCGATATAGAGGACCTTGAAAGTATATTAAAATCAAATAATGAGCCTAAGCTTGTGTCTTTGATGTATATAAATAATGAGATTGGTAACATTCTTGATGTAAAATCAGTTTCAGAATTATGTAGAAAACATAATGCTTATTTTCATTCCGATGCAGTTCAAGCTGTTGGGCACTATCCAATTGATTTAAGTTCATTAAATATTGATTTTTTATCTTCTGCTGGTCATAAATTCCATGGTCCCAAAGGTGTTGGTTTTACATATATAAATAAATCAACAAAAATTAAATCTTTTATTTGTGGTGGTCCTCAAGAGAGGGGACTTAGAGCAGGTACTGAGTCTGTTCATAACATTGTTGGTATGACCAAAGCTCTAGAGATCTCTATTCAAAACTTAGATAAAGAAACTGAGCATGTTAAATCAATCAAAAGACATATGATTGAAAAACTTAATGATCTTTTCCCCGATATTCACTATAATGGAATGTCTGGAGATCTAGAAAAAAGTACATATACTGTATTAAATGTTTGCTTTCCTATATCTAATGATAAAGCTTCAATGCTCGATTTTCATCTTGACTTGAAAGGTATAGCATGCTCTAAAGGAAGTGCATGTCAATCAGGTAGTTCAAGTGGATCGCATGTTCTTAATGAAATACAAAATAAAAAGTTCAAGAACCTACCATCTATAAGATTTTCATTCTCTCATAATAATTCAATAGAAGAAGTTGATTATTTAATCGAAACCCTTCAAGACTTTATAAATAGCTAGTAATAAATTTTAGTATTGTAGGTCTGTTTATTACCTACACCATCCTCAAATTCAATTAATAAATCATTTTCTCCATCTTCAATAACTGAATCAGATAAATCATGGAAAATTAAATTTTGCTTAGGTTCATATTCAAACAATGCCCATTTTCCATTTATGTAAGCTTTATAGTTTTTAATTCCAGATTTATCATCTTTTATCCTTAGTCTTAGTGTTTTATTGGACCTAACGTTCGATTTATTTTTAAAATTTATCGGTCTAATTTCTGGTAATATAGAATCTCTTGAAATTATATACCTTCCCAATGATGAAGTATTGGCTGTAATATATGAATCATTAATCTTAGAGCTTATATAATTAATCTTGTTGTTCACAATTTTACCAATAAAAGTTTGACTTAACCTGAGCGAATCTATATTTTTATCAATAGGTATCTTTAATTTAACTGAAGATCGAAAAGGAGTTATTTCTTCACCTAAATCAATAGTATCATCCTTAGAAGTTATATTAAGAAGCACATCTTCATAGAACGTATTTTTATTAATTTCAACAAATGATTCTCCCTTATTAATAACATATTTTTGATTGGTCAATATTTCAATTCCATTTAACGGTTTATTGGATTTTAGGGAATCAGCGCTTATAATTTTAAATTTAAGATAAGATGAATTGTTGTTCCAATCTGTTACTTTAATATTTACTTTACTATCAGTAATCTCATTAGATTTAATAATACCATTAAAGTCATTTGTTTTTAAAAATGACAAATTAGACCTAGGAGGTGTATAAACCTTTAAAACCCTTCTATTATTTTTAACTAGAGATAAATAATCATACATAAGTTTTTTATAATGATTTTCACTAAACTTAATTCTATCCATACTGTAAGAAAACTTCTGAATTGAATCAATTAGAAGTTCAACTTTGTACACACCATTTCTGTTAAATAAGTTTTTGTACTGTATATCATAAATATCTATACCAAACCCTATATCTCCATTAAATATTATATTATCAGCAACATAAGTTGAATCATTGGTTTTAGATATCCTGATTCTTTTAGGTAAATCTCTAACAAGAGTATTGTTTTCATTAATAGTATATAGCCCTCTAATTATTGGTCTTTCAAGATCTTCATATGTATAATTAAACATAAGTGGATTTAAAGCATCTTGAGAATTAGTATCTCGTATTTCAAAATGTAAATGAGCACCAAATGATCTTCCAGTATTTCCTGAGTAACCTAGTAACTCTCCTCTTTTAACTTGTATTTGATCTTTTTTTGGAAACTTTTTTACTGTGAAAGATTGAGATCTATATTGTTCAGATTTAATATATTTCTCAATGTCTGGGCTAAATCTACTCAAATGAGCATATACAGAGCTATAACCGTTTGGATGAGTTATGTAAACTACCTTTCCATATCCGCTAGGACTAACTTCAATTCTAGAAATATATCCATCTTCTATGCTAAAAATGTTTATTCCTTCACCACCCTTAAAATCAATGCCAGTATGAAATCTAGATCTAAATTCTCCAAATGTTCCTGATAGATTAAATGGAGCATCTATAGGTGGATGAAAGTCAACTTCTTGGGAGTGAATAACAATAGATGAAAAAAGAACCAATAATTTGGTTAATAATTTTTGAAAAAACCTCATTCCATTTCAAATTTAAATTAAGATTTTTATAAATTGAAATCATTAAAATAATATTTATCTAATATGCTAGTAAATAACTTAAACTCTTTAAATGAAAAACTCAATACATTATTAGCCAAATTAAATGAACTAAAAAAGTTAAATCAAGAACTTGAGAGTAAGAATGAATATCTGGTAAAATCAAATAAAGATCTAGAGAATAAAATAAAAGTTATACAAGCAAAAGAGAAACAACTTAAGTTAGTCAGTGCTATATCTGACGATAGTGAAAATAAACAATATTTTAAAAATAAAATTGATTATTTAATTCAAGAAATTGACTATTGCATTGAAAGAATTTCAGTTTAATAATTTATGGAAAACGATAGTATAAAAATAAAGCTAAATATAGGTGATAGATTATATCCCCTTACAGTTGAAAGATCTCAAGAATTCTATTTTAGGGAAGCGGCAAAGCTTATTGAAAAAACTATTAAAAATCTTGAAGAAAACTATTCAGTTAGAGATAAACAGGATCTCTTAGCTATGAGTTGTATACAATTTGCTGCAAAAAGTCTTCAAAATAAATCCAAGTCTAATGACTCAGATATTGAATTAGAAAAAATGGTATTAAAAATGATAAATAATATTGATAATTCAATTTAAACTTCATACATTTAACTTAACCTGTATGAGTGATTTTTGGTAAACTCAACGAGTATTAAATTAAGAAAGGTGAGTTTAAATGCTAAAGCAAGCTATCTTGAATAGATCCTTGAATATTTGATTAGCCTTAATCCTGTTTTTAGGAGTTTACGCAATCGCACTCTCATACAGGTTTATTTATGTCAAGAGGTTTCCTTCCTCATCCCATTTTGCAGTTTCGTTTCTTTTTGATTGGTCAACACACTTCGATATCCACTCATCATCATATGATACAGAATGTTTTTTTAATACTTCATCTGGTACTCCATCCCAAACATTAGGAATGTTTCCTTTATAACCTAGGTCTTTCATTCCTACCTTTGATGTAAACCACCCAGTAACAACAAAGTATCTGTATGTTGCAAAAAAGCTAGCAGCCTCTGAAAGTTCGTCGCTAATATTATCTTGAAAGGAAATTTTATCAAAAACTGTTTTAATCTCATCCTCAGAACATTCAAGAATGGTTTTACCAAATTCTTTTTGAAATAATTCATCTAAAACAGTTAATCCTTTTCTTAAAACATTTTCTCCATAATTATTATGTGCTGGTGTACTCCAATCTTTTGCAATGAACTCAATCATCTCAACAACTCCTGCATCTTTAATATCACCAAACTCATTAGGAGGAACAATAATATTCGCAATTTTTTCAATAGTACTTAGCTCATTATCATTAAAAAATACTGCGTTCAAGAATTTCTCATCTCTACCTTTTTCATAAGCTGTCCTCCCATATTGGTATTCCCAAACTTTATCTGCTATATTTTCACCTTCAGGAGATATACAGCTTTCCAGTGTTATTGAAGTTCCAATAGCTGAAAGTAAAATAGTTTTAATGCTGTCTCTTCTCTTCATTAAATATTTTGTTTTTTTAGCTCTGAAATTATATGTTCAGAAGTTCTCCATGCTAGTGCCATGATTGTCCATGTAGGATTCTTATCACCTTTAAAAACAAAAGGCCCTGCATCTACAACATATACATTATCTACATCATGAAGACGCTCATACTTATTTACAACAGAAGTGTTAGGGTTATCTCCCATCCTTGTTGTTCCAACCTCATGAATTATTGATCCTGGAGTAGAAATCCCATAATTTTGATCTTTTCCTGGCTTATCTCCCAATATAATACCTTCCATATTATAAGCCAACTCTTCATAAGTATCTTGAGCATGTTTTGCCTGTTTTAGTTCAGAATCAGACCAGTTGTAATTAAACTTTAATACCGGTATACCAAACTTATCTTTCTTGTTATTATCTATTTCACAATAATTATTAACATTAGGCAAAGCACCACCTCTAGTTTCTAAAGAGATTGTTGATCCCCAATATTTTTTCACATCTTTTCTGATTTGATCTCCATATCCACCAACTCTTAACCCAAAAAACTTATTAAAATCATTTGGTATATATCCACCAACTCCAAACTGAGGCATTCCTAAATTTCTATAGGAGGTTTCAATATGATATCCCAGAGGAAAATCAAGTTTTTTATCATGTAACCACCATGGAGTGTAAACATGAGCTCCACCAACTCCATCTTCATTATATGTCTCCCTATTCATAAGTTCAGGGATAAAGATTTGTTTTGAAGTACCGACTGTGTCTTGTAAATATTTGCCAATTAACCCACTACTGTTTCCTAGACCATTTGGATGCGCACTGCTTTTTGAATTTAACAGAATTCTTGCACTGCTACATGATGATGCTCCAAGTATTACTAGTTTAGATTCTAATTTATATTCCTTACCATTCTTTTTGTTTATGTATAATATTCCAGTTGCCCTTCCATTTTTATCAGTAGTTATTTCTCTAACCATTGAATCAGTATAAAGATCTACAAATCCACCTTTCAGAGAAGGAATAACATAACATGAGCTAGCAGAGAAGTCACCATAGACAGAGCATGATCTTTCACATTGGCCACAATAAAAACAAAGACCTCTTTCATTATTAATTCTTTTTGTAAGTACTGAGAGTCTTGAAGGAATTACATTTATTCCAGCTTTCTTAGCACCTTTGATATAATAAAGTTCGTGTAGACGTGGTTTTGGAGGTGGAAGAAAAAACCCGTCTGGATCGTTTGGTAGACTTTCTTTTGTGCCGAATACACCAATCAATTTATCTAATTTGTCATAATATGGTTTAATATCTTCATATGAAATTGGCCAATTTTGATCAATACCATAATTATCCTTACACTTAAAATCCTTAGGTCCTAATCTAGATGCAATTCTTCCCCAGTGATTTGTTCTGCCTCCAAGCATTCTTGATCTCCACCACATAAAATTTGTGTTTTCCTTTGACGAATATGGCTCACCATCAACTTTCCAATCTCCATATGACATATGAAAGTCCCCAAACCTCCTTGTAACAGAAGATCCTCTTCTGGGAGATTCCCAAGTCCATTTTAATTGAGTTTGTTGTTTAGGATCTGCAGGATCAAAATACGGTCCAGCTTCAATAAGTGCTATGTTTAAGCCAGCATCAGATAAGATTTTTGTTGCCATACCACCAGCAGCTCCTGAACCTACAATAATAGCATCGTATTTCTTTTTTGTATTCAAAATCTCCATAAACCACTCGAAATTTAATTATTTTTAATTTAAACTCTTAAGTAATAATTATAAAATATGATTATTGAAATATGTGCAACATCAATAGAGTCAATTCTAAATGCTCAAAATGCAAGAGCACATAGAATAGAATTATGCGAAAATTACAGTGTAGGTGGAGTAACCCCATCTGAACAATTTCTTCACGAAGCTATAAAAGTTTCATTATTACCAATAAATGTATTGATAAGGCCAAAAGGAGGTGATTTTATCTTTAATGATCAAGAATATGATATTATGATTAATAAAATCAACTTGTATAAAACATATAATGTTAACGGGTTTGTTATCGGATTTATGGAAAAAGATAGAAGTTTAAACTCTGATATTTTATCAGAGTTCAGAAAAATCACAAAGGGTTTTGAATTAACATTTCATAGGGCATTTGATTTCCTTAGTAATCAAGAAGAATCTATTGAGCTATTAATAGAAAAAGATTTTAATAGAATACTATGTTCAGGTCATGAATTAAGTGCAGAAAAAGGGTTAGAAAATCTTATAAATTATAATAAAATTTCAAATGGTAGAATTACAATAATGCCAGGTGGTGGAGTTAACTTGGGTAATTTCCAAAAATTTAATAGATCAAGCTTTAATGAAATTCATCTGTCTGCAATAAACCTTAATGATTCACCTCATTCTAATTTTAATATTATTAAAGAAATTGTTGAGTTGAGTAAATAATAAAGTGTTATTTTTGAAAAAAATTAATATGGCTTTTGATATTAATGTAATCAAGCGAGTATATTCAGAAATGTCAGTTAAAATCGAGAAAGCTAGAAAGCTTTTAGGAAGACCAATGACATTATCAGAAAAAATTCTTTATTCGCATCTGTGGGATGGAAATAATGAAAAAGTTTTTGAAAGAGGATCAGATTATGTTGATTTTGGACCAGATAGAGTTACATGTCAAGATGCAACAGCGCAAATGGCTTTACTTCAATTTATGCAGGCGGGAAAGGAAAAAGTAGCAGTTCCGACTACTGTTCATTGTGATCATTTAATTCTTGCACAATCTGGTGCTCAAAAAGATCTACAAAATGCTAACAAAGTTAGTTCTGAAGTTTTCAATTTTTTGGAATCTGTTTCAAGGAAATATGGAATAGGATTTTGGAAGCCAGGAGCTGGAATTATTCATCAAGTAATACTTGAAAATTATGCTTTTCCAGGAGGTATGATGATAGGTACTGATTCACATACTGTTAATGCTGGCGGACTTGGTATGGTAGCTATTGGAGTAGGTGGTGCCGATGCTGTAGATGTAATGGCTGGAATGCCATGGGAATTAAAGTTTCCAAAATTGATAGGAGTAAAGTTAACAGGTAATCTTAATGGTTGGACTTCAGCTAAGGACGTTATACTGAAAGTTGCTGGAATTCTAACTGTAAAAGGTGGAACAGGTTATATAATAGAGTATTTTGGAGATGGTGCTGAATCCCTCTCATGTACTGGTAAAGGAACAATTTGTAATATGGGTGCTGAGGTTGGAGCTACAACATCCATTTTTGCCTATGATGATTCAATGGAAAGATATCTTATTTCAACAGATAGGCAAGATGTAGTTGAAGCTGCTAGTGTTATCAAACATGAATTAAGATCTGATAATGAAGTCTATAAAAATCCAGAAAAATATTATGATCAAATCATTGAAATTGATCTAGATAAATTATCTCCTCACATAAATGGGCCTTTTACTCCAGACCTAGCCACACCAGTTAGTGAGATGAAGGCTAAAGTTGAATCTGAGGGTTGGCCTAATGATATTCAATGGGGTTTGATAGGTTCCTGTACAAATTCATCTTATGAAGATTTATCAAGAGCTGCATCAATTGCACAACAAGCTCTAGATAATAAAATAAAAATCAAATCTAAACTTGGAATCAATCCTGGGTCTGAACAAGTAAGGTTTACAGCTGAAAGAGATGGGATTATTGATATTTTTGAAAAACTTGAAAGTAAAATCTTTACCAATGCATGTGGACCGTGTATTGGACAATGGAATAGGGAAGGTGAAGATAAATCTGAAAAGAATTCTATAATACACTCTTTTAATAGAAACTTTGCAAAAAGGGCAGATGGTAACCCAAACACTCATGCATTTGTCTCATCTCCTGAAATGGTGATGGCAGTTGCTCTTTCGGGTAAACTTGACTTCAACCCTTTGTCAGATAAGCTAATAAATGAGGATGGTGAAGAAATTATTCTCAGTCCACCAGTTGGAGATGAGTTACCTTCTAAAGGTTTTGCATGTGAAGATAATGGTTATATAGAGCCTCCTATTGATGGTAAAGACATAGAGATTATAATTAATCCTGAATCTCAAAGGCTTCAAAAACTTGAACCTTTTCTTCCTTGGGATGGAAAAAATATAATGAATGCAAGGCTGCTTATTAAAGCTCACGGTAAGTGTACGACAGATCACATTTCTATGGCAGGTCCATGGTTAAGATTTAGAGGTCATCTTGACAATATATCGGATAACTGCTTAATTGGAGCAGTTAACCACTTCAATATGAAAACTAACAGTGTTAAGAACTTAATCACAGGTAATTATGGTCCTGTTCCTGAGACTCAAAGATTTTACAAGAAAAATGATATTGATACAATTGTTGTAGGAGATCATAATTATGGAGAAGGTTCATCAAGAGAACATGCTGCTATGGAGCCAAGACATCTAGGAATTAAGGTAGTTATCGTTAAATCTTTTGCAAGAATTCATGAGACTAATTTAAAGAAGCAGGGAATGCTTGCATTAACTTTTGACAATGAGTTTGATTATAATAAAATACAAGAAGAAGATACTTTTAACTTTATAGATCTGGAGTCATTTTCTCCTGGTAATCAATTAAGTCTAGAAATAGTCCACAAAGATCAATCAAAAGAAATTATAAAACTTAATCATACCTTCAACTCTCAACAAATAGAGTGGTATAAAAATGGTTCTGCACTAAATTTAATAAAAGCTAATAATTTGTGATGAAAGATTTGAAATATTTAATGTCATATTCAATTGCCTTTATGGCATTTTTAGGTATATCAATTGGTGGTTTCTATAATTATTTAGCTGTTATTTACACATTTGTTTTTATACCTGTCTTGGAAGTTCTTGTTAAAAGAAGTGATGAAAAATATACAGAGCAAGAAAAAGCAAACAGACTATTAGATCCTTTTTTTGATATTCTTTTGTATTTAAATATTCCGATTGTTTTTGGAATTTTCTTTTTCTCACTTGATAAGTTAATTTTGACTACTTCAATTTCGGATATTGTAGGTATAATTCTATCTGCAAGTATAGTTATGGCTACTAATGGAATTAATGTAGGACACGAGTTGGGTCACAGAAGGTCATTATTTGCTAGAACCTGCTCAAAACTTCTATATCTTCCATGTCAATATATGCACTTTTACATTGAGCACAACTTTGGACATCATATAAATGTTGCAACCCCAGAAGACCCCGCTACAGCAAGGTATAAGCAAAACCTTTATAGTTTTTGGATAACATCAGTTGTTAGGACATATATAAGTGCATGGAAAATTCAGTTAAGACTTTTGAAAGTTTCTAAAAGAAGTTTTTTCTCAATTAAAAATGATATGATTTTCTATACATTATTTCAGCTGTTATTCATAGCTATGATATTTTATTACTTTGGACTTTACATTACTTTGTTATCTGTTTTAATGTCTGTAATTTCATTTCTGTTTTTAGAGACAATCAATTATGTTGAACATTATGGTCTTTTGAGAAAAAAAGAGTCTAATGGAAGATATGAGAGGGTAAAGCCTCATCATTCTTGGAATTCAAATCACACAATTGGAAGAATTGTATTGTATGAGCTAACTAGGCACAGTGATCATCACTTTAAGTCTTCAAAAAAATATCAAGTATTAGAATCTTTAGACGACTGTCCTCATCTACCTTATGGATATCCAACTTCTATATTATTATCACTTATTCCACCAATATGGTTTGGAATAATGAATCCTTTAGTAAGACATCATATGGGATATGCTGACTAATCAATTATGACCGATGTTACAAATATGGTAATCCATTGGATTTGACGAAATAAGTCCTTCATCGTACCCTTCATACCAGCTACAGTCTAGATATCTTAATCCCTCAAATTTTTTCTCAAAAAATCTATTCTTTGATTCAATAAAACCATTATATGTATTCGGAAATGGTGAGGAAGGATGCATTATATCGTCAGGATTTGAGCTATGCCCAAACCTTAAAACATCATGACCAAATTCATGGTACATTAAGCCTAATTTTTCCCATATGTTAATTTCACTCCAGTATCTGAAAGCAATGCCCACTCTTACTCTTGAATCATCACAAGAAGTAGCGGCATAGGCTCCATAGTCAAGTACTTGACCTGATGTAAAAAGTGCATCAGATTCAAATTCATAATAGATATCAACATCTGTATTTAATTTATCGTAATCAGGACTTCCAAGCATTGAACATTTTGCATCTTCTACAAAAATATCCCAAAATGCGTAAAGGTCATCAGTGTCAAAGTTAGGGTTTGATACTCTACTGTAATCTGCGCAGCTATAAAATATCTCTTCAGGTATTTCCTCATATGTAAGTGAATTTTTAGAGCAGGAAACTAAAAGAATATAAAAAAGGACTATTAGCTGTCTGTAGGGCATGAAATATATTTGATACCTGGAAAGGATCTTTTGAACATTCTATCTTTAGCCTCTATAAAACCATTTATGTCGATATCACTTCTTGTACTTGACGGATACATTATATCAGCTGGGCTTGAGCTGTGTTCATATTTATATACATCATGACCAAATTCATGATACATAATCCAAAGTCTTTGTAGAAGGTTTTTCTCAGTCCATTCGTTATACAGTACACCAACATTAACAATAGCATCATTGCAATATCCAGAGAAAGTAGAGTATGCAATATGATCAGGGGTTACACCTTGTGAAATTTGAGCAGCAGTTCTGTATTCGAAAAAAATGTTTAATTGAGAATGTTGTTCATCAAAGTCCTGCCCTCTGGTGCACTTTACGTCAGCAACAAATTTATCCCAATACTGCATTAAATCGTCTTGGTTTGTTGTTTTTGGGTCTAAAACGTCACTGTAGCTAACACAGCTGTATAATTGTTCAAACTCTTCTTCAATGATGACATCATCTGAGTCTAATTCATTTGACTTAGAACAAGCTAAAACTAGAGTTAAGCTAATACCGATATAAAGAGTTTTATTTAACATAATAGACTTTTTGTAGCGAGAGGGAGATTTGAACTCCCGACCTCCGGGTTATGAATCCGACGCTCTCACCAACTGAGCTACCTCGCCAAATTTAAGAAATGCAAATATATGAAACAAATATCAACATTGTGAAGCTAAAAATTTGTTTATTAATGTAAATACTAACTTTTTTTAATATATTGACTTCAATTTAAATCCAATGAGTCAAAAGAAAGAATTTGTTTTGGAATATGATTTTCAATCATCTCCTCAATTACTATTCCAATACTTGTCAACTCCATCTGGACTCTCAGAGTGGTTTTCTGATGATGTAAACTATAGGGGAGAAAAATACACTTTTTTTTGGGGTGAATCAGAGGAGTATGCAAGAGTTTTATCTAAGAAACAAAATGAAAAGATTAGGTTTCAATGGATAAATGGAGAATCTGATGAAGAGGACTATTTTTTTGAATTCAGAATTCAAATGGATGAAATTACTAAAGATGTCTCCTTAATAGTTACTGATTTCTCTGATGAAGAAGAAATTGAAGAGGCGAAATTATTGTGGGATAGTCTTATTTCTGATTTAAAGCAAGTTCTGGGGTCTTCTTAATTTAAAGAAATATCGTCAGGTGAATTTGACCAAATTCTATATTTATTATCAAGCTCATTAATAACTTTATTCCAACTGTTTTTCTCTCTTAAATCAAAAATATTCTTATCCAATCTATCAATTACTATCCAGCTATTGCTTTCAATCTCATCATTTAACTGTTCGGTTTCCCAACCAGAATATCCCTGAAAAAAAAGAACATCTTCTAAATCAATCTTTCCATCTTCTACTTGGTCTATAATTAGTTGCACATCATTACCCCAATAAAGGTTGTCGTCAATTATAAGACTCTCGTTGTATATATTATGATTTCTAATTATATAAAATGTATGTTCAGATACTGGACCACCGAAGTTAAATTCATACTTCTTTCCAAAGGAATTGTTTTTATTTTTAATTAAAAAGAGACCTCCTGGTCTATTTAAAATGAAACCAGTATGACCCTCATCAGTTTCATCTACTATCAATATAATAGATTTATAAAATATCATATCACTAAGTAAACTTGGTGATGAAATTAAAATTTTGCCTTTCATAATAAAAAAAAGAGCTTCAAAATGAAGCTCTTTTACACATTTTTTAAATGAATTTAAAACTTAGTTCACTGAGCTTGATAGTTCAGCTCCAGCTTTAAATTTAACAACTTTCTTAGCTGGGATTTTAATTGTTGCACCAGTTTGTGGGTTTCTACCATCTCTCGCAGCTCTTTGAGAAACTGACCAAGATCCGAAACCAACTAGTGAAACTCTTCCACCACCTTGTAAAGTTGAACTTACACTCCCTAGAAAAGATTCTAGAGCTTTTTTCGCTGATGCTTTTGAAATACCAGCGTCAGCTGCCATAGCATCAATTAATTCTGATTTGTTCATATCACTTAATTTTAATGTTTAAATAAAGATATAGGTTTATAGGTAAGTCCCAATAAATAAGGGCTTAAAACTCAATTTTTGTTAATAAATATGCTGTTTTTGTTGATAATATGCCTGATTTTACTAGTAAACACGGGAATTTTCATCAAATTTATAACCATTTAGAAGATCTTTTGCCAGCATCTCTTTCCTGTTCTCGAGCTGAATTTTAGTACAATTTATAATTCCATCTTTTGAATTAATGTGAATTTCATCTTTAATAACGAATACTTTTCCAATAGATGATTCTCTAAAATCACTTCTACTCAGTGAACTTGCTTTTAAAATCTTCACTCTAATCTCTTTGTCTCCATTTTTTAAAATTGTCCAGGAGCCAGGCTTAGGTGATAGACCTCTAATCATCCCCAAAATTTTATCAATATTATCATTCCAGTTAATTCTTGTATTTCTTGCATTTAACTTAGGGGCCATATTTAAATCTTTATTTTCGTCTTGCTTCTGAATTTTAGCTTTACCGCTAGCAACAATCTTAATTGTATTTAACAAAACCTTTGAACCAATAATTGATAGTTTATTATAAAGGCTTTCAAAATCATCGTCATCATTTATTATAATCTCTTCTTTTAAAATAATGTCTCCATGATCAATTCTTTCATTAATAAAAAAAGTTGTAACACCTGTAACTTTCTCATTATTTATTAAAACCCAATTAATTGGTGCAGCTCCTCTATAGTCAGGAAGAAGAGACGCATGAAGATTGATTGTACCAAGCGCTGGAATTGAAAATACTTCTTTTGGTAATTTTCTAAATGCAACAACAATAAATAATTCAGCATCTAAATATGAAATTTCATTCAAAAAATCATTATTTGTAAGGTTCTCAGGTTGTTTAATTGGGATATTATTATCAGATGAAAACCTTTTAACTTCACTTTCATTAATTTTTAACCCTCTTCCTGATTTTTGGTCTGGTGAAGTAACAACACATACAACATCAAAATTGTCATTTATTACTTTTAATGATTTTACAGCAAAATCTGGAGTTCCAAAAAAAATTATTTTTGTTTTTTTCATTGAATATTGTTCATAATAAATTCTACCCTTTCTTTAACACTAATATTTGGAACTTCAACACTAAATATTGAAGATTCATCATATATTTGATATATAAATGGAGAAATTTTCATTGCTTCTTCGTATTCCTCAATTCTATTATCATCTTTAGTATATATCTCTTTCCAAGATGGAAAAATAAAGACCATATCATACTTATAATTTTTTAGTAACTCTTCCCAGTAATCAGTTGATTGATTTATAGATCTTAAGTATGCAGTTATCTCATGCACACCTCTATCATAAAAAATAATATCATTTTTACATGAAATCTTTAAGGCATCATTGAAATCACTATCTCTCTTTGTAAGGATTTCATTGCTAATTTTAATTGGGTCTAATTTAAAGCTTGAGCCCTTTAAACTATAATCTGATAGAATATCTCTAGCAGCCTCATCAAAGCAAACAAAACCTAAATTCTTAAGTTCATTTAAGACAGAGGTTTTTCCTGTACTTGGCCCTCCAGCTAAAACTATTCTTTTATTATTTTTCTCATTTAACATACCAGACAAATGATTGATTATATTTGCATCACATTACAAAATTAATTGCCTTGTCTAATAAAAGCACTAAATCCGAAGATTTTTATTCAAGATTTAAAGATCAGCTACTTGAATCTCAGGATTGGCCAGGTATTTACATATTTAAATTTATTGTTAAAGACAAGAGTGAAGAATATGATCATTTAAAAAAATATCTAAATAATTACGAAGGAAAAAAATCTTTAAAATCCTCGTCAAACAATAAATTTTTGAGCTTGACGTTTGAATACTATGCTGATTCACCTGTTGAGGTAATCAATATATACAAGGGTATAGAGAATATAGATAATATAATTAGCCTTTAGTTTGGTAATTAATTTCTTAAATTGCGAGATATGAATTCATTAGAATATAATACTGAAAGAAAAAAGCTTATTATACCAGAATATGGAAGGCATGTTCATCAAATGGTTGACCAAGCTGTTTTGGTTAAAGATAAAGCAGAGAGGAACAAAATGGCAAAGGCTATAATTGGTGTAATGGGTAATCTAAACCCCCATCTAAGAGATGTTCCAGATTTTCAACATAAACTTTGGGCTCAACTATTTATAATGTCAGATTTTCAGCTAGATGTTGATAGTCCTTTTGAAAGACCTTCAGAGGATATCTATAAAAATAGCAAGCCGAATAAACTTAATTATCCTCAAAGTCATCCCAAATATCGTTTTTATGGAAATAATATTAAAAAAATGATAGATATAGCTATTGGATGGGAAGATGGAGATTTAAAGAACAAACTTGTTTTGAATATAGCTAACCACATGAAAAAATGTTTTCTTAATTGGAACAAGGACTCAGTTGAGGATAAAGTTATTATTGATCATCTACTGGATATGTCTAACGGAGACTTAAAACTTAGAGATTCAGATTTACCTTTAACAGATTCAAGTGAATTTCTAAAAAATAAAGTGAAGACCTCAAATCATAAACAAAATAAAAACAGAAAAAAGACCAAAAGAAGATTTTAATGTCTAGTATTAGGGTTAAAGGCGGTAAAAAATTATCTGGAGAGATAACACCTCAAGGTGCTAAAAATGAGGCTCTTCAAGTAATTTGTGCTGTACTTTTAACTGAGAGTGATGTTGTAATTTCCAACATACCAAATATTATTGATGTAAATAAACTAATAGATATTCTTAAAAATTTAGGTGTAAGTGTTTCAGAAATTGATAAAGGTAAATTTACTTTTAACGCTAAGGACATTAACCTAAATTATTTAAATAGCTCAGGATTTGCTAATGATGCAAAATCTTTGAGAGGTTCGATAATGTTGGTAGGTCCTTTACTATCTAGATTTGGTTCTGCCTCCATACCTAGGCCAGGTGGTGACAAAATTGGTAGGAGAAGATTAGATACTCATTTTGATAATCTTGAAAAACTTGGTGCAAAACTTAATTACTTGTCAGAAGATAAAACATATTCAATAGAATCAAAGGGAAGACTTATTGGAACAGACATACTTCTAGATGAAGCGTCTGTTACAGGAACAGCAAATATAATTATGGCCTCTGTTCTTGCTGATGGAGATACATCTGTTTACAATGCTGCATGTGAACCGTATATTCAACAACTATGTTCAATGTTAAACAATATGGGTGCAGATATTAGTGGTATAGGTTCTAATTTATTAAGGATCAAAGGGGTTGAGAAATTAAATGGAACAACTCATAATATTCTGCCTGATATGATTGAAATAGGAAGTTGGATTGGCTTAGCAGCAATGACAAGAAGTAAACTTAGAATTAAGAATGTGTCATGGGATAATTTAGGACAAATTCCAGATGTTTTTAGAAAACTTGGTATTACAATCCAGAGAGATGGAGATGATATGCTTATACCTGAGCATAAAAACGGATATTCAATTACGAATTACATTGATGGTTCAATACTTACTATATCAGATGCTCCATGGCCAGGTTTTAGCCCTGATCTAATTTCGGTAATACTTGTTATAGCAACTCAAGCTAAAGGAAGTGTTCTGATACATCAAAAAATGTTTGAAAGCAGATTATTTTTTGTAGATAAGTTAATTGATATGGGAGCTAAGATAATTTTGTGTGATCCACATAGAGCTTCCGTTATTGGACATGATTTTAAGTCTTCTTTAAAGTCTACTACTATGACATCTCCTGACATTAGAGCAGGGATAGCACTTTTGATTGCAGCTCTATCAGCAAAAGGAGAAAGTATAATTCAAAATGTTGACCAAATAGATAGAGGATATGAAAATGTCGTAAAAAGACTAAAAAAATTAGGAGCTGAAATTGAAAGAATCTAATCTATCTTTTAGATATTTTATTATTTGATATACCTCTCTGTAAATTACATTTGAATCTGTCAACACTATCATGTCTTAAAACAGTATGTTTAGTTTTTCTTCCAGAGACTCTCTCTCTCCAAAGCTTAAAGCTATTTCTTTTCAAATTATTTCGCATAATACTTATCAATTCCTTTTCGTTTATATTGAATTGATTAAAAATAGCCTCAAATGGTGTCCTGTCTTCCCATGCCATTTCTATAATTCTATCTATTTCTCTTAAATTAAACTTATTCATTATGTATTTTATTTAAAAAATTCTCAGCGGTTGATAGATGCTTCTGCTTTTTATTTATATCCATTTTGTCAAAAGTATTTACCAACATTCTTAATCTTGGATTTTTAATAAAAAAATCTCTTTGCTTGTCCATAAATCTCCAAAATAGACCATCCCATATATCATTCCAGTTACCTTTTTTATAATCGCTCATTTTAGATATATAATTGCTGCTACTGATGTAAGGTTTTGTAGACATTAATCCTCCATCTGCAAATTGACTCATACCATATACATTTGGAACCATTACCCAATCAAATGAGTCTATAGATACCTCCATGAACCATCTATATACTTCATCAGGATCAAATTCACATAATAACATGAAATTTCCAACAATCATTAGTCTTTCTATATGATGAATATAACCAGTTTCACTCACCTTCTTAATTGAGGAGTCTAAAGGCTCTATCCCTGTTGTTCCATCATAGAATGATTTAGGAATTTTACTTTTAAAGCCCCAGAAATTATTTGTCCTTTCAAAACTACCTTTAACTTGATATATACCTCTAATAAACTCCCTCCATCCAATAAGTTGTCTTATAAACCCTTCTGTTGAATTGATTGGAATATCATTTTCTATTGAGAATTCTATGCTGATATCTAATAAGTCTTTAATATTTATTAGACCTACATTTAGTAAAGGGCTTAAAACACTATGATTTAAAGTAAGTTCATCCTTGACAATTGCATCTTCATAATCCCCAAACTCTAAAAATCTATCATTTAAAAATTGATTTAACCATTGATCAGCTTCATCATATGTAGTGGGGTAATTAAATAAGCCAAGTGATCCAAAATTGTTATGGAAATTTTTTTCAACATATTTTTCAGATTCTATTACATAACTATTTTTTTTTGGATTATTAATTACCGGGGGAATTTTGTCCTTGGGAAACTTTTTTCTGTTTTGTATGTCGTATGTCCATTCTCCACCTTCTGGTTCACCTTTAGAATTTATAAGTATTTTTCTTTTTTTTCTTTCTGATTTGTAGAATGAAGTTTGAAAAAACTTTTGCTTAGAATCTTTGAAAAAATATTTTAATTCTTCGGAAGAATTAATAAATAGTTTTGATTCATGAACTACCAAATCAATCTTTAGTTCTTTAGAAACTCTTTTTATTCTCCTGTCTAGAAGATAATCAACAGGGTCATAAACCTCGACTTTTTGGTATCCTTGATTATAGATATTTTTAACTAACTCGATTATATTAGACTCCTTTTCAAAAGAATTTACATAATTAACATCTAATCCTTTTTTTATAAGATACTCTTCATAAAACTTCATTGATGATCTATGAAATGATATTTTTTGTTTGTGAAAATTGTATTGATTGAAGAAAAGATCCTCTTCGATAAGAAAAATTTTGTAATCAGAGTCAATGAATATACTCTCTCTGAATAATTGATTAGGAAAAATTATGCAACATTTCTTATTCATTTAACCATGTATTTTCATAATCTTTATTAGGATCATATCTTTCAGATTGAAGTGTAGGATTAAACTTTCTAAATGGCATTGAGTCATTTCCAATACCTGCATTATAAAGCCAATTACCATAATTACTATGAACATCATAATCAATTAGGAGTGCTTCAAAATATTCTGCACCGATTCTCCAGTCAACCTTCAACTCTTTTGTTAGATAGTTTGCTACATTTTGTCTGCCTCTGTTTGACATGAATCCAGTAGATGCAAGTTCTATCATATTTGCATTTACGAATGTTTCTTTAGTTTCCCCATTTATCCAGCTTTTAATCTTTGAGTTCTCTTGTGACCATTCCTTTTCGGTCCCATATATTCCATCTTTGCTAAAAAACTTATTTCGATGTTGCATTGAAACATATTTAAAGAAATCTCTCCAAAGAAGTTCAAAAAACAACCAATAGGTAGACTCATTTTTCTCTATGTCATTTTCATATTCCATAAGCTTATTATAAATGTATCTACATGATAATGAACCATTTGCAAGCCAGGATGAAAATTTTGAACTGTAATTTTTTCCAAGTAGGCCGTTTCGAGTATGCTTATACTTAGATACATTTTTTGTTTTAAAAAAATAATCATCAACCCTAGACTTGCCAGCAGTTTCTCCTCCTTTAAATTTGAAAACTGAATTATCATTAACTTCAAACTCTTCAAAGCCTAAATCATTTAGATTTGGAATATCATAATCAACTTCCAATAGATTATCCTCATTCATTGGTTTAGGAATTGATATTGGACTATTAACCTTTAAGTATTTTTCACATTTTTTTCTAAAATTTGAAAAACCTCTAGGAATGTTCTCATAAATATTTTTAACATCTTCTGGAGAATATAAAAACTGATCAAAATATTTTAGAGTATTTATATTTTTAGGTATGGACTCTTCCTCAATTAGTTCATCCCTTGTCCACTCTCTCTGCATATATATTGAATCAACATCATACTTCAAAATGAATGGTCTAAATGACTCTTTAATCTCTTTATAATCTATAATAAGAGAGATATTTAAACTATTCAGGTTTTGCTTAAGGTTTGTAATTGATTCAAGTAAAAACTTAGCTCTGTATTTCTCTATTCTTCTGAACCCATACTCTGTATATTTAAAATTATTTGGATCTATGTTTACATATCCTATAACTCTATCTGATTGATTTACGGCATTATAAAGTGCAGAGTTATCTTCAACCCTTAAATTATTTCTAAACCAAACTATACTTGTATTTTTTTTGCTCGACATCTCTTACTACAATATTTAACTTCAGCCCAATTTTTCTTCCATTTTTTTCGCCAAACAAACTCTAAACCACATGTTGAGCATATTTTTTTAGGTAGATTAAATTTTTTTACACCTTTCATTAATTAGTTTTAACAGAACTCATACCTCCATCAAATGGTATAATCTGTCCAGTCATCCACTTGCTCTCATCAATAAGCAAAAACTTGACTATTTCAGCAATATCTTTTGCTGATCCAATCTCTTTTAGGGGATGTCTATTTCGAGCATTTTCAATCTTAGTTTCTGAATTAAGGAATTTTTCAGACATTGGAGTGTTAAGAATAGAGGGAGCAATAGCATTTACCCTAATCCTTGGTGCAAATTCAGCAGCTAATGATCTAGTTAATCCCTCAATTGCACCTTTTGATGCAGAAACAGAACTATGAAATGGCATTCCCAACTTAACTGCAACAGTACTAAAGAAAACTACACTTGCGCTTTCTGAGGATTGAAGCTTTGGTAAAACTGTTTGAAGAATTTTTACACAACCTAATATGTTAATATTAAAATCATCAATAAAAGTTGATGGTTTAAGACCTTTAAATGGTCTTAAATTGATTGTCCCTGGTAAATAGATAAATCCATCTAAGATATCAGGAAGCCAATCTGCATCATAATCTTCATTCAAGTCTAATTTTTTTGCAGTAATATTTGAACCAGTAAACTTATCTGGATTTCGAGTTGATACAAAGACCTTGTGGTCATTTTCTAACTTTTTTGATAGCTCATAACCGATTCCAGAAGAACCACCTATTAGTAAGATATTTTTCATTATTTATATTCCCCAAAAATTTTTATTAATTCTAATTGTCTGTATTTAAAAATACTGTTCAATTTAGAACTAATAAAAAGGGAATTTAGAAGCTTTCCAAGAGGTCCTAAAGGTAATTTATAATGAATTACATCTTCCATAAGGATACCGCCTTTAATTTCCTTTATGAAGTGTTTATGGTGCCAAAAACTATATGGACCAAACCTTTGCTCATCAATAAAAAATTCATTAGTCTTCACTTGTGTTATCTCAGTTACCCAATTAATTTTAATTCCAAGTAGAGGTTTCACTGTGTACTGAATGATCTGACCCGGATAAGCTTTCTTCATATCCCAATCAGTAATGTTGAAATCCATAGACTTGGGTGTTATTAATTCCAAATTATTCGGCGATGATAAAAAATCCCATGCTTCATTCAAACTTATAGGTAGTTTTTGTGAATATTTTAACTTAAAGACTTCCATTTATAATTTCTGTTAATTTGTTTGTTACTTGAGGTACTGGAAGACCCAAAACACTTGTGTAGCTTCCATTAACATTTTCAACTCCTATCATTCCAATCCAATCTTGTATACCATAGCTTCCAGCTTTATCAACTGGATTTATAGTTTCAACATAAAAATCAATTTCTTTTTCAGTCAGAAGTTTATAAGTTACTTTGGTAGATTCAGTTAATATTTCAAAATTTTTTTCGGTTAGAAAGCCTACAGATGTAATAACGTCGTGAGAATTACCTGCAAACATTTTTAGCATTGACTTAGCCTCATTTTTATCTTTTGGTTTACCCCAACATTTATCTTCAAACCAGACTAAAGTATCAGCAAGAATTATTATTTGATTGTTTTCAACTATTTTTTGAAAAGGAGCTGCTTTGTTCTCCACAATATGTTCAGCTATTTCTTGTGCTTTAAGATGTTCAGGAAAATCTTCATTAACTGGGATTGAGTTAACCTGAAAAGAAATTCCAGTCATTTCTAATAACTCTTTTCTTCTTGTTGAGCCTGATCCGAGAATTATACTGTAATTGGAATTATTTATTAAATCCATTTGTTATGAATTCTCATTACCTGTTCGATTACATCTCTTACACAACCAAGACCACCATCTTTGTGAGATATATAATCACAAATTGACTTTACGTCAACAGAGGCATCTTTGGGGCAAGATGAAATTCCGACTACTTTAAGAACATCAATATCTGGATTGTCATCTCCCATATATAAAATGTTTTTTGAATCAATTTTTTTTTCTTTTATAAATTCATCAAAAACTTCAATCTTATTAAATGCTTTTAGAAATACATCTTCAACACCAAGAGAGTTTAGTCTTTTTCTAACATTCTCTTGCATTCCACCCGAGATAATAGCTATTCTATAGCCTTTAGATATAGCATATTTAATCGCATAACCATCTTTTGCATAAAATTGTCTATCAATTTTTCCATCATGTGTGTAAATAATTTTTCCATTAGTCATTACACCATCAACATCGAAAATAAATGTCGTTATATCTTTTAATCTAGTCTTGTAAGAATCCATTACATTTTAAAGATGCAAATTTAATTAAACTTTAACACCTAATTGTTCATTATTATTCTAAATATTAAAAAATTCATAATTATCTTTGAGGCCTGCTGATGGGATCAAAATTTTTAAAGCTATTATTCTCCACAAAATTCATGCTTGTATTGCTGATTTTGTTTCCAGTTGCTATGGGTATAGGAACTTTTCTTGAGAGCTGGTACTCCACAGATGCAGCAAGAATTTGGATCTATAATGCATGGTGGTTTGAACTTTTAATGCTTTTACTCATGCTAAATTTTATGGGGAATATAAAGAAGTACAATCTTTGGAGTAAAGAGAAACTTTCCGTATTAATACTTCATCTTTCATTTATTTTTATTCTACTTGGTGCCTTCGTTACAAGGTATATTGGAGATGAAGGGGTAATGCCTATAAGAGAAAATAATGTATCTAATACTTACTTGTCAGAAAAAACATATCTAACTGTTTTTGTAGATGGAACTGAGGATGGAGTGCCTCAAAGAAAAACTTTAAAGTCTTACCTTCTTCTATCTGAACATGTAGATAATGACTTTACTATAAATGATGATTTTTATTCCAAAGACTTTTCCATTTCATATGATAATTTCAAAGAAAATGTAACTGAAGGCTTAGTCCTAGATCCGTCTGGAGAAAGATATATAAAACTTGTTGAGGCATTAGATGGTAACAGGCAAGAACATTATATTAAGGAGGGGCAAGTTACTAGTATACAGAATATACTTTTCTCTTTTAATTACTATCAAAAAGGTGCTATAAACATTACCTCTGAAGAAGGTGAATACTATATAGAATCTCCGTTTGATGGTATTTTCACCATAATGTCTAATCAACAAAGTGCAGAACTAAATAAAGATAAAAAACAACTTCTGGAATTAAGATCACTATATCAAATTCCTGGCTTTCAGTTTGTCTTTCCTGAACCTGCCTTGAGAGGGGTGTTTGAAATTGTGGATGCTGAAGTAACTGACAGAGAGGTTGAGGATGTTTTATACCTTAACGTCAATTATAACGGAAAATCAGAGAATGTTTCTTTATTGGGCGGTAGGGGATATGTTAATAATCCTAAAAAGATAACTATTGATGATCTTGATTTTTATCTATCTTATGGGTCAGACGAGGTGCAGCTTCCATTTAGCATTAAGCTTAACGATTTTATAGCCGAGAAATATCCAGGCACTGAAAATAGCTATTCATCATTTAAGAGCAAAGTAACTGTTGAGGATAATGAAATATTTGACTACGATATATTCATGAATAATATTTTAAATTATAAAGGTTACCGATTCTTTCAGGCATCATTTGACCCCGATGAAAAAGGTACAGTTCTATCAGTTAATGATGATTTTTGGGGAACGTTCATAACTTACGCAGGATATCTTCTTTTATTTTTTAGTATGACCGCTATATTCTTTATTGGAAATACAAGATTTAAATTTCTTGCAAAACAGCTAAATAAAAAGACCTCTTTAATTATTTTTCTTTTGTCATCAAGCATACTATCTGCTCAGAGTTTAGACGCAAACTTAAAAACCGAGTTTATTGATTCATTAATTTCAGAAAGTGCGATTTCAAAGGATCATGCAGGTAGCTTTGGTAAAATTGTTATTCAGGATAGTGGTGGAAGAATGAAACCAGCTAATACTTTTTCATCTGAATTATTGAGAAAAGTCAGTAGATCAAACTCTTATAATGGATTAAATTCAGATCAAGTTTTGGTGTCGATAATGGATAATCCAGGGGTGTGGTTTAATGCTCCAATTATATATATTAAATCCGGTCAAAAAGGAGATACCATAAAGAAAATAATTGGTGTTGATGAAAAAATTAAAAAAGCACCACTAGTTTCTTTCTTTGATTCACTTGGTAATTATAAGCTTGCTTCTAACCTTGAAAAAGCATACTTATCCAATATACCCTCTCAAATTGAAAAAGATATTATTGAACTTGATAGGAGAGTTAACCTACTCTATTCTGCTTTAGAGGGAAAAATTATGAGAATATTTCCTGTTCCAAATGATATAAATAATAAGTGGATTTCTTACCCTGAAATCAATGAATATAATTATGAGGGAGCGGATTCACTGTATACTAACAATGTTCTTAACCTTTATTTTCAAACATTAAGAGTAGCGAGACAGGATAAAGATTACACTCAGTCTGAAGAGCTTCTAGAGAGTATTAAAGGTTTTCAAAAAAAATATGGAAGTCAAGTAATGCCATCTGACTTCAAAATAAATTCAGAGGTTGTGTATAATAAAGCAGACATATTTAACAGACTCTACAAATGGTATCTGTTTGCAGGTCTTGGTTTGCTTTTAATATTAATTTTTCAAATATTTTATGACAACAAGTTTAGTAGTCTTCTTATTAAGATTTTTGAGTCATTGATAATTACTTTATTTGTTTTTAATACTATTGGACTTGCAGCTAGGTGGTATATTGCAGGTCATGCTCCCTGGAGTGATGCCTATGAATCAATAATCTTTGTTGCCTGGGCTACTGTAATATTTGGAATTATTTTTGGTAGAAAATCATATTTTACTCTTGCTTCATCTACATTTGTCGCATCAATTATTCTTTCTATTGCGCACATGAATTGGCTTGATCCTTCTATAGCTAATCTTCAGCCAGTTTTAGATAGTTATTGGTTAATGATCCATGTTGCTGTTATTGTTGGTAGTTATGGTCCATTTGCAATAGGTATGATACTTGGTATTGTGACCTTAATTTTAACTATAATTGCCACAAAGAAGAATAGAAAAATTTTTTCCAGGAAACTTGAGGAGCTTACAATTGTTAACGAATTATCTCTTACAATAGGATTAGTAATGCTTACAATTGGAAACTTTTTAGGAGGAATGTGGGCAAATGAAAGTTGGGGTAGATATTGGGGATGGGATCCTAAAGAAACATGGGCCCTGATTAGTATTATGATATATACTGCTGTTCTTCATCTAAGGATTGTTCCTAAACTAAATAATAAATGGTTATTTAACCTTATGAGCATTATTTCCTTTGCAGCAATTATGATGACGTATTTTGGAGTAAACTTTTATTTAGTTGGACTTCATTCATATGCATCCGGTGATAAAGTTATTACTCCAAACTTTGTCTATTATTCAACTGTTTTTGTATTCATTTTAGGCTTAATTTCTTATTTTGCAAATAAGAAAACCAAAGTACTTTAATGTTAAATATTAATATTGAAAACGAATACTCACGCTTAAAAACTGTCATCCTTGGAATAGCTGATTATCTTGGAAGTCCACCTTCAGTATCAGATGCTTTTGATCCTCGGTCCCTTTATCATATTAAGAATAACTCATATCCACTTGAGGAAGATCTGAAAAAAGAAGTGGAGACCTTTAAAAAAAAACTTACCAAGCATAATGTCGAAGTACTAAGGCCGAATAATGTTAATGATTGTAATCAAATTTTTGCGAGAGACCTAGGCTTTGTAATCTCTAATATGTTTTTCTTATCTAATATTGTGCCTAACAGGCAGAATGAAATTGAAGGAATAAATGAAATATTAAATCATTTAAATGTTGGGGTTATTAAGCTGCCAGAATTCATGCACATAGAAGGAGGTGATATAATCGTTCATAATGATAAGGTTTTTATTGGAACGTATTCTGAAGAAGATTATCCTTCTCTAATTACAGCTAGAACTAATAATGAATCAATAGATTATCTAAAAAGAATAATTAATAACAAAGAAATAATCCCAATTGATATTAAAAAATCTAATACAAATATTTTTGAAAACACTCTTCACTTAGACTGCTGTTTTCAGACTATATCAAAGGATAAAGCAATTGTTTGCCCTGATGGTTTTAAGAATAAAGAAGATGTTGAATATCTAATAAAACTTTTTGGTAAAAAAAACATCTTCCTTGCAAGCCCTGAAGAGACTTTTATGCTGACATCAAATGTTTTAGTTATTTCCCCTGAAATAATTGTTTCTCATTCAAAATTTAAAAGGTTAAATAAATGGCTTGAAGAAAAAGGTGTATTAGTAGAAAAAGTAGATTATTCAAATGTTTCGAAAATGTCAGGTCTTTTTAGATGTTCAACTTTACCATTAACAAGAGAATTATGATGCATTTTACTTCAAATATTTTGATGATTAGTCCAGAAAAATT
Organism: uncultured Bacteroidota bacterium; assembly: GCA_902594745.1. Classification (GTDB taxonomy): domain Bacteria; phylum Bacteroidota; class Bacteroidia; order Flavobacteriales; family Flavobacteriaceae; genus Marisimplicoccus. The sequence goes on from CACJNF010000006.1 coordinate 37,294, forward strand.
CAGATCTAATGAATTTACAATGAATGATAATGTTTTTCAATCTAATGAAGTAGTTGATTCAGAAGTTTCTATTCAAGCTATTGAAGAGTTTGAAAAATTAAAAAATACTATATCTGATAGTGGTGTATCAGTATATGCGCTAAAGGGTGACAGTTCAAATGATACTCCTGATGCTGTATTTCCTAATAATTGGATATCTTTTCATCATAAAAATAATGCGGTTATATACCCAATGTTTGCAGAAAACAGAAGACTTGAAAGACAATCTGGTATTTTAAGAAAACTTTTAAAAAAAGGTATCAATATTGAAATAACTCATGATTATTCTAGTTATGAAAATCAAAATAAATTTTTAGAGGGTACAGGAAGTATGGTTCTTAATCGTAAAAATAATATAGCATACTGTGCTCTTTCAAACAGGTCCGATAAGGAGCTATTTATCAAATTTTGTAATGATCTAAATTATAGCCCAGTGTTATTTAACTCTATTTATGAGTCTAAACCTATATACCATACTAATGTTTTGATGTCAATCTGTAATAACTTTTCTATAATTTGTCTTGAATCTGTTAAAAATCAAGACGAGAGGCATTATATAATTAAATCTTTAGAAGATTCTGAATTAGATATAATTGATATTTCATATGATCAAATGAGTTCTTACCTAGGAAACTGTATTCAATTAGTTGATAAAGATTTAAATCCAAAGCTTGTCATGAGTACTAACGCATTTGAGTCAATTAAATCTGATCAGTTAGCAAGAATATTAAAACACACTGAAATTATTCACTCAGATATTAAAACTATTGAAAATTATGGAGGTGGAAGTGCAAGATGTATGATTGCAGAAATATTTTAATATCATTATATTTAAATAAACTATTTAGACCGATTTAGGTCAAAACTAAAAACATATACATGAAAAGACTATTAATCATTTTATTGGCATTTCTATTATTCATTCCGATAGATGCTAACTCACAAAGAAAAAGAAATCAAAAAGAGAATACTAACACTGAAAAGGTATCTCTTACTGCATTTAAATTTAGAAATATTGGTCCTGGATTCTTATCCGGGAGGATTTCAGACATAGCGATTCATCCTGAAAATGAAAACGTTTGGTATATAACAGCTGGATCAGGTGGTGTATGGATGACTGATAATGCCGGCACAACATGGAATCCAATATTTGACAATGAATCCTCGTACTCAATAGGAGCTATTGCAATTGATAATTCAAATACTAATATTATTTGGGTAGGTACAGGAGAGAATGTTGGAGGTAGACATGTCGCATATGGTGATGGAATTTATAAAAGCTCTGATAGTGGAAAATCATGGAAAAATATGGGGCTTAAAAATTCTGAACATATTTCTAAGATTATTGTTCATCCAGACAATTCTGATATTGTATGGGTAGCAGTTCAGGGACCACTTTGGAGTAGTGGAGGAGAGAGAGGTTTATATAAAACAACTGATGGTGGTAAAAATTGGTATAAAACTTTAGGAAACTCAGAATGGACCGGAGTAACTGATATTATGATTGACCCTAGAGATCCTGATTTAATTTATGCAGCTACATGGGATAGACATAGAACTGTAGCAGCCTATATGGGTGGCGGTCCTGGTTCTGGAATTCATAAATCTGAAGATGGTGGAGAGTCATGGAAGAAATTGACTAAAGGAATACCAAAATCAAATCTTGGAAAAATAGGAATTGCAATATCATATCAAAAACCTGATGTTATATATGCTGCAATTGAGGAAGATAGAACAAAAGGAGGAGTTTATAAATCTACAGATAGGGGAGAGTCATGGAAAAAGATGTCTAACACTGTATCAGGTGGAACTGGTCCTCACTATTATCAAGAGCTTTACACGAGTCCTCATGAATTTGATAGGTTGTATCTTATGAATGTTCATATTTTAACTTCAAAAGATGGAGGTAAAAACTTTGAACAACTTACAAATGAGAGAAATTTCTATTATTATTTTGACAAAAAACACAGTGACCATCATGCTATGGCATTTAAACCTAGTGATCCAGATTATCTTATGGTTGGTACTGATGCTGGTATTTATGAAAGTTTTGATGATGCTAAAAATTGGCACTATTTTTTAAACTTACCCTTAACTCAGTTCTACAAAGTTGCTGTTAATAATAAAGAACCATTTTACCATATATTTGGTGGAACACAAGATAACGGATCAGCTGGTGGCCCATCAGCTACAGATGAAGAATATGGAATTACAAACAGAGTTTGGTATAAGACATTAATGGCAGATGGTCATCAATCTGCGACAGATCCAGTGTATGATGATATAATGTATGCTACTACCCAGGAGGGTGGTTTTCACAGGGTTGATTTGACAACAGGTGAACAAGTTTATATCAAACCTCAGCCTGAAGAGGGTGATCCATACGAAAGGTTTAATTGGGATACTCCAATATTAGTTAGCCCTCATAATCCTTCAAAAATATACATAGGTTCCTACAGGGTTTGGCAATCAGAAAATAGAGGTGATAGCTGGGAAGTGATTTCTGGAGATCAAACAAGAAATGAAAATAGAATAGAGTTACCAATTCTTGGTAGAAAACAAAGTTGGGATAATTCTTGGGATGTTAAGGCAATGTCTCAGTATAATACTATAACATCATTATCTGAATCTCCAGTAAAGGAAGGAATTATTTGGTCAGGAACTGATGACGGTTTCATTCATGTTACAACTAACGGAGGTGAAACATGGAAAGAGATACCAGTTACAAAGCTAGGCTTACCAGAAAGGACTTTTGTTAATGATATAAAAGCAGATCTTTTTGATGAAAGTACTGTTTATGTTTCACTTGATAATCACAAAGAAGGTGATTTAAGCCCATATTTATTTAAGAGTACAGACATGGGACAATCATGGGAGTCAATCTCTAATAATATTCCAGATAGAACTTTAATTTGGAGACTTGTTCAAGATCATGTTGAAAAAGATCTATTATTTTTAGCAACAGAATTTGGTGTTTATACTTCACTTAATGGAGGGGATTATTGGCAGAAACTGCCTGGAACTCCAACAATTTCTTTTAGAGACCTTGTGATACAAAAAAGAGAAAATGATCTTGTTGCAGCTTCTTTTGGAAGAGGATTCTTTGTACTTGATGACTATTCTGCTCTAAGGGGGATGATGAATAAAGAAAATCTTTCTGCTAAAGGTAAATTATTCAAACCAAGAGATGCCAAGCTATTTAAACCTAGAAATGCGTTAGGTAATACAGGTGGTCAATATTACGTGGCTGAAAACCCAACTTTTGGTGCAGTCTTCACATATCATATAAAAGATGTTCCACAAACCATTAAATCTAACAGAAAAAAGATGGAATCAACATTAAACAAGCAAGGTAAAGACATACCTTTTCCTGGTTATGAGTCTTTAACTAAAGAAATGAGAGAGAAGCCTGCACAATTACTTCTATCAATTAATGACTCTAATGGTAATTTAATTAGAAATGTAAGTAAAAATGCAACCAAAGGGACTGGAAAAATTGTTTGGGATCTTAAGCACAAAAGTTATAATACTATAACTTCAAGATCTGGTTGGAGGCAAATGGCAGGACCTTTTGTTACTCCTGGAACTTACACAGCAACTTTATATATTCAAAAGGATGGCAATCTTGAAAAAATTGATGGTCCTGTTGAGTTTGGAGTTAAATTATTAAGAGAGGGTGTTCTTAAAGGAGCCTCTTATGATGAGTATAATTCTCATGCTGCTGATCTTGCGGTAATATATAATGAATACTCAAAATATTCTGATACATTCTCAAGGCTTCAATCTAAATTAAACTTATTGGAGAAGGCATTAATGTTAACTGAATCACTATCAGAAGATATGTTTATGGAACTTGAAAAAGTAAAAAATCAGTACTTATCAATGAGAGATAAATATGGAACAAATCCAGCAAAGAATGAAATTGGAGAGTGGGATAAGCCCACAATCGGATCAAGGTTATCAATTGCATCTCAAGGTTTGTCTACTTTCTATGGTCCAACAGGTATGAATAAATATAATCTAGAAATAGCTAAAATATTAGTTAGTGAGTATAAAGATGATGTTGAATCGATTAATGCGATAGTTGAAGATTTAGAAGAAAAAATAAAAAATCTTAACCATCCACATATTTCAGGATCAGGAATTAACTAGAATAACTTTGATTTAATTCGAAACATTCTAAATCAAAATATTTAACAGAAGATAGAAGGTGGTCAAAAATATCAGAGGTTAAGCCCTCATATTTTGTCCACTCTTTGTCTTTTGAAAAAGTATAAATCTGAATAGGTATACCCTGTGAAGTAGGTTCAAGTTGTCTACACATTAAAGTTAAGTCTTCATTTGTCATTGGGTGTGATTTCAAATACTCTTCAATATAAATTCTAAACACCCCTAGATTAGTAAGATTTCTTCCGTTTAATAACATAGATTTATCAATGCTATTCTTCTTGTTGTATTCATCTATTTCAGCAACTCTTGAATCAATATATTCTGAAATTAGATTAACTTTTTTAAGGTTTTCAATATCATCACTCTCAAGAAATTTAACAGAACTCGGCTTAATAAGTAATGATCTTTTAATCCTTCTTCCCTTAGATTCTTCCATGCCTCTCCAATTAATAAATGAATCAGATACAAGTTTATATGTTGGGATTGTAGTAATAGTATTGTCAAAGTTTTGAACTTTAACTGTAGATAGGTTAACTTCTATAACTGTTCCATCTGCGTCAGATCCTTTCATAGTAATCCAATCTCCAATTCTAACAGTGTCATTAACTGTAATTTGAATACTAGAAACAAAACCAAGTATTGTATCTCTAAATACAAGAATAATTATGGCTGACAATGCTCCAAGAGATGCAAGAAAAGTACCAATTTCTCGACCAGTAAGTACTGATAAGATCAAAATTATTCCAATGAACCATAGAAATATCATAACTACTTGTATGTAGCTATCAATTGGTATATGTTTTAGAGATGAGCTTAATTTAAAATAATCCTTAACAGTTCCTAAAACAGATCTTACAGTGACAATAAATAATATTATAGTTGTAGCCTCTAGAACTATTAATAAATCTTCATTATAAAGAGGTAAAACCCAAAAAAGAAAAAATAAAGATGGAACATATGATAGTAATCTAGGAATCTTATTTTTGATTAATAAATCATCAAAAGTAGAGGCAGTAGATTTTGCAATTCTTTTAAAAAATGATAAAATTATTTTTCTTCCAATGAAATTAATAAGTGTAACTATTGTTACTATTGAAACTAAAATTAGTCCAGAAGCTAGCAATTGAGATAATCCTAATGGCAAACCATAGTTACTCAGAAATTCTAATATTTGATCTTTAAACATTTTACAAAAATAAAAAACCCACCATAAAGGTGGGTTCTTTTCTAATAAAAAATTGGTTTATTAGTTATGAATTGATACAAGCTCAACAGTTATTGGGTCGGCATGTTGACTTGATGCTTGAAGTCCTTCCTGAAGTTTTTGAAACTTAAAACTATCAGTTGGCATACCTACCGCTATTGATCCACCTTCAACTGGTCTATTGAAAAAGAAGTGACTCATGCCTTCATAAGCATTCTCAGTTCTTTCGTACACTTTTGATAACCCCCAATATCTATGCTTACCACTAATTATAGCTTTTTCTACATATGGTTTGAAAAATAAAGATTCATACTTTTCAAAATCATCATTTTGAGCTTGGGTAGGAGTAATTATAAAGGTGTCACCTGGTTCTAGGCTTCCACCTGCCCAAATAGTTCTATCAACTTGCTTAAGGTGGTAGTTTCTTCTTTCTTTACTTTCAGCCCCAACACTACTCATAATTCTCTCAATTCTCCTATTGGATATTTTTCCTTTATGAGCTTCTTTAGCCAGTGCAACCCAATCATCAGTTGTCCAACTATTGTTGTATGCGTCAAGTTGCTCCTTAGAGCTAAATCCAGTATTAATAATGTAGTGTGGACCATTTTCACCTATTTCAGATGTAACTTTCCAAACTGCTTGCCATTCCTGGATACCTTTCTCAATTGCTAGATCATGAATAGGTCCAAAAAATGCTTCTAAAGCTAAATATTGTTCCTCTTGACCTTCATTTAATTGTACAGCACTCATGATGGTGTATTGAGCTGAAGCATTAAATGTGAATGTTATTAATAATGTTAATATAAATTTTTTCATTTTTTCATTATTTTTTAATCTTCTGCAGAGAACACGCAAGTAAGCTCAGTAGCATCAGCCATATCTCTTGCGGATTCAATACCTTCCCAAAGCTTATCCCATTTAAAACCACTAGGAGAATCCCACTCTCCAGGGTTTTCTGCTCTAAGATTCCAAGCCATGTGAGTCCAACCTTCGTATGCGTTTTCAGATCTATCTACAACCTCAGCTAAAACCCATTGTCTTAGGTTTCCTTTAAGGATATTTTTTTCAGCAACTGGTTTCCAAACTTCTGATTCATATGATTCAAAATCATCAGATTTTTTATTCATAAGGTTTATAGTAGCTACGTCTCCTTTCTTGATTTTACCTCCAGATCGAATTGTAAAATCAACTGCTTTAATTCTATAAACTCTTCTTTCTTTTTCAGCGTCATAAGCAGAATTATCAAACATTTTTGCAATAGCTCTCCTGGACATTTTACCTTTATAAACTTTCTGTGCAATTGCCTGATTGTCTACTCCAGCTTCCATCTGTTCAATAGATGAGTAGTTGTCAAAAATAAAGTACTCTGGAGCACTTTCTTCATCTCCCTCTTTAGGAGTTCTCTTCCATACAGACCATCCTGATCTTAGACCTTGTTTTAAAGCTTCTTTATGTATTTCAGAGTAAAATGATTCAAGCTCTAAGTATTGTTTTTCTCCTCCATCTTTAAGATCAACAGCCCACATAACGGCATATTGAGCATTTATGGAATAGGAAAAAACTAACAATAGAGTTAATAATAAATTTTTCATATAGTTAATTATTTTTTATTATAATAGGTGAAAATTAGTAAATAATCATTTAGAATGAATCTAAACTGTATTATTTAACACTAATATTTAGATATATTAAAGATTTGATAATATAGCGTTAATAATATTATTAAATTATTAATAAATAGTAAAAAAATATATGAAATTGTTAAAAAGTGGAGTCGGCGGGATTCGAACCCGCGTCCAAACAAGTAATTAAACTATCGTCTACAAGTTTATTCATCTTTAAATTTTCGAGAAAATACTAGGTAGATAACAACCATAATATTAACCTTATCACTTTTAGTTTTGAATCTTACTCAGTGAATGTAAAACTCTAGATTAACTTAATGGTGTCTCAAATATAAAAACTGTTAATCTTAGTTTTTATGAGACATCTAGCTTCTCAACCTAGTTGAGATTAGCAAAGACCTACTATAATTCAGTCAATTATGCAGCTAGAGCGTAGTTATTTTCGCCATTTAAAAGTTGAAAAATAGATTTACGAGATTATTTTCATCACTCGACTTGCAAATAATTAAATTAGTCTTGCTGTCAAAACCAGTCGACCCCAAAATTTCAAAGTACAAAAGTTTGGCAAAGATATGATAAATAAGGCTATAATTTAGATGTAGTCTCTCTAATGGCTATAAGATTGGTAAGAAGCTCTTCTACTTTGTTTATATCTAGCATATTTGCACCATCGCTTTTTGCTGAAGACGGGTCAGTATGTGTTTCTAGGAAAATTCCATCAACACCGTTAACAATTCCAGCTCTAGCAAGTGATTCAATGTACTCTGGGTTACCACCAGTAACTCCAGAAGATTGGTTTGGTTTCTGAACTGAATGTGTGACATCCAAAATTGTAGGTGCTATCTTTTTTAATTCATTAATACCCCTGAAATCAACAATTAAATCATTATAGCCAAATTGAGTTCCTCTTTCAGTAATCATTACCTTTTGATTTCCAGATTCAACTACTTTATCAACTGCATATTTCATGCTATCTGCACTCATAAATTGACCTTTTTTTATATTAATTATTTTATTTGTATTTGCAGCACTTACAAGTATGTCTGTTTGTCGAGCAAGAAAAGCAGGTATTTGAACAATATCTACATATTCTGCTGCCATTTTTGCCTCACTTGCACTATGAATATCAGTAATAACAGGAATATTAAATTTAGAACTGATATCTCCCAAAATATTTAGGGCTTCTAAATCGCCAATACCAGTAAAACTGTCTAATCGTGTTCTGTTAGCTTTTCTGTAACTACCTTTAAATACAAATGGTATTGATAATTTTGTAGTTATTTCTTTAAGTTTTTTAGCTATTTCAATAGCTATATCTCTTCCTTCAATTGCACATGGTCCCGCAATCAATAAAAATTTATTTTTCTCAATTTTATCTGTAATCATTTATCAATATTAGTTATTATTTTCTTTTCACTTCAAAAAATTTTCCATCTTCACATTTATATACTTTACCCTCCAGTTTCAATATTAGGTTATAGTCATGTGTAGCAATTATAATAGATGTACCAAGTTTATTCAATCTTTGAAATAATTCGATTATCTCCAAACTAGTTTCAGGATCTAAGTTTCCAGTTGGCTCATCTGCAATTATTAATTCAGGATTATTAAGGATAGATCTAGCTATTGCTACTCTCTGTTGTTCTCCACCTGACAATTCGTTAGGAAATTTGTCTAAAGAAGAAGTAATACCTACTAACTTAAGAACTCTTTTAACTTTCTTTTCAATTTCCTGCTTAACATTATGTCCTGTTGCTTTTAAAACAAATTCTAGATTATCATAAATGGATCTATCATTTAGAAGTTTAAAATCTTGAAAAACAAATCCAATCTTTCTTCTTAAAAGAGGAATGCTACTTTCACTAATTTTATTAAGATCATATCCTAATACTTCAAATTTTTTACTTTTTTCTATTTCTAAATTTGCAAAGATTGAATTTATAAAAGTAGTCTTTCCACTACCAGTTTTTCCAATCAAAAATTTCATCTCTCCGTTATCTAATTGGAAATTAATATTTTGAAGTACATTATTATTTCCAATTTTTAAATCAGTATCTAGAATATTTATAGTCCCCATATAGATCATTTCAAAGTAATGAAATATTAAACTTTTTTTATTAATAATATTAAGTTTTTTTTGTTTCATTAATATCATTTGATTTAATTTGTACTTTCATTTTTTTATGAATAAAAAACTTCTTCTTTTATTACTTATTCTATTATCGTCCTGTTCTGAGAAGGTTGACCTTATTGTTCACAATGCTAATATTTATAATCTTAATTCATCTCTAGATAAAACCTCTTCTTTTGCTGTTAAAGATGGTAAGTTTATATATATTGGAAATGACGAAATTTTATCAAAATATTCATCGACAAATATTATAAATGTACAAGGTCTTCCAATTTATCCTGGATTTATTGATTCACATGCTCATTTCTTCGATTTAGGTTATTATCTAAATCAGGTTGATCTAAAAAATACTAATAGCCTAAAAGAAGTAATCGAAAGAGTAATTAGCTTTGATAGTGAGAATAAATCTGAATTTCTTATTGGAAGAGGTTGGGATCAGAACGATTGGATTAATAAGGAATTTCCAGATAATTTATTACTAAATAAAGAATTCCCAGACAAAGCTGTAGTATTAAGGAGAATTGATGGTCATGCATACCTTGTAAATGACTTTGCATTAGAGCTTGCTGGAATTGATAACTTAACTGATGTTGAGGGTGGTGAATTTATCAAGAAGAATGGAAAGCTAACAGGAGTTCTCATAGATAATGCTATGCGTTTAATTGATGAAATAATCCCTGAGCCAACAGAGGAACAATCAGTAAAGGCTCTTCTAAGTGCTCAAGATCTTGCATTTGAAAATGGATTAACAACAATTTCTGACGCTGGACTAACAAAATCTCAAATAGATCTTATTGATGAACTCCAAAATGATGGCATTTTAAAAATAAGAATTTATGCAATGATTGAAAACGAACCTAAAACTCTTAAATATTATTTAGATTCAGGCCCATATAAAACAGATAGACTAAACGTTAGATCAGTTAAAGTTTATGCTGACGGTGCGCTAGGTTCAAGAGGTGCTCTAATGATTAATGATTATTCTGATAGAAAAGGCTTTAAGGGTATTATTAGAACTCCTATTGATTCAATTCAAAATCTTGCTTTCAAGTTAGCAGGTACAGGATTTCAAATGAATACTCATGCAATTGGTGATGATGCAAATAGAATTGTAATTAAAGCATACAGAGATGCTTTGTTTAACTACAGGGATCCAAGATGGCGAATTGAACATGCTCAAGTTGTATCTGAAGATGATTTCGAGTTTTTCAACTCAAAAATAATTCCATCTGTTCAGCCCACACATGCTACTAGTGATATGTACTGGCTTAATGATAGAATTGGTCCCGAAAGAGCTAAAAACGCCTATGCATATAAGAAACTTCTTGAAAGATCAGGTATTATTGCCTTTGGAACAGATTTTCCAGTTGAAGATATAAGTCCAATAATGACATTTTATTCTGCAGTTGCTAGAAAAGATTTATCTGGATATCCTGAAGGTGGTTTTCAAATTGAGAATGCATTAGGACGAACAGATGCAATTCTTGCTATGACTATTAGTGGTGCTTATGCAAATTTTGAAGAAGAAGAAAAAGGTAGCATAGAAGTCGGAAAATTTGCAGATTTTATAATACTTGACAATGATTTGATTGAATCAGCTGAAAATAGAATTCCTTACACTAACATTGTCGCTACTTTTCTAAATGGTGAACTAGTTTTTAACAGAAGATTTAATTAATATTTATGTGTGGTATAGTTTGTGCCTTTAATTTAAAAGGCAATAATGAAGTTATAAGATCAAATGTCTTGAAAATGGCTCAAAAGGTTAGACATCGTGGGCCAGATTGGAGTGGTATATATTCCTCTGAAAATGCAATATTAGCACATGAAAGACTTGCAATTGTTGATCCTACATCTGGTAAACAGCCATTAGTTTCTGATGATGGAAAAAATGTAATTGCTGTAAATGGTGAAATATACAATCACAAAGAATTAAGAAAGGAACTTTCATCTAGCTATAATTTTAAAACCAATTCTGATTGTGAAGTAATTTTACCTCTTTATCAATCTAAAGGTATAGATTTTCTTAATGATCTAAACGGAATTTTTGCATTTGCATTATACGATACAACTAGAAATAAATTTATAGTTGCCAGAGATCATATGGGGATTATTCCTCTTTATATGGGATGGGATAAAAATGATACCTTTTATGTCTCATCAGAGCTTAAATCCCTGGAAGGTGTGTGTGTAAAAATTGAACTTTTTCCCCCAGGTCATTATTTAGAGAGTGATGAAATGAAATTAAAAAAATGGTATAATCCTGAATGGAATTCATTTGAAAATGTCAAAGATTTAAAAACCTCAATTAAAGCCATTCATGATTCTCTTTCTGCAGCTGTAAAAAGACAATTAATGAGTGATGTTCCTTATGGGGTGTTACTTTCAGGTGGATTAGACTCTTCAATCACATCAGCCTTAGCTAAAAAGTTTGCATCTAAAAGAATCGAATCAGATGACAAACAAGATGCTTGGTGGCCTCAACTTCATTCATTTTCGGTAGGCCTTGAAGGTGCCCCTGACCTTAAAGCTGCCAAGATTGTTGCAAATCACATTGGTACTGTTCATCATGAAATAAACTTTACAGTCCAAGAAGGAATCGATGCAATTAGAGATGTAATATATCACCTAGAAACATATGATATTACCACTGTTAGAGCCTCTACGCCCATGTATTTAATGGCTAGAGCTATTAAATCTCTAGGTATTAAAATGGTTTTATCTGGTGAGGGAGCTGATGAGTTATTTGGTGGATATCTTTATTTTCATAAAGCACCAAATTCCAAGGAATTTCATCAAGAAACTGTAAGAAAGCTTGAAAAACTTCATCAATATGATTGTTTAAGAGCCAATAAATCTCTTGCAGCCTGGGGTATTGAGGGAAGAGTTCCATTCCTTGATAAAGAATTTATTGAAACAGCAATGAATGTAAACCCTGACGATAAAATGATAAAGAATGGAAGAATAGAAAAATGGGTTTTAAGAGAGGCCTTTAAAGACTATCTGCCAGAAAGTGTTTTGTGGAGGCAAAAAGAACAATTTTCTGATGGTGTAGGTTACTCTTGGATTGATAGTCTTAAAGAACTAGTATCAAAAGAAGTTTCTGATAAAGATCTAGAAAAAGCTTCAGAAACATTTCCTGTAAATACACCACTTAATAAAGAAGAATACTACTATAGAACTATATTTCAAGAACATTTTCCTAGTGAAGCAGCCGCTAAATCTGTTCCTTCCGTCCCCTCTGTTGCATGTAGTACTCCTCAAGCTTTAGAGTGGGATGAATCTTTCAAAAATGTTAATGATCCAAGTGGAAGATCTGTATCAAATATTCATAACGAATCTTATGAATAAAATGTTGATAAGTTACTATAAATACTGATTGTTACAAGCTATTTTCCACCTTCGTTTTTAGTATATTTATAGGTATATTTTTATTACCTAAAAAATGTCAAAAAATACTTCAAAAAATCAATATTCTGCAGATAGTATTCAAGCCCTCGAAGGGATGGAGCATGTCAGAAAAAGACCCTCTATGTATATTGGAGATGTTGGGTCAAGAGGTCTTCATCATTTAGTTTATGAGGTTGTTGATAATTCCATTGATGAAGCCATGGCTGGATATTGTTCATCAATTAAAATTGAAATAAATAAAGACTATAGTTTAACAGTTGAGGATGATGGTAGAGGTATTCCTGTAGGAATGCATAAAAAAGAAGGAGTATCTGCATTAGAGGTTGTAATGACAAAGATTGGTGCAGGAGGTAAATTTGATAAAGACTCCTACAAAGTATCAGGTGGACTTCATGGTGTTGGTGTCTCTTGTGTTAATGCTCTATCTGAATCATTAACTGCAAGGGTTTTTAGAGATGGTAAAGAATATGAGCAAACCTATAGTAAAGGTAAGCCTAACTCTGCTGTTAAGGAGGTTGGAAAATCAGATAAGAGAGGAACTCTAGTAACTTTTACTCCAGATAAAGAAATATTCAAAGAAGTTACTGATTTTGATTACGACATATTATCAAATAGGATGAGAGAACTTTCTTTTTTAAATAAAGGAATTACCATTTCTATTACAGATAATAGAAAAAAAGGCAAAGATGGAGACCCTTTATCTGAAACCTTTCATTCAAAAGAGGGACTTAGTGAGTTTATAAAATACCTAGACGAGTCAAGAGAGCCTATTATTAATGATATCATTAAAATGGAAGGAGAAAAAAACAATATACCAGTTGAGGTTGCAATGATTTATAATTCTTCATTCTCTGAAAATCTTCACTCATATGTCAACAATATTAATACTCATGAAGGTGGAACTCATTTATCAGGTTTTAGAAGAGGTCTTACTAATACTTTAAAAAAATATGCAGATTCTTCTGGACTTACTGATAAACTTAAATTTGATATTTCAGGAGATGATTTTAGAGAAGGATTAACAGCTGTTATATCTGTTAAAGTAGCTGAACCTCAATTTGAGGGTCAAACAAAGACTAAGTTAGGGAACAGAGAGGTTAGTGCTGCTGTTTCTCAGGCTGTATCCGAAATGCTTGAAAATTATCTAGAAGAAAATCCCAATGATTCTAAAATAATTGTTCAGAAGGTAATACTTGCTGCTCAAGCAAGGCATGCTGCAAGACAGGCAAGGGAGATGATTCAAAGAAAGACTGTCATGACAGGAGGAGGTCTTCCTGGTAAATTATCAGATTGCTCTGAAACTGATCCACTAAAATGTGAAGTCTTTCTTGTTGAGGGTGACTCTGCAGGTGGTACAGCTAAACAAGGTAGGGATAGAGTCTTTCAAGCAATTCTTCCCTTAAGAGGTAAGATTCTTAATGTTGAAAAAGCACAACAACATAGAGTATTTGAAAATGAAGAAATTAGAAATATATATACCGCTCTTGGAGTTTCAATTGGTACAGAAGAAGATAGTAAAGCTTTAAATCTTGAAAAATTGAGGTACAATAAAATTATTATCATGTGTGATGCTGACGTAGATGGTAGCCATATTTCAACACTAATTTTAACTTTCTTCTTTAGATATATGAGAGAACTTGTTGAAGGAGGTAATGTATACATTGCTACCCCACCATTATATTTAGTTAAAAAAGGAAATAAAAAAGCATATGCATGGAATGACAAAGAAAGAGATAATCTTGCTAAAGAATTTGGTTCGGGTGTCTCTATTCAAAGGTACAAAGGTCTTGGTGAAATGAATGCAGACCAACTGTGGGATACAACTATGAATCCAGAGACTAGAACACTTAGACAAATTTCTCTAAACTTTGATAATTCTCAAGAAGCTGAAAGGTGGTTTTCTACTTTAATGGGTGATGATGTGCCCCCAAGAAGAAAATTTATAGAAGAGAATGCTGTTTATGCAAAAATTGATGCTTAATTATGAAAGTGACGATCGTTGGTGCAGGTAATGTTGGTGCATCCTGTGCAGAATACATTTTAATTAAACAAATTGCCAAAGAAGTAATTCTATTAGATATTAAAGATGGTTTTGCTGAAGGTAAAGCTTTAGACTTAACTCAAACTACAAGTACACTTGGTTTTAAATCTAAAGTTTTGGGTGTTACAAATGAATATGAGAAAACATCTAATAGTGATGTCGTTGTTATTACTTCAGGAATACCCAGAAAACCAGGAATGACAAGAGAAGAGCTTATTGGAATCAATGCAGGAATAGTTAAATCTGTATCTGAAAATCTTCTTAAATTTTCCCCAAATGCCATAATAATTGTTGTGTCAAATCCTATGGATACTATGACATATCTTGTCAACAAATCTTTTAATATTCCAAAAAATAGAATAATTGGTATGGGAGGTATCTTAGATAGTTCAAGATTTAAGACATATATTTCAAAATCTTCAGGTTATCCTCAAGATCAAATAGAAGCAATGGTTATAGGAGGTCATGGTGATACAACAATGATCCCACTAACATCTCTGGCTAAATGTAATAACAAATTATTAACTAATATTCTATCAGAGGATGAAGTTATAAATATTGCTTCCGACACAATGGTGGGAGGAGCTACTTTAACCAAGCTTCTTGGAACTTCTGCTTGGTATGCACCAGGAGCTTCAGTGTCATATTTAGTTAACGCAATCGTTAATGATACTAAAGAAGTACTTCCTTGTTCAGTTCTCTTAGAGGGTGAATATGGCACTAAAGATCTTTGCATTGGAGTGCCAGTAAAAATTGGTAAAAATGGATTTGAAGAGGTTGTGCAATTAGATTTGAATAATAAAGACTTAGAAATGTTTCAAAATAGCGTAAGTGCTGTTAAAGAAACAAATTCTGCACTAGATGGTTTAATATAGATAAAGTTGTCTGATTAATATTCAAATGTTATATTTGCAGGCATTAAAATTGTATCATGCAAGGAAATTCATTAATTAAAACTTTTGCAATATTATTTGGTTTAGTTAGCATCTACCAGCTTTCTTTTACTTTTATATCATCAACTCTTGAAAATAAAGCAAAAAATGCTGCAATTGAAAAAATTTCAGAAAATGAAATTTCATTTGCTGAGAAAAGAGCTAGAGAAGAGTTAAGGTTTCTAGATTCTATTGGTGATTTTCCTGTTTTGATGTATTCATCATACAATGATGCTAAGCAGAAAGAATTAAATCAAGGTCTTGATTTAAAAGGTGGTATAAATGTTATTTTACAGATTTCTATAAAAGATCTATTGAAAGGTCTTGCAGAAAACTCAACTAACCAAAAATTTCTAAAAGCCCTTGATGATGCTGATGAACTTCAAAAACAATCTGATCAAACTTATCTAGAATCTTTCTTCGAAGCATTTGATTCAAGTACTAATCAAACTAGATTAACATCTCCAGAAATTTTTGGTAATAGAACTTTGAGTTCGGAGGTTTCATTTGATACATCTGATGATGAAATGAAATCAATTTTAAGATCAAAAATTGATGAATCTATAGTTTCTGCATTTGAAGTTTTAAGAAAGCGTATTGATAAGTTTGGAGTTACTCAGCCTAATATTCAAAGATTAGGTACATCAGGTAGGATTTTAATTGAGCTTCCTGGAGCAAAAGATATAGACAGAATTCAGAACCTTTTACAAAGCACAGCCCAACTAGAGTTCTGGGAAACTTTTAAAAATGATGACTTTGCAGAATTTTTAGTTTCTGCTAACCAATATTTATCATCACTTGAAATAAATAATGAACAATCAGAATCCAATCAATCTGATATAGATGATCTTTTATCTGAAGTTGAACAGTCTTCAGACTCTATCCAAAATACTTCAAGCCCTTTACTAGGTCTTGTAAGAGCTTTTAGTTTCCAGGGAGGGCCGATTCTCGGAAGATTCTTACCTAGAGATCAAGAATTAGTTGATTCATATTTGTCTCTACCCGAAGTCAGAAGGTTATTACCAAGAGATTATAGATTTGCTAAATTTTTATGGGGTAAGGTTGATCAGGATGGTTTATCTAGTCTTTATGCAATTAAATCAAATAGAGATGATGTTTCGCCTTTAAGTGGTGGAGTAGTTGTTGATGCATCACAAAGTTATGATGCTGTTGGAAATCCTGCTGTTTCAATGCAAATGAATGCGCAAGGTGCCAGGATTTGGGAAAATCTTACAGATGTTGCCTACAGACAGAACTCAAATATTGCAATAGTCCTAGATGATATTGTATATTCAGCTCCTGGAGTTACTAGAGGTGCTATTAGTGGGGGAAGATCTGAAATTACAGGTGATTTTGATTTGAATGAGGCAATTGACTTAGCAAACGTACTTAGAGCAGGTAAATTACCTGCATCTGCAACTATCATTCAATCTGAGGTAGTAGGTCCATCTCTTGGACAAGAGGCAATTGATAGTGGTATATATTCATTTTTAATCGCACTTACCTTTGTACTGGTTTGGATGATATTTTACTATGGGCCATCTGGTATATTTGCTGATATAGCTTTAATACTAAACATTGTTTTAATATTTGGAATTCTTGCTGGTTTAGGAGCTGTTCTTACTCTGCCTGGTATAGCAGGTATAGTTCTTACAATTGGTATATCAGTAGATGCGAATGTTCTTATTTTTGAAAGAGTTAGAGAAGAGTTAAAGAAAGAAAAAGGTTTAAAACAATCAATTAATGATGGTTTCAACAACGCTCTCTCTTCAATCCTGGATGCTAATATAACAACTGGTTTAACTGCATTAGTATTATATATATTCGGGACGGGACCAATTAAAGGTTTTGCAACAACATTACTTATTGGAATTGCAACATCTCTATTTACTGCAATATTTATAACTAGATTGTTAATAGACAATAAGGTATTTAAATCAGGTAAACTTGAATTCTCAACTAAGTCAACTAAAGATCTCTTCAGCAATTTGAAGATTAGGTTTCTGGGTAAAAGGAAAGCTACATATGTAATATCATCTGTTCTTGTTCTTATTAGCCTTAGCTCTTTATTATTTCAAGGATTAAATCAAGGTGTTGATTTCTTAGGTGGAAGATCTTACATTGTAAGATTTGACAAAGAAGTCAAATCTTCTGACATAGAGTCTACACTTAATGATGCATTTGGAAGTGCCGAAGTAAAAACTTTTGGAGCAGCAAATCAATTAAAAATTACAACAAAATACAAAGTAGATCAAGAGGGATTAGAAGTTGATAATGAAATCAAAAATATACTTTTTGAAAACTTAAATTCTATTTACGATGACCCTCTTACTTATGATCAGTTTTCAGTTGGTGATGAGGTCGGTATAATGTCAAGTATTAAAGTGGGGCCAACAATTGCAGATGATATTAAACAAAATTCTGTTTGGGCTATATTAGGTTCATTAGTAATTGTGTTTTTCTACATTCTTCTTAGGTTTCAGAAATGGCAGTTTTCACTTGGAGCAGTCTCAGCTGTATTCCATGATGTATTAATTGTTCTCGGTATATTCTCATTAACATATAAGATTATGCCTTTCAATATGGAAATAAATCAAGCATTTATAGCTGCCCTCCTAACCGTTATAGGTTACTCTTTAAATGATACAGTAGTTGTATTTGATAGGATCCGAGAATTCTTTAAAATTCATTCATCTTGGGATAGTGAAACAACAGTAAACACTGCTCTTAATAGTACTTTAAGTAGAACACTTAATACATCACTAACAACTTTAATTGTTCTTATAGCAATTTTTATTTTTGGAGGTGAGTCAATTAGAGGATTTATGTTTGCTCTTATTATTGGTGTAATGGTTGGAACTTACTCATCAGTATTTATAGCTACACCTATAATGTTTGATTCTTATAAGAATAAAACTAACTAATAGATTTTGTACTTCCTTTCTTATTAAATAATAAAATAAAACCTAAAATTATAAAAGGTATACTAAGCCATTGACCTGTTGATAGGCCAGGAAGAAATGTTTCTATTCCACCTTGACTTTCTTTTACAAATTCAACCATAAACCTTATAAAACAAAGTCCTATTAAAAAATAGCCAGATAATGCACCTTTTCTATCTCTTATATTTGAAGATTGATATAGTTTATAGAGAATTATAAAAAGAATAATATATCCAAATGATTCATACAGTTGAGCTGGATGTCTTGGAAGAGTCTCACCCCTGTTTTCAAAGATTATTCCCCAATCAGAATTAGTGTACTTTCCTAGAATTTCTGAATTAAAAAAATTACCAATTCTAACAAATGCCCCACCAATAGCTATTGGTATTGTAAGTCTGTCAAAAATCCACAAAAAGTTTTTAAACTTATATTTTTTTATGAATAAATATAAACCTATAAAAACTCCAATTGCAGCGCCATGGCTAGCAAGGCCCCTAAATCCAGTAAACTTATAACCATCAATCAGACCTAGAAGAGATGAATTTGGGGATTCTTGAATTGGAAGGAGTATCTCAATTAAGTGATTCTGATAATAACCCCATTGATAAAAAAATACTTCACCCAATCTAGCACCTAGAAAAATTGATACTACCATATATATTAACATTGGATCTAAATATTTCTCGTCTATCTTTTCTTTAATAAAAAATGATTTAACTAGGTTATAGCCAAGAATGAAAGCAAGAATGAACATTAGGCTATAAATGTAAATGGAAAAGCCACCAATCTCAATCAAAGTTTCGTTTGGTGACCACTTGATTTGGTTAATTATCATGCCTAAATATATATATAAATTATGGAACTGGATCATACCCGCCCTTGAATAATGAGTTACATCTTATTATTCTTCTAATAGTCAGGTAAGTACCTGTAAAAACGCCATGTTTTTTCAAAGCAGTTATACCATATTCAGAACAGGTAGGAGAGTATCTACAATTACTTCCTATTAATGGAGAGATAAAAAGTCTATATATTCTTATTAGAAAAATAAATGGAAATGCAAGAAGTCTGCTAATCTTTATCATTTAGATTAATTCCAATTTTTGCTAATTCGTCTCTAATACTATCAGAAAGTTTATAATCCTTATGCTTTCTTGCATTATCTCTTAGCTTTAAGAGAATTTCTAGAACTGAGTCATTATTTATTTTATCTTTTTTAAAATTTAAGCCTAGAATTTTATTTAAGAAAATATCAAATAAATTAATGAAATAATCTTTTTCAACCTGACTAATTTCAGTTACATTATTTTCAATGTTATTTATTATTTTATTTGAATTAAATATCTCAGCTAAAAGCATTGGAGTATTAAAATCATCATTAAGGCAATCATAACAATTATTTTCCCACTTTTTAATAGTATCTAGAAGTTTATCATTTTTTGTTTTAACTGTCTGAACTAGGCTAAGTCTATTTATGATTTCAATCAGTCTATTAAATCCCTTTTCAGATGCCTGAATTGCAGACTCACTAATATCTAGTTCATTTCTATAATGCGCCTGCAAAAAGAAGAATCTGACAATATTTGGGTCATATGGCTTAGAAAATTGATCATTAATTCCTGAAAATAATTCATTTGGTAAAATATTATTACCAGTTGACTTAGACATCTTTTTGTTATTTAATGTAAGCATATTTGCATGCATCCAAAACTTTGCCGGCTGTTTGCCTGTATGCCCAATACATTGGGCAATTTCACAATCATGGTGAGGAAATTTAAGATCAATTCCTCCTCCATGAATATCAAATTCGTCACCTAAGTATTTTTTACTCATAGCTGTACACTCAAGGTGCCAGCCAGGGAATCCTTCACCCCATGGAGAATTCCACCTCATTAAATGATTTTTTTCAGCTTTTTTCCAAAGTGCAAAATCAAATTCGTTTTTTTTATCATCTTGACTTACAAGATCTCTAGAGTTAGATTTAATATTATCTAGATCTCTCCCAGATAGTTTTCCATATGAATCAATTTCATTATAATTCGATATATCAAAGTAAACAGAACCATTAGATATATATGCTAGGTTCTTTTGTATTAAATCTTCAATTATTAAGATTTGTTCAGTTATATGTCCTGATGCTGTTGGTTCTATGCTTGGATCTAATACATTGAATTTTTTTAAAATTTCTCTGAAACTATTGGTGTATTTTTGAGCTATTTCCATTGGCTCAAGCTTTTCAGTCTTAGCTTTTTTAGAGATTTTATCTTCACCAGTATCTTCTAAGTGCCCTACATCAGTTATGTTCCTAACGTATCTAACTTTATACCCCAAATGCGCAAGGTATCTATATATTACATCGAAGGAAATAAATGTTCTACAGTTACCTAGGTGAACGTCACTGTAGACAGTGGGGCCACAGACATACATACCAACACTATTATTTCTTAGGGATTTAAATTTCTCTTTAGAACTTGTTAGTGAATTGTATATGTATAAATCTTTTTGTGACATTAAAGTTCAGACTCAAGTTTAATATAGTCTAAAAACTCTCTTTTAAATTTCTCTTTTTTAAATTTACCTCCAAACTCAGAAGTAACAGTGCTAGAGTTAATATCTTTGATACCTCTAGAGTTTACACATAAGTGCTTAGCATCAATTACACACGCAACATCATCAGTATTTAAAGCTTTTTGAAGCTCTCTGACTATCTGAATTGTCAATCTTTCTTGTACTTGAGGTCTTTCAGCAAAATATTTCACTATTCTATTTATTTTGGATAGTCCAATTACATTCCCATTGGATATATATGCAACATGAGCCAATCCTACAATAGGAAGAAGATGATGTTCACAAGTAGAATATAGTGTTATATTCTTTTCAACAAGCATTTCTCCGTAGTTATATTTATTTTCAAATGTTGATAACTCCGGTTTATTCTTTGGATTTATTCCAGAGAAAATTTCATTAACAAACATTTTAGCAACTCTCCTTGGTGTTCCTCTTAGACTATCATCAGTCAAATCCATACCAAGAATATCCAAAATTTCATATACTTTTTTTTGTATAAGACTTATCTTTTCTGTATCAGGCACATCAAAGGCCCCTTCCTTAAGAGGTGTTTCTTCAGTGTTTGATCCAATGTGATCATCACCAATTGAATCAATCTCTTTATCTAGTAATTCTTGTAGTTTCATTATTTAAAATTTGAGTTAAACAAAGATAGTTATTATGAAGTTAAATAGAAGTTAAATTTTTATAGTAAAAGTTGTATAGAAATTAAACAAGTCTTTATCTACTGAATATAAACTTGTGAGTCCTCTAGTATATAATCTGTTATCTATATAACTACTTGATTTTGTGAGACCTAAGTCAATATTTAGATATCCATAATTAAATCCAATTCCTGCTGATAGACCTGTTATTATATTATCAGGATTAGAATCAGGTCCGTTATAGTAGAAGTAACCTGCTCGCAAATTATAATTCTTAATTCGATACTCACCACCTATTCTTATAGATTCCGATATTCCATCTAGTTTATTTTTGATAGAGTAATTAAGAGCATTTAAATAAGAGTCCCTTCCATTATTGTCATCAAATTTAGAATTATTAAACTTGGTTATTTCATAATCTAAGCTAATTAAGCCTTTGCTTCCAAAAATATATGCAAGACTAAAAGTTGATTTTGATGGAAGGGTAAGTTCATATTCATCATAAAGATTGATTGTATTTGGATCAATTCTGTATGTATTTATTCCATCTTTCTCACTTATGTCACTTTCAATGTACTGTGAATTCTCTTCTTCTATATTTAAAAGGGTAGGGGTTGTATATGATAATCCTATCCTTAATTGCTTTATTTTAATAAGACTCCCAAATTGAAGTGATATTCCTTCTCCAAGAGCAAATAATTTTTCCTCAAATTGAACTCTTTTGACCAGGGAATTAGAAGAGTAGCCATTTTCTTTGAATACTTTATCTTCTTCAAACTGAAGAGTATGAAAATTTACATTTAATCCTAAAAAAATATGATTATTGAAAGAGCTGCTGAAATTTAATGAATGTTTGAAATGATCTCCTTTTCTAAAAATTGAGAGATTTTGATTTAAATTATTGTAGTTAGCATTAGAAATATAATTATTATATGGCCCACCATCTTCATTGATAATATAACTCTGATAACCAAGAAAAGCTTGCTGATCTCCAAACCCGTAATTATCTCCAAGAAACTTATATGCATCTTGAATGGTTTCATCTTCGTAAACTAGTAAATCAGAGTAAGGAATTCCATTTGCATAATAAAGAAAATAATTATCAATACCTGAGTTGTTATTACCCCTAAATGAGAAAGAATCATTAAAATCATTTAATCTGTTCATGTTATAAGCAAGAGAGAACTTAGATTTTCTGTTTTCATATACAAGAACTAATCCAGCTTGGTTAAATGAAATTAGATCGCCTTTACTTGTTGATAATGAACTATTAAAGTTGTTGCCTATTTCTTGGCTTTTATAGTTTAATGAAATCCCAAATTCAGACTCTAAAAAAACTGACGAACCTGCTGGGTTAATAGCTATAGATGATAAATCTCCACCAAGAGCACCAAATGCACCTCCCATTGAGTTGAATCTGGAACTACCATCATGATAAAATGAATTATATCTTACTACATCTTCATATGTTTGAGAATATGCAAATGATATACCCAGTAGAAGATATACTTTTAAAATTTTATGTAACATTTATTGAATCTTGCCGCCACCACCTCTAGCACCTCCAGCACTAGCACCTCCGGCACTACCTCTAGCACCACCTGATGAAGATCCAGAACTGAAGTTTGATCCACCAGAACTTCTTGAAGATGAAAAACTAGAATTTCCTGATCTCCTGGAATTTGAGTTGTAATAGTTAGGGCTTGCTTGGAACCTTCCTGTATCATTGTTAAAAGATCTCCCCTGAAAAGTACTTCCTCTTTGACTTGGATTAATAGATCTAATTCTTTGATATGTTTCTCTAACTACATCGTTTTTTATCGCACTAAGGTTAGGAATTGAACTTGTTGAGTTAGTACTTCTTGAATAACCACTTCCTGATCTGTAAACTCCAATTAAGTTATTTTGTTTTAACTGTCTTAGGTTTGGTGTATTGGCTCTATCATTATTTATTCCAGTTCTGTCAATGTAAACTCCTCCATAAGAGCCTAATCTTGAATATATGCTTGAAACTCTTACACCATTAGAATTAGTTGACCTAGAATTTTCACTAGATGAAGTCTTTTCACCACGTCTAGAAGCTGAGTTACTAATTGTTGGAGTTTGATTAATAATCGCAGGATCTGAGGTATTTGCAATAGAACTTTTATAAGCTCTAGAATCATACATACCGCCATAGTACCAAGGATACATTCTTGAATTTCTAAAATAATACCAATAGTAATTTCCAATAAAATATGAATATGGATTTAAATAATAGTCAATTGGCCTTGGGTAAAAAGGATATCCTAATCCATACCTGTAGCTTTCATAAAAGAAAGGATAACTACTAAACCCATAATTAATAAACAACCCATTATTAGTAAAGAATGGATTAAATGACATATCATGAAAGAATGGATTATAGTAGAACCTACCAAAACTTGGAAAGAAATTATTAACTATCTCTCTTGAATCTGGTTTTGCTCCCCATGGTAAATTTCCATTATCATTTGAAGAAAAATCGTCTAAAGATACCTGAGCGTAATTATCAAATACTCCTTCATAGTTAGTTCCTCTGTCTGTAGAAACATATATGCCATCATCTTCGTAATAAGACGATAAATAATATGTCGAACAGCTCATAAAAAGAACTGAAAACAGTGATATTTTTAGTATTGTTGAGAATTTCTTCATTTCTATAAAGTTATAACAAAAAGTTTATTTTAAAAAATGTAATTTTACAACTACTTATTTATGACCAAAAATTATGCCAAAAATAAATGGGAAATAAGATAACTGCAAGAAAAGAAGATTATTCAAAGTGGTACAATGATATTGTCTCGGAAGCAGGTTTAGCTGAATCTTCTGATGTAAGAGGATGTATGGTTATTAAGCCTTACGGATTTTCTATTTGGGAATTAATGAAGTCTCAGCTGGACAAAATGTTCAAGGAAACAGGTCATGAAAATGCTTATTTTCCTCTATTTGTTCCAAAATCTCTATTTGAGGCTGAAGAAAAGAATGCTGAAGGTTTTGCTAAAGAATGTGCAATAGTTACACATTATAGATTAAAAAATGATCCGGATAAAAAAGGTAAATTGATAATTGACCCAGATTCTAAGTTAGAAGAAGAGCTAATTGTTAGACCTACAAGTGAAGCAATTATTTGGAAAACATATAAAAACTGGATTCAATCATACAGAGATTTACCAATTTTAATTAATCAATGGGCTAATGTCGTTAGATGGGAAATGAGAACTAGGCTATTTTTAAGAACAGCAGAATTTTTATGGCAGGAAGGTCATACTGCTCATGCAACAAAAGAAGAGGCCTTAAATGAGACAAAACTTATTAATGACATCTATGCTGAGTTTGCTGAAAAATATATGGCTATGCCTGTTGTAAAAGGTTATAAATCTGAGTCGGAGAGATTTGCTGGAGCTGAGGAAACTTTGTGTATTGAGGCTTTGATGCAAGATGGTAAAGCGCTTCAAGCAGGTACATCTCATTTTTTAGGTCAAAATTTTGCTAAAGCTTTTGACGTTAAATTTGCGGATAAATCCGGAAAATTAGAATATGTCTGGGCAACTTCTTGGGGAGTATCTACAAGATTAATGGGTGCTCTAATAATGTCTCATAGTGATGACAATGGATTGGTTTTACCGCCATTTCTTGCACCTACACAAGTAATATTAATTCCTGTAATTAAAGCAAAAGAAAGTTCTGATCAAATAGTTGAAAGGACTAATGAGATCCATTCTAAACTAAAAGACTTGGGGGTCAGAGTTAAGATTGATGATAGAGAAAATATTAGTTTAGGGTTTAAACTTAATGACTCTGAGGTAAAAGGAATCCCGATGAGAATTGTAATTGGACTCAAAGAAATAGAAAACAATTCAGCTGACATTTTTTATAGACATGACATGTCTAAAATTAATTCATCTTTTGATAAAATTGTTGATAAAATTTTTGACTCAATTGAGTTAATTCAAGATAACATGATTAAGCTTTCAAATGAAAGGCTAAAAAGCAATACACATGAGGTGGATAGCTATGATGATTTTAAAAACTTAATTGAATCTCAAAGTGGTTTTGTAATTGCTGGTTGGGATGGTACAAAAGAAACTGAAGAAGCTATAAAGAATGAAACCAAAGCTACAATAAGGTGTATTCCTGAAAACATTGATTCTAAAGGTGTTACATGTATATACTCAGGTAAACCTGCTGCTCATAAAGTAATATTTTCAAAATCTTATTGAAATATTAAAATTTCAATTAAATTTGCAACCTGTTTGGCCCGTTCGTCTATCGGTTAGGACCTCAGGTTTTCATCCTGGAAAGAGGGGTTCGATTCCCCTACGGGCTACAAATTAAAAATTATGGCAAATCATAAATCAGCTTTAAAAAGAATTCGTTCTAATGAAACAAAGAAGTCTCTGAATAAACTTCAGCATAAGACTACTAGAAATGCTATTAAAAAATTAAAGGATGCTAAGAGTAAGAAAGAAGCTCAAAAGCTTTACCCTGGCGTTGTATCTTTACTTGATAAATTAGCTAAGAAAAATGTTATTCACAAGAACAAAGCATCTAATTTAAAGTCAAAGCTAAGTAAACTTCAATAAATTAAGAGTTCATAGATATAAGAAACTCTTCATTACTCTTGGTTTTCTTAAACCTGTCATTAATGAATTCCATTGCCTCAACAGGATTCATATCAGCTAAATACTTTCTCATTATCCACATTCTCTGAATTGTGTTTTCATCTAAAAGAAGGTCGTCTCTTCTGGTACTGGATGAAACCAGATCAATTGCTGGGAATATTCTTCTATTAGATATTCTTCTATCTAATTGTAGTTCCATATTACCGGTACCTTTAAATTCTTCAAAGATTACCTCATCCATTTTTGATCCAGTCTCTGTAAGGGCTGTAGATATAATAGATAATGAACCACCATTCTCAATATTTCTTGCAGCTCCAAAAAATCTCTTTGGTTTATGAAGTGCATTTGCATCAACACCACCACTCAAAATTTTTCCAGATGCAGGTTGAACTGTATTATAAGCTCTTGCAAGTCTAGTAATTGAGTCTAGAAGTATTACAACATCATGACCACATTCTACAAGTCTCTTAGCTTTTTCTAAAACTATGTTAGCAACTCTAACATGTCTATCTGCTGGTTCATCAAATGTTGAAGCGACCACTTCCCCTTTTACATTTCTCTGCATGTCAGTAACTTCTTCAGGTCTTTCGTCTATTAAAAGAATTATTTGAAAAACTTCTGGATGATTTGCTGCAATAGCATTTGCAACATCTTTAAGAAGCATTGTCTTTCCAGTTTTTGGTTGTGAAACAATCATTCCCCTTTGTCCTTTTCCAATTGGAGAAAAAAGATCAATAATTCTAGTAGAAATTGTACTTTCTTTAGATGAAATATTAAACTTCTCTTCTGGAAAAAGAGGAGTTAAATGTTCAAAAGAGACTCTATCTCTAACAACCTCTGGATCTAAGCCATTAATTTTGTTCACCTTAATAAGAGGAAAATACTTTTCGCCATCTTTTGGAGGTCTAACTGTTCCATGAACAGTATCACCAGTTTTTAATCCAAAAAGTTTAATTTGAGATTGAGAAACATAAATATCATCAGGAGATGATAGATAATTATAATCTGATGATCTTAAGAAACCATATCCATCTTGCATTATCTCCAAGACTCCCTCGGACTCAATTATACCATCAAACTCAAAATCAGGTTCTTTATATCTTCGTCTGCTGTCCTTATTATAGTTTTTACTTTGATGATTTTTATTACCACCATTATTAGGTCTATTTTCCTTAAAATTACTTTTGGTAACCTTTGGCTCCTCAGGTTTAATATCATTTGATTTTTCTTCACTTGCATTGCCAACAATTTTGTCAATGATATCTTGTTTTTTTAAACCTGTTAGTTCTTTAATGCCGATTTGTTCAGCAATTTCAATAAGCTCGGCTAATTTTTTAGCCTTAAGCATTTTAATATCGTACATGTGTATATGTGGTTTTGATTTGAAATGTTAATAGAAAAATACTTCTTGGTAAGAAATAGTGCAACAAATTTACGAATTTATTTTTAATTTGATAAATTATCTTTAATTGCTAATAATGTCAAGGTATTTTGTTGAGTTTTCGTATGATGGTTCAGACTACCATGGTCTTCAAAAACAGCCCAATTCTGTTACTATTCAAGAGGTTATTGAAAATAACTTTGAAAAGTTTATTGGTAGTGAAATAAACCTTGTTCTTGCTGGAAGAACTGATGCAGGAGTTCATGCAAAGCAAATGTATGCTCATTTTGATGTTGAAAAGGATTTTGAAAAAGATATTTTTTGCAAAAGATTAAACACTATGTTGCCAAAAGATATATGTATAGAGTCAATTAATCTTGTATCTAAAGAAGCACATGCTAGGTTTGATGCAATATCAAGATCTTATGAGTATGTTATATCTAATGAAAAAAATCCTTTTAACAATAAGTTTACTTATTACTTTAAAGATCACCTTGATCTGGAGAAAATGAATGAATGTTGTCTTGATTTATTAGATCATAAAGATTTTAAGTGTTTTTCTAAATCAAATACAGATGTTAAAACATATATTTGTGATATTACATTTGCTAAATGGAAAGAGGTAAATAATGAATTTAGGTTCAATATTACTGCAGATAGATTCTTGAGAAATATGGTTCGTTCAATTGTGGGCACTATGATTGACGTTGGAAGATCAAGAATTTCTCACGAAAGTTTTAAAAAAATTCTTAAATCAAGAAGTAGGAGTGAGGCAGGTTTTTCTGTTCCAGCTTCTGGTTTAAGCTTGTTAAACATTAAGTATAATAATATTTTTATAGAGAGTTGGAAAAAGTAAAGGGTAAAATTTTTGACATAAATCTTTTTAATAAATTATTGATTTTTGTAAAACCCTACAATATATCATTCTATGGAGTGTTGCTATCAGCAATTATAATCTCTCTTCTTTCAACTCTAACTCCTTACCTGCTAAAAATAGTAGTTGATGATTATATTCTTCCAAAAAATTATGATGGAATGCAAACCATAATTATGATTATGGTAGGAGTTTTATTTCTTGAAGTCATTTTTATGTATCTATTTGCTTACTATGCTAATTGGCTAGGTCAAAAAGTCATCAAGGATTTACGAGTAAATGTTTTCGAAAAAATTATAAAATTTAAAATGTCTTTCTTCGATAAAAATGCTGTTGGAAGGCTTGTAACAAGAACTGTTAATGACATAGAGACTATTGCAAGTATTTTTTCACAAGGATTATTTATGATCATTGCCGATATTCTTAAAATGCTTACTGTATTAATTGTAATGGTTATAATAAGTTGGGAGTTAACCCTTGTCGTAATATCTATTTTTCCATTACTTATTTATGCTACCAGAGTCTTTCAAAAAACAATGAAAGTTGCCTTTGAAAAAGTTAGAAAAGAGGTAGCAAACTTAAATTCCTTTGTACAAGAGAGAATTAGTGGAATTAAAATTGTTCAAATTTTTAGCAGAGAAGAAGTTGAAATAGATAATTTTCAAAAAATAAATATCAGACACAGAGATGCATGGTTAAGAACAGTATGGATCAATTCCATTTTTTTTCCAATTGCTGAAATTTCTACTTCAATATGTATTGGTCTTTTGGTATGGTATGGTGGTTTTAACAATATAAATGGAGATAATATTTCTCTTGGAACATTATTCCTGTTTATTTCAATGTCAGGTCTACTTTTTAGACCACTTAGACAAATTGCAGATAGATTTAATACTCTTCAAATGGGAATGGTTTCTACAGAGAGAATTTTTAAAATTTTAGAGGATAATTCACATATTAAAGATGACGGTGTTTTATATAAAAGGAAATTTGAGGGAATGATTGAGTTTAAAGATGTAACCTTTTCTTACGTTAAAAATGAGGTAGTAATTAATAATATCTCATTTAAAATAAATCCTGGAGAGACTTTTGCAATAGTTGGACCAACTGGAAGCGGTAAAACAACAATTACAAATTTAATAGCAAGATTCTATGAGCATGATAAGGGTAAAATTTTGATTGATGGAGAGAACATAAATAACTTAGAATTAACTAACATTAGGAACCAGGTTGGAATTATACTCCAAGATGTCTTTCTTTTTGCAGATACAATATTTAATAACATCGCTTTATACAATGATAAAATATCATTAGAGGATGTTCAGAATGCAGCTAAAGAGCTAGAAATACATGACTTTATAAATTCTCTACCAAACGGATATGATTTCAATGTAAGTGAAAGAGGGAGTACTTTATCATCCGGTCAGAAACAGCTAATAGCTTTTCTTAGAGTATTAGTTAATAATCCAGATATTTTAATTTTAGATGAAGCCACTTCATCGATTGATTCTTATTCTGAAGACTTAATAAAAAATGCAACCAAAAAAATTACAAAAGGAAAAACATCAATAATTATTGCTCATAGACTTTCAACCATCGAATCTGCAGATAAAATCATATACATGGAAAATGGTAAAATATTAGAACAAGGAAATCATAAAGAGCTACTAAATATTGAAAATGGTAATTTTAAAAAGCTTTATCAAGAACAACTTTTAGAGGAAGAATTAATTTAACTTATTAAACAAAGCTAAACACTCCTTTGCTTCAATAATATCATGTACTCTTAGCATGTCAGCCCCATTATTTAAAGCTATTGTATTTAAAATAGACGTACCATTCAGTGCTTTGCTAGGACTTGTGTTTAGGAATTTATATATCATAGATTTTCTAGATATACCAGCCAATAAAGGTTTTTTGAAGTCTTTAAATTTTTCTAGGTTGCTTAAAATCTCAAAATTATGATCTATGCTTTTACCAAAACCAAATCCAGGATCAATAATTATATTTTTTATATTGATACTCTCCAGTTCATTAATCTTTGAATTGAAAAAATTATAGATCGAATCTACTACACTATTATAAGTAGGTTTTTTTTGCATATTATTAGGATCTCCTTTCATATGCATAATTACATAACCTGCATTATAATCTTTCACAACATCAATTAATTTAGAATCATATTTTCCTGAGCTTATATCATTTATTATTGCAAAGCCATTATTTAGCGCAAATTCTGCAACTTCTGAATTATAGGTGTCTATAGAAAATAACACATTATTAAAATTTTTGGAAAACTCAATTATATATTTTGATGTTAACTTTAATTCATCTTGTCCTTTAATAATCTTAGATCCGGGTTTAGAGCTTACAGCTCCTATATCAATTATATCAACACCTTGATTAATCATCTCAGAAACTCTAGAAACGGCCTTATCTATAGAGTTGTATTTACCGCCATCATAAAAAGAGTCATCGGAAATATTAAGAATACCCATAATTTTTTGAGTATTAAAATCTATTATTTTCCCGTTACAA
Organism: uncultured Bacteroidota bacterium; assembly: GCA_902594745.1. Classification (GTDB taxonomy): domain Bacteria; phylum Bacteroidota; class Bacteroidia; order Flavobacteriales; family Flavobacteriaceae; genus Marisimplicoccus. The sequence goes on from CACJNF010000006.1 coordinate 68,437, forward strand.
TTTAAAGTCATATTTTTAACCTTCTTTTCCAAAATTATATTAAAATCTAATATGGGAGATACAAAGTCGCAATATCAAAAAATAATAAACAAATCAAGAAAGATATTTGAAGATAAAAATAGTGACTATGGATCTTCATGGAGAATTTTAAGAGTAGTTTCATTAGTAGATCAAATACATATAAAAGCTCAAAGAATAAGAAACCTTCAAAATAATATATCAAATAAAATTGATGAGGGGCAAACTTCAGAATTTTACGGTATCATAAATTATTCTATAATGGGGCTTATACAGCTTGAGATTGGAGTGGTTGATGAGCCAGATTTAAAACTTGATGATATTTTTGAATTGTATGACAAAAAAGTTTCTGAAACTTTTGAACTAATGATTGCTAAAAACCATGACTATGGAGAAGCATGGAGAGATATGGAAGTAATAAGTTTGACAGATCTTATTATTCAAAAAATATTTAGAATGAAAAGTATTTTAAAAAATGATGGTAAAACATCTGTAAGTGAAGGAATAGATGCTAATTTTCAAGATATCTTGAATTATTCAGTTTTTGCCCAAATTTTACTAAAAGAATAAATTTTATGAATCAAAAAATAATTATTGGTAATTGGAAAAATTATTTGAATTATGAAGAATCAATTCTTCTCTCAAAAGCACTATCAAATATCAATATTTCTGACAAAACAAGGGTAATGATTTCCCCAAATCACTTATATCTAAAAGAAGTTAATGAAATTCTCAATAAAACTAATGTTGAAGTAATAGCTCAAAATTTAACTTCTTCAAATTCATCATCAGATACAGGTGGAATAACAGCGGTGCATCTGAGAAATTTAAATGTAAATAGATCTATAATTGCTCATTCAGAGGCAAGGATTAGACAGAAGAACCCTCAGGGTGTTCTTACCGAGATTATTCCAATGGGCTTTCAATTCGTATTATGCTTTGAAGAAATAGATCAAATACCATTAGATTTATTAACTAATGATTTTGAAATAATACTTGCCTATGAACCTGTTTGGGCAATTGGAACTGGAGAAACTGCATCGATTGATCACATTAATGAAATTCATGAGCAAGTAAAATCAAAACTTAAAGACTTAGAACTTAATATACCTGTTTTATATGGTGGTAGTGTAAACCCATCTAATTCAAAAGATATTTTAGAATCAGAATTTGTAGATGGGGTTTTAGTTGGAGGAGCATCAACTAAAATAGATCAGTTAGAGGGAATCCTCAATTCTATTTAACATTAATTTGTGAATCAAGTTTTTCTTATAAACTTATATTTGCAGCGTGATGTTTAAGAAAACACTTATAACTTTATTATCAATTATGACCCTAACACTGAATTCCCAGACTTCTGTAGACAACTCTATTCACCAATTTAAAGTTGCTGACATATATGGTAACATTTTTGATTTTTCTCAATTAAAAGGAAAAAAAGTTATGATAGTAAATACTGCTTCAAAATGTGGATTAACATATCAGTATGAGGCTTTACAGAAGCTTTATTCACAATACAAAGATCTAAATTTCGTAATTGTTGGTTTTCCATCAAACGACTTTTTATGGCAAGAACCAGGATCAAATGATGAGATTATTGATTTTTGTGAGCAAAATTATGGTGTAACCTTTCCAATGATGAGTAAAATTACTGTTAAGGGAACTAAAAAACATCCCATATATCAGTTTTTAACTCAAAAATCTAAGAACAATTATAAAGACTCCAGAGTTACTTGGAATTTTCAAAAGTATCTTGTAAATAAACAAGGTCGCGTTGAAAAAATTATTTCTCCAAGGACTAGACCAGATTCTGAAGAAATTGTATCTTGGATAACTGATGTCGACTAAGAAAAAATTCCCTACAAGATGTGTTCACGAAGGTGAAATAAAAGATACTATGTACCAAGGTATAGTGTCTCCGCTGTTTATGTCAACTACATATCCATGGTTTGGAGGTGATGCTGAAAAAAAACCTTACCCTAGATATTTTAATACCCCAAATCAGGAATTCTTATCTAAGAAAATAGCGTCTTTAGAGAATGGTGAAAAGGCTCTTATATTTACTTCAGGAATGGCTGCAATTAGTACATCAATTATGGCTAATGTCAGAAGTGGAGACCATGTCATCTTTCAAGAGGATCTTTATGGAGGTACTAGAAACTTCATTAAAACAGAATTTGATAAATATGGAATTGAATATTCTTTCACTAAAGGCCTTGAATCTGAAGATTTTAAAAATGAAATAAAAGATAATACTGTTGGGATATATGTTGAGACACCTAGTAACCCACTTCTTAAGATTGTTGATTTAAAATCTGTTTCTTCTATTGCAAAACAGAATTCGATATGGACTATGATAGATAACACTTTTGCAAGTCCCGTAAATCAGAATCCAATTGATCATGGAATAGATATTGTAATTCATAGTGCAACAAAATATCTTGGAGGTCATAGTGATATTTCTGCAGGTGCAGTAGTAAGCACTGAGGAAAATATTAATCTGATTTTGAATTCTGCTAAAAATTTTGGTGGAAATCTAAGTGATTATACTGTTTGGCTATTGGAAAGAAGTATGAAAACTTTATTTATAAGAGTCAGAGAACAAACTAATAATGCAAAATTACTAGCAAAAATGTTAGATGAAAATTCTAATATTTCCAAGGTCTATTACCCAGGGCTAGAATCACATCCTTCACATGAAATTGCAAAGAATCAAATGAAAGGCTTTGGAGCAATGATGTCCTTCGATTTGAATAAAGATATTGATGTGTATAAATTCCTGAAAAATCTAAAGGTTATTAAACCAGGAATGAGTTTAGCAGGTGTAGAGACTACTGTTAATTTTCCTATGAAAACTTCCCACGGTCTTCTTACCCAAGATGAGAGAGATAATCAAGGAATTGGAAATAAATTGATTAGGTTGTCTGTTGGTATTGAGTCTTACGAAGATCTTTACAATGATCTTGACCAAGCAATTAAAAACTCTTCAGAATGAAACTAGATATTCTGGCATTCGGTGCTCATCCAGATGATGTAGAAATGGGTTGTGGTGGTACAATCGCAAAATCTACTTCCGCTGGAAAAAAAGTAGGTATTGTTGATTTAACTAGAGGTGAGCTTGGTACAAATGGAACTGTTGAAATAAGAGACAAAGAAGCTACTGAAGCTTCTAAAATATTGGGTGTTTCTTTTCGTACAAATCTTGAATTTGAGGATGGATTTATTTTTAATAATAAAGAGAGTCAAATTCGAATAGTAGAAATTATTAGGCACTACAAGCCAGATATCATTTTATCCAATACTCAAATTGATCGTCACTCTGACCATGGTAAAGCATCTGACCTAATATATGATGCCTCTTTTATAAGTGGTCTTTCAAAGCTTGAAACATCTTTTGATGGGAATAGTCAAGACCCATGGAGGCCAAAAATTAATCTTAATTATCAGCAGTGGAATGACTTTGAACCGGATGTCTTAATTGATATTTCAAATTTTATGGATTCAAAGATTAATTCAATTTTAGCATATAAAAGTCAAGTTATTAAAGACCTAAGTACAACATCAACTAAAATCAATTCTGAAAACTTTATTGAGAGTATTTCATATAGATCAAAAAATTATGGAAGGCTCATAGATGTTGAGTATGCAGAAGCCTTTCAGTCAAGAAGAAACATAGCTGTAAGTAATCTGTCTGATCTTATATAATTTTTAAAAAATTCTTTATTATATTTTTTAAATCACCTATTTTTGACACTCAATATGGTGGTTGTAGTTCAGTTGGTTAGAACGCCTGATTGTGGTTCAGGAGGTCGCCGGTTCGAATCCGGTCTTCCACCCAAAGATATCCTCTGATTTATCAATAAAATTAACCCTTAATCAAATGAGGGTTTTTTTATTTGTAGCTATTTCTTTTCTTTTGATAAGTACATCAAATAAAATGAAAATAACATAATAACCCAGCCAATATAGATATACCTTCCAATAAGACTATCTGCTAATGAAATAAAGAAACCAATGAAGAATATAGGCATAGCATTATTTATTGCCCAATTTTTGTTGATTTTCATATCTGTAATTTTAAAAATTAAATCTATCCTGGCGGTCCATCTCCGTGAATATGAATATCATTTAAATCTACTCCGGTCTTTTTAAGGAAATCCTTTCTGAATTCCTTATTTCTTTTTCTCCTTTCCATTAATATTTTAATGAACTTCTTAATCATATGAACTATGACGTTAATTTAATATACTCTAAAACAGCACCTATAATAAAGCCAACCACGAAGGCTATTAAAGTAATTTTCCAGAACTTTCTACTCTTTAAAAATTTCATAATTACAATTTATAAAAATTCAAACTATTTCTTTTGAGGAATGAATATTTCTAGAAGTGCTAAAATTATCACCATATAAATTATTACACCGATAAGTCTAATAGTAATTCTTAGTAAAAAACTTAAAGAATCATAGTCTATACCTATAAAATTAATGGTCTGATTTCTTAAGAAAGCTGCCAATAAATAGATTATAAAAAAGATGTACCATGGATATTTTTTTGTACTATTATCAACAAATTTCCAATCAAATTTCATGTCTCTAATTTGAGATTATCCTCCTCTACCAACTTTTCTTACACCTGAACTACCAGAGTTTGCAAAGCCTTTACTTTGGGCTTTACTTTTTACATTCGAATTTGAAGAAACCTTATTTTTTGATTTAGACTTTTTCCCCTTAAATAACCTCTTGCCATTTGTTTCTCGGTTATCATTTTTATTTCCAAAAAATTTACTTCCCATATTAAAAAAATTAATCTACTACAATTTTGTCATCCATATTAGCTATCTCCCAAGCAGTATGGAATATCAATTTAGTTCTTTTTGTTAAAAGATCATATCTAATTTTATCAGCAGTATCAGTAGGCATATGATAATCTTCATGTGTACCACTAAAATAAAAAATTACAGGGATATTATTCTTAGCAAAATTATAATGATCACTTCTAAAATAGAATCTATTTGGATCGTCCCACGCATTAAATCTATAATCTAATTCAAGGTTAACCGTCTCCTTATTCACTTTTTCTGATGTTTCATGGAGCATAGTGCTCAATCTATCTGTACCAATTAAATAAATATAATTATCATTATCTGAATTTCTAGTTGGATCAGTCCTTCCAATCATATCAATATTTAAATTAGTTATTGTATCCTCGAGTGGATAAAGAGGATTATTCGTATAATATTCTGATCCAAGCAGACCCTTTTCTTCCGCTGAAACATGCAGAATAACAATTGATCTTTTAGGTCTATATCCGTCTAAAGCTGCCAGCTTAAATGCTTGAGCAATCTCTAAAAGAGCCATAGAACCAGAACCATCATCATCCGCTCCATTAAAAATATCTTCACCTTCTACACCAACATGATCAAGGTGAGCTGTAAGAACAATATATTCATTAGGGTAAATAGAACCCTCAATAATTGACGCAACATTTATTGAATTTATTTTATCTCCACCAGTCCTTACTCCAGCAATTCTAGCATATCTTCTTACTTTTTCCATCTCTCCGTTCTGCATAAAAGTTCTTACTGAATCAGGAACTTTATCTGGCAAAGAAATCCTTTGAGGTGTTGTTACTACCATTTTTTGAAAATAATTTTCAGTACCCTTAGCTGGCTTTATATCATTTTTTAAGTAAAAGTCTCTAATGAATTCCACAGCTAATATTTCTCCTCTAGTTCCAGCTTCTCTTCCCTCAAAACTATCGGATGCATATACATATATAAGGGACTTTAATTCTTCAGATGTAATAGTCTCAGCATATTTATTTGAAATATCTTGTGAGAATCCATTTGATATAGATACAAGTAGAATAATTAAGCTAAACTTTTTCATAGTAATTTTTTTTGGTTTTTATTTCATTTTCTATACCATCCCATAAGGATATTCTGGAAAGAAGGGCTTTTTCTGAAATTGATTTGGCTTCTAATAATTTTTCTTCATCATTATTGCATAAATATCTGAGCATTTCCATAGACATAGGTCCATGCATATCACCATCAACTTCAATATGACGTTTAAAGTAGTAAATTAATTTATTCAATTCGTTGTTTTTTGAATTTATTCCCTCCAATAGAGGCATAAACATATCAGGAATAAGATCTTCTCTCCCAAAAGTAAATACAGCAGCCACTTCATGAATTTTACCTTTATTAATTACTGAAAATGTAAATTTTAAAAAATCTTTTACATAGTCCTTTATTTCAAGTTTTTCTATATCATTATGTATTGTATCTAATGAGTTCAATGAGTTAATGTTCTTTAATATAAGATCAGTTTTAACACCAAATGATTCAATTGAATCTAAATACATTTCAAAATGTGACATAGCTTTACCATCCTCATTTTCATCTGTTTCCTCGCCAGCAACAATTTCGTTAATAAGCTTAGCAGTAGAAGTATTTTTACTTGGATACCATGGAACGGAAATAGTGGTTAAATTAATTTGTAAAAATTTCAATAATGACATAAAGTCCCATACAGCATATACATGAGCATTTGTAAAAATTTTAAGATCATCAACACTTTTAATAGAATGATATAGGGAATGGTTTCTTAATTTATTTTTTAGTGGTTCAAGATTTTCAGCAATATTATTCATATAAATATTTTGGGCTCAAATATAAATAATAATTAAATTCATAAAATGCAGGAAATATTATTGTTTCTTATATCATCATTAGCTCTGACCCTGATGCCAGGTCCAGATATCTTATTTGTGGTTAATCAAAGCCTAGATAAGAAGAAAAATGGAATAATAACCTCTCTAGGCTTATGTACAGGATTAATATTTCATACAATGTTTCTAGTTTTTGGGCTTTCGGCATTAATTGAGAGTAACAATGATCTAATTACTTTTTTAAAATATTTTGGAACTATGTATCTCTTCTATCTAGCTTATTTAGAGATAAAGTCAGAAAATAAAGTAAATACGAACTTGAATAGTAAACTGTTTCTAAGAGGTCTCTATATGAATCTTATAAATCCTAAAGTTTTAATCTTTTTTATTGCTTATTTTCCAAACTTTTTGTTTTCAGATACAATTAAAATTTCAAATCAATTTCTATTATTAGGCTTTGTCTTTATATTCCAAGCATTACTAATTTTTATTTCTGTCTCATTAATAGCTAATAAATTGATAAAGTATATAAGAATAGACCCAAAAAATAAATTGCTTAAGTACTTTAAATCCTTGATTTTTATAATAATAGCTCTGCTAATACTTATATAAATCTCACTTGATTTAAATTTGTATATTTGCATGCAATTAGTTTATAATTAATTGCTTATGTCTAAATCAAAATTTGTAGGAGAAGGACTAACATATGACGATGTGCTGCTTGTTCCTGCATACTCAGAAATTCTTCCATCAGAAGTTTCTTTAAAAACAAAATTCAGTAGAAATATTGACATAAATATTCCGATAGTTTCTGCTGCAATGGATACAGTTACAGAAAGTAAAATGGCTATTGCTATTGCTAGTGAAGGTGGTATTGGAGTAATACATAAGAATTTATCTATTGAAGACCAGTCCAATGAAGTTAGATTAGTAAAAAGAGCTGAATCAGGAATGATTATTGACCCTGTTACTCTTACAAAAGATTCACTGGTTATAGATGCAAAAAATAATATGAAAAAATATAAAATTGGAGGTATTCCAATTGTCTCAAATACTGGAAAACTAATTGGAATTGTAACCAATCGTGACTTAAGGTTTGAAAAAGATAATTCAAAGAAACTATCTGAGGTAATGACAAGTAAAAAGTTGATTACTGCCGAAGTAGGCACATCGTTAATTGAAGCTGAAGAAATTTTACAAACTCATAAAATAGAAAAATTACCCGTTGTTGATTCAAAAGGTGTTTTAATGGGTTTAATAACATTTAGAGACATAAATAAACACTCTGAAAAACCAATTTCAAATAAAGATAAACTAGGAAGATTAATGGTGGCTGCTGCAATTGGTACTGATAGTGATTATAAAAAAAGAGCCAAAAAACTAATTGAGAGTGGAGTAGATGCTATTGTGGTTGATACTGCTCATGCTCATTCAAGCAGAGTAGGAGACGTCCTAAAGAGCCTAAAAGATTTATATAGTGATATAGATATTATCGTTGGCAACATTGCTTCAGCTGATGCTGCTGAATATTTAAAAGAAAATGGTGCTGATGCAATTAAGGTAGGAATTGGACCAGGTTCAATATGTACTACAAGAGTTGTTGCTGGAGTTGGATATCCTCAATTATCTGCAATCATAAATGTTGCAGAAGTATTAAAAAATTCATCAATTCCACTAATAGCTGACGGTGGAGTTAAATTTACTGGTGATATTGCAAAAGCAATTGCTGCTGGTGCTGATACTGTTATGCTAGGATCTCTTCTAGCTGGAACTGAAGAATCGCCTGGTGAAACTGTTATTTATGAGGGTAGAAAATTTAAAACCTACAGAGGGATGGGGTCAGTAGAAGCAATGCAAAGAGGTAGTAAAGATCGCTACTTCCAGTCAGATCAGTCTGATAATAAGAAATTAGTCCCTGAAGGAATTGTTGGTAGGGTTCCTTATAAAGGTCAATTAAATGAAAGTATTCACCAATTTGTAGGTGGTTTGAGATCTGGAATGGGTTATTGCGGATCTAAAGATATAGAATCACTTAAAAATTCATCTAAATTTGTAAAAATTACAGGATCAGGAATTAGGGAAAGCCATCCTCATAATGTATCAATTACAAAGGAGGCTCCTAATTATAGTCCTCCTAAATTATAGTCATTGAAAAGATCCTTATTCATATTTACTGCATTATTATTGACTTCTTGTTCTAATATTAGCGATAATAATTCAAATGATTTGATTGCTAGAGCTGGTGAAAACTTTTTGTATCAAAACCAATTACCTTCATTTTCATCTGAACAAGACAGTATACTCAGGTATCTAAATTACATTGAAACATGGGCTAAAGAAAAAATCCTATATGATTTATCTTTAACTAATCTTTCTCAATCAAAAAAAAATGATCTTGACCTGTTAGTTGAAAAATATAAAGTTGATCTTTACATTAATTCATATAAGGACTTAATTGTCAATTCAAGAATAGATTCAATTGTCACAGATGAAGAAATAGAGTCATTTTATAACATCAATATTGATAATTTTAAGCTTAACGAAAATCTTTTAAAGTATAGGTATCTTAAAGTTCCTAGTGATAATATTAATATTAGTAGAATAAGGAGATACATTCAAAGACTAAATGAAAGTGACAGAGAATTTCTTGATTCACTTAATTTTCAATTTGCAGATTTAAAAATAAATGATACTACATGGTTTACAGAAAGGGAGGTAATTTCTTCAATTGAATTTATTAATCAAAAAAATAAATCTAATTATATGATAATAAATAGATTTTTTGAACTGGAGGATGATAAGTATATAAATTACTTCATTGTTAAGGATCTGCTAAAATCAGGAAATATTCCTCCATTGTCTTATCTTTACGATAGAATTAAATCAAACATTATTAATCAAAGAAAACTAAACCTAATTCAAAATATTAATAAAGAAATTTTGAATGATGCACTAAAATCTAGTAAATATGAAGTTTTTAAATAGTCTGTTATTAATTTTTTTATTTCAACTTTCTTTCTCGCAAGAAAGAATAAAAGTTGATGGTATTTCATCTGTGGTGGGAGATTTTATTATCCTAGACTCTGATATAGATAAAGTTCTTATTGATATGGAATCTCAGGGACTTTCTACAAGAGGTGTCTCAAAGTGTCAGCTTCTAGGAAAATTAATGGAAGATAAGTTATATGCTCACCATGCAATTCAAGATAGCCTAGAATTGTCAGATAATGAAATATATGATTATGTTGATAGACAAATTGAATACTTTACGGAGCAACTAGGTGGTATAGATAAAGTTCTCGATTTCTATAATAAAAGAGATGAAATATCATTTAGAGATGAATTATTTGAAATAAACAAAACACAGAGACTATCGGAGATGATGCAGCAGAATATTGTAGAGAAAGTAGAGATAACTCCAGAAGAAGTTAGACAATTTTTCAATGCAATTCCTAAAATTGATCTTCCCATTTTTGGTACTGAATTAGAAATTGCACAGATTGTTATTGAGCCAAAAGTTTCCGATGAAGAAAACCTAAGAATTGAAGATCAGCTTAAGTTATTTAGAGAGGATATCCTTGAAGGCGGCATGAGTTTTGCCTCTAAAGCTCTTTTGTATTCTCAAGATCCAGGCTCAAGAAGTAAAGGTGGTCGTTATACGTTAAATAGAAAAAAACCTAGAGAAGATAAAACATTTAGGGATGTTGCTTTTAGCCTTACAGAAGGAGAAATATCTCAACCTTTTAAATCTCAATTTGGTTGGCATATTATTCAATTAGATAAAGTAAGAGGCCAGGAAATTGATGTTAGACACATACTTCTTATTCCTAAAATTTCAGAAGCTGAGATGAACGTGGCCAAAGAGGAAATTGACAGAATAAGAGAAAGTATATCAAATGGTGAAATTACCTTCTCAGATGCAGCACTTCAGTTTTCAGATGAAAAAGAGACTAGGTTAAATGGAGGTGTTATAATTAATCCAAGTTCAAATGACACTAGATTTGAACTTACTAAAATGGATCCTCTACTATACTCTCAGGTAAAGGATCTTGAGGATAATCAAATGAGTATGCCTCTTCTTGACAATTCTGATAACTTTATATCTAAATACAAGATTCTTAAAGTTACTAATAGATTTGATGAACATGTAGCAGATTTCTCTAAAGATTACGTGAAGATTAAAGATTTAGCTTTAACTGAAAAGCAATTAAAGACTGTGAAGAGATGGATGGAGGATAAGATTAATGAAACCTACGTAAACATTAATTCAGATAGCAATTACTGTAACTTTGTTTATAATTGGAAAAAAGAGTAGTTATTTAAAATATTTAAACGGAACAATTAACATTCCAAAGCATTCGCCTCCCTCTTTATTTATGTTTTTATGATGTATTTTATGTGCTCTTCTGACTCCTCGAGCATATTTATTATCAATATTTCTAAACATCTTGAATCTTTGATGAATAAAAACATCATGAACAATAAAATATGCAAGACCATAAAGTCCTATACCAATAGCAATTGGAAGTCCTAGCCAAAAGCCTTGACCCCAAAGAACAACAAAGCTAAAGCTCAGAAAAGCATAAAAAAAGAAAAATAAATCATTTCTTTCAAACCAAGAATTATGATCTTTTTTATGATGGTCCTTATGAAGAATCCATAAAGGTCCATGCATAATATATTTATGGTTGAACCAAGCAGTAAATTCAGTAACAACAAAAGTTGCAATTAACGTAAAGATCCATATAGCTATATCCATTGAATTAAATTTAATTGATATTTGACATAAGAACGAGCAATAACAGTAAACTTTTGGAAATTATGAATTCTTACTCTCTTTTTAACAATATTTTCAGAAGATGTTCTTTTTAGTTTTTTTAGTAGCTTATTATAATATCTGTATGCTATATAAACCGCAAAGCGAGAATTTTTAGGTAATCGAGCTATTCCTTTTATTGCATTTTTAAAGTCTAATTCAATTTCATTAATAATTTCTTTTTTTGATTCTTCATTAAAATCATCCATATCGACATTTGGAAAATATACACGCTTTAAAATATTTGAATCATCTTTAAGATCTCTTAAAAAATTTACTTTTTGAAAAGCTGATCCAAGAGATATAGCATATTCGCTGAGATTTGAATACAGAGTTTCAGAACCTTTAACAAATACCTTTAGACACATTAAACCAACTACATCCGCAGAACCATATATATATTTTTTATATTCTTCTACAGAGTTATATTCCTTTTTTTCCAAATCCATTTTCATACTATCTAAAAATGATCTAATTAAATCATTTGGGATAGAATATTTATTTACAGTGTTTTGAAATGAGTTAAGAATTGGATTTAAACTAATTTTATTCTCTATGCTTCTCCATAACTCCTCCTCAAACTCATTTAATAGTTCTTTTTTGGGGAACTCGTGAAATGTATCAACAATTTCGTCTGCAAGTCTAACAAATCCATAAATATTAAAGATATCTTGTCTTATGGATTTTGATAATAAACTACTTGAGAAATAAAAAGAAGTACTATATCGTTTAATTACGATTTTACTTGAGTCTTCTGATACTTTATCAAAGATAGATTTCATATAACAAAAATACGTAAAATGAGTAAATCAATTCATATCTTTGAATATGGAAAAAACTTTACTATATCATTATACATCATTATCTCATCTTATAGAAATTTTTAAAGTCGGTAAAGTTCTCACTTCTCAGACTGAAAAAATGCTTAAGGTAAAGAAGCCAGGTTTGTGGTTTTCAACAAACAATAAATGGGAATATTCTGCATTTAAAAGATTTAATGATGGGAATAAAGAATTTGATTTAAATACACCTGAAGAATTTGAAAAGTATATAGGATGTGCAAGGCTTGTAACTAATCTTAATTCATTATTTGTAACATTTGCAAAGTATAAGCATAAATCTAAAGTTAATCCTTTGCTATGGGATAAAATGGCAGAAATTGGAAAGTCAAAAGGAGCTGATCCAACTGAATGGTATGCAACTTTTAGCCCTATGAGTATAAACAACCTAGATATAGATGTATATGAGAATGGTGAATGGCATAGTTTAAAAAAAGGAGATGGAGAATTCGACTCTGAATTATTTAATAGAAACCTTGAAAAAACTTTTGTATTCAAAAAAGGTA
>CACJNF010000007.1 GCA_902594745.1 uncultured Bacteroidota bacterium
TTCCAAAGTTCCTTATTATAATCAGGAATATTGACTTGATTTATTTGATCTATTTCTTTCTTTAGTTCAATCCATTTTTCATCATGAGACTTAAGTGACTTGAGGATTCCTTCACTTACATTTGGTATATCTCCTTTGATTTCATCAAGAATAAAAAGATAATCTGCTAAAAATTTGTTAGGAAAATTCTCAACATCATCATATGCTTTAGACATTCTCTGCATCATTTTTTTATCCCAGTTATCCATCAATTCAAGTAATTTTTTACCATTTTCTTTAACTTCTGGATTTTCATCTAATTCTTTCACTAGAACATCTAATTTATCCATAAGTTTTTTATTGCTATTTATATATTTAGCCATCTCGTTAAAATTACTCTCCATATGAGTAGCATATTTATCAAGATCTAAATAGTCCTCATCAGAAACACTAAAATTGGGATTCTTTAAAATTTCAAACTCAGAATTATATGATGTTTCCCCAACTTCTAATGTTAACGTATATTTTCCTGGAATAGCCTTATGTCCTCTAAAGCTACCTTCAATATATGCATAAGGGACTCCACTTAAAGAAGAATGTCTAGAATCCCAGACAATTCTATTTAACCCAGATTTATTTGATAATACAGGTTCACTTGAAGGTCCTCCGTTATATGAAATAAAACTATTATCAGGTTCACTAGTAATTTCCCTTACAAGTTTATTATTCTGATCATAAATTTTCATTGAAACTTTTTTGCCACTATCTTCTTTTCCAATGTTATAATATATAACAACACCGTTAGCTGGATTAACTCCAGTAAATGACGAAGTGCCATCTGAATAATTTGAATTTAGTTGGCTATACCAGTTTCCGATTGTTGAATTCTCAGGATCATATAATTTTGTATTATTATCACCATCCAGCTGCCTTATAAGTCCCATATCATCAAGTATCCAAAAAGACCTTCCATGTGTTGCTATGATTAAATCATCATGCTTAATCATTAGATCAGTAACTGCAAGTACTGGCATGTTAAGATTAAATAATTCCCATTTTTTACCATCATTAAATGATATATAAACCCCTAACTCAGTTCCTGCAACAAGAAGTCCCTTTCTTTTATCATCCTCTCTAACAACTCTAGTATAGGCACCATAAGGAATATCACCTGTAATATCCTTCCAAGATTTACCATAGTTTGTAGACTTATAAAGTCCAGGTGTCTTATCATTAAACTTATACCTTGTCGTTGCAATATATACCGTTGCTTTGTCATGAGGTGAAACATCAATAGCATTAATTATTGTTTCAGGAAGACCTTTAGGTGTAATATCAATCCATGATTCACCACCATCTTGAGTAATATGAACTAATCCATCATCAGATCCAACATAAATTGTGTTTGGTTCATGAGGAGATTCAACTACATAACTAATGGTTCCATAATTCTCAGCACCAACAGCTTCGTTTGTATATGGACCACCACCATTTCCTTGTTTTTCATCTTCATCTCTTGTCAAATCTGGAGAAACTACTTTCCAAGATTTACCTTGATCATTTGTCTTAAATAGATGTTGAGCTGCATGATAAAAAGTATTTGGTTCATGTTGAGACCAAATAATAGGTGCATTCCAATTGAACCTATATTTCATGTCTCTTGAAGCTCTTCCAATATAATTTATTGGTTCAATCATAACTTTTTTTCTAGCATTAGCTTTTGTATCATATATGTTAACACTCCCAAGATAACTACCACCCATTACAATAGTTGGATTATCCGGGTCGAAAGCAAGAAATGCACTTTCTCCTCCAGCAGATGCTGACCAATCTCTTTCAGAAATACCTCCTCTAGATCCTATGCTTGAAATTTTAACAGTGGAATTATCTTGTTGACCACCATAAAGGTTATATGGAAATAAATTATCAACATTGACTCTATAAAATTGAGCAGTCGGCATATTGTAGATACTAGACCAAGTACTTCCACTATCAAATGTTATTTCACCACCTCCATCATCAGAAATTATCATATTTTTAGAATTATCCGGATTTATCCAAAGGTCATGATAATCCCCATGACCGCTATATATTCTTTTCCATGTTTTACCTCCATCTATTGATCTAAAAGCTCTAGCACTTAACACATAAACTGTATCCTCATCATTAGGATCGGCAAAAACTTCAATATAGTACCATGCCCTTGAAGTTAGTTCTGCATAAGAGCTAACTTTAACCCAGCTTTCACCAGCATTATTTGACACAAATAAACCTCCAGACCTTTTGTTTGAATTACCTTCAGCTAGAAGAAATACCTTATCAGAGTTAGCTCTAGATACTGATATAGCCATTTTACCTAACTCAGATGGTAAACCATTTTCAATTTTAAACCAGCTATCTCCTCCATCAACAGATTTATATACCCCGTCACCTTTTCCTCCACTAATAACCTTCCAAGGAAGCCTTTGATGCTTCCACATAGTAGCGTATAATACTTTAGGATTGTTATAATCTATTGAAAGTTCAGAGGCACCTGTTAATTCATTTATAAAAAGAACATTACTCCAAGTTTTACCACCATCAATTGATTTATATATACCTCTATCTTTTGTTGGCCCATTAACGGCTCCTTGAGCAGCAACAAAAACTATGTTTGGATTATCTGGGTGAATTATAATTCTTGAAATTTGTTGAGTATTTTTCAAACCCATATGCTCCCATGTTTTTCCTGCATCAGTTGACTTATATACCCCATCACCATAGGAAGTCATTACTCCTCTTGGAGCATGCTCTCCCATACCAACGTAAATTATTCTACTATCACTATCAGCAACTGCAATTGCTCCAACTGAAGACGTTTTGAAGTAATCGTCTGAAATGTTAAACCAATTAACACCAGCATTAGTTGTTTTCCATAAACCTCCTCCTACAGTACCCATATAGTATGTAAGTGGATCCCCAATAACCCCAACTGATGATACTGATCTACCACCACGAAAAGGTCCTATATTTCTATATTTTACCTCATCAAGTTTTTCCTCTAAGTTTTGAGAGTAGGAAAGGGGTGAAATTATTATTAAAGCAAAAAGTAATCTTAAATTCTTCATCAATTTGATAGTTTATAGTTAGATCTACTAAGTTACATCCAATTTTGAAAAATTCAGATATATTTACAAAAATTAAGTGATGAGAAGTCAAATAATCCAAAGAGATTCTAAACTCATTGGAGATGAGCTTATTGAAAAATTTATTTCACAAGATAAAAAGGTGTTGAAATATATCGATTCCTTTTACAGTAATGAGAGCGTAAAAAAACACTCAGAAAATAAAAGTAAAAACTTCACTAAAGAACAAAGACAAATTTTGGTCAAATCACTAAAAAGTCAATATTCTAATATTGATATTTCAAAAAAAACTTCTGAAAACATAAGCTCCCTTTTAGAATCTAACACTTTTTGTATTACCACTGGTCACCAGCTTAATTTATTTACCGGTCCTTTAATGGTGATCTTTAAAATTGCTCAAGTAATTAGTATCAGCAATCAGTTAAACTTAGATTCTAAAAACTTTAAATATGTTCCAGTTCTTTGGATAGCTTCTGAAGATCATGATTTTGAAGAAATTTCAGAGGTTAACCTAAATCAAAAAAATATTAAATGGGAAATCAATTCAAATAATTTGCCTGTTGGTGAAATTGAGATTAATAACTTCAAGAATGTGTTGAAAGATTATAAGGACTCAATAATTGATTATGATTTTAAAGAAAAAATTGAAGAAATTATTGATTTTTCTTATAAAGAAGGAGATACCCTATCTATCTCAACTATAAAATTTATAAATTCTTTATTCTCAGAACATGGATTAATAATAATTGATGCTAATAAAAAGGATTTAAAGTCATTATTTACAGATCAATTAAAAAATGAAATAGATAATTTTTCATGTAAAGAGAATACAACTTCTCAAATATCTGAACTTAAAAAAGACTTTGAATCATATAAGATCCAGGTTAACCCATCTGATATTAATTTTTTTAAACTTACTGATAAAGGAAGAAAAAGGATTAGATATGATAAAAAGTTATTCAATGTAGATGATGAGAATTCTTACAATAAAGATGAGATATTGAATTTAATTGATAGTAGTCCAGAGTTATTCTCTCCAAATGCAATTATGAGGCCTTTATATCAGGAAACTGTATTGCCTAATGTCTGTTATGTTGGAGGTCCAAATGAATTGAGATATTGGATGCAGTTAAAAACTTATTTTGATGACAACAAAGTTCAATTTCCAATTCTTAAATTAAGGAATAGTGCATATATAATTGATTCTAAGACTTCAAAAAAAATTAAAAACTCTGGAATTGAAATCAAGTATTTTATAGGAGAACTAAATGAGCTAGTAAATTACAAAATAGAGAATACCACTAGTTTGAAGCTTAACTTTGATTCTTTAAGATCAAATTTATCATCACAATTTGATGAGTTAAGAAAGGTTTCACTTGAAACAGACAAGTCATTTATTGGTGCCCTTAATGCTCAAGAAAAAAAACAAAAAAAGGGAATTGATGATCTTGAAAAAAAACTTAATAAAGCTGAAAAGAAAAATCATGAAGCTGAAATCGAATCAATAAGGTCTATTTACAATTACCTTCACCCTTTTAATATTAATCAAGAGAGATACTTAAATTTTGGAAATTTCTACTCTTGTAAGGGATCTTCATTCATAAATTACATAGTTGAGAAAATCTCAATAATGGATGATAAAATATTAATAATAGATCTTGAAGATTAATTTATAGTTGTATTTTTGTCCATGCAAAATAAAGTCTTAATTGTTGATTTTGGCTCTCAGTATACTCAATTAATTGCAAGAAGAATTAGAGAGCTTTTTATTTACTGTGAGATTTCACCATTTAACAACCTCCCTGAAGATCTAAACCAATATAAGGCTATTGTGCTTTCGGGTTCTCCTTTTTCAGTTAATCAAGAAAATGCTCCTGAAATTAATCTTAAAAGTATTCTAGGTAATAAACCTGTAATCGCAATTTGTTACGGAGCTCAACTAATTGCAAAATCCCTTAATGGAAAAGTTGAGAACTCAAACTCAAGAGAATATGGAAGAGCTAATCTGTCATTCATTGAAAAAGATTGTAAGCTTTTCAATAACATAAAAATAAATAATCAAGTATGGATGAGTCATGGAGATACAATTACAGCTTTACCCGATGGTGCAACAGTTATTGCTAGCACAGACTCTGTAAAAAATGCTGCTTACTCAATCGACTCTCTTAATTTATATGCTCTACAATTTCACCCTGAGGTTTTTCATACAGATAATGGTCTAAAAATTTTTGAAAACTTTTTCATAGAGGAATTAAAATTTATTAAAGAGTGGAATCCTGAATCTTTTATTGACAGGACAGTTGAAGAGTTGAAATCTGAAGTATTAGATGAAAAAGTAATTTTAGGACTCTCAGGAGGAGTAGACTCTAGTGTAGCTGCTGTTCTACTTGATAGAGCAATAGGTAAGAATTTACATTGCATTTTTGTAAATAATGGTCTTTTAAGAAAAAATGAATATGATGAAGTATTAGATCAATATATTGGAATGGGCCTAAATGTCAAAGGTGTTGACGCATCAGATCAATTTATTAATGGTCTTAAAGGTGTGACTGATCCTGAGAGGAAAAGAAAGATAATTGGTAATACATTTATTGATGTTTTTGATGAAGAATCAAAAAAAATATCCAATGCAAAATGGCTTGCACAAGGAACTATCTATCCAGATGTAATTGAATCAATATCAGTAAAGGGGCCCTCTGCAACTATTAAATCTCATCACAACGTTGGAGGACTTCCTGAAAAAATGAATCTTAAAGTTATTGAGCCTCTTAAGATGTTATTTAAAGACGAAGTAAGAAAAATTGGTACCTCTCTAAAAATGCCTCAAGAGATACTATCTAGACATCCTTTTCCAGGTCCAGGTCTAGGAATAAGAATTCTTGGCGAAGTTGACTATGAAAGTATAGAGCTTATTCAGGAAGCTGATAAAATATATACTGATGCTTTAAAAAAATGGAATCTTTACAATAAAATTTGGCAAGCTGGATCTATACTCTTGCCAGTTAAAAGTGTTGGTGTAATGGGAGACGAAAGAACTTATGAAAGATGTGTCGCATTAAGAGCCGTAGTTTCAACTGATGGAATGACAGCGGATTGGTATGAATTTCCAAATGATTTCTTGAAAGAGGTTTCCAATAATATTATTAATAAAGTTAAAGGAATAAATAGAGTCGTTTATGACATAAGTTCTAAACCTCCTGCCACAATTGAGTGGGAATAAAATAAAAATGAAAGAACTTCATAATTCATTTAAACCGATGTTAACTCCAAAACAAATGCTACACAAGGGTATATTTGGAGGTACATATTTTAATCAACTTGTCGATTATAGAATTTTTCCAACAGATTGGTTCAAGGATCTTGATGAATCCTATTACCTATCAAAAAAATATTTAGTAAAAATTAATTTATTTAAAATTAAATCAGGACAAACTCAAGAAGAGTGGGAGGGAAAAGGATGGATTCATCAAGATGATCCAAGAGGCTGGTTTGAATGGTATTGTAAGTACTACATCGGAAGACGTCACGAAGATGACATTAGACAGATAAAAAGATGGCTAGCTTTTTGTGGTCCTAAAGGTAGATTTAGAAATGCTATTTATAATAAAATTTTCAAATCAGGTTTAAAAATTGAAAATTCAAAAGATATTTCACCTAGAATTCAACAGTCTTTATTACATTGGTCATATATAGTTAATAATCAGGACTATGAAAGCTGGAAACTTGAAAAGCAAAAATAAATGAGAAGATATATACTAATAATATTCCTTTTATCAAGTACTTCAATATTTTCTCAAAATATTGTTACAGATACAATTTTTCATAAGGTTGAAAGAAAAGAAACTCTTTTTTCAATTTCTCAGAAATATAAAATAACTATCAATGATTTATTAAGCTTAAATCCAGAGCTTAGAGATTCAAGACTTAGAAGAAGATCAACTATACTTGTCCCTGTATTTAAATCTCCAGAGGATTTAAATTTAAAAGTTGTGGAAAACGAATTGATCGAAACAGAATTAACCTCTCTAGACTCTATTTACATTCAAAAGAAAAGAAAAAATGATGAATTGAATGTATCTGTACTTTTACCATTTAGATCATCTGAAGTTAATTTTGACTCAATTCAAGAGGTCGAATCACTTTTTGAAGATAGAAATCTTTATACCATTGCTTTAGATTTTTACTCCGGAACTCTTTATGCAATTAGTGATATAAGGAAAATGGGTGTCTCAATTAATTTGAATGTTTTTGATACGGAGAACTCATTAAATAAAATTTTTGAGATATCTAATAACGAAAAAATTATTAACTCTGATATAATAATTGGACCTCTTATTCCAAGGAATTTTGAGACTTTTTCTAGTCTTGATTTCTTGGAAGCAATACCAAAAGTTTTCCCCCTTTCTACCATCCCAATAAAAATATTAAAAGGAGTCGTTCAGACTGTTACTCCTAGAAATCTTTTGAGGGAAAAAATGCTAGATTACTTGGATACTAATTTAAATAGAGATGAAAATATTGTCATAATAGCAGATTCACTTAATGTAGATATTGAAAATAGGCTTACAAATATTTTTCCTAATGCAACCAAAATTAAACCTGAGTTTGAAGGATACATTTTACCAGAGCTACTCGATTCTCTGTTAGTTGATACACTTCCTAATAAAGTAATTGTAGAATCTGAAATATTTACTCTTATCTCCAGTGTCATATCTCAATTAAACTCTCAAATTACATCCGAGAGAGATGTTAGACTATACACAACCTACAGGGGAAATCAATATGACGACCCTAGTATTAATGTCAAGGATCTTGGTAACTTAAGATTTACATATGCCTCTATTTCAAGAAAAATTAATCAGGATTCAATAACAGATTTTGAAAGTAATTTTATAAACCTATTTGGCAGCTTCCCAAACAAAGATATTGCTAGAGGCTATGATGTTACTAGGGATATCCTTCTTAGAAAACTACTTGATAATAATTTAAATAGAACTGTAAAATATGATGAACAGACTTACAATGAATCTAAATTTCTATATAAAAAAGATACATTAGGTGGTTTATTCAATTCATCTATTTTTCTTTTAAAGCATGTTGACTATAGTATTGAGGAGATTAATGAATAATAAATTATATAATACCTTATTATTTTGTAAATTTGAGTCCGGAAATGTTATTCTATCCGGATGAATAAGCCTAAATATATTTTTGTTACTGGTGGTGTTACATCATCTTTAGGAAAGGGCATCGTGTCAGCTTCTTTAGCACGTCTTCTTCAAGCTCAGGGCTTAAATGTCGCTATTCAAAAATTAGACCCCTACATAAATGTTGATCCAGGGACTCTTAATCCATATGAGCATGGAGAATGTTATGTAACAGATGATGGAGCTGAAACCGATCTTGATTTAGGACATTATGAAAGATTTTTAAGCAGAAATACCTCACAGAGAAACAATATTACTACAGGAAAAATATATCAAAATGTAATTGAAAAGGAAAGGAAAGGAGAATTTTTGGGTAAAACAGTTCAGGTTATACCTCATATAACAAATGAAATTAAAGAAAATATAAGAAATCTTAACCATAAGAATAATCTAGACATTATTATTACAGAAATAGGGGGTACTGTAGGGGATATTG
This sequence comes from uncultured Bacteroidota bacterium, assembly GCA_902594745.1. Taxonomy (GTDB): domain Bacteria; phylum Bacteroidota; class Bacteroidia; order Flavobacteriales; family Flavobacteriaceae; genus Marisimplicoccus. Next base: position 8,748 of record CACJNF010000007.1, read on the forward strand.
AATCTTTGCCATTTATAGAAGCAGTTAGACAAGTTATTTATGAAGAAGGCCCTGAAAACTCTATGGTAATTCACTTAACTTTAATTCCATACTTATCCGCAACTGGTGAGCTTAAAACTAAGCCTACTCAACATTCAGTAAAAACCTTGATGGAGCTTGGTCTAAAAGCAGATGTTCTAGTTTGTAGATCTGAAAGAGATCTCTCAGATGAAGTCAAGAAGAAACTTGCACTTTTTTGTAATGTAAAATTAGATTGTGTAATTCAGTCTATTGATGTCGAAACTATTTATGACGTTCCTATGAAGATGAGAGATGAAGGCCTTGATAAAGTAACTCTTCAAAAACTGAAAATTAAAGAATCTGAACCAAACCTAGATAAATGGAAAAACTTTTTACACAAACTAAAAAATCCTACTCATCAGATTAATATTGGTTTAGTTGGGAAATACGTTGAGTTAAATGATTCATATAAATCAATTCTTGAGTCATTAATTCATGCTGGAACTGAAAATGAAGTAAAAGTCAATGTTAAGTCTATTCACTCTGAATATCTTGATAAAGAAAATATTAATAAAGAGTTAATTGATCTAGATGGAATAATTGTTGCTCCAGGTTTTGGTCAAAGAGGGTTGGATGGTAAAATATTAGCTGTAGAATATGCTAGAGTAAATAAAATTCCCTTCCTAGGGATATGTCTTGGTATGCAAATGGCAGTAATTGAATATGCTAGAAATGTAAAAAAGATAAGGTACGCTAATTCAACAGAAATTTCAGAAAAATGTAAAGATCCAGTTATTGATTTAATGACATCTCAAAAAGAAATAATTAATAAGGGAGGTACAATGAGATTAGGGGCTTGGGATTGTGAAATTCTTAAGAATACAATTTCTAATAAAATTTATAGTAAAAAAGTTGTTTCCGAAAGACATAGACACAGATACGAGTTTAATGATGAATATTCAAAAAAGATTTTTGATGAAAACTTTATTGTTGCTGGTAAAAATCCAGAGACTAATCTAGTTGAAATTGTTGAAAATAAAGACCATCCATGGTTTGTTGGTGTTCAATTTCATCCAGAATATAAAAGTAGTGTATATAATCCTCATCCAATTTTTGTAAACTTTGTAAAAGCTAGTTTGAAAAACTACCTAAAAAAATAATTATGGAAGAAAACAGGTTTGACCCCCTTCAGTTTATAGGATTTTTATTAATATCAGGAATACTAATGTTTTGGTTTTATGATAATCAGTCAAATATGATTGAAAATCAAGAGGAAATAGTTGATGATATCCAAATTGAAGTAGTTGAGCAGCCTCCGAATATTGTTGATTCATCTTACAATGATTATAAAGATAATGATGAATTTAGTGAGGAAATTATTGTTCTTGAAAACTCAAACATTTTATTAGAAGTAAGTACAAAGGGAGCTGAAATTAAGAAACTTTTACTCAAAGATTTTAATAACTATAACGATGACCCTCTATTTTTAATTGATAACAATAAGTCAATTTTTAGCTTTAATATTCCTGTTGGAAGAAATTCAAATATTAATTCACAAGATCTAAATTATACTGCAGAAATAATTGATGAAAATTCATCTGTAAAACTAAAAGCTCAAATTGATTCTAGCAGTGAAATTGAGCTTTCTTTTTTTTTAGCAGATAATTCTAGCATAGTTGATTTTGAATTAGATATAATTGATAATACAAATTCAAATTATGAAAATGTTGAGTTGATATGGGGTAGAGATTCATTTAGAAATTCAAAAAGTATAGACTATGAAAACAGATATACTGCATTATCTTATGGTTTTGAAAACAATAAAGATTCTTACTTATCTGTTGCTGGTACTACAAATAAGGTAATAGACAACGTTAATTGGGTGTCTTTTAGAGAACATTTCTTTAGTTCTATTTTAATTTTAAATAATGAATCTAATCAAGTTGAAATTAGCTCAGAGGATCTTTCCGGAAATGATGCTTTGGACAAAAAATTTACAAAAAGATTTCTTGCAAATATTCCACTAAGTCTTGACTCAAATAATCAGCTAAGTTTTAGCATGTATTATGGCCCAACTGATTATGAAACTTTAAAGGAGTATAATTTAAATCTTGAAAACTCAGTTCCAATAGGATGGGGTATTTTTGGCTGGTTAAATAGATTCATCTTCTTTCCACTATTTTCATTTTTAACAAATTATTTTTCCTATGGAATATCAATAATTTTAATGACAATAATTGTTAAGGTTGCTATATCTCCTCTAACATATAAGTCATATTTATCTCAAATCAAAATGAAAATTTTAAAACCTGAACTTGAAATTATTAATGAAAAGTTTGGGGATGATCCAATGAAGAAGCAACAGGAAACTATGAACCTTTATACTAAGTCTGGAGCTAATCCGATGTCTGGTTGTTTGCCAGCACTTCTTCAAATGCCAATTTTCTTTGCACTATTTACATTTTTCCCAGTAGCTTTTTCCCTAAGACAAAAAAGCTTTTTATGGGCTGATGATTTATCATCTTATGATTCAATTCTAGACCTTGGATTTTACATACCTTTATATGGAGATCATATTAGTTTATTCCCAATTTTAGCATCTGTAGCAATCTTCTTTTATACAAAAATGACTACTGGTCAGCAAATGATGTCTCCTTCTCAAACAGGTGGTGTTAATATGAAGGTAATAATGTACATGATGCCTATAATGATGCTATTTTTCTTTAACAATTATGCTAGTGGTTTAAGTCTTTATTACTTCATCTCAAATATATTAACCATTATATTAATGCTAGTTATCAAAAACTTTATTATTGATGATCAAAAAGTATTATCAGAAATCGAAGAGAATAAAAAGAAGCCATTAAAAGTTGGTGGATTTAGAGCTAGGCTACAAAAAGCTCTTGAGGAGGCAGAGAAACAAAAGAAAAGTAGAGGTCAATAGTCTCAATGAAAACAAATAAAGTAGTTATAGCCTTGTCTGGAGGAGTAGACTCAAGTGTTGCAGCCTTTTTATTAAAAAAGAAAGGCTACGATTTGATAGGTTTATTTATGAAGAATTGGCATGATGAAAATGTAACTATTTCTGATGAATGTCCTTGGTTAGAAGACAGTAATGATGCAATGCTTGTCGCAGAAAAATTAAATATACCATTCCAAACAGTTGATTTAAGTAAAGAGTATAAAGAAAGAATAATTGACTATATGTTTGACGAGTATTCAAAAGGAAATACACCAAATCCTGACATTTTATGTAATAGAGAAATAAAGTTTGATGTATTTATGGATATTGCTATTTCTCTTGGTGCGGATTATGTTGCAACTGGTCACTATTGTAGAGTAATTGAGGATAATAATAATGAAGATGTTACTTACCAACTTCATGCTGGTATTGATAATCTTAAAGATCAATCATATTTTTTATGTCAACTTAATCAGAGTCAATTAAAAAAAATAATTTTTCCAATAGGGGATCTAAGTAAAACAGAAGTAAGAAAGATTGCTAGAGAAAATAATTTAATTACAGCTGAGAAAAAAGACTCACAGGGACTTTGTTTTGTTGGAAAGGTAAGTCTTCCTGATTTTTTGCAACAGAAATTAAAGAAAAGAACAGGTGATGTTATCGAGATATCATCGGAGTCAGATTTATATAAAAATGATATCAATCAACTTGAAAAATATGAAAAGCTAGAGTTTCTATCAGATAGGATCTCTTATAAAAAAAATGATGGAAAATTAATTGGGCAACACCATGGGGCTCATTTTTTTACAATTGGTCAGAGAAAAGGTTTGTCAATAGGCGGTTACAAAGATCCATTGTTTGTTATCTCTACAAATACATCTTCAAATGAAATTTATGTTGGAGAAGGAAAAAGCCACCCTGGATTGCTAAAAAAAGTATTAAAAATAAAATACTCTGAAATTAATTGGGTAAATAATACATATAACTATTTGATTTTAAAGGGTTTAGAATTAAAAGCAAGGATAAGGTACAGGCAAAAACTTCAAGACATAAAAGTTGAAAAATTTGAAGACTATCTTTATGTAGAATTTAAAGAATTTCAATCTGCTATAACTCCAGGTCAATTTGTAGCTATTTATCAGAAAAATCAATTAATTGCCTCTGGTGTAATCCTTTAACTTTTTTTGTTGTTTTTTTTAAAAAAACATGCGATAATACATACAATAACCAAAAAAAAATTTTAAATTTGCACGCTTTAATACGGAATTTAATAATTATTGTATGCCAACAATATCGCAATTAGTGAGAAAAGGAAGGACTTCACAGTCAAAAAAGAGTAAGTCCGCTGCACTTGATAAATCACCTCAAAAAAGAGGAGTTTGTACAAGGGTATATACTACTACTCCAAAAAAACCAAATTCTGCTATGAGAAAAGTAGCAAGGGTTAGGCTTACTAATGGAAAAGAAGTTAACGCATACATACCAGGTGAAGGTCATAATCTTCAAGAACACTCTATCGTATTGGTTAGAGGAGGTAGAGTCAAAGATCTTCCTGGAGTTAGATACCATATTGTAAGAGGAGCACTAGACACTGCTGGTGTAGAAGGGAGACTACAACGAAGGTCCAAGTATGGTGGAAAAAAACCAAAAAAATAAACCATAATGAGAAAGAAACAATCTAAGAAAAGAGACCTTATCCCTGATCCAAAGTTTAATGACCAATTGGTAACAAGGTTTGTCAATAACCTTATGCAGCAGGGTAAAAAATCTACAGCATATAAGATTTTCTATGATGCTATAGATATTATTGAAAGTAAAAAGGAAGATAAAGAAAAGACCTCTCTTGAATTGTGGAAAGATGCTCTTTCAAATGTTATGCCGCAAGTAGAAGTTAGAAGTAGAAGAGTCGGAGGAGCTACATTTCAAATACCTACACCTATTAGACCTGATAGAAAAATTTCATTAGCTATGAAGTGGCTTATAGCATCTTCAAGAAAAAGAAATGAAAAGTCTATGGCTGTAAAACTTGCACAAGAAATATTAGCAGCTGCTAAGGAAGAAGGTGCTGCTGTTAAAAAGCGTGTTGATACTCACAAAATGGCTGAAGCAAATAAAGCATTCTCACACTTCAGATTTTAATAAGTTATTATGGCAAGAGATTTAAAATTTACAAGAAATATTGGTATTGCAGCTCACATTGATGCTGGTAAAACTACCACTACTGAAAGAATTTTATTTTACACTGGAGTAAGTCATAAAATTGGTGAGGTTCATGATGGCGCTGCAACTATGGATTGGATGGAGCAAGAACAAGAAAGAGGTATTACAATTACATCTGCTGCTACAACATGTAATTGGAATTTTCCAACTGACCAGGGAAAAGCTATTGATTCAACCAAATCATATCATTTTAACATCATAGACACCCCAGGTCACGTTGATTTCACAGTAGAGGTAAATAGATCATTAAGAGTTCTTGATGGTCTTGTTTTTTTATTTTCAGCTGTTGATGGTGTAGAGCCTCAGTCTGAGACAAATTGGAGGCTAGCTGATAATTATAAAGTTCCTAGAATAGGCTTTGTTAACAAAATGGATAGACAAGGTTCAAACTTCTTAGGTGTTTGTAATCAAGTAATTGAAAAGTTAGGTTCAAAAGCAGTACCAATTGTTCTTAATATTGGTGATGAAGAGGATTTCAAGGGTATTGTTGACCTTGTTAAGAATGTTGCAATGGTTTGGCATGAGGACAATTTTGGATCAACGTTTGATGTTGTTGACATTCCAGATGATTTAAAAGAAGAAGCTGAAAGACTTAGAGGCGAACTGATTGAAGCTGTTGCTGAATATGATGAAAATTTACTTGAGAAATATTTTGATGATCCTGATTCTATTACTGAAGATGAAGTTCACAATGCACTTAGAGCTGCTACACAAGATATTAGTATAATACCTATGATCTGTGGTTCAGCATTTAAAAACAAAGGTGTTCAATTTCTTTTGGATGCCGTGTGTAGATATTTGCCTTCACCTGAAGATAAAGATGCAATTGTTGGGACTAAGCCAGATTCTGAAGAGGAAATTTCTAGATTACCAAACGTTTCAGAACCATTTTCTGCTTTAGCATTCAAAATTGCCACTGATCCATTTGTAGGAAGACTTGCTTTCTTTAGAGTTTATTCTGGAAGACTTGATGCAGGTTCTTATGTCCTAAATAACAGATCAGGTGATAGAGAAAGAATTTCAAGAATTTACCAAATGCACTCTAACAAGCAAAATGCTATTGACTTTATCGAAGCAGGAGATATTGGCGCGGCAGTTGGATTTAAAGATATTAAAACAGGTGATACTCTTTCATCTGAAAAAGCCCCAATTATTTTGGAAAGTATGGTATTTCCTGACCCCGTAATTGGTGTTGCTGTTGAACCAAAAACAAAAGCTGATGTTGATAAGCTTGGGTTAGCACTTTCAAAACTTGCTGAGGAAGATCCAACATTCCAAGTAAAAACCGATGAGGCTTCTGGTCAGACTGTTATTTCAGGTATGGGTGAGTTACACCTAGATATTATTGTTGACAGACTTAGAAGGGAATTTAAAGTAGAAGTTAATCAAGGTCAACCTCAAGTTGAGTACAAAGAAGCTCTAACTCAATCTGCAAGCCACAGGGAAGTTTATAAAAAGCAAACTGGAGGGCGTGGTAAATTTGCTGATATTGTATTTACAATTGAACCAGGTGAACAAGGTAAATCTGGTCTTGAATTTGTAAACTTAATTAAAGGTGGAAATATCCCTAGAGAGTATATTCCATCTGTTGAAAAAGGATTTAAGGATTCAATGAAAAATGGTCCTCTTGCTGGATTTGAAGTTGATTCTATGAAGGTAACTCTTGAGGATGGTTCTTTCCACCCTGTAGATTCTGATTCACTTTCTTTTGAACTTGCTGCAAAACTTGCATTTAAGGTAGCAGCTAAAGCTGCAAAAGCGGTTATTATGGAGCCAATAATGAAGTTAGAAGTTATTACTCCTGAAGAAAATATGGGTGATATAGTAGGTGATTTAAATAGGAGAAGAGGCCAGGTTAATTCTATGGATGATAGAGCAGGAGCAAAAGTTGTGAAAGGTGAGGTTCCATTATCTGAAATGTTTGGATATGTTACATCATTAAGAACATTATCATCAGGTAGAGCAACTTCAACAATGGAATTTTCTCATTATGCGGAAACCCCTTCTAACATATCAGAAACTGTCATTTCTGAAATAAGAGGAAATACAACAGAATAAAAAATAAATTATGAGTCAGAAAATTAGAATAAAATTAAAATCTTACGACTACAACTTAGTTGACAAGTCTGCTGACAAGATCTTGAAGACGGTTAAGAATACTGGTGCTATTGTTACTGGACCTATTCCTCTTCCAACTCACAAAAAGATTTTTACTGTTCTTAGATCTCCTCATGTAAATAAAAAATCAAGAGAGCAATTTAAACTGTGCTCTTACAAAAGGCTATTAGATATATATAGTTCTTCATCAAAAACTGTTGATGCTCTAATGAAGTTAGAGCTTCCTAGTGGAGTTGAGGTTGAAATTAAAGTGTAATAATTATGTCAGGTATAATTGGAAAAAAAATAGGAATGACTAGTATTTACGACGAAAGTGGTAAAAATATCCCTTGTACTATACTTCAGGTAGGACCCTGTACTATTACACAAATTAAAACTGATGATAAAGATGGCTACTCTTCTTTTCAGCTTGGATTTGATGAAAAAATTAAAAATACTACTAAGTCTTACGAAGGTCACTTTAAGAAAAGTAAATCTAAACCAATGAACAAGCTTGTTGAGTTTAAGGGATTTAATGGAGACTACAAACTGGGAGATAAGATAACTGTTGATCATTTTGTTGAAGGAGAATTTGTTGATATTTCTGGTATAACAAAAGGTAAAGGTTTTCAAGGTGTTGTAAAAAGACATGGATTTGCTGGTGTTGGTGATTCAACTCATGGTCAGCACAACAGGATGAGAGCGCCAGGTTCTATTGGTGCTGGTTCTGATCCTTCAAGAGTATTTAAAGGAATGAGAATGGCTGGTCAAACCGGTAATTCAAAAGTTAAAGTATTGAACTTAAAAGTTGTTAAAGTAATGTCAGAGGATAATATTTTAATTGTTAAGGGAAGTGTTCCTGGTCATAATAATTCATATATAACAGTCAGAAAATAATGGAGCTTAAAGTACATAACATAAAGGGAAAAGAAACTGACAAAAAGATTAAGCTTAACAAAGCTATATTCGGTATTGAGCCAAATGATCATGCTATCTATCTTGATGTTAAACAATATCTTGCAAACAATAGAAAAGGTCTCCATAAGTCAAAAGAAAGAGCTGAGATTGCAGGAAGTACAAGAAAGATAAAAAAGCAAAAAGGAACAGGAACTGCTAGGGCTGGGAGTATTAAAAATCCTCTATTCAGAGGAGGTGGTACAATATTTGGCCCAAGACCCAGATCTTACGATCAAAAAGTAAATAAAAAGGTAAAAAAGCTTGCTAGAAAATCTGCACTAGCCTATAAGGCAAAAAATAATGAGATTTTAATATTAGAGGATTTCAAGCTATCAAATCCAAAAACTTCTGACTATTTGAAAATCATCAAGGCATTTGGATTAGAATCAAAAAAAACATTATTGGTAATAAATGAACTTAACAATAACATTTATTTATCATCTAGAAACATTAAAAATTCTAAAGTTATTATTAACTCAGAATTAAACACTTATGAAATTACTGATGCAAATAACATCTTGATTTTAGAAAGTGCGGTTGAGGGAATAGAATCAACCTTGAAATAAATTATATTATGGATATTCTTATAAAACCTATATTAACTGAAAAAGCAACCAACGAAAGTGAGGTAAGAAATACTTATACTTTCCTTGTGTCTAAGGATGCTAATAAAGTTGAAATTAAAAAAGCAGTTGAATCTTCTTATGGAGTTTCAGTTAAGAAAGTAAGAACCATGATATATGGAGCAGAGTCTAGGACCAGATACACTAAAAGAGGTATTCAGACTAGTAAAAAAGGTTCATACAAGAAAGCAATAGTAAAAATTTCTGAAGGAGATAGAATTGACTTCTTCGCTAATCTATAATTATGCCTGTAAGAAAACTAAAACCAGTAACACCCTCGCAGAGATTTAGAATTGTAAATGGATTTGATGCCATCACAACTGATAAGCCTGAAAAATCGTTACTATCGACCAAAAAGAGAACTGGTGGTAGAAATAATCATGGTAAAATGACAAGTAAGTACCGTGGTGGTGGTCATAAAAGAAGATACAGAATTATTGATTTCAAAAGAGATAAGTTTGATGTAACTGCTGAAGTTAAATCTATTGAATACGATCCTAATAGAACTGCATTTATTTCTCTAGTTGAGTATAAAGACGGTGAGAAGAGATATATTATTGCTCAAAATGGTTTAAAAGTTGGACAAAGCGTAATTTCTGGTGATAAAGCAACACCTGAAATAGGTAACGCAATGCCTGTAAGTAAAATTCCTCTTGGTACAATAATCTCATGTATAGAGCTCAATCCAGGAAAAGGTGCTAGCATTTCTAGAAGTGCTGGATCATTTGCCCAGTTAATGGCAAAAGATGGAAAGTATGTTACAATCAAGTTACCTTCTGGAGAGACAAGGATGATATTAAATACATGTTATGCCACAATAGGTGCTGTCTCTAACTCAGATAATCAGTTAATATCATCAGGAAAAGCAGGTAGAGTGAGATGGTTAGGTAGAAGACCAAGAACCAGACCTGTTGCTATGAACCCTGTTGATCATCCAATGGGTGGAGGTGAAGGAAAAGCATCTGGTGGTCATCCTAGATCTAAAAAAGGTATTCCTGCAAAAGGATATAGAACAAGATCTAAGAAGAAAGCATCTTCAAAATTTATAATTGAAAGAAGAAAAAAATAAAAAAATATGTCTAGATCATTAAAAAAAGGACCATATGTTCATCTTAGCCTTCTAAAGAAGGTTAACAAGAATTTAGAGGATAATAAAAAAACTGTTATTAAAACATGGTCAAGATCCTCTATGATTATTCCTGACTTTGTTGGTCAGACTATTGCTGTTCATAATGGAAGACAATTTATTCCTGTTTATATAACAGAGAATATGGTTGGTCATAAACTGGGAGAATTTTCTCCAACAAGATCGTTTAAAGGGCATTCTGGAAATAAAAGATAATGGGTTCAAGAAAAAGAAATAGCGCTGAGAAGATAAAAGAGGCAAAGAAAGATTTAGCATTTGCTAAGCTTAATAATTGCCCTACTTCCCCAAGAAAGATGAGATTAGTAGCTGATCAAATAAGAGGTGAAGATATTTCAAGTGCACTATCTATTTTAAAATTTAGCCCAAAGGAGGCTTCAAGAAGATTAGAAAAACTTCTTGTTTCAGCAATTTCTAATTGGCAATCTAAGAATGAAAATGCTGATATTGATTCAGCACAGCTATTTGTTAAAGAGATAAGAGTTGATAGTGCAGGTATGCTCAAGAGAATTAGAACAGCTCCTCAGGGTAGAGCTCATAGAATTAGAAAAAGGTCTAATCATGTAACGTTAATACTTTCATCAAAAACAATAAATTAAATGGGACAAAAAACAAATCCAATAGGAAATAGATTAGGTATTATTAGAGGCTGGGATTCTAACTGGTACGGTGGAAGAGATTATGGTGATAAGCTTGCAGAAGATGATAAGATCAGAAAGTATATTTATGCAAGACTTTCACGTGCTAGTGTTTCAAGTATAATAATTGAGAGAACACTTAAATTAATTATAATTACAATTACCACAGCTAGACCTGGAATTATAATTGGTAAAGCTGGTCAAGAAGTTGATAAATTAAAAGAGGAATTAAAAAAGATTACTTCAAAAGACGTTCAGCTTAATATACATGAAATTAAAAGGCCTGAATTAGACTCCTTCCTTGTAGGTAATAGTATTGCAAGACAAATTGAAAATAGAATTTCTTATAGAAGAGCAATAAAAATGGCTATTGCAGCAGCAATGAGGATGAATGCTGAAGGTATTAAAATTCAAATATCAGGTAGACTGAATGGTGCAGAGATGGCTAGGTCAGAGTCATATAAAGAAGGACGAATACCCCTTTCTACTTTTAGGGCGGATATCGACTATGCAATAGTTGAAGCGCATACTACTTATGGTAGACTTGGAATTAAGGTTTGGATAATGAAAGGTGAAGTTTATGGTAAAAGAGAATTGTCTCCATTAGTGGGAATGAAGAAGTCTTCTAATAATTCTAAGAAGAATAATAGACAAAGAGAAAGAAAAAGTTAATTAGATATGTTAACACCAAAAAGAACTAAATACAGAAAAGCTCAGAAAGGTCGAATGAAAGGTTTGTCCCAGAGAGGACATAGACTATCTAATGGTATGTTTGGAATAAAATCATTAGAGTCTAAGTTCTTAACTTCAAGACAGATAGAGGCGGCAAGGATTGCAGCTACAAGATACATGAAAAGAGAAGGTATGTTGTGGATCAAAATTTTTCCAGATAAACCAATTACAAAAAAACCTCTTGAGGTTAGGATGGGTAAAGGTAAAGGTGCTCCTGAATATTTTGTTGCAGTTGTAAAGCCTGGAAGAATTCTTTTTGAAGTTTCTGGTGTACCAATTGCAGTTGCTAAAGAGGCGTTAAGATTAGCTGCACAAAAGTTACCTGTTACAACAAAGTTTATAGTAGCAAGAGATTTTGAAGGATAATTATGAAAATAACTGAAATTAGAAATATGACCATTGACGAGTTAAATGAAAAGTTGACTGATACATCAAAAAAATTGTCACAACTTAAATTCAATAACTCAGTTCAAACTATTGAAAATCCTCTTGAAATTAAAACTTTAAGAAGACAAATAGCTAAGTTAAAAACAATATTAAACGAAAAAAAACAAGATTAAATGTCAACTAGAAGTTTAAGAAAAGAAAGAATTGGTATCGTTTCATCTGATAAAATGGATAAATCTGTTGTTGTTTCAGAGGTTAAAAAGGTAAAGCATCCTGTTTATGGAAAATTTGTCTTAAAAACAAAAAAGTATGTTGCCCATGATGAAAAGAATGACTGCAATGAAGGAGATACTGTAAAAATTATGGAGACTAGACCAATGAGTAAGACAAAAAAGTGGAGAATTGTAGAAATAATAGAAAGAGCAAAATAAAATGGTACAACAAGAATCAAGACTTAAAGTAGCAGATAATACCGGAGCAAAAGAAGTTCTAACTATAAGAGTTTTAGGCGGTACGAAAAGAAGGTATGCCAGATTAGGTGATAAGATTGTTGTAACTGTTAAAGATGCAACTCCAAATGGTACTGTAAAGAAAGGTCAAGTTTCAATTGCAGTGGTTGTTAGAACAAAAAAAGAAGTTAGAAGAAATGATGGATCTTATATTAGATTCGATGAAAATGCTTGTGTTTTATTATCTCAAACAGGAGAGATGAGAGGAACAAGAGTATTCGGCCCTGTGGCTAGAGAATTAAGAGATAAGCAATTTATGAAAATAATATCTCTTGCACCTGAAGTTTTATAATATTGAATGTGATGAATAAAATAAAAATTAAAAAAGGAGATCAAGTACTAGTTATTGCTGGAGAAAATAAAGGAGCTAAAGGCACAGTTCTCAAAATTCTTTATAATTCAAACAAAGCAATTGTCGAAGGTATTAATACAGTTAAAAGACACACTAAGCCAAACTCTGAGAACCCAAAAGGTGGTATAGTTGAGAAACAGCTACCTATTAATATTTCCAATTTATCATTAATGACTAAGGATGGTGAGAAAACTAGGGTAGGTTATAAAGTTGAGGATGGAAAAAAAGTTAGGATATCTATAAAATCTAAAGAAATAATCTAATAATGAGCTACACACCAAGACTTAAAGAAGATTACTCTAACAAGATTGTTAATGAATTAAAAGACAAACTTCAGTTGGATAATATAATGCAGGTTCCAGTTTTAGAAAAAATTGTTATTTCTAGAGGAGTTGGTGCTGCAGTTAGTGATAAAAAACTTGTAGATCATGCTGTTGAAGAGTTAACACTTATCTCAGGTCAAAAAGCTATTGCAACTCTTTCAAAGAAAGATGTTGCTTCATTTAAGCTTCGTAAAGGATCTCCAATTGGAGCTAAAGTAACATTAAGAGGTGAAAGAATGTATGAGTTTCTTGATAGGCTTATTACTATAGCTCTTCCAAGAGTTAGAGACTTCCAAGGTATAAATCCAAAGGGATTTGATGGAAGAGGAAATTACAACTTGGGAGTTAGAGAACAAATTATATTCCCTGAGATAAACATCGATAAAGTAAATAAGATCGCAGGAATGGATATAACTTTTGTTACAAGTACAAACTCTGATAAAGAGGCTCAAGCATTATTAACAGATTTAGGATTACCATTTAAAAAATAAGAATTATGGCAAAAGAATCAATGAAAGCTAGGGAAAGAAAAAGACAACGTATAGTTGCGAAATATGCTGCAAAAAGACAAGCATTAAAAGATGCTAAAGATTATGTGGGTCTTCAAAAACTTCCTAAAAACGCATCACCAGTTAGATTACATAATAGATGTAAACTTACTGGAAGACCAAAAGGATATATAAGGCAATTTGGGATTTCAAGAGTTATGTTTAGAGAAATGGCTAATAAAGGTTTAATCCCAGGAGTAACTAAAGCAAGTTGGTAAATTAAAGATTATGTATACAGACACTATTGCAGATTATTTAACTAGAATTAGAAATGCCAGCATGGCAGGTCACAAAGTTGTTGATATACCTTCATCTAATATTAAGAAGGATATTACAAAAATACTTTTTGATCAAGGTTATATTCTTAGTTACAAGTTTGAGGAAACAAAAAATAATCAAGGGAGTATAAAAATTGCTTTGAAGTACGATTCAATTTCTAAAGAACCTGTAATTAAAGAGATACAAAGAATTAGTAAGCCTGGATTGAGGAAATACTCTAGCTCACAAGAGTTCCCAAGAATTTTAAATGGTTTGGGAATATCAATAGTTTCTACATCTAAAGGTGTTATGACAGGGAAGCAAGCTGCAAGCCAGAATATTGGAGGTGAATTAATCTGTTATGTATTTTAAAAAATAAGTTATGTCAAGAATAGGAAATAGTCCAATAAGTATTCCAGAAGGTGTTTCGGTAAACGTTAACAATAATGTTATTACTATTAGTGGTAAAAATGGTGAAATGTCTCAAGTTTTTGATGGAGTTAGTTTTGACATATCAGATAATACAATTCTAGTAAAAAGAAATTCTGAATCTAAGGATCACAAATCAAAGCATGGATTATACAGATCACTGGTTGCAAATATGGTAACAGGAGTTTCAGAAGGTTTTACAAAAGAACTTGAACTAGTTGGAGTTGGTTACAGAGCAAGTAATTCTGGTCAAAAATTAGATCTTTCACTTGGATTCTCTCACACGATTGTATTGGATATAGCTCCAGAGGTTAAAGTCGAAGCTATTAATGAAAAAGGACAAAATCCAATTATTAAACTTACATCAATGGACAAGCAACTAGTAGGTCATGTTGCTGCTAAAATTCGTTCTTTTAGAAAACCAGAGCCATACAAAGGAAAAGGAATTAAGTTCGTTGGTGAGCAAATAAGAAGAAAAGCAGGTAAATCAGCTTAATATGGGAAATACTAAAACATACAGAAGAAATAGAATTAGACAAAGAATTAAGAAAGTGATTTCAGGTACATCTGATTTTCCTAGATTATCTGTGTTTAGAAGTAACAAAGAAATTTATTGCCAGTTAATAGATGATGTTAGTGGAAAGACCATAATGCAATCTTCTTCTCGCGACAAGTCTATTACTGATTTAAAATTAGGAACTAACATGGAAGTTTCTTTTAATGTTGGTAAGACTCTTGCTGAAAAAGCTGTTAAAAAAGGTATTGAAAAAATAAAATTTGATAGAGGGGGTTACCTTTATCATGGTAGAGTTAAATCACTTGCTGAAGGTGCAAGGGAAGGTGGACTTAAATTTTAATTATGTATAAAAATTATAAAAACGTCGAACTTGTAAAACCTGCTGGATTAGATCTTAAAGACAGACTTGTAGGTGTTCAAAGAGTAACTAAAGTAACTAAAGGTGGTAGAGCTTTTGGTTTCTCTGCTATTGTTGTGGTAGGAGATGAAAATGGTGTTGTTGGACATGGTCTTGGAAAAGCAAAAGAAGTTACAATCGCAATCTCTAAAGCGGTTGAAGATGCAAAGAAAAATTTAGTAAGGATTCCAATTGAAAATGGAACACTTCCACATGAGCAGAAAGGTAAATTTGGGGGTGCTAAAGTATTTATTAAGCCTGCAACTGAAGGTACAGGGGTAATTGCTGGTGGTGCAGTTAGATCAGTTCTAGAAGCTGTTGGTGTTCAAAATGTACTTTCTAAATCACAGGGATCTTCAAATCCACATAATGTTGTAAAGGCTACTTTTGACGCACTACTTAATCTAAGAAGTCCGTTAATGATTTCAAAACAAAGAGGTATTTCTCTTGATAAAGTATTTAAAGGATGAGTAAGAAAGTTAGAATTAAACAAGTAAGAAGTACTATTAAAAGACTAGAGTCTCAAAAGAGAACCCTTAGAGCCTTAGGTTTAAGGAAAATTGGAATGGAAGTTGAACATGAGTTAAGTCCATCAATTTCTGGTATGATAGATAAAGTTAAACACCTTATAGAGATTAATTCTGTAAAAAAATAATTATGAGCTTAAATAATTTACAGCCTGCAAAAGGTTCGAATAAGACAAGTGGTAAAAGGCTTGGTAGAGGTCAAGGTTCCGGAAAAGGTGGTACCTCAACAAAAGGCCATAAAGGTGCTCAATCAAGATCTGGATATTCTAGAAAGATTGGTTTTGAAGGTGGACAGATGCCCCTTCAAAGAAGGATTCCAAAGTTTGGTTTTAATAATATTAATAGGATTGAATATAAAACTATTAATGTAGATGATATACAGACTTTAGTTGATGATAAAAAAATCAAAAAAGATTTAACCTTTGAAAAGATGATTGAGTTAAGAATTGCCAAAAAAGGTGATCTTGTTAAAGTTCTAGGCAGAGGAAAAATTGATGTTCCTGTAAATGTTGCTGCTCATAAATTTTCCACATCAGCTGAAAAGTTAATTGAAAAGGCTGGTGGTAAAATAACTAAAATATAAAGTGAATAAATTAGTAGACATAATAAAAAATATATATAAAATTAAGGAGTTAAGAGATAGAATTCTTTTTACTCTAGGATTACTTTTAGTCTACAGATTAGGAGCACAAGTTGTACTTCCAGGTGTTGATTCCCTTGCTTTATCTGATCTTTCAACAAGATCTGATGGTGGTGGATTATTAGGTATTTTAAATGCCTTCACTGGAGGTGCCTTTGCAAATGCATCCATATTTGCACTTGGAATTATGCCATACATTTCAGCAGCTATTGTTGTTCAATTAATGGGTGTAGCCCTTCCATATCTTCAAAAGCTTCAGAAAGAAGGTGAGAGTGGTAGAAAAAAAATTACACAAATTACAAGATGGCTAACAATCTTTATTTGTGTTGTCCAAGCGCCTGCCTATTTGTACGGACTTAGTGCACTGGGTGTTCCTGATAGCGCATTTATTTTTGGTAGAACGCCAATGTTCGTTCTATCATCAATTATTATTTTAGTTACTGGCTGTATTTTTGCTATGTGGCTAGGTGAAAAAATAACAGACAAAGGAATTGGAAATGGTATATCACTTCTTATAACTGTTGGTATTGTTGCAACTTTACCACTTTCGTTCACCCAAAACCTTGTCTCAAGAGTTTCTGAAAGTAACGGAGGTTTAATAATGGTAGTTATTGAGCTAGCAGTATGGTTGGTAGTTATTCTATTATCAATACTATTAGTTATGGCTGTGAGACAAATACCAGTTCAATATGCAAGAAGAAACTCTGTGCCTGGATCTCAGTCACCAGGTATGGCAACAAGACAATACATACCCTTAAAGCTTAATGCTTCAGGTGTGATGCCAATAATCTTTGCTCAGGCACTTATGTTTGCACCAGCAACAATTGGTAGTGTTTTTAGTGACTCGTCAGTTGGTCAGTGGCTTCAAGCAAGTTTTTCTGACATATTTGGATTATGGTATAATGTTTTATTTGCACTTCTAGTTATAATCTTTACATTTTTTTATACTGCTATAACAGTACCTACTAATAAAATGTCAGATGATTTAAAAAGAAGCGGTGGATTTGTTCCTGGTATAAGACCAGGTAACGAAACATCAGAATATTTAGATTCAGTGATGTCTCATATTACTTTTCCTGGATCTCTTTATCTAGCAGTTATAGCAATTTTCCCTGCTATAGTTGTCCAATTAATTGGAATGCAACAAGGTTGGGCACTTTTTTATGGAGGTACATCTCTTCTAATTATGGTAGGAGTTGCTATTGACACAATACAACAAGTAAATGCATATTTACTTAATCATCATTATGATGGACTTATGAAATCTGGTTCAATGAGAAGTAAACCAACTATATAATATGGCTAAACAAAAATCTATAGAACAAGAAGGTAAAATTATAGAGGCTCTTTCTAATGCTATGTTTAGAGTAGAACTTGAGAATGGACATATTGTTACGGCCCATATTTCCGGTAAGATGCGTTTGCATTATATTAAGCTTCTTCCAGGTGATAAAGTAAAACTTGAGATGAGTCCATATGATTTGACAAAGGCAAGAATAACATTTAGAATGTAAAATATTATGAAAGTAAGAGCATCAATAAAGAAAAGAAGTAGTGAATGTAAAATCGTCAGAAGAAAAGGTCGATTATATGTTATTAATAAAAAAAATCCAAGATTTAAACAAAGACAAGGTTAATTATGGCAAGAATTTCAGGAATAGATATACCAAAGGATAAAAGAGGAGCAATAGCTTTAACTTACATATATGGAATAGGCAGGAGCCTTGCATTAACAATTTTAGAAGAGGCTAAAGTTGATTCAAATAAGAAAGTTTCTGATTGGGATGATAAAGAAATTGCTAGTATAAGGGATGTTGTTGGAAAACTTAAGATTGAAGGTGAGTTGAGATCAGAGTCACAGCTAAATATTAAAAGATTAATGGATATTGGAAGTTTTAGAGGTATTAGACATAGAACTGGTTTACCATTAAGAGGTCAGAGAACAAAAAATAATTCTAGAACAAGAAAAGGAAAAAGAAAAACTGTAGCTAATAAGAAAAAAGCAACTAAATAATTATGGCAAAATCTACTAGTAAAAAAAGAAAAGTAATTGTTGATGCATCTGGTGAAGCTCATATAAACGCTTCATTCAATAACATAATTATATCAATTACTAATTTAAAAGGTGAAGTTATATCATGGTCTTCAGCTGGAAAAATGGGTTTTAGGGGTTCTAAGAAGAATACTCCATTTGCTGCTCAAACTGCGGCAGAGGATGCAGCTAAAATCGCTCATGATGCTGGTGTTAGAAGAATTAAAGTTTTAGTAAAAGGGCCTGGAAATGGAAGAGAGTCAGCTATTAGAACTTTACATAACAATGGACTAGAAGTTTCTGAAATTGTTGATGTTACTCCAATGCCACATAACGGATGTAGACCACCAAAAAGAAGAAGAGTTTAATAAATATAATTTAAATGGCAAGATACAGAGGACCCAAAACAAAAATATCTAGAAAGTTCGGTGAACCACTATTTGGTGAGGATCGTTCTTTAGAGAAAAAAAATTACCCGCCAGGGCAACATGGTAATACAAAAAGAAGAGCCAAAAAATCAGAATATGCAATTCAGCTTATGGAAAAGCAGAAGGCCAAATATACTTATGGTATTCTTGAAAAGCAGTTTAGAAACATATATGATAAGGCTAATAGAGGAAAAGGTATTACAGGTGAGCTACTTTTACAGCTATGTGAATCTAGACTTGATAATGTTGTATATAGGATGGGAATATCTAATACAAGAGATGGTGCAAGACAGTTAGTTTCTCACAAGCATATACTTGTTAATGGATCAATTGTTAATATCCCATCATACACGCTAAGACCTGGAGACAAGGTTTCTATAAGAGAGAAATCTAAATCTTTAAAGGCAATTGATAGTTCTCTCAGAGAAAATATATCTGAATATGAATGGATAAAATTTAATAGAGAACGTCTCGAAGGTGAATTTATTTCTCTTCCAGAAAGAGAACAAATTCCTGAAAATATTAAGGAACAACTTATTGTTGAATTATACTCAAAATAAAAAATATGGCAATTTTAAACTTTCAAAAACCAGATAAAGTAATCATGATAGACTCTACTGAGTCTCATGGTAAATTTGAATTTAGACCTTTAGAACCAGGATATGGTTTAACTATTGGTAACGCTCTAAGAAGAGTATTGTTATCTTCTTTAGAAGGTTATGCGTTTACATCTATCAAAATTGATGGTGTAGATCATGAATTTTCTACAATTGAGGGTGTAGTCGAGGATGTAACAGAAATCATCTTAAACATAAAGCAAATTAGGCTGAAGAGACAAATTGACGATGTTGATAATGAAAAGATTAATGTAATTGTTGGTAATCAAAAAGTACTAAAAGCCTCAGACCTTCAAAAATTCATATCTGGTTTCCAAATTCTGAATCCTGACCTTGTTATATGTAATCTAGAAAAAGATGTTAAGCTAAGTATTGAGCTAAACATTGATAAGGGTAGAGGATATGTTCCAGCTGAAGAAAATAAAAAATATAATGAGTCTGTTGGAGTAATTGCTATTGACTCAATTTACACTCCAATAAAGAATGTTAAGTATGATATTGAAAATTATAGAGTAGAACAAAAGACTGATTATGAAAAACTTGTTTTTGAGATAGTCACCGATGGTTCAATACATCCAAAAGATGCTCTTACTGAAGCTGCAAAAATACTTATACACCATTTTATGCTATTCTCTGATGAACTTATTACTCTTGAGGCAGATGAAATCGCTCAATCTGAGACTTATGATGAAGAATCTCTTCACATGAGACAGCTTCTTAAGACAAAACTTATAGATATGGATTTATCTGTTAGAGCTTTAAATTGTCTGAAAGCTGCTGAGGTTGATACATTAGGTGATCTTGTTTCCTTCAATAAAAACGACTTAATGAAGTTTAGAAACTTTGGTAGAAAGTCATTAACAGAGCTAGAGGAATTAGTTATACTAAAAGGTTTATCATTTGGTATGGATCTTACTAAATATAAACTAGATAAAGATTAAAAAATGAGACACGGTAAAAAAACAATTAAACTTGGTAGAAAATCAGCTCATAGAAAAGCTATGCTAGCTAATATGGCAGTATCATTAATTGAGCATAAAAGGATTACTACTACATCAACTAAAGCCAAAGCTTTAAAGATTTTTATTGAGCCTTTAATTACCAAGTCCAAAAATGATAATACACATAATAGAAGACTTTGCTTTAGCAAATTGAGGAATAAGGATGGTGTCAAGACTCTATTTGATGAGATATCTCAAAAGGTAGCTAACAGACCAGGTGGGTATACAAGAATAATCAAATTAGGTAATAGAATGGGGGATAATGCATCAATGGCTATGATCGAGCTTGTAGATTTTAATAACTTGTATAATTCAAAACAAGTTAAAGAATCTCCAAAAGAACAAGTGGTCGATTCTGAGGAAAAACCTGAGTCTTAATATCACTAAATAAAAAGTAATTAACAAAAGGACATATGTGTTTTCATATGTCCTTTTTTTATGTAATTTTACTTTCCGAAATGACTTACAAAAAAAGGAAAAAAGGACTCGTACTGTTAGCTGATGGTACGATTTTTTATGGTCGTTCTACCGGAATTAATGGCACTTCTTTTGGCGAAATCTGTTTTAATACTGGAGTAACTGGATATCAAGAAATATTTACTGATCCATCTTATTTTGGACAAATTATGGTAACTACAACTTCTCATATAGGAAACTACGGTATCAAAATGTCCGAATCTCAATCAAATAAAATTTATATCAGTGGACTAATTTGTAAAAATTTTAGTGCTGTAAACTCAAGATCAAACTCTGAATCAATTAAAAAATGGTTTGAATCAAACAGATTAGTTACTTTATGTGATGTTGACACTAGAGCTCTTGTAAGGTATATAAGAGATAATGGTGCAATGAATGCTGCTATAACTACAGAGGTTGATAAAATTTCAGATATCAAGAAAAAACTTAGCAATTTTCCAAGTATGAATGGATTAGAACTTGCATCTAAAGTTTCTACAAAAGAACCTTATGAAATTGGAAACAAACAATCTAAAAAAAGGTTAGCAGTAATCGACTTAGGAATTAAAAAAAATATACTTGATAATTTTGTTAAAAGAGATCTATTTGTTAAAGTTTTTCCATATGATTCAAGTCTTGATGAAATGCTAAAATTTAAACCTAATGGATTTTTCCTTTCAAATGGTCCTGGCGATCCTGAACCATTAAAAACAGTGATAGAAACAACAAAAGAAATTCTTGAAAAAAATTATCCCTTATTTGGGATCTGTCTTGGTCATCAAGTAATTGCACTGGCTAATGATATAAAAACATACAAAATGTTCAATGGTCATAGAGGTATCAATCACCCTGTTTTAAACATCAATACAGGTAAAGGAGAAATAACATCTCAAAATCATGGTTTTGCGGTTGATTATGATACAGCTGTTGCTAACAAGTCAGTTAAAATCTCACATAAACATTTGAATGATCAAACAGTCGCTGGGCTTGAAATAAAATCTAAGAATTGTTTTTCTGTTCAATATCATCCTGAGGCTGGTCCTGGTCCTAATGATGGAAATTATTTATTTGATCAATTCTTATCAAAACTAAATTAACCAATGACTAAAATAAAAAACATAGTATCGAGGCAGATTTTTGACTCAAGAGGAAATCCTACAGTTGAAACTGATGTAATCACAACAAACAATATAGTTGGTAGGGCTGCTGTTCCATCTGGCGCATCTACGGGTGAGCATGAGTCTGTAGAATTAAGAGATGAATTAGACTCATACATGGGTAAATCTGTTTTTAATGCTGTAAAAAATGTAAATGAAATTATTTCAAAAGAACTAAATAACCTATCAATTTTTGAACAGAAACTTATTGATGAAAAAATGATTAAGCTAGATGGCACAAATAATAAGTCGAAACTTGGAGCAAATGCTATTCTTTCAGTCTCTCTAGCTGTTTCCAAGGCTGCTGCTAATGAAAAAAACATATCTCTATTTAAATATTTAGGTGATTCAAATTCAAATGTTTTGCCTGTTCCACTTATGAACATAATTAATGGTGGAAGTCATTCTGACTCACCTATTTCATTTCAAGAATTTATGATTGTTCCTATTGGAGCAAAAAGTTTTACTAACGCTTTAAAGATTGGTAATGAAGTTTTTCATAATCTAAAGTCTATTCTAAAATCTAGAGGTCTTTCAACAGCTGTTGGTGATGAAGGTGGATTTGCTCCAGAACTAGATGGTACTGAAGATGCAATAAACACAATTATTGAAGCAGTAAATAAAGCAGGCTACGAGATGAAAAAAGACGTAATGATAGCATTAGATTGTGCATCATCAGAATTTTACAAAGATGGATATTATGACTATTCAATATTTGAAAAAAATAATTCAACAAAGTTAAATTCTAATGAACAAGTTGATTTCTTAGTTGAATTATGTGAAAAATATCCAATAATTTCAATAGAGGATGGAATGGATGAAAATGATT
Source organism: uncultured Bacteroidota bacterium (assembly GCA_902594745.1). Taxonomy (GTDB): domain Bacteria; phylum Bacteroidota; class Bacteroidia; order Flavobacteriales; family Flavobacteriaceae; genus Marisimplicoccus. The sequence continues at coordinate 31,528 of CACJNF010000007.1, forward strand.
GGGACGGATGGAAGCTCTTGACAAAAAAAATTGGTGATAAAGTTCAACTTGTTGGCGACGATCTTTTTGTAACTGATTTAAATAGATTGTCTAAAGGAATAAATGAAAAAATTGGTAATTCGATTCTCATAAAATTTAATCAAGTAGGATCATTATCTGAAACTATCTCTTCAATTAATCTTGCATCTAAAAATAATTTTACCTCCGTAATTTCTCATCGATCAGGTGAAACTGAAGATTCTACTATCGCAGACCTTTGTGTAGCTTTTAACACAGGTCAGATTAAAACTGGTTCAATGTCAAGAAGTGATAGAATGTCAAAATACAATCAATTACTAAGGATAGAGGAAGAGCTTGGCGAAAATGCAAAATTCCTTGGAAAAGAGGCATTTAATTTAAAGCTTTCTTAATTTAAATTTTAATTAATTTTTTTCTTAACTGCAGGTAAATTAAATTTGTAGAAACACCTAATTATGGGAAAATCTGCAAAAATTGAATTTGATGGAAAATCTTATACTTTTCCTGTAATTACTGGATCTGAAAATGAAGAGGCAATTGATATAAATCAATTAAGATCAGAAACTGGTTTGATTACCTATGATCCAGGCTATAAAAACACAGGTCATTGTATAAGTGAAATAACTTACCTTGACGGAGAGAATGGTGTTTTAAGATACAGAGGCTACTCTGTTGATGAATTATGTCAAAAAAAGTCTTTCTTAGAGGTTGCTTATCTTTTAATTTATGGAGATTTACCATCAAAGTCAGAGATACAAAAGTTTCAAGAGGATATTAGAGAAGAAGCCCTTGTAGATGAAGATCTTAAGCAAATCTTTAAAAGTTTCCCTAAATCTGCTCACCCAATGGGTGTATTATCCTCTCTTACATCTGCTTTGATTGCATTTAACCCTTTAAATGAAACAAAAATTTCATTAAAAGATACTGCAGGTACAACAGAAAAAGATAAAATGTATTTATCTACAATCAGACTTCTTGCAAAGTTTCCCATTATGTCATCTTGGACGTTAAGAAAAATCAAAGGGTTACCTTTAAATTATAGTAACAATAATTTAGAGTATACAGAAAATATTGCGTATATGATGTTTGCTAAGCCAAATCAAGATTATAAGCAAAATGATATAATTGTTAATGCTTTGAACACACTCTTGATTCTTCACGCTGATCACGAACAAAATTGTTCAACATCAACTGTAAGAATCGTAGGATCATCATATGCTGGTTTATATGCATCAATATCTGCAGGAATTTCTGCCCTTTGGGGAAGATTACATGGAGGTGCTAATCAAGCTGTAATTGAGATGCTGGAGTTAATTAAAAATGATGGTTCAGATATTGATAAATACATTAACAAAGCAAAAGATAAATCTGATCCATTTAGATTGATGGGATTTGGTCATAGGGTTTATAAGAACTTTGATCCTAGAGCAAAAATAATTAAAAAAGCTGCAGATCAAGTTCTTAATGATCTTGGTATTGATGATCCAATACTTGAAATTGCTAAATCAATTGAAGAAAAAGCATTAAACGATGAATACTTTATTGAAAAAAAATTATATCCTAATGTGGATTTCTATTCTGGTATTATTTACAGAGCTTTAGGTATTCCTACCGAAATGTTTACTGTTATGTTTGCTCTAGGAAGAATACCTGGTTGGATTGCTCAGTGGAAAGAAATGAGAGACTCTAAAAATCCAATTGGAAGACCAAGACAGATTTATAATGGTCCAACACATAGGTCAATTTCATAAATTCAATGGATATCAAATCAGATATTTCAAAGTTAGTTTCAGTTTTTTTAGAAAAAAAATTTAATATAAAAACAAATGAAATTGAAATTCAAAATACAAAAAAAGATTTTCAAGGTGATTTAACTATTGTCCTCTTTCCTTTTTATAAAGAACTAAAAAAAGACCAGATTTCATCTTTTGGTAAAAATCTTGGAGAAAGTTTAGTAAGTAATTCTGAAAATATTAATTCTTTTAATATGGTTGGAGGTTTTTTAAATCTTACTATCTCTGATAAATATTACCTAAACTTTATAGAGTCAATTAAAGATGATGTTGATTTTGGAAAATCAAAAAAACAAAACGAGACTTTTATTGTTGAATTTTCATCACCAAATACAAACAAACCTCTTCATCTAGGACATATAAGAAATAATCTACTGGGTTACTCTATTTCAAAAATTCTCGAAGCAAATGGGAAAAATGTTAAGAAAGTTCAAATCATAAATGATAGAGGGATACATATTTGTAAGTCAATGATTGCATGGAAAAAATATGGTGAGGGTAAAACGCCTAAATCAGAAAATATTAAAGGAGATAAATTTGTTGGAGATTATTATATACTTTTTGATAAGATACATAATGAGCAAAAAAATGAACTTTTAAAGTCTGGTATTGAAAAAGATAAAGCTGATGATAGTACTCAAATAATGCAAGATGCTAAAAATGAGTTAATGAATTGGGAAAATAATGATGAAGAAACACTAAAAATTTGGAATATGATGAATCAATGGGTATATGAAGGATTTGAAAGTACATATAAGTTATTAGGAGTTTCTTTTGATAAAAATTATTATGAAAGTCAGACTTATTTATTAGGAAAGGATATAATTAAAGAAGGACTGAAGAAAAATGTATTTTATACAAAAGAAGATTCATCTATATGGATAAATCTTGATGACGAGGGTCTTGATGAAAAATTATTGCTAAGATCAGATGGCACATCTGTTTATATGACTCAAGATCTTGGTACAGCAGTTCAGAGAATTTCTGATAATAAAAATGTTAAAGGAATGATTTATACTGTAGGAAATGAACAAGACTATCACTTTAACGTATTATTTAAAATTTTAAAAAGACTAGGTTATGATTGGGCTAGTTATCTTTCTCACTTAAGCTATGGAATGGTTGATCTTCCGTCTGGTAAAATGAAAAGCAGAGAAGGAACTGTAGTTGATGCTGATGATTTAATATTTGAATTAATTGATAATGTAAAAGAAACTACCGAAAACCTTGATAAATTTAAATCAAAAAATGAAGCATTAGATTATGATGATTATAAAAGTATCGCCCTTGGTGCTCTAAAATACTATATACTTAAAGTTGACCCTAAAAAGAACATTCTGTTTAATCCAGAAGAATCAATTGATCTTAATGGAAATACTGGCCCTTTTATTCAGTATGCATATGTTAGAATCCAGTCAATTATAAAAAAGTATAATAATGAAATTTCTGTTGATAGTGGATACTCTCTTAATGATAAAGAAAAAGAAGTATTGAAGATAATATATGACTTGCCTGTCGTAATCAAAAATTCATATAAAGAGCTTTCTCCTGCACTAATAGCAAATTATTTATATGATTTAGTTAAAAGCTACAATTCCTTATATCAAAATTTTAATATTTTAAATTCTGAATCCAAAGAATCAACATCTGTTAGGCTTTTGATATCTCTTAAAACTAGAGATGTAATTAAGTTATGTTCTGAACTTTTAGGTATAGATTTGCCAAATAAAATGTAAAAAAAAAGTCACCCGAAGGTGACTTTTATTTTATCTGAGTGTAAATTACTTAGATACAGCAAGGTTGTACACAACAAGACCGAAACCGATTTTGTTAATTGCATCACCAACGTTGTATATTAGATCCATTTGACCCGCAAGGCCACTAAAGATTCCACTATACCATCCGTCAGTTCCAGCCATATATCCAATAGGATAAATAGCCCAACCTATAAGTACGAATTTACATAGCATTTTATGTGCGCTCTCAACGTTACCACCAGCAGATTTAGCTAGCTTTGAAGCTCCACCAAACCAGATTTCAGCAACTATAGCAAAATACGCTATACCAGAAACTAGACCCCATAATTGAGCATCTAATGGCCCTACGCCTGCTTCACCGAAGTATCCAGTAACAAGCATTACAGTTGAAAGACCTATTAACTTCCACAGCAGGCTTTTTGTAGCACCTGATGGTTTTAATATTAGATAAAACTCTACACACATTAATGGTACAGTTAAGATCCAATCTACATACCTGTAAGCAGTAGTTATATCACCTTCCATAGCAGCGTTTCTCATATAGTAATAGTGAAGAGCTGCGATACCAGTAATAAGAGCTGATACAAGCATAGAAGTTTTCCACTTATCTGCAACTAAATTCATAGCTGAGAAAAAGAACATTGTAGATGCTAACATAGCAGCAAATCCAATCCAAAAAGTGAAATCAACTAAGCTTAAATCAGTAGCTAAAACTGGTAAAATACTTAATAAATTTTCCATAATTAAATTAATTATTGTTTATAGAAAAGTAAATTAAATAAAATAATGGAATAAAAAAATATAATTTGAAAAAAAATCATATCTTTTTTTACGAAAAATTCAATGAATTATGACGAAAATTATCATATTCAGAATAGCTGTTTTTTTAATTTTTTTAACATTAAGCTTCTTATTATCAACAAATTACCAGGATATGGTAGGATTTGCACTTGTTTTATCAGTTGGACTAATCCATGGTGCAAATGACTTGTTAATAATTAAGAAAAATTCAAAATCTATATCAAATTTTAGTCAATTTAGGACGTTTTTTGCATATATAGGTGTTGTTTTTGTTGGATTAATCTTCTTTTACCTTATTCCATCATTTGCGCTAATTACATTTATTCTTGTATCTATTTATCATTTTGGTGAGCAACACTTACAAGCTATTCCAATAACTAGAAAATTAAGAAGTAATTATAGGGTAATCTCAATTGTATCCCATGGAATTATTCTATTTACTATAATTTTTATGAATAATATTGAACTTGTAAATAACGTTTTCTTATCATTTAAAATAAACTTTTTGAGTTCTAACACCTTGAATTTAATTTTAGTTACAGTTACAGTTGTATATATGTCCACTTTAGTAATTAATAAATATCTAACTTCTTTCATTATTAGTGAAATTTTATTTTTTGTTCTTTTTTATTTCCTATCATTGAGTTTAACATTAATCCTATGCTTCTCAGTCTATTTTATCTTTTTTCATAGTATACTATCAATAAAGGACCAAGTAAAATACATCTATGGAAGTAATGACACTATAAGTTTAAAGAGATATTTATTAAATTCTATGCCATATTTTATTCTAGCCCTTATCTTTTTAATTTTGTTCTATAACTTCACTGAAATTGATAATAGTGATCTTCTTCCTATTATTTTTACCTTTTTGGCAGCAATTACTTTTCCACATGTTATAGTAATTGAAAAAATGTATAGAAGCATGAAATAAATAGTCTGTGCAATATGTATATTTGAAAAAAAATTTCTATGAAAATAATTGATGGTAAGAAGATTTCTAATGAAGTTCTAGATGAAATTAAAAATCATGTAGAGAGTAGAGTAAATAATAGAAAAAAAGTTCCACACTTAGCTGCAATTCTTGTTGGGGACGATGGCCCAAGTCAAACATATGTTAATAGTAAGATTAGAGCATGTGAAAGAGTTGGATTTAATTCATCTTTATTCAAATTCAACGATAATATTACTGAGGATGAGTTGTTAAATGAAATTACCAAAATAAATGAAAATAAAGAAATTGATGGATTTATTGTTCAGCTTCCTTTGCCTTCAAATATTGACCAAGAGAAGATATTAACCCAAGTATCTCCAGAGAAGGATGTAGATGGATTCAATCCTTTTAATTATGGTAAAATGACTTTAGGAATTGATACTTTTATACCTGCTACTCCAGCTGGTATTGTTGAATTAATAAAAAGATATAAGATTGACCTATCAGGCAAACAATGTCTTGTAATAGGTAGAAGTCAAATAGTTGGTCGTCCGATTAGTATTCTTCTTAGTCAAAACCAATCTTTTGCAAATGCAACAGTAACTGTTGCCCATAGTAGATCTAAAGAATTAGAGAAACTGTGTATTAATTCAGATCTAATCATATCTGCAATTGGTATTCCAAAGTTTTTAAAATCTAAAATGGTTAGTGATAACTCAATCATAATTGACGTTGGAATTTCAAGAGTTGTTGATGAGACTTCTTCAAAAGGTTATAAAATTGTGGGTGATGTTGACTTTGAAGATTTCAGTCAAAGAGATGTAATGATAACACCTGTGCCTGGTGGAGTTGGACCTATGACAATTTCAATGCTACTAAAAAATACTCTAAAAGCTTGCGAGCTTAAAGACTGATTACTCAATCTTATTCATTAGACTATAAATTTTTAATATTAGTAGTCCAAAAATTACACTAGATACAATAAGAAGAAGATTTGTTAATCCTGTTGAGGAAAATGAAAGTCTTATTAAAATAGTACAGATAATAAAACCAGTATTTCTCATTATTTGACTATACCTTTCTGTATAAAGGAAAGATAATAGTAGAATAAAAACATCTGCAATAATAAGTATTGAGAAAAAAGTTGTGTAAAAAACTTCATTTACATAATAGAAAGAGCTTGCAAAATTTGAGCTCATTCCAATAGAATACCAATCATATATACCTAAAACGAATAGTACAAGCATAACAGGAATAAGAACTATGCTTATTATCTTCTTTGAATCAATAAATCTTACTATACTTTTACTACTTTTTTTAGTTTCAATTCTAGATTTAACTAGATTAAATAAATAAATTAAAAAAAACAGAATCAAAATACATAAAAGATCATAGGTAATTTGAAGATTATCAGGATTTCCAAACCAGCTTTCTGCGTTAAGATCAAGCTTTGGAATATCATAAAAAATTCTTCTTATGATAATTAGTGAAATGATTTCAAACTGTTTTAAAATAGAGGTTGTAAATGATCTCGGTAAATAAAAAATTAATAAGAATATCTCATAATAAAGAATTATTGAGAAAGGAGTATAGATTGCTGAAATAGGATTAGTTAATAATAGGCTTTCATTACCTATATTAATAATTGAATTATTATTAAGTAGAACTAATGAAAGATGGAAAATAAATCCAATAGTAGCAGTCCATATTGTAAATCCTTCTATCTTTTTTCTGTTCTCCTCAGAGAAAATAAAGTCAAATATTTTAGAACCAAGTTTAAGCATATTTAAAGTTTAGTTGAGAAGAGCATTTCCATATCTTTAAATGATTTAAATTCAAGTGCATTACCAGAATTGTCATAAAAAAACATTGTCTTTTGTTCACCGGGAAGACCTTCAAATCTGACATAAGGTTCGATAACAAAATCGATATTATTATCAGATAATGATTTTGCAAAATTATCAAAATCATTCCATGGTATAACAACGCCAAAATGTGGAATTGGTACCGATTTCCCATCCACTTCATTATGGTGTTTTTTTCCTTCATGATTTGGATCCACATGAATGACTAATTGATGACCAAAAAAGTCATAGTCTGCCCATTCTTCAGACTCTCTGCCTGGTTTACAACCAAGAATATTTTTATAAAAATTTTTGGATTCAGAAAGATTCTTTACTGGAATTGCTAAATGAAAAGGTGATAGTTTTGACATAACGGTTTCAATATAATAAATATTTCTTTCTAATTTTTTTAAACTTTTCAAGACCTTCTTTCCACGAATCTCTTATTTCTGATTCACTCAAGCCTTCAATGATTTGTTTCTTTAGATTTGAAGTTCCTGATAATTTATCAAAGTCACTTCTAAAAAAATTATTTTTATCATTTATTTGTGTAAATGATTTTATAAGCCATTTAAGTTCAATCATATTTGAAGTTTTATAATTTCTAAGATCTTCACCATAAGACATGATTCCTTTTAATTTTGGATATTGGCTTCCAAAATTAGGTTGAGGTGTAAAGCTAAAGTCACCTGTGAAATCAGGGTGTCCGTATATTTGAAATTGAATTGTAGTTCCTCTACCTACACTAACCTCTGTTTTTTCTAGAAAAGCTAAACTTGGATACAAATAAATTGATTGAATATTTGGTAGGTTAGGTGAGGGTCTAATTGGAGGTTCATATTTTAACTTATGATTATAGTTTTTGAGTTTGATAACCTCAAGATCAACTTTTAAATTATTTTCAAGCCAACCTTCTCCATTTATCATTAAGCCATATTCTCCTATTGTCATTCCATATACTATAGGTACAGGATGAAGCCCAATAAAACTTGAGTTCTTTAGATCTAAAACAGGACCATCTATATAAAATGAGTTAGGATTAGCTCTGTCCATAATTATAAACTTTTTATTTTTTCTGGCAGCTGACTGCATCGCATAGTGAAGTGTAGACAAATATGTATAGAATCTTACACCAACATCTTGGATATCAAAAATTATGATATCAATATCTTCAATATCTTCGTCTTTCAATCTTCTATTTCCACCATAAAGAGAAATTATCTCAATGTTATTATAGAAATCGTTTTCAAATTTTTCTCCGTCATCTTTATCTCCTAAGAAACCATGTTCTGGACTAAAGATTTTACTAATTGATAGGCCTTTAGCAATTAAAGTATCTATAATATGAGTACTTCCTTTTGAGGTTTTTATTACGCTAGTGTTATTAGCGATTATAGCAATTTTTTTATCATTTAGTTTATTAAAATAGTAGTCAACTCTTTCAGCACCCTGAATTATTTCTTGTGAAAAAACAGAATTGCTTAACTGAAAAAATAGAATAAATAAAAGTGTATTTTTGAACAAAAGATTTAATTTGAATCTACCTTTTTTCATTTACAGGAAATTAAAAACTAATACTGATAAAAGTAATATTTCATCTCGTATTATAAAAATTGCAATTTTTTCTGTTTTTGTTGGAATATTTGTATCATTAAGTGCAGTTTCAATTGGAAAGGGTCTCCAAGTCTCAATTAAAGAAAAATTATTTAATATCAGTTCTGATATATCAATATCTAGTTATGAAAATAATAATAGAGGAATTGCATCAGAAATAATTCAAGAATCAGAAGATATAATAGGTAAAATAAAAACATTATATCCTGACATTAGTATAAATTCTATTCTTGAAAAGCCATCAATAGTTACAATTGATAATTCTATAGAAACAGTTATATTCAGAGGCGTTAAAGACGAATTAAATTTTAAAAAATTTGATCAATTTATTTTAGAAAAATTAAATGATTCTCCAAATAGTTTAAACGATATCATAATATCTAAATCATTACTTGAAAAGCTTAATATTAGTATTGGAGATAATATTACACTCTATTTTCAAACTTTTGATAATCAAAAAATACCGAATATAAGATATTATAGAGTTTATGGTGTTTATGAAACTGATTTTCCCGATTTTGATTCGAGCTATATAATTGGAAGCATAGAATCTCTTCAAAATTTATACAAATTAAATTCTAATGATGTAGGAGCAATTGAGCTAATAATTGTAGATAAAGAAAGTGTTGTGGATATTAAAAATAAGTTATCTGCCCAGGATTTGTTTTTAAATAATAACCTATCTATAGTTACTGTTCAAGATAAGTACAATAATATATTTAATTGGATATCAATATTTGATTTTAATATTTTGATAGTTATAATACTTATGATAATTGTGGCAATTATAAGTATTATCATCTCTATGCTTACACTAATCTTTGAGAGAATAAAAATGATTGGTATTATGAGCTCTATGGGTGCTGATAATAAATTATTAGGAAAAGTCTTTGTTTATCAGGGTATTGACATTCTTCTTAAAGGAATTATTCCTGGTAATATTCTATTTATAATTGTTTCGTTTATACAGAATAATTATAATATATTAAGACTAAATCCTAATGATTACTATGTAGACTCAATACCTTTTATTGTAGATCCTTTATATATAATTTCTCTTAACTTAATCTTTGCTGCTATTGGAATAATCATTCTATTTGTAACTTTTTCATCAATTACTAGATTTGTTCCAACAATTAATATAAACACCTAAAATGAAGTATTACAAAAATATTCTGGAAACTATTGGCGATACACCTTTAATTAAGCTAAATAAAATTTCTAATTTGATTGAATCAAGTGTATTTGTCAAAGTTGAAAGTTTTAATCCTGGTAATTCAGTCAAAGACAGAATGGCTGTAAAAATGATTGAGGATGCTGAAAAAGATGGAAGATTAAAGCCAGGTGGAACAATAGTTGAAGGTACTTCTGGTAATACTGGTATGGGATTAGCGCTTGCAGCTATAGTTAAAGGTTATAAATTAATATGTGTATCAAATGATAAACAATCTAAAGAAAAGTTTGATGTTCTAAGAGCTATGGGCGCTGAAGTAGTTGTTTGTCCAACAGATGTTGAGGCTGATGATCCAAGGTCTTATTATTCAGTCTCCAAAAGAATTTCAGAAGAAACAAAGAACTCATGGTATGTAAATCAGTATGACAATCCATCAAATACTATAGCTCATTACGAATCAACTGGTCCTGAAATATGGAAACAGACTAATGGAAAGATTGATCACTTTGTTGTAGGTGTAGGTACAGGTGGAACAATTTCTGGTGTTGGAAAATATTTAAAAGAAATGAAACCTAGTGTTAAAATATGGGGTATTGATACTTATGGATCTGTATTTAAGAAATATCATGAAACAGGAATTTTTGATGAGAAAGAAATTTACCCATATTCTACAGAGGGTATTGGGGAAGATATTTTACCTAAAAATGTTGATTTTGAGGTAATAGATCATTTTGAAAAAGTAACTGATAAAGATGCTGCTTTATATACAAGAAAGTTAGCTAAAGAAGAAGGTATCTTTGCAGGTAATTCTTGTGGTGCAGCAATAGCTGGAATGATTCAACTAAAATCTAATTTTAAAAAAGGACAGGTCGTTGTTGTGCTCCTTCATGATTCTGGCAGCAGATATATAGGAAAGATTTATAATGATGAATGGATGAAAGACAAAGGGTTTATTTAATTGTTATCTGAATGTAGATCCTGGGAAAACAACCAAGCTTTCATATCCCTCTGAATTTATAGATGATACTCCAAATATAAAATTATCAATCACAATTCCATCAAGAATATAATTATCAACTAGTCCAATAGTTTTACTATACTCCCATGTTGAGGAGGTTGTCTCTCTCCAATAAATTTTATAACCAGTTATAGATGAATCATCTGGCTGCTCCCATCTAAATCTTACACTTGGCTCAACTATACCACCAATTTTTAAATTTTTTGGGGGTTTTGGTGATGAAGCTATACTTGCCAATGAAATTGCGTTTACAGAAGTTAATTTTGCTGCATAATCAAAATTTACTCCCGATAAAACATCCCCATAGTCTATTCCGTTTTCATTTCTTATATCATTATGCTGTCTTATGTAATTTTCGTGAGCTTCCATAATTCTAATACCTGCAAATCCTTCATCATTAAAAGGTCTATGATGCCCACCTCTACCAAATCTATCTAATCTATATATCATAATTGGGTTAAGTTCTGGCATATATTTTTTTACTGTCTTATGAACATATCTTGCAAGCTGCCTTGAAAGGCCATCATTCTCACCACCTTGTGTTCTCATATTTAATCCATTTGCATACTTAGGATTGAAAGAAAATGGTTCAGAAAAAATTCTAAAGCTTCTATTATCAATAACTCCATCAACTCCTTCAATATTACCAATCATATCATTATTAAGTACGCCTATAATCTCCCAGCCTTTCTTTTTAGCATATGAAGCTAAACTTTTACCTCCAAGAAGTCCTTGTTCTTCCCCGCTAAGTCCAACATATATAATGCTATTATCAAATTTATATTTTGATAAAACTCTTGCTGCCTCTATAGTACCTGCCATTCCACTAGCATTATCATTAGCTCCAGGTGAGTCATCAATATAGTTTGTTGGATCAGATACCCTTGAGTCTATATCTCCACTCATGATTATATATCTATTTGGATTTTTTTTTCCTCTTTGAATAGCTACTACATTATATACCCATGTTGGAAATATAACTCTTTCACTATCCTCACTAGTTACATAGCTTTTTTCGTAAAAAACTTCTAAGCATTGGTTACATTCATTAGAAATTTTTTCAAATTCTTTTTTGATCCATCTTCTTGCAGCCCCTATTCCTCTTGTCTTTGAAATAGTATCGCTTAGTGTATGTCTAGTTCCAAATGAAACTAAATTTGTTATATCACTTTCTATTCTTTCAGCTGATACATCCTCAATTATTTTATACATTTTTGAATCTTGAGGATATATAAATGTTATGGATAAAAAAAGAATTAAAAATGGTATCCTTCTCATTAAAAGCAATATTTATTTTCAGCAATTATTTTATCTGCAACGTGAGTCTTTAGCTCAAATATATTTGGGTTTTTTGTATAGCTAAGCTTCTTTAATATAGAAGAGTAAATATTTTCTTGATTATCATCATCTATAACGCTATTTATAATATCACTGGATTTTTTTTCAATGATTTTAGCAGCTTCATAAATATATAATTTTGACATACTTATTTGATATTCTTGATCAATGGTAGATGTTCTTTTAATATTCTTTACTGTTCTTTTTAAAGTTGACTCAGAGATGTAAGTCTCAATAGCTAAATCAGAAAGACTTAAAAGTACCTGCTGATTCTTATCAATCTCAGGACCAAATTTTTCAAAAGATTTTCCTAATAATAGTAAGAAAACCTTTTTCATATTTTCAACTAATGTTATTTCATCATTTAGTTCTTCTGAATTCTCAATAGTTTCGTGAGACTTATTCTCAATTATATCTTGATAAGCAGACATAATATCAAGTTCTCCTTTCATAGCCTTCTTTAGAATCATTCCTATGCTTAGCATTCTGTTAATTTCATTTGTTCCTTCATAAATTCTTCCAATTCTTGCATCTCTCCAGGCACTTTCAATAGGTGCTTCCGCTGAGAAACCCATTCCTCCAAATATTTGAACCCCTTCATCAGCACATATCTGCATATCCTCAGAAATTGCGACTTTAAGTATGGAACATTCAACAGCGAATTCTTCTACACCTTTAAGTTCAGATTCTTGTTTAGTTAAACCACTGGCTTCATATTCATCTATCTTAGATTGAACATCACTAGCTGCACGATAACATGCTGACTCTCCAGCGTAACAAGATGTTGCCATGGATGCAAGTTTCTCTTTTATAGCCCCAAAGCTAGAGATGGGTTGTTTAAACTGTACCCTATTATTTGCATATTCAGTAGATATACTTATCGATCTTCTTTGTCCATCTAAATTACCTGCACCTAATTTAATTCTACCTACATTAAGAGCATTCATGGCAATTTTAAATCCACCATTTCTTTCACCAAGTAAATTTTCAACAGGAACAATTGTATCTGTAAAGAATACTTGTCTAGTTGATGATGAGTGAATACCAAGTTTCTTTTCTTCTTCACCAAGTTTAATGCCATTATTAGCCTCATTAGGAACAATAAACGCAGTGATATTTTTATCATCTTCAATTCTTGCAAAAACTATAAACAAATTTGCAAACCCTGCATTAGATATCCACATTTTTTGACCATTGATTTTATAATGTTTACCATCATCACTTAATTCTGCTTTTGTTTTTCCAGAGTTTGCATCAGAACCTGCTGTAGGCTCAGTTAAACAATATGATCCAAACCATTCTCCAGATGCCAACTTTGGTAAATATTTTTGCTTTTGATCTTCGTTACCAAATAAGTAGATTGGAAGAATTGCTATTCCTGTATGAGCGCCATAAGCAGTTGCTACAGATCCAGATACTCCAGAGACGTAGTCAACAGCAAGCATAGTTGAGACAAAGTCCATTCCCATACCGCCATACTTTTCTTCAAGAGAAACACCGAGTAAACCGAGTTCTCCAATCTTCTTCATTGCTTGAACAGTTAAATCATAATTTTTTTCTTCATATTTCATTTTATCTGGCCATATTTCTCTGTCCATAAAGTCAATTATGGTCTCTTTCATCATTAATTGTTCTTCTGAAAAGTCTTCAGGAGTAAAAATTTCATCGGATAATGATTCCTTTAAAATAAATTCTCCTCCTTTAAGCTTTGTTTTACTTTTTGTGGGCATATTTTTTTAATTTTTTTAAAATTCGTTTTTTTAATTTTTTGACATATCAAAATAACTAAATATTTACAATACTCAGATTATTATATTAATTTTAAAATATTGTAAATCAGTTATATATAATTAAATAATAACTATTTCTAATTAAAAAAAAATAATTTTAAGTATTTGAGAGCCACTGATAACTATTATCAAATACTTTAATCCATGGAGAGAACTTATCATTTCTATTTTCAGGATAATAAGCCCAGTTATGAGGATAAATTGACCTTTCTAGATGCGGCATCATTACAAGATGTCTTCCATCATCTGAAACTAACATTGCTGTATTGAAATCGGAGCCATTAGGATTTCCTGGATATGAATCGTAAAGAAATTTTCCAGCTATGGAATATTTATCTTCCGAGTATGGAAAATTAAACTTTCCTTCACCATGTGCTGACCATACGCCTAGTTTACTGCCCTCCATCCCTCTCAACATAATTGAAGATGAATCTTTAATTTCAACGGTGGAAAATATGCATTCAAATTTTCCTGAGTCATTATGTAACATTTTAGGTTTATTAGAGTGGTTTTTGTTGATTAATCCAAGTTCAATAAATAATTGGCAGCCATTGCATACCCCAAGGGATAGAGTGTCATCTCTATCAAAGAAATTTTCTAGTGCTTTTTTAGCAATAGAGTTAAAAATAAATGAGCCAGCCCATCCCTTTGCAGATCCAAGAACATCTGAATTTGAAAATCCTCCAACTGCAACCAAAAGTTGAATATCTTCTAAGCTCTCTCTACCAGATATTATATCTGTCATGTGTATGTCTTTCACATTGAAACCTGCAGCACTCATCATAAATGCCATTTCCCTCTCAGAATTACTCCCTTTTTCTCTTAATACAGCAGCATTAATTTTATTTCTATTACTTGTGAGTAATGAGCCACTAAAATTTTTTGGAAATGAGAACTTAAGAGGCTGTTTTTTATAATTATTAAACCTTTCACTGGATTTGTTTTTTAGTGTCTGTTTTTTGTCAAAGTCCTTAGAAGTAGAATACCATATGTCTCTATATGTATTTATGTCAAAAGAGAATTCATCCTTATAGTTTAATATGTTTAATTTACCCTCTAGGTTTACATTACCAATTTTAAAACAATTTACACCTATACCAAGGAAAATTTTAGTTAAGTCAAATTCTGATTGAATTAAAACTCCTGGATTTTCAGAAAACAGTAATCTTATTGAATCTTTACAATTCACTTCATTAAGATTAATATTCATACCAACATTATCACTTGTAAAACACATCTCAAGTAATGAAGTAATTAATCCACCAGATGATATATCATGTCCTGATATAATTTTATCATCAATTATTAAATCTTGTATTAAATTAAATGAACTTTTAAACTTCTCAGAATCTTTAATAGTAGGGGATTCAGATCCAATTCTATTAAGTGTTTGACCAAAAGATGATCCCCCTAACTTATAGTCATCTGATGAAAGATTTATATAAAAAATATCACCCTTATGTTTACTAAGAACGGGTTTAATAACTTTTCTAATATCAATACAATGAGCAGATGCAGATACAATTACGGTACCAGGAGATTTTACTTTTTGCCCATCATATTTTTGAACCATTGATAGTGAATCTTTTCCAGTTGGAATATTTATCCCTAATGATATTGCAAAATCTGAACATGCTTCTACAGCATCATATAATCTTGAATCCTCACCTTTATTTCCGCATGGCCACATCCAGTTTGCAGATAGAGAAACTGAATTAATTCTATCTTTAAGAGGAGCCCATACAATATTTGTTAAAGATTCAGCAATAGAATTTATACTTCCAATTTTTGCATCGATTAAACCAGAAACTGGAGAATGTCCGATTGATGATGCAATTCCATCATAACCTGTATAGTCCAATGCAACAACTCCACAATTAGCAAGAGGAAGTTGAATCTCTCCAACTGTTTGTTGTTGAGCAATTCTTCCAGTTACACATCTATCAACTTTATTTGTAAGCCAATCTTTGCATGCAACAGCCTCTATTCTTAAAACATCTTCCAGGTACTCATTAAATAGTTTGCTATCATATTCAATTTCCATGTAATTTGATTCTATTGATGAATCAGTCATAATTTTTTTTGGTGCATCACCAAAAAGACTATCTAAATCAAGATCAATAGTCTCAATATCCTTTAATCTATCTTTTACTCTAAATTTTTTATCAGCTGTAATTTTTCCAACCTTAAATATTGGAGCTCTTTCTCTATCAGCAATTTTTTTTACCAATTCATAATCTTTATCTTTAATTATTATACCTATCCTCTCTTGAGATTCGTTACCAATTATTTCTTTATATGATAGAGAGGGGTCTCCAACAGGAAGTGAATCTAGATATATTTCACCTCCAATATCCTCAACTAACTCTGAAAAACAATTAAGATGTCCACCTGCTCCATGGTCATGTATAGATATTATAGGATTTTCATCCATCTCAAACAAAGATCTAATTGTATTTGTAACTCTTTTCTGCATTTCTGGATTAGATCTTTGAACAGCATTTAATTCTATAGCATCATTATAACTACCAGTATCTGTTGATGAAACAGAGGCGCCACCCATACCTATTCTGTAATTATCACCTCCAAGAAGTACTATGATATCCCCTTTTTCAGGAGTTCTTTTCATTGCCTGACTCGATTCCCCAAACCCAACACCACCAGCTAACATTATGACTTTATCAAAAGATTGCAAATTATTGTTTTCGTTATGCTCAAATGTAAATAAAGAACCAACTATAAGTGGTTGACCAAAACAATTACCAAAGTCAGAAGCACCATTAGATGCTTTTACTAAAATATCTACTGGTGTTTGATACTTCCATATTCTTTCTGAAATATTTTTTTCCCATGGTTTATTATCATTTAACCTCGAATATGGAGTCATGTATACAGCTGATCCAATTAATGGTATGGAACCAGTTCCACCAGAAGCACGATCTCTAATTTCTCCACCTGAACCTGTAGCAGCTCCATTGTATGGTTCAACTGTTGTTGGAAAGTTATGTGTTTCTGCTTTTAGTGAGATTATACTATCTATTTCTTTATTAATATAGAAACTACTTTTATCAGGGAATTGAGGTTGAAATTGAATAATATTAGGGCCTTCAATAAATGCTACATTATCAGAATATGCTGAAACAATCCCATTTTTATTTGCCTTAGAAGTATTTTTTATTAAACCAAATAAGCTCTCTTTTTTTTCTTTTCCGTCAATTATAAATTTTCCATTAAATATTTTGTGTCTACAATGTTCAGAGTTTACCTGTGAAAATCCATAAACCTCAGAATCAGTTAATGCTCTTCCTATTTTTTTTGATAGCTTTTCTAGATATGAAATTTCAAACTCGTCAAGTGCTAGTCCTTGTTCATCATTGTAATCCTTTATATTATAAATAATTAACTGTTTTTCAGGATTTAGAATATTAGCAAAAACTTTTTGATTCAATTCATCATATTTCTGGTGAATCATTCTATCAAAGTATCTATTAATTATGACATTATTGAACTCCTCAATACGTATCAAAGATTCAACTCCCATGTTTTTTGTAATTTCAACTGCATTTGTACTCCATGGAGAAACCATTGAAGACTTCGGTCCAATAAACTTTTCCTCAATTATATCTTTATTAATAATTGGCGAATTGAGTGCCCAGGAAATTTTTTCTAAATTTTCAGCTGATAATTTTACAGAGGTTTCTACAGCAAATACTTTTGATTTTGAATCACCAAAAAATAATATCATTTCAGAATATTAAGCTGTAAATTTAGTTGATTTAAAATTACATTTGAAGTTCATTCATATTTTTATATGAAGAATTTGAGTTAATAAGTTCATCATGTGTTCCTTCTGCTACTATTCTGCCTTTATCAATTAAAATTATTTTATCACATTTTTTAATTGTTGAAAACTTATGAGCAATTATTAATGAGGTTTTGTCCAGCATTAACTTATCAATTGCATCTTGAATTTTCTTTTCTGATTCACTATCTAAAGATGATGTAGCTTCATCTAAAATCAAAATTGATGGACTCTTGAGCATTGCCCTGGCAATTGTTAGCCTTTGCTTCTGTCCGCCTGAAAGCTTACCTCCATAATCACCTATATTAGTATCATATTCTTTGCTTTGTTCAATTATAAATTCATGAGCATTAGCTTCTTTTGCAGCATTTATAATATCTGCATCTACAGAGTCTAAATCTCCAATTCTTATATTATTCATAATTGTATCATTGAAAAGGATTGATTCTTGAGTAACAATAGATATTTTTTTATACAAAGACTCACGAGTGATAGAGGAGATTTCCATCCCATCAATGCTTATTGATCCAGAGTCAGAATTATAAAATCCATTTAATAAGTTTGCAATAGTCGTTTTTCCACTTCCAGAAGAACCAACTAAAGCAACACTCTGACCTTTCTTAATTGTGAAAGAAATCTTATCTAATATTTTTGATTGTCCGTATGAGAAATCAACATTTTTAAATTCTATTTTATCTTTAAATGTTTCAAGTAATTGATCTCTATTTGAATCATTGTCAGGTTTAAATTCAATTATTTCAAATACCCTTTCAGCTGCAGCATTTCCCTTTTTTATACTGTAAAAAGATTTACTTAAATTTTTAGCTGGAGTTAAAATGTTATAAGCAAGACCCATAAACACTATAAATGTTGTTCCAGAAATTGTTTGATTAATTAATACCATTTTACCTCCAAACCAAAGTAGAACTCCTATGACCAAAATACCCATAAATTCACTAAATGGACCTGCTAAGTTTTTCCTGTTTATTACCTTATTAGAAAATTTGTACAGCATTTCATTTATGCTATCAAATTTTTGATTAAAAAATGACTCTGAAAGAAAAGACTTAATAACTTTTTGACCACTTATAGTCTCATCAATCATAGAAAGAAAATTACTTTGTTGTTGTTGAACTTCTTTGGAATCTTTTCTGAGTTTTTTACCAATTATTGAAATAATAAATCCTGAAATTGGAATAAATAGGATTACAAATAAGGTTAGCTCAGGACTTATGGTGAACATTACAATTAATGTGAACAAAATTGTTAAAGGCTCTCTAACCATGAGCTCTAAAATAGAAAGATATGAAGTCTGAATTTCTAATATATCTGCTGTAATTCTTGACATCAAATCACCTTTTTTCTTGTTTAAGAAATAGGAAATTGGCATGGAGATTACTCTGGAGTAGAGTCTACCTCGTAGGTTTTTAAGTAACCCATTTTTTACAAAAGTTATATTATAAAGTGCCAAGTAATTGAATAAATTTTTCATTAAAAAAAAGAAAATCACAATCCCAACAACTAAAATTAGTGTTGATGAAATATCAGTTTCTAATTGTCTTGATATATAATAGTTAAAATAATCTTCTAAGTATTCTCTTATATTACTGATTCCGGAATACTCTGGCTCTATATATACATCCTTTGTTTGTTTAAAAAGTACATCAAGCATTGGAATAAATGATACAAAAGCTAAAGCACTAAAAATTGCATAGAGTATATTAAATACAATGTTTAATACTCCATAATAAGTATAACCTAGACCATATTTTAGAACTTTAGTAAAGTAATTCATTTAAAAAGTTTTCTCTTTAATTGAGTATTTATTTTTACTAATATTAAATTTAATTATTATCTCAGCTAAAAATCCCGCTATAAAAAATTGGGCACCTAATACTATTGTAATTAAAGCAATATAGAATTCAGGCTTTGATGTTATTAATCTTGAGGAAGTATCTATGAAAAGTTTATTATATCCAAGATAAATTGTAAATAAAATTCCAACTATAAACATTATTGTGCCTATAGTTCCAAAAAAATGCATTGGTCTTCTACCAAATTTTTCAGTAAACCATAAAGTAATTATATCTAGAAACCCTCTTATAAATCTCTCATTACCAAATTTGGTTTTACCATATTTTCTTGCTTGATGTTTTACAACATGTTCACCTATTCTATTAAATCCTTGATTCTTTGCAAGTATAGGAATAAATCTGTGCATATCTCCATATAAACTTATTGACTTAGCAACTTCCTTTCTGTATACTTTTATGCCACAGTTAAAGTCATTCAGTTTAATTCCTGAAAAGACTCTTGCAACTAGATTAAAAAAATAAGAAGGAATTCTTTTAGTAATAAATGAATCATGTCTTTTCTTTTTCCAACCAGAGATCAAATCAAGTTGATTTTCAGCAAGTTTCTTTATCATTAACGGAATTTCTTCAGGTGAGTCTTGAAGGTCTGCATCCAAGGTAGCAATATACTTACCTTTTGCCTCTGAAAAACCAACTCTCAAAGCCTGAGATTTTCCATAGTTTTTGATGAAAGAAATTCCTTTTCGATTTGAATTATTTTGACTTATACTCTTAATTATATCCCATGATGAGTCATTGCTTCCATCATCAATGTAAACAACCTCATAATCTAAATCTTTATATTTAAAAGATAAAGATATCCAATCATCAAGTTCCTTTAGTGACTCAGATTCATTAAAAAGAGGTATGATGATTGAAACATCCATAAATTTAATTAAGCAGGTTTATTTTTCTTAAGTGCTAATCCTGTTATTAATGAAATTATACTACCAAAAAATAAAGCTGATCCAAGACCAAATACAGCAATCATTGAAGGAGAAGTGAAAAATTCGATACTACCTTCAATTGCCTCTATCATTTCATCAGTAAGTTCAGGATTCTGTTGAATTGCCTGATCAATTGAATACTCCATTACTTTAGTCATAGTTTCTGGATCAAGGACTGTCATCTGAAAAATTCCATAAATAAGACCAACAATTGATCCCACCATACAAATACCAAGTCCTATTTTAAATCCTTCTCCTAAGCTTAGGAAGCCTTCATTAGCTTTTTTGAAAGCTAATTGCCCAAATACAATAGCTCCAACAGTTAGAATAAAGCCTACAATATTCTGAAGAGAACCTTGTTCAATGTGCATGTCCATTAAGAATAACATCAGTGCAAATGCAACTGTAACTCCCCCTAGAAGAAGTCCATAATTAATTATTACTGATTTTATTGTTCCATTAGTTTGTATCATTTTGTTTGTGTTAAATGTGAAAAGCAAAATTAAGCAATTATAATGATAGGATATATGAAAAAAATTTTAAATTTGCACTCACTTTTAAGCTATGAAAAGTAATACACATCCTGAAAACTATAGATTAGTCGCATTCAAAGATATGTCTAATAATGATGTATTTATTACTAAATCAACAGTAGAGACAAAAGAAACTACTAAGATTGATGGTGTAGAATATCCACTATTTAAATTAGAAATTTCAAGAACATCTCATCCTTATTATACAGGTAAGTCAAAACTTGTAGATACTGCTGGTAGAGTTGATAAGTTTAGAAGTAAATATGCAAACTTCAACCAGCCAGGCTCTGGCGATTCACCTGCTTCTGAAGAGACTGCTGCTGAGGCA
>CACJNF010000008.1 GCA_902594745.1 uncultured Bacteroidota bacterium
AATATCTCAACTGATTCAATTAAAACTTATTGGGGAGATGATAAGAAGTGGAAAATAATGCTAAAAGAAGTAAGGCCTGATATAGTATTCATTTCTACTGATTGGAACAGTCATGGTGTGATGGCTGTTGAAACTATGAAAAATGGGGCACATGCTTTCGTTGAAGTGCCTCTTGCAATGACATTAAAAGAATTGTGGAATATTGTTGATACTTCTGAAAACTATAAAAAGCATTGCATGATGATGGAAAATGTTAATTATGGTAGAGAAGAGTTGATGTTTTTGAATATAATTAGAAATGGACAACTAGGAGAGCTACTTCATGGTGAAGCTGCCTATATTCATGATTTAAGATTTCAAATGAATGAAGAAACAAGAGGAACAGGATCATGGAGAACTCTTGAATATGAGAAGAGAAGAGGTAATTTATACCCTACACATGGACTTGGACCAGTATCACAGTATATGAATTTATTAAGATCTGAGGATACATTTAAAACGTTAGTTTCGTTCTCTTCACCTGCTGTGGGTAGAAAAAAGTTTGGTAAAGAAAATTTCCCAGCAAATCATAAATGGAACAATCTAAATTATCAAAATGGTGATATAAATACTTCAATTATTAAAACTTATCTAGGAAGAACAATAATGGTTCAATGGGATGAGACAAGTCCAAGACCTTACACAAGGCTAAATTTAATTCAGGGAACCAAAGGTATATTAGCAGGTGGGCCAACTAGAGCTGCATTTGATAAAGGATTTGAAAATTATACCAAAGATTCAAAACAATGGGTCAAAGGTGAAGGAATAGATCGGCTTTATGAAAAATATGATCATCCTTTGTATAAAAGATTAAATAATCAAACAAAAAATACAGGTCACGGAGGAATGGATGGTATAATGATGTATAGAATTGTTGAATGTCTACAAAATGGACTGCCTCTTGATCAAAACGTATATGAAGGTTGTGCTTGGAGCTCACTAATTGAACTAACTTCTAACTCTGTTAACAATGATGGTGAACCTCAATTTTTTCCAGATTTTACAAGAGGAGACTGGGTTAATACTAAAACATTTGATATTATTTCTTGATGTATAAAAAGATAATATCCAAAGCACCTGGAAGAGTATGCCTATTTGGTGACCATCAAGATTATCTAGGATTACCAATAATAGCCACAACAATAAATAATGAAATTAAAATAGAGGCTACTCAAAATAATGATAGAGAATTTAAAATTATTAAAAAAGACCTAGGATCAACAGATCTCATACCAATTGATTTTGAATATGATCCAGATGAAAAAGATTTTCTAAAAATTGCTTTAAATGTTCTAAAAGATTTTGAATGTAAACCTGACATAGGATATGATGTTAGTATTACTAGTAAAATTCCAATAAATTCTGGTTTGTCAAGCTCATCTGCATTAATTGTAGCATGGGTAAATTTTCTTCTTAATATGTTCACTGACTATGAAGTAACTTCAAATTTATTAGCCGAGATCTCATATAGAATAGAGGTTGAAGAGGTAGGAGGTTCAGGTGGAAAAATGGATCAATATACTATTGCTAACGGAAAAACAATTTATTTAGATACCAAGACTGATGGTATTATACCTTTTAATCATAAATTATGTGATATGATTGTTGGTGTCTCAAATCAGAGTAAAGATACACAAGGACTACTAAAGAAACTTAAAGACAACGCATTAAACTCAATTCAAATTGTAAAAAATCATTATAAAGATTTCAGTTTTACAAATATTGATAATGTAGATTTAAATAAATGTTTATCGTTTCTTGATGATGATTTAAAACCATTCTTTAGGGCTGCTGTAGGTAACTACAGAACTACTATAAAAGCAAAAAATGAATTTCAAAAAGATGAACTTGATATTGATAAGATTGCAGAATTAATAAATATTCACCATAGTTTTTTAAAAAATGATTTAAAAATTACTACTCCTGAGATTGATGATATGATAAGTATTGCAGCTGATAACGGCTCAATTGGCTCTAAAATTGTTGGCTCAGGTGGTGGAGGTTCTATTATGTGTCTGTCACAGGATCAGTCTTATTCACTTAAAATTGTAAATGAATTAAAAAAATATGGTGTTAAGGATGCCTTTATTGCAAATATGGGTAAGGGTCCAACTATTTCTTATGAATAATATTCCTTTAATTATAATGGCAGCAGGTGCATCATCTAGGATGAAAGCTTCTGATTATAGCACTAATCTATCTGAAGATCAGGTTTCTCAATCTAACTCTCGTGCTAAGGGATTTATTAAGATAAATGAAAAAAATGAAACTTTGATTTACCATATTATCAAGAACTCAATTGCTGCAGGAATTCAACACTTTTATGTAATACTATCAGAAGACTCAATTGAATTCCAAAATTATCTTAAGAAGATTGAAAAGAAATTATCAGTTAAAATAAGATTTGCATTTCAAGATTACTATGGTAACTCAAAACCAATGGGAACAGCTGATGCAATATATCAAGCTATGAACCAATTCCCTGTTTTAAAATCATCAAGGTTTATAGTATGTAATTCTGATAATATATACTCGGTAAAAGCAATTAAAACTTTAAAATTAGAACTTACCTACAACTCAATGATTGCATATAATTCCAAATGCCTTGATTTTAGTGAGGAAAAAATATCCTCTTTTTCAATTCTAGATATTAAAAATAAATTTTTGTATAAGATTATCGAGAAGCCTACAATTAATCATATTAGAAATATTACTGAAGAAAAGTTTGTAAGCATGAATATTTTTTCATTTTTTGGCGATCAAGTATATGGTTATTTAAGTAATTGTGAAGTTAATCAGGATAGGGGAGAAAAAGAGATTGCTACGGCAATCCAAAATATGATAAATGATAGAAATGAATCTATTAAGGTCTTTAAAATTTGTGAGCATGTTCCAGATCTAACATATAAAAATGATATAGAACTAATAAATAACTTTTTAAAATAAAATTAACTTTCAACCTGACTGCAAGATATGATATCATATTATCTTTGTAGGCGATCTCATTAAATATGAAAAGATTTATAATTACATCTATAATTTTACTAACATCTTGTGATATAAGTTCACAAAGAGCAATTGACAATCCTCAGCCAGTCAATCAAATTGATAATAAAAGCTATGACGGTATGAGTAGGGCTTACTTTGCATCTGGATGTTTCTGGTGTGTTGAAACAATTTACGAAAGTTTAGATGGAGTTAAAGAAGTTTACTCAGGTTATGCAGGTGGTTCAACAGTTAATCCAAATTATTACCAGGTTATTTCAGGTAAAACAGGACACGCTGAGGCTATAGAAATAATCTACGATAGTCAGATAATCTCTTATGACACCCTTCTAAAGGTCTTCTTTGACTCTCATGATCCTACAACACCAAATAGGCAAGGCCCAGACTATGGAACTCAATATAGATCGATAGCTTTTTACTCAAATATTGATGAAAGAATTAAAATTAAAAACTATATAGATTTACTATCTTCAAATTCAATTTTTGGAAAAAAAATCATTACTGAGGTTAAAGAGATAATTAAATTTTATTATGCAGAGGATTATCACCAAGACTTTGAAAAAAAGAATCCATACAGTCCTTATATTCAAAGTGTTTCAATACCTAGATTTAATCGATTTAAGCAAAAAGCATCTAATTACATAAAAATAAAGGATAACCATTAGACTATTTATTACCTTAGTTATCGATTTATATAGATATGTTTAAAATGATTGCAGATGAGAAATAGCGTATTATATTTCAGATTTTTAATTTTAAATAATGATTAAAGTAAATATTGAGAAGAATAATAAAGATTTTCAAATTCTTGAAAATCAAGAAGTTCTTATAAAAGGAATAAAGCCTAAGTGGTATTCAAGCCAAATAAACTTTTTTTATAATAGCAGAACTTATCAGATAAAAAAGAAAAGCTTTTGGAGTTCATCTTACAATATTTTCCAGGGAAGTAAAATTGTTGGTGTATTTAATTATAAATGGAAGACAGGAGGATATTCTCTTAGTCTAAATGACTTAAAGAAAGAATATACTTTGACTCAATCAAATACAGGCGGAATGTGGAAAATTGAAAGACTATATACTCTTTTAGAAGATGGTTCAAAACCTATCTTAACAATTAAGTATTCATTTAAAAAATGGAAAGAAAATATAGAGATAGAGAAAGTTGATTTAAGTGATTCAAGTTTAGACTTAATTATTTATGGTTTATTCATAATGAGAAGGTTACAATCTGCTGAGTCTGCTGCTTCTTCACCAGTTTATGGCTAAAATAATTGACATATACGGTAATGAATATATTGTCCCAGATATAATAACTTTCAAGGAACATATAATTAAATATCATACTTTAGATGGAGAGCCTGATGGAAGTATACATGAAGAAAATGGTTACTATTTTAGAGTAGATGATGAGTTTTATAATAATTTAAAAAATCTATAATATCTTTATAGTTAGACTGTTATGAAGTATTTTCTGTTTATAGTTTTATTTATCCTCGGTTGTTCCAATATTTTATACAACCATAATGATACAATGTCTATGCTAGTTTCAAAGCAGATGGTAATCGATAAATTTGGTGAGCCTTCTAGTTTAAACAAAAGAGAAGGTTATGATGAATATTATTATGATTTTGGAGTTTTTGAAGAACGTGTTAACTATTTTGACCCAAAAATTTCAACAGTTTCTCGGCAAACTGATTCTGTATATTCTCCCGCAAATAGTGAAGTTGCCCCTCAATTTAGGATACAATTAACTCAAAAATATGTAAAGTTTCATATAGCTGGAGAAAAAGTAATTTACTGGGAGAGTCAATCAGTAAACTTCCCAACAAAAAAAAATGATTAATTGTTGCATAACGGTTAATACAGATCTATTTTTCTAAGAAAAATTTAAATTTTAATTTATTAATATTGATCTTAAAAATATTCTATGCCAGTTAAAACTTATAGTAAGAATAATCAAGCAAATGGTAATTTTAATGGAGGTGAAATTCTTGAAAAAAAACCTATAGGATTTCCACAGGATCAAGGTATATTAAAACCTTACTCAAATTTGTTTTACTGGGCTCACGCTTGGGCTCCACAAAATGACAGTATTATAGGTCTTCATCCTCATCGAGGTTTTGAGATATGTAGTTTTGTTTTAAAGGGGGAAATTGAACATTATGACACTCTTTTGGATAAGTGGATAACTCTTAAAGAAGGGGATGTTCAAGTTATTAAAGCAGGTAAAGGAATATCTCATTCAGAAAAATTAAAAAAAGGTTCTGAAATATTTCAAATATGGTTTGATCCTAACCTTCATGTTTCATTATACGAAGAAGCAAACTATAGTGACTACAAATCAGAGATCTTTTCGATTAAAAAAGAGGACGGAAAGGAAACTAAAATTATTTCAGACATTAATAATCAAATAGATTTAAAATCTGATTCAATCCAAATTTACCAGCATTCATTCACTAAGGGTATATACAGCCATGAGATAAGTCAGGATAGATTCCACTCAATCTTCATCCAACATGGTATACTAAAAATAAATGATGAAACTTATAATTCTGGAGATTTCTTAATAGTTGATAGTGAGGTTTTGCTAAGTATCGAAATAATTTCAGACTCAAAAGTATTTGAAATTACTTCACTAATTGAACTTCCATATAAAACATATGCTGAAATGCACAACATTAGTTGACTGTAATTAGTTTTAATATTATACTTGAAAATTAGTTTTATAAAATTCGAAAGCCTGACTCACTAGGTGCGCCAGGCTTTCTAATTCTCTACTCACGATTGAAA
The DNA here is from genome assembly GCA_902594745.1 of uncultured Bacteroidota bacterium. GTDB lineage: Bacteria > Bacteroidota > Bacteroidia > Flavobacteriales > Flavobacteriaceae > Marisimplicoccus. The sequence goes on from CACJNF010000008.1 coordinate 5,836, forward strand.
TTATTTCAAATAGTAGTTAATTTGACTACTTTTTAATGTTTAGAGTTTTGTAAGCTTTATCTCTGCTTTCGCTTTGAACGTTACGGCGAATTTTTCCGTCCCTTTCACTTACTTATATAAAAGTAGAAAAATAATTGAGAAATACAAACTTTTTCTACTAAATTGTTAATAACTTTTGGTAACATGCTGTTAATCAGTTATTTAATTTCATATTTTAACACTCACAGCATGTACATTCACATGAATTTTGACAGTTACACTTTACACAGTTGCAATCCATTGTAATAATTTTTTAATTCATAACTAAGATAATTAAAATTTAAACTAGATTAATTATTAATCTCATTATATATATATATTTTTGCAGGAAATGGGCAATTAGTTCAACTGAATAGAACAGAAGATTACGGCTCTTCAGATGGGGGTTTGAGTCCTCCATTGCCCTCTAAATTTTGATTTTGGATTTTTTAGGTATTTTATTTGGTATTATTCTTCTGTCTCATGGTGGTGATATACTTACAAAATCTTCCGTTGACTTATCATTAAAATTTTCTGTTCCTAAAATTATAATTGGCATGACAGTTGTCTCATTTGCTACATCTGCACCCGAGCTTATCGTCAGTTTAAATGCAACTCTAAATGGGTTTTCAAATTTTGCTATAGGTAATGTAATAGGATCAAATATTGCCAATATTGGACTGGTTCTTGGAATAATAACAATAATATACCCCATTACTTTGCAACAAAGATTTTATTCTTCAGATTTTCCTATCCTAATGCTTTCAACATTTTTATTCTATATACTATTAATAACTGGTAGTAAAATATCTAGAGCTGAAGGTATTATTCTTCTTGTTTCAATTTCTCTGATACTTATATATTTATTTCTATATCAAAAGAAAAGTATTTCTGAGTTCTCAGATGTAGTTGATACATCTAAAATCTCTATCCCTAAATCAATTATTTATGTCTTATTTAGCGGATTGCTATTATGGCTTGGCTCAGAAACTTTAATAAAATCTGCCATTTCTGTAGCAAACAAATATGAGATATCTCAAAGAGTAATAAGTGTAACAATGGTAGCTATTGGAACTAGTATCCCAGAATTAGCTGCATCTGTTGTAGCTTCAATAAAAAAACAAAATGATCTTTCAATAGGTAATCTTATTGGATCTAATATATTTAATCTTCTGGTAGTGATTGGAATTACATCTACTGTACTACCAATTGAACAAATTGACTCTAAAATTATATTTAATGATATGTTGTGGGTAATCCTTTTCTCAGCTATAATTCTTCCATTAGCTTATTTGAAAAGAAGAAATATTCTGACAAGAAAAAAAGGGATTATTCTATTAACATTATATTTAATTTTTATAATCCCTTTAATACTTAGTTAAGATGCTGTTCCTTTAGGAAACGCTCTTTACTGTTTTTACAATTATTGCTGCTACTTTATAAGGGTCAGCATTTGATGCAGGTCTTCTATCCTCTAACCATCCTTTCCATCCACTCTCAACAGTCATTATAGGTATTCTAATAGATGCACCTCTATCTGAAACTCCATAACTAAACTCAGTAATTGATTGTGTTTCATGGTCACCAGTTAATCTTTGATCATTATATGCGCCATAAACTGCAATACAGTCATCAACAACAGGTCTAAATGATTCACAGATTTTTTCATAAGTCTCTTTTGACCCACAAGTCCTTAAAGTTGTATTTGAGAAATTTGCATGCATACCAGATCCATTCCAATCAGTAGCACCAAGAGGTTTAGGATGATATTCAATTTTAATAGCATAATCTTCTGCTATTCTTTCTAATAAATATCTAGCTACCCACATTTCATCTCCAGCTTCTTGAGCTCCTTTCGCAAAAGTTTGAAATTCCCATTGACCCGCAGCAACTTCAGCATTTGTTCCTTCAACATTAATTCCTGCCTCAAGACATACGTCAAGATGACGATCCATTATTTCACGTCCAAAAGTATTTGCACCTCCAACTGAACAATAGAATTGTCCTTGAGGAGTTTGATCTTTTGGGAATCCAAGAGGTAAGTTAGTCTCAGTATCCCAAAGGAAATATTCTTGTTCGAAACCAAACCAAAAGTCATTATCACTATCATCAATAGTTGCTCTACCATTTGACTCGTGAGGAGTACCATCTGCGTTTAATACCTCAGTCATTACTAGAAAACCATTTTTTCTTTCAGGGTCTGGATATATTGCTACTGGTTTTAATAAACAATCTGAGGAGCCACCTGGAGCTTGTTGAGTTGAAGAACCATCAAAAGACCACATAGGACAGCTAGAAAGTTTACCGTCAAAGTCTGAAACGACTTTAGTTTTACTTCTAAGGCTTTGGGTTGGTTTATAACCATCAAGCCATATATATTCTAATTTAGATTTGCTCATAGTAATTATTTTTTGTTAAGTGCGCCAATTTAATTTTTTTTGAATTCTGAGGATGTTGATAACCTCAATTTTAATGAACTTTTATTAATCTATTATTTTATCGAATAAAAATTATTAAATACATATAAAATTGAATGAAAAATTGAGAAAAATGCATTACAATAAATCACTTTAAATTTTATATAATAAATTCATTATCAATTATAAAAAACCTGAAATCTAAATTATATTAAATAGAAAATTTAAGCTTATATGTTAATGGTAATTTATCAAAAACTTATTAAGATTTTTTTTTGATAACTTTGCTGTGAATAATGACCAACAGATATAAATTAAGGGGTGTCTCTTCTGATAAAGAAGATGTTCATAATGCAATAAAAAATCATGATAAAGGTCTGTATCCAAAAGCCTTTTGTAAAATTCTTCCTGATTTAATTTCAAATTCAGATGACCATGCATTAATTATCCATTCAGATGGTGCTGGTACCAAATCATCTCTAGCATATATTTATTGGAAAGAAACTGGTGATACTTCTGTATGGAAAAATATAGCTCAAGATTCCATTGTGATGAATCTTGATGATGTTGCTTGCGTTGGTGCAATTGATAATATTGTAATTTCATCTACAATTGGAAGAAATAAAAATAAGATTCCAGGTGAGGTAATTTCCAATATAATTTCTGGAACTGACGAAATATTAAATTTTTATAGAGATCTCGGAATAAATATTCATAGTGGTGGAGGAGAAACCGCTGATGTTGGTGATCTTGTAAGAACTATAATAGTAGATTCTTGTATGACAGTTAGAATCAAAAAGAGTCAAATAATTGATAACTCAAATATCAAAGCAGGAAATGTTATTGTTGGACTATCCTCTTCAGGCACATCTTCTTATGATAAAGAATATAACTCAGGTATTGGAAGTAACGGGCTTACATCAGCTAGACATGATGTTCTCTCTCATTACATTAAAGAAAAATATCCAGAGTCATATGATAACGACCTACCTAGCGAATTAGCCTATTGTGGTTCAAAAAATTTAACAGATAAATTAGAAGGGTTTAATATTGATATAGGAAAAATGCTTTTATCTCCAACAAGATCTTATGCACCTCTTTTAAAGTTAATTTTTGATGAAATCGGAAGAAATAAAATAAATGGAATAATTCATTGTACTGGAGGTGGTCAAACAAAAATTTTACATTTTATTGATAATTTACACATAATAAAAAATAATCTTTTTGAAATTCCTCCAATTTTTAAGCTAATAATGAATGAGTCTAACACAGATCCAAAGGAAATGTACAAGGTTTTTAATATGGGACATAGAATGGAAATTTATTTAGATCCAGAAAATGCATCTAAGGTTATTGATATCTCAAAATCAGTCGGAATAGATGCTAAAATTATTGGAGAAGTGATTGAATCAGATGTTAAGAGACTAAGTATTCAATCAGAATTAGGTAATTTTGATTATTAATAGTCATTATGCTTATAGAAAAAATAGATATTGTTAAAAAAAGATATGATGAGATATATCAAATGATTAGTAATCCAGAAATCATTGCAGATCAAAAAAAATATATTGAGTTAAATAAAGAGCTAAAAGAGATTAGTATTCTTGTAAATAAAGGAAAATTATATAAAGAAGCAATCGACCAAAAAGATGAAGCTGAGGGTTATATAAAATCTTCTGATGATAAAGACATGATTGAGATGGCTAAAGAACAATTGGAAATCTCAAAACAATCTATAGAAAAACTTGAAGATGAAATTAAAATTCTTCTAATTCCCAAAGATCCGGATGATGCGAAAAATGTTGTGGTAGAAATTAGAGCAGGAACTGGTGGAGATGAAGCGAGTATTTTTGCGGGTGATTTATATAGGATGTATACAAAATTTGCACAAGAAAAAAAATGGAATTTAAGTATTGTTGATACTAGTGAGGGAACAGCTGGAGGATTCAAAGAGGTCATATTTGAAATAGCAGGGGAGGATGTGTATGGTGAATTAAAATATGAATCTGGAGTTCATAGGGTCCAGAGAGTTCCTCAAACAGAGACTCAAGGAAGAGTTCATACATCTGCAGCAACTGTTATGGTCCTGCCTGAAGCCGAAGAATTTGACGTTGAGATTAATATGAACGAAGTAAGAGTTGACTACTTTTGTTCATCTGGTCCTGGAGGTCAATCTGTTAATACTACATACTCGGCGGTTAGATTAACACATGAGCCGACTGGAGTTGTTGCTCAATGTCAAGATCAAAAATCTCAACATAAAAATAAAGAAAAGGCCATGAAAGTTCTAAGATCAAGACTTTATGAGATTGAGCTTAATAAAAGAATGGAGTCCGACTCTAAAAAAAGAAATGAACTGGTAAAATCTGGAGATAGATCAGCAAAAATTAGAACATATAATTATCCTCAAGGAAGAGTTACAGATCATAGAATTGGTTTGACACTTTATGACTTACCAAAAATTTTAGATGGAGACGTTTCTAAGTTAATTGATGAGATTAAATTGTATATCAATACTGAGAGACTAAAAGAAGCCGGAGAAGTATGATAATGAATAAATTACATGATCAAATAAATAAGAAGAAATCATTTCTTTGTATTGGTCTTGATATTGATAAAAATAAAATTCCTAAATCAATATTAGAATTAGATGATCCTATCTTTGAATTTGCGAAGAGAATTATTGACTCTACTAATGAATATGCAATTGCTTATAAACCAAATATTGCATTTTTTGAGGCTTATGGTGCAAATGGCTTTAAATCTCTTAATAAAATCGCAAACTACCTTAATCAAAATTATCCTGAAATATTCACTATAGCTGATGCAAAGAGAGGAGATATTGGAAATACTTCAAAAATGTATGCTAATGCTTTCTTAGAGGAACTTAACTTCGATTCAATAACTGTTTCGCCATATATGGGGTCTGACTCTGTTGAGCCTTTTTTAAGTATTGAAGATAAGTTAGTCTTTCTGCTTGCGTTAACCTCAAATATTGGCTCAAACGATTTTCAAGAACTTAATTTAGATAACAATAATAAGCTTTATAAAAAAGTAATAGAAACATCCAGAACATGGAAGAACAGTAGCAGGATTATGTATGTAGTTGGTGCTAAAAACACTAAAGAGATTCGTAAAATAAGAAATATGGTTCCTGATTCTTATCTTTTAATCCCAGGAGTTGGCGCTCAAGGTGGAAATATGGCTGAAATCTGTAAACAAGGTTTGGATAAAAATTTAAAATTGATCATCAACTCATCAAGATCAATTATTTACGCATCAATTAATGATGATTTCGCTGAATGTGCTGCTAAAGAAGCAAAAAAAATTAGAGATGAAATGGAAAATTATATTAATGCACTATAATTATGATTCATTACACTAAATTTCTATGTAAAAATAAAGATGCAGATTGGATAACTTTTGTTCATGGTGCAGGGGGTAGTTCTACAATATGGTTTAAACAAATAAAATATTTTTCAAAAAAATATAATTTATTACTACTTGATTTAAGAGGTCATGGAAAATCAAAATCAATTCCAATTAATCCATTTAAGAAAAAATATACATTTAATTCAATTACAAATGATATACTTGAGGTAATAAATGCTGAAAAAATTAAAAAATCTCATTTTGTTGGTATCTCTTTGGGATCAATTCTAATTAGGAATTTTGCCGAAAAAAATCCAACTAGAGTAAAAAGTTTAATAATGGGTGGAGCAATAATGAAATTAAATTTTAGATCAAAAGTACTTATGTTTCTGGGTAACTCTACGAAATCAATACTTCCTTACATGTGGATATATAAACTTTTTGCATTTATAGTAATGCCTAATAATAATCATAAAGAATCTAGGCTCTTATTTGTTAAGGAAGCAAAAAAGCTTTATCAAAAAGAATTTAAAAGATGGTTTCAATTAACTACTGAATTGGTCCCTTTATTGAAATTTTTTAGACAAATTGAAATACAAATTCCAACTTACTACATAATGGGTGATCAGGACTACATGTTCTTACCCTCTGTCAAGGAAATAGTAAAAAATCATAAGAATTCTAAGCTTTTCGTAATACCAAACTGTGGTCATGTGGTAAATGTTGAAAAACCGAATATTTTTAATTTAAAGATGTTTGAGTTTATAGGAATGAGTGACTAATCTATATTTCTTTCCTTATTTGATGTCCAATCTTTTTCTTCTCCAGGTTGATATATTTCATAATTTAATTCATCCTTACTTTTTCTAACCATTTTTCTAACATCCTCTAATAGTAGCTTTGAATCATAAACAATACCATCTTTAATTGTATACTTAACACCTCCCACTCTTTCGACTTCATTATCTTTATTGAGCTTTATAGCTCCAGTACCATATAAAACCTTAAGATTTTCAAGTGGATTTTCTTCAACCAGGACAAGATCAGCTTTTTTACCTATTTCTATTGAACCAATTTCTTTATCCATACCTAGTGCTTCTGCGCCTTTTAATGTAGCTGACATAACAACTTCAAGTGGATGGAATCCAGCCTCTCTCAATAACTCTAACTCTCTTATGTAAGCGAATCCATAGAGTTGAAAAATGAATCCAGAATCTGACCCAACTGTTACTCTACCTCCTCTATTTTTATATTCGTTAACGAAATTCATCCATAGATTAAAATTCTTTCTCCACGCAACTTCTTGTTCTGTGCCCCAAAAATGCCAATAGGATCCATGAGATATTCTACTAGGTTGATAAAACTCCCATAAACTTGGTAAAGTATATTCTTCATGCCATTCAGCTCTTCTAGCTCTTTGAAGGTCTCTGCTAGCCTCATAAATATTGAAAGTTGGATCTAATGTAAAATCTAGTTCAATTAATTCATTCATTACATTATTCCAATGTTCTGAGCCAGGTTTTGCAGCCTGATCCCAAAGTTTACCAGCTTCTTCAAACCTATGTTGCTCATTAGAATAATTATAATAATAAGGATAATTCTGTACAATTTTATCATCAAAGAGAGCCTCTGGTAAACCATACCAATGTTCCATTGATGTTAGTCCAGCTCTAGCTGAATTTAAAACATTCCATCTTACTACATTTAATTGTGCATGATGCATAGCTGAGCCAAGACCTAGTGAATTATTTTCATCTAAAGCAGCAATCATTATATCAGGTTCAGCTCCAAAAAACTTAATACCATCTGCACCTTTCTTCGCATTAAATCTTACCCATTCTCTAGCTTGATTTGGATTACTTATTTCATTAGTATAACCTGATCCAAAACCTGAATAAATAACAAGTCTTGGAGCTATAATTTCATTTTTGATACTCTTGTTTTTTAAATCTAGACTAAAGTCAATACCTCTTCCACCTGGTTCTCTGACAGTTGTAACACCATGTGCTAACCAAAGTTTAAAAACATAGTCAGGTTCAGCACCTTGTGAAACACCTCCAATATGTCCGTGCATATCGATAAATCCAGGAAGTATATACATTCCAGTAGCGTCAATTTCACGTCCACCTTTTTTTAGTTTAGGTCTTCTTCGCTCATTAATTTCAACTCCAGGATAACCAACAGTTTTTATAGACTTAATTATATTTTTCTCTATTACAATATCAACTGGTCCTAATGGTGGACTACCATTTCCATTAATTAAAGTTACTCCTCTTATAATCAGTTGCTCAAAAGGTCCTTCTGAAAGATTTTTTTCTTGAGAGCTCAGATTAAAAGAAAATAATACACATAATGTAAATAATAGATTTTTTCTCATTTTAATTAAATATTTTATTCATAGTTAGAAAGCCTAGATAGGCTAAGGCTATACATAAAGATACACTAATAAAAATGTATATAAATGAGTTTAATATTTCATTAGACTTAATAAAATTCAGATTCTCCATTGAAAATGCTGAGAAAGTAGTCAAACCACCACATATACCAACAACAAGGAAGTAGTAATAATCAGATTTTAACATATTGGAATTAATTAAATAACTTATAATTAGTCCAATTAAAAAACTACCAATTAAATTAACTGTTAATGTTGAATATGGAAAGGAATCACTTGGAACTAATCTATTTAAAATTAATCTTATTGCAGATCCTAAACCTCCTCCCAAAAAAACAAGAAATAACTCTTTCATTTTATCTAAAAAGATTACTGTAAGCAGCAATTATTGAAATAAAAACAATAAATACAATTAAGATTACATACGAATTTTTATAATAAACATTGTGAAGTCTTGAATCCTTTATATAAGAGTATCCAATTATCAGAGAAAATAATATTATGAATATTATAGCAAAAATTAGTTGTCCTTTAGTAAACATTAATTAAATTTATTTTAATCAAACTTTTCTAATATAAAATTAACAATTATGATAACTAATGCTATTGATGCAGTAAAAGAATTTAATGAAGCTTTTAAAATAAAGTACTCAAAAAATCAAAAAGCAGATCTTGATGAATCTACAATTGAGTTAAGATATAGACTAATGCAAGAAGAAAATGATGAGTATTTAGAAGCAGCAAGAAAAAAGGATTTAGTTGAAATTGCAGATGCACTTGGAGATAAACTTTATATTCTCTGTGGAACAATACTTGCACATGGACTTCAAGATAAAATTGTAGAAGTATTTGATGAAATTCAAAGGAGCAATATGAGTAAGCTTAGTGCAGATGGAACACCTGTAATAAGGGAAGATGGTAAAATTTTAAAAGGACCGAATTACTTTAAGCCAAATATAAAATCAATTCTAGAAAAGTAAACTACTCAGTAATTTTATATCTCCAATTGTGGGTATCATCAGAAATATTCTGTTGAATATTAATAATAGCAGTTTTAATTTTTGAAGCAAAGTCGTTGTCTAATTCTTCAAGTTGAAATTTCTCATCTTTATAACCAAATGAATTAATTGGAGCTATCACTGCAGCTGTTCCACATCCAAAAACTTCTTTTAAATTACCTGACTTAAACTCTGAAATAAGTTCTTTCACAGTTATATCTCTTTCTTCTACTTCAATTCCAATATCCCTAGCAACTTGTATCACACTTTTTCTTGTTACACCATCTAAAATTGTGTCACTTGTAAGTGGAGTAATAAGTTTATCATTAATTCTGAATACTACACTCATTGTTCCAACTTCCTCAATTTTTTGATGAGTGGAAGAATCAGTCCAGACGATTTGATCGAAACCTTTTGATATTGCTATAGATGTTGGGTAAAATGCTGCACCATAATTTCCTGCTGCTTTAGCATACCCTGCACCTCCCGGAGCAGCTCTACTAAATTTATCTTCTATGTAAACACTTAGCGGCTTTGAATAATAAGCAGCACCAGGTGAGCAAATAATTAAAAATTTATATTTTTTTGAAGGGCTTGCAGCAAGCATTTCTGATGAAGAAAAAACAAAAGGCCTAATGTAAATTGAAGATCCTGGCTCATTTGAAACCCAGTCTCTCTCGAGACTTATTAGTTTGTTTAAGCCTTGAAAAAAATAGTCCTCAGGCAATATTGGAATATGCATCCTTTCACAAGATTTTTTAATTCTTTCATAATTGTCTTTAGGTCTAAACAACCATAAATCCTCATTTTTATCCTTGTATCCTTTCATTCCCTCAAATATAGCTTGGCCATAATGAAAAACATGTGTTGAGGGATCAAGATTAATTGAACTGTAGGGCTTAATTACTGGATCTTCCCATTTATCATTATCATAATTGCACTCAAACATATGATCTGTAAATATTTCTCCAAATTTTATAGTAGAGAAGTTTACATCATTTATTTTTGTACTCTTAGATTTAATGATTTTCATAGAATTCGAAGATAATTAAAAAATCAATATGAAGGTATTAATTACGGGCGGTTCAGGGACTTTAGGTAAAGAAATTTCAAATCTTGTATTCAAGAAAAAATACGAGGTTAATATTCTAACTAGAAATAAAAATTTAAAATCCCATAATCCACAATTAAAATATTATTATTGGAATCCTATAAAAGAGGATATTGACTTAGATTGTTTCAATAATGTTGATTGCGTAATAAATCTTGCAGGTTTTTCTGTATTTAGTCTATGGACAAAAGCCAATAAAACTAAAATATTTGAAAGTAGAGTAGGGTCAACAAACTTTATTTTAGATGTTATTTTAAAGAAAAATATTAAAATTAAATCATTCGTTAATGCCTCTGCAATAGCTGCATACAGAGACTCTTCAGATTTTACATCTTCTGAAAATGATTCAATCGATAACCCTAATTCATTTATTAATCAAGTTGTTGTAAAGTGGGAAAATGAAGTTAAAAAATTTGAAAGTAAACTTCCTGATATTTCATTTTCCATAATGAGAATAGGGCTTGTTTTATCAAAGTCAGGTGGGCTATATAAAATATGTAAGATGCTATCAAAATTATTCATACTTTCTCCTACTGGAAATGGTAATCAGTGGCAATCATGGATCCACGAAAAAGATGCTGCTAAAATTATTTTATCAAGCTGTGAGAATTCCTGGAGGGGTACTTATAATTTAGTTGCTCCAAATCCAGTTAAACAAAATGAGTTAATTAATAAAATTGCAATTTTTAATAAGTCAAGGGTTATATTTCCTAATATACCTTCTTTTGTAATTAAGTCAGTATTTGGTGAAATGTCTGAGGTTATTCTTTCTAGTCAAAAAGTAAAATCGATTAAACTTAATGAGTCTGATTTTTCGTTTAAATATATTGATGATGCTTTGAAAGACCTATCAAAAAATATATGACATTCTGACATAAAATTAAGATGGCAAAAAAATTGCTTATAATAACATAAAATAGTTCATGAATAAAAAGAAAACTGAAAGTAAAACTGCTAAATCAAGTGCTTCTAAAAAGAAATCACCTTCGGTCAAAGAGTTAAATGAAATAATAAATAATGAGAAGGATAAATATGTAAGATTATTTGCTGAATTTGAAAACTATAAAAGGAGAACTGCAAAAGAAAGAATTGATTTATTTAAAACAGCAGGTAAAGAAGTTCTATCTAGTTTGATACCTGTTGTTGAAGATTTTAAAAGAGCTTTAAATCAGGAGGATGTAAATCAGGAGGACAATCAGGGCATTAAGTTAATCTACAATAAGCTTATAGAAACTCTAAAAAACCAAGGTCTTGAAGAATTGGAAGTTGAGATTGGTGATTCATTTGACTCAGAAATTCATGAAGCAATTAGTCAAATTCCTGCTCAAAATGATGATCAAAAGGGAAAAATAATTGATATAATAGAAGGGGGTTATAAATTAGGTGATCAGGTTATAAAATTCCCAAAAGTTGTAGTTGCTCAATAAAAAGTTATGAAAGAAGATTATTACGAAATATTGGGAGTATCAAAAAGCGCTTCTAATGCTGAGATAAAAAAAGCATATAGAAAAAAAGCTATTCAATATCACCCCGATAAAAATCCTGGAGATAAAACTGCAGAAGCAAATTTTAAAAAAGCTGCAGAAGCATATGAAGTTCTTAGTGACCCTAATAAGAAAGCTAAATACGACCAGTTTGGTCATAGTGCTTTTGATGGTGCAGGTGGATTTGGTGCAGGTGGCATGAACATGGATGATATCTTCAGTCAATTTGGAGACATTTTTGGTAGTGCATTTGGTTCATCTTTTGGTGGATTTGGAGGAGGAGGTCAAAGGGTTTCAAAGGGGTCAAATCTTAGAATAAGGGTAAAGTTAACACTAGAAGAAATTGTGAATGGTGTTGAGAAGAAAATCAAGGTTAAAAGAAAAATTCTTTCACCTGATTCTAAATTTTCGACATGTACAACATGTAATGGTTCTGGCCAGGTTTCTAGAATTACAAATACAATTTTAGGTAGAATGCAGTCTACTTCAATATGTCCAAACTGTAATGGTGCAGGTCAATCAATTACATCTAAAGGTGCAGGAGCTGATTCTAATGGTATGCTTAATTCTGAAGAAACAGTTTCAATTAAAATTCCTCCAGGTGTTGAGGAAGGAATGCAACTTAAAGTATCAGCAAAAGGAAATGATTCTAATAATCCTAATGGTATCCCTGGAGACCTATTAGTATTAATAGAGGAATCAAATAATGATCTATTTACTAGGGACGGAAAGCATCTCCATTATGATCTGTATATAAGTATTTCAGAAGCTGCACTTGGTGTATCAAAAGATATTCACTTAATTGATGGAAAAGTTAGAATAAAGCTCGAGTCAGGTATTCAATCTGGAAAAACACTTAGATTAAGAAATAAGGGAATACCAGATCTAAATGGATATTCAAAAGGGGACTTATTAGTTCATGTAAATATTTGGACACCTAAGACTTTAAATAAAAAACAGAAAGACTTCTTTAAAGAAATGCTAGATGATGATAATTTTAAGCCAAACCCTAAAAAATCTGAAAAGTCCTTTTTTGAAAAAGTTAGAGATATGTTTGCATAAATAATTTTATCTTAGACCATCTAATAATCTTAAAATGAGCAAAATCCTTATAATTGAAGATGAGGAACCAATCAGAAGAGTTCTAGTAAGAATACTTACAGATGAGGACTCTAGTTTTGAAATTCATGAAGCATCTGATGGAAAGAAAGGCCTTGATCTTATTAAGAATGATTCTTATGATCTTGTTCTTTGCGATATAAAGATGCCTAAAGTAGATGGTATTGAGCTACTTCAAAGAACTAGAAAGACTAACTCTACTATTCCTTTTATTATGTTAACCGGTCATGGAAACATTGAAACTGCTGTAGAATCTATGAAGCTTGGAGCATATGATTTTATATCTAAACCCCCAGATCTAAATAGACTTATTAATTCTGTAAGAAATGCTCTAGAGAAAAAAGAACTAATAGCTGAAAATAAAATCTTAAGAAAAAAAGTTGCTAAAAAATATGAAATAATTGGCAATTCAAAGTCCATTATGGAAATACATGCAATGATTGATAAGGTTGCTAAGACTGAAGCAAGAGTATTAATAACTGGAGAAAGTGGAACTGGAAAGGAGCTTGTTGCCCATAATATTCATGAGAAAAGTAGTAGAGCTAAATCCCCATTTATTGAAGTAAACTGTGCTGCAATTCCCTCAGAACTAATTGAAAGCGAGCTTTTTGGTCATCTTAAAGGTTCTTTTACTTCTGCTGTAAAGGATAGGGAAGGTAAGTTTGAAGCTGCAAATAATGGAACTATATTTTTAGATGAAATAGGAGACATGAGTCTTGCTGCACAAGCTAAAGTTTTAAGGGCTTTAGAGGAAAATAAAATTCAAAGAGTAGGAAGTCAAAAAGACATAAGTGTTGACGTTAGAGTTTTAGCTGCTACAAACAAGGACTTAAAAAAAGAAATAGACGATGGTAATTTTAGGGAGGACTTATACCATAGGTTAGCAGTTATTGTGATTAAAGTGCCTGAATTGAGCAAGAGAAAGTCAGATATTCCAGTTCTTGTAGATCATTTTTCTAATATAATTTCAAAGGAACAAGGGATTGAAACAAAAAAGTTCAGCAAAGATTCACTAAAACTTCTTGAAGATTATAATTGGTCAGGTAATGTTAGAGAATTAAGAAATGTAGTTGAGCGATTAATTATATTAGGCGGTGAGACTATTTCAAAGGATGATGTAAGTTTGTTTGCTACAAAAAAATAATAATATGAGATTCTTCATAATTTTAGTTTCACTACTTACATTAAATCTTATTAATTCTCAAATAACTGAAGAAAATTCTGTTTTTATTGATAAAATATATGATGAAGCTCTGTCAAATGGAAAATCTTATGAATGGCTTGACTACTTATCAAACCAAATTGGTGGAAGACTATCAGGATCTATTAATTACGAAAGGTCAGTAAAATGGGGTAAAGAAGAGCTAGATCTTTTAGAAATTGATTCAGTTTGGCTTCAACCAGTTATGGTCCCAAAATGGGTTAGGGGTGCCCCTGAGTATGCTCATATAGAAACAAGGCCAGGAAATAATATCTCTGTTCCAATTGTAGCATTGGGCGGTTCAATCTCAACTCCATCAATTGGAATTTCTGCAAATGTAGTTGAAGTTAAAAGCTTTAAGGAGTTAAGGGATATAGGAAGAGACTCAGTTAGTGGAAAAATAGTTTTTTTTTAATCGTCCAATGGATGTAACATTGATTAACACTTTTCAAGCGTATGGTGGAAGCGTGAATCAAAGGACACAAGGGGCTGTTGAAGCAGCTAAACTTGGAGCTGTAGGTGTTATTGTCAGATCAATGACTACAACTTTAGATAATTATCCCCACACAGGTTCTATGTATTATGATGGCTTATCACTAAGTCAGAGAATACCCGCTGCTGCAATTAGTACTAATGGTGCTGAACTTCTAAGTTCTATGTTATCATTAAATCCAAAAATAAAGTTCTTTTTTAGACAGAACTCTAGAAACTTTCCTGACGTGTTGACTCATACCGTAATTGGTGAAATTAAGGGGTCAGAAAAACCAGATGAAATAATTGTTGTAGGTGGACATCTTGACTCATGGGATCTAGGAGATGGAAGTCATGACGATGGAGCAGGAATTGTTCAATCAATGGAAGTACTAAGAATTTTTAAATCTTTAAATTACCTTCCTAAAAGGACTATTAGGGTAGTTTTATTTGCTAACGAAGAAAATGGACTAAGGGGTGGAAATAAATATGCTGAAGTTGCAAAACTCAAAAATGAAAAACATTTTTTTGCCATTGAATCTGATGCGGGAGGTTTTACTCCAAGAGGAATTAGTTTTGATACATCTGATAAGGAATTTAAATCCCTAAAAAAGTTTGAGGAGTATTTTAATGATTACGGAGTAAGTTTTCTTCAAGGTGGAAGTGGAGCTGATATTGGACCTTTAAAAGATGGTAATATTATTTTAGCTGGATTAAGGCCAGACCCTCAAAGATATTTTGATTATCATCATGCTGCATCTGATACTTTCGATAAAATTAACAAGCGTGAATTAGAGCTTGGAGCTGCTGCAATGGCATCTATAATCTATCTTATGGATAATTATAAGCTCTAGTCATGAACCAAATAATTGAAAGGTTCAGAAATTACAGTAAAGAATTTAAGTATAACCTAAAGTTAGCATACCCGGTAATGATAGGTATGCTAGGTCATACATTTGTTCAATTTATTGACAATGTAATGGTAGGGCAACTAGGAACTGCTGAGCTTGCTGCTATTTCCTTAGGAAATAGTTTTGTTTTTATTGCAATGTCTTTAGGTATTGGATTTTCTCAGGCAATTACTCCTTTAATTGCTGAAGCAGATGGTGCAAAAAAAAATAATGATATATCAAAAATATTTGAGCATAGTTTTTTAATCTGCTTATTTTTAGGATTATTCTTGTTCTTAATAGTCTTTTTAAATAGGAACCTATTATATTCAATGAATCAACCACAAGAGGTTGTTGAGCTTGCTTCGCCATATCTTTTTTGGGTATCCATATCTCTGATAGCTACAGTAAACTTCCAGGCTTTTAGGCAATTTGCTGATGGTATGTCTTTTACAAGAGCTGCAATGTATTCAACTATTGTAGGAAATATCATTAATGTTGCTTTAAACTTCTTTCTAATTTTTGGTTATTGGATCTTTCCAAAGCTTGGGGTAGAGGGGGCAGCAATAGGTACTTTAATAGCTAGGTTCTGTATGCTATTATTTATTATTTTTTATCTGAAACTTCATAAGAGACTATCTGTTTATATAAAAAGATTTTTTCCATCTAAAGTAGAGATTAAAAGATTGAAAAAAATTCTCTATTTAGGTCTTCCATCAGCTCTTCACAGTTTTTTTGAGGTAGCATTCTTTATATCTGCAGTTTGGATGTCAGGATTCATTGGTAAAAATTCTCAAGCTGCTAACCAAATTGCTCTTAACCTTTCTTCAATGACATATATGGTTGCTCTAGGTGTTGGAGTTGCTGCTATGATCAGAGTTGGTAATCAAAGGGGTATGATGAATTTTAAAAAATTAAGAGAAGTCGCTTTATCAACTATTCTACTTATAATATCTATTGATGTAATTTTTTGTATAATTTTTTTACTTTTTAATGATTCTTTACCTCTTCTTTACTTGGATCCTAATAATCCTTCAAGTTTAACTGACGTAAATCAAGTATTAGAGATTGCATCAAAATTATTAATTGTTGCAGGTGTGTTCCAGCTTTTTGATGGGATACAAGCAGTAGTTCTTGGAGCTTTAAGAGGAATGCAGGATGTTAATAAGCCTGCCATAATTATTTTTCTTTCGTATGGTGTTATTGGATTTCCAATATCATATTATCTTGGCTTTTATACAAGTTTGTCAATGGTTGGAATATGGCTAGGACTTTTGTCTGGTTTATTTTCTTCCTCTTTGTTTCTATTTTTAAGATTTAATTATCTTTCTAGAAAAATAATAAGACTTAATGATTGAGGAAATTTTAAAACTTGATTCAGACTTATTCTTATACTTTAATAATCTAGGTAATCCATATTTTGATAATTTCTGGATGTTTCTCTCAAAAACTGAAGCCAATGTAATAGTCTATTTATTAGTACTAATTGCTTATATATATTCAATTAATAACAAAAAAAAGGGCTAAAACTTTCTTCCGCTTAATTATTGCTGTAGCTATACTCATAACGATTTCAGATCAAACATCAAATTTATTTAAAGACTCCTTTCAAAGGCTTAGACCATGTTATAATGAACTAATTTTTGACTCATTAAGACTTTTAAAAGAGTCATGTGGTGGAAGATATGGATTCTTTTCAGCTCATGCATCAAATTCTTTTTCATTAGCAATCTTCTTCGGTCTATTATTGAGATCATCAAATAGGTTATTTATTTTTTTATTTGCTATTTATGCATTTTTAATTTCCTATAGTAGAATTTACCTAGGTGTACATTACCCAATTGACATTTTAGTAGGTGCAATTTTTGGCACTATAAATGCAATTGTTCTATTTAAAATATACCTATATAGTTTTAATTTTCTCAACAAAAGTTGACCAAGAATAATAACTTTTTGCTTTTATAATATTTGAGACATATAGTTGATTTCTTTTCTCGTCAATACAATTTAGAATTGCTTTTGCTAAATTTTCAGGAGTTTTGTCAAATACTTCGCCACTTTGATCCTTATTTATTATCTCTTTTAATCCTCTAACTTTTGAAACAACTAAAGGTTTATTATAGAAGTAGGCAAGGGGTGTAATTCCACTTTGACTCGCATTAATATATGGCTGAACAATTAACTCACTTGCACATATATAATCTCTTATCCTATCAAGCTCAAGGAAGTTATTGTCAATTAATATTTTTTCGCTAAGATTAAGTTCATTAACTAATTGTTTGTATTCATTTAATGAATCATAGAACTCTCCTGCAATTATGAATTTTATATTATCATCTTTTATATAATTAATAGACTTTATGAATGTTTGAACACCTTTATATTTCCTAATAAGTCCAACAAATGTCACATACTTAAAGTCTTTCAAGTTTAGATCATTTTTTGCCTTTGTTTTTTCTTTGAGTATGGGAAGATTTGTGTTTATTGGATGATATAGAGATAACACCTCTTTTCTCGTGTTAGAACGAATCATTTCTGCAATATTTTCAGAAAATGAAATAAATTTTGAACATGATTTAAGAAAAAGTTTTCTTAGGATACCCTCAAGAGGAACCTTTTCATGATTTTTCCAATTATCTACAATCCCAATAACTCTTATTTCTTTACTTAAAAAAAAACTAATAAAATAATAGGGTAAACATAAAATTGGTGACCAATATCTTAAGATTACTATTTCTGGACTTAGTTTGTTAATTTTTTTTGAAACTATTAACCAATTAAAAGGATTAATTGTATTAATCTTTCTTTTAATTTGAAATTTCTGCTTATATCTCTCTCTACTATATTGGGTATTTCCAGGAAAAAGAAAACTTGGATATAAAAATGAGAAGGTCCAAACTTCAGTAGACACTCCTGAATTAATAAGCTCATTACATAAAGAATGAGTAGAATCTGAAATACCTCCTCTATAAGGATAGGCACTTGAGATTACTAGGAATTTAATCCTCTCTGAATTCATAATACTAATTTATGGAAATATATCTAGAGGTCTCCTAATGAGCTTTTTTGAGGTAAGTTAGAACTTCCCATTAAGAATTTGTCAATGTGGTGAGCAGCTTCTCTTCCTTCAGATATAGCCCAAACAATTAGTGATTGGCCTCGTCTACAATCACCTGCAGTAAAGATATTATCTATTTTAGTTTGGTAGTTTGAATTTGAATTTATATTACCTCGTTTATTTATTTCAAGATTAAATTTATTTGGAAGGTCAGTTTCAGGCCCTGTAAATCCTAAAGCTAAAATAACTAAGTCACAATCCCATGTTTTAGTTGAACCAGGTATTTCAATGAACTCTTTTTTGTCAGAATCAAATTTAACATTTACTGTCTCAAGACCAATTAGATTATTATCAGAGTCACTAATAAATCCTTTAGTTAATATACTCCACTCTCTTTCAACTCCTTCCTCATGGGAAGATGATGTTTTAAGTGTGAAAGGCCAATAAGGCCATGGATTCTCTTCATTTCTATCAGTTGGGGGTTTTGAAGCAAGTTCAAAATTTATTACATTTTTTGCTCCATGCCTATTAGAAGTACCTATACAGTCTGACCCTGTATCTCCACCTCCAATAACAATAACGTTTTTTCCTTTTGCATTATAGCATTCGAGATGATCACTTAATTGATTATCAACGAAACGATTATTATGAGTCAAAAAATCCATAGCTTGAATAACACCAGGTAAATCATTACCTGGGATATTTAGACTTCTTTTTATAGTAGACCCCGTACATAATAAAATGCTGTCATATTTAGATTCAAGGTCAGTAATATCAATATCTTTTCCGATCTCTACATTACATTTGAAAGTAACACCTTCCTTTTCTAGAATTTCTAAACGCCTATCAATTACATTTTTTTCAAGCTTAAAGTCTGGAATACCGTATCTCAGTAAACCTCCGATTTTATCATCTCTTTCATATACAGTAACTTTATGACCGACTGAATTTAATTGCTGTGCTGCTGCTAGACCAGCTGGACCAGAGCCTACGATAGCAACTTTTTTACCGGTCCTTTTACTAGGAACTTTAGGTACTATCCAGTTTTCACTAAAGCCTTTTTCTACTATATGCTTCTCTATCAATTCAATTGAAACGGGTGGATCAATAATTCCTAAAACACATGCAGCCTCACAAGGAGCTGGACAAAGTCTTCCTGTAAATTCAGGAAAGTTATTGGTTGAATGAAGAACATCAAGAGCTTCTTTCCATTTATTATTATAAACTAAGTCATTGAAATCAGGAATCAAATTACCTAATGGACAACCACTATGACAGAAAGGAACACCGCAATCCATGCATCTTGCAGCTTGAGACTTTAATTCTTTATTTTTTGGAGATATTGTAAACTCTTTATAGTTCTTTAATCTTTTTCTAACGGGAATATACTTCTCGTCAATTCTATCATAGTCCTTAAAACCTTTAACCTTTCCCATTATTGAATTAATTGATCTATTTTTTCTTTTGCTATCCTTTCTAGAGCTATTTTATATTCTTTAGGCATTACTTTTATAAAATTCTTCTTTTCATTCTTCCAATTTGATAATATTTTTTCTGCTACTTCACTATTTGTGTTAGAAAAGTGATTTTCTAGCATTTCATAAATTATATCTTCATCTTGGATATTGGGTGCTTCAAGATCAATCATTTCCATGTTAAAATTCTTGTTGGACCTTTTATCATCTTTATAAATATAAGCAATACCACCACTCATACCAGCTCCAAAGTTTCTACCAATCTTACCTAGAATTAAAACAGTTCCACCGGTCATATATTCACATCCATGATCACCTACACCTTCAACCACAGCCTTTGCTCCAGAATTTCTTACACAAAAACGTTCACCTGCAATACCATTAATATAGGCCTCACCACTTATGGCACCATAAAGAGCAACATTTCCAATTATAATGTTTTCATTTGAAACAATACTTGACTCTTTTGGAACTCTGACAGCAAGTGTTGCGCCAGATAAACTTTTACCAAAATAGTCATTTGTGTTTCCATAGACTGTCATATTTAATCCTCTAACAGAAAAAGCACCAAAACTTTGACCAGCCGAACCATTAAAAGTTATGTTTAAAGTATTTTTTGAAAGCCCTTTCTCACCATGAATCTTTGAAATCTCATTACTTAATAGTGCTCCAACAGCTCTATCGGTATTCTTAATATTGAATTCAAATGAAGATTTCACCTTGTTATTAACAGACAATTTTGCAACTTTTAATATTTTAAAGTCTAAAACACTGTCTAAGTTGTGGTTTTGTTTTGATGTATTTCTTAGCTTATCGTCATCTCCAGATAGAGGTTTATAAAGTAATTTGTCCAAATTAATACCTTTGACTTTAAAATCATCAATTCCAGTTTTAGCTTTAAGTTTTTGTGTCTGACCAATCATCTCATCAATACTTCTAAAACCAAGATTAGCCATTATTTCTCTTAATTCCTGAGCAACGAAATACATAAAATTAATGACATGCTCAGGTTTGCCTTTGAAGTTTTTTCTTAGCTCAGGATCCTGAGTTGCTATACCAACTGGACAAGTATTTAAATGACATGCTCTCATCATTATACATCCAGATGCAACAAGAGGTGCAGTTGAAAAACCAAACTCTTCAGCTCCCAATAAACATGCAATTGCCACATCACGACCAGTTTTTAATTGTCCGTCACACTCTAAAACAACTCTGCTTCTTAAATTATTTAAAACTAAGGTTTGTTGTGCTTCTGCAACTCCAAGTTCCCATGGTAAACCGGCATGTCTTAATGAAGTTAAAGGAGAAGCTCCAGTTCCTCCATCGTAACCAGAAATTAAAATAACATCAGCTTTGGCTTTTGCTACTCCAGCAGCAATTGTACCAACTCCAACTTCAGAGACAAGCTTAACATTAATTCGAGCATTTCTATTAGCATTTTTCAAATCAAAAATTAGTTGAGCTAAATCTTCAATTGAGTAAATATCATGGTGTGGTGGTGGTGAGATAAGTCCTACATATGGAGTAGAATTTCTCACTTTAGCAATTAATGGGTTTACTTTAGGTCCTGGAAGTTGTCCACCCTCTCCAGGTTTAGCTCCTTGTGCCATTTTTATTTGTATTTCATCAGCGTTAGATAAATAGTATGAGCTAACCCCAAATCTACCAGAAGCAACTTGTTTAATTGAACTATTCCTTAAGTCACCATTTTTATCCTTATTAAATCTACTAGAGTCTTCACCTCCTTCACCAGAATTACTTTTTCCTCCAATTCTATTCATTGCTATAGCAAGATTCTCATGCGCTTCTTTACTAATAGACCCATATGACATAGCACCTGTTTTGAATCTTTTGACAATCTCAGTCCACGGTTCCACTTCTTCAATTGGAATTGGATTAAAATCTACAAACTTCAGAAGACCTCTTATAGTCATTAATTGCTCTTCTTGTTTATTTACTATATCGGAATATTCTTTGTAAGAGGAGTAACTTTCTGTTCTTACCGAATTCTGAAGTTTAGAAATTGTCGATGGATTAAACATATGACTCTCTCCATCTCTTCTCCATCTATAATCACCACCAGTTTCTATTGACGAGAAGTCAGATTCAGATTTAAATGCATAATTTATTCTTTCACTGATTTCCTTTTCAATAACATATAGACCAACTCCTTCAATTCTTGAAGGGGTATTTTGAAAATATTTATTGATAAAATTTGTCTTAAGTCCAAGTGCTTCAAAAATCTGAGACCCCCTGTATGAATTAAGTGTTGAAATACCAATTTTATTCATAATTTTTAGAATCCCTTTTGCGATTGCATCATTAAAATTAGAGATAGCAGAATCTATTGAAACATTATTCAAATGTCCAGAATTATAGTGATATTCAATCACCTCATTAACTAAATAGGGGTTTATTGCACTTGCACCATATCCAAAAAGCATTGAGAAATGGTGAGGCTCTCTAGGCTCAGCTGATTCAACTATTATACCAAATTTAGATCTTTTCTTTTTCTTAATCATTGTCTGGTGGACATAAGAGCAGGCGAGAAGAATAGGAATAGGAGCCATTTTTTTGGAAACAAGTCTATCACTTAAAATTATTATATTACTTCCCTTATCAATGCACTTTTCAATTTCCAAAACAATTTTGTCTAAAGCTTCTTCAATTCCATTGTGACCTTTCTTGAATTCATATAAACATTTAATTGAACTTGCTTTGAAATTTTTATGATTTATATATTTAATCTTATCAAGATCCTCATTGGAAATGATAGGATTTTTAATTGTTAGATTTACCGAATGCTCTTCAACTATTTCAAACAAATTATGATTTCTTCCGAGTGAAAGGCTTGTATCTGTAATAATTTCCTCTCTTATACCATCTAATGGTGGGTTTGTAACTTGAGCAAATAGCTGTTTGAAGTAGTTGTAAATAAGTTGAGGTTTTTTAGAGAGAACTGCCAGAGGAGTATCTGTTCCCATAGATCCTATAGCCTCTTTACCAGTTTGACACATTGGAATTATTATTTTTCTAAAATCTTCCTTTGTATAGCCAAATATTTTCAATCTTGTCTCTATACTTAGTTTCTCATCTGGAGTTCTATTTCCTGTATAAGGTACATCTGATAATTGAAGAATATTTTTATTTATCCAGTCCTCGTAGGGTCTCTTAGACACAATATCCTCTTTAATTTCATCATCATTTACTATCCTGCCTTCTTCCATATCAACTAGAAAAATCTTACCAGGCTCCAATCTTCCATGAGATAAAACATTATCTGGTTTTATGTCAACTACACCTGTTTCTGATGACATAATTACATACCCGTCTTTTGTCACAGTATATCTTGATGGTCTAAGACCATTTCTATCAAGAAGAGCTCCAATGAATTTACCATCTGTAAATGGTATAGAAGCTGGTCCATCCCAAGGCTCCATAATACAACTATTATAGTTGTAGAAAGCCCTTTTGCTTTTACTCATAGAATTATGCTTTTCCCAGGCTTCAGGGACAAGCATCATCATTACTTCAGGAAGTGATCTGCCTGTCATTAATAACAATTCAACAACCATATCCATAGACGCTGAGTCAGATTTTTTTGGAACAATTATTGGTAATATCTTTTTCATATCACCATCAGAGATTTCAGAAGACTCAAAAAGCTCTTCCCTAGACTTCATTCTACTTATGTTACCTTTAAATGTATTTATCTCACCATTGTGACACATATATCTGAATGGTTGAGCAAGATCCCATGTTGGGAATGTGTTTGTTGAAAATCTTTGATGAACAAGTGCAAGTTTAGTAACTAAATCTTTGTTAGTTAAATCGGTGTAGAATCTCTCGATATCCTCTGGGATTAGTAGACCTTTGTATATAATAGTTCTTAAACTTAGACTTGAAAAGTAGAAAAATTCACTTTGAGACAGCTCAGAGTTATAAATAATGTTTTCACTAATTTTTCTAGCTACAAAAAGCTTTAAATTAAACTGCTTTTCATTCAATTTAGAATCTTTCGGTTTAATAAAAACTTGTTTGATTGTTGGCTGAGTCTTACTAGCAATAGAACCAACAACTTTAGAGTTTACTGGAACATCTCTCCACCCAATAATTTCTAACTCTTGTTTTTTGATTTCATCTTCAAATATTTTAATACAATAATTTGATTGATTGATTTTATTAGGAAGAAATACCATGCCAACTGCATATTCGTTTGCTTTTGGTAAGTTGAAATCACATTGTTTTTTAAAAAAATCATGAGGTATTTCAATTAAAATTCCAGCACCGTCTCCTGTTCTTCCATCTGAACTAACAGCACCTCTGTGTTCAAGACATGTCAGTATATTTAATGCTTTACTAATAATAGTATTAGTCCTTTCACCGTTTAAGCTACAAATAAAACCTGCACCGCAATTGTCATGCTCAAATTCAGATAAATAGAGTCCTTGGTCTTTTAATTTCATATGGAACTTACAAATGTATAATTATGAAGTTATCAATAGAAGTATATTATTGTTAATGATAATTATTAAATGTTTTTTTAGTAAATACTCAAAAAAAAACAGATTATTTTGATTATTTAATATTTATATGGTAAAAAAATAAATATCTATTAATTAATCAATATCTATTACTTCATTTGAACCAAACAATTGACCTATAAATTTTGAAAAAATTGCTTTACTAGATGTCTTATATCCAGTTTCTCTATCAAATACTTGAAAAGAAACATATTTGACAATCTTTTTATTGTGAAATCTTAACAGAAGCTTATCACCTTCATTATTTCCTCCATCTAAAATACTTGAGATATCAGCATATTTAATTCTTTTAACTAAAGGATTGGCTTTAAATTCTTTATAGCCATTAATCATAAGATCTTTTAGTTTAATAAACATTTCTTGATCTTTTAAATGGAAACTTGAGATTTTACCTGTTGGATTATCTAATCCAAACTGAGTTAATTCAGTATCAAATCCAATTTCAAATCCACTAACGAAAAAAATAGTATAACTCCCATCTTCATTTTTCTCAGCTTGAGTTAAATACATGTCAGTCATTCCTCCTGTTAATTTAGACATTGCTTTACCCAGTTGACAACATTTTCCAATAGTTGTAGAGGTTTTTCTTAAAGGAACTAATTCTTCACTTGAATCAAATAGTTCAATTTGACCATATGTATTTATGGAAAATAATATGAGTATGATAAGACTGATTTTAAATTTCATAATGTTTTTTTTAATTTTTAATCTCCCACTCACCGTTTTGTAGAAGTTTTTCAGCTTGCTTAAACTTTAGAGTTCTTGTCTCTCCTGTTGAAGAGTTTTGTATTTCAACTTTTTCGTTTCTACCAATCTTTGGAAGTTCCCTTGTTATAGTTTCAACCTTTTGAGAGTTTTGACTTGCACTTGCGCCAATACTTCTTGCTCTTTCGGCTAATTGATCACTATTTAAGCTTTCTTCTTTAGATGTCTTGTAATCATTATTAGTATTCACATTTGATCCAGCATCTTTTATATTTCCTTGATTATTTGGAAGATTTGATTTAAATAAGAAAGAAAGCAATTCTTTATTTAGAACATGAATCATTGATTTAAAAAGTTCATATGCTTCAAATTTATATATTAAAAGAGGATCTTTTTGCTCGTGAACTGCTAGTTGGACTGACTGTTTTAATTCATCCATTTTTCTGAGATGATTTTTCCATTTTTCATCAATTATTGCTAGTGATATACTTTTCTCAAAGTCCTCAATTAAATTCTCACCGTTACTTTCATATGATTTCTCTAAATCGGTAACAATATTTATTACTTTCTTTCCATCGGTAAATGGAACTACAATTCTTTTAAATGAGTTGCTTTTATTTTCATATACATTTTTAATAACAGGCAGAGCTATTACTCTATTTAGCTCTTTTTTATTCGCATAGAATGTTTTTAACTCATCAAAAAGCTTATTTATAATTATATCTTCATCTGATTCTAAAAATTCATTTTCATCAATAGGTGATGTCATTGAAAAAGTAGTAATTAACTCAAATTCATAATTCTTATAGTTATTTGTTGCTTTGTTAGCCCTAACTATCTCCTCAATTGTGTCAAACATGATATTAGAAATGTCAATTTGAAGTTTATCACCTCTCAAAGCATTTTTTCTAAGAGTATAAATTATATTTCTCTGAGAATTCATTACGTCATCATATTCTAGTAATCTCTTCCTTATACCAAAATTATTTTCTTCAACCTTCTTCTGAGCTCTTTCTATAGATTTTGTAACCATTGGGTGTTGAATATTTTCACCATCTTTTAGACCCATTCTATCCATTATATTTGCAACTCTATCCTGTCCAAAAAGTCTCATTAGATTATCTTCGAAAGAAACATAAAATTGTGAACTTCCAGGATCACCTTGTCTTCCAGACCTTCCTCTAAGCTGTCTGTCAACTCTTCTAGAGTCATGTCTTTCTGTACCAATAATCGCAAGACCACCAGCATCAATAACCTCTTTACTTAACTTAATATCAGTACCTCTACCAGCCATATTAGTTGCTATAGTTACTACTCCAGGATTTCCAGCTTCAGCAACTATATCAGCTTCTTTTTTATGAAGTTTAGCATTTAGAACATTGTGATTTATGTTTGATCTGTTTAACATCTTACTTAGTAACTCAGAAATTTCAACTGAAGTAGTACCTATTAGTACAGGTCTTTTTTGACTCCTAAGATTA
Organism: uncultured Bacteroidota bacterium; assembly: GCA_902594745.1. GTDB lineage: Bacteria > Bacteroidota > Bacteroidia > Flavobacteriales > Flavobacteriaceae > Marisimplicoccus. The sequence continues at coordinate 32,575 of CACJNF010000008.1, forward strand.
ATTACTTCATCTATAATAGCGTTATATTTTTCTCTTTTAGATTTGTATATCAAGTCATCCTGATCTTTTCTTGCTATTGGTCTATTTGTTGGAATCTCCGTTACATCAAGCTTATAAATTTCCCAAAATTCACCTGCCTCGGTAACAGCTGTACCAGTCATACCAGATAATTTAGAGTATAGTCTAAAATAATTTTGTAAAGTAATGGTAGCAAAAGTTTGAGTTGCTGCCTCAATCTTCACATTTTCCTTAGCTTCTATTGCTTGGTGAAGCCCATCAGAATATCTTCTACCATCCATAATCCTTCCAGTCTGTTCATCAACGATCATAACCTTATTCTCAACTACAACATATTCAACATCCTTTTCAAAAAGAGTAAATGCCTTTAGTAGCTGGTTTATAGTATGAATTCTTTCACTTTTGACGTTAAATTCATTAAAAAGATCATTCTTTTCCTTAGCTTCTTCTTCAGGTGTAAGACCTTTGTTCTCAATAACTGCAATATCAGATGCTATGTTTGGCATTATAAAGAAGTCCTTATCATCAAGGTCTTTTGATAATGTTTCTATGCCCTTTTCAGTTAATTCAATTTGGTTATTTTTTTCATCTATTGTAAAATAAAGCTCCTGGTCAATCTGGTGCATCTCTCTATTGTTATCCTGCATGTAAAAATTCTCTGTTTTTTGAAGAATTTGCTTCACACCCTCCTCACTCAAAAATTTAATTAGAGGCTTATTCTTTGGTAATCCTCTGAATACCCTATACAGAAAGAATCCACCTTTTTCATTATCAGAATTATTAATTAAGGATTTTGCTTCTGCTAATGTGGTTGATAGATATGTTTTTTGAAGAGAAACAAGATTTTGAATTTTAGGCTTAAGGTTATCAAATTCATGTCTGTCTCCATCTTTAGTTGGACCTGAAATTATTAAAGGAGTTCTAGCATCGTCAATTAATACAGAGTCTACCTCATCAATAATAGCGTAATTATGTTTTCTTTGAACAATATCATCCAAAGAGTGAGACATATTATCTCTTAAATAATCAAAACCAAATTCATTATTTGTTCCATATGTAATATCTGCATTGTATGCTCTCCTTCTTTCCGGTGAATTAGGTTTATGATGATCTATACAGTCGACTCTTAGTCCATGAAACTCAAATATTGGACCCATCCACGCACTATCTCTTTTAGCTAAATAATCATTAACTGTTACAAGATGAACTCCATCCCCTGTTAAAGCATTAAGATATATTGGTAAAGTAGAGACAAGTGTTTTACCCTCACCTGTTTGCATTTCTCCAATTTTACCTTGATGAAGAACAATACCACCAATTAGCTGAACATCATAATGTATCATATCCCATAATACATTCTTACCCGCAGCATCCCATGAATTCTTCCATATAGCGCTATCGCCATCAATAGTAACGTATGATTTTTTTGAACCTATCTCTTTATCAAATTCTGAAGCAGAAACTTTTACAGATTCATTCTCATAAAATCTCCTCGCGGTTTCCTTAACTACAGCAAATGCTTCAGGTAATATTTCATCAAGAATTTGAGCCTTTGTTTCTGATAGGTCTTTTTCTACTATTTCTACCTCACTAAATAGTTTTTCTTTTTCAATGTTTGAGGATTCATTAGCTATTGATTCATTTAATTTCTTAAGTGAAGAAGCTAATTCAAAAGTTTTATCAGATATAATTTTTTTGAAATTATATGTTTTACCTCTTAGCTCATCATTTGATAAAGATGACATTCCAATGAAATGTTTATTTATCTCATCAACAAGTGGAGTAAGCTTTTTAAGATCTTTACCTGATTTATCACCAAGAAAGACCTTTAAAAGTGAGTTAACAATGGACATGCCAATTTTTTTTCAAATTTATCAAAAAAATAACCAATAATAATTAAATAAGATTAATACTCATCTTCATTCCAGAGGTAATCTTCTTCTGTTGGATAGTCTGGCCAAATTTCTTCTATGGATTCATAGACATCACCTTCATCCTCAAGGGACTGAAGATTCTCTACTACTTCTAAAGGAGCACCAGTTCTAATTGAAAAGTCAATAAGCTCATCCTTTGAGGCTGGCCAAGGAGCATCACTTAAATAGGAAGCTAGTTCTAATGTCCAATACATGTTAATTTTTTTTCAAAAATATATTAAAACTTCAATATTCCAAGCAAAAATTATTTTTTTAGCTTAGAAAATGAAATAAGTAGAAGTAAAATTGAAATTAGAATACTAATCCTTGCAATATAGTCGCCATTTTTACTGTAAAAAGTTCTTTTATCAATCGTATATGCTCTTCCTGATAAAGTGCCTTTGTCATCAAATGGTAACTTAGCTTTATATTCCCCAACTTCATTAATAATTGCAGAAACACCAGAATTTGCACTTCTAACAACATATCTTCTATTTTCTATAGCCCTTAATCTAGCATAACTTACAAGATGTCTGTGCCCAGGAGAATCAAACCACCAAGCGTCATTAGTTATTATAGTAATAAAATTTGCACCCAAATCAACATAGTCAGCAACGTACTCTCCATAAATAGTTTCATAGCAAACTATAGGTACAGTTTTTAAATCTTTATTTGAATGTTTAAATAATTTTCTATCAGATGGATGTTGAACACCTTTTGAAACGGTAGTACCACCTAGGTCAATCATTACATTTCCAAGAAGTGGCTCAAGAAAAGACTTAAGAGGCATATACTCACTACCAACAACTAATTTAGTTTTATGATTGTATTCGAATCCCTGATTGGCAGAAAAATTTATTGAGGAATTATAGTAATCTACCCATAGGTTATCTCTAACAAAATTTGCTGTTTTTGAAGGTTTATCCTGTTCACCTTGATATAATTCAAAAAATTGAATTCCGGAGATAAGATTTGTGTTTTTAAATTCATCAAGAAAATTACTGAGACTATCATGAAGCTTGGTATACTCAAAATATTCTACATTCTCGCCATAACCTTCGGAAAAGTATGTTTCAGGTGCTATAACAAAGTCATATTGATCTGATTTTAATTTATGAAATGTCAGCTCTTTAAATGTTTCAAAATAATCAAGGTTTGTTGATGAATTACCATATTTTGCTGCCCAAGGGTCAATTCGAGGCTGAGTTAATAAGACCTTGAACTCTTCACCTAATTTAACAGAAGGTTTAACTATAAATGAAATTAAGATTGGAACACAAATCAAAATCGATCTTGCAAATAGTCTTACATAAAATCTTCTTTTATCATCAAATTCATGAAAACTTTTTATGAGACTAAAAAGAAAAACATTAGAGTATAGCACCCAAAGACTTCCTCCAAAACTTCCAGTGAATTCATACCATTGAATCCAGCTTATTCTTTCAGAGAATACATTACCTAAATTCAGCCAAGGCCATGAAAACTCCCAGTTTAAATGAAATTTTTCAAAAGAAATCCAAAAAGTTATTAGGAACAAAAATCCTGCTTTGTAGTCAATCTTCCTCTTTACTCTGCTGTATAATAAGAAGATAATTGAATAAAAAAATGAGTTTACAACATTAGCAAAAATTGCGCCAGGTAAAGTTGTGTATACAATCCACCATGTGGTTAAGAGATTCCAAATTAGAAATGAAAAATAAGAGTAAAAGAATAACCTAATGTTTTTCTTTTCATAACTATCCTTACTAATTATGTCTTCAACGAAAAGTAAAGGTATTAGACTTACAAATATTAACGGAGTAAATCCATTTATTGGCCACGAAGATGCTAATAAAATACCTGAGAGTAATGAATAAATGAGGAGTCTACTCACTTTCATAAGTTTAAATACTTTGTAATATTAATATTACAATTTTTTTATAAATTGGAAACACAAATATCATGATAAAAGCCTTTATTCCTAATATTCTTACAGCACTTAATCTTATATGTGGTTGTTTTTCAATTGCTTTCGCATTCCAATTTCAATTTGAAGCAGTCTTAATTCTTGTATTATTAGGAGTTTTTTTTGATTATTTAGATGGCATAGTTGCAAGAATGTTAAATGCTGAATCAGAATTTGGTAAGCACTTAGACTCTCTTTCTGATATTGTTACAAGTGGAGTTGTTCCAGGTGTTATTGTATATCAGTTATTTAAACTATCAGGAAATCGTGTTACAGATTTTAATTTAGACCTCAACCTAGAACCAATAGTAAATTTAGATCTAATTTTCTCAATCTCCCCGATCGCATTTTTAGCTTTTTTCATTACTCTAGGTTCTGCCCTTAGACTAGCTAAATTTAATACTATTGACTACACTGATGAGTTTGAAGGTTTACCAACACCTGCTAATGCTCTATTTTTTGCCTCATTTCCAATCTTGATGGAGCATTACTACTTTCTTGAGTCTAAGGAATATTTTCTTAATAATTATACTTTAATATTATTAGTTGTATCAAGTTTTATTCTTATGAATGTTCCTTTTAGACTATTTTCATTGAGAATTTCTTTAATAAAATATGATTATAATATTTTTAAAATTCTCACTATAGTTTTAAGTATACCAATAATTTTAATTTTTGGAATTGGTGGATTTTGTCTAATAATTATACTCTATCTTTTTTTGAATGTAATAAGGAATCTGTGGTCTTTAATATAATTTGAAATTATATTTTTTTTCTTTTGAATTCGAAATTTTTACCTAAATATACCTTTCTGACCATTTCGTCTTTCGCAAGATCCTCAGGCACACCCTCTTTAAGAATCTTGCCTTCAAACATTAAATAAGTTCTGTCTGTAATTGCAAGTGTTTCTTGAACATTATGATCTGTAATAAGTATTCCAATATTTTTCTTTTTCAAAACAGAAATAATTGACTGAATATCCTCAACTGCTATAGGATCAACTCCAGCAAAAGGTTCGTCCAATAGTAAAAAGTTTGGGTTATTTGCTAAAGCTCTGGCAATCTCAGTTCTTCTTCTCTCACCACCAGATAAAAGATCACCTCTGCTTTTTCTTATATTAATTAATCCAAATTCCTCCATTAACTGTTCTGCTTTTTCTTTTTGTTGATTTTTTGAAAGTTCTGAAAACTCTAAAACACCTAGTATATTATCCTCAACTGAAAGCTTTCTGAAGACTGATTCTTCCTGCGCAAGATATCCTATTCCTTTTTGAGCTCTTTGATACATAGGATATGTTGAAATAACTTCTTTGTCAAGAAAAATATCACCTTGTTCAGGCTTTATTATTCCAACAATCATATAAAATGATGTGGTCTTTCCAGCACCATTTGGACCAAGTAAACCAACAATTTCTCCTTGATTTACTTCAATTGAAATATTATTAACCACTTTCCTTCCTCTGTAAGATTTTGATATGTCTCTTGCACTTAAAATCATCTGACAAATATTATGTATTTAATTTTTTATATCCAATTTTTGAAATAATTATACTTATTTCATAAAGTATTAAAATAGGTATACTTACTATAATTTGGCTTGCTATATCAGGTGGAGTAATTATTGCAGATAGACTCAATACTATAACAAGTGCAAATTTTCTATTTCTTCTTAAAAAATCTGGTGTGACTAAACCTACTTTTGTCAAATAATGGATAATAATTGGAAGTTCAAATATCAAACCAGACGCTAGTACGGATGCTCTTAAAAGACCGATATAACTACTTAAATCAAAATCATTAAAAACCTCTGAGCTAATGGTATAATTACCAAGAAAATTTATGGATAATGGTGTAACAATATAGTAGCCAAATAGAACACCAATAAAAAAAAGTAATGATGAAATAATAATAAAACCTCTTGCACCTTCTTTTTCCTTTCTGTATAACCCAGGGCTTATAAATTTCCAAAATTCATAAATTACGTAAGGAAATGAAATAATAAAACCAGCTAAAATAGATGTCCAAAGGTGAGCGGAAAATTGCCCTGAAACTGTTCTGCTTTGAACTCTAAATGGAAGTTCTTCAAAACAAAAGGCATTACCACCGAATGATTGAGAAATTGAGCAAAATAATTCATAACTAACAAAGTTTCCTCTTTTAGGTCCAAATATTATTTGATCAAAAATTATATCCTTTGCTAAAAATGCTACAACTGCTACTAATAAAACTGCAATTGTAGATCTTATAATATGCCACCTTAGTTCTTCAAGGTGATCTAGAAAAGACATGTCTTTCGAATTACTCATCGTTTATACCTTGTTTGATAATATCTAAAATATGAACGACACCAATAAAACTATTATTATTATCAGTAACTAAAACCTGGCTAATATTATTTTTCTTCATAATTTTTAATGCTTCACTAGCTAAAATATCTGACTTTAAAACTTTAGGATTGTTACCCATAAATTCAGAAGCTATTATATCCTCTATATTCTTTCTTTTTTCAATTACTCTTCTTATATCCCCATCAGTAATTATTCCAACAATCTCTTCTTCTTTTAATACTGCTGTAGCTCCATACATTTTAGATGAAATTTCATTTATAACTTCTGCAAAAGATGATAATGGATTTACTATAGGTATTCTTTTGTTATCAACTAGATTATTCAATGAAAGACTAAGCTTCTTTCCTAGACTTCCAGATGGGTGATATTCTCCAAATTCATTTGGAGAAAAACCCTTTAATTTTTGAATTGCCATTGCAATTGCATCTCCAATAGCAAGATGACAAGTTGAGCTGGTTGTTGGAGCTAAATTATTGTGACATGCTTCTTTTTCTATATCTGTATGAATGAACATATCAGACATTTTATCAAGAGACGAACCTTTTTGACAAGAAATACCAATTAGTTTAATTTTAGCTTTATTCAAGTAGTTTGAAAGAGAAATTATTTCATTTGATTCACCACTTTTAGATAGACAAATTACTACATCCTCTTTTCCTATAACACCCATATCTCCATGAAGAGCATCTCCAAGATGTAAAAAAATTGATTTTGATCCAGTAGAATTTAAAGTTGCTGATATTTTCATTCCAATAATTGCACTTTTACCTATACCTGTTAGAACTATCTTACCTCGACAATCCTTAAGTAATTCAACAATCTTGCAGAAGTTTGAATCTATAATCTTTGAGAGATTTGAAATAGATTTGGATTCAAGATTTAATGTATCAAGTGCAGTATTTTTAATTATTTCGGAATTAGTCAAAATGGGATTTTTTTTTTAAATTATATATAGTACAAATTTATAAAATTTGAAACAACCATATTTTGGATAACTTAAAATTAAGTTTAAAGAAACACTTTGGTTTTAATGAATTTAAAAACCATCAAGAATATGTTATAAAAAATCTTCTTGAAGGAAATGATTCCTTTGTTATTATGCCAACTGGTGGTGGTAAATCACTTTGTTATCAATTGCCAGCATTAATAATGGATGGTACAGCGATTGTTATATCTCCTCTTATTGCTTTAATGAAAAATCAAGTGGATCTGCTTAGAGCAAGTAGTACAGATCATTCAATAGCGCATGTTTTAAATTCAACTTTAACAAAACAACAGGTTTCGAATGTAAAAGAGGATGTTACAAATAGCAAAACTAAATTACTTTATATAGCCCCTGAGACTTTATCTAAAAGTGAAACTATAGACTTTTTAAAAACAATAAAAATTTCATTTCTAGCTATAGATGAAGCTCATTGTATTTCTGAGTGGGGGCATGATTTTAGACCAGAGTACAGAAAGATTAGAGAAATAATAGAACTAATTGACTCTGAGTTAAAAATAATAGCTCTGACGGCAACAGCAACTCCAAAAGTACAAGATGACATTGTCAAAAATTTAAAAATAAATAATTCAAAAGTTTTTAAGTCATCATTCAATAGGCCAAACTTATTTTATGAAGTAAGGGGTAAAAATGAAGCAACAGATTTAGATTTAATAAAATTTATAAAATCAAAATCTAATCAATCTGGAATAATTTATTGTCTTTCAAGAAAGAAAGTTGAGGATCTATCTGAATTACTTAATATTAATGGAATCAATAGTTTGCCCTACCATGCTGGATTAGAAAAAAAAATTAGAGAAGAAAATCAAGACAAATTCCTAAATGATGATTGTAGTATTATAGTTGCAACGATTGCTTTTGGAATGGGTATTGATAAACCTGATGTTAGATTTGTAGTACATTATGATGTTCCAAAAAGTATAGAAGGTTACTATCAAGAAACGGGTAGAGCTGGAAGAGATGGAGTTGTAAGTCATTGTATAATGTATTATTCAGATGAAGACGCAGATAAACTGGAAAAGTTATTATCACAAAAGAAATCCTCTGAAAGAGAGGTTGGAATAATGCTTTTAAAAGAAGTCAAAAGCTTTGCAAAGACATCAATTTCTAGAAGAAAATATTTATTAAGTTATTTTGGAGAAAAATATGATCCTAAAGTTCATAATGACTCAAGTATGGATGATAATTCAAAGAATCCTAAAGAAAAAATTAATGCTATTGAAAACCTCAAATTTCTAATTTCTAATTTTTTTAAGTCTGATAAAAAAATTTCATTTAAAGAATTGGTAAACACTCTGCCAATAGAGGAAAAAAATGAAATTACAAGAGATTTTTGGAAAACTTTAATTACACATTGTATTGTAGATGGAATATTAATAAGAGATATAAATGACATAGGGTCTTTAAGGATAACTGATTATGGTAAACAATATCTAGTTGATCAAAATAAATTTGATATAACTATTGATAACGATTTTTCTGTTGAAAATAAACCAAGGCATACTTCTGTAAAAACAGGAGTAATTGACACAAATTTAATGGATAAATTAATTATACTAAGAAAAGATATTGCAAAAAAGAATTCCTTACCTCCATATGCTGTTCTTCAAGAATTTTCGTTAGAGGATATAACATACAAGTATCCAACATCTTTAGAGGAGTTCAAAAATATTAATGGTGTAGGTGAGGGGAAAGTTAATAAGTTTGGTAATTATTTCATTAAACTTATTAAGGAATATATTGAGGAGAATCAAATTCAAAAACCAGATGATTTAGTCCTCAGAACATCAGGAGAAAAATCATCAAAAAAGCTTTCCCTTATTCAAAATATTGATAAAAAAATACCTTTAGATGAAATTAGTGACTCAAGAGGAATTGAGTTCACTGAGTTGTTGTCAGAACTTGAAAGCATTGTCTTCTCAGGAACAAAATTAGACATTGATTACTATCTTGAAGAAATACTTGATGAAGACCAACAAGAGGAACTTAAAGAGTACTTTCTAGAATCTGAGAGTGAGGATATCTCAGATGCTCTAGAAGAGTTTGATGGAGATTATGATGAAGAAGAACTTAGACTATACAGAATAAAATTTCTCAACGATGTCTCAAATTGACTACATAATATTTGAGTGAAATAGCATATTAAGTAGAATCCTGTTTGTGCCAAACCAAAATGCTCTGAAATTAGTATTATCAGTCATCAACAAAATCTTACCTTTTCCACTCCTAATAACTTTAAATGGAACAGAATTTTTTAATAACGATATGTTTTCTTCTGAAATATATCCGCTCATTAATGGATTAGATGAATATGTTATAGGATTATTAAAGCTCTGTTCACTTTTGCTCATGTATACATTTGAATTTCTAAATAGTGGAAGAGTATTGGATTCAATTCCATAATTCACAGGGTGACTTCTGTCAATATTTGATTCAAAAATCGCACCACCTGTTTGTTGAGCTCCATAAAACTTTTCTCGATCTGAAAAAGAAACTCCTGAAGCTTTGAGATCATTAGACAAAAACTCTAACTCATTTAAATTATTAGATACCCATTTTACAGAGTTTCTATATGCAATAAGATTACCACCTCCATTAATATAATTCTTTAATTGTTCTGCTCTTAGTTTTGATCCGCTGTAATCTGGAAGAATAATGTGAGAATATTTGCTAAGATCGATGTATCTAATATCATCTATATCAAGTTTAGTGATAGGTATATTATATCTTGTGTCAAGTAAATGCCAAATCTCACCTGCGTCATAACTTCTGACACCATCACCAACAATTAATCCAATTTTAGGTTCATTTACAATTATGAAGTAATCTGATCCAAGATCAATACCTGAGGTTATACCGGTAGACTGGGACTCAAAGTTTATATTATACTTATTAGATACTTCTATTAATTTATTATAAATATCTTCAGAGTTCATAATTTGATTTTGAACTGGAATAAGATAAGTTCCATAATCAAACTCTTTACCTTTAATTGAGAATTTTCTTGTTGCAGTTTTAACTCTTATACCTTCTTTAATTAAATGATATACAGCAGCCTGTGCATAATATTCATGTGGTTCAAATAAATATGCATAATTAGATTTAGAGTCTACATTTCCTATTGGTTTCTTTGTTTCTGTAACTTCTTCTCCAAACAACTTAGACACGCTAGACTTACTTAGATTATCTGTATATGAATAATTAACGTTAAATGCTAAAGGAAATGTCCATGCTGATACGTCATAAAATAAGCTATCCTTAAATTCAGTCTGAGTATAAAACATAGCATCTATGAGTGTCCTTTTGGGCTGATTCATTGAAATTATATAACTATTGTCTTTTGTGAATTTTTTACCATTTAAAACAACATCTTCAGAGATCTTATTAAACTTGATTTTATGGCTATTTAATAAATCCGCAAGATGATGAACTGTAGATTCATCTTTTAGCTTACCAAAAACTATATTATCACTTGACTTTGGGTTCAATTCAATTTGATTATCATAAAAATCTTTCATGTAATTTAAAAGCTTGACCCTCATGTTTTTTGCAGCCTTTACAGTTGAGAATGCTGTTGTAAGTTGATTTCTAATAGTAAATGGGAATGTAAGAATTCCGTTAACACTTTCCTGAATATGACCTCTTGAGCTTCCTTGCTCAAATAAGATACCAATACCTCCATTAGCATCGGGATATGTTGAACCCTTACCAAAGAAGAAATCATCATAGTCTTCTTCGGAATAATAAAGAGATCCTATTTCATTTAGAGCCTCTTCATGATATGTTCCAATCTCTCTAGTTAGTTCTTGATTCAAATCAGAAATAAGAGGGTTCTTCCTTTCAGGGACACCAGGTTGAAAGAAAAAAGATGAGTTTGTACCCATCTCATGATGATCTGTTAAAATGTTTGGCAACCATTCTGTATAAGTTTGAATTTTTGCTTTAGTCTCGATAAGCTGATTTGGAAGGTAGTCCCTATTTAAATCAAACCAATAGTGATTAGTTCTACCTCTTGGCCAATATTGATTATATTCCCTATCGTTTGGATCAGGATTTAAACTTTGATTTTTATTGCTATTAGCCCATTGAGAAAAGCGTTGAAGTCCATCTGGGTTTAAGCTTGGATCTAGAAGTATTATTACATTATCTAATAATTCTTTTGTTTCTTCAGAATCACTTGCTAGCAGATGATACATGTAAGGTAAAGCAGCATTTGAACCACTTGGTTCATCACCATGAACAGAGAATCCCTGATATACAACTATTGGCATATTAGATACATCAATATCTCTATCTTTTGAATTTGAAAGTTCCAAATGTTGCTTTCTGATTTCTTCTAATCTTGAATGATTTGACTCACTGGTAATTATCATTAACCATGACGTTCTGTTTTCATATGATTTACCTCTATTAACTAGTTTAACTCTACTAGATGCTTTTGAAATCTCTTGAACATAATGACTTAATTTGTCATGGCTTATATGGAATTCTCCAACTTCATGACCGATTACACTTAAAGGCGTAGGTATGGACTTATCATACTCACTTAGATCTCCAAGATAATATTCAAGACTGACCTGAGCATTTAAAAAGAGTGATGGAATTAAAAGTAATAAGAGTTTTTTCATAATGGTTTTTTTATTTATTCATCGTCGTTTTCAAAGTCAACATCAGCAAAGTCTTTATCTTCGTCATTATTTGCAGATTCTGAAGATTCATCTTTTTCTTTCTCTTTTTTTGAATCAAAATCTTTATCGTGTTTTTCGCTGATTACCTCAGTACCTTTCTTATCTATAATAAAGTCACATGTTTCTTTAAGTGAATTATTAAATTCATCAAAATC
>CACJNF010000009.1 GCA_902594745.1 uncultured Bacteroidota bacterium
TTTTTGTTGACTCCAATACTTGAGAATATATGGATTTATCATATTCTATTCCGTCTGGGGACCCAAGTTTTATTTTTAATGCTTTAATCTGGGGATTAGATATAAGCATTTCTACTCTCTCTTTTATTATTTCAGGAGGATTTATTCCTACTGTTAAAGAGGTTGGGGTTGATGGAACAGGAAGTCCTAAGAGACTACTTAAAGGTAATCCTGCTTTTTTTGCTTTCCAGTCCCATAAAGCTATATCTATTGCAGCACTGCAACATTACCTTTAATGAGAGGGACTTGTCCAACTCATATGATTTTATGTCATATTGCTAGAAATAATTCTCTTAGATCTTTAGAGAATATAAAAATTCCAGATTTAAAGAAGTTTATAGATTTGAATGAGGAGCTTTCGTCAGTTATTGGTACATATCCTAATGCTAAAGTGATAGGTGTTGCACTAAATACCGTTCAAATGGAAAATAATGAAGCTCTTGAAATAATAAAAAAGGTTGAGGAAAATACAGGACTTCCTTCAACGGATGTTATTAGGTATGGTGGAGATAAAATTTTTGATAAATTACTTTAAATAAATATTACTTACAATGGTGATCAGCTGCTCTTGTAGCAATTTGATTATTCGGTTTTACATTGACCTTATATCCAAGCGAGTTTGCCCAACCTTTTGTTGCAGAGATTAACTTATTAGATCGATGATTTTCATCTGAGTTATAATCCATATCAATTTCTACTTGAACACTCACCTGCTTTGTTAGCCATTCTGCTACTTTAATACTATACTCAGCTTCAAGCCATAGCCTTTTCCAAATATCGTTTATAACATCACATGATGACTTGCTTAGTATGTAGTGCACACCTCTTGTTCCAAGTCTGTATGCAATTACACTTGTATAGTTAGTTTTTTTACCTATGTTTTGAGAATCAGATCCAATATGAATTTTTGCATGCGGATAATTTTTTAATATAGATAAAGTATGATTAACTGGATCTATATTATTTCCTTTAACATCCTTAAATAATCTCATATTCTAAAATAAATATTATTTGTAAATTAGGTTACTAAGAAAACCTTAAATTTTAGCTCATGAAAAAACTTCTCACAATTTTATTCGCTACAATAACAACTGTTTCAGTACAATCCCAGAGTGCTAATAAACTTAAAAAAGAATTATTAAATAGTATAGAACAAAAAACAACTGAATTAACAACATTAAGTGATAATATATGGGAAGCAGCTGAAGTAGCATTTAGAGAAGATAAATCTGCAGAGTATCTTATTGAGTATGCTGAAGCAAATGGCTTGATAGTTGAAAAAGGTCTTGCAGGTATGCCCACTGCATTTACGGCATCATATGGTGAAGGAAAACCTGTTATAGGTATTATTGGCGAGTTTGATGCACTTCCTGGACTATCTCAAACTAAAGATTCTCATAGGAATGTATTAATTGAAGGCGGAGCGGGTCATGGCTGTGGACACAATCTTTTTGGCACAGCTAGTTTAGGAGCTGCTATTGCAATCAAAGAGTTGATTGAAAAAGGAGATCTTAAAGGAACAGTAAAGTTTTTTGGCACACCTGCTGAAGAGAAATTTTTTGGAAAACTATGGATGATTAGAGATGGAGTGTTTGATGATGTTGATATATGTATGGATTGGCACCCAGCAGACAAAACCGAAGCAAATGTTCAACCATCTCTTGCTCTTGTAGATTTTATGGTTGAGTTCACGGGTCAATCTGCTCATGCATCTGTTGATCCTTGGAATGCAAGGAGTGCAAATGATGCACTAGAATTATATACATCAGGAATTAACGCTTACAGAGAACATGTTAAGCCTTCAGTGAGGATGCATTATCACATTCAAGACGCTGGTCAAGTTGTAAATGTTGTTCCTGACTATTCGAGAATTTGGGTTAGAGTGAGAGATATTACAAAGGAGGGTCTACAACCTGTTTACGAACAGGTTAGAAGAATGGCTGGGGGTGCAGCTGTAATGGCTAATGTTGAACATAAAGTGTCTTTAATCTCAGGTGTTCATGATCTTCTTCCAAATAGAGTTGGAGGTGCTGCTATGCAAAAAAACCTTGAGACTCTTGGTGATATTGTCTACACTGAAGAGGAAATAGATTTTGCTCTTGAAATGCAAAGAAACAATGGAAAACCTGAATTAGGCATTGATGGTATAATTAGACCATTAAGAGAGACCCTAGAAAGTCCAGGAGGAGGTTCTACAGATAGTGGTGATGTAAGTTATAATGTGCCTGTAGTTAGTCTTGCTGCCACAACTGCACCTAAGGGTGTTCCATGGCACTCATGGTCTGTTGTTGCAAGCTCTGGAATGTCTATCGGGCATAAAGGAATGCTTCACGCAGCAAAAGCTCTTGGAATGACAATGGTTGATATATTTAAAGACAGCAAATTAAGAGAGGATATAAAGAAAGAATTCGACGAAAAAATTGGTGAGTATGAGTATGATCCATATTTAGACCCAGGACCACCACCAATTGACTATGTAGATTAAATCCAAGATCTGGATTTCATCTCTTTAGTTACAAGTTTAGATAAATAAATGATAGCAATCATATTTGGTATTGCCATTAATGCAAAAGCTATATCAATAAGTCCAATTACAATTTCAACAGTTAATATTGAGGATATTATTATAGCTGCAACATAGATTATATTATAATACTTTCCCTTTTTTGGTGTAGTTAAAAAACCATAACATTTAACCCCATAATATGAGTAAGTAAATAATGTTGAGATTCCAAAAATTGATATCATAACAATAAGCAAATAATCTCCAAACCCAAAGAATAATCTTCTAAATGCTTCGAGAGATAGAACAATTCCATTAAGATCACTTTCAAGATATGCTCCGCTAATAATTATAATCAAACCTGTTATTGTACAGACTAAAATTGTATCTAAAATAGGGCCTAACATTCCAACAAGACCTTCATCTGTTCCATGTTTTGTTGTAGATTGACCATGATATATAGGCGCAAGCCCAACTCCACTTTCGCTCGAGAAAACAGCTCTTCTTATACCAATCAATACTAACCCCCAAAATCCCCCTTGTACTATTGTGTTAAAATTGAAAGCCTCACTAAATATTAAATAAAAAGTAGATGGAACAACATCCATATTAGCAATTAAAATGTAGATCCCAAGGATGAAATATAGTATTACCATTATTGGAACTAAACCTGAAGTTACTTTAACTATCGATTTCAAACCACCAAAAATTACAAATGATGTTAAAACTGTAAATACTATTCCAATAATAAGTTTCCACCCAACATTACCAAGGTTTAAAAACTCATTAGGATTTAATACATCAATATACGACTGAGTTAATTGATTAGCTGTAAATGCTGGAAGTACACCAATTAGTCCAGCTATTGAAAACCATATTGCCAGAGGACGCCCCCATTTCTTTATCCCTAGACTCATATAATACATTGGGCCACCCAGATAATCACCATTTTCATCTTTTATTCTAAGATTAACAGCAAGTGATGCTGAAAAAAACTTTATTGATGCTCCAATCAAAGCAGTCACCCACATCCATACTAAAACACCTGGACCTCCTTGATTGATTGCAATAGAGACACCTGAAATATTTCCAAGACCAACTGTTGCTGCAAGAACTGCGGATAATGCTTGAAATCTTGAAATTCCAATACTTGATGGATCTTTTTTGAGCATTAATTTAAATCCACTAACTATCCTCATTAATGGATTCGCTCTTGAAATAATTGTTAGATAGATCCCTCCTCCTATTATCAAAAACAACATTAACCAGTTAAGAGGAGATATAATTTGATTAATTATAGCTTCAATAGTATTAAAGAGATCTACCATATTGAAAATTAACGATTAAATTTTGAAAAGAATACTATCTTTTTTAATTTATTAAAAAATTACTTTTATATGCAATCAAGACGAGAATGGTTTAAGTCCTCTATAGGTATCGGAGGTTTGATGTTAACTCCATCAATTTTATCTGCTGAAGAAATTAAGAAATATAATCCAAGGCCAAAGTCTTCTATAGTGAAGTTAAGTTCAAACGAAAATCCTTATGGTCCATCAGAAAGGGTTTTAAACGCAATTAAAAACTCTTTTAATGATGCTTGTAGATATCCTTATGAATATATTCAGAAGCTTCAAGAAACTTTAGCAAAAAAACATAATGTTCCTATTGAAAGTATTGTAATTACAGGAGGATCTAATGAGGCACTAAGAGTCACTGGTCTAGCAATTTCTGATAAAGGTGGAAATATTGTAGCAGGTCAGCCAACATATCTAGCTTTGATGAGTTATGCAGAAGCCTGGGGAGGAGAGATAAAATGGGTTCCAGTAGACTCAAATAAAGGGTATGATTTAAAAAAAATAAGAGAGAATATAGATCAAGAAACTAATATGGTATTTATTGCCAATCCAAATAACCCTACGGGTACATTATTGAATGGAAATTCTCTAGCTAAATTTTGCCAGGATGTATCAAAACAAACCCTAGTTTTTTGTGATGAGGCCTACTATGACTATATAAATGAGCCAGATTATCCATCAATGGACTATTTAGTTAGGCAGGGTAAGAATATTATTATATCTAGAACTTTTTCTAAGGTTTATGGAATGGCAGGACTAAGAATTGGCTATTTAGTTTTAAAACCAGAATTGGCAGATCAATTATTTGGCGAGTATTCTCCTTATGGTAGACCTAAAATTATGGCACAAACAAATGTACTTGCAGTTGCCGCCGCATCTGAGGCTCTTAATGATGATGACTTTTATAAGTTTTCATTAAAAAAAGCAAATGAAGAAAAGACTAAAATATACAAACTGTTAGATTACCTAAATTTAAAATATGTAGAGTCTAGTACAAACTTTGTTTTCTTTGAATCCAAAATACATATTGATGAACTTTCAAAAAAAATGCTAAAAAAAGGGGTTATAGTTGGACGTCCTTTTCCTCCCTTTTATGATTGGTGTAGAATTAGCACTGGAACCAGTGAGGAGGTTGATAAATTTATAAACTCAATGCTTGAGCTTTATAGTTAGTTTTTGTAGATAATATAAGTTGCTTTCACTCCAGTAGCCAGGTTCCACCTGTTTGTCCCCACTAACTTACCTTGATCGTCATATACTATTATTTCTGCTGTGTTAGGACCTGATGTTCCCTGATTAAGAGCAACAAAGTCTACTACATTAAACCCGTTTTTCAAATCAAGTTTAAATCCTTTTGCTTTTTCAGTTAGTAAAATGGCAGGCATAACTATTTGTTCGTTAACCTCAACTTTAATTAAATCACCATCTGGATACTCATGATCACGTAAAATAATATTGACATATTCGCCATCATTTCTGATTTCACCAAGAAATTGATCTACTTTAAATTTATTTATGTTTTTCGTAGCCTCAGACTCCCTTTTATTAAGTCTTGATAGATAGAAGTCATTTGAGTTAATAAATCTTTCAGGATTTTTATCTTTTACATTTGCATCGGGGAAAAAGTTTTTCTTGTTCTTATCTTCAAGTTTTTTTAGATAAGGATTCTCCTTTTTCTTAAGATTTAAAAGAGACTTTTTAGAGTCAGGTTTTAATGGAATAAAAGGACTTCCAGAAGATCCAGACGAATTATCCTGTGAGTATCCAAAGCCAATAAAAATTATTGAAAAGAATAAATTAATTATATATTTACTTGAATGAATCAATCTTGCAAATTTAATACTAAGATAAACCTTTAACATGCAACTAGAAAACATTGATTGGCTAATAATATCTGCCTTTTTTGTAATATCTCTTTTAATTGGAGTTGTTGTTTCAAAAAAATCAGGAAAAGACATTACTGAATTTTTCCTCTCAGGTAGAAAAATGCCATGGTGGCTTCTTGGGATTTCAATGGTTGCAACAACTTTTTCTGCTGATACTCCAAATCTTGTAACAGATATTGTAAGAACAAATGGAGTTGCAGGAAATTGGGTCTGGTGGGCATTCTTATTAACAGGTATGCTTACAGTTTTTATTTATGCAAAGCTATGGAGACGATCAAAAGTGCTGACAGATCTTGAATTTTATGAATTACGATATAGTGGGAAAGGTGCTGCTTTTCTTAGAGGTTTTAGGGCTTTTTATTTGGGGGCAGTTTTTAATGTTTTAATAATGGCTAGTGTTTGTCTTGCTGGAATTAAAATAGGAGGAGCCCTGCTAGGTCTTTCTCCAGTTGAAACATTGTTAATATCATGTGGAATTACAGTAATTTATAGTTCAATAGGAGGTCTTAGGGGTATAATTATTACTGACTTTTTTCAATTTATTTTAGCTATGCTTGCTACTTTTTGGGCGGCTTATGAAATTGTATCACTGCCGCAAATACAAGGTTTGACTAATCTTCTAAATCATCCAGATGTAATTCCTAAATTAAGTTTAATCCCAGATATAGCTGATCGAGATTTATTTATTGCAGTATTTATAATTCCATTGGCTGTTCAATGGTGGGCAGTGTGGTATCCTGGTGCTGAGCCTGGAGGAGGTGGCTATATCGCACAAAGAATGTTGTCTGCAAAAGACGAAAAAAATGCTATTTGGGCAACACTTCTTTTTAATTTTATGCATTATGCTGTAAGACCTTGGCCTTGGATTCTTATTGCTCTGGCATCAATAGTTGTATACCCAAATCTTGAATCCCTGCAACAAGCATTTCCGAACACTATAGTAGGTAATGATCTTGCTTATCCTGCGATGATTTCTTTTTTACCCTCAGGTCTTTTAGGTCTTTTGGTAGCATCTTTAATTGCTGCATTTATGTCAACAATTTCAACCCATTTAAATTGGGGATCATCCTACCTTGTTCATGATTTCTACAGAAGATTTTATGTTAAGAATAAATCTGAGAAGCATTATGTTTTTATGGGAAGAGTATTTACTGTTTTACTAATGATAGTATCAGCTTTTTTTGCACTTTACCTGAATAATTCACTTCAAGCATTTGGAATAATTTTACAGATAGGGGCAGGCACAGGGCTAATATTTATACTTAGATGGTTTTGGTATAGAATTAATGTCTATAGTGAACTGACTGCAATGATAGTATCTTTTTTAGTTGCTCTAGGATTTGAGTTTGTACTTCCCAATAACTTCTCAGTAGAAGAAAAACTAATTATCGGTGTAACGATAACAACAGTTTGTTGGTTGGCAATTACTTTGATTACACCTCCTTCAGATATTGAAACTCTTCAAAACTTTTATAAAAAGATTCAACCTGGAGGTCCTGGATGGAGAAAAATAATTGATGTTTCTGAATCTAATGGAATCAAAATTGTTGGAAAAAAAGAGAAGTGGGACGTTCCAACTGGTATTCTTTGTATGGTTTTTGGTAGTATCTCTGTTTATAGTATTCTTTTTGGAATCGGGTATATTCTATATTCACAGACAACAACTGGACTAATATTTATATTAATTTCAGTAATTTCAGTTTTTATCTTAATGAAGTTTTGGAGAAGATTATCTTCTTAGGCTAACCTAACAGCATACCTACAAAAGTTGCTGATAATAGAGAAACAAGAGTTCCTGCGATCATAGCCTTAAATCCGAGTTCAGTAAGGAGTTTTGTCTTATTTGGAGCAAGAATTCCAATACCTCCAATTTGAATCCCTATAGACGAAAAATTTGCAAAACCACATAACATTATTGTTGCCATAATAACTGATTTTTCATAGGTTAAGCTTATTACACTACCAACCTCTTTTAGAGAAGCTAATTCAATATATGCTACAAATTCGTTAGCTGCCATTTTAATTCCAAGTAACTGGCCCATTAAAGCTGTATCATCCGCTGCCACTCCAATAAGCCACATAATGGGAGCAAATAGATATCCCAGAATTAATTCTATAGAAAAAGCCTTATAGATAGTGTTATTGTCCACCCAAGCATTTAATCCAAACACCTCTGCAATTTGAAATAAAATTCCATTTAATAAAGCTATAAGTGCAACAAAAACAAGAATCATTGCAGCAACATTAACAGCCATTTTAATTCCATCTCTTGTCCCATTTGTAATAGAAGTCAATAGATTTTCACCTATGACACTCGAACTAACATCAACACTTTTATTTATTTCTTCAGTTTGAGGAAACATAATTTTTGAAATAACTATAGCCCCTGGAGCAGCCATTACAGATGCAACAATTAAGTTTTTAGCTACCTCAATTCTTTGAATTGGGTCATCACCTCCCAAAAACCCAATGAAAGCAGCTAAAACACTTCCTGCTACAGTAGCCATACCACCTGTCATTAAAACAAAATATTCAGACCTATTCATTTTATCTAGATAACCCTTCACAAGAAGAGGAGCTTCAGTCTGTCCTAAGAAAATGTTTCCAGTAACTGCAAGACTCTCTTGTCCTGAAATATTTAAAAGTTTTGTCAACATCCAGGCAAAGACCCTAACTACCCTTTGAATTATTTTATAATAATATAGTATTGATGTAAGAGCAGAGAAGAAAATAATTACTGGTAGTACTTGAAAAACAAATATTACACCAAATGAATCTGAACTAGCAAGCTCTCCAAATAAAAAAGTGGATCCTTCGCTTGAAAAAGTTACAATTGCAAGGAATCCTTGGCCTATTACCTCAAAAAACTTTCTTACGAAATCCACCTTTATTACACCAATAGCAATTATAAACTGACTACCTAATCCAATCAAAATAGTTTTCCAATCAATCATCTTCCTGTTACTGCTAAGCATATATGCAATGGCAATTATAGATGTGACACCAATAAGACCTCTGTAAATGGATGTAATTGAAATTCCTTCATTTGGAATTAGTTCCATGTAAAATACTTTTTACTAAAATTAATAAATATTATTAGCTTTGGGAGAAATTAAAATTTTATGAACTCCTACTTGCAATTTATTTCTTTTTTAGTGCTATTACTTATTTCTTGTGGTGGCTCAAAATCAGATGTCAATGACCCTACATTATCAAATTCTGGAAATTATAACAATTCAAACACAAACTTGAATAACAATACCAGCAATAATACTAATACAACTCCAACAAGCCCAACAACCCCATCTCAATCATATACATTTAATAATGAATTAGTTTGGGCTGATGAATTTGATGAAGATTCATCATTAGGGTCCCCAGCTGTTTCTCCAGATAATTGGAACATTGAAACTGTTGCGCCTGATAATGGTAGTTGGTATAATGGAGAGTTGCAGTATTATACAGATAAACACGATAACATCAAAGTTGAAAATGGGATTTTAAAAATTACAGCAAAAAGAGAAGATTTTCAAGGTAAACTTTATACGTCTGCAAGAATAAATACCCAAGATAAATTTGAATTTACATACGGCAGAGTGGATATGAGGGCAAAACTTCCTAATTGGGAAGGGATGTGGCCAGCATTTTGGTTGCTTGGAGCAAATATTGATGAAATTGGTTGGCCTAATTGTGGAGAGTTAGATATATTAGAGCACGGAGATTATGTTAAAGATAGCACTAGTGATGATCCTGGCTTGATCTCTTCAGCTGTTCACTTTGGTCCGCAAGACTATTCTAGGCAAACTACAAATGTTCCAAATAAAATCTTTTTTGACACAGGTCAAGAAAGATTTATAAGATCTGAAAAAATAATTGAACAACCTTTTGAAGAATATCATACTTATTCAATGCAATGGGCGCCAGATAAAATTCAATTTTTTATTGATGATGAAATGCATTTTGAATTTCCTATGCAAAGTCAACATTCCCCATTCGACAAACCATTTTTCTTACTTTTAAATCTTGCTGTTGGAGGCCATTGGACAGATGGGTATGTAGCTCCAGGATTTACCGAAGCAACCTATGAAATTGACTATGTTAGGGTATATCAGTAGACTTTTACTTATACTTCCATTTTTTGTTTATTCGAATTTTCAGGATAGTATTCAAAAAATAGATCTTGATAATGTAATTGTTAAGTCAACAAGAATTGATGTAAAGAAGAAACAAGCTCCTCTATCAGTATCTGTAAAAAACTTGCTTATCAATAAAAATTACTCATCTAAATCATCTTTTTCTGATTTTACTAATTCAATTCCTGGACTTTTTACATCTTCCTCAAATAATTTTTCACAAGATCTTAGAATATCGATAAGAGGTTTTGGAGCTAGATCTGCATTTGGTATAAGAGGTATTAAATTGATAGTTGATGGAATACCAGAGACAACTCCTGACGGACAGAGTCAAATTGATAATTTACCTTTAGGTCTTATATCAAACATTGAAATTATTAGAGGTCCAAGCTCACTATTATATGGGAACTCATCTGGTGGTGTTATTAATATAAATACTCTATCAGATAATTCAGTACCATACTTCAGAACCTCGGCTATTTTTGGAGCTTATCAATACCAATCCATACAAAGAACAAGAGTGTTTGATTGGAATAATTCTAGTCTAGTTGTTCATTATGATAAGAGAAGATCAAATGGATATAGAGATTTTAGCGGCTATAAGTCTAGTATTTTAAATCTTAAATATTTGAGAGATTTTGATGAAAAAAATAAAATAGTATTGCAGATAAATTACACTGATAGTCCATATGCAAAAGATGCAGGGGGATTAAAACTAAGTGAAGTAGAAGATGATAGACGACAATCAAGAAAAAATAATTTTGATTACGATACTTATGAAAAAGTTAAGCATGTAAAAACTGGATTTTCATGGAGACATCTAAATGATGATAATTCTTCATTTGACAGTTATTTCTTTTATCAGAAAAGAGATTTCAACTCAAAGCTTCCTTTTAACTATGGGGGGATTATCTTTCTTGAAAGAGATTATTATGGGATAGGAACAAAATATTCCAAGCAATATTTTTCAGATAATAGATCTAGGACTGTTACTTTAGGAATTGACTATAGCAATCAACAAGA
The DNA here is from genome assembly GCA_902594745.1 of uncultured Bacteroidota bacterium. Taxonomy (GTDB): domain Bacteria; phylum Bacteroidota; class Bacteroidia; order Flavobacteriales; family Flavobacteriaceae; genus Marisimplicoccus. Next base: position 10,940 of record CACJNF010000009.1, read on the forward strand.
TGATCGAAAAAGATTTAAAAATAATTTAGGCGAAAAGGGTGAGAAAACATTTGATCAAATTGAAAAATTTAAAAGTACTGGTGTATATCTTATCAATCAAACCAGTTATTCATCAGGATTACTGTTTCGTTATGGAGTTAGATATGACGAGAATAGAATAGGCACTGACTCTGAAGCCTTTATATCATTAAATAAGTTTAATCCATCGCTAGGGGTCTCATACTCAATTAGCAGATCGGATAATATTTATTTTTCTACTGGGACTAGTTTTGAGACTCCTACTTTAAACGAGCTTTCAAATAACCCCAATGATAATGGTTTAAATAAAAACCTAGATCCTAGCTCCTCTGTTAATTATGAAATTGGGTGGCGTAAGACTACTTCAAATTTAATGTTTGAGGCAATTGCATACTTCATCAATACTGATAATGAAATTCTACCTTATGAACTTGAACAATTCCCTGGAAAAAACTTCTATCGAAATGTTGGTTCAACCAGAAGGTATGGAATAGAACTAAGTTCCCAATTATTATTTTCTAGTGGAAAATTAAATTTATCATATACAAATGCTAAAAATACTTTTAATGATTTTATACTTGATGGTAATGATCTTAATGGTTTGTCACTCCCAGGTATTCCCAATCAAATATTAGATGTTGAATTAATTTTTAATTTATCAAAAAGAAGTACCCTGTTGATTAATAATAGATTAATTGGCGAGCTTTTTGCTGACAATTTAAATGAGACACAGGTCAGCTCTTATAATCTTCTAAATATTACTTACTCAAAACAAATTTTCAATAATAGTGAGATTTATCTTGGGGTAAATAATTTGTTAGATGTAAATTATTTTGATAACATTAGAATTAATGCTTTTGGAAAAAGATATTATGAGCCAGCTCCAAAAAGAAATATCCATTTTGGGTTAAACCTTTCATTTTGATACGATTATTTAAACTTTTCATTTTTTTTAGCTTTATAAACTTTGTAAATGGGCAATCGGAATACATATACATATTGGGCAATGTTCAAGATGCCGGTCTTCCTCATATAGGGTGTAAGCATGAATTTTGTAAAGAAAAATTCAATGAATTTGAGGAATATTTCACAACATCTATTGCTGTTGTTGATCCAGTTAATCAAAAATATATTCTATTTGAAGCCTCACCAGACTTACCGTATCAGCTAAATTATTTAGATAAAAAAATATTTAAAAAATTTCTTCTTCCAGAGTCTGTCTTTATAACTCATGCACACATTGGGCACTATGCTGGCTTGATGTATTTTGGCAGAGAAGCTTTAGGATCTAAGGACTTAAAGGTTAATGTATTGCCTAAAATGGCTAATTTTTTAAAAACAAATGGTCCTTGGAGTCAGCTAGTAGATATAAATAATATAAAAATTCAAGAAATCAATTTTGGTAAAAAAACGAATCATTTAAGAAATATATCAGTAGCACCAATAAAGGTTCCACACAGAGATGAATACTCTGAGACTGGAGCATATGAGATTATAGGAAAAAATAAAAAAGCTTTATTTATACCTGATATAGATAAATGGGAAAAGTGGGAAAAAAACTTAATAGAGCTTGTTCGAAAATTTGATTATTTACTTTTGGATGCAACATTTTATGATTCCAAAGAGATAAATCGAGATATCAGTGAAATTCCTCATCCACTTGTAAGCGAAACGATAAGCCTTCTTGAGAATTTATCTGTAAAAGATAAAAGTAAGGTCTATTTTATACATATGAATCACACAAATATGATGTTAGATCCAAAAAGTGATTTATCAGAGTATGTTACTTCAAAAGGTTTTAATATAGCAAGACTTGGTCTTAAACTAGAGTTATAGCTCTCCTGATTGTATCTTTGCAGCTATTTCTTGAACCTCGTCAAGCACTCTAAGTAAATTACCACCCCATAATTTTTCAATTTCTGACTCACTGTACCCTCTTTCTACAAGTGCAGCTGTTACATTCATAGTCTCAGATGCATCTTTCCATCCCACTATTCCTCCACCTCCATCAAAATCTGAGCTAATTCCAACATGGTCTATACCGATTTTACCAACCATGTAGTCTATATGATCCATAAAATCATCCATATTTGGTGGAGGATCTTTACGATCAGTAAGAAAGGCTCCAAGAGCTGTTGTTTGAATAACACCGCCATTTTCTTTCACCCAATTTAACTGCTCATCATCCAGATTTCTTGGATGATCTCTTAAAGCTCTTGCAGATGAGTGAGAAGCTATAACAGGCGCTTTGGTTAGTTCAATCATTTGCCTTATTGCTTCCTTTGAAGGGTGTGAAATATCTATCATAAGACCATAAAAGTTTAAAAGCTCAACAATCTGCTTCCCTAAATCACTTAAACCTCCGTGTAAAGCAGTATTATCAAACTCTCCAGTGTTTGAATCTGAAAACTGACTATGCCCATTATGAGATAAAGAAACATACCTTGCCCCTCTTTCCCAATATTTTCTAACATTCGCTGTGTCAAGCCCCATTGGGTATGCATTTTCAACACCAATCATTGCTACTTTCTTACCTGAAGCATAAATTCTTCTTACATCATCTGAATTTAAGGCTAATTCAATTTGATCCGAAGCATATTTATTAACAAGCCTATCTATTGCGTCAAATTTTGCAATTGCATTTTCCTCTGCTTTTGCATACCCTTCATCATTAAGCTCTCCTTGGGCAGTATAAACCACAAACCAAGCTACATCTAGGCCCCCTGCAATCATTTTTGGAAGGTTTACTTGTGTTTCAGTATCCATTGTGTAATTCAATGAATCGGTAAAGTTTGCAACATTAATATCATCGTGTGTATCAATTGTGATTATTTGTGTGGTTTCACTATTAGTGCATGATACAAGCGAAATTGTAATAGTTAGTGTAATTAGTGTTTTTTTTATCATTTTTAAGATTTTGTTAACTTTTTATATAATTGTAAATCAGTTAGTTATGTTAATATTTTATCTTTTGGCATGGTATTTGTTAATACGTGTGTGTACATTTATTTATGTAACATGAACGTTCATATGAAAAATATACAAACTAAATATAAATTAAATTTTAAAACAATGAAAAAAGGATTATTAACCCTTTTGGCTGCCTCACTTGTATTTGTGGGTTGTCAAAATTACGATGATCAATTTGATGACTTAAACGCTCAAATTAGCGCTTTAAAATCTCAAGTTGACGGTTTATCAGCCTTATCAGGACAAGTTTCTTCACTTTCTGGAACTATTAGTGGTCTTCAGAACGGTATAGCTGCTGCGCAAGCTTCTGCTGCTGCTGCAAACTCTGCTGCAAGTGCAATTGACTTATCTGGTCTTTCAGCTTCTTTAACAGCTTTACAAGCTGAAGTTGATGCTATCGAAGCTGCAATAGCTACTACTGCTACTGCTGCTGAAGTTGCTGCACTTCAGACTAGTTTGACTGCTGTTGAGACTGATTTAGCTGACTTATTAACATCCAACAATGTTTATTCAACTGCAATCACAATTAACAGTGCTGCAACAATGGCTTCTGCCCTTGCATTAGGTAACAAAGTTGCCTTAATGAATGCTGCTGTTGATATTACAGATGATGCAACAATTGCGGATGCTGATATTCAAACATTTATTGACAGAATTAAAACTACAACTGCTGGTTTTAGATACGATTCTGGTTCTGCTACAGGATATGCTCCTACATTTGATGAAATGGTTTCTGCTACTACATTTGATATTGAGTCAGCGGGTGATATTTCAGCAAAAAAATTAGGTTCTGCAACTGTTGTAACAATAGTTGATACTTATACAACTAAGATTACTTCTGTAGATCTAAGTGCTATGAGCTCTGTAACTACAATTTCATCAGGTACTGATGGATCAGAGACTGCTAACAACCTTACTTTAGCTTCTGCTACTAACATTGACTTAGGGGCATTAACTATGTATAACGTTTCTGGTGGTGATGATGTATTAACTATCTCAATGAAAAAAGGAGGAACTCTTGATATTGGTTCATTAACAGGTACTGAAAGAACAACTAATCTTGAAGAGCCTTTAAGCTTAACAATTTCAGGTCCTGCTAGTTTAAACATTTCTAAAATAGCTGATGGTACTATGACAGTATCTAACGTTGCTGATCTTACAGTGTCTGGTTTCTACGGAACTCTAGACGTAAATGGTGGTGTTGAAACACTTACAACTACAGATACAGTATTTGCTGCTTTAGATGGTGCTGTTGACGTTGTTACTGCTACTTTAGATTTCAAACATGACTGGGATCCATCATTAACAACTGCACAAGCTGCTGTTTCTGATGACTTAAGAAACCAAGGGTATGTTGAAGATCTTGCTGCATCAGGTGACTGGGTAGCTACTGATCTTAAAACTTTAACTGTAACAGGTACATTATTAGATCTTTACTTAGATGAAGGTAACTTAGAGACTTTAACAATTGATGCTACAATGCATGATTTAACGTTAAGCTCTAATACGGATTTAACTTCATTAACAGTTGCTTCAACTGCAAAGATTGGTAACATTTCAGTGACAGGTAACAACAACCTAGCGGTTGCTGACTTTAATCACACGTCAAACCTAAACAACAAGATTTCTGGTACAACAGCTGGTACTTCTTCGAATTCAGCTAACAAATCAGTAAACTTCTCAGTAACTAATAACACTGCACTTACTAAGCTTCACAGTACAGGTGATGACGTAGGTCACTTAACGGTAACTGGTAACACTGCATTAGCTGAGCTTGACTTTACAGGTTTAGCAGATGATGGTACTGATCTTACTCCAGAAGCTAACGTTTATAACAACGCATTAGTTGCTGTTTCAGCGTCTAACACTTCTGATGGAGATGTAGATAGAGCTGATGGTCTTACAACTGACTTAGGTTCTTTTGACGATGGTACTTCAGGTATGGCTACATTAAAAACATACTTAACTCACGTAGTTGCTGATGCTGATTTCGCAGGTATGGTATCTTTTGATACTCTTAGTTCAGAAGTTGATACAGAAACTGCAGGTAGTTCAACAACAACGTTAAACGTAACGTTCCAAAATGCTACTACAACTAATGAAGCTACAGTATTATATGAAGTAGCTGCAGATGCAGGTACTACTACAACAACTGGTGGTGCTGCAACTAAAGGTAAAAGAGGTTTCTTACTTGACGTAAGTGCATTAGGAAGCTTCCAGGTATGGGCTAACGGTGGAGCATTAATTGATGCTCAAAATGATGGTACTCCTGCTGTTACTGCAGAGCTTGCTGTTGCTGGAAACACTGCTGCTCAGTTAGTTGGGTTAATCAACCAAGGACAAAACTTATCAAGAGCAACTAATAATGGTGTTACAATGTTAGCATCTGAAGGTGGTAACTCAGTGGTAGATATTGTAATTGGTGGTACTATGGACTCTGCTGTATTTGAAACTGAAACTGCAGTTGCTTCTGCTTTTGCTCTTTCTACTACAGAGACTATTACTCTAACAGTTGGTAACTTTAGTGTTGACTTTGCTCCTGCTGGAACAGAATCTGGTGGTGAAGATGCTTATGCTGATGCTGAAAGATTAGCTGCTGGTTTAAGAGCTGCTGCTAATACAGAAGCTACTGGTGCTTCTCAGAATTACTATGAAGTAACTATTGGAGCTGTTGCATCTGCAACTCAAACTGGTGCTAACGCTGTTGCTGCTAAATTCGTAGTAACATCTAAAGATATTGGTACAGGTGGTGCAGGCTTAGCTGCTTCTTTATCAGTTACTGGTAAAGCATCTCAAGCTTATTTACCATACATAATCGGTGCTACAAGATCAACTGCAGATAACGTAACTGCTGGTCCAGATGTAGTTCTTACTTTAGAGTGGAATACTGCTGGTACAGATACTTATCCTTTAGGAACTCCTGCAAATGATGCAACTGACCACGCTGAAAGTGCTGCTACAGTATCTTTTGCTGGTGTTGGTGCTACAGGTGCTGCTGTAAACGAGCTTTATACAACACACTTTGCAAATGCTGGAACAAATGATGAGACAGGTGCAAATACGTACCCTGCTGAATCAAGAAGTGATGTTAGAAACCCAGAAAATAATAATCTGAGTTCTACAACTACTGGAGCTGTGACAGCTGTTGCTTTCAACAGACTTGCTTGGTTAAACTAATATTTTAATCAACATTCAATAAATTAAGGCTTCTCAAATGAGAAGCCTTTTTTTTGCTATTTTTGTTCTTTGATTATGAGATACAAATCATTGCCTTTCTTTTTTTTTACGGCATATACACTAATAATAGCAATAACACCAATTCTAGGTACTATAGATAAAATATATCCTCAATTTCTTATTGGAGGTATAGTATCCCTTTTTCACTTAATTTATAATTTAAGGAAGGGATATATCAAGCTAAATTTGCCTCCACCAATTTATTTAATCTGTGTATTACTATTACTAGCATTTATATCAATTTTTTTATCCCTGAATCATATTGCTGCAATAATTGATTTTACTCATTTTTTTGTTACATGTTCAATATTAATTAACTCCTATTTCACTCTAAAGAATGAGTCTGACTTAATAGATTCAATCTTTCTAATTATAACAATTACTCTATCATTTGAGGTAATAGCCGTTATGCTAAGCTTTATCGAGTTTTTTAATTTAAGTGTAATAGAAAAAATTGGAAGAGCACCAATTTACAATGGGCTTGCAGGAAATATAAACATTAGTGCATTCTCAATCTTGATGAAATCAATGTTCTTAATGTATTACATAGACAGAACAACAGAAAAATTAAAGAAACTATTACTATATGCATTAATGATTTTGTGTTTCTTTTCGATTGCACTAACAGGTTCAAGAGGAGCTCTACTTGCTATATGGGTTACTTTATTCCTTTTTATATCAATTAACACATACAAATATTTCAGGTATAAAGACAGAGCTTACATTCAAAAAACATTAATATATATAATTCCATTTACAATTTCCACTGTTATTACAGAGTTAATATTTAATACTTTAAGAGTATCATATAGAACTCAGGAAATATTTACTCGTGGGTCAGCATCAAGAATTGAATATTGGTCAGATGCAATTCAAGGAATAATGGACTACCCATTAGGTTTGGGAATTGGTAACTGGAAGATATTTTCCATTCACTATGCATCAGATTATATGAGATCATATGTTGTACCATATCATGCACATAACGACCTTTTACAGTTCTTTGTTGAATCAGGAGTCATAGCAGGGTTAATTTTAGTTCTTACAATGGTAATAGTCTATTGGAGTGTTTTTAAAGATTCTATAAAAAATAAAACCAAGAATGAAATTTCAACATATATTTTGATGTTTTTGTCAGTTTATTTTATAGATAGTCTTCTTAATTTTCCAATTTCTAGACCAATCCAAGTTTTTACATTTGCAATTGTTCTATCTATAATTAGTGTTAAATACTTTAATGCAAACTTTAAACATTATTATAAAGTAACATTTAGTGTATTTTTTATAATGTTAATTTCTGCAACCTATGTAAACATTAGAGTATATAACTCTTCAGTAGAGCAATTAAATTTATTTAGAGACTTTAACTTAAATTCGTTTGATGATTCAATTGAGGAAATTGATTCATATGAGGATAAGTTACCAAATATTACTGTTACAACGTTTCCTATAAAATCATTAAAGGCGCTTTATTACTATTCTAATGGTGATACTATCAATGCCATAAAAATTTTAAAAGATAATATCAAGATGAATGAAAACCCATTTATTGGTTTGAATGAGGCAAAACTATCTAAAATATATAATGATCAAAGAGAATATGACAGTGCTTATAAATACGGTAAAATAGCATATTCAAAAATTCAAAATAATTTAGCCCATGTGGGTAATTATTTTCAATCAATAATTGGTTCAAACTCCAACCTTGAAGAGGCAAAAAAGTTATTTAATGATAGTAAAAATTTTGATCATCAGCAGTTATGGTCATCATATGTAACATTATCGTATAAAAATTCTGAAACGTTTAATATTGATTCAACAAAAAGCATCTCATCTATTGCAAGGGTAAAGTTCCCTAATGATAGAAATATAAAATTAGTAGATCAAGAGTTAAAGTATGGAGTAGATAACGTTATAAAAGCAATTAATTTAGAAAATGATGGAAGATATAATTATAACAATGGTTTCTATCAAGCGTCTTACCTCGACTTCTTAGAAGCATCAAGACTTTTACCTGATGAATATTCCTATTTTCAAAATATGGCAATGAGTAAAATTGCTCTTGGAGATTATGATAAAGGCCTCGAACTACTTAATTATGCAATAGACTCTTTAATAATCCCATCAAATGAAGTTAGAATCTATTCAATAAGAGGTGGATTAAAAATACTGCAAAATAATCTCAGTGAAGGCTGTCGGGATTTAATCTTTGCATTACAAAAAGATGATCAGCTTGCAAAAGAATCAATACTGCCAAGTTGTAGTCAATATGTAACTAATATAGAGTATAATTGAAAATGAAAAATCTAGAAAATATTAAAATAGCTGTAATAGGATTAGGGTATGTTGGGTTACCTTTAGCAGTTGAATTTTCAAAAAAATATACCACTTTAGGATTTGACACAAGTAAAAATAGAGTTAAAGAGCTTATTGATGGAATAGAAAGGACTCGTGAAATCTCTAATTCTATCTTAGAAGAAAGATTACAAGATGGATTAATTATAACAGACAATCCTGACTCTTTAGCACAATTTAATATTTATATTATCACTGTACCTACTCCAGTGACTGAGTCAAAAGAACCAAATCTAGATTTTTTAAAACAAGCCTCAACTACTGTAGCAAACTATCTTAAAAAGGATGACATTGTGATATACGAAAGTACCGTCTATCCTGGATGTACTGAAGAATTCTGTGTACCAATTTTAGAAGAAAACAGCAAGCTTAAGTATAATAAAGATTTTTATTGTGGATATTCTCCTGAGAGAATAAATCCAGGAGATAAGAAAAATACTTTAACTAATATCAAAAAAGTTACATCTGGGTCAGATAAGAAAACTTCAGTAATTGTAGATAATTTATATAAGTCAATAATTGATGCTGGAACTCATTTAACAAGTTCAATAAAAATAGCAGAAGCTACTAAGGCTATTGAAAATGCACAGAGAGATTTGAATATATCATTTATGAATGAATTAGCATTAATATTTGATTTAATGGATATTGACACTAATGAAGTAATTGATGCTGCATCTACTAAATGGAATTTCTTAAAATTTAGACCAGGTATTGTAGGAGGTCATTGTATTAGTGTTGATCCATATTATTTAGTACACAAGGCAAAGACTTTAGGTTATGAGCCAGAAGTTATATTGTCTGGTAGAAGAGTAAATGATAAAATGGGGACATTTATTGGTGAAAAAGTATTAAAATTAATGGAAGACAATGCTATTGAAATTAAAAATTCTCATGCTCTTATTTTAGGGATTACATTTAAAGAAAACATGTCAGATATAAGAAATTCTAAAGTTATTGATATTTATAATATATTAAATATGAATGGATTAAAAATTGATGTTTATGATCCTCATGCAGATAAAGAAGAAGTTAAGTCAATATTTAAAATAGAAATGGTTGAAAATCTCCAAAAATATGATTCAATAATAATAGCCGTTGCGCATGATGAATTTAAAAAACTTAATTTTAAATCCTTAAAAAAGTCTGATAATTCTATTATATACGATGTTAAAGGTTTTTTAAAAAAATCAGAAATAAATGGAAGATTATAAACTCAACAAAGAGCTAAATCTTGTTTTATTTGGATGTAAATCTTCAACAAAAAAAATTTTTGATTTTTTAATTGAAAATTTTAAAAATGTAACGCTAGTTACCATAACAGAAGACAATGCTAAAAAAAATAAAGTTGCTGATTTTTTTAATTTTAATAATTCAATTGAAAATATAAAATTTGTAAATACTTACAGCCTCACAGATAAAGATGATATATCTTTTTTTTTGAAAGAAAAATTTGATGTAGGATTTGCGATTGGTTGGCAAAGAATTATACCAGAAATAATTCTAAAAAGTACCAGGTTAGGTGTATTTGGAATGCATGGAAGTGCAATGAAATTACCTCGTGGAAGGGGCCGTTCACCCCTAAATTGGTCTATTATAGATAATCATAAGAATTTTTTTAATACTTTATTTAGGTACTCAACTGGAATAGATGATGGTAAAATTTTGGACACTTATGAATTCGAAATAAATGAACATGACACTTCAGAAACTTTACATTTTAAAAATTTCCTTTCGATGAAATTTTTAATTAAAAAAAATATAGAAAAATTATCAAAAAATGATATGCTGTTAAAAGAGCAATCAACTGAAAATCCTACTTATTATCCAAAAAGAGATGAAAATGATAGTCTAATCAACTGGAATGACAAAATAGATGCTATAGATAGATTTATAAAGGCAGTTACTAAACCATTTAATGGTGCATATACGTTCTACAATAATCAAAAATTAATAATTTACAGAGCTAATATTTTCGATAAAAGTAGTTTTGGAATAAAAAGTAAAAAGTTTGGTGAGATTGTTGAAATTTTCCCAAACCAAAAGTTTCTTATTTTTGCAAATGGAGGCTTATTAATTGTTCATGAATATGAATGTAAAACATTAATTAAAAAAGGTTTTGTTTTAAATAATCATAATCAAAAAAAAAGAATCTTTGATTTAAACAAATTTGGCAATCATGACCTAGAACAATAAAATTTTATGAACAATTCAACTTTTAAAAATTTTAGCTATCATAATTACGCACAACTCTTAAATCAAATTTCAGGTTATTTGCCTATTATGTCCTATGATGAAATTAATTCTAGCACATCAAGATTTTTGATAATAAGGCATGATGTAGAATTCTCAATTAATAGAGCTCATGCGATGGCATTAATAGAGGAAAAGCTTGGCATTAGTTCAAATTACTTTTTTCAAATTAGAAGCAATTCATACAATTTATTATCAAAACAAAATATCGATATGATTTTGTCGATTAAAAAAATGGGCCATAAAGTTGGTCTCCATGTTCATTTAGGATCTTGCAATGAAAACCAAGATATTAAAGATTATATTATAAATGATATAAATATTTTATCTAATATTTTAGGTATTAGTATAAACTCTTTTTCCTTTCATAGACCAATTAGAAAAATATTAGAAAAAAATTTAAAGATTGATGGATTGTTAAATACTTATCAAGATCTTTTCTTTGAACTAACAGATGATTATGAAAATGCAAAAGTCAGATATATTTCAGATTCAAACCATCAATGGAAGTATGGAGATCCATTTAATCTAAAATTTGAAAATATCCAAAAGGTGCAATTGCTTATACACCCTGATAATTGGACTAAGTCTGGAGAAAATAATTTAAAAAACTTTATGTACTTAATAGATGAAAAGAATCAGGAAATACGAGATACTTTTAGAGAAGAATGTATAACTTATCCCCCAGAATTAAATTAAACAATATGATTACACTTGGCATTCATGATGGACATAATTCTGGCGCTACTTTAATTAAGGACGGAAAAATTCTTTACTCTATTCTTGAAGAAAGAATTACAAGAGTTAAAAATGAAATAGGGTATCCAATTAATTCAATTAATGAAATTTTCAGCCTCTCTAATTTAAGCTTTGATAAAATTGATTGTGTTGCATACTCTACAAAATTTATGCATACCAAAGAACATCTGAAAAATATGTTGGACTGGTATGATGTGGGTCATGAAGATCAACAGAGAGATAAATTACAAGTAAATGATTATTTGAAAACTATTTTTGATAAAAGAAGAAATGAGAGAATTGAACAAATTGAAAATCATTTAAAAATTGATAAAAGAAAAATTAAATTTTATGACCACCACACATGTCACGCTGCTGCTGCTTATTATGGATCTAATTTCAATTTTAATGAAAAAATCTTGGTTTTAACTGCAGATGGTGCAGGGGATGGTCTCTGCTCTACAGTTTCAATAGCTCAGAATGGGAATATTAAAAGAATTGCCAGTACAGATAGAAAGGCGTCTCTAGGAAAATTATACTCAAGAGTCACATACCTATTAGGTCTAAAACCATGGGAGCATGAGTATAAGGTTATGGGACTAGCACCATATGGAGATAAAGACAGGTCTGATAGTTTAGTTAAAGTTTTTGAGGATTTATTAGGTCTTGATAATAAAAATGGCTTAGAATTTACAATTAAAAGTGATTTAGAAATTAATTATGCATATAAATTCTTAAAGGAAAAGTTTGAAAGAGCAAGATTTGATGAAATTTCAAGGGCTATCCAGTTATTTACTGAGAAAATTCTAATAGAATGGGTTAAAAATTGTGTTGAAGAGACTAAAATTAATAAAATTGCCCTTGGAGGAGGTGTGTTTATGAATGTAAAAGCAAATCAGAAAATCTATAATTTATCTTGTGTAGATAAAGTATTTGCTTTTCCAAGTTGTGGTGATGAATCATTGTCATTTGGTGCATGTTGGTTACATCATTATGAAAATGCAAATGAACAGATCAAAATTGATAATATATACCTAGGGGGTAGTTTTACAAATGAGAAAGTCAAGTCAGAAATAGATTCTTTTAGTTTTTCACAAGAAATATCTGTTAAAAAATATGATAATATTGAAGCTGAAATTGCAAAAAAACTTTCTGAAAACAATGTAGTTGCAAGATTTTCTGGTAATATGGAATGGGGAGCTAGAGCATTAGGTAATAGGAGTATACTAGCTAATCCCTCAGATTGGGAAAATATTGAACTAATAAATAGTATGATCAAAAAAAGAGACTTCTGGATGCCATTCGCACCCTCAATTTTGCATGAGAGACACAATGAATATATTTCAAATCCAAAAAAAATTCACTCCCCATATATGATGTTAGCATTTGACTCAAAAGAAATAGCAAGAAAAAATTTAAAGGCTGCAATTCATCCGAGAGATAAAACGGCAAGAGCTCAAATAGTTAAGAAATCTGAAAATTTAAAATATCATAACTTAATTAGAAGCTTTGAAGATTTGACTGGGATACCAGCAGTCTTAAATACCTCATTTAACCTACATGGTTATCCTTTAGTATATACACCAAAGGATGCTTTTGAGGTTTTTGATAAAAGTGGTTTACAATATTTAGCAATTGAGGACTATCTAATTGCTAAAAAATAAATTTGAAAAAAATTTTATTTATATCACCAGCAAATTCTGTTCATTCATCTAAATGGATAAATTTTTTTCTACATAACACTAATTATAAAATTACCTGGATTAGCTTTTATAAAAAAAATCGAAATTTATTTATAGATAAGAATATTGATTACCATGAATTGACATTTAAAACCTTTTTTAAAAACTACTTACTACTAAAAAAAATTTTAAAAAATAATTACCATTTAGTGCATCTTCACTACATAGGTAAATTCTCATATCTGCTATTAATGTTTAATTTCAGAAAACTTGTTATATCCCCTTGGGGTAGTGACTTAAAACTTGTAAAAAAAAGATCATTTAAGTTTTCTTTAGTTAAAAAAATTATTGATAAAGCTGATATTATAACTGTTGACGCAGATTTTATGAAAAAAGAAATTTTAAGATTTACTAAGAAGAAAAAAAATATACATAGAATAAATTTTGGAACTAATACTGATGTTTTTTCTTATTATGATAGATACCGACAATTTTCGAAGCTAAAAATAATTTCACTCAGAAATCTTGAGAGTATTTATTCCATAAGTACACTAATAAAAGCTGCAAAAATCCTTAAAGATAGTGATGCTGATTTTGAAATTGACATTTATGGAATGGGATCACTTAAAGATAATCTTCAATCATTAATTAAATCTCTTAATTTAAATGAATCGGTTTTTTTGAAAGGAAAATTTGAATATGATAAACTACCTTCAATTCTAGAAAAATATAATCTTTATATATCCACTTCAACAACTGACGCAGGTATTGCTGCTTCAACTTCAGAGTCCATGTCAACAGGACTTATACCTATATCAGCTGATAATTCAGAAAATAAATTCTGGATTACAAAAGATGAGGGACTTTTATTTAAGACATCTTCTCCTGAAGATCTAGCAGAAAAGATAATAGAATTTTATAATTTACCTTTGGATGTAAAGGTAAAAATGAGTAAAAACTCGCGAAAGAAAATCATTGAGTTCAATTCATACAGTAATGAAATGAATAAAATGTTGAAAATCTATAATGCCGAATAAAAAAATTAAAATAATAGCTATTACCGATTTGGAACATAGTGCTCCAAGGATATCAAATTTACTTTATTATTTAGATGATAATTTGTTTGATAAATTTGTTATTGGCTCAGACTATGATGGTTTCCTAAATCAAGATGATATGCCTATCAATTTTGATAAAAAAATTAAATTACTGACATTTAAAAGAAAGATAAATTTTTATAGATCAATTAAAAAATCTGTACCAATAAATAAAATAAATTCTCGTCCTAGATTTAGTTCTTTTTTTTTATTAATTAAAAAAATTTTTCTGAACATTTTTTTAAATCTATCATTTCCTGATCAGTATATTTTTACTTTAAAAAATTATATTAAAATTTTTGATGATAATTTTCAAAATTTAAACGAAAAAATAGTTATTGTTAGCAGTTTCCCTTATGCTACCTCACATATTGCAGCATATAAAATAAAAAAGAAAAATAAAAATGTAGTTTGGATTGCTGATTACAGGGATCTGTGGTCAAAAAATCAAGTATACTCATTTATCAAGTTAAGATACATGCTAGATAGTATGATTGAAAAAAAGATAATGAAATATCCTGACAAAATTTTAACAGTTACTAATCCTTGGGCTCAAAAACAACAAAATTTTTTAAAAAAAGAAGTTGGTGTAATCTACAATGGATATCAAGAATTATCAACAAGTAATTTAATTCAACAAAACTTTCCTGAACTTGAAGAAGGGAAAATATATGTTTTATATGTTGGCGCTATCTATTTCAAGGGTCAAGATGTCAATTTATTTTTTGAGTCAATTAGTAATTTAAAATCTAAAAATATTGAATTTCATTTTATGGGCAAGCATTATGATGAACTCTCTAATTTAATTGATAGATTCTCGGTAGGTGATCATGTTAAACATATTGGACAATTCTCTAGAAAAGATTCTCAAAATATTCAAAAAAAATATGATTATTTGATGTTTTTTGATTTTATCACTGATAGTGCAGTATTAACTTTGAAGTTATTTGAGTATATAGGCGTTAATAAACCAATTATATGTATTGGTGGTAAAAAGAATTCAGAATCTAAAAAAATTTTAAATCAAATATCTAGAGGATATATTCTTGAAAAAGAGGATCAGATTATAGACTTTTTTGAAAATAAAATTACTAAGAAAGGAATTTCATTAGATGAGCAAAAAAGTTCAATGTTTTCTTATAGATATCGATCACAACAATTAGAAGAGTTAATTTTTAATTTAATTAATAAAAGATGATCATCTGGATAGTTACAATAGGTGAGCCAATTATAAATAATAAAAATAATTTAAGACTTCACAGACATGGACTTCTTGCAGAGTATATTTCAAAAAACTCTAAAAATAAAGTCATATGGTGGACATCAAAATTTAATCATTTTACAAAAGAATTTGAGATGATTAATGATGAAGAATATTACCCTAACAAAAATCTTACAGTAAAACTATTAAAAGGAACAGGGTATAAAAAAAATGTGTCAATTTCAAGAATAATAGATCATTTAAAAATTAAAAAATCATTTTCAAAAAAAATATACAGTCAAAATAAAAAACCTGATATTATAATAGCCTCTTTTCCAACATTAGGACTATGTCAAGAGTCAGTAAAATTTGGAGATATAAATAAGATTCCAGTAATTATTGATTATAGGGACTTATGGCCCGAGGCATTTAGTGATTTATTCCCGAGTAAAATTAATTTTATTGGAAAAATGCTTCTAAGTCCACTATATTTCTCTACAAATAAGATGCTAAAAAATGCAACTGGAATTATTGGAATAACTGAAAGCTTTTTGAATATTGCATTAAGAAAAATTAACAGAGAGAAAAATAAGTTTGACGCGTATTTTCCTCACACTTATAAAAAGTTGAACATTAGTCATGAAAAAATAAATGATTCATTAACTTTTTGGAAAAAATTAGGAATTAATCCAAATTCAAACTTTGTAAATATCTGTTTTTTTGGTACTCTGGGTTATCAATTTGACTTAGAAACAGTAATTAAAGGTTTTTCTAATTTACAAAACCCAAATATTAGACTAATAATTTGTGGATCAGGTCATAAAAAAGCTAGCCTCGAAAAACTTGCTAAAAACAATCCGAATATTATATTTCCTGGTTACATTAATGCAATTCAAATAAAGTCGTTATTAACAATTAGTCATATTGGACTATGTCCTTACCTTCCAAAAAAAATGTTCTTAGAAGCAATACCAGGAAAAGTTATTGAATATATGTCAGAAGGTCTAGAACTTATTACAACTCTTGGAAATGGAGTTGTTGGGAATATGGTTGAGGATAAAAACTTTGGTTTAAATTATAATGCATTTGATTCAGATTCATTTTCTAGAAAAATTTCAGAGCTATATACAAAAATAAAATCAAATGGTAATCAAAAGTCAAAGATTATAGATTATTATAATAAAAATTTTGATCAGGAAACAGTTTTAAAAAATTATTTAACTCACGTTAAAAAAGTTGTTAAAGATTATGTTTAGAAAGATTTATAATTTAATCAGAAATAATATAGCTAAAACAAAAATATTTTGGAGGTTTAGACATATTATACAACCAGATGTTTGGACGAGTTATAAAAATGATTCTGTAAACATAAGACGTGAGTTCTACAGTGAATTTTTAAATAAACATTCACTAAAGTCAATATTTGAATTTGGATGTGCCAGTGGGCCAAATTTTTTTTCTATAAAAAAAAACGCGAACGAAATTTATTTTTTTGGTTATGATATAAGTAAAAAGGCTATAAAATTTGTAAAAAATGATAACCAAAATCAAAGATATTTTTTTACTCATAAACTTAAAGAAATAGAGATCATTAACTATTTAAAGATAAACAACTTAAAAACATTTGACCTTGCTATTTTTGACAGAGTTTTATATATGATAAGTGAAGCAAAAATTAAACTTTTTTTTCGCAAATACTCTGATTATTTTAAGTACATAATTATAGATGACTTTCATGCTAAAAACCCTGAATGGGACAAAGAGAAATATATTTTTTCTAAAAATTATGAAACTATATTGAACGATTTTAATTATAAATTAATAGAGACAAAAGACTCTGAATTACCCTCCTCAACAGCTAAAAAATATGCAAAAAGATTAATTTTTAAAAAGGAAATGACATGATCGATTCATTATTTTCATTATTGAACCTAGAAAGAAGGAAAGTTTTATATTTTGCAATTTTAACAACTGAGAAGGTTTTTATATTACTGTTTCATTTTTTCATTGCAAATTATTTTTCAAGTGAATCATATGGAATATTAAACCAGACAAATTTTATATCTGCTTTTTTCCAGAATATTTTAATGTTTGGAGTAGCTATTCCTTTTGTAGTTTCTGTGGCTGGAGACAAAAATTTACATAATGTATTCTTTAAGTTCTTTATACCATTATCAATCTTTGTCTCAATTTTTTGTTTTCTAGTTATTTTTTTATTTAATGAGTTTTTTACTAATGTAATTTATGGTAACCCTATATTTATTCAATATTTAATTATATTATTTATTGTTATAATTTCAGATATTTTATCTGAGTACATAATTGTTAGAAATAGGGTTCAGGATAAGTTAAAACTACACTCAAATTTCATATTATCCAGGTCTTTAGTTAAAGTCTCTGTTATATTGATTATATATTTTTTAACCAATGATTTTTATATTTCTTTTTTAGTCTCCTCAATATCATATTTTACTTTCACACTAGTAATATCATACCTATATTTTGACTTAAGTATAAATAACTACATAAATGTTTTTAAAAAAAATTTTGATCAGTTAAAAAAATTATTGATGGATGGTTTTCAATTTGTTTTAATATATATCCTATCAAGTACTAGCAGTATTCTTATTAATCTTATAATAGTTGGTGAATTTGACATAAACACTCTTGCTATTTATAATTTTAATTTTATGCTTGCATCAGCTCCAATTACTATACTAGGCTACATAACCTTTTACTCACTTCCAGATTTTTCAAAAAAGATAGTAATCTCAGATAATATAATGTCAAGTAATCTGTTTAAGGATATACTTTTAACATCCATACTTTTTTTGATTTTTTTCGTAGTAATATTTTTTGCATATGATTTAATTATTATTCCTATTAATGAATTCTACAGAGACAAAACTTTATTTTCAATAATTTTTATTTCTAATTTCATTTTTATGATAAATAACTTTTGTCAGTTTCCATTGTTGAGTAAAAGGAAGTATTTAATCTTAATAATAATAATATTTACCTCTTTAAGTTTAAATCTTATCTATTTATTTGTCATTAATGATAATTTTACAATGTTAACACCTGTTTATGGATTTTTAATTGCAAATGTTAGTGCATTTATTTTACTTATAATTACTAATCTTTCAATTAATCATAAATGAATAAAACTTATGTACATTCTATTTATATAATTAAATTTGTCTTATGAAAATCCCATTTTTTAATTATCAGTATTTATTTAAATCAAAAGAAGAAAAATTCATTGAAATTATTACAGATATTGGTAATAGGGGTGCTTATATTCTTCAGAAAGATCTGGAAGAATTTGAAGAAAATCTTGCAAAATACATTGGTGTAAAATATGCCCTGGGAGTAGCTAATGGAACTGATGCAATTTGGCTGGCATTATTAGCTGCTGGTATAGGAAAAGATGATGAAGTTATTTTTGCATCACATACATATATTGCTACTGCAAATGCGATAAAATTCGTGGGTGCTGAACCTATTCCTGCTGATTGTAAGCCAGATCATATGATAGATCCCAGCTCAGTTAGGTCTCTAATTACTTCAAAAACAAAGGCTATTGTCCCAACTCAGCTTAATGGAAGGTGTTGTGACATGGATGAGTTATTAAAAATCGCTAAAGAAAATAATTTAATTATAATAGAAGATGCGGCTCAAGGACTAGGAGCTAAATTTAAAAATAGAGGTATTGGCTCCTTTGATAAAGGTGCTACAATTAGTTTTTATCCTGCAAAAAACCTCGGATCATTTGGAGATGGTGGAGCATTTGTAACTAACGATAAAAAAATGTATGAAAAAGTAAAAATTCTTAGAGATCATGGAAGAAATGAAGATGGTATTTTTGTTGACTGGGGATTTAATTCAAGACTTGACAATCTTCAAGCAGCCATTCTTAATTTTAAATTATCTTATTATGATGATGAAGTCAAAAGAAGAAGAGATATAGCGAAACTCTATCAAAATAATTTATCTGATATTAAACAGCTCTTACTTCCACCTTCACCAGAGAATGACTCTGATTATTTTGATGTTTATCAAAATTATGAAATAGAAGCTGATAATAGAGATAAGCTCAAGGAGTATCTAAATGAAAGCGGAATAGGAACATTGATTCAATGGAACGGACAGCCTGTTCATTCAATTGTTGCTTTAGGCTTTAAAGGTTCAGGACTTCCTTATACAGAAGAAATGTATACAAAATGTTTAATGCTTCCAATGAATACTTCACTAAAAGATGAGGAAGTCTTATATATATGTGAAAAAATAAAATCGTTTTATGAGTAATTTTGAAAATCTTAATGATATTAACAGCTTTACTCATTTTTCTGAGTTAGATATTTCAACTATTTCAAATGAAACCCTTATTAAAATGCTTTACAAAATGATTTTAATAAGAAAAGCAGAAGAAAAAATTTCTGATAATGTTGAAAATGGAGTAATAAAGTGCCCATGCCATCTTGCAATTGGCCAGGAAGCAATTGCTGTTGCTGCAGGATTATCAATGATTGATGGAGATAAGGCATTCGGGGCTCATAGATCCCATGCTCATTTTTTAGCATTAAATGAGAATACTTACTCCCTTTTTTGTGAAGTTCTTGGTAAGGAAGATGGCTGTTCAAAGGGAATGGGAGGTTCCATGCATATAATCGATCAAAAAAATGGATTTTATGGATCTGTTCCTATTGTTGGTGCAACAATTCCAATAGCAACTGGAGCAGGCCTGTCTATTTCATTGAAAAAAGAAGAGAATATATCGATAAGTTATTTTGGAGATGGTGCTTGTGAGGAAGGTGTTTTGCATGAATCATTAAATCTTGCATCAGTTATGAATTTACCTACAATTTTTATATGTGAAAATAATTTGTTTTCAAGTCACCTTAGAATAGACCAAAGACAACCAGATTTATATACTTCAAGATTTGCTTTAGCACATAAGATTGAATCCAAAGTATTGGATGGAAACAACATTACAGAATTATATAAATTTATGAAGAATCAGTTTATATCAGTTCGAAAATCTCACAAACCTATTTTTATTGAGGCGTTAACATATAGGTGGAAGGGGCATGTTGGTTTTAGAGAAGATGAAGATGTTGGAGTAAAGAGATCACAAGATTTAAGTAAATGGCGTGACAGAGATCCCATACTACTCCTAGTTAATGAATTAATTAAAGAGAATAAGTTATCAAAAGAAGAACTAAAAAAAATGGAGAATGAGATTCTTGAAAAAATTGATAGTGATTGGGATAAAGCCTTAAATGCTAAATTTCCAGACAAATCAAATCTAAATAATTTCGTTTACTCATGAGCAAACAAATTAAATATTCTAAGGCAATTCATGAGGCATTTACATACTTGTTAGAAAATCATGATGAGTTTTTTGTTATAGGTCAAGGTTTATGGTCCCCTTGGTATGTTGGTGAAACAATGAAGGATTTAGATAAAAAATTTGGGAAATCTCGTGTAATTGACACTCCTGTTTCAGAACTTGCTGTAACTGGAGCAACAATTGGGGCTTCCATTACAGGATTTAAGCCTTTAGTGGTTCACCCTCGTGTTGATTTTATGTTACTAGCTATAGATCAAATTGTAACTCAAGCAGCAAAATGGAGGCATATGTTCGGTAACAACTCGTCAGCACCTGCAACTTTTAGAGCAATAATTAACAGAGGTGGCGAACAAGGTGCTCAACATTCTCAATCTCTTCAATCATGGTTTGCTCATATCCCTGGCTTAAAAGTGGTAATGCCTTATGATGCGAATGATGCTAGAGATTTATTAATATCCTCAGTTCTTGCAGACGATCCTGTAATCTTTATGGACGATAGGTGGTTATATGACGAAGTATCTTTTGATAAAGGTCTAAAACTTCTGGATTTAAAAGATGTAAAGCCAGAAATCATATCTACAGGAGATGATTTAACTATTGTTGGTTCTGGATACACAGTGAAACAAATAATTGACTGCAAAAAAGAAATTTCAAAACTTGGAGTTGAACCGGAAATAATAGACCTTAGAATTTTAAACCCAATTGATTATAATATAATTCTTAAATCTGTTGAAAAAACTGGAAGATTATTAGTTGTTGATGGAGACTGGTCTTCATGTGGAATAGCTGCCGAAGTAATTTGCTCAGTAACTGAAGAATTAAACCCCTCTATCTTTAAATCTAAACCAATGAGGGTAACACTTGAAAATGCTCCAGCTCCTACATCTAAAGTATTAGAGGAAGATTACTACATATCAAAAGAAAGAATAATTGAAGCTACTAAAAAAATAATTTGAAGCGACTTTTTGATTTTATATTATCCTTAATTGGCATAATTGTTTTAATGCCTTTAATTATAATTTTTTCTCTATTAATTTGGCTTCAAGACTTTAAATCACCATTTTATGTTGCAGATCGTGTTGGAAAATATGGCAAGCTATTTAAAATGATTAAGTTTAGATCAATGATAGTTAATGCAAGTTCATCTGGTGTTGACTCTACAGCAGAAGATGATAATAGAATAACTAATATTGGAAAAGTTGTAAGAAAATTTAAAATTGATGAAATCCCACAATTATTCAATGTATTTATGGGCAAGATGTCATTTGTTGGACCAAGACCAAATGTATTAAATGAAACCAATTTATATTCTGAGATTGAAAATAAAATATTAACTGTAAGACCTGGAATTACTGATTTTTCATCGATTGTATTTTCAGATGAAGGAGAAATTTTAAAAGGTAGTGATAATCCTGACTTGAAATATAATCAAATAATAAGACCTTGGAAGAGTAGATTGGCTATTATCTATATTGAAAATCAAAGCTTAATAATAGATATTAAATTAATAATTTGGACAATAATCGGGATTATTAATAAAAAGGTCGTTTTAAAAAATATAACTAACTTTCTGACTAATATAGGTTGTGATCAAAAACTTATTAACGCTTGTAAGAGGGATAAGGAACTAGAGCCATTTCCTCCACCAGGATTTAACGACATAATTAATTCAAGGGAATAGTATGCTTGACATATTTATTGATAAGATTTTTAAAAAAAAATACCCGCGTTGGACAATCATGCTTTTTGATTTTCTAACAACAGCATTGATTCTACTTTCATATAATCTTTATCAAATAGATAGTTTTATAACTGTAGATTTATTTTTTGTTATTTTAATTCCAGCAATAAATTTTTTTTTCCTTTATGTATTTAGGGCTTATCAAACATCACTGAGATATTATTCCATTGAAAGTCTTTTCCAGCTTATACTAGGTTTTATAGTATCCTTTTTTATTGTATTTCAATTATCTAGTTTTTCTGTAATACTATCTCAATTTACTTCTAATGATCTGCTAATCGTTTATTACGTTTCTTTATCAGTAGTTATTTCTTATCGATTTTTAATTAAAGTCTTATTTAAAAATTTTGGAGAGTTTTCTGTAGAGAATACTTTAGTCTTCTCTAGTGAAGATCTTAGTTTAATAATCAATTTTTTAAATCAAAGTAAATATTTTAAAGTATTAGGAATAATTTCAACTAGTAACAACTCTTTCGGTTCATCTTCATTACAGTCTTACGATTTAGATCATAATTTAATATCAATAATTAATTCAAAAAACATAAAAAAAATTCTTATTCCAGAATCTCTTGATCTTAAGTCCAAAGAATTTATTTATGAATTAAAAAACTCAGCAAATTTTGATATTGTAAAATTTCCAGAACAGAGCAAGTTTCTAGAAAGTCTATCAGAATTTTCTTTAAACCCTTTAGAAATAGAAGATCTTTTATCAAGAGATAAAATAGTTCTAAACAAAGAAAATATAACTAAAGAATACCAGTCAAAAAAAATTTTGGTAACGGGAGGAGCAGGCTCAATTGGAAGTGAAATAATTAGACAAATACTAAAATTTAATCCAGCAGAAATAATAGTACTGGATAATTCTGAGACACCAATGTTTGATTTAAAGTCAGAATTGTCTAAACATGAGAACAACATTTTCTTCAGATATATCGTTGATACAATTCTAAATAAGCCTTTACTCTCTAAAATTATTAATAAATATAAGCCAGACATAATTTTTCACGCAGCAGCATTTAAGCATGTTTCGATGATGGAGGAAAATCCTCAAGCTGCAATTATAAATAATGTTCAAGGAACTAAAAATCTGATTGAAATATCTCTAAATTCATCTGTTTCCAAATTTGTATTTATTTCATCTGATAAGGCTGTTAATCCATCTAGTGTAATGGGAGTTACAAAAAGAATATGTGAGTTATATCTATCAAAATTTTTTAATGAGAGCATCGATATTGTTATTACAAGATTTGGTAATGTTCTAGGTTCAAATGGATCTGTAGTTAAAATTTTTAAGGATCAAATTAGTAATGGAGGACCAGTCACTGTAACTCATCCTGAGGTAAATAGATACTTCATGACTATACCGGAAGCCTCTCAGCTAGTTTTAGAAGCTGGAGCTATGGGTGAGAAAGGTGAAATCTTTGTTTTTGATATGGGTTCACCTGTTAAAATTTCAGATTTGGCAAAAAAAATGATTAGACTATCAGGAAAAACTGTTGATAAGGATATTAAAATCGAATATATTGGACTAAGAGAGGGAGAGAAACTTTACGAAGAGTTACTAACAGATAATGAGAGCTTAAAAAAATCGTATAATCCACTTGTACTAATTGCTGATAAAGATAAAGTTAAAGATTTAACCTATAAGCTAATTGAAGAATTAATACAAGACGCACAATCTAATAGTGATAATCTATCTTTAGTAAATGGAATGAAGAAAATAGTTAAAGAGTATAACCCATTAAACTCAATATATTGAATTATGAAAGATTTTTTTGAAAAGGAAAATCGCCCTTGGGGAACCTATATTGTTTTGTCCGAAGATAAAAGTTTTAAAATCAAAAAGATTGAAGTAAACCCAAAAAGTAGACTTAGCTATCAATATCATAATAAAAGATCTGAACTCTGGTATGTGATAAGTGGAAAGGGAATTGTAACTATAAATGATGAAAAATTCGAGTTGAGTGAGGGATCTACAATAAAAATAAATAAAAGAGATAAGCATAGAGTTGAGAATAAAGGAACAGAAAATCTTGTTTTTATTGAAATTCAAACAGGTTCATATTTTGGAGAAGACGACATTGTTAGGCTAGATGACGATTATAATAGAAAATAATGAAAGCAATTATAGTTTCAGGATATTTTAATCCATTACATAAAGGGCATATTGAATATTTTAAACTAGCAAAAAAGCACGGAGATATGCTTTTTGTAATAATCAACAATGACTTTCAAAGAGAAATTAAAGGATCAAAACCTTTTATGGATGAAAATGAAAGAAAAATTATAGTTGAAGAGTTAAAAGTCGTTGATAAAGTTTTTATGTCAATTGACGATGATAAATCGGTTAATAAAACTATTTTAATGATACATGCAAAATATTCAAGTCAATTTGAATTATTTTTTGCAAATGGTGGCGATCAGAATAATAAACATATACCAGAATCTATAATTTGTAACAAATTAGGAATTAAATTAATTGATGGACTTGGAGAAAAAATCCAATCTTCATCTTGGTTAATAGAAAATAATGATTAGAAAAATTTGTTGTATTGGCGCTGGATATGTTGGTACCCCAACTATGGCAGTTATTGCTCTAAAGTGTCCTAATATTAAGATTACAGTAGTTGATTCAAATAGATCAAGGATTGATGCATGGAATAGCTCAAATACAAATGATTTCCCTGTAAAAGAACCCGGGTTGGACGATATAATTAAAGTAGTTAGAAATAAAAATCTTTTTTTTTCATCAGATACAGAAAAACATATAGATGAATCTGAAATGATTTTTCTTGCTGTTAATACTCCAACAAAAAAAGAAGGAAAAGGAAAAGGATTTGCAGCAGATTTAACTAATATTGATCAATGTGCTAAACAAATTGCAATAGTTTCCTCATCAAACAAAATAATTGTTGAAAAATCTACTTTACCTGTAAGGACTGCAGAGAGATTAAAAGAAATAATTAATAAACATAAACAAGATGATGTATCCTTTGAAATAATTTCAAATCCTGAGTTTTTAGCTGAGGGAACTGCGATTAGAGATTTATTTAAGTCAGATAGAGTATTAATAGGTAGTGATCAAACTGATGAGGGTTTAGCTGCTATGGAGAGTCTTGTCAATATTTATAAAAACTGGATACCTAGAGAAAGAATTATTAAAACTAATATATGGTCATCAGAGCTTTCCAAATTAGCATCAAATGCTATGCTAGCTCAAAGAATCTCATCAATTAATAGTTTGTCTGCTCTAACAGAAAAAACAGAGGCTAAAATTAATGAGCTGTCTGTTGCTGTCGGAAAAGATCATAGAATTGGAGATAAATTCCTTAATGTATCACCTGGATTTGGCGGTAGTTGTTTCAAAAAAGATATTCTAAACTTGGTATATATATGCAGGCAATATGGTTTAGAGGAGGTTGCAGAGTACTGGTATCAAGTAGTTAAAATTAATGATTATCAAAGAAAGAGAATCTTTAATATTATCAACTCATCACTTGTAGAACTTAAAAACAAAAGAATCTCTATACTAGGATGGTCTTTTAAAAAGGATACTAATGATACAAGGGAATCATCTTCTATCCCAATTTCATCTGATTTAATTATTAATGGAGCGAGTCTGAAAATATATGATCCTTTGGCTGATAAAAAACAAATAATTCAAGACCTTACAACATACTTAGAATCTAAGAACCTTGATTTAAAAGAGATAAAAAGCTTATTAAATCAGGTAAAAATTAATAATACTTTATCTGAGTGTTTATCAAACTCTAATGCAATTATTGTACTTACTGAATGGGACGAGTTTAAACAAATAGACTGGCAAAATTTTAAATTAAATATTGTTGATGCTGTTTTGCCACATATTTTTGACACACGAAATATATTAGATATAGAGTTGCTAAAATCACTTGAGTACAAAGTATTCCAAATAGGTAACGGTGACAGTAATATAAAATAAATGAAAAAAATACTAGTAACAGGAGGTGTAGGTTTTATTGGCTCTAATTTAATTAAAGGTCTTAAAGAGTTAAACTTTGAAATAGTTTCATTAGATGACTACTCCACGGGCTTAAAAGCTAACGAATTAGATGGAGTTAAATATATTAAGGATGATATATTAAATATTAATAATATTGTTAATGACTTTGATTTTTGTTTCCATTTAGCTGCTCAATCGAGAGTTCAACCTTCATTTGATAATCCAGAGGAGTCTTTACGTGTCAATGTAAATGGCACTTCAAGAGTAATGGAATGGTCTAAATTAAATAATACAAAAGTAATTTATGCTGGATCCTCATCAAAACATCACAAGCCATCCGAATCACCATATGCTATGTATAAGTTTCTTGGAGAAGAAGTTTGTAAATTGTATAAAGATTCTTATAATGTAAATGTAGAAATAGCTAGGTTTTATAATGTATATGGTCCCGGAGAAAATGTTGATGAAAGATATGGGAATGTGATTGGAATTTGGAGATCGATGATTATAAAAGGAGAACCACTTCCAATAGTTGGTGATGGGGAACAAAGAAGAGACTTTATTCATGTCTATGATATTGTTGAGGGGTTAAAGAAAATTGCTTTTTCAAATCTTCAACATCAGGATGCTTGGGAACTTGGAACTGGAATTAGTTACAGCATTAATAATGTATTTCAACTTTTTAAAGAAAGATTTAATGTTAAATGTATTAACATTCCGGATCAACCAGGAAATTATAGAAAAACACTTAGAGAAAATGATGATACTTTAAAATTATTAAATTGGGTTCCAAAAGACAGGTTAAAAGAGCATATTAATAACATAAAAATATGAAAAGAGTACTAATCACAGGAGGTGCAGGGTTTATAGCACATCATTTAATTTATTATTTACTAAATAATACTAATTGGGAGATTATTTCTCTTGATCGACTTGACTACAGTGGTAACCTTAATAGACTTGATAATATTTTATCTAAACTTGAAAATAAACAAAAGTCAAGAGTTAAAGTAGTTTATCACGATCTCAAATCTGAAATTAACCCATGGATTAAAAAAGAAATTGGTGAAATAGACATTATACTCCATTTAGCTGCTGGTTCTCATGTAGATAGAAGTATTGATTATCCTATGGAATTTGTTTTAGATAATGTAGTTGGTACTGCAAATATTTTAGAGTATGCAAGAACACTTAACACCTCAAATAAATTGGAAAGGTTTATTTATTTTAGTACTGATGAGGTTTTTGGCCCAGCTCCAAAAGGTGTAGATTATAAAGAAAATGATAGGTATAATTCAACAAATCCCTACAGTGCAACAAAAGCTGGGGGAGAAGAATTAGCTGTAGCCTATGAAAACACTTATAATTTACCTATTTATATTACTCATACTATGAATGTTTTTGGAGAAAGACAACATCCTGAAAAATTTATACCTATGTGTATCAAAAAAATAAGAGATGGCGAATCAGTAACAATTCATTCAGATAAAACCAAAAAGATTCCAGGATCTCGACATTATATTCATGCTGAAGATGTTGCCGAAGCTATACATTTTATAATTACAAATAAACTAGAGGATGAAATAGATTTTGGAGGAGCTAAATGTCCAAAATTTAATATTGTTGGATCTGAAGAGCTAAACAATTTAGAGCTTGCTCAAATAATTGCAAATTGTCAAAATAAAGAATTAAAATATGAAATGGTTGACTTCCATTCCTCAAGACCTGGCCATGATCTTAGATATTCGCTCTCAGGTGAAAAAATGAAAAAATTAGGATGGCAACCATCAATTAAGTTAACTGAAAGGATAAAACAAGTGGTTGATTGGTCCTTAAATAATGAAAACTGGATAGAACTATAAACGCTAATATCTCTTGTATATTATTATAAATAGTTTAATTTTGCAATTCAAAAAATAACAATGTACGCAGTAGTTGAAATACAGGGAAGTCAGTTTAAGGTCTCAAAAGATCAAAAGCTTTTTGTAAATAGAATCGATGCTAAAGAGGGATCTAAAGTTTCATTTGACAATGTTCTGCTTATAGATGACGGTAAGAAAGTTCAAGTAGGAAAACCAGCATTGTCAGGGACTTCAGTTGAAGCTAAAGTTGTTTCTCACTTAAAAGATGATAAAGTAATTGTCTTTAAAAAGAAAAGAAGAAAAGGATATAAGGTAAAGAATGGTCATAAACAACCTATTACAGAGATTATTATCCA
>CACJNF010000010.1 GCA_902594745.1 uncultured Bacteroidota bacterium
ATGCAAGCATAACTATGCCACAATCTGATACTTTTAATCTTATTATTGGGACTAATATTATGTCACAAGAGAATAAAAACTTTGGTCATGAAGAATTAATTCCTGATGCCGATATGAACGACTTTGGACTTTATGGATTAGGTCAAATTGAAATGGAAAATGGTGCTGCACTTATCGGAGTTAGATATGATTCTAGAACAATAAACTCTGAGATGGGTTCTTCTGATTTCTCAAATTTCAATGGTTCAATTGGAATTAAAAGAGATTTTAATAATTCATCATTTAGATTTAATCTTGGTTCAGGTTATAGAGCTCCTAATTTAATTGAATTATTTGCTGATGGAGTTCATCACGGAACGTTTAGATATGAAAAAGGTAATGCTAATCTTGAAGCTGAAACAAGCTTTCAAACTGACATTTCACTTGAAATAAATGATCAAGATTCATCTCTTGCATTTGATTTGTTCTATAATGATATATCTGACTATATATATGTATCACCGTCTAGCATGAATCAAGATGGTTATAAGGTTTATAATTATATGCAGCAAAACGCAACTCTTTGGGGTGGTGAAGTTCATTATTCAAAACAAACAGGAATTGAATGGTTATCTTCTAATACATCTCTTGAATATGTTCACGGAGAATCAGCTGATGGTGATGCACTTCCATTTATATCTCCATTAACATTTAATCAGACTTTTAATTTAGATTTTTCTGACAATTACTCTCTTGAAATTGACTTTTTAGCTAAAACAAAGCAAAGTAGAGTATCTATGTTTGAGGAAGAAACTGATGGATATTCAGTTCTAAATCTTTCAGGAAATTGGATGACATCATTACTAGGTAATGATTTAAATATTTTCTGGAGTATAGATAATGTATTTGACAAAGAATACTATGACCATCTTTCAAGATTAAAGACTGCAGGTATACATGAGATGGGAAGAAACATATCCGTAGGATTAAAATATAATTTCTAGATTTTTTGTATTTGAATTATAGAAATTCAAAAGGCTGGGTTCTACTCAGCCTTTTTTTTATCCATTTAAAAATCTAAATAGATCATTACCATTTGCATACAAGACAAGAGAAATTAATAAGAAAAAGCCAATCATTGTTGCAGTTTCCATAAACTTATCACTAAGCTTTTTACCTGTTACCATCTCATATATCAAAAACATAACATGTCCTCCGTCAAGAGCAGGAATTGGCAGAACATTCATAAATGCTAGAATAATAGATATAAGAGCAGTGCTCATCCAAAATCCTTTCCAGTCCCATTTAGCAGGAAAGATATTTCCAATAGTTCCGAATCCACCTAGTTGTTGAGCCCCCTCTTTTGTAACAATATATTGAAACCCTGATACATAATCATAGAGTATCCAGTATCCATAATCAAAACCTTGAACAACACTATCTATAAGACCAAGCTTTTTATTTGTTGTTTTAATATTATAAGCAGGAAATACTCCTATTGTACCATCATCATCTCTTTCAATAGAGATACTGTAATTAGTATTGTTCCTTTCAACTACTAGATTAATATTTTGTTCTGAATTGCTATCCATCCAATTTGAGAACGAAGGCCAATCACTTATAATAAAATCATTAACACTTAATATTTTATCACCTGATTGAAGCCCAGAATAGAGAGCAGGCGACTCTGGAATTACACTATCAATCTTAGCTGCGATTATTGGATCAAAACTCCTCATTTGTCCACTTTTAAAAATATCACTTCCTAAATCGGAAGGAATCTCAATTTCTGTGATTGATCCGTTTAATTTTTGAACAGTAACATATTCAATTGGTCTAAAAAGTAACATTGAATTTAACTCTAAAACATTATCAAGCTCTTTTCCGTCTACATTAATAATCTTATCACCTTTATCAAAACCTATTTCTTGAACAATTGGAGATGGCTGCATACCTAATGGAAAATTATCTTGTGGAAGAGTCTCTTTACCCCAGACAAATAAAACCATCATATAGATAACAAATCCAACAATTAGATTTACTGTTACTCCTCCTAACATTATAATTAGTCTTTGCCATGTAGGCTTTGATCTAAACTCCCACGGCTGAGGTGGTTTACTCATCTGCTCTTTGTCAAAACTCTCATCAATCATTCCAGATATTTTTACATAACCTCCTAACGGAAGCCAACCTATACCATAAACTGTTTCACCAATTTTTTTCTTGAATAGGGAGTATTTTACATCAAAGAATAAATAAAATTTTTCAACTCTTGTGCCAAATAATTTTGCTGGTATAAAATGACCAAGTTCATGAAGCACAATAAGAATTGAAAGCGACAAAAGAAGTTGTCCAGCTTTTACAAAGAATTCGGGAGACAATAGCATATAAATATTTTGAATAGCAAATTTAATATTTTTTTATTTCCATGAATTATCTTTGTCTTCCTTAATTAAGAAAAATATGTTAAAAAAGTATTGGCTTTTTGCAACTTCAATGATAATAATTTCTCTTATAACAGTTATTTCATTTTATATTGTATTGACACCTGAGAAAAAATTACCAATATATCAACCTAGTATGGTAAAGTTTCAATTAGTTGATAGTACTATTCAGCATGTGAAAAGGTTTCATAAAATCGATGACTTTTCACTAGTAAATCAGAACAATGAGATTATCACTAATGAAACTTATGATGGTAAGATTTATATAGCAGACTTTTTTTTCACAACATGTCCAGGTATTTGTCCAATCATGAAAGAAAACATGATTGTTCTTCAAGATGAGTTCATTAATGATGATCATGTCTTGCTTTTATCTCATACTGTTACACCAGAAATTGATTCAGTCCAAGTTTTAAAAAAATATTCCCAAGATAAAGGAATTATTGATTCTAAATGGAATATGGTTACAGGAGATAAAAAACAGATATATAATTTAGCAAGAAAGTCATATCTAGTTGCAGAAGATATTGAAGGCCCAAGACAATATGATATGATTCATACTGAAAATTTTGTATTAATTGATTCTAAAAGAAGAATCAGAGGTTTTTATGATGGTACTGATATTGATGTAATGGATAACTTAATAAGTGACATAAAGATTTTAAAAAAAGAAGAATTTGAATAATTATGAAAAACTATATTTTAACTACAATTTTATCCATAGTAATATCAAACTCATTAATTTCTCAAGAATTAATAATAGGTGAAGAAAGAGTAAAGCCAGGAATCGTGTTTATTTTTGAGGGAGCAATTAAGGACATAGTCTACCCTGAAAATTATAATCTCGCAGAGGAACTCACTGATATCCATATAGAGGCAAGGGTAAACTGGGACATCCAGAATATCCCAGAAGGGACACCCGCTGGTGGTTTTATCCCTTACCTTAAAATTAATGCGGTTGTTACTAATAAAAGAACTGACCTCAAAACATATGTTGATCTAATTCCACATATTAATTTGGTAGATAATTTTCATTATGCAAGGAATATATCTCTTCCTGGAAATATTGATGATAAGTATGAAGTTGAATTTTTTATAAATAATCCTAGCAAATTTGACTTATCCTTTCATAAGGATTGGCTAGACAATTACTCTGAGTTGCTTATCGAAGATAAGGTCTTCAAATATTCAGATATAAGTTTTGGTGAAATTGCTAGACTATCTAGAAGATAGTTAATTCATTAATTCTTCAATATGGTCTGTTTCAATAGGTATATCCTTCATTAAGTTAATAGGCTCACCCTTACTTTGAATTACTACATCGTCTTCAAGCCTTATTCCAAACCCTTCATCAGGTATATAAATACCAGGTTCTACAGTAAAAACCATATTCTCTTGGAATGGATCTTCAAGAAGTCCATAATCATGAGTATCAAGTCCAAGATGATGTGAAGTACCATGCATAAAATATTTTTTGTAGGCAGGGCTCTTCTTACTCTGATTTTTTATATCATTTTTATCAATGAGCCCAACGTCAAGCAACTCTTTTGTCATAATTTCTCCTACTTGCTCATGAAATATTTTCCAATTGTTACCGACAGTTAACAATTTAGTAGCTTCATTCTTAACTCTTAAAACAGCATTGTATATTTCCTTTTGTCTTTTTGAGAATTTTCCTGACACAGGAACAGTTCTAGTCATATCACTAGAATAATTTCCATATTCTGCTCCAACATCCATTAATATTAGTTCCCCACTTTTACATTGCTTATTGTTTTTTATATAGTGAAGGACATTGTTGTCATTTCCACTAGCTATAATTGGAGAATATGCAAAACCTTTAGATGAGCTATTAATAAATTCATGAATAAATTCTGCCTCAATTTCATATTCCCAAACATTAGGTTTTATAAATTCTAAGACTCTGTTGAACCCTTTCCTTGTTATATCACACGCTTTTTTTATTTGGTCAATTTCATCAGGGTGCTTTATAGATCTTTGTCTTTGAAGGATAGGATTACTTTTTGCAACATTGTGCGCTGGGTACTTTTTTAAGAGCCATGAAATAAACCTATCCTCTCTGGTTTCAACTGGGGAATTTGCTCTATAGTGCTCATTTTTATTTATGTAAAAAGTATCAACTTTAGTTGCAATTGAACTAAGGATATCTTTGAAATCATCAATAAAGTATATACTATTAATACCAGATAGTTCATTTGCCTGTTTTTTACTTAATTTCTCACCTTCCCAAACTTTAGTATGATTGTCCGATTTTCTTATAAAAAGTATCTCTCTTGTCTTATCATCTTTTGATGGAGGATACAGTAATAATATAGTTTCTTCTTGATCAATACCTGTTAGATGAAAAATATCTCTATGTTGTTCAAATGGTAACTCGGAATCAGCACTTACTGGATATATATCATTAGAGTTGAAAACAGCCATAGAATTACCCTTCATTTCATCCATGAAATTCCTTCTGTTCCTTTTATATATTGAACTACTAAGTGGAATATATCTCATTTTATTTTTATCAATTAACTCCTAATTAATATAATGTTTTTAAATTAAAGGTAAAATTAAAAATTATGAAAAAGTTTTTATCAATTTCAATAAGCTTAATTAGTTCTGTTATTGTGTTTTCTCAACCAAATCCAACTGATTCAGAAAGTATAATTAAAGCCTACAAGGATAAAGAGGTTTTAGTAAAATCATCTAGAGTAAAAAACATTGAATTTAAAAATATAGGTCCAACAATAATGAGTGGAAGAGTTGTTGCGCTGGAGGTCAATCCTCAAGATCCAACAAAATTTTATGTTGCATATGCTTCTGGGGGAGTTTGGTATACAGATAATAATGGAACATCATTTAATTCTATATCTGATCATTGGCCAACTCAAAATATTGGTGAAATAGCAATGGATTGGGCTAATGGTATATTATGGGTTGGAACAGGAGAAAATAATTCTTCAAGATCCTCGTATTCTGGGATAGGAATTTTAAAGACAAATGCTGATGGTTCAAACTGGAAAAATGTTGGTTTGCATGATAGTCATCATATTGGAAAAATTTTAATAAATCCAGAAAATTCTGATCATATAGTGATTGGAGTTACTGGACACTTATATTCAAATAATATTAATAGAGGGGTATATGTGACAAAAGACGGAGGGGAAAATTGGAATAGGACATTATATGTAGATGATTTAAGTGGAATTATTGATATGTCGGATACTCCAGGAAACTTCAATGTAATGTATGCAACATCTTGGGAAAAAGATAGAAAGGCTTGGAACTTTGATGAAGATGGGAATAGTTCAGGTATATATAAAAGTATTGATGGAGGAGATAATTGGAGCTTAATATCTAATGATGAATCTGGTTTTCCAACTGGATCTGGAATAGGAAGGATTGGATTAGCAGTTTTTGATAAAAATATAGTTTACGCAGTTGTGGATAATCAGAACTTTAGAGAATCCGCCGAAAAAGAACAAGATCAAGGTTTAACCAAAGAATCCTTTTTAGGTATGTCACTTGAAAACTTCAATAAGATAAGTAATGATGATCTTAAAGCTTTTTTAAGATCAAATAGATTTCCATCTAAGTATAAACCTGCAGCAATTAAAAAAGATATTAATGAGGGAAAACTCCAGCCTGAGGACTTGTATAGATATTTAGTAAATGCAAACTCTGAATTATTTGACACTCCAATAATTGGAGCAGAAGTATATAGGAGTAATGATGGTGGAAAAAATTGGTTTAAAACTCATAACACATATTTAGATGGAGTTTACAATACTTATGGATATTATTTTGGAAAAATTCATGTAGATCCAAGTAATAGTGAAAAGATATATACTTATGGTGTTCCAATTTTAACATCTGATGATGGTGGAGAAACTTTTTATAGGATAGGGAAGGAGAATGTTCATGCTGATCATCATGACCTATGGATAAATCCTGATAAACCTGGACATCTTATAAATGGAAATGATGGAGGAGTAAATATAACTTACGATGATGGAAAAAACTGGATTAAGAATAATTCTACTGAAGTTGGGCAGTTTTATGCAATAAATGTAGACTACCAAAAGCCATATAACGTTTATGGTGGACTTCAAGACAATGGCGTCTGGATGGGCCCTCATAACTCATCAGTGAACAAAAGATGGAATATGACAGGTCAATATCCTTGGAAAGGTATTCTAGGTGGAGATGGAATGGAGGTCCAAATTGATAATAGAAATCCTAATATTGTCTTTACAGGATATCAATTTGGTTTTTACGCTAGGTTAGATTTAGATTCTGGCAAAAGAAAGTCTATTAAACCTAGCCATGAGCTAGGTCAGTCCCCTTTTAGATTTAATTGGCAGACTCCTATCTTATTATCACCACATAATCAAGATGTACTTTATCTTGGCTCAAATTTTCTACATAAGTCAATTAATCAAGGAGATGATTGGGAAAATATATCTGAAGATTTGACCAAAGGCGGCAAAAAAGGGAATGTGCCATATGGGACAATCACTACAATCTCAGAATCCCCTATTAAAGAGGGAGTATTATATGTTGGAAGTGATGATGGTATGATTCATGTTACAAAGAATGGTGGAAAAACATGGAAGAATATCTCTAGCAACCTACCACAAGATCTTTGGGTAAGTAATGTTTATGCTTCAAATCATGATGAAAAAGTTGTTTATTTATCTCTTGATGGATATAGATGGGATAACTTTTCACCTTATCTCTTCCAAAGTAAGAATTATGGTAAGACTTGGGAATCAATTAGTTCTAATCTACCAGATTCACCTATTAATGTTGTAATAGAAGATAACGTTAATCCAGATATTCTATACATTGGAAATGATCATGGGGTATATATTTCATTTGATCAAGGAAAAACTTGGGAGCCATTTAACAAAGGTCTTACATCTGCAGCTGTTCATGATTTAGTTATACAGGAAGAGGAACAGCATTTATTAGTTGGAACACACGGTAGATCAATATATCTAGCTGACATAGCCTTAATTCAGAATCATGATATTAATAATCAACAAGAAGATATTAAAATTTTTGATGTTAAGGATGTTAGATTTTCTGAAAGATGGGGTACAAAGAGGAGTACAGATAAAAATTATTTTACACCAAGTTTAAAGTTTTCAATTTTGTCTAAATCAAGTCACAACGCTTCTTTTGAGATTATTAATAATGACAAAGATATTTTATTTTCAAAATCAATTTCAATTGATAAGGGATTTAATTTTATTGATTATAATTTGACAATATTAGATGGCGCAAATTTAGATTTAAACAATAAATCTCAAAACGGAAAACATTATTTGCAGAAAGGTGATTACTCTATTTCTATAAAAACTGATAATACCACAATAGTAAATCAATTTAAAATAAAATAGTTATTTCAAGTTTTATGATTTAATTTTACAAGCTGAAAAATTATTATGTCGTTGATTTCTATATTTAAATCTTCTATTGGAAAGAAGCTTTTAATGGCCTTGTCAGGTATCTTTCTTGTAGTTTTTTTAACTCAACATTTTCTAATTAATATTACTTCAGTTTTTAGTGAGGAAATATTTAATTTCTTATCCCATTTTATGGGAAATAACCCCATTGTCCAATTTATATTACAACCAATATTGATATTTGGTGTCATTTTTCATTTTGTAATGGGTTTTTATTTAGAAATTATAAATAGAAAATCTAGAGGTGCTAATTATACAAGATATGCCGGTGGAGATAATGCTCCATGGATCTCCAGAAATATGATATTTAGCGGTGGTGTAGTGCTTTTATTTTTAATCCTTCATTTTTATGATTTTTGGGTTCCAGAGATGAATTATAAATATATTGAGTTCCTTCCAGAAGATCCAAATAGATACTATGAAGAGTTAATACATAAATTTGAAAGTCCAATTAGGACCTTAATTTATTCTGTTTCATTTATCTTCTTAGCTCTTCATCTTTTACATGGTTTCAGTTCATCATTTAAAACTATAGGTGTTGATTCTAAATATTATAAACCTATTAAATCACTTACATTTATTTTTTCTATTCTTATTCCTTTTGGTTTTATTTTTATTGCAGTTTTCCATAATCTAATGCATTAATATATTGGGGCACAAAATGGGGTACAACTAAATTAAAAGTTATATATTTGTATTATGGGATTATATCTTACAGAAAAACACATAAAATACAAAGATGGTAAAGACGACCATGTCTCACCCTTTTTTATATATCATAATAATAATAAAAGGGCTAAATTTTTTTGTAGCCTTAAGGTTAATAACAAAAATTGGTGTTTTGACAAAAAGAAAGTTAAGTCAACAGATAAAGATTCTGGCACAAAAAACAGAAAGATAAAGTCAATTAAGTCTCAACTCGAATCTATTATCTCATCCTTTGAAACTAAAAAAGAACCTTTAACTCCTGAAAAATTAAAATCAGAATTTGAGATTTCCAAGCTATTAGATAATGAGGTAAAAAATATTAAAACAAAACCTACTATAAATTCTAGAGTCCCAAATGGTCCCCTTTCCTCTAAATGGGAATCCCATAAAGGAAGCATAAACCTTGTTAGCCCATCAAATAAGAGAAATATTGATATAATTGTTGTTGGTACTGGCTTAGCCGGTGCATCTGCCTCAGCAACTCTAGCTGAGTTAGGTTATAATGTTAAAGCCTTCTGCTTTCAGGATTCTCCTAGAAGAGCTCATTCAATTGCTGCTCAAGGAGGGATAAATGCTTCCAAA
Source organism: uncultured Bacteroidota bacterium (assembly GCA_902594745.1). Lineage (GTDB taxonomy): Bacteria > Bacteroidota > Bacteroidia > Flavobacteriales > Flavobacteriaceae > Marisimplicoccus. The sequence continues at coordinate 9,194 of CACJNF010000010.1, forward strand.
AATTATCAAGGTGATGGAGATTCAGACTACAGACTTTTTTATGATACAATCAAAGGAGGAGATTATAGGTCAAGGGAGGCAAATGTATACAGACTAGCTGAAGTATCTGGAAATATAATTGATCAATGTGTTGCTCAAGGAGTACCTTTTGCAAGAGATTATGGAGGTCTTCTTGATAATCGTTCTTTTGGAGGAGTTCAAGTTTCAAGAACATTTTATGCTAAAGGACAAACTGGTCAACAATTACTTTTAGGTGCATACTCAGCTATGAACAGACAAATTGCTAGAGGTAAAATTGAGATGTTCAGTAGACATGAGATGATGGATCTTGTTAAAGTGGATGGGAAAGCAAGAGGAATTATTGCAAGGAATCACGTTACCGGTAAACTTGAAAGATTTTCAGCACATGCAGTTGTAATTGCTTCTGGTGGATATGGAAATATTTTTTATTTATCTACAAATGCTATGGGGAGTAATGTGACTGCTTCATGGAAGATTCATAAAAAAGGAGCCTACTTTGCAAATCCTTGTTTTACTCAAATTCATCCAACCTGTATTCCAGTATCAGGGGATTATCAGTCAAAATTAACTTTAATGTCTGAATCATTAAGAAATGATGGAAGAATATGGGTTCCAAAAGATTTAACTGATGCTAAATTAGTCCAAGAAGGTAAGTTATCACCTCTTGATATAAAGGAAGAAGATAGAGACTATTATTTAGAAAGACGATACCCTGCATTTGGTAATCTAGTTCCAAGGGATATTGCTTCAAGAGCTGCTAAGGAAAGATGTGATAATGGTTTTGGAGTTAATAAAACAGGAGAGGCTGTGTACTTAGATTTCTCGCATGCAATTATTAGATATGGTAAGGAAAAAGCATTACTTAATGGACAAGATGAGAATAATATTGAGATAGTAAAAAAATTAGGTAGAGAAATTATAAAACAAAAATATGGGAACCTGTTCCAGATGTATGAGAAAATAGTTGATGAAGATCCATATGTCATGCCAATGAAAATTTATCCAGCTGTTCATTACACAATGGGCGGTGTCTGGGTTGACTATAACTTAATGACTACAATTCCAGGTTGTTTTACAATAGGTGAGGCAAACTTTTCTGACCATGGAGCAAATAGGTTAGGAGCTTCTGCGCTAATGCAAGGATTGGCTGATGGATATTTTGTTTTACCATATACTATAGGGGATTATTTGTCTGATGATATAAGTACAGGTAAAATTAGTACTGACACTAAAGAATTTGAGGAGAGTGAAAATGGTGTACAAGACTTACTTATAAAGCTAATATCAAATAAAGGGAAAAATTCTGTTGATCATTATCATAAAAAATTAGGAAAGATAATGTGGAATAAATGTGGTATGTCAAGAAATCAAAATGATTTAGTTGATGCAATTAATGAAATAAAAAAATTGAGAAACGACTTTTATAAAAATGTAAATGTAACTGGCAAGATTAGTGAATATAATGAGGAACTTGCAAAAGCAGTTAGAGTTGCTGATTTTCTTGAGTTAGGAGAGTTGTTTGCAAAAGATGCATTAGAAAGAAATGAATCTTGTGGAGGACATTTTAGAGAAGAATATCAGACAAAAGATGGAGAAGCTATTAGAGATGATAAAAATTTCAAATTTGTTTCAGCTTGGGAATATGTTGGTGAGCCTTCTGATGCTAAACTTCATAAAGAAGATCTTAAATATGAAGAAATAGAAGTTAAAACAAGATCTTACAAATAATTATGAGATATATACTAACAATATTATTAATTTCAATATCAATAAATTTACACCCTCAGACTTTTGATAGAAAAATTCCTTCAGATACTAAGGTTATTACAGAACATTCAACTAATATTCTTGGTAAAAAAGTAAACTATTCGGCTCAAATTGGAACTCAGCCAATATGGGATTCTAAAGGCGAAGTTATTGCAACTCTTCATTATACATATTATAAAAGAACTGATATAGATGATAATTCAAATCGTCCATTAGTATTTTCATTTAATGGAGGACCCGGGTCTGCATCAATATGGATGCACATGGGTTATACTGGACCATATAGTTTGATTATTGATGATGAAGGATACCCTATACAACCATATGGTTATAAGACAAATCCATATTCAATTCTTGATGTTGCAGATATTGTTTTTGTTAATCCTATTAATATTGGTTTTTCAAGAATACTAAAAGATATGACTAAAGATGAAGCATCAGAAAAATTTTTTGGTGTCAATCAGGATATTAAATATTTAGCTGAGTGGATAAGTACTTTTGTCTCGAGATCAGAAAGATGGAAATCTCCTAAATATCTGGTTGGTGAAAGTTATGGTGGTGTAAGGGTAATGGGATTAGCTCATGAGTTACAACAAAATCAATGGTTATATCTAAATGGAGTAGTACTTGTTTCTCCTGCTGATTACGAACTTCAAGATTACAACTATGCAAGAGGTGGTGGAAATATTGTTCAGCCAGTTGTTGATTTTCCCTATTTTACAGCTACAGCATGGTATCATAAAAAATTAGGTGATGAACTTCAGAAAAAAACTTTGTCTGATGTAATTGAAATTTCCGAGGATTTTGCTTACTATGATTTACTTCCTTCAATTGCAAAAGGTGGATATTTAAATAAAAATTTGAAAGAAGACATTGCAAAAAAAATTGAATCCCTTACAGGAATAGGATACAATGTAATATTAGATAATAACCTAATAATAACAACTGGATTATTTTGGAAAGAATTATTAAGAGAAGAGGGCTTAACAATTGGAAGATTAGATTCTAGATATAAGGGAATTGATAGCAAAGATGGAGGAATTTATCCTGAATATCCTCAAGAACTTAGTTCATGGGACCATGCATTTACTCCTGCAATGAACTCTTACATCAGAGAGAAATTAAACTTTAAAACAGATATAAAGTACAATACATGGGCGAGAGATGAATTGTCAGTTAGACCATGGAACTCGGATAATGTAAATATTAGAAGAAGGTTTAGAGAGGCTATCGCAGAGAACCCATTTTTAAATGTTTTGATTCAATCTGGATATTATGATGGAGCAACAACTTTTTCTGCTGCGAAATATACTATACAACAAGTTGACCCGTCAGGGAAATTAAGCGATAGATTTACTTTTAAAGGATATGAAAGTGGTCACATGATGTATTTAAGGAGAGAAGATCTTCAGAAATCAAATCAAGATTTAAGAGATTTTATTCTTAAAACTGTTACCGAAAATACCCCAGCAAAATATTAGTATGAAACTTAACCTCAAAATTTGGAGACAAAAGAATTCAGAGTCAAAAGGTGGCTTTGAGAATTATGTTATAGATAATATTACCCCAGATATGTCTTTTCTTGAAATGATGGATGTACTTAATCAAAAATTAATCTATGAAAATATTGATCCAATTTCATTTGATCATGATTGTAGAGAAGGAATTTGTGGTAGCTGCTCACTATTTATAAATGGAAGAGCTCATGGCCCTGATAAGGGAATCACAACATGTCAACTTCACATGAGAAAATTTAAAGATGGGGATTCAATAGTTATTGAGCCTTTTAGAGCTAAATCGTTTCCTATTATTAAAGATTTAGTTGTTGATAGGTCAGCCTTTGATAGGATTCAACATTCAGGTGGTTATATTAGTATAAATACTTCTGGAAATACTCAAGATGCAAATACTACACCAATTAGAAAAGAGGATGCAGATAATGCCTTTGATGCTGCTACCTGTATTGGATGTGGTGCGTGTGTTGCAACATGTAAAAATGCATCTGCAATGCTTTATGTATCTGCAAAAGTTTCGCAATTTTCTTATCTACCACAAGGAAAGGTAGAGGCAAAAGAGAGAGTATTAAATATGGTTAAACAAATGGATGATGAAGGTTTTGGAAACTGTACAAATACTGGTGCATGTGAGGTAGAATGTCCAAAAGGAATTTCAATAAAAAATATAGCTAGGATGAACAGAGAGTTTTATAAAGCTAAAATCTAAATTATTTAGATTTTAAAATCATCTCTATAAAATTACCAATAGTATTTCTTCCTAACCACCTTCCAACAACAACCATGTTTTCGTCTGGTATAACTACAATATAGTTACCACCAAAACCACTACCATAGTATAGATTATCAGGAAGATTGTTCCATTCTGTATTTAACCACCACATAAATCCATATTCAGGATTTGGAGTAGACGGATTCAAGGATTTATCAATCCACTCTTTTGAGATAATTCTTTTATTATCCCAAACTCCATTGTTTAAATACAATAAACCAAATCTTGCATGATCTTCAGAGTTTATAAATATTCCACCTCCATTATGCCCTCCTCCAGAAACTGATTGTGTCATTACACCATCCAAATTTATCCACGAGTTTTCATATCCATACCACCTCCATGAATTGGAAGCTCCAATTGGATCCATTATATACTTTTTTAAAACTTTTGGAAGTGCTTCTCTAAAAACATGAAGAAGAGAATAAGCTAAAACGTTTACTCTAACATCATTGTATTTATAAAATGTACCTGGCTCTTTTTGAGGTTCTGACCTCCAATCATCAATAACTTTTGAAGTGTCTGGTCTATCTTCCCAATCGTTTATGCCCCATAAGCTTCCTTCCCAGTCAGAAGATTGATTAAGAAGATGTTCCCATGTAATTCTACTATTCTTGTTGCCATCAAAAGTTTTATCCCATACATAATTTGACACATAATCTTCTTCAGACTTTATTAATTTATTATCAAAAGCAATACCAGTTACAGCAGATAAATAGCTTTTTGTAACACTAAATGTCATATCTACTCTTTTAGTATCACCCCAAGATGCAATTATGTATCCATCTTTTATTATTAGCCCATTAGTCTCGCCTCTTTTTTTAGTAGGACCTAAAATGCTATGATATGGCTCAGAGGAAAATCCTTTTAAAATCTCAACTCTTAAATCCTTGTTTCCAGGGTTTTGATTTTCAATAACGAAATCTATAGCCTGGTTTATTTTTTTTTCGTTGTAACCAAATTCAGATGGAGATTTAGACTCCCATTTTTCTGATGGAAAATAAGTTGTCTGACTGTATATGTTTGATACAAAAAATAGAATAAGTAGTAAAAAATTTTTTTTCATAAAATTTAGTTTATTGAATCCTTTAAAGAATTTAAAAGATTTAAATTAAATGTTTCATTAAGATCCCAATTTGCCCTAACATCAAGCTCACTTGGAAAATAGTATACTGGTTCAGGTTGAACTTGTTTTAAATAATTTCCAGTATCCCAAATATCATTTGAGTTTAGATCTTCAATTAATCTAAAAGTGTATTTTCCAGGTCTTATATAATCAAAAATAAATGTTGAATTTGAATTAACATTATTAAACTCTCTTATAATATTAGAACTTGAGTCTAACAAGTGAAGGATATATTTAGAATCATTATTTGTTACAACATCAAGAAAAACATTTCCATAATCTTCTAAGGTTTGACTAACAACATTGTACTGTAGAGTGTCATTCTCTGTTCCTCGAATGTCTTTAATTGCTCTTGGTTTAATAAATATGCTATAATCGTCCGAGGGTGAAACTTCGAAATCAATATAGATTTCATCTAATCTTTCGTTAATGCTTGTTGTAAATGGTATAATAAGTGAGTCAATATCTCTTATAGTAATTAGTGAATCTTCAATCTTTTTTAAAGGAATGTTTGAAGAAACCTTAAATGATTCTTTAAGATGGATTACGTTGACTGTCTTAGGACTTATATTCAAAGAGTCAATCAAACTATCTCTCTTCCTATCAAATTTTACTGTTGTAAGTTTGGTTGTATCAGTCTCAATTAAACTGAAATTTAATGAATCGAAGCTATTTTTTGATAGCCAAAGATTTAGAGTATCAGTTTCTTTTTCTTTTATAAATACATAATTAACTGAATCTGGAATATTAGACTCAATCTTTATCTTATCTATATCTAATTTTCCATAGTAACCAAATCCAATTTTTTCAGAATTTATAAAATGAGGTTTATCCCAAATTACTTCAGTCTCTTCTTTAAATAATTTTAAATCAAAAACTGAATCTCTAGGGAGTGTAACTAAAGAGTCAATGAATCCTATTTTATCAATGAATGGATCAAACAAATAATTATTATCAAAATCCTTTAATGCAATTAGTAAATACTTTCCTTCTTTTAAATTTTGAAACTTATAATTTGTAGAATCAAGGGTATTAGCTATATACGTTGGCTTATCCTTAAAAATTATTGAATCATTTAATATGGAATCAATTCTATATAATTGAAGTGAGACGTATTCATCAGACTCTTGACTAAATGCATCTTTAGTATTTCCCTTAATATAAAGGGAATCGATTGTCTCACCCGTAGAGAACGTATAGCTAAAAAAAGTTAGAGGATTATTTTCATTATTATCCTGAATGCTGTTACCGAAGTTTATAGTATATGTTGTTTCAGGGGTTAGGCTGTCTAAAAATTTTAAAAAAACTTTTTTTGTAACTCCAGTTAGGGGTTTTATTTCATAAGATGACTTTTCTAATGGAGGAGAAATAATTAGTTGATCCTGAACTTTATCTAGCTTTATCCACTCATCAAATGTTAGTCTAATTTCTTCTGAATCAAAATTTGTTGAATTTAATTTTGGACTAGCATTAACTAAAACAGGAGGAATGCTATCTTTTGGTCCACCTGTTGGGGTTCCTCTTTTAGCACAGCCAAAAAGTATAATTAGCGAAAATGATATATAGACTAAATTCTTCATTGAATAAATTCAAATACAAATTAAAGTATTTAAAATAGTAAAAAGAACTATTTTTGCAATATACTCATGGATAAAGATTCTCTAAAAAAGATTATTTCACATTCTAAAGAATACGGCTTTATATTTCCATCTAGTGAAATTTATGAGGGATTAAATGCAATATATGATTATGCCCATAATGGTGCACTACTAAAAAATAATATTAGAGAATATTGGTGGAGATCTATGGTTCAGCTTAATGAAAATATTGTAGGTATAGATTCTGCAATATTTATGCATCCAAAGACTTGGGTCGCATCAGGCCATGTAGATGCTTTTAATGATCCCCTTATTGACAATAAGGACTCTAAGAAAAGATATAGGGCTGATGTTTTAATAGAAGAATTTATTGAAAAGTTAAATTCTAAAATCCAAAAAGAAGTTCAAAAAGCTGAAAAAAGATTTAAAGAAAAATTTGATAAAGATCAATTTCTTAATACTAGCCCAAAAGTTTTAGAAATTACAAATCAGATTAATGAACTAAAATCAAGAATGGTCTCTGCATTTGAAAAAGATGACTTGGTAGAAGTAAAAAAAATAATTGACGATATGGACATTAAATGTCCAATTTCAGGAACATGTAATTGGACAGAAGTCAGACAGTTTAACCTTATGTTTAGTACTAAGCTAGGAGCTTCTGAAGAGTCAAGTATGGATTTATATTTAAGACCTGAAACTGCTCAAGGAATTTTCTTAAACTATTTAAATGTACAAAAGACATCAAGAATGAAAATTCCTTTTGGAATTGCTCAAACTGGTAAGGCATTTAGAAATGAAATTGTTGCCAGACAATTTATCTTTAGAATGAGGGAATTTGAGCAGATGGAGATGCAATTTTTTATTAAACCTGGAACCCAGGAAAATTGGTTTAATCATTGGAAAGAGAAAAGACTTAACTGGCATTTAAATTTAGGTATTGATTCAAGTCTATTTAGATACCATGATCATGATAAACTTGCACATTATGCTGACGCTGCATGTGATATTGAGTTTAATTTTCCATTTGGGTTTAAAGAACTTGAGGGTATTCATTCAAGAACTGATTTTGATCTTAAAAGCCACGAGGAGCTTTCAGGTAAGAAAATTCAATATTTTGACCCTGAATTAGATAAAAACTATACACCATATGTCCTTGAGACGTCTATTGGTTTAGACAGAATGTTTCTTGCAATTATATCTAACTCATTTAAAGTAGAAACCCTAGAAGATGGATCTACAAGAAATGTTATGAGTATACCTAAGCAAATTGCTCCAAACAAATTAGCAGTTCTTCCACTACTTAAAAAAGATGGACTTCCAGAATATGCTAGAAAAGTTATGAATGAGTTTAGTCATGAGATTAATCTTGTTTATGATGAGAAAGATGCAATTGGAAGAAGATATAGAAGACAAGATGCAATTGGGACTCCATATTGTATTACGATTGATCACCAAACAATTGAAGATGATTCATTTACAATAAGAGATAGGGACTCAATGGAACAAAAAAGAATAAACATAGAAGATTTAAAATCTATTGTTGATAGTGAATTAACACTTAAAAGTTTATTAAAAAAGCTTTAGTTGAATATTATTAGTTATAATGTAAATGGCATAAGAGCGGCAATAAACAAAGGATTTGTTGACTGGCTAAAAAGAGAATCTCCTGATGTCATATGTCTTCAAGAAATAAAAGCAAATAAAGAACAGGTTGAGGTTTCTGAAATTGAAAATTTAGGATATAACACATTCTGGTTTTCAGCTCAAAAAAAGGGTTATAGTGGAGTTGCAATATTTTCAAAACAAAAACCTAATCATGTTGAGTATGGCTCAGGGATAGACTATATGGATTTTGAGGGAAGAATCATTAGACTTGATTTTGATAAGGTATCTATAATAAGTTTATATCTTCCATCAGGAACAAATCTAGATAGACTTGACTTTAAGTTTAAATTCATGGATGACTTTAAAGATTATATTTATCAATTAAATAATGAAATAAAAAATTTAGTTATTTGTGGCGATTATAATATTTGTCATAAGGCTATTGATATTCATGACCCTATAAGAAATAAGAATGTATCAGGTTTTTTGCCTGAAGAAAGAGAATGGTTAGATAGATTTATTGGAGAAAGATTTATTGATTCATTTCGTTTTGTAAACTCTTCACCGCATCAATATAGTTGGTGGAGTTACAGAGCAAATTCAAGAGCAAATAATAAGGGGTGGAGAATTGATTATAACATGGTATCAAAATCAATTGAGGACAATATAGTTAATGCATCTATTTTAAGTGATGTTCACCATTCTGATCATTGCCCAATAAAGCTTGAACTGTCTCTTTAGTCAATAAGCTTTAAAGCTTCATCAATATATACAAGCACATCAGGCGAAACTCCTGGTCTACCAAGATCAACATCTCTTTTACCAAGCCTAGTAATTATTAATTTTTTTTCAGGTATCATAATTACATATTGTCCTTGGTGACCACTCATTAGAGATATTTTTAAATCTTTATAATTAGACAACCACACTCCAATTCCATAGGCATCAAAGTCATCTAAATGTGGTTTTAGAGATTTTTGAATAAATGTTGAGTCAATAATTTGATCACCATTCCAACTCCCATTATCAAGATATAATTTACCAAGCCTAGAAAAGTCTCTTGCATTTGAATGAAAACAGCAGAATGATTTTACGTTTCCTGATTCCTTACTGTCTATTTGCCAATATGCATCATTATCAGGATTAATTTTTGACCAGAATTCTTTTTCAAAATAATCATTTGTTTTTATACCAGTTGCTTTTTCAATAACCATTGATAATATTTGGGTATTACCACTTGAATAGTGATAAGTTTTACCTGGTGCGTCAATAAATGGCTGATCTAACATTAACTTGACGACATCTTCATAGAAGTATTGCTTAGCAACAGGACTAAAAGGATTAGATGTACCTTCATCCCATTCTAAACCAGATGTCATAGCCGCTAAATCAATTATTTTTACATCACTAGCAAATTCTCCTTTTAAATCTGGAATATAATCAATCACTTTATCTTCAAAGCTTTTAATATAACCTTGTTCATGAGCTTTAGCCATCATTAATGAAACAAATGTCTTTGCCATAGAGAATGAGTTAGTTGACGAGTTGACAGAATAATCTTCATAATATTTTTCTCCAACGATTTTATCATTATGAATAACAATATATGCAGCGGTTCCCATTTTTTGATTATAATCCTCAAATTCTGAAGAAAAATTAGTTGTCTTATTCTCACTCTCTTTCCATGGTGATTTTTCTTTGGGTGATTCAATGGTCTCGTAATCAAAATATTTTAAATCATCTATAAAGACTGTAGATTCTCCATTGAGGTATACAATTCTAACCCCTTTTACAAAATATTCTAGATTTAGAGTATAAACAACTGCAAATAAGACTGCTACAGTTATTACTAAAATTTTTAATTTTTTCATTTTTTATCAATTTGTGAGTCGACTATTTCAGATAGAGATTGTTGGGGTTCACTAGATTTTTCATCTTCTTTCTTTGTTCTCTTTATAGATCCTTGAATCATGATTAGCATTGAAGCAATAATAATTACTAGTAGCACTTTTTCATCAACAATATTACTCTTTTGAATATCATAATCAGATATGCTTAGGAATAAAAGTATAGTTATTAATCCCCTTGGTGAAAAGTATAGAAGAGGTTTGGATTCCTCATCATTTAATACAAGAGCCAAATAAAAATATCTAACTCCATACATAATCAGTAAAACCGTTGCACCAATTATATATGGTTCAAACTCAACAAAACTCTCAAGAGGTATTGAAAAACCAAAAAATAAAAAGAAGAAGGTTCTAACTAAAAATGTTGATTCAGCCGTCAATAAATGAAATTCGTGTAAGTCAGACTTTTTAATATCATCAGTTTTGATATATTTTTTTAAACTCTTTGGAATAAGGTTTGTAAAATTTGACAGAAAAATTCCAAAAATAAATATCAAGACTAATGATGGAAGTTTTAAAAAATCTTTTCCAATTTCATAAGCTAGTATTAATAAAGCTAGAATAAGAAAAAACTTTACATGATGCTCAATTCTTTGGATCAACTGAAATAAAAGATATGTTATAACAATTGAAATACCAATGATTAAGAAAATCTGTCCTATTAATGTAAATATTGGTTCAAGTCCAATAAATGCTTCTCCCTTCTCTGCTTGCCTAATACAATAGTAAAAAATCATAATACCAAGAATATCTGAGAATGTTGATTCATAAACAACAAACTCCTTATTCTTAGTTATTAGTCCAGTTGCCGATGGAATTGCTACTGCGCTACTAATTATTGATAAAGGAATAGCATATATAACAGATGTCGAATATTCTAATCCTATAACTTGATTAAAGAAAATACTGACTAGCACAATATTGATAATTAGGATAACCAATGCAGCTAAAAACCCTTTAATTATAATCTGTGCCTTTTCTTTCTTTATCTCTAATTCAAGTGCAGCCTCGAGAACAATTAAGATTAATCCTATTGTGCCTAATACGGGAACAAGACTATCAAGAAACTCAAAATTGCTATAACCGGAGTATGAGGAAAAGAATCTTAATATTATACCTGTTAGTACAAGTAGGATTACTGATGGAAATTTTGTCCTCCTTGCAAAAATATCAAACAGGTATGAAAATATTATTAATAAGGGTAGTACAATTAATATTGACCCAACATCCATAAAAGCTAATTTAATGAAATTAATTAGTAAACAATTTATCTATCAATAAATATGAAATAATGATTTTCTAATATTTATAATAATATTATATTAGTTATTTAGAATCATTTTAAATAATACACAATGAAAAATTACTTTTTTTTATACATTTTTTTATTTTCAGTATCAATTGTAAACTCTCAAAATAAATTAAAAAAAGATTCAAATGCGATAATGAATATGTGTGGCTGTTTTGAAGTAACCTTTAATTTTAGTGAGACAATAAAACTTAATAATAGAGAGGACTATGTTCCTTCTGAAGATTATCAAACCACTCCAGTTTATGAACTTGCAATTCCAATTAAAAAAAATAAAAATGAAATTTCTATTCAACATATACTTCAAGTTGGAGACGAAAATTATAGATCGATTGTAAAACATTGGAGACAAGACTGGTTATACCAAAATAAAGATTTATACGTATATAATAAGGATAATAATTGGAGATATAAAAACCTGTCAAGATCAGATGTAAAAGGTCAATGGACTCAAAAAGTCTTTCAAGTTGATGATAGTCCCAGATATGAGGGTACATCATCTTGGGTTCATGTTGATGGAAAGAGCTTCTGGGAAAATCAAACATCTGCTCCTCTTCCAAGAAGAGAGTTCTCAAAAAGAAAAGACTACAATGTTCTAGTCAGAAATAATAGACATGAAATAACAAACTATGGATGGTTTCATGGACAAAACAATGAAAAGGTTGATAAAGTTAATGATACAGAAAAAGAGTTACTAGCACTTGAAGTTGGTTACAACTATTACAGAAGAGTGGATGATGAAAAGTGTAAATATGCAAAAGATTGGTGGTTGGAAAATGAGAAAAAGTGGGCTGTTGTAAGAGGTATTTGGGATGAAATATATAGTCAAAATAAAGATTTATCTTTGAAAAGCAATATAGATGGAAGAAGATTGTATGAGTATCTTTTATTCACAAATGATTTCAATAATTACGCTGAGATAAAAGAACTTATTATTTCTTTCGTTGATAAATAATATTTAATTGAATACTTTAAAAATTGATAACGACATTATAATCAATACTTGCTCTAACTTTGATAATGAGCAAAAAAAAATATTATTAAATACTGATATTAATTTTATTCAATTCCATTTTTGTCTCTTGGGAAAAGTAACTTTAAATTATAATGATGGATCGTATAATTTCCAGCTACATGAGAACAACTCGATTATACTTTTTAATCCATCTATAAATCTACCAATTGATGGAGAGTTAGATAAAAACTCTAAATATTTAAGTTTATTAATTACTATAAAAAAATTTCATGGACTTTTTTCTGAGCTAACAGATAATATCTCTTTTTTGTCAAATGAAAATGTAAATAAAAAATATTATAAAGAAAGTTCAATTTCACCTCAAATAAGTACAGTTTTAAATCAAATTCTTAATGAAAAATTAAGTGATAATGTGAAAAACCTGTATTTAAAGGGTAAGGTTTTTGAATTATTAGGGATGTACTTTAATGAATCAAATGATTTGGACATTGAACAATGTCCTTTTCTAGCAGACGAAAAAAATGTTGTTAAAATAAAAATGGCTAAAGAGATAATTATTAAAAGAATGTCAGACCCTCCTAGTCTTAAAGAACTATCTGCTGAAGTTGATATTTCATTAAAAAATTTGAAGGAAGGTTTCAAAGAAATATATGGATATACTGTTTATGGTTTTTTATTGGAATATAAAATGAATATTGCTAGTAAAATGCTGTCAACAAAAAACTATAATGTCAACGAAGTTGCTGACCATATTGGATATAGTACTTCAAGTCATTTTATCAATGCTTTTAAAAATAGGTTTGGAACAACTCCAAAAAAATACTTAAAGTCAATCTAAAAATTAGCTTCTACTAGCTTTTTTGAATTTAAAATACAGTCACTTACAGATACTCCATTATGAAAATTACCGTGTATATAAAAGTTAGAATTTTCATTTTCAAATTTTCTGATTTCATCAATTACGTCAGACATTGACATATTATATGTCGGTATTCCTCTTTTCCATCTATAGTGTTTAATAAACTCTGGCTTTGTGTTTATTTTTAGTATATCATTGACTTCAGCAAGAATTAATTTCTCTATTTTTTTTGGGTCCTCTTTACAAAGATTCTGTTGTCTCTTTCCTCCAACCAAAACAGTTAAAAGAAATTTATTTTTTTTAGCAACATGATTAAATATATTTGAGCTATATAAGATTCCTAGAAAATTTTTTTCATCTTCAGGCTTAGTTAAAAGTCCAAATCCATCAATTTTATTTTCTAAATTTTTTTTATCAAAACCAAAATGAAAGACATCAATAGGGACATAATTAATTTTAGATAAAATTTTTTTAAATTTTAAATCAAAGACTAATTCACTTAATGAAAAAGATGGAATAGTTGAAATTAAATTCTTACACGATATTCTTTGTCCATCAGAAAAAAATAAATCATATCCACTAGATACTTTTTGAATTTTAGAAATCTTTGAGTTAAAGATTATTTTACTATGAAATTTATTTTTTAATGAGTTTATTAAATGACTTAGACCATTCTTAAATGTAAATATTTTTGATTTTGAACTTTTTTTCATTTTCAATAAACCAATTATTACACTTCCATAATTTTGCTCTAATTCCCAAATAGTTTTCAATGTATGTTTTGCACTCATTGTTTTAGTTTCATCAGCATATATTCCAGTTAAAAAAGGGACAATTAGTCTTTCATGGAATTCATTTCCAAATCTTCTTGAAATAAAACTCTTAACATCAGTATTATGTTTATGTTTCTTCACGAAGACTTCTAAAAGAATTCTAATTTTTGAATACATACTGAATAATGGTGAAATGAAAAATTCGCTAAAACTTAAAGGTATTTTAATAGGTTTACCATCTTTCAATACATAACGATTCTTTATCGCATTATTATTTGGATAAATTAAATCATCTGATATCTTTAAATCGTCTAGCAACTCTTGGATACCACTATTATTATTAAGTACAGTGTTTGGACCATTTTCACAGGTATAACCCCTTTCTTTGTGAGTATCAATTATACCACCAACCTTATTACTCGATTCAACAATTATGAAGTCTAGGGTCTTTTTTGATAAAAAATTTGCAGTGCTTAATCCTGATATACCAGCTCCAATAATTACAGTATTAATTTTCAAGTTTTTAATTTTAAATAATCCTTAGTCCAATTTGATATTAATTGGGCCCAATTATCATCATCATTTAAACATGGCACATATGTGTACTCTTCCCCTCCTGCCTCAATAAATTCTTCCTTACCTTCCATCTCAATCTCTTCAAGTGTCTCAAGACAATCAGTGACAAATGCAGGTGTAATAATTACTAGTTTTTTCTTACCACTTTTAGCCAGTCTCTCTAATTCACTATCCGTATATGGTTTAAGCCAAGGTTCGTTTGGAAGCCTAGATTGAAATGAATTGCTATACTTATTTTTACTAATATTAAGTCTTTCAGTTACTAATCTAGTTGTCTCAAGACATTGATGCTTATAACATGTTTCATGAGCTGAAGAACTAATTGAACAACAATTTTCAACTTTATAGCAGTGGGAATTAGTTGGATCAGAAATTTTTAGATGACTTATTGGAATTCCATGATATGAAAATAAAATATGATCATATTCTATATTTTTAATTGAAGACGATATTTTTAAAGATAATAGATCTATATATTTTGAATTATTATAAAATGGAGGCACAATATCTATATTAATATCAGGGAAGTTCTCTTTAACCTCTTCTTTCACTTTCTCAACAACTGTCTCATAAGATGACATTGCATAATGTGGATATAATGGTAAAACTAGCACGTCTTTAACACCATTATTTTTTAACTCTTTTAATCCTTTGTTAATAGTTATTGAACCATATCTCATTGCAAGAGAAACAGGAATGTCAAGTAGTTTTGTGATTTTATTAAATAATCTTCGTGATAAAACAATTAAAGGAGACCCCTCTTTCCACCATATTTTTTTATAAGCTTTAGCAGACTTTCTAGGTCTAGTATTTAATATTATTAGTTTAACAAGAATCCATCTAAAAATATAACTTTTACCTATAACCCTTTTATCCATTAAAAACTCATCTAAATATCTTTTTATATCAGGTATAGATGTACTATCAGGGGAACCCAAGTTTATTAATAATAGTCCTTTCATTATACAGTGTTTGAATATGTCCCTACTTTCTGATCAATCATTGGATCAAATCTCATAGCTATATTTCTAGTAAATAATCTACCTCTTTCGTTTATGGTCATTATTCCCGATTTAAAATTTAAAATTTTATCAGAAATAAAATCATTTAAAAGATCTTCTTTAAATTTTACGATTTTAAAAATATCAGTGATTGACATTTTATATTTCTCGGCTATCTTATTAAAATCAACAAAATAATTACACATTATAGAATTGATTATCTCACGAATTATTTTTTGTTCGATTGTAACTGAATAGCCTCTAAGAACAGCTAAATTATTTTTTTCAATTGCATTGATGTACTGGCTTGCATTTTTTATATTCTGGATATATGCAGAGTCTAGTTGAGATATTGAAGATGCTCCAAATGCATATACCTGACCTGTGGTTTCCAGAGTACAGTATCCTTGAAAGTTTCTATGTAGTTGTCTATTTTTAAGAGCTATTGCAAATTCATCATCAGGTTTTGAGTAGTGATCCATTCCTATTGAGACATAACCAGCTTTTATAAGTTTCTCATATGCAGTTTCGTACATAAGTGCCTTATCATTGGAGCTAGGAAACCCTATCTTTTCCAATATTTTTTGTCTTGGAAGTATACTTGGAACATGTGCATATGAAAAAGTAACAATTCTATCCGTATTTAACTTTATAGCTCTATCAACGGTCTTGGAGAAACTTTCTGGTGTTTGATAAGGTAGACCATATACCAAGTCAATATTAGTTCCAGTAAACTCCTCATCTTCAATTTTCTTTATAATATCTTCAATTGGATATTTAGAAGGTTTTCTATTAATTCCTTCTAGAACATCAAGTCTAAAGTCTTGAATTCCTAATGATATTCTGTTAAAGCCAAACTTTTTTAATAACTCAATGTGATTAAATTCTAAGTGAGCAGGATTACATTCAATTGCCATTTCATAATTTGGTGCAAAATCAAAAGTTTCAAATAGCTTATTAGTTACTCTTTCAATAAATTTATATGATATGGCATTTGGCGTACCTCCTCCCCAGTGAACTTGGGTTAATTTTCTCTTTGATTCAATTTTTTTGGAAACAAATTCAATCTCTTTAATTAATGCATCAATATATCTTTCTAAAAATGGTTTTGTAAATCCAGTTTCTGTAGTACATCCACAAAAATGGCAAATTTGAGGACAAAAAGGTATATGAATATATACTGATATACTTTCAGGAGATTCATTATTTGATAAGATAAGTTTTTCAACATAGTCATCATTACTAAAACTTGTATCAAAGAAAGTAGCTGGGGGATATGATGTATATCTAGGACCAGTTGAACTATACTTTTTTAATAATTTATTATCTACTCTGCTCATCACCTATTCCAATTTTTATCTTTTATCCAGTCTATTGCAAATTTTACTTTTTCATGATTTATATCTGGAAGAAAACCATGGCCAAGATTAAATATCCAATCAAAATTTTGGGAGCCAAAATTAGTTAAACTATTCAAATAAGCTTCAATCTGTTCATAATCTTGATAGAATATTCTTGGATCCATATTTCCTTGGATACCAACCTTCTTGTCAATTATATTTCTCGCATAATTAATTGAAGTATGCCAATCAACACTAATAAAATCACAAATATCTTTATTAATAAGATTCATACCATGACCAAAATCTTTTGGAAAAAATATTGTCGGGCAATCTTCTTCTTTTGCTGCATTTAAAATTCTTTTTGAATAAGGCAAAATTAAATCTGCATAAAGTTCACATGGAATAGATCCACAATATGTCTCAAAAAGCTGAAAAACATTAATACCTGAGTTGCATTGACCCTTTACATATTCTATTGATGACTTTGTAATAAGTTCAAGTATCTCTGTGCTTTCTTTTCTTTTTTCATATAAAAATTTAATCGCTTTCTTCATGTGATCTTTAGACCCTTCACTTTTAAACATAAATAAAAACACAGTCAGTGGTCCTCCGCAAAAACCAATTAAAGGTGTGTCAGGGTTTTTATCTTTTATTACTTGATCAATATTGTCATATATATAATCTAATTTATTTGGATCAAACTCAAGATTGGTCGCCTTTGAATTATAATTTAGAGGATTATTAAAAATAGGACCGGTTTTTTTAAATTCTACATCAAGACCTAGAGCATGAGGAATTACTAGTATATCACTAAATAATATAGCTGCGTCGACATTCAAATCCTTTATGGGCATTAGTGTAACTTGAGATGCTAGATTTTTGTCATTCATCAGCTCATGAAATGAATAAGTTTCTTTTAACTTCATGTAATTAGGTAAAATCCTTCCAGCTTGTCTCATAAACCAGACAGGTGGTCTAGAAGTTTTTTCTCCATTTAAAGTTTTAATTAATATTGAATCCATTTATTTTATTTTTTTTAATGATTTTAGATTACTATCAATTATTTTTTGGATATCGTTATCATCTATCTTATTAGATAAAAACATACACTCATATTGTGATGGAGGAAGATATACTCCGTTTTCTAACATTGAATGAAAGTATTTTGAGTATAACTTTGTATCACACTCTTTAGCATCATCATAATTTTCAATTCTCTCTTTACTTGAAAAAAACAAAGTCATCATAGACCCTACTCTTGCTATATTTGCATCAACCCCAGTTTCCAAAATATTATTTTTTATTCCTATTTCAATTTGTGATGAAATTTTTTCTAATTCAATATAAACTTCACTATCAAGACGCTTTAAAACACTTAATCCTGCTGCCATTGCTAAAGGATTTCCAGAGAGTGTT
This sequence comes from uncultured Bacteroidota bacterium, assembly GCA_902594745.1. Classification (GTDB taxonomy): domain Bacteria; phylum Bacteroidota; class Bacteroidia; order Flavobacteriales; family Flavobacteriaceae; genus Marisimplicoccus. The sequence continues at coordinate 27,757 of CACJNF010000010.1, forward strand.
CCCGCTTGATATACTGGACCGTCAGGAGCGACATAGTCCATAATCTCATTTCTTCCTCCATAGGCTCCAGCTGGTAGTCCCCCTCCAATTATTTTACCAAGTGTAGTAAGATCAGGTTCAATATCATATAATTCTTGAGCTCCACCTCTTGAAACTCTAAATCCACTCATTACTTCATCAAAAATTAAAAGTGCATCATTTTCACTACACAATATTTTTAAATTTTGAAGAAAGTTTTTATTTGGAGTTACAAGACCCATATTCCCAGCAATTGGCTCTATAATAACAGCAGCAATTTTATTTTTATTTTTATGAAAAAGATGTTTGACAGAATCTATATTATTAAAATCAGCTACTAAAGTATCTTTTGCTATATTCTCGGTAACACCTTGACTATCAGGTTTGCCTAAAGTCATTGCTCCTGACCCCGCCCTAATTAAAAAACTATCAAAGTGGCCATGATAATTACCAGAAAACTTAATGATTAGATTTTTTTTCTTATAACCTCTAGCTAATCTTATTGCACTCATAGTTGCTTCTGTACCAGAACTAACCATTCTAACTTTTTCAATTGATGGAACCATATCAATTATTTTAGATGCCATTGCGGATTCAATTTCTGTTGGGGCTCCATAAGTTGTGCCCTTCTTTGAGTATTCTATAATAGAATCAACTGTAATTTTGTCTGCGTGGCCAAAAATTAATGGTCCCCATGATCCAACACAATCAATATATTCATTGTTATCAATATCTCTCATCTTACTCCCTTTTCCACTTTTGAAAAAAATAGGAGTTGAGTTTACACTCCTAAAAGCCCTTACTGGAGAGTTTACTCCTCCAGGAATAATTTTTTTTGCTTTGTTATATGCATCTATACTTTTTTCAAACATATTATTAATTAGATAGAATTTTTTTGGCAATTTCTACAGCACTATACGTAACTATTGCTGTAGCTCCAGCTCTTTTAATAGAGTATATTATCTCCATTGTTAGCTCCAGCTCATCTACTAAATTTTTTTCTGCTGCAGAATTGACCATAGCATACTCCCCACTGACACTGTAGGCTATTATTGGAATATTAAAATTTTCTTTAACCTTTGAAATTACATCTAAATATGCAAGTGCAGGTTTTATTATAACTGCGTCACAGCCTTCATTAATATCATACTCAACTTCTCTTATAAACTCATAACTATTTTTAAAATCCATTTGATGAGTTTTCCTATCACCACCTTCTAAGTTATTATCAACAGCATCTCTAAACGGGCCGTAGAAAGATGATGCATACTTAACAGAATATGGAAAAATTGGTATTTTTTCAAACCCATTTTTATCTAACGATTCTCTAATTTTTGAGACTCTTCCATCCATCATATCTGAGGGTGCAAGTACATCAGCACCAGATTTAACAAGAGTTAATCCTTGATCACATAAGGTCTTTAATGTCTTATCATTATCTACATCACCATCTTTAATTGTCCCACAATGTCCATGATTAGTATAACTGCAATTACAAAGATCAGCAATGATTAAAATTTCATCTTTATATTTCTTCTTAATTTTTTTAATAGTGGATGGGACAATGCTAGTACTCGAGCAAGCAATTTCGCCATTACTGTCTTTTTTGCTTGATACCCCAAATAATAAAATAGATTTAATTCCAATTTCAATAAGCTCATCACATTTCTCTATAACTTTATCAGCAGACAATCTATATTGTCCTTTTAGAGATTCTATCTCATTTTTTATGTTTTCTCCTTCGCACACAAAAATTGGATATATCAGATCAGAAATGTTTAATTGTACATCTTGAACTAAGGATCTTATATTCTTATTATACCTAAGTCTTCGTAGTCTAGATTCAGGATACTTCATAATTTAAGTTTTTGTTAAAAAAATCAATTATTGAGTTACTTATGCCTTCATATGACTGCATTTTGGCAGTCACTAATGGTTTATAGCCCCTTTCTATTATATATTCAGTAGTAGTATTCCCAATACTAATAATATTCTCATTTGGACTATATTTATTAATGAAAGACTCAAAAGTTGATGGACTTGTGAATACTGTAAAAGTTTTTTTATTATTTAATAGATTATCAACATCTCTGTTAAATTCATTTGTTAAAGAAGTCTTATAAAATATCTTCTGTTCAATATTTGCAAATTTTTGTATACAATCAAATAGTTCTTTTTTTGCTAAATTACCTTGCGCAAGAAGAATTTTAGAATCAACTGGTAATCCTAAACTTTTGATTTCCTCACACATGTACTTTGAATAGTTTCTCTTTAATATAAAGTTAGCTTCCATTTTATATTTCAATAAACTTTTTGCAGTCTTATCACCCAAACAAATGAATTCTAATGAATCATTAATTTTGTCTGTTAGATTATCCATGAAATACTTTACTCCATTTTTAGAAGTAAAAATTATAAAGTCATAATCATTTGGGTTAACTAAATTCTCAAGTTTTGAAATTAAAATCATTGGATAGTGATAGATGTATACACCTATTTTTTTGAGTTCTGAAAATTCAAAATCAATCTCATCACCTGTCAAAATCAAATTATAATTATTATTCAAAACCTATTTTTTTAATTAGTTCTTTTCCACCATTATTTAATATCTTGTCAGCCAGCAAACTGCCTAAGTCAATATTTTCTTTTGTTCGAGATTCTACTTTATCTCTAATTAGTATTTTACCATCCAATGAAAGTATTGAACCTATTAAACAAGTGTCATCACCTTCAACATTTGAATATGCTGCAATTGGGGAATTACATCCACCCCCTAACTTGTTCATAAAAGACCTTTCAAAAAAAGTACATTTCTCAGTCTTTACATGATTTATCTTTGAGATAATAGCTTCTAACTCATAACAATTAGAATTTGTTTCAATTGCAATTGCTCCTTGCCCTGGAGCACTTAACATTATATTATTATTGAGATATTCTGTTATATATTTTTCAAGACCTAATCTTTCAATACCCGCAGCAGCCATAATAAGTCCATCATACTCTCCATTTTGCATCTTAGTAATTCTTGTATCAACATTACCCCTTATATCGATTACATTTAGATTTGGATTCAAATGTAAAAGTTGAGCTTTCCTTCTTAAGGATGAAGTGCCAATCACATCATTTTCTGAAAATTCATGAAGTTTTTTTTTATTTCTACTTAAAAAAACATCATAGTGATTGCCTCTTTTTAAAATTGCTGAAGTTTTTATTTTTTCATTTTCCTCTACAGGTAAGTCTTTGAGACTATGAACTGCTATATCTATTTTACCTTCAATTAAGGCATCTTGAATTTCTTTAACAAAAAAACCTTTATCTAGATTTCTGTCTAAATTCTGGTCTTGAATTTTATCGCCTTTTGTCTTGATCTTAACTATAGAATATTTAATATTTGGAAAAATTTCAGTTAGTTTTTCCTTGACTAGGTTTGCCTGATACATTGCTAGATTACTTGATCTTGTTCCTATTTTTATTGAATTAATCATCAAGAAAAATTTTATTAATTATACCAATAGCATTCTCGTCTTTTCCATTATTGCTTGCTTCTTTAATTTTCCTAATCAGGTTATCTGAAAACTTTTCATAAACCTTATTTAACCTTTTATTTAAACCAGAAGAATCAAACTTTGAATTGGAACAATCACAATTAGATGATTTAACGTTATCAATTGTCTCATCAATTACAATCTCTTTAATTTGCTTTTTAAGTGATAGTATGGAAGGTCTTAACTGTCTTGAATTTGTCCAATCATCAAAGTCTTGAAGGAAGTCATCAATATATCTTTCTGCTTTAACAATTTCACTTCTTCTTTTTTTATAATTAAGGTTTACAATATCCTTTAAATTATCTACGTTTACTATTTTAATTCCTGGAATTTCATAACATTCGCTAGTAATATTTCTAGGTACAGATAAATCAACTATTAATAGATCTTTATTAGAGTTTTCTTGTATTCTAGTTAACTCATCTGAAGTAATAATTGGATCTTTTGATGATGTGGAAAAAATAGCAATATCAGTATTCTCTAATTCTTTTTTAAAATCATTAAATTTTACAGCTTCTAGATTCATTGATTTGGCAAATTTTACAGCTTTTTTGTGCGTTCTATTTGTAATCCTTATGTCAGTGTAATTCTTTTGATGAAGATGTTTAATAGATAATTTAGATGTTTCACCAAGTCCAATACATAAGAACTTAGGCGATTTAATTTTAGTTAGTTTATTGATCTTCTCTACAGCAGCATAGCTTACTGATACGGCTCCTTTATCAATTCTAGTATTTGTTCTTATATACTTACCAGTTTCAAGTGATTTTTGAACCATTCTGTTTAGTATAGGCCCTAACATATCATGCTTTGTAGCAAAATCATATGCATTTTTTAGTTGTTCTACAATTTGAAACTCTCCTATTATCATTGACTCAAGTCCAGAGGAAAGTCTAAATAGATGTTCCGATACACTATAGGGACCTGTAATTTTTATAAGAAATGGAGAAAGACTTTCTTTGAAGTTTCTATATTCTGAAAGCTCTTTTACAATACTGTGGATAAGTTTTTTCTCCTCACCTAGATGATTTTCAAACTCAAAATATATTTCAGTTCGATTACATGTAGAGATTAGCATTAGTCCTTCAACTCCAACATTTTTTTTCAGCAGATTATGAAAAGCAAGTTTATCCTTATCATCAAAATAAAACTTTTCTCGTAACTCAATTGGAGCTACTTTGTAATTTAAACTTATTAAACCAACCACCTAGTAAATTTGTGCAAATTTAAATTTTAGATTGAGACAAATAATAACGCTTAAGGTTCAAAAAGTATTGCCATAAGTTCCCAGGGTTAATATAGACTTATTCTAAATAATATTTTTAAAATATCGTTATAGGTTCATAAGATTTTCTTATTCTATAACTCTTGACTTTAAATCATCTTTTAAGACAGGACATGAGTCATATTTACCAAAAAATTTATACCTGGTATATGCTACGATATCATAAACAATGTTTGATATAAAGGTTGGTAGTATAAGTATTAAGACTCTTATTAGAAAAAGCATTTTTACTTTTCTCAAGATGTAAAAAACTGCTTTGCTCTTTTGTAATATAGTACCATCTTTTTTTATGACCGCAACAGAATCAACTTTCAGTACATCAGGGTAGTGAGTTTTTGTGAAATTACTCTGTAAACTCGTCACACTAAAATGTTCATCTTTATCTTTATCAAGAATCAATCGAATAAAGAAATTACAAAGTACACATATGCCGTCGTAAATTATTATTTCTGTTCTCATATCCTGTTTACAGTATTATTTGCAAAGTTAAATAAGTATTTCTAGGTGGAGAAGGAATAATTCCTGGTCCAGGATATCCAGTAGCTCTTCTTGTGAAATAAATTTCATCAAATATATTATTTATTCCAGCTTCTAACTTTAAATTTGAAAATTTATATGATAAGGCTAAGTCAGATATTTCATAAGATGAAATTTCACCAATTACACCACTTAAGTTTCCACTAACTGCATTAGATGAGTCCGTAAATTGTCTAGATAAATATGAATATTGAAAATTAAGAGCAAAATTTTTATATCCAAATTTTAATCCTGTTTTAAAATTATTCTTAGGAACAAACTCTACTTCTTTTCCAGTTATTCCTATTTCATCTGATTTTAGATATTTTGATTCAATATATGAGTAGTTCATAAATATATTGAAATCGATGAATTCATTATTAAATAGAATTCTATTTAAGTCAAAATCAAATAAAGATTCAATACCTATAATTTGAGCATTACCAACATTTCCTCTTTCGCTTTTAACACTTCCATCATTATATGCTCTTTGTATAAATCCAATTCTATCTTTATAAATTAATGCAAATATACTCGAGTCGAAAGAAACCATTTTTTTATAATTTCCCCTCAGTCCTAAATCAAATGTGTAGCCTTTTTCATCGTCAATGTTAGGATTAATTGCATAAGCTGGATTAATTATGCTTATATCTGCAAAAGTTACAGACCTGAAATTTTGACTAAAATTAGTATATACCTCAGTATTATTTTTCTTATAACTGATTCCTAACCCCAAAAGCAAAAAGTTTCTTTTTTTTGAGTCCGATTCTTCAAACACCTCGTTATAAATAGTATTTCCTGCAGCATCTAAATTAATTCTTCTATAGTATCCATCAAGGTTAGTATTAATATTTTCAAATCTAAACCCAGGGGTAATTGAAAAATTTTCACTTAAGTAAAAAATATTTTCTCCAAATAAGGCCAGATTAAAATTTGGATAACTATAATCAGATTGATTTACATAATTTGGAAAGTTTAGATAGTCAAAATCAAAATTTGCATCTTTTGATGCACTTCCTGGACCTTGAGTGCTTTCAGAAAAGGAATTATAATATTTTGCTCCTAATAGTAAATAAGATTTTTTATTTAATACAGTATAATTATTTATGTATCTAGTTTCAAAACCGAAATTTCTAAATCTACCTTTTATAAGATCTCTTTCATCACCAAAATCAATTTGATCGACTCGATTAGTCCTAAACCCTAGTGCATTTCTTGTTGCATCTAATCCAAAAAAACTGAAGCTGAAATTTGAATTTGGAGAAATTTCATAAAGGTATTTTAAATTGTACAAGAACCACTTCACTTCAAACCAGTTTCTCTCTCTGTTACTTTGGTAAGGATCTATTTCAAACATTCTGTCTGAAAGTCCACCTGCTTGATGAGCAAGATATTCTAAATAAGTGATTTCAGTGGTTAGCTTTGATCTATCAGAAAGGTTAAAATTTAAACTTTGAAAAGTATTAATGGATTTAAAATCTGAATTAGGTCTAAATCCATCACCAATTTTATAATTTACATATCCGTAATATCCAAGATTCTCGTTAGAGGAACTAATACTAGTAAAGTTTGTATATAGATTATTTGAACCAACAGTATTTCTTGTAATTAGCTCAAATTTATCGTCTTGTTTTGGTCCTTTCAATTTAAAGTTTATTAGTCCTCCAAATTGGGTGCCATATTGAAGAGATGCAGCACCTCTTAATATTTGAATTTCTTCGAGTCCTTCAGGTGGTGGGGTATAATAGCTCTCTGGATATCCGAGTGCATCTGCACTTATATCATAATTATTCTGTCTAGTATTAAAGTTTGCAGTTCTATTAGGATTTAGTCCTCTTCCTCCAATATTTAGTTGAAGTCCAGCATCATCATTTTGATAGATGTTAAGGCCTGGTATTTGATTATAGATTTGGCGTGCATTATTTGACGCTAAATTTGCCATAGAGACATCAAGTAGTATTACCTCGTTTTTTTTACCAGCATATATTCTTGTCCCAACTACATCTTCCATTCTTTTAATTTGAAAAATTCTTTTCAAATTTGCTCTAACTATAACCTCACTTAGTTCCTCTATTTTTGGAATTAATTTAACTTCAATTAATTCCTCACTATCACTATAAAAATCTGATACAAGGTTATAACCTTCAAGAAAAAAAACTATTTCAGACTCCGGATTAGTTAAAATAATTTCAAAAGACCCTTTATTATCTGAGTAAGATATCTGATTTGTGTCAGAATTAAATACAGTAACATTATCTAATGGTAGGCCTGAGTTATTGTCTAAAATTATTCCAGTTAATTGATCCTGAGGATACAATAAGTTAAAAACTGAAAAAATAAATATGCTAAAAACCTTTAATCTCATCATCTAAATTTGTAATCCATTTTTTATTTGTAAACCCCTTTTTCTCTTTCATCAAATCAATACTTGGATCAATAAATCTTTTACTCGGCCTTCCATTTAAAGTCACAAAACTTTCTGCATAAACTTCAACATCATTGAATCCATTATTATTATAATGTTCACCTAAATAGTGGGCGTACTCTAAAATAAAATCAGGTTGAAAACTCATTTGTCGTTCTTGAAACTCAGTTAAAAAATCACTATTTATAACATAAAAAGATTCAGATGTTTCACTATCAACTATTTTAAATTCTGTAAAACCTTTCTTTTCGATTAGCATAACTCTCCATGAAAATCTGTAGCCTTGCTCTTTCCAAAACAGCTCTCCGGGATATAGAAAATATCTAAAAGGGAGTAGCAACTGTAAAGAAAAGAAAATAGCTAAGGATGTTTGAATAATCTTCTGCCTCTTAAATTCATAAATTTCAATTTTTTTGATTTTATTCAGGAATTTTTTAAATGGAGATAATATCTTATTTAAAATCTGCTTATGGGTTTCTTGATCAAAGAATATAATAGAGCATGTGATCATTATGTATGGAAACATTCCAATTGCTGGAAATAGAATTGCTGTCATTATATGAAAGCTTAAAACTAGGAAGAATCCAAAAGCTCTTGTTCGTCTATTTAATAAAATAAATGCAATTAACAAATCGTACAACATACCAGCCCAGCTAAAAAAGATATGTACCCAGGTCATTTGAAATAATGTATTCCCTATAACTGGTATGTCATATTTTGAAGTTAGCCATATCTTTAGGGGTTGAGCATCAATAAGCCAGTCCGAATTAATTTTGGCAACACCTGCATAGAAGTATACAATACAAATAATCAATTTTAATGAATCAACATTCCATTTGGGAATTGATTTATAATATTTTTTTTTAACAAAACTATCAACTGAGTAACTTGCATTGGCAGGAAAAAAAATCATTAAAAAACTAATAAGGCTAACTAAATAGTAATGATTTAGATAAGTTGTCTTATCCATTAACTCGATATATGTAAAGCTTAAAAAGAGTAAAATTATAGATAGTCTATACTTATACCCAATAGCAACTAAAAAAGAAGAAACTGCACAGACTAGAAAAATTATATATGTGTAATCACCTATTGGTTTAATCCATTCAAAACCATAATATGAAAAATGAAATGAAGGTTCAATATAAAGGGTCTCAATCCATCCTTTAAAAAAAATTCTTATTATGCTATATAGCATTAAAAAACCAAAGCCTAGACGGAAAATTGCTAGGCTTGATGAGTCTTGTTTTTTATTTAAATATCTCGAAATATTCAATATAGTATTTAATTAATCACCGTCGGCATCTGTATAATCAACTGCAACATTAAAGTTTGAAAGCATATCTGTCTTCAGGTTTACTACTATGGTTTGAAGTGCATCAAAAGCAAGTAGCATTAATGTATTGTTGTTGTTTATTTGATCTATAAAATTTTCATCCAGTCCATTGATGGACTCTAGGGCATTATTAAGTTTTGTTTGAACTGATGTGCCAATATCAGTTTCTAAATAATCTAAATAAGTTTTGTAGCTAGGTCCTAATTGCCCGTCAAAACCTTGACCCATAAATAATTCTTCAGCTCCTTTTCTGGCTTCTAATGCAAGTGTTTTTGATAGATTACCAAATGAATTTTTTGAATAATAATATGCTTCAATTCTATCAGGTAAAGGGAGAGAGGAGAACCTTCCCGCAGGGATACCAATTTTATTTGTTCTTAATCCTTTTTCAAAATAGTATACAAAGTCATTTACCATCATATTAAAAGCTGATGTTGCAGTATTTTCAAAAGAGGAATTAAAAGTGTCTTTATATGTTGCCCAATCATCAACAACTTGTATTGTATTTTCATCCATCACAGTGGCTAAAGTGAGAAGATAATTTCCATATTTTGAATTGGAATTGTATATATCAATTACTGCATCTTTTGTTTCTGCTATTCCATGGAGCATGTAATCTAAAGCAGGAAAACCTTGAGCAGCCCAGTCATTAGGATTTGTTAGATCAGTTTTTTCTTCCTCTATATTATTCTCAATCCTTTCTTTTCCTACTGGATAAGTATTCATCTTTAGTCCATACATAATTTCTTCTGCCTTACTTATATTAAAAACTTCAACATATTGCCACTTTTTATAAGAATCAATCCATTCGTTTTGAAAAGCATCATAATTATCTGAGTTAGGAGAATTTACAAAGGTTTGAATACTATTCTTTAAATTATCCATTGATGTTTTAAATGTGTTATATCTAGGAATGATTATATTTTCA
>CACJNF010000011.1 GCA_902594745.1 uncultured Bacteroidota bacterium
CAATTCTTTTAGCTGTTTCTTTAGATAAAATACTTCTAACAGAATCGATATTATTCTGATATGGTCTATATCTGTATGATTCTTCAACAGCAGAAGAAACCTTTATAGTCCAATCTTTTTCATCATTAATGGTAAGGTTATCAAATGTTTGAATCATGTTTATAGTTATTGAACCATATGATGGAAGGTTTAGAGTATGAATTTGATAGTCATTAAATTCACCACTTAAAACTTCAGACTCCATAGCTGAATAATTTTTTAAATCATCAAGAGTTATGAATCCTCCATTTGATTGAATATCATCAACCATCTTTTGTGCAACTTCTCCCTCATAGAATCCTTTTTTTCCTTTTTCTGAAATAATTCTAAGAGTATTGGCAAGATCTTTTTGGACTAGAACATGACCATTTCTATATGATTCTCCTTCTGAATCCAAGAAATAGGATTTCGATCCTTCAAATAACTTTAATTTTTCTTTTTCGCTTTGAAATCTTTTAATTCCACCAGGAAGAACAAGAAAGCCTTCTTCTGCAATTTTAATTGAAGGCTGCATTATTGTTTTTAAATCAAGGTTCCCATTTTCTTCATGAAGTTTAATTAGACCTGCCACAACACCAGGTATACCTATTGTCTTATATCCAAAACTAGGTAACTCCTCATCACTATCTTTAAAGCTTTGAGGTATTTGCGTAGTACCATCAATTCCATGGATATTCCCATTTGCCTGCTTGTATATGACTTGAAGTCTTCCTCCTATTCCACTCATGCTTGGTTCAACAACAGTTAAGGTAAATGAAGCAGCAACAGCAGCATCAAATGCATTTCCTCCTTTAGAGAAAATCAACTTACCCGTTTCTGAGGCAAGAGGGTGTGGTGATGAAATTACACTATTTGAATATTTAGAATTATCCGAACAGCCTATTGCTAAAATTGATAATATTAGCCCATACGTTTTTAAAGAATTAAGCATAAAAAAAAAGGTTTGTAAAATTTACAAACCTTTTTTTAAAGTTTTACTGATTAACCTCAGTTTTTGTAAAAATACCTGGATCATCAGCTGGAGCATTTGAATTTGAATTTAATTCAGTTGCTGCATAAGGCATCCTCTCAGGATATGGAGGATTAGGCCCAAGAACAAGAGTAAAAGGAACTGAAATTGCAGAATCCGATTTTCTTAATCTTCTTGCATCATTAAATGGTATATGCATTCCGAAACCACTGACGTATCTTTCTTCAATTACTTCTCTAAGAAAAGCAGATTTAGAATCAATACCATCAGTATTTTCAATACCACCAGAATTAAAGTCAGAAGCTACATAAGCTTCATATTTAAAACCTCCAGAGTTGTGATTATCATTTAGATTACCTCCGGAATTAAGCCATGCTCTAACGTTGTTAAGGTGCGGAAGACCGTCAGCTAAACTTCCTTGTCTAGCTTTAGCTTCTGCTAAAATTAACTCATTTTCAAAAAATGTAACCATATTTTGAGGTTCTGTTTCAGCAATAATTCCTGTATTTGCTGAACCACTAGATGAATTAATTTTATAATACCCATATCTTGCAGTCTCATCAGTTTTAGAGTTATTCCTATTAGTAGAATAATCATTACTTAATAACTGAAGAAGATAACTTTCAGAACCACCAGAAGAATTTCCTAAATCTCCTGCTCTAGATCCATTCAAGATAGTAGCAAATAAGTTTTGATCACCTGATTGAGTACCTGGTGGCTTATACTGCATATCTCCTGAGGCAGAGCTAATTCCATTACTAGCAGCAGAAATTGCACCTGCATAATCTTTTTTATGAAGATTAAAACGTGCAACTAGAGTATAAGCAGCTTCTATCCATTTATCTTTATTTCCTCCAAAGTAAATATCCTGAGATAAGCTACTTGAACCTGCAGACTGAAGAGTTGAAATTCCAGCAGTTAATTTAGCAATAGCTGCATTATAAACAGATATTTGACTATCAAAAACTGGATCTTCAATTTCAGGGTTCCCAGCCTCACTATATGGTATTCCGCCCCATAGTGAAGCAGCTGTACCAAATGCATGGCCCTCTATAATCTGTGCTATACCAACTAGTAATGTATTAGATGAGTTTTCTTGAAGTTGTCTCATATTATTTAATACACCAACATATAAAGCAAACCATTCACTGTTTGATTCTACTGTTGATAAAGCATATCCGTAGATATTTGAGTATAAGGAGCTAAATCCTATTAACTGACCGGAGTACATACCACTAATTCTATTAAGATGTCCAAGCTGTAATTGAATATTTGCTAATTGTGCACCTGTTAAAAATAGCTTATCCTCAACATCAGTTATTAAAATATCATTTGGATTTGAGTTAATATCTTCATTTAGGTCTTCACATGAAAATGAGAAAACTAAAAGAAGAGCTAAAATCGATTTTGTAAATATTTTTTTCATCTTATTAATAATTTATCGTTAAACTAAAAAGAAAACCTTTCGACTGAGGATTTGTAAAGTACTCAACACCTTGAGCAACACTTACACCCTTTGTATTAATCTCTGGATCAATTCCATCAACATTGTTAATATTAATTAGATCCCTTCCTGTGAAAGTTACAATAACATCGCTTAATCCAAGATTTGTTACTATAGGAGTATCTATAACATAACTTAATGATAGGTCTCTCAACTTCGTCCAGGTTGCATCTGCAATAGAAAAGTTATAGGCTTGGTTATCACCAAAACCTCCTCCGATACCAGTTCTATACCAGTTCTCGTCAAGAAGTACTGGACCAGCACCAAAGTCTTTAATGTTTCCTCTAACAGTAGTACCTGCAGCTATTGTATTACCTCTATAATTAACTAAAGATTGATCAAGAGTTATTCTGTTAGCTGTTTCTTGAGTAGTTCCAAACCTTCTTAAAACCCATAATGTTCTTGGAGAAAATTCACCACCCTGAGAATGCTCTAACACAGCATTAAGTCTTAATTTTTTATATCTCATACTAAGTGAAATACCACCTCTCCAATCTGGATTAGGGTCACCTAATACAATTGGACTTGATGTTATCTGAGGGAATCCATTTGAATTTAAATCAAAACTTCCATCAGGATTTGTCTTTGAACCTGTTCCATAAAGAACTCCTAGTGGATATCCAACTACAGCTCTTGAACTAACTGATGCACCTGGCGATAAGTTAATAGACTCAGTTCCGTAAAGATCTGTTACCTCATTATCATTTTTTGACCAATTAATTGCCGTAGATAGACTAAAGTCTTCCTTGTCTATAAGATCAAGACCAAGGTCAACCTCTAAACCATTGTTAGTCATCTCACCATAGTTACCATATTGAGTAGAAAAACCAGTTGAAGGTGATAATGAAACATCTAATAAAATACCTTCAATAATGTTATCATAATATGTTAAAGAAAGTGATACTTTATCATCTAAAAATCTAAAGTCACCCCCTATTTCCCACTCAGTTTTAATTTCTGGTTCTAGATTTGGATTTCCAAGGTTATTGTCTAACCTAAATCCACCTCCAAATAAGTTACTATCAAGAGGGTCACTATAAGTAGAATAACCAAATCCACCCTCTGCTAAAGTTTCAAACTTGTGAGCGGCTGGTTGAACACCTACCTGACCCCAAGAGGCTCTTAATTTTGCAAAAGAGATTGCATTTGATTGGATTACATCTTCTGTTAAAACCCATGCTGCATCTGCTGCAGGATAGAAAAAAGTTCCACTTATTGTAGAAGAAGCTTCTTGTGCTCCTGATAGGTTAATAAATAATTGATCATCTATATCAAAATTTAATATTCCATAACCTCTGTTAGATCTACTAAATGATTTAAATCCATCAAAAGTTGATGCTTCAGAAGAAGTATTTAGAGCAGTTGTTCTTTTTGCAGAATTCACAAGAAACCCTGTAATATTTCCAGATAATCTTGAATATTTTCTATCATTGTAACTCCAACCAACAGTAGCAGTAAGATTTACTTCATCAGATAGTTGAAAGTTTGCTTTACCAATTACATCTAAAGCAGAATTTCTTATATCCAAAGCATCTTCCTGGTATTGCCCATTTGCTCTTGAGCTGGCATCACCAATTGGGAAGAAATATGTTCTCTTATCGTCAGCAACATCGATATTTCCTCTAGTAATCACTTGTAACCAATTTGTTGGTTTTATTGTAATTTGAGGAGTTACTGTTACCCTATTTACTTTAGTACTGGACTCTTGCTCATTTACAGTCCAAAGTGGGTTTGTATATGATTGGTTAGAACTTTGACCAATTGGTTTCCTATAAGACCTACCACGGTTAATATATTCTGTTCCACCAGAACTATAGTATGTACCCTTGTAGTCTCTACCATCAAAATCAGGCGGAGTTCTAAGAAGCCCAAGCATTAAACCTGATACATTAGAACTCTGCTGAATTCTATTTGAGTTAGTATAGGTATATGACATTTTAGATGATAATGTAATTTTGTCATTAATTTTAGCTTCATAATTTAATCTAGCATTAGTTCTCTCGTAAGTTGCATTTTTAATCATACCATCTTGATCTAGATGACCTAAACTAAAGAAGTAATTACTATTTTCATTACCACCACTTACTGTTAAATCATTTTGTAAAGCATTTCCTGTTCCAAAAACGGAGTCAAAGTTTTCTTCGACATATGTATCTGTTGAATTCTTTGTAGCAACCGCTTGATATTTTCTACCATTTTCAGCAATAAAATATGCACCTGATTTATATGCATCTTGACCACCTGATCTATTTGGAATGTAATCACCCCAAGATTCAGCTCTGTTTTCTCCAAAGACACCACTTCTTCCTTGTCCCCAAGTATTTTGCATTGGGATTCTCTCAGAAATTTCATCGAAAGAGTAAGAAGATTTAAAGGAAATCTTAGCTTCACCTCTTTGCCCTTTCTTTGTTGTTATTACAACAACTCCGTTAGCGGCTCTACTTCCATATAAAGACGCAGCTGATGCACCTTTTAGAACGTTCACTGATTCAATATCTGCAGGATTTATATCATTTAGACGTGATCCTTGAGTAACACCACCATTACCTCCAGTAATATTATTACCACCGGCATATGATGTAGTATTATCTAGAGGAACACCATCTACAATTATTAATGGCTGAATTGAACCATCAATTGTATTCGCTCCTCTAATTCTTATTGTACTTCCTGCACCAGGGTCACCATTAGATCTTGTAATTCTAACACCCGAGGCTTTACCACTCAAAGCATTAACAACAGTTGGCTCGGCAGACCGAATAACATCATCTGCATTTACTACAGATGAGGTAGAACCCTGTTGATCCCTAACAGCCGCAAAACCTAAGGCAGTAACAACTACTTCCTCAAGTTCATTATCTAGCTGAAGAGAAATATTAAGATTAGACTGACCAGATACAGTAATATACTGAGTAGTATATCCTATAAAACTAATCGCAAGGACTTGCCCTTGACTAGCAGCAATTTCAAAATTTCCATCAAAATCTGTTGACACACCAGTACTAGTTCCGTCAATAACAACATTAGCACCAGGAAGTGGCACTCCATTTTCGTCACTAACAACACCAGTTACGTTTTGACCAACCGATAATAAAGAAAATAAAAGAAATACTGTACTTAATAGTATTCTCATATTAATTGATTTTATTTTTTGTTATTAATAAAAAGATATTAATTATAATATCAAATTCACAATTTTAAATACAATTTTTTAATTTTATGACATGGAAGATATTACATACAAATGTGAGAAGTGTGGTATGTCAGTCAAAAGCCAATGTGCAAAGTGTGATGAACCACTTCAAAACAAGACAATAACAGTAGATAGCGGTGATGAAGTTCAAGTATCATTCTGCCCAGAATGTGACGGGATGATAAAGTCGCCTATGTGCTGTGGAATGGATATGTCTTGCGAACTTTAATTTTAAAAAATAAAACTAGTCCTTATCAATAACTGGATATTCAACTCCAAGTTGCTCCATATATGTATCATATTTGGTCTCATCAAAGTAGAATTTTTTCATCTCATCCCTATATTTTTCCATTTTATCACTATTTAAATATACTGGTGGGGGATCCTTTTGTGAAATCATAGGTCTGTAAAAATCTTCTTTGCTTTGAACATTTTCAAAGTAATCCTTAGCCTCAACAAGTTTCTCAGGTTTTAATAAAAAATCTAGTGCAGTCATGGCAACCACTTTTGCTCCAGCATTAGCGCCTTTATGAGCAATTGGTGTGGCAGATGCAATACTAGCAGACCAATGATGTGAAGTTATATTAGGAATATTTGAAGGAAATCTAAGAACTACAGTTGGAACTTTCCATGAAACATCTCCAATATCATCAGATCCACCACTTACGTTGTAGGGAAGAGGCTTTCTTAGTGGAGCTAATTTCGTAGCAAGTCCATTTGCTGACTCTAGTCCAATTTCTTTTTGAACAGCTTTTGCAAGAGCTTGATCAGCTTCAGACCAATTTGGCAATCCAACTGTTTTTATATTTTCATACATTTCCTCGGCAATTATTTTATTGAAATGCCTTGGCCAAGCAGCTCCAAGAACTTCGGACTCAAAGGTGGTGTTAGTCATTAGTGCTGCACCTTCAGCCATTTTATTTGCAACATCATACAGATTCATAATACCATTGTAAGTGATTTCTCTTAAAAAAAACCAGATTGATGCTTTTGAAGGAACCACATTTGGTTGATCACCAGATTCTAGAAAAATTGAATGAGATCTATGATCTGGGTGCAGATGCTCTCTTCTGTAATTCCATCCAATATTCATTAATTCTGCTGCATCTAATGCACTTTTTGCTCTCCAAGGCGAACCAGCAGAGTGAGCAGTTTCTCCACTAAAACTATATTTTACAGAAATTAGTCCAGTTCCCGAAGGTCTACCCCATGAAGTTGACATATTTGAACTTACATGAGTGAAGATGCACATGTCTACATTATCAAAATAACCATCCCTAACATACCATGCTTTGGAACCGAGTATCTCTTCTGCAACTCCAGGCCATAATAGTAAAGTTCCATTAATATTATTTTCAATCATAACCTTTTTTATAGATAGCGCAGCTGTAATTACAATTGGAAGCCCAATATTATGTCCTTCGCCGTGACCAGGAGCACCCTCAACAACTGGTTTTTCATAGGCTACTCCAGGATACTGCGAAGTAGATGGAACTCCATCGAAGTCACTTCCTAATGCAATAACTGGTCCTCCTGAACCATTTGACCATGTAGCTAGCCATGATGTTGGAATGTCTGATATATTATACTGTAGCTCAAATCCATTTTCCTCAAGAATATTACTCAAATATTTGGATGTTTCAAATTCCTGAAATCCAAGCTCACCAAAACTAAAAACCTTGTCAATCATAACCTGTGTCATCTTTTTGTCCTCCTCAACTAGTTTAGCGGCATGACTTTTCAAATCATTAACTTTTCTCTTTGAAAAATTTTGTGAATAAGTATTATGTATAGATCCTACTACTAGAAGGAACAATATAGTTTTCTTTAATTTGTTCATAATTGAAATTTAATAATAATGTCTTTTAAAAGATTCTATAGCAGCATAATCCGCAAGGCCCATCTTTTTGTATTTTTCGGCAGTTTCACTATTCCTTTCTTCAGCTCTTACCCAAAATTCTCTAAGGTCTTGACCTTGGAACATTACGCCATCTTTTTGAGTTTGATGGAAAAAAATTGCCTTTCTTTTTCTTAGTACTTGAGCTGGACTCATTGGAACAGCCATGTCAATATCATGAACATCCCAATCCAGCCAGGCCCCTCTGTATAACCACAACCAACAATCCTTAATAAATTTTTCACCCTTTAATGTATCTAAGGCATCCAGAATTACATCTAAACACACTTTGTGAGTTCCATGAGGATCTTCTAAATCTCCTGCAGCAAAAATCTGATGAGGTTTAATTTTTTTAATTAATGAAGCTGTAATTAGTACATCTTTTTTTGTCGGGGGATTCTTCTTAATTCTTCCTGTGTCATAGAATGGTAGATTCATAAAATGAGTATTTGAATCTGGAATTCCAATATATCTTGTAGCAGCTATGGCTTCTCTTTTTCTTATAAATCCTTTTAAATCTCTTATAGCTTGTGAATCGATTTTGTCTGGCTTATTATTCTTTAATTCCTTTATTAATTCACTAACAGGTACTTTAGAGTTATTCTTAAACATATCCTTGGAAACCTCAATGAATTTAAGTGCATCATGGTCTGAGACAGCAATATTCCCTTTTACTTGATATGCAATATGCACTTCGTGACCTTGAGATACAAGTCTATCAAATGTACCTCCCATTGACACTACATCATCATCAGGATGAGGGCTAAAAATAATTACTCTTTTAGAGTTAGGGGATTTTCTCTCAGGTCTAGTTGAGTCATCAGCTCCTGGTTTTCCTCCTGGCCATCCAGTAATTGTATTTTGGAAGTGGTTAAACATATTAATGTTTAGATCATATGAAGATCCCTCAAGAGCTAATAGATCAGATAATCCATTTTTGTTATAATCTTCATCAGTTAGTTTCAGTATAGATTTTCCTGTTGTTTCACAGAGCCAGACTATTGCTCTTCTTTTCATTGAGTCAATCCAATCACATGTACTAACAAGCCAGGGTGTTTTAAACCTTGTTAATTCACTTGCTGATTCATTATCAAGAACAAGAGTTGTGTTTTTATGATTCTGGAGGTATGTAGTTGGAATTAATGAGGTAACCTTATTCTCTACTGATTTTTTAACAATTAAACTTTTATGTAACCCCCATGCCATTACAATAATCCTCTTTGCATTAAAAATTGTTCTAACTCCCATGGTTATTGCCTTAGTAGGGACATTTTCAATACCATTAAAACTTTTACTTGCATCAAACCTAGTTGTATGATCAAGGGTTATAAGTCTTGTCTTTGAGTTGAAATGAGAACCAGGCTCATTAAAGCCTATGTGTCCAGTTCTTCCAATTCCTAGTAACTGTATGTCAATTCCTCCAAATTTTTCAATTTCTTTCTCATATGAAGAACAGAATTTTTTTATTTCTTTCTCACCTATTTCTCCTGTGGGTATATTAATATTTTCTTTAGGAATATCAATATGGTCAAATAGATTTTCATTCATGAAATGATGATAACTGTTGATATCGTCTTTTTTAATACCATAATATTCATCAAGATTAAAAGCAATTACATTTTTAAAACTCAATGATTCATTTTTATGAATCTTTATTATTTCTTGATAAACTATTGAAGGTGAGGAACCAGTAGCAAAACCTATTACACAACTTTTATTTTTTTCTTGTTTAGATTTAACTAAATCACAAATTTCTCTCGCAACAAGAAATGAGGCTTCTTGTGAACTTTCAAAATTAACAGTGTGAAGTTTTTCAAATCTAGTCTCCTCGTTGATTCCTGGAGATTGATACTTGAGGTTTTTTTTGGCCATTTTTTCTTTCTCTTATGAAATTACAAAGTTAATAATGTTTTCATTAATTTATTCTCATGTTTTTTTAATTTTACAAAGTCAACTTAATATCTCAATTATCTTAGTATGAATACAATCATTATAGGAAGTGGGCCAGCTGGATATACAGCGGCAATTTATGCAGCTAGAGCTGATCTTAAACCAATAATATATACTGGGTTAGAACCAGGTGGTCAATTAACTACTACAACTGAAGTAGATAATTTTCCTGGATACCCTCAAGGTGTTGATGGGCCAACCATGATGAATGAATTAAAAGAACAAGCAGAAAGATTTGGAACAAAAGTTGAAGTTGATTTTATTTCTAAAGTAGAATTTTCTAAAGAAAAAGGCGGTATTCATAAGATATACACTCAAAATGGTGATGAAATTCAATCTAAGACAATAATAATATGTACAGGTGCTTCAGCTAAATATCTTGGTCTCCCAAGTGAGCAAAAACTCATTGGAGGTGGAGTTTCAGCCTGTGCAGTTTGTGATGGCTTCTTTTATAAGGATCAAGATGTTGCTGTTGTAGGTGGAGGAGATAGTGCTATTGAGGAGGCAACATATTTAGCAAAAATTTGTACTAATGTTACGATGTTAATAAGAAAGGATCACTTTAGAGCTTCAAAGGCAATGCAACATCGATTAAGCAATTTTAAAAATATTAATGTCCTTTTTAATTCTGAAATAGATGAAGTATTAGGAGATAATGTTGTTGAAGGAATAAAAATTAAAAATAATATCACCAATGAGTTTTCTCAAGTTAATATTACCGGTTTATTCATTGCCATTGGCCACACTCCAAATACAGATATTTTTAAAGGTATTGTTGATATGGATGATAGCGGATATATATTAACAGACAAGACTTCAACAAAAACAAACATACCTGGAGTTTTTGCTGCAGGTGATGTACAAGATAAAGATTATAGACAAGCAATTACAGCTGCAGGTACTGGTTGTATGGCAGCCCTTGATGCAGAAAGATATTTACAAGAAATTTAAATTCTTTTTGATGCTTTTAACCACCTTATAGGAAGGTTGTCATTTAAGGCATCGTGATAATCACTTTCAAGACAAGGTAAAAATTTAATTTTATCATTACTAGTTGAGGTTACTGTCATCCACCATCTTTCTGAAATTTTACTTTTATAAAAAATAATATCCCTGCCTGAAGTTTGAACTATATATTTAAAAAACAGTTGAGAATCGTCAAAGTTTGATTCATTTATTCTATTATTTAAACTGTCAATAAAATACCAAATGATTTCAGAATATAATTTATTTGAAACCTGATTTTTATTTAAGTCAAACAATCCAAAAAAGGATGTCTTATTACTTTGACCTACATATTTACTTAATATACAAGCAAGTCTTGTATCTATTCCATTAGGATTAGAGTTTCCAGAGAATGATAATGATTTCATGTCAAAACCGACTATATCAGCATCTCGAATAATTGGTTCGGCTCTCATATTATTTTCTGAAATTTCACCTAATGAAATTTTTTCAAAGAATAATTTATCCATTAGCTCTATCTCTTTATATGAGCATAGGTGTCGTTGGTACCCTATATTTGTAAAATCATTTAATTTGTTAGAATCATCCAGTATAATTTTATTCATGTATGTTCTACCTGAAATTATATCTGAATCTTGATATAAGTCAAATTGATTATCAATTGATACAATATTAACTTTATCAGAGTAAGAGTCAAAAGATTTAAAGACTGGATAAATAATATCATTGCTTCCTCCAATTATTACTAAAGTAATTTTTTTTGAATGTAATTCCTTACATATATCATATAGGGCATGATAAGTATCCTCAACAGTATTTCCATTGGGAAGATCACCTAAATCAGATATGGATATCTTCCATTTACCCTCTTTTAGTTTGTAAAGCTCCTTTCTAAGAATGTTTAAATCTTGCATATCAGACTCAAAATAAGAGTTTCTAGTTTCACTAATTCCAATTATGCAAAGATTTGATGAATCAATATCAGGAATACCTGATTGGTCTCTATGAAATTTTATTTTATTAAAAAGTGATCCTTGTAAGTGATTTTCATCTAATTCGTCGAGTAAATTTTCTGAAACAGGTTTTAATAGCTCAAGGCTCATTTTTTCTTTTTTGGATTTAGATATTCTTTAGCAATATCTAATGTAATAGTTTTAGGGTCAATTTCTTTTGGAATTTCTATTTTCTTCTTACCCATTGAGATAACAGACCTACCCCATCTACCTTTTTCAAGCTTTATGCCTTCATCAACCCACTCAGCAATTAATTTTTCTTTTTCCTTTTTTAATTTTAACTCAATTAGTTCCTCAATATTATTTATTGTAAGATTATCAAAGTCATATGTCTTATTTACGTTAATAAACATTTCATTCCACTTTATAAATGGTCCAAACCTACCCTTTCCTTTTGTTACTGGTAAATCGTTATAAATGTGAATAGGTTCATCTGCTTTTAACTTTTCGTCAATCAGCGGAATTGCAGAGTCTATATCAACTGAATGTGGATCAATTTCCTTTGGTATTGAAATAGATTTTGATGAATATTTTAAATATGGTCCATATCTACCATTATTCACACTTACAACCTCTCCCTTATAGGTCCCTATTTCCTTAGGAAACTTAAATAGTTCTAATGCTTCATCTAAAGTTATTGTGTCTAACTGTTGTTCTTTAGTTAAGCTAGCAAAAATTGGTTTATCCTCATCATCAACTGTTCCTATTTGAGCAATTGGACCAAACTTTCCAAGTCTAACCTTAACAACTCTTCCTGAGACTGGGTCATCTCCTAAAATTTTTTCACCAGATTGTCTTTCAGCTGTATCTTTTACAATATTGACATTCGTATGAAAATCTGTATAAAATTGTTTGATTATATCAGTCCAATTTTGATTTCCCTCAGCTATCTTATCAAAACTTTTTTCAACCTCTGCTGTAAATCCGTAATCAAGGATATTATTGAAATTATCAACTAAAAAGTCATTCACAATTATCCCAATATCAGTAGGTACAAGCTTACCTTTGTTAGAACCAGTCTTTTCAGTTGAAGTAGTCTCAATGATATCTCCATCTTTTAGTTCTATAGATTTGTATGTCCTTTCTTGGCCTTCGTTATCACCTTTTGATACATAACCTCTGTTTTGTATTGTTGATATTGTAGTAGCATAAGTTGCAGGCCTACCAATACCTAGTTCCTCCAATTTTTTCACTAAAGATGCTTCGGTATACCTTGAGGGAGGTCTAGAGAATGATTCTCTTGATATAATATTAATTAAATCAAGATTTTCATTAACATTTAATTGTGGCAAAGTGCCTTTTTCTTCCTGAGTCTCATCATCAGTTCCTTCATTATAGACTCTAAGAAAACCATCAAATTTAATTACTTCACCTCTTGCAATAAATATTTCATCAAAAGAGTTAGAGTTGATATTTACAACTGTTCTCTCAATTTGTGCATCTGACATTTGTGAGGAAATTGTTCTTCTCCATATGAGTTGATACAATCTTTGCTGATCATAATCTGAGGATATATCTTCAACAGAAATATCTGTTGGTCTAACAGCTTCATGAGCCTCTTGAGCTGATTTATTTTTGTTTTTATAATTTCTCAGATTTACATAACTATCTCCATACTTACTCTCAATTTTATATAAAATTGATGATTTGGCTTCTTCTGATATAGTAACACTATCTGTTCTCATATATGTTATTAGACCTGCTTCATAGAGTTTTTGAGCAGTTGACATTGTCCTAGTAACACCAAAGCCTAATTTCCTTGAAGCCTCTTGCTGAAGCGTTGATGTAGTAAAAGGAGGTGTAGGAGATTTCTTAGCTGGTTTTTTTTCTACATTAGACACAGTATATGTACTATTGATATTTTTTTGAAGAAATGCTTTAACTTCTTCAGCAGAATCAAATTTATTATTTAGCTCAGCCTTAAGGTTAACTCCACTAGAATTTTTAAAAGTTCCAATTGACTTGTAAGTGCTATTTGTTAAAAAGTTTTTAATCTCTCTTTCCTTTTCAACAATAAGTCTTACGGAAACGGATTGAACTCTACCAGCAGAAAGGCCTGTCTTAACTTTTCTCCACAATACTGGAGATAATTCATAACCTACTAATCTATCTAATACTCTTCTAGCCTGTTGAGCATTTACAAGATTATAATTTATTTCTCTGGGACTATCTAATGCAGCTAAAATTGCGTTTTTAGTTATTTCATGAAATACTATTCGATCATAGTCTTTATTAGTTAAGTTTAAATTTTCATATAGGTGCCAAGCAATTGCCTCTCCTTCTCTATCTTCATCACTAGCCAACCAAACTTTATCAGACTCACTAACATACTTTTTTAGGTCTTTAATTACAGGTTTCTTTTCTGTAGGAATTATATATTTTGGTTTAAAATCATTTTCAACATCAACTCCTAATTCCTTAACTGGAAGATCTGAAATATGCCCAACACAAGACACAACTTTAAAGTCTTGTCCCAAAATTTTCTCAATAGTCTTTGCCTTTGTAGCAGACTCAACAATGACTAAATTTTTCGGCATATTTTATTTTTTGGGCCTAAATGTAACTAGATTTATTCTTTTGAATCATAAAAAAATAAAAATTTTAAAATTTGTTTAACATAATTGCTAGTTAGTTTTAAAGAAAGTAATTTTGTATTAAGATGAAAGTTGAGCAGATATATACCAAGTGTTTATCACAAGGTTCATACTATATTGAGAGCAATAATGAGGTAGCTATTATTGACCCTCTCAGAGAAGTTGATATATATCTCTCTAAAGCTAAAACAAGTAATTCAAAAATCAAATACATTTTTGAAACACATATTCATGCAGATTTTATTAGTGGTCATTTAAATCTTGCAAAAGAATCAGGAGCAGAAATAGTATATGGGCCTAAAGCAGAAACTAGTTTTGAAAATATAGTTGCAAAAGATTATCAAGAGTTTAAAATTGGTGATATAACTATAGTTGCAATTCACACTCCAGGGCACACCATTGAAAGTACCACTTATTTATTAAAAGATTCATGTGGAAAAGATCATGCTATTTTTACTGGAGATACTCTTTTCTTAGGTGATGTTGGTAGACCAGACTTATCTCAAAATTCTAGTATGAGTAATAGAGATTTAGCCTCAATGCTATTCGATAGCCTTAGAAATAAGATAATGACTCTAAGTGATGATGTTATTATTTATCCAGGACATGGTGAAGGAAGTTCATGTGGAAAGGATCTTAGCTCAGAGACTATTGGAACATTAGGTGATCAAAAAAGAACTAACTATGCGCTTA
The DNA here is from genome assembly GCA_902594745.1 of uncultured Bacteroidota bacterium. Lineage (GTDB taxonomy): Bacteria > Bacteroidota > Bacteroidia > Flavobacteriales > Flavobacteriaceae > Marisimplicoccus. Next base: position 14,820 of record CACJNF010000011.1, read on the forward strand.
GAGAGAATATGACAAAAGATGAATTTATCAGAGAAGTTTTAGATGGATTATTAGATCCTCCAAAATATTTTCCTGATAATGTAATGTTGAACAAAGAAGGCTATGATGAATCTGATGAAATAATTAATAGGAGTTTTAATAGTTTAACTGCTAAAGAATTTGATAATATGCTCAAGGAAAAGATAACAATACTTGATGTAAGAAGTGTTGAAGATTTTTCATCATCTCACATACCAGGTTCAATTTTTATTGGATTAGATGGAAGATTTGCTCCATGGGTTGGAGAAATACTAGAAGATGTCTCTAAAAGGTTAATTTTAGTTGCACCTGAAGGCAGAGAAAAAGAAGCTATAATTAGACTATCAAGAGTTGGTTTTGACAATGTTATTGGATATCTAGAAGGTGGAATTAGTAGCTGGATTAAAAATGGTGGTATTGTTAGTAAAGTATTAAATGAATCTGCATCAAAATTCTCAACTATAGACAATAATAAAGATATCCTTGATGTAAGATCAAAAAACGAATATAAAAGCGAATCATTACTAAACTCTATTAACATTCCTTTGATTGATCTAAGTAAATCTATTGATAAAGTTTCTTTTGAAAAAACATTTTATGTACACTGCAAAGGAGGTTACAGGAGTATGATAGCAGCATCAATTCTTCTTGCTAATGGAATATCAAACTTTTCAAACATACCTGGAGGTTATGATAAAATCAAAAATTATAATTCATAAATACTGACAAATTGGCATAATTTAAATTAATTGAGTAATTTTACTAAAAATTAATTTTTATCAAAAAGAAGTCTTTATTTATTGAAACATACGGGTGTCAGATGAATTTTGCTGACAGTGAGGTTGTTGCATCTATATTAAAAAAAGATGGCTATGAATTGACTGATGATTCAAAGAGCGCAAATCTAGTTTTATTAAATACCTGTTCAATTAGAGATAAGGCTGAACAAACAGTTCGAAATAAACTTAAAACATATAATTCATACAAGAAGGATAATAGTAATTTAAAAATAGGGCTTTTAGGTTGTATGGCTGAAAGGTTAAAGGATAAGCTTCTTGAAGAAGAAAAGATGGTTGACCTAGTTGTAGGACCAGATTCATACAAAGACCTTCCAAACCTATTGGATGAGGTTGATCATAACCAAAAGGCAGTTAATGTTATATTATCAAAGTCTGAAACCTATGGAGATATTTCACCAGTAAGAATTCACAACAACGGGATTAATGCATTCGTGTCAATTACAAGAGGGTGTGACAACATGTGTACATTTTGTGTTGTGCCATTTACAAGAGGTAGAGAGAGAAGTAGAAATCCTGATAGCATATTAAGGGAGATAGATGAATTAAATCAAAAAGGATATAAGGAAATAACATTGCTTGGACAAAATGTTGATAGTTATTTATGGTATGGTGGAGGTCCTAAAAAAGACTTTAAAAAGGCCACAGAAGAGCAAAAGAAAAATTCTGTAAAATTTTCAAGCTTACTTGACTTAGTTGCTTCAAGTTTTCCTGAAATCAGAATAAGATTTTCAACTTCTAATCCTCAGGACATGACAATTGACGTCATTGAAACAATGTCTAGATATGAAAATATCTGTAACTATATTCACCTCCCAATTCAGTCTGGAAGTGATAGAATTTTAAAAAAGATGAATCGACTTCATACTAGAAAGGAATATCTTGATCTTATAAAGAAAATTAGAGAAATAATACCTAATTGTGGTATTTCCCATGATATGATTACTGGGTTTCCTTCTGAAACTGAAAGAGATCATCAAGATACTTTATCTCTTATGGAAGAAGTAAAGTATGACTTTGGATATATGTTTGCGTATTCTGAAAGACCAGGAACTTATGCGGCTAGGCACTTTAAAGATGATATCTCTCCAGAAATCAAACAAAGAAGATTAGAGGAAATAATTACTCTTCAACAAAAACATAGCCTAGAAAGAAACAAAAGTTTCATTAATAAAAAGTGCGAAGTACTCATAGATAAAGAATCTAAAAAATCAAATGATTTTTGGAGTGGAAGAACAACTGAAAATAATGTTGTTGTTTTTCCTAAATACAATTTTAAATTAGGTGATACTGTAAATATTGATATTAGTGATTGCACAACTGCAACACTAATTGGAAATATTAATCAATTAAAAGCTAAAGTATAATGGAGTCAGTTTTAACTGTAAAACAAAGGTTTGGTATAATTGGAGATAATCCTAAGCTTAATAGAGCAATTGAAAAATCAATTCAAGTTGCTAACTCTGATATATCTGTACTTGTTACAGGTGAGAGTGGTGTTGGAAAAGAGAACATTCCTAAAATAATTCATCAGTATTCTCATAGAAAACATGCAAAATATATTGCAGTTAATTGTGGTGCAATTCCAGAAGGTACAATTGATTCTGAATTATTCGGGCATGAAAAAGGAGCATTTACTGGAGCTACGGCAAACAGAAGTGGTTATTTTGAAGTAGCTGATGGAGGGACAATATTTCTAGATGAAGTTGGTGAACTTCCACTTTCTACCCAGGTTAGACTTTTAAGAATTCTTGAAAGTGGAGAGTATATTAAAGTTGGATCTTCAAAAGTTCAAAAAACTAATGTAAGAATAGTGGGTGCGACAAATGTTAATATGGATGAGGCAATTAAGAAAGGAAAATTTAGAGAAGATCTTTTTTACAGACTAAGTACTATAATTATTAATATACCTCCATTGAGGGATAGAAAAGATGATATCCCTATCTTGTTTAGAAAATTCGCATCTGATTTTGCCCAAAAATACAATATGCCAACCTTAAGGCTTGATGAATCTGCTCAAGATTTGCTTTGTCAACAAGATTGGAAAGGGAATATTAGGCAACTAAGAAATGTTGCTGAACAAATGTCAATATTAGAAAAAGAAAGAAATCTTAAAAGTGATACTTTAAATAATTACCTTCCAAATAAAGTTTCAAAACTACCCGCAACTCTTGATGATGTTAATGAGGATTCATCATCTTTCTCATCAGAGCGTGAAATCCTTTATAAGGTTCTGTTTGACATGAAGAATGACTTAAATGATCTAAAAAAATTAACTCTTGAAATAATGCAAGGCGATGATAACAATGAAATAAAAGAAAAGAATCAAGGCTTAATTAATAAAATTTATGGTGATGATGAATCATATGACAGCCAAGAAATAGAAAATTCAGCCGTTGATTTGAATGTTGACCTGGAGAACAAAGTTCAGGATAAGTATGAATATGCAGAGACAATTGAAGAAGAGGAGACTCTTTCTCTTCAGGACAAGGAGCTAGAAATGATTAAACAAGCTTTAATTAGGACTAATGGAAGGAGAAAAAATGCTGCTAAAGAGCTTGGTATATCAGAAAGAACTTTATATAGAAAAATTAAACAACATAATCTTGGAGATGTTTCAGAATTTTAAAAAATATTTTTTACTTTTTAGTTTTTCATTAATTAGCTACTCATGTGGAATCTACAGTTTTACTGGCTCATCAATTCCCGTAGGAGTTGAAACTTTTCAGGTAGATTATTTTGAAAATACTGCTGGAGGTAGACCTGGATCTACTGTTGAACCAGGTCTTGACAGAGACTTTACTATTGCATTACAAGACTTGATTGTTAATCAAACTAGTCTAAACCTAGTAAACGAAGGAGGAAATATTATTTATAGTGGTGACATTGTTGAATTTAGCGTTACTCCTATGGCTGCAACTGCTGAAATTAAGGCTGCTCAAAATAGATTAAGAATGGCTGTGATGGTCAGCTACGAAAACACATTAAATGATGAAGACAATGTAGAAAAGAAGTTTTCACATTACTTTGACTTCCCCGGAAGTCTCCAACTCTATGACATCAAAGATTCTGCACTACAAGAAATTTTTGAGAGAATTACTCAGGATATTTTAAATGAAACACTAGCAAAATGGTAAAGAAAACAGATAATTCTTTCTCAAAAGTTTTAAAAGACTTTGATCCATCAGATCAATCAACATCAACAGTCCTAAAAGGCATACTTAATAGTTATCCTTTTTTTCAATCAGCATCAGCTTATTATTTAAAAACATTAAAAGTTCAGGAAAAAGATTCATTCAATGAATTACTTCCAAAGACTTCTATACTAACATATAATAGATCAATCCTAAGGAATTGGATATATGAAAAGGAAGAAGATAAGATTAATAAAAAGGATGATAAAATTGAAAAATATTCTTTTTTAGATTGGTTTGATGTAATAAATAAAAGTGAATCGAATTTAGATTACAAGATTGATCTAATTGATAAATTCATAAAGAATTCACCAAAAATTAATATAAACAACGAATATAAGTCTGATATTGAAATTATTCCTAAATCTAAGATTAAGGATAACCTAATAACTGAGACACTCGCTCAAATTTATATTAACCAGAAAAAATACAATAAAGCAATAAAAGCATATAACATATTAATCTTGAAATATCCAAAAAAAAGTAGTTTCTTTGCAGACCAAATTGAAAGGATAAAAAACTTAAAAAAAAATAATAATTAATCATGGGAACCTTTTGGATATTAGTATCGCTGATTTTATTTGTTTGTGTTTTATTAATACTTGTGATTATGGTTCAAAACCCTAAAGGAGGAGGTCTATCCTCTACTTTTGGTGGAGGCCAACAACAAATTGGTGGTGTAAAAAGTACTACAGATTTTCTTGATAAAAGCACATGGGCTCTTGCTATAATTATTCTTGTTTTGATTCTCATTTCAAATGTAACATTAATGAATGATTCCGATAATTCTGATTCAATTCTAATTGATGAATCAATTCCTGAGCAAACCATTCCTGAAATTCCAGAACAAAATATTCCAGAAATACCCACTGAAACAATAGATGATTAGTGTCATGATGTCATGAAAAAGTATTTTTCATGGACTTTAAATAGTATGGCATAGTTTGTGAAATTCATAAAATAAAAAAGATGAGTAAAATAAATATTAAACCACTTGCAGATAGAGTCTTAGTTCAACCTTCTGAAGCTGAAACTACTACATCATCTGGAATTATTATTCCGGATACTGCAAAGGAGAAACCTCAAAGAGGTAAAATCGTTGCAGTTGGACCTGGGACAAAAGAAAATCCAGTAACTCTAAAAGCTGGTGATATTGTTCTGTATGGAAAGTATTCTGGAACTGAATTACAACATGAAGGTGTTGATTACTTAATAATGAAAGAAAGTGATATTCTTGCAATTGTATAACTAAACTTAAAATAAAATGGCAAAAAAAATTGAATTTGATATTGAAGCACGTGATGGTATAAAGCGAGGAGTTGATGCTCTTGCTAATGCTGTTAAAGTAACATTAGGTCCAAAAGGAAGAAATGTGATTATAGGTAAATCTTTTGGTGCACCTCAAGTAACTAAAGATGGAGTTACAGTTGCCAAAGAGATTGAACTTAAAGATAATCTAGAAAACATGGGTGCGCAGATGGTAAAAGAAGTTGCATCAAAAACAAATGACCTAGCTGGAGATGGAACTACCACTGCTACAATCCTTGCTCAGTCTATTGTTACAGAAGGACTAAAAAATGTTGCAGCTGGAGCAAATCCAATGGATTTAAAAAGAGGTATAGATAAAGCTGTTATTTCTGTTGTTGATGCTCTAGAGAAACAATCAGTTGAAATTGGAAGTGCATCCGAAAAAATCCTTCAGGTTGCAAGTATCTCAGCTAATAACGACGAAACTATTGGAAAATTAATTACTGAAGCATTTGAAAAAGTTGGTAAAGAAGGAGTAATTACTGTAGAGGAAGCTAAAGGAACTGACACTTATGTTGATGTAGTTGAAGGTATGCAATTTGATAGAGGATATATTTCCCCATATTTTGTTACCGATTCAGAAAAGATGGAGGCAGATTTGGATACTCCCCAGATTCTTATAACAGATAAAAAAATATCTGTTATGAAAGATCTACTTCCCATTCTTGAACCAGTAGCCCAATCAGGTAAACCTCTTTTGATAATAGCAGAGGATATTGATGGAGAAGCATTAGCTACTTTGGTAGTAAATAAATTAAGAGGATCGTTAAAAATTGCAGCTGTGAAAGCCCCTGGGTTTGGAGACAGAAGGAAGGCAATGCTTGAAGATATTGCTATCTTAACTGGTGGTACTGTTATATCTGAAGAAAGAGGCTTTACACTTGAGAATACAACGATAGATATGCTTGGAACTGCAGAAAAGGTAACAATTGACAAGGATAACACTACTATAGTTAATGGATCCGGAAATAAAAAAGACATAAAATCTCGAGTGAACCAAATTAAAGCTCAGATTGAAACCACAACTTCAGATTATGATAAAGAGAAGCTTCAAGAAAGGCTAGCAAAGCTTGCTGGTGGTGTTGCAGTTCTTTATGTTGGTGCTCCATCAGAAGTTGAGATGAAAGAGAAAAAGGATAGAGTCGATGATGCACTTCATGCTACAAGGGCTGCAATCGAAGAGGGTATTGTAGCAGGTGGTGGTGTTGCTCTTCTAAATACAAGAAATGAATTAGAAAAGTTAAAATCATCAAATGCTGACGAGTCAACAGGTATTCAGATAGTAAATAAAGCAATTGAAACTCCTCTTAGAACTATTGTTGAAAATTCTGGAGGAGAAGGGTCAGTAGTTGTATCCAAAGTTCTTGATGGAGATAAAAACTTTGGATATAATGCAAAAGAGGGCAAATATGTTGATATGTTGAAAGAAGGTATTATCGATCCTAAAAAAGTTACAAGAGTTGCTCTTGAAAATGCAGCATCTGTAGCTGGTATGATATTAACTACAGAATGTGCATTAGTAGACATCAAAGAAGATAATCCTGCACCAATGCCGCCAATGGGTGGAGGAGGAATGCCAGGCATGATGTAATAGATTGAACACAAAGATAAAAACCTGCTTTTCAGCAGGTTTTTTTTGTACTTTTGTTTCCTTCATATGAAAAAGATTTCTTCAGCACTGATTTCTGTTTTTAATAAAAATAAAATTGAGGATTTATGTCAAATTCTCTCAAACAATAATGTTAAAATATATTCTACTGGTGGAACTTACGATTATATAAATAGTCTAGGTATTAAACTTGAAAAAGTTGAGGACTTAACAACATACCCATCTATTTTAAATGGAAGAGTGAAAACTCTCCACCCTAAGATATTTGGTGGAATTTTAAAAACAAATTCAAAGTCTGACATTGATGAATCAAAAAAATATAAAATTCCTGATATAGATCTTGTAGTAGTTGATCTATATCCATTTGAGGAGACTGTTAAGAATTCTAATAATCATGAGGATATAATTGAAAAGATTGATATAGGAGGGGTTTCTCTTATTAGAGCTGCAGCAAAAAATTATGAAAATGTTGCTTGTATCTCGTCTAAAGATCAATACGATGAATTGATTAATATTTTAAAGAATGATTGTAAAACAAGTTTAGAATATAGAAAAAAACTTGCATTTGACGCATTCCAAAAAAGCTCAGATTATGACTATAAGATTTCATCTTATTTAAATAAGAATATTAATACAAATTCTGATAAGGATACTGTAAAAGAGTTAAGGTATGGGGAAAACCCTCATCAGAATGGTAGATTTATAGGTCAAATAGATAAAATATTTGAACAAATACATGGTAAAGATATTTCATACAATAATCTTTTAGATATAGATTCAGCAATAGGACTTCTTAAAGACTTGGAAACAAAAAAATCAGTTTTTTTAATACATAAGCATAACAATCCATGTGGTGTTGCTATAAGGGATAATCTATTAGACGCATATTTAGATGCACTATCATGTGATAATATATCTGCTTTTGGCGGAATTTTAACTTCTAACCAAACTATTGATTTAAAAGTTGCTGAGGAGATTAATAAACTATTCTTTGAAGTATTAATTGCACCAAATTTTAGTGATAGTGCATTGGATATATTAAAATCTAAAAAGAACAGAATAATTATAAAATTAAAAACTTATCCAATAAATAAACTCCAAACTCGATCCTGCCTTAATGGTATACTTGAGCAAGATATAGATGATAAAATTGAAAAATTTGATGATTTTAAAGTTGTCACAAAAATATCTCCAAATTCAACAAAATCTGATGATCTTGTATTAGCGTCAATTATTGTAAAACATACAAAATCCAATTGTATAGCAATTGTAAAAAACAATCAATTAATTGGATCTGGAATGGGACAAGTATCAAGAATAGACGCACTAAATCAAGCAATTGAAAAATCTAAAATATTTGGCTTTGATCTTAATGAATCTTGTTTAGCAAGTGATGCCTTCTTTCCATTTTCAGATTGTGTTGAAATATCACATGCAAATAATATAAACTCAATTGTTCAACCAGGAGGTTCAATTAAAGACCAAGATTCCATCGATTTTTGTAATAAAAATGGGATGTCTATGGTTTTTTCAGGAATAAGACATTTTAGACATTAATTGGTATTATTTAACTAACTTTGCTAACTATTATGGGATTTTTCACAGAAGAAATAGCTATTGATCTTGGGACTGCAAACACTTTAATTATTCATAACGATAAAGTTGTTATTAATAGTCCATCTATTGTTGCAATGGATAGGGCTTCAAAAAAAATAATAGCTATTGGTGAAGAGGCAAAATTCATGCAAGGTAAAACTCACGAAAATATTAAGACAATTAGGCCCTTAAAGGACGGAGTTATTGCTGATTTTGAAGCATCAGAAAAAATGATTAGTGAGTTAATTAGAAGTATTCCTACTCTAAAAAAAAGATGGTTTTCTCCTTCTTTGACAATGGTAATTTGTATTCCTTCGGGAATCACAGAAGTTGAAATGAGAGCTGTAAAAGAATCTGCTGAAAGAGTAAATGGTAAGGAAGTATATTTAATTCATGAACCAATGGCAGCAGCCATTGGTATAGGAATTGACATTGTAAAACCAAGAGGTAATATGGTTGTTGATATTGGAGGTGGTACAACGGAAATTGCTGTTATCGCATTAGCCGGTATAGTTTGTGAGAAATCATTGAAAGTAGCTGGTGATATGCTTACCAATGATATAGTGTACTACATGAGAACTAAACATAATTTATATATCGGTGATAGAACAGCAGAAAAAATCAAAATTGAAGTAGGTTCTGTAACTGAAAGTTTAGATGAACCTCCTGAAGACATGCATGTTCAAGGAAGAGATCTTTTGTCTGGTAAACCTAAGGAGAAAGTTATCTCATATATAGAAGTTGCAAAGGCAATTGATAAATCTATAATTAGAATTGAAGACTCAATCATGGAGACTCTATCTCAAACACCACCAGAACTTGCTGCAGATATTTATAATACAGGAATATACTTAGCTGGAGGAGGAGCACTTCTTAGAGGCTTAGATGAAAGATTGTCAAAGAAAACTGATTTGCCTGTTTATATTGCTGAAGATCCACTTCAAGCAGTAGTTAGAGGAACAGGAATTGCCCTGAAGAATATAGAAAAATTTAAGTCTGTTCTAATCAAGTAACTTTTTAATGCAGTCAATAATTAATTCCATAGTTAAAAATAGGAACTTAATTATTTATCTTTTCCTATCATTTGTTACTTTCAACTATTTATACAATAATAGTTCAGTTCACTACTCTGGCATTGGAAAAATTGGAACATATATTTCAGGTTCAACTTCTAGTATTTCCTCATACATAAGTTCTTATTTTAATCTTAGACAAGAGAATAATAAGTTAATTGAAGAAAACCTAGAATTAAAAAAAAATGAATCTCAATTTATTGATAAGTCTGATAACAGAGATATTTCAAAAAATAAAATTGATAAAACCATAATTGCAAAAGTGATATTGAACTCAATTAACAAGAGTAAAAATATTATAGTAATCAATAAAGGAGAAATTAATGGAATAACTAAAGAAATGGGAGTTATATCTTCAAAAGGGGTTGTTGGAATTATAAAAAATATAACGGACAATTACTCCTCAATTGTATCATTACTTAATACAGATCTGAAAATAAATGCTATTTTGAAGAACTCCTCTACTATAGGATCAATAAGTTGGAATGGCTTAGATCCTAGAATTGTTCAACTTAATGATATTCCTCTAAGTAGTTCAATTAAAGTAGGAGATACAATTGTAACTGGGGGTATGTCATTTTATTTTCCTAAGGGAATACCGATTGGAAGAATAGAAGATTATAACAATACGTCACTTGAGGGATACTATTCTATCGATGTATCAATTTTCAGTGATTTTTCTTCACTTTCTAATCTCTACATATTACAGAGAACTGATGATGATGAAATTAAATTCTTATTAAATGAATAGAGGAATAGTTAAAGATATAACTCTTTCATTAGTAATTATATTATCTCAATTATTGATTTTTAATCATATGAATCTTTCTGGAACTGCAAATACCTTTATATATGTTTCTTTATTCATACTTTATAAAACAACATATGATAAAACATATTTAATACTATTTGGATTTCTAGTTGGACTAATCATTGATTTATCATTGCAAACCTATGGTGCTCATACTCTGGCCTCAATTACAGTATGTTATTTGAGAGAAAAAATAGAAAAATATTCATTTGGAGTAAACTCTATTTTACCACTAGCAATGATTAGGGGTACAAGACTATCAAATAGGTTAACATATTTCTTTCTTATCATATTTCTACATTCATTAATTTATTTTTCTTTAATCTTTTTCAAATTCGAATTTACATTAACTATATTTTTATATACACTTATTAATTCAATTATTAACTTTATAGTTATTTGGATTGTCTCTAAGTTAATTTTCGATAGATAAAAATGATAAGAAAGAATCTCTTAATTTGGATTACTGTAATTAGCTCTTTAATTTTTGTTATTCAGCTTGCCTCTCTTCAGCTTTCTGGAGATTCGTTTAATAGAGATTTTGCAATACAAGAAATTTCAGTATACCCAGAAAGGGGGTTAATTTTTGACAGAAACGGTGAATTAGTAGTAGCTAATCAACCAATGTATGAATTGATTGTTATACCTGAAAATACAGTTGAGTTTGATACAGTTCAATTGTCAAATTTAATTGGGATTGAAGAAAATGTATTATCTGAAAGAATATCATCTGCAATAAAATATTCAACAAAACTACCTTCTGTTATACAGTCTCAGATTTCAAAAGAAAAAAATGCTTATTTACAAGAGAAAATATGGTTATTTGATGGATTTTATCTTAGAAAAAACTCTGTTAGAGATTATATAATACCTTTCGCAAGTAATGTAATCGGTTATACAGGTGAGGTTGATCAAAAAGATATAATTTCTAATCCATATTATGAGAAGGGAGAGATGATTGGTAAGCAGGGTATTGAGAGCTATTATGAAGATAGATTAAGAGGAGTAAAAGGTAAGAGATATTTTCAGAAAGATAGATTTAACAGAATTATAGGGCCTTATAATGATTCAAAAAAGGATATATCTCCAAAAAAGGCTGATAATCTTACTTTAACTATTGATATTAAACTTCAACAATATGCTGAAAGTTTATTAAAAAATAAGAAAGGAGGAATTGTTGCAATTGAGCCATCTTCAGGAGAGGTACTTACATTAGTTAGTGCTCCAACATACCAGTCTAATCAGTTTGTAGGTCAAGATAGGAGTATTAATTTTCAAAGCTTATTGAACGATACAATAAATAAGCCCTTATTCGATAGAGCCCTGCAAGCTCAGTACTCGCCTGGATCTCCAATGAAAATACTTAATGCGTTAATTGGACTTCAAGAGGGGGTAATTGATGAAAGTACTTCTTTTACATGCAATGCGGGTCATTATTACGCTAGGAATGCTTTTATGGCTTGCCATAACAAATTTGGTACAATCAGTAATCTAAGAAAGGGGATATATAACTCGTGTAATACATATTTTGCCAAAACTTACAAAATGATAATTGACAAATATGATTCACCTAGCCTAGGTTTGGATAGTTGGAGTAAACATATTAAGAGTTTCGGTCTTGGAGATTATCTTGGATATGACTTATCTATAGGCAAAAAAGGTTTTATTCCAGAGTCAAACTATTATAATAGATTTTATGGAAATAATCGGTGGAGTGCAGCAACAACAATATCAAATTCTATTGGTCAAGGAGAAATTTTGACAACTCCTATTCAAATGGCCAACTTTGCATCTGCTATTGCAAATCGAGGATTTTTTTATAAACCTCACTTTGTAAAAAAAATTAATAATCAGGCAAATATTAGTTTAGAAAAAAATATCACATCTATTGATAAAGAAAACTTTGAGGTAGTAATTAATGGTATGGTTGATGTTGTGGAGAGAGGTACGGCAAGAATTGCTAAAATTAAAAATATTAATGTAGCTGGAAAAACTGGGACTGTAGAAAACTTTATATTAATTGAAGGAGAAAAAAAACAACTAACTGATCATTCAACTTTTATAGCTTTTGCACCTGCAGAGGATCCGAAAATTGTTGTTTCAGTTTTCGTTGAAAATGGATATTGGGGAAGTAGATGGGCTGCTCCTATTGCAAGCCTTATTATAGAAAAATATTTAACTGGAAATGTTGAAAGAAAATGGCTGGAGAGTAGAATGATAAATGGTAGTCTTTTAGCTGAATATGAAAAGCCATATAAATTTCAAAATTTTACAATAAATGAATAGACTAAGTATATTAAAGTATGATTTAGTTTCAATTGGTCTATATATTGGTTTGGTATCATTTGGGTTAATAAATATCTATTCCTCTAGTTTTAATGGATATTCTACAAGCTTATTAGATTTAAGCTCCATAGTTGGAAAGCAAATCATATTTTTTTTTCTATCTCTTGTTGCATTCATATTTATTCTTTTTACAAGAAATAAGTTTTTTGATAATTCTGCATCTATAGTTTATTTTTCATCAATAATACTTTTGCTTGGTCTATTTTTCTTTGGTGTTGAAAGAGGAGGGGCAAGATCATGGTATGCGCTTGGTCCGATAAGTTTTCAACCAAGTGAACTTGCAAAATTTGGGACAGCTTTATTTTTATCAAAATTTTTAAGTATTATTCAGACAGATTTAAATAGAAACAGAGATATATTAATTGTATTGACAATTATATCAGCACCTTTAATTTTAACTACAATTCAGCCTGATCCTGGCTCAGCATTAATTTTTTTAGCTTTTATATTTCCAGTTATTAGAGAAGGATTGAATCTTAATTATTTTTATTTTGGACTATATATTATTTTGACTTTACTACTGACATTAAAATTCAATTTTCTTGTTAGCTTAGCCATATTAACAATAATTTTTTTTACGTATCTAATTTATTTAAGAAATAAAAAAATTAAAGTTTCATTACTTAAATATATATTTTCATTTTTCATATTAATTTCTATTTCCTTCTCAACTAATTATTTGTTTGAGAATGTCTTGGAGCAGAGGCATAGAGATAGAATAAATTTAGTTCTCGGAAAAGAGATAGATACTAGTGGAATTGGATATAATATCAATCAATCTAAAATTGCATTAAGTAATGGTGGATTTTTTGGCACTGGTTTTTTAGAGGGTACTCAAACTAAAGGAAATTTTGTTCCAAGACAACATACTGATTTTATTTTTAGTACAATTGGAGAAGAATGGGGGTTTATTGGTACCCTAACTACTATTGTAATTTTTTCATTTCTAATAATTCGAATTATTACTAGGGCAGACAAGCAACCAAACCATTTTAGACGTATTTATTCTTATTGTTTTGCAAGCCTAGTTTTTTTTCACTTTTTTCTGAATGTTGGCATGTCAATTGGATTAATTCCATCTATTGGTATCCCTCTACCTTTTATAAGTTATGGTGGATCAAGCCTATTAATTTTTAGCCTAATGTTCTTTGTTTATTTAAACTTTGACTCGAGTAGATTAAAAGAAAGTTAGTCAACATTTATTTGAGATAGAATTTCATTTGATTTTATAGAAGATAGATCCCTTAGTAGATTCATGGCTTCATTGACATAAATATCTTTTTTCAGAGACTCAATCCATCTATCTCTTTTTTCTTTTATATCATCATTGTATGAATTATCTTCTTTATCATTAGTATTATTCCATTGAAATATATACGGTGATTCAAATTCTTCAATACGTTTTAATTTATTGTTCTGAGATTTTGAACTTTTTAAGTCATCTTTATAGGTAAGATAGTCTAGAGAAACTATCTTATCATCTTGTTGAGATTTAATCCAGGAGGCGTGTTCATCAATTATAGCAAAATACTCATTTTCACTAATTCTCTCTTTACTATCAGAGATAACCTGCGAATAATTAAATATCTTGCCTGAATTATTATACCTAGCTGGATCAATTTTATCCCAACTTAGTGGGTTTTCTAAATCTTTTTCTCCTATATCAACGTATGAATATCTATTGGGAAATATTATATCACTCTTTACTCCCTCTAACTGAGTAGATCCACCGTTGACCCTATAAAATTTATCTGTTGTAATTTTAAGAGATCCTAGGTCTCCATATGTATTTCCTGAAATAACGTTATTTAAATCAACAATATTCTGAACAGTTCCTTTTCCATAGGTTTGTTTACTCCCAAGAATAATAGCTCTATTGTAATCTTGAAGAGCTGCAGCGAGAATTTCAGAAGCAGATGCAGAAAATTCATTAACTAATACTACAAGTGGACCATCCCATAGTATGGAAGGATCGTTATCCCTTAGAATATCTTTTCTTCCTCCAATGCTTTTAACCTGGACTACGGGTCCTTTTTCAATAAAAAAACCAGTAATATCAACTACAGTTTTAAGAGATCCACCTCCATTATTTCGAAGATCTAAAATTAATCCACTTATACCCTTAGATCTAAGATTTATTATTTCTTTTTTTAAGTCGTTAGCAGCATTTCTCTCACCATAGTCATCAAAATCAACATAAAATCTTGGCAGATTAATTAAACCATATTTTGAAAGATCATCATTTATTATTGAGGATTTTGCATAAGTTTCTTCAAGTTCAACAACATCTCTAGTAACAGTTACCTGCTCTACTCCTCCATCAACTCTTTTAACAGTTAAATAAACTTTTGTTCCTTTTTCTCCTTTAATAAGATCTGTTGCATCACTTAATTTCATCAATGAAATTTCAGTTGGTTCTTCATCTTCAGACTGAGCTACAGAAATAATTATATCACCAACATTTAAAAGATTGTCTCTCCAAACTGGACCACCAATAATTATCTCTACAATTTCAACTTGTTGTTTTGTTTTTGACAATCTTGCTCCAATTCCTTGAAACTTTCCAGAAATATTTTGATCAAAAACCTCTTTAGCCTCAGGCGCTAAATAAGTAGTGTGAGGATCATATTGAGTAACAATGGAGTTGAGATAAATTGAAAACCAATCAGATCTTTCTAATTCACTATTAAATTGGAAAAAATCTTTAAGGTTATCTTTAATTGAAGACCTAGACTCATTTTCAATTTCTTCGTCTGTTTTAGTTTGGTTTTTTTCTAAATCACTTTTGTCATCATTTATTTCTTTTTTTGAAGCATATGCATCAAGGGCAGACAACTTTAATCTTTTCCTCCACAGGTTTTTTAAATCATTAAGATTTGTTGCATAGTTTAAATTTTGATAGTCAAGACTAATCTCTTCATCAATATTGAAGTTGAAAGGCTCATCAAGAATTTCCTCATAAAATCCTTCAACCTCAGAGATTCTATTTATTAATGCTTCATAGGCAGTGTTAAAAAATGTTATATCTGAAGAGTTTATCTGGTCATCTATAAGAAGTCTATACTTTGACAACATCTCAATATCTGACTCAAGCAAAAATCTTTTCTGAGAATCTATAGCTTCAATAAATTCATCATATACTTTTATTGAAAAATCATCATTTATTATTTTAGGATCATAATGCAACTTATCTAAAACATAAGACACAAGATCAATTAATAATCTATCTTTATTTGGTTCATCACTTGAAAATTTAAAATTTGAGACCTCAAAATAAATTACAAGTGAAATTATACCTGATACAACTAACCCGAAAATCCTTAAAATCATAATACTAAATTAATTTAAAAAAAATTAAGATAACCCCTATAACAGCAAAGTTTATGTTAAAGTTAAAAGAGTAAAACGTTTTCATATATTTACATGAAATAATTATAAATGAAGAGGCCACTTATTTTAGTTACAAATGATGATGGAATAAATGCTCCCGGAATAAGAACTTTAATCTCTGTAGTTAAAGATATAGGTGATGTTATTGTTGTAGCACCGGATAGTCCACAATCTGGAATGGGACATGCCATAACAATAAATTCAACATTACATTCTTCTAGAATTACCCCAAAAAATTCTGAAATTATTGAGTATAGTTGTTCTGGAACACCTGCTGATTGCGTAAAATTGGCCATTAATGAATTAATGCCTAGGAAGCCTGATTTATGTGTATCTGGAATTAATCATGGCTCCAACTCTTCAATCAATGTAATATATTCCGGAACAATGAGTGCTGCTATTGAAGCTGGAATTGAAGGAGTTCCTGCTATAGGTTTTTCTCTTTTAGATTATAGTTGGAATGCAGATTTTAGTCAATCTAAAGATTATATTAGAAAGATTACCTTAAATGCTTTAAATAATGGAATTCCAAAAGGAGTTGTTTTAAATGTTAATATTCCTGCAGTAAAAAAATCTGATATTAAAGGTGTTAAAATTTGTCGACAAGCAAAGGCATATTGGGTTGAAGAGTTTGATAAAAGAAAAAATCCTCTTGGTCAAGAATACTACTGGTTAACCGGAAAGTTTGTTAATAAAGATCAAGGAGAAGATACAGATGAATGGGCTTTAAAGAATAATTATATTTCAATTGTACCAGTTGAATTTGATTTGACTGCTCACCATGCTATTCAAGGTCTAAACGAGTGGGATTTTAAATGAAATATTATATAATTGCTGGAGAAGCGTCAGGAGATTTATATGGTTCTCGTTTAATCACTGAGATAAAATCGCTAGACAATAATGCTGAAATTAGATTTTGGGGTGGAGATAAGATGATTTTAAGTGGAGGAACTATTGTAAAGCATATTAGTGAACTTGCATTTATGGGATTTTATGAAGTAATTAAGAATCTTGATAAAATCTTTAGTAATATAAGTTTCTGCAAAAAGGATATACTTACATTTAATCCTGATAAAATAATTTATATCGATTATCCTGGCTTTAATTTAAGAATTTGTGATTGGGCTAAAAAAAAAGGATTCAAAAACTACTTTTATATAAGTCCTCAAATATGGGCATGGAAGGAAGGACGAATAAAAAAGATAAAAAGAAGTGTGGATAAGCTATATGTTATTTTTCCATTTGAAAAGAAATACTATAATGAAAAGCATAATATGGATACATTTTATTTTGGGCATCCATTAATAGAGGCTATTAGTTCTCACAAGATAAATAATAGCTTTTTTAGTGAAAATAATATCCCTAATAATAAACCAGTTATTGCATTTTTACCTGGTAGTAGAACTCAGGAAATTAAAACTATGCTACCAATTTTTTTATCTATAATTAGTGATTATCCGAATTACAATTTTGTAATTGCGGGTGTCAGTAAT
The DNA here is from genome assembly GCA_902594745.1 of uncultured Bacteroidota bacterium. Lineage (GTDB taxonomy): Bacteria > Bacteroidota > Bacteroidia > Flavobacteriales > Flavobacteriaceae > Marisimplicoccus. Next base: position 32,455 of record CACJNF010000011.1, read on the forward strand.
GTTGATCCTAAGTTATATAATCAAGTAGCACATTCTAATTTATTTATCATATATAATAAAACATATGACCTATTAACTAATTCTTTTGCAGCAATTGTAACAAGCGGTACAGCTTCATTAGAATGTTCTCTTTTTAAAGTACCTCAATTAGTTTGTTATAAGACTAGTGATCTTAGTTACTTTATTGGTAAGTTATTTGTTAAGCTTAGGCATATATCTCTTGTAAATATTATACTAGAAAAGGAGATTGTTAAAGAACTTATTCAAGATGGCCTTAATAAGAAAAATCTTGCTTTTGAATTTAATAAGCTTTGTAAGCAAGAAACAAGATCAAAAATTATACAAGAATATTCTAAAATTTTTGATTTGTTGTCTGTTAAAGACACATCGAAGAATATTGCTTCATCAATAATTAACTGATTCCATGCATCATACTCAAAATCTTTTTATTTGCAGCTATCATTAACAATCCGACAACTGCAGGTAAAATTGTAAAAATTAAGAAGAAAACCGACATTCCATAATCTTCAACAATTGGATCTATATAACTTCCTGTAAAACCTGCACTTAGATTTGCAATAAAGTTTGCTACAAACCAAACCCCAAACATTAAACCAACAAGTTTCTGTGGAGCTAATTTACTAACATAAGAAAGTCCAACTGGAGATACACATAGCTCTCCTAATGTATGAAATAGATAGGCAAGAATAAGAAAGATCATACTTTGAGAGGCTGAAGAAGCTCCCAAAGGAATGCTTAAAGAACCATATGAAAGAATTGCAAACCCTATTGATAAAAGCATTAATCCAATTCCAAATTTTACAGGTCCTGATGGATTAAATTTTGATTGCCAAATTTTAGAAAGAACTGGTGCAAATACGATTATAAAGAAAGAGTTCAAAATGGCAAACCATGATGCGGGCACTTCAGTTGCGTCCTTAACAAATTCTCTATTTAACATCCATATGATAATACCCCAAATTATAATAAAACTTAGTGATAGGAATATATTAGACATCGCATATTTCTGAAATGTATTATTAAATAAATAATAGAGAATTATTGTCAAAATGATCATTGGAACTATAACTAGAAGTGAGTTTATAATCTTAAAAGTCAGTGCTCCTGTTCCTATTAGATCTCTATTAGTATAATCATTTGCAAAAATTGTCATACTTCCCCCAGCCTGTTCAAATCCCCACCAAAAAAATATAGTTACAAAAGAAAAAATTCCAATAACAATTAATCTATCAACTATAGTTTTCCTTGGAGTTTGATTTTCCTTAACATCTAAATTTTTATCATCTTTTTTTTCACTTGGTTTTAAACCAATTGATCCAAAAATATTCTGTCCATAATGGAATTGAAGCATTCCAAATAACATAAAGATTCCTGCTAAACCAAAACCATAATGCCAATTAACAGTTTCACCAATATAGCCACAGAGAAGAATTCCAAGAAAGGCACCTGAATTAATTCCCATATAAAATATTGTGTAAGCAGCATCTTTGATTTTTCCATCATCTTTGTACATCTGGCCTACTATCGAGCTTATATTTGGCTTGAATAGCCCATTTCCTAATATTAAAAGACTTAAACCAACATATAAATAGAAATCATAAAAAACCTCAAGGGCCATAGCTGCATGACCAAGTGTCATAAGAAGAGCTCCATAGACAACAGCTTTCCTATAGCCAATTAACCTGTCTGCAATTAGTCCACCAAAAATTGGAGTAATATATACAAGTCCAGTATACCAGCCATATAATACTAAAGCATCTGATCTATCCCATCCCCATCCTTCATTATCAATGGAGGAGATTAGAAATAAAACAAGTATTGCGCGCATTCCATAATATGAAAACCTTTCCCACATTTCAGTAAAAAAAAGTGTAAAAAGTCCTGATGGGTGTCCAAGAATTGTTTTTTGATTTATTTCGTCTCCATTAAATAGATTAATATTATTCATTGTACTATACCTAAAATTATATTGAGTTTGTTTTCACTTATATTTACATAAAGAAAAGAAAATTATGCCAAAAAAAATAATTGGTTTTTCAAAACTTTCAAGGAAGGAAAAGATTGATTGGTTAAGTGAAAAAATATTTGATGATTCATATCAAGTTAGATCAATACTTGATAATTATTTAAATTCTAATAAAGATATCCAAGCTATACATGATTCATTTTCTGAAAACAGTATTTCAAACTTTTACCTTCCTTATTCTTTATCACCAAACTTTTTAATAAATAATAAAAATTACACTATACCACTTGTAACAGAGGAAAGTTCAGTTGTTGCTGCATTGTCAAATGCAGCTAAATTCTGGTTTGATAAAGGAGGATTTAAATCCAAAGTTAAAAGTTTTAAAAAAAGAGGACACATACACCTTTCATTTAATGGCGATAAAGAAGCCCTTAAAGAGTTTATAAGTACTAATAAAGAATATATACTGAAATCCACTGATAATATAACAAAGAATATGAAGAAAAGAGGTGGTGGTATATCTGCGATAAATATTATTGATAAAACAAGTGATTTAAAAAACTATTTCCAATTATCAATTGATTTTGATACTTCAGATTCAATGGGGGCTAATTTTATTAATTCATGTCTAGAAGCAATGTCAAAAAAAATAGACGAGTTGTCTAAACAATATGATTATTTCATTAAAAGTGGTTACAGTATAAATATAGTCATGTCAATATTATCAAATTACACACCAGATTGTATTGTTGAAGCCCATGCAGAATGCGATATTAAAGATCTAACAGATATTGATGGTTTTGAGTCAGATGAGTTTGCAAAAAAAATGAAATACGCTTTTGATATTGCTAAAATTGATATAAACAGAGCAGTTACTCATAATAAAGGAATTATGAATGGTATAGATGCAATTTTAATTGCCACGGGAAATGATTTTAGGGCAGTAGAAGCTGGTATTCATTCATATGCATCATTAAACTCTAAATATGAGAGTTTATCAGAATGTACAATTTTGGATAATAAGTTTCGAATAAGTATTAAAATTCCACTATCAGTTGGTACAGTAGGAGGAATTACTGATTTACACCCGTTAGTTAAGCTATCACTACAAATTCTTGGCAGTCCATCGTCTAGAGATCTCATGAGTATTATAGCTTGTGTTGGACTTGCTCAAAATTTTGCTGCAGTTAGATCATTAATTACATCAGGTATTCAGAAAGGACATATGAAAATGCACTTAATCAATCTTTTAATTAAAAATAATGCTAACGAAGATCAGATTAAAAGAGCTAAGAAATATTTTGTAGATAAAGAAATCAACAATAGTTCAGTTTCTGAGTTTATTAAATCCAATAAGTAAATATGAAATTTTATAGTAATGGTAAAATTTTAATAACAGGAGAGTATTTTGTTCTTAATGGAGCATTATCTCTAGCATTACCAACATTATATGGACAATATTTAGAAATAAATGAC
>CACJNF010000012.1 GCA_902594745.1 uncultured Bacteroidota bacterium
CCATATCCTTTATTTTTTATCCAATTATATTCTGGATACTTTAGATGTAAATTAGACATATATTCATCTCTGTATGTTTTTGCTAATATAGATGCTGCAGCAATATTTTGATACTTTTGATCACCTTTAATAATACACTTATATTCTAAATTCATGTAAGGCTTAAATAAGTTTCCATCTACTAGAATGAAATTAGGTTCAATATCTAAGCCCTCTATTGATTTATGCATTGCCTTAAAAGTAGAGTTTAAAATATTATTTTTATCTATGTGTGAAGAGCTGACAAATGCAACTGAGTAAGCCAATGCATTTTTTTCAATATATTTTTTAAGTACTAACCTTTTTTTTGGAGATAGCTTTTTCGAATCATTGAGATTTTTATTTTCAAATTCTTTTCCAAGTATTACAGCAGCTGCCGTAACAGGACCCGCCAGACTTCCTCTACCTGCTTCATCAATTCCCACTTCATACTTAAATTTTGAAAACTTATCCATTAACATTTTAATAAAATCAAATTTTAAAAGAAATCTTACCTTAGTATGAAATTACAAAAATAGATGCAGAAGTTTTTTCTGGTAATAAGCTTTTTTTTAATTCCAATAGTTTTAATTGCACAGACGGATGATATTGACGGCAAATTAAAGGCTCAAGAGGAACAGCAAAAATTAGAGGAAGAAGCCAATAAGAAAACAGATACTCTAACCACTGAATTTTATAAAATATATTATTTAGATGGAAGGACTGAAACTGTTGATACATCTCTTACTATCACAAAAGACTACAAGTTTAACTTTACAAGAAAGGACAATTTTGAATTAATTAAAATGTCAAATGTTGGCCATACATACAATAGTTTAGGATATGATTTTAGTCATAATGATTACCCAAAGATGGGTGCGTTAGGAAAACACTTTAATTATTTTGAAAAAAATGATATTGGCTACTACGAAGTTCCAACTCCATTTACTGAATTATTTGCTAAATCTACTTTTGAACAAGGACAAATATTGGATGCATTAATTTCGGTTAATTTTAATCCAAATTATAACCTTACTCTGGCTCATAAAGGATACAAGTCTCTTGGAAAGTATCAGTCAATTAAATCAAGAGGAAATCAATTTAGGCTCTCATCTATTTTTAATTCAAATAATGGCTTAACAAATGTTAAGTTACACTTTACCTCTCAAAACCTTTTTAATGATGAAAATGGTGGACTTGATCCTGATAGTATATATTTTTTCGAACAAGCGCCAGATTATTTTGTTCTAGATGAATCTGGTAACCAAATTCAAAATGATGATGGGACATATGAAATGATATATTATGATGGATATCTTGACAGATCTAGACTTGGAACAAATACCTATGCATCTGGAAGTTTATACTCAAAAAGATTTTTTACAGACATCTCTAGGGTTATACTAAATAAAGTTGAAAAAAACACATCATTAATTTTTGGTTTTCAGTATACTCATGAGTATAAAAAACTCAATTTTAAAGAAGATAGAGGTGGAAGTTTTTTTGGGGATTATTTTTCTGTTGACCCTCAAGATACATCGATTAATGATTTATCCAGATTTATTTTGGATGAAAACCTATTTTATTTAAAATCTAATATAAATAAACTTGGTATAATTCATTTACAGTTTAAACAAATTAAATGGAAAAACACATTTCAAATTGAAAGTGATTTGGATTTAATTGAAATGTTAAATCCTAAACAATCAAAAATTTTAATTAATTGGAAAAAGAATTTACCAAATTTTAGTTTGTATTTTGATTTCGACAACTCACTAAAAGATTCTTTTAAATCGAATAAAATTGAAATAGGAATTGAATCTAATTTTTTAAAAAATTTCAAATTTGCAATATCTGGAACTCAACTTGAAAGGTCTCCAAACTTCAATTTTGTTTTACATAGGAGTCAATATGAAAGTTATAATTGGTATAACGATGATCTCATTGACGAAAAAATATCTAAAATATCTCTGGACATTTCTTATAAAAATTATGTCAATTTAAGTAGTGAGTACAATATAATTGACAATTTTACTTTCTTTAGAGAATCGGCTAATCCTTTAGTGGGAGAATTTGATTTATTTAGAAAAGCTATTCCTAATCAATCAATAAATGAAATTAAATATTATAAAGTTAAACTATATAGTAATATTCCTATTGGAAAGTTTTCAATAATTAACACTGCTCAATATCAAAAAAAAGATCAGATTCTTGAAACTGGAGAGCTATCTGCAATTAATGTTCCAGAGTGGATAACAAGAAATACAATTATGTATTCTTCTAAATTATTCAATAGATCTCTTGATATACAAACTGGAGTAACATTTAATTATTTTACAAAATTTTGGGCAAATATCTATAATCCTCTTATATCTGAGTTTGTAGTTCAGAATTATATAGAAATAGGTGAGTTTCCAAGGTTTGATTTATTCTTTAATGCCAAGATTCAGCAAACTAGAGTTTTTTTAAAAGTAGAACATTTAAATAGTTCTTTGTCAGGATACGATTATTACTCTGACCCATTTACTCCATATAGGGATCTTTCTGTTAGATTTGGTTTAGTATGGAATTTTTTCCAATAATAAAATGAAAAATTTTAATGTTATAGGGGTTATGTCAGGAACTTCACTAGATGGTGTAGATATTGTCTATGTTAAGTTTATTCAAAATGAAAGTTGGAGTTTTAAGATAATTAACTCAAAAACATATAAATATGAAGATTCAACAGCTGATATACTGAATGACATATCCAAAAAGACTCTTGAAGAGATAAAAGAGATTGATGTTGTATATTCCAAAATGTTAGCTAAAATTATTAATGAGTTTATTGACGAATTTTCCATTAATAAAATTGATTTTGTAAGTTCTCATGGACATACTGCTATTCATGATCCATCAAACTTAATAACTTATCAAATGGGAAACTTATCAACACTTTCAACAGAAATTAATCAAAAAGTTATCTGTGATTTTAGAGTTCAAGATGTAAAACTTGGTGGTGAAGGTGCTCCTCTTGTTCCAGTTGGTGAAAAATATTTATTTCATGAATATGATTCATTTATAAATCTAGGTGGGTTTGCTAATATTTCAAATCATAAAGGGGAAAGTTTGATTGCTTATGATATATGTCCAGTTAATATCGTACTAAATAATCTATCAAAAAAAATTGGAAAAGACTTTGACGACAAGGGATCTATTGCTTCGTCAGGAAAACTTATTATAAATCTTTATGAGGAATTGGAAAAATTAGAATATTATCAATTAGACCCACCTAAATCATTAGGAATTGAGTGGGTAGATGAATATATATTTCCATTAATTAATAAATATTTTGATTACCCAATAGAAGATTTATTAAATACCTTATCAAATCACATTGCAAACCAAATTTCAAATAATTTGAAAAATTTAGACAAAGTTTTAGTTTCAGGTGGTGGAGCATATAATGACTATTTAATTCATCTAATTAGGTCAAAAACAGATTCTGAAATTATAATTTCATCAAAAAACATAATTGAATTCAAAGAGGCTTTAATTTTTGCGTTTTTAGGAGTCTTGAGAAATCTTAATATTAATAATTGCTATTCTTCAGTAACAGGTGCATCAAAAGATCATTGTTCTGGAAAAATTTTTTTATTAAATTAGTTGTATACCATAAATCATACTTATGAAAAAAACATATCTACTTATTTTATCACTGATCACATTAAATATAAGTGCACAAAATATTACATGGCAGAATGTGAATATAAATGTTCCATTTGAAAATACAGACTCTGTATATAATCTAATTGATGGGTTTTATTCTAATATTCAAATACCTGAAGGTGTTAGAGTTTCTCTATGGAGTATTGAATATAAAGGCTCAAATGAAAAGGCTACCCATGTTTTAAATTTTGCTGGCTCAAAAGAGGCACTGGCTGAATTTGAATCCAGAAAATTAACTCCAGAATGGGATGCATATGTGTCAAAGTTAAATTCTTTAACTAGTCGAGATGGATTTTCTGTTACAGCAGGTGTTACTCTTGTTAGATATAATCTAGATAAATGGCAACAGCCGATTGCTCAGTCACACCAATGGAAAATTAAAGATCCAATTAAGTTTTTAACTGCTTTTGCTAATTTAATGTCTGCCTTTAATGATGATTCTGGATATGTTTCTATTGGTCAGACTACTCATGGAGTTGAAAATGGTGAAACTCATTATATATACGTGACTTATCCTGATCTAATTGCTGCTTTGGACTTTGGGAATGCCCAAAATAAAGATCAAGCAGATGCTATTGCCAAATGGTTAGAAGACACAAAAGATGAAGAATATACTAGAAGTATAACAAGGGTTATGCTTCAATCATGGGAATAAATTTTAATTAAATGGAAACAATATTATTAGGAATATTTATTCTAGGTTATTTAGCAATAACACTAGAGCATAGTTTAAAAATTGACAAGCTTATACCTGCTTTAGCAATGATGGCTTTTTTATGGGCATTGATTGCAATATTTCATATACCGGTATTTGAAGTTGATACTGAGTTACGGGAACTAATACCAACAAAAATTAAAAAGATAATGGCATATCATTTATCTCATACCTCAGAGATATTAATTTTTCTTTTAGGAGCAATGACTATTGTTGAGATTATTGATTACTATAATGGTTTTGAAAAAATAAAATCATTCATTAGAACTAAATCAAAGAAAAAATTATTGTGGATATTTTCAATATTAGCATTTATTCTATCTGCCATAATTGATAATTTGACAGCTACTATTGTTCTAATTACAATTCTTCAAAAAATTATTAGAGATAAAAACTTAAGATTATGGTTTGCTGGTTTAATTGTAATTGCAGCAAATGCAGGTGGAGCTTGGTCCCCGATTGGAGATGTAACTACAACAATGTTGTGGATAGCTGATAAAGTTACTGTACCGATGTTATTGTATTATGTGTTTATACCTTCTGTAGTATGTATGATAGTCCCAGTATACATTGCATCATTTCTTAAACCTTTTAAAGGAGATTTAAATAAAATGGATAATGATGAGAGTAGTATAACTAAAATAGGTACTAGAATGCTTTGGCTAGGATTATCAGCTATTCTTTTTGTACCATTTTTTAAAGTTTTTACTGGTCTTCAACCTTATGTAGGTATGATGCTTTCACTTGCTATAGTTGCAACATTTGCAGAAATATACAGTGGTACTAAATTTAATATTAGTACTCCTAATGAAGATAGCATTATGCATAGTAAAAGTCCTGTACATTCTGCACTAACTAAGATTGAGCTTCCAAGTATTTTATTCTTTTTAGGAATTTTGATGGCAGTTGCAGCTCTAGAATCAATAGGATATTTATTTGAGTTTGCTCAATATTTAGAAACAGTTATTCCTGATATTAGAATAGTTGCTGGTTTCTTAGGTCTAGGATCAGCAGTAATTGATAATGTACCACTAGTAGCTGCATCAATTGGTATGTTTTCTCAACCAGTTGATGACTCTTTATGGCACTTAATTGCCTATGCGGCAGGTACAGGTGGTAGTGTGCTTGTAATTGGTTCTGCAGCTGGAGTTGTAGCGATGGGAATGGAGAAAATTGAGTTTTTCTGGTATTTAAAAAAAATAGGATGGTTAGCATTCCTAGGATTTCTTGCTGGATTTATAACATTTGTATTACTTGAGGCATATATTCTTTAATCACTAATATTGAATTATAAGCAAACTGAGAATTGGATTTTAAATCGGCTACCATTTTATCAATCTCAAGGTTCAAAAGCATATAAACCAGGTCTTGATAATATAAGATCTTTTGTTGATCATCTCAATATTAATATTCAAGATATTAAGCTTATTCATATTGGTGGTACCAATGGAAAGGGAAGTACCTGTGCATATTTATCATCAATAATTCAGGAGTCGGGATATAGGGTAGGCACATTCACATCACCTCATTTTTTTGATTATAGAGAGAGAATTAAAGTAAATAATAATAAAATCGAAAAGGGTTTTATTTCAAAGTTTATTATAACTAATCGTGATATTATTGAAAAACTGGAACTTACTTTTTTTGAGCTTTCATTTGGAATGTCACTATGCTATTATATTGAAAAAAATGTTGACTATGCAATAATTGAAGTAGGGCTTGGGGGAAGATTAGATGCTACTAACATCATTAATCCAATTCTATCTGTAATTACAAATATTTCATATGATCATACAGAAATATTAGGTAATACATTAAAAAAAATTGCATTTGAAAAAGCTGGAATAATAAAACAAAATACTAAAGTAATAATTGGGGAAAGAGATAAAGACACAGAAAATGTTTTTATTGATATCGCGAATAAAAACTTTTCAGAAATAATATTTGCATCGGATTACAAATCAAAATTTGAAAATTCAGAAATAGAATATTTCAATAAAAACATTAAAACAGTTGTCCAAATTTGTAGGAATCTAAATGATAAAAAGATAAATGATAGTAGTATAGAAAAAGGTATTTTAAATATTAATTCAAATGCTGATTTTTATGGTAAGTGGACAGTTTTAAGAAATAATCCAAAGATTATTTTTGATTCTGCACATAACGAGTCAGGCTTTATCCATTTATCTAAACAATTAAGTTCCTTAGAATTTGATAAACTATTTTTTATTTTAAGTTTTGTTAAAGGAAAAAATATTAAAAAATTAATTAGTTACCTTCCTGACAAATCTTTAATTTATTATACTTCTTCAAATATGTCAAGATCAATGAATCATAATGAAATTGAGCAAAGTATAGGAGAAAATATTAATTTTGATATAAACCCAAATAGGGTTTATAGTAATATATTAAGTCGGGCTTCCTCTGATGATTTAATTATTATAACAGGAAGTAATTACATTGCAAAAGAAATTTTTTTATGAAAAATAGATTTTTAATTTTTTTATTTCTGTTGTTTAATAGTTCATTTGTTTTTTCTCAAATAATAACTGATAGACCAGATCAAACTGAATCTGCAGTAGTTTTACCAACAGGTCAAATTCAAATCGAATCTGGTATTTCAATTGAAGACTCTCAATCTAATATTAATACTCTTTTTAGGATTGGTATAATTGAAGGAATTGAAATAAGATTAAATAGTAATTATTTAATAAATGATGAGTTATCGTTTATGAAAAAATCATCATTTAGCGATTTTGAGGTAGGAGCTAAGTTTAAGATTTTTAATAAAACTTCTAATAACACTAAAGTCGCTTTTTTATCTCACCTTTCCATCCCAACAGCTAGTGAAGTATTTTCTAATAACGTATATGGGCTTCTAAGTAGAGTTAATGTTTCACATGACCTAAATAATGAATCTCAGCTTGGCTATAATTTAGGTTACAATAAATTTGAAAAAATGGATGGGCAATTAATTTATACAATTGTATACGGAAGGAGTCTAGGGTCTTTTAGTGTTTTTTTTGAAATATTTGGTGATGAGTCTAAGGATAACTCTAATATCAACTTCGACTCCGGTATTACATATCTACTGGATGATAAAAAACAACTTGATCTATCTTTAGGTAAGGGTATAAATAATGATATGTTTTTTATTTCAGGAGGAATTAGTGTAAAAATTGATTAGATCAAATTATAGAAATCCTATTAATCTAGGTGTATTTTTTTTGTAACTCTTGTAGCTATCAAGATGACCCCATTTTTTTTCTCCACTTTTTTCCAATAAGTTTATTCCACTGACATTAACAAGAAGTAGATATGTAAATATCGGAGATACTAGAGTGAACATTTGATATACCTCTAAAGATGAGTAGCTTATTATTGCAACCCCAGTCCAAAGTATTATTTCACCCAAATAGTTAGGATGTCTTGAGTACTTCCATAATCCTGTTGTTATGAACTTATCTTTATTATGCTCAATTTTTTTAAAATTCGTCTTTTGATTATCTGAAATTATTTCTAATGCAAATCCAATAATAAATATTACTATACCAATATAAGTAACACCTGTTAGTTCTATTCCATTTGAGATACCAGTTAATGCACAAATCGCACATATAGATACCCACATCCCTGAAATAGTAAATGCCATAAAAAACCAACTAAATGATTTTTTAATTTCTCTAAACCTCTTATCCTCACCCGCTTTTTTTATTCTTGTATATAAAAACGTCCCTAATCTTAAAGTCCACATAATAATTAAACAAGAGACAATGATGTTTCCATAGTTAATAATACTATCAGTTGATGATAAGAGAACGTATAATACTATTGATATGTATGAGATAGTCCCAGTTAAGTCATAAAATTTCTCTGTTTTAAAGACATAAGCAGGAATGAATAATAACCAATGAATAATAAAAGATAAAATTATTCCATTCCTTACCTCTTCTATTTCTGTCAAAATTCCAAGCGATACTGATATCAAAACAGCAACAAAGGAAATTATATAATTTAATAGACTATTTTTCATACTTGTCAATTTCTTGTCTCATTTTTTTAATATTATCATAACCTACTCTACAACATCCACCAATAATATCAGGTGATAAACTTAACCATTTTTTGATCATTTTGTCGTCATATAATTTATTTCCAGTCCAAATTTTTTCTTCTGGATTATAAATTTCCCCTGAGTTAGGATAAATAATAATTTTCTTTTTGGTATTATTCTTTAACATTTCACATGCCTCTTTAACATAAAGTGGAGAAAAACAATTAAGGCCGATTGTAGTTATATGATTAAACTTAGATAGTATATTACAAGCTTCTGAAATTGATGAACCATCTCTAAAATCAATATTTTCATCACATGTCATAGAAACCCATATTTCTTTATTTAACTTATCAAATATTTTTGAAAGTATTTTGATTTCTCTTAAACAAGGTATAGTTTCATATAAAACAATCTCATAGTCGATTTCTTTAATTACATTTAGATTATTACAATGGAAATTATATATTTCATCATCAGTAGAGTCATAAATGCCAACATACTCTGAAGCATTTTTCTTGTACGATGCATAAGGACCTAAACTAGCTACTATTTTAATAACTTTTTTTGTTTTAGACTCCATTATGGCATTTTTAGCCAGATCTAAAGATTTTTGAAACACTTCTTTTATTTTTTCTGAATTAATTCCTTTTTCTCTTAATATGTCATAACTAATTTGATATGTAGAAGTCAATAAATAATCTGCACCTGAATTTATGTAACCTTTATGAATTTTTTTTATAAGTTCAGGATTATTGATTAAAGCGTCTCCAGTCCAAAGCCGATTATTAAGATTATAACCATCTAACTCTAATGGGTAGGACATACTTCCATCTAAAAGTTTGATATTATTTTCCATTTAACTAAATTAAAAAAGTATATGATAAGAAATCTAAAATAAACTATATTTGCTTCCAATTATAAGGGCGCTTAGCTCAGTTGGTTTAGAGCACTTGGTTTACACCCAAGGGGTCGGGGGTTCGAATCCCTCAGCGCCCACATTTTTAACCTCAATATTAATTGAGGTTTTTTATTTCTATCCTTATCTAATTCCTACACCTTTTATTCCAGTAAGATTATCTCCTAATTCAATCCTTGCCTTTTCTCCAAGTTCTTCCATTTTTTTTGCAATTTCAGGAAATTCATTGTAAATATTATATAACTCTCCAGGGTCATCTTTTAAATTATATAATTCATTTTGTTCTATAATATTCATGTCATATTTCACTGGAATTCCATCTACTCCTCCAGGCCTTCCATTAAGTGATCTATATTTTCTTGAAAAATGAATTTTCCAGTCATTCATTCTAATTGAGTGCAATTCGTTAACTCTATAATAGAAATATAATTTCTCATGAGGAGAAGAATAAGTTTCCCCTGTTAAAAGAGGCCAAATATTTTTACCATCAATTTTATTTTCTGACAATTTTGAATTTGTTAATTCAGCAAATGTGGGCATCCAGTCAATTGCCATTACTGGTTCATCAATCACTCTTGATTTTAATTTATTTGGAAATTTAATTATACTTGGAACCCTAACTCCTCCTTCCCAAGTTGTCCCTTTTCCTTCCCTGTAAATCCCTGAAGATCCAGAGTGATTTCCATAGGATAACCATGGCCCATTGTCAGAAGTAAAGACAACAATAGTATTTTCTGTAAGCCCATTTTCTTCTAAAGATCTTAATACTCTTCCAACGGAGTAGTCTATTTCTGTTATAACATCTGCATAAAGTCCATTACCAGTTATGTTCTCAAAATCTTTTGAAACGAAAAGTGGAACATGTGGTTGTGGATGAGCAATATATAGAAAGAAAGGATTATTCTTATTCCTCTCAATGAAATCAATACTTTCTGAAGTAATATCTTTCGTTAAATCAGATTGATCAATTATTTCCATAATTGGACTTTCATTTCTATACAGAAGCAGATCCTCTGGATAACCTTCTGGATATTCAGGATGCCATCTCCACATATCGTTTGAATAAAGTATTCCATAGAATTCATCAAAACCATGATTTGTTGGAAAAAATTCTTTTTGACTGCCTAAATGCCATTTTCCAAAAATACCTGTGCTATATCCGTTTTCTTTTAACATTTCAGCTAGAGTAAGTTCACTATGGCTAATACCTGAGTTTGAATTTGGCCCAAAGGCATTATGAATCCCAATTCTATTTGGATAAACACCAGTAAGAACAGCAGCACGTGATGCTGAGCAGACAGGTTGAGCAGCATAATATGATGTCAATTTAATACCATCCTCAGCCAACTGGTCAATATTTTCGCTATTTATGGTCTTTGATCCATAGGATGATAGATCACCATAACCAAGATCATCAGTAAGAATGAAGACTATATTTGGTGTTGTCTCATTTTTTCCACATGAGAAGAGTAAAAGACCAATTAATAAATAAAAAAACTTTCTAAACATATAATTTGTTTTACTAATTTAACTTAAAAGATAACATTTGAAAATATTACTTACAGGATCATCTAAGGGAATTGGATTTAATATTGCTAATACATTAATTAACGAAGGTCATGATATTGCATTGCATTATAATAAAAATAAATCTGCATTAGATGCTTTATTAAAAGATTCTAAAACAAATTCTTTCACAATCCAATCAGATTTATCTGATTCTATTCAAGTCAAGGATCTAGTAAATAATACAATTGATAAGTTATCATTTCCTGACTGTATTATTAATAATGCAGGAATTGCAGAATCTGCTGATATATCAATAGACTATGAGCAATGGAATGATTTATTTGATAGAACAATTGATGTGAATCTTAAAGCTCCTTCACTTATTTTTAAAGAGTTAATAAAGTATAAAAGAGCAAATAAAATTAAATCCAGATTAAGATTTATTAATATTGCTTCAAGAGCTGCATTCAGGGGTGAGCAAGAGGATTATATTTCTTACGCATGTTCAAAGGGAGGAATGATTTCGCTTACTAAAACTATGTCAAGATCGTTTGGAGAAACTGATAATATTGTTGCAATTAGTATTGCTCCAGGATTTGTTAGAACTGAAATGGCTAAAAGTTTTATTGATAAACATGGAGAGGAAGTTGTAAAACAAGGAATTACTCTAGATAGGCTAACTGAGCCAAAGGATATATCACCATTAGTATCACTAATAGTTTCTGGCCAGATGGACCATTCAACTGGTTCAACAATAGATGTTAATGGTGGAAGCTTCTTGAGATAATTTATTACTTAATTTTAATTTATCTATCTATTGATTATATTTAAGAATAATCTTAAATCAATTAATAAAATGAAAAAATTTATAATTATTTCTTTAGCCTTTATTGCATCATTTAATGTTGCACAGGCTCAAGATCAAATCTATTGGTCTGAAGTTTCTATGGTAGTTGAACCAGGAAGTCAAGGCCTTGTTTATCAAGCAGTAAATGATTTTTACTCAAGCATAGACTTTCCAGAAAATGTTTCCGTACAATTAATGGCATGGCAAGCAAAAACTGAATGGAGAGAGGGTACTCACTTTTTAAACTTTGCAGGTACTGTAGAGGGTATGTCTAAGCTAAGAGAGCTAAGGACAGGTGAGGCATATGATGCTTACGTACAAAATTTATCTTCAATTGCAAAAATTGTATCTGTAAGAAATGGTACTACACTAATTAGAGTTCCAGGTGAAAATGGTAATTTCTCTGCACAAGAGTGGTCTTTTGCAGTAAAAAATCAAGCTGCATTTGGTAAAGCTTTTGTTGAGCTATCAAAAGATTTTAAAAACGATGGTATGTACTATTCGTTAGGTCAATATACTTCTGGTGGAGGTCTTTCTACTCATTATATATATTCTACTCATAAGGATTACGCTCAGGAAATGACATCAGGTCCAAAAAACCCTAAAGAAGCAGCCGCTTTTCAAAAGTTTTTTGATGCAATTGAAAATATTTCAACATTTAGAGGTTCAGAAACTTCTGTTCAATTAGCAAGCTGGCCATCTAACTAAATAGATATTATATTAAACTATTTAAATTAACCCTCCTTTAATGGAGGGTTTTTTTTTAAATTGTATTTAAATATTTATAAATGGATAAGAAATATGTCTTGTCAATTGACGCAGGAACAACAAGCTCAAGAGCAATTATTTTTAATAAAAATGCTGAAGTTATTGAAATTGCCCAGTATGAGTTCAATCAATTTTTTCCTAAAGAAGGATGGGTAGAACATGATGCTATTGAAATATGGAATACACAGCTAAAGGCTATAAAAGATGTAATTAATAAATCAAAAATTGACCCTAATGAAATAGACTCAATTGGTATTACAAATCAAAGAGAAACAACAATAATTTGGGATAAGCAAACAGGCGAACCAGTTTATAATGCAATTGTATGGCAGGATAGAAGAACTGCAAGTTTTTGTGATGAACTAATTGAAAAAAATAAAACCTCTTTGATTCAACAAAAAACAGGTCTTGTTATAGATGCCTATTTTTCAGGAACAAAAATTAGATGGATACTTGATAATAATCAAGAGTTAAGAGAGAAAGCAAATGATAACAAATTATTATTTGGTACTGTAGATACATGGTTAATTTGGAATCTGACAAATGGAAAGTCTCATATTACTGATCCCTCAAATGCCAGTAGAACATTGCTATACAATATAAAAGATGATAAATGGGACAAAGAATTACTAGAACTATTTGGTGTTCCAGAAAATATTTTACCAAAGGTTGTTGATTCATCCTCAGTATCTACTAATATTGATAAAGAAATTCTAGGTGTAGAGATTCCAATTTCAGGAATTGCAGGTGATCAACAGGCAGCATTATTTGGTCAATTATGTATAAATGAAGGTGATATCAAAAATACTTACGGTACTGGTTGTTTTTGTATGATGAACACAGGCAAAAATTTTGTAATGTCTAAAAACAAAATGCTTTCAACAATTGCATGGAGAATTAATGGAGAAATTACTTATGCACTTGAGGGTAGTGTTTTTGTTGCTGGAGCATTGATTCAATGGCTACGAGATCAACTCGGAATTATAAAATCATCACCTGAGGTTGAAGAGTTGGCTAAAACAGTTAATGATAATGGAGGCTTAACATTTGTCCCAGCACTATCGGGCTTGGCTGCTCCATATTGGGATCCATATGTTCAAGGAACAATTTTTGGAATAACAAGGGGAACTGAAAATGGTCATATAGCTAGAGCAGCCCTAGAATCTATTGCACTAAGGACAAGAGATATAGTTGTTGAAATGGAAAAAGATGCTGGAATAAAATTTAAAGATTTAAAAGTTGATGGTGGTGCTAGCAATAATAACTTATTAATGCAAATCCAATCAAATTTACTAAGTACAAATGTTGTTAGACCAAAAACAACTGAAACCACTGCTTTAGGGGTTGCTTTTCTTGCAGGACTAGCGACAGGTTTTTGGAAAGATATATCAGATTTAAAAAAACTATGGATTGAGGATATGTCTTTTCATCCGGATACAAGTTTTAATTCAAATGATATTATAAAACTTTGGCAAAATAGAATTAATAGACTACTAAAGGTTAATGAATAGATCTGATTCTTTAGATAAGTTAAATAAAGTTAGTCAATGGGATATAATCATAATTGGAGGAGGAGCCTCTGGTTTAGGAATAGCTGTTGATGCATCAAAAAGGGGATATAAAACTTTACTTTTAGAAAAGTATGATTTTGGAAAAGGTACTTCATCTAGAAGTACAAAACTTATTCATGGAGGTGTTAGATATCTTCAAAATGGCGATATAACTCTTGTAATTGAATCTTTAAAAGAGAGGGGAATTTTAAAAAGGAATGCGCCTCATTTAGTTCGAGATTTAAGCTTTGTAATTCCATCATATGATTGGTGGTCTAGCCCTTTCTATGGCATAGGAATGAAAATTTATGATATGATGGCTGGAAACCTTGGTTTAGGAAAATCAATAATGATTTCAAAGAAGGAGACCCTTAAATTAATTCCCAATGTTAACAAAAAAGGATTAAAGGGTGGTGTAATTTATCATGACGGACAATTTGATGATTCTAGAATGGCAATTACTCTTGCACTAACTGCAGATTCAAAAAAAACTTCTTTATTAAATCACTGCAGTGTTGAAAAACTTATTAAGGACAAAGATGAAATAATAGGTGTAGAATTTCAAGATACATTGAACTTAAAAAAACATAAAGTCAAGGGAAAAGTTGTTATAAATGCTACTGGTGTATTTGCAGAAGAGGTTATCAGGATGGATCAACCAGATATAGATAGAATGATTCAACCAAGCCAGGGAGTTCATATAGTTTTAGAAAAAAAGTTCTTAAAAAGTAAGCATGCAATTTTAATACCTCAAACTTCTGACGGCAGGGTTTTATTTGCAGTTCCATGGAAAAATTATGTTGTTGTTGGAACAACGGATACTCAAGTTAAAACAGCAAGTATAGAACCAAGTCCCCTAAAAGATGAAATTGAGTTTATATTAAATAATGCAAGTCAGTATATGTCAGTAAAGCCTAAGATTTCTGATATAAAATCTGTATTTGCAGGCTTAAGACCATTAGCGGCAACTTCAAATAAAAAATCTACTAAAGAAGTCTCAAGAAGTCATAAAATCGATATTGCACCATCAGGCTTAATTAGCGTTCTTGGTGGAAAGTGGACAACTTATAGAAAAATTGCAGAAGATGCAATCAATGCTGCAATTTCAATAAATAAATTAAAGAAAAAGAAATGTAAGACTCAAAAAACTAAGCTTTTTGGCTATAAGAAAAGAGTTGAATGGTCAGATCCAATGCATGTATATGGATCCTTAAAAAAAGAAGTTGAGGCACTAGGTGGAAAAACTGATAACATTTCACTTTCAGATAAAATTTACATAACAAATAATATCATAGAGTGGTCAATTATACATGAAATGGCACTTACACTTGAAGATGTTTTAGCGAGGAGAACAAGATGTATTTTTTTAGACGCAAAAGAGTCTAAAAGAATTGCTCCAAAGGTGGCAGATAAAATGGCTGAGGTTTTAGATAAGGATCAAAAGTGGATTGACGAAGAGTTAAAAAATTTTAATAAATTAATCAAAAATTATATAGTATGATAAGTCCTTACATTGCTGAGTTTGTAGGAACTGCAATTTTACTTCTTTTAGGATCTGGAATTGTAGCAAATGTCAGCCTTTCAAAAACTAAAGGTTTTGATCAAACACCTTTAATCACAATTACTACAGCATGGGGTTTTGCTGTCTTTGTCGCAGCATATATTACAGGACAATTTAGTGGAGCTCATCTTAATCCAGCTGTAACTATTGGTCTTTTAGTTGCTGGTAAATTTTCATCTGAATTAGCTCTTGGATATATTATAGCTCAGATATTAGGTGCTATGCTGGGCAGTTGGCTAACTTATATATTTTACATCGACCATTATAGAGCTACAAAAAATGAAGCTGCTGTAATGGGTTCATTTTGTACTTCTCCAGCAATAAGAAATTTAAAGAATAATTTTTTTAGTGAGTTTCTTGCAACATTTATGTTAATATTTGGAATATTATATATAGTTGAACCAAATATAATAGTTGAAGGATTAGACGCTAATTTCGGTATTGGATCACTTGGTGCGCTTCCCGTTGGTATATTAGTTTGGGTTATAGGTTTAAGTCTGGGTGGTACTACAGGTTATGCAATTAATCCAGCAAGGGATTTAGGACCAAGAATTGTATATCAGTTAATACCCAGAAAAAATAAAATTTCAGATTGGGCTTATAGTTGGGTCCCTGTTTTAGGTCCTTCATTAGGAGCTGTTGCTGCTGGCTTATTATATGTATATTTTAGTTAGATGGGAAACAATAAAAAGATAGCACTAATTACTGGAGCAACTTCAGGAATTGGGGAATCAACGGCATATGAATTAGCCAATAACTATTCTTTGATTCTATGTGGAAGAAATAAAGAAAAACTTGATGAACTAGAGGAGAATCTATCATCAAAAACAAAAGTCATAACACTTGAATTTGATGTAAGAAACCATCAAGAAGTTTCTGAAAAAATTTCATCACTAGATAATTCATGGAAGAAAATTGAACTTCTTATCAATAATGCTGGTAATGCACATGGACTTGATTTTATTTATGAAGGAGATATTGAAGATTGGGATATGATGATAGATACTAATGTAAAAGGGTTACTATATGTTACAAAGTATGTGTTAGATTCAATGATCAAAAATAATAGTGGACACATAATCAATATAGGATCAATTGCTGGAAAAGAAGTATACCCTAAAGGAAATATTTACTGTGCCTCAAAATTTGCTGTAGATGCAATATCTCAGGGTATGAGAATTGACTTAAATAAATATAATATTAAAGTTTCACAGGTAAACCCAGGTCTTGTTGAGACCAACTTCTCAATGGTTAGATTTAAAAATGATAAGAGTAGATCTAAATCGGTATATGAAGGATTAAACCCTTTGATTGGAGATGATATTGCTAAGGTCATATCATTTATTGTAAACTGTCCAGATAATGTTAATATAAGTGACTTAACAGTCCTTGCAAAATCTCAGGCATCATCTACAGTACTAAATAGAAAATAGTGTACAGAAATATCTTATTACTAATATTGATTACTCTTTTAGGCTCTTGTCTTTCTAATAAGGATGTGATAGTAGTAGGGCATAGAGGTGCTATGGGACACGCTTTAGAAAACACTGTTGAGTCAGTCAAAAAAGCAATTGAGTTAAATGTTGATGGAATCGAAATTGATGTATTCAAATCAAAAACGGGAGAGTTGGTAGTTTACCATGATCCATTTTTAACTCGATTATCAAATTCAAATGCATTTATTGAGGAAATTTCTTTAGACTCAATTAAAAAAGTAAAATTAGTAGGAGGATTATCCATACCAACACTAAATGAGGTAATAGATATAATTCCTGAAAATATATTTTTAAATATTGAGCTCAAAGGAAAAAATACTGCACTTGAGACCAATAAAATTATAATTGAACATATAAGTAAGTTTAGTCTTCCTCCCTCAAAATTTATAATATCAAGCTTTAGATGGGATGAGTTAATAAAGTTTAGAAATGCTAATCAAGATGTGCCAATTGCAATATTAGTAGATTCATTATATAAAATTGATGATGCAATTAAATTAGCTAGAAAAATTAATGCTCTTGCTTTAAACCCAAATAATAAGTTTTTAACAAAGCAAATAGTAAAAAAAATTCAGTCTAATAATATCCAAGTTCATCCATACACAATTAATGATCTGATGAATATAAAGAGGATGAAATCAATGGGAGTTGATGCGATAATTACTGACTATCCAGAAAGAATTAATAATTAAAAAGTTTAGTTATTTTTTACTTTCAGCAATTACAAAATGTTCAAGTTTGAATATATGATTCTCAGGAATGGTTCTACCAACTGGAGTAAAATATTTTGAATTAAGATCAGCTAAGGTTCTATTTTCAGTTAAAGTAAAATTATTTTCAGATAGAATATCCTCAATTTCCTCAGCAGAGTAGAATGTTATCCATGGTTCACCTAGTTTGGCGGCTGACTTAGTAATAAAGTTAACTGCTTTTTCAGGTTTTGAATAGCCTTTACCAAAACAGGTCTTAGAATCTTCTTTTAAAAGTTTATTTACATATGAAATAAAAATCTTGGAATTAGAATTTGAGTTTAAAGTAGCAACTTCATTAAGAGTTGAGTTAAGAGCTTTTCTCGGAATATACTGAGATACACCTTCAAGAGTATAAATAGTTGGTTTTCTCTGGTCAAACCCTGCATCTAAAAGGCGCTCTTTAAGTGAATGATGTTTAAAATCAATATTGACATAGGTCACATTATCTATATTAGGTGTATTATTTGGAAGCTTTGAAATTTTTTTTTCTTGAACTTCAGGCTGATCAACCTCAAATATTTTTAGATTATTTGGAAGTTTGAGACGATGAGCTCTTGAATCATAACCAGCTCCTAATATTACATATTGCTCTATACCCATGGAGGCACTATTCTCAATTAAATCATCTATAAATCTTGTTCTAGAGATTAGATGTTCATGCATTCCAGGGACAATTTTTTCTCCTAACCAAACATTAAGTTTATGTCCCATGAGCTTTATAATACTTGCCCCTAGAACAAAATTTTTAGCGTAAGGGTCATAAATAACTCGTTTATTAGGTTTTGCAAGTGTTTCAATAAGTCTTTGCTTTGCAACTCCTTGAGCAGTTCCATCTTTTCTAAATATTGAGTTACTCATTGTATATATTTATTGATTTTTTATTTGCTCAGACTTAAATTATTATATTTAATTTAATAATAATTATGAAAATAACTTTTTTAGGTCATGCTACATTAGAGATAAAAATTAATGAATACTCAATTATTGTTGATCCATTTATCTCAGGAAATCCTATGGCATCAGAAATTAATTTAGATGATTTAAAACCTGACTTTATACTGATCACTCATGCACATCAAGATCATACTCTAGATGTAGAAAGACTTGCTAAGCAAAATGATTCAGTTATAGTTTCTAATTTTGAAATCGTAAATCATTTCCAGAATAAAGGTTTAAAAGGCCACCCAATGAATCATGGTGGAAAATGGGATTTTGATTTTGGCGAAGTAAAGTATGTAAATGCAATTCACACTTCCACTTTTCCTGATGGATCAAATGGAGGGCAACCGGGAGGATTTATAATTTCTGCAAATAATAAGTCATTATATATAGCAGGGGATACTGCACTTACATATGATATGAAACTTATTCCACTTCAATATAAATTAGATCTTGCAATTCTTCCAATTGGTGATAATTTTACAATGGGTTACAAAGACGCAATAATTGCTTCAGACTTTTTAAAATGTAATAAAATTTTAGGATATCATTTTGACACTTTTGGTTTAATTGAAATTGATCAGGCTAAAGCAATTGAAGAGTTTAAAAGAGTTAAAAAAGAACTCCTAATTATTAAACCTATGGAACATATAAAAATTTAACTATGAAAAAAATATATCTTATTTTATGTATACTGGGTACTATACTACCTTATTATAATCTCTATAAATTTTTAGAGCTTAACAATTGGTCAATGGAAGGTTTTTGGGGATTGCTTTATGAAAATTATGCAGTATCTATGATTTCATATGACTTAAGTATTGCTGCACTTACTTTTTTAATATATATAATTTATACTTATTGGTCTCAGCCAAAAAAAATATTTAGGTATTTATTGCCTTTCTTTGTAGGCTTCTCGTTAGCATTACCATTTTATCTTTATGATACCTATGAGTCTAACTAGATAATTCTTTGGTTTTTATCATTATGCATGCACCTGCATTTATTAGTACTAACGAAATTGTACCTACTAAGAAAAAATCAAGGTCCTGTGATTTTCTAATTATAGCCTCTCCAAATACGCATAAACCAGAGCTAAAAATTAAAATACCTAAAGTTCCAACAATTGTATACTTATTAATCATCTTTTATTACATTTAAATCTAATTTATTCAAATTCAAATTTATGTCAACAGAAAGTTGGTTTTTTATTATTACGGGATTAGTGATTTTTAATTACTTGTTTTCAAATATTTTAGATTATATAAATCATAAAAACTGGAAAGATGATATTCCAAATGAATTGAAAGACTTTTATGAAAAAGAAAAATATAAGAAAGCTAAAGATTACTCTATATCAAAAAATAAAATAGGCTTTCTTTCAAGTACTATAAGTTTCTTGTTAGTATTTTCTCTTTTAGTTTTTAATGGGTATGGTATAATTAACGATTTGGTTAGCAGTTTTGAATCAAGCTACATTAAATCGGGACTATTCTTTTTAACTTTATTCCTGATAAATACCCTAATTTCATTACCATTTTCATATTATAACACATTTGTAATTGAAGAAAAATTTGGTTTTAATAAGACTACAAAAACAACTTTTTTTCTGGATATAATTAAGTCTTCTGTTCTTTCCATTTTAATTGGAGGAGCTTTACTTTTTCTTGCACTATACCTATATGATAAAATAAATCAAGGTTTTTGGCTATGGTTGTGGATAGGTCTATCAATATTAATGATATTTATTAATATGTTTTACGCAGATTTGATTGTTCCAATATTCAACAAATTAACACCACTAGAGGATGGAGAGTTAAGGAATAAGATAGAAGACTACTCAAAGAAGGTTGGGTATTTATTAAAAAATATTTATGTTATTGATGGTTCAAAAAGATCAACAAAAGCAAATGCATTTTTTAGTGGTCTAGGTCCCAGAAAAACTATAGCATTGTATGACACTTTGATAGAGAAACATACTGAAAACGAATTGGTAGCCGTTCTTGCCCATGAGGTTGGTCATTTTAAGAAAAAACATATTTTTTCAGGTTTAGTATTCTCAATAATTCAAATTGGAATAATGACTTTTTTCTTTGAACTATGTTTAAGCCTTCCAGAAATTTCTTTAGCATTAGGAGGTTCAGATATTTCTTTCCATCTCGGATTGATAGGATTTAGTATAGTGTTTTCTCCAATATCAATGTTATCAGGAATTCTAATGAACTATATAAGTAGAAAAAATGAGTTTGAAGCAGATGCCTATGCAAAGCAGACCTTTAACGGAGAAGACTTAGCACTAGCATTAAAGAAACTATCTGTTGATAGCCTTTCTAATATCTATCCTCATCCCTTGTATGTATTCTTTCATTACTCTCATCCTCCACTTATAAAAAGACTTAGAGCATTAAACTAAAACTATGAAAAGACGAAACTTTATTTTTGATATATTTAGTGTTGGTATAGTATCTGCTATGTCAACTAAATTAAGAGCTGTAAACTTAAATTTTACCCCAATGGTAAGATCAATATCAACATGGAAAACAACTGAAGCGAATCAAAAAGCTGGTCAGATGCTAGATAAAGGTGAACATGCATTAGATGCTGCTGTTGCAGGTGTTGCAATCGAAGAAGAAAATCCAAAAAATACAACTGTTGGTTATGGAGGTGCTCCTGATAGAACTGGAAAAGTTACGCTTGATGCATGTGTTATGAATCACCTTGGAGATTGTGGTTCTGTTGTTGCTGTAGAAAATATAGTAAATGTTGCAAGATTAGCTAAAGATGTAATGGAAAAAACACCACACGTAATGTTATCAGGAAAAGGTGCTGAAGAATTTGCAATTTCTCAGGGATATAAAAAAACAGATTTATTAACTGATCAATCTAAAAAAGAATGGGAAGAGTGGTTAAAAGATCAAGATTATAGACCAATTATAAATATTGAGAATCATGATACAATTGGAATGTTATGTATTGATAAAAATAATAACTTATCTGGAGCATGTACAACAAGCGGATTAGCATATAAAATGAAGGGTAGAGTTGGGGATTCCCCTATTATTGGTTCAGGTCTTTTTATTGATAATAAAATTGGAGGAGCAGTTGCGACAGGTTTAGGTGAAGAGGTTGTGAAAACTGTTGGATCTTTTCTAGTCGTTGAGTTAATGAGACAAGGTTTGTCACCTCAAGAGGCATGTGAGAAAGCTGTCAAAAGAATAGTTTCAAACAACTCACAAGAAAATAAATTTCAAGTAGCTTATATAGCTATGAATAAAAAAGGTGAAGTAGGCTCCTATAGCATTGAACCAGGTTTTACATACATGGACTATGTAAATGGAAAAAATAAAGAGGTTTTTTCTAAGTCTGAATTATAATTTAAGAGAATATTGACTTCATCTTTTCCATCTCCTCCTCAGCAAGTTTTGGATCAACTAAAATTCTTCCACTATATTCGTCGGTAATTATTTTTTGTCTTGAAGCAATTTCCATCTGAACTTGAGGTGGAATAGTAAAATATGAACCACCAGATGCATTTCTCTCTACAGGAACAATTGCTAATCCATTCTTGACATTTGACCTTATTCTTTTGTAAGCAGATATTAAGTTATCTTCAATCTTCTTCTCAAACTCTTTAGATTTTTCTAGAAGAGTTTTTTCTTCTTTCTCAGTTTCTTTAAGAATCTCTCCTAACTCAGAGTTTTTATTTTTTAAATGAGATTTACGATCTTTAATTTTATCTTTTAGTTCATCTATAACTGAAGTCTTACTATCTATAGTTTCCTTGTATTGTGCAATCTTCTTCTCAGATAATTTTATTTCAAGTTCTTGAAACTCTTGCTCCTTGACTATTGCATTATACTCTCTATTATTTCTAACTTTTTTTAAGTCAGCCTCATATTTTTTATGATTAGCCTTTGAAGTTGTAATAGCATTTTCTTCAAATTTGATACCATCTTGACTTTCTTTAATCTCATTTTCGAAACTCTCAAGTCTTTTATTTAGTCCAGCTATTTCATTTTCCAGATCTTCTACTTCTAATGGTAGCTCACCTCTTATGCTTCTTATTTGATCAATTCTTGAATCAATTAACTGAAGATCAAAAAGTGCTCTTAATTTTTCCTCTACTGATATTTCAACTTTTTTTGCCATTTTAATAATATTTTACCGGGTTAATATTTTGTTCGGATAAAAGGACCGTAAAATTAGGTAATTTTTTATTAAGAAATTCCTTAATAAACAATTTTATGTGTTTTTCACTTTCATAATGTCCAATGTCAATTAAAATAGCCTTGTTATCAGCTTCAAAGAAGTTATGATATTTGAAGTCTGAAGTAATAAAAGCATCAACATTTGATTCAATTGAATCTTTTATTGCAAAGCTTCCTGAACCTACTACAACTGATACCTTAGAAATCTTTTTATTTAATTTATTAGTATGTCTTAGATATTTTAAACCTAATTTATTTTTAAGTATGTCAAAAAAGGTAATTTCATCCATAGGTTTTTCTAGTTCTCCAATAGACCCTAAACCTATTTTAATTTTATTTAATTTTTCTTCTTTGGGTAACAGAACAGAAATATTTTTTAAGCCAATTAAATCAGATAACAGATAACTAATACCTTTTGGGTGATTATCCAATGAAGTATGAATTGCATAAACTGAAATATTATTTTTAACTGCTTTTATAACAGATTTTTGAACATAGTTATCATTTGTGATTTGTTTCAAACCATTAAAAATTATGGGATGATAACTAACTATCAAATTACAACCTTTATTAATCGCCTCCTCTACAACATCCTCAGTAGTATCAAGAGTAACCAATATTGAGGTTATATTTGATTCAGGATCACCTATAATAAGACCTACATTATCAAAATCTTCTGCAATAGAAGTCGGCATCCAACTGTCAATAATTTTTGCAATTTCAATAACTCTCATTGGTATTAGATTGATTGCAAATATAATACTATCTTTTAGGTGAAAAAAAAATGAAGTTTCTGTTATACCCTTTATCAATTGTATATAACTTAATCACAACTTTAAGAAACTTTTTATTTGATATAGGCTTAATTAATTCAGTTCAGTACAAAATTCCAACTATTGGAGTTGGAAATTTATCAACTGGAGGGACAGGAAAATCAATGTTAGTTGATTATTTAATAGAACTTCTAAAAATAAAATATAGTTTAACTACTTTAAGCAGGGGATACAACAGGGATACAAGTGGTTTTATTCAAGCTACCTCAAAATCTTCGGCATATGAGATAGGAGATGAACCCTATCAATTTTATTCAAAACATCCTGAAATTAATGTTGTTGTTTGTGAGGACAGAAGAAAAGGAATGAAGTTAATTTTAAATAATTTGCCTAATACTCAAATCAGTATTTGGGATGATATATTTCAACATAGATATGTAAAGCCTGGATTAATGCTATTAACTACAACTTTTAAATATCCATATTACAAAGATGAAATTCTTCCTGTTGGTAATCTAAGAGAGAATAAAAATTCATCTAAACGAGCTGACCTTATAATAATTACTAAATGTCCAGATGATTTGTCTAATAAAGATAAATTAGATTTTATAGAAAAGTTAAATCCAGATGAAAACCAAAAAGTTTTTTTTAGTACAATTTCTTACAAGAAAAACCTTAAGTCAGATGATTTAACTATTCATATTGACAATCTTAAAGAAGAGGAATTCATATTAGTTACTGGAATTGCAGATTCCTCATATTTGGTTAAATACCTTGAAAATAAAAACCTCAAGTTCAAGCACTTAAAATATTCAGATCATTATAATTTTAAAAAATCATCAATTGATAAAATACTTTCTGTCTCAAAGAATAAAAAAATTATTACAACAGAGAAAGACTTTGGTAGATTAAAGCCAAAAATAAATAGAGATGAAATATATTATTTAGAAGTATCAATTGAGTTTCCAAAAAATTTGAATCAAACAAGTTTTGATGAAGTGGTTAATGAGTTTGTAGAAAACTATTAATGAATGTGTTTGTGTGCCTTGTATGAGGATCTAACTAGAGGACCACTTTCAACATGCCTGAAGCCCATCTCTTTACCTATAATTTCGTACTCTTTAAACTCGTCTGGTGTAATAAAATCAACAACAGGAAGGTGTTTTTTTGAAGGCTGGAGATATTGACCTAAAGTAACTATATCAACTCCAACTCTTCTAAGATCATCAAGAGTTTCAAGTACTTCTTCTCTTTTTTCTCCTAAACCAAGCATAACACCTGATTTCGTCCTTGAAATACCACTTTCTTTTAAATATTTCAAAACCTCTAAACTCCTATCGTATTTAGCTTGTATTCTTACCTCTTTTGTTAGTCTTCTAACAGTTTCTAGATTATGAGAGACTACTTCAGGAGCAACTTTGATTATTCTATCAATATTATCAGTCTCTCCTTTAAAATCAGGAATCAAAGTTTCAATAGTTGTATTTGGATTTAGATCTCTAATTGCGTTGACAGTTTCTGCCCAAATAATGGAACCACCATCTTTAATATCATCTCTATCAACAGATGTAATTACTGCATGTTTAACACCCATTATATTTATTGACCTGGCAACTTTGAAAGGCTCAAGCTCATCAACTGGCAATGGGCTTCCTGTCTGTACATTACAAAAACCACATGATCTAGTACAAATGTTTCCTAAAATCATAAATGTAGCAGTACCTTCAGTCCAGCATTCTCCCATATTTGGGCAATTACCAGAAACACATATTGTATGAAGTTTATTTTCTTCAACTGTTGATCTTAGTTGAGTATACTTCTTACCTATTGGAAGTTTAACTCTAATCCAATCAGGTTTTTTAGTCCTAACCTTTTCTTTAGAGTCAGATTTTGGCAGATTTAGTTTTACCCAGCCTTGATTTACTGTTTTTGTCTCAGACATATCATGCAAAGATACAAACTATATAAACCTGGTCAAAATGTATCCAAATGCAAAAAGACTTAAAAATAAAATTCCAGCTATACTTAAAATTCTTAATGATTTAGAAGGCTTATGCTGATCAGGCATATTTTTACTTGTAACAAGCTTATAATTTAATATTGCATAAAATGGTGCAGTAATAAAGGATAATACAGTTGCAATTTCAACTAAGGCACCCATTTCGGATAGTAAGAAATAAAATATTAACATTGTTCCTATCGCTAGTATAGATATCCAATGAAAATAGTAATTCTTATTAGAATTTTTTGTTAATAATTGGGTAGCTCTTGACATGGTTCTTGGAGATGCATCAAGGGTAGTAATTGTAGTACTAAGCATAGTTGTAAATGCACATATTGATATAATTAAATATAAATTGTCTCCTAAGTTTGAAGTATAAAGTTCTATAAGCTGACCTGCAAATACACTCCCACTACTTGAAAAACTAATTCCTGAATTATACATTACAAGTGCACCCAGACTAACAAAACAGATACCTAAAAAAACGGTTGCTATATATCCAACATTGAAATCAAATAGACTATCTTTTTTTGTTATTTTTTGAGTTTTATTTTTTTCTATAGCCCAAATTGAATGCCATATAGAAATATCTAAAGGAGCTGGCATCCACCCCAAAAAAGCTACTAAAAAAACTAAACCCGCACCTGATGGAAATACCTGTTCAAAACTGTATGCTTCCATAGAATTTAAAGAAGCTACACCAGTAGAAAGAATTGTACTAATTGCTAAAATTAAAATAATAATCTTAATCATCTTATCTAGTAAATTATATTTACCAACTAATAAAATTAAGTAGCACGACACAGTTATTATTAAACTCCAAATAACCATATTATCAGTAAAACCAAAAAGGCTTGAGGCAAGTCCAGCAGTAACTATCGTAACGGCAGTCTGAATAGTAAACATTGTTAAAATATTTAAAATAAAATATGCTATTAAAAAAAACTTACCAATTTTATAATATCCATCTAATAAACTTTCTCCTGTAGCAATTGCATATCTAGGTCCATATTGGAAGAAAGGATATTTAAATAAATTGACTAAAACAAGTGCCCATATTAACCCAAAACCAAAATCAGCTCCAGCTCTAGTGGATTGTACAAGGTGAGAAACCCCAATTGCAGCTCCTGCAAAAAGTAACCCTGGCCCAAGTTTTGAAATAGCTTTAATCATCTGGAATCATTTGCACATTCGGAACTTGTTGGAATCTTACCACATATTCCGCATGGCTCATCAGAATTTTGAAGAAATGGGCTTTGACTAGCACAAGTCCCTGAAAATTCTCCATTTTTCTTAAAGATTAGCTTAATTGCAATTCCCGAAAATGCAATACCAACTAATATAATTGAGATTAGAAATATCTCCATTGGACAAAGCTATAAAAAAATCGTAATTTTAGTTGTGCTTAACTTAATTAAGAATAACATTAAGCTCTTTAACAAGTGGTTAATAATTTTAATCATTAATTACTCTTGTACCAATAATCTTAAAGTCTCAGAATCAGAGATTCTATCAGCTTCTTCTTGGTCTAAAAATGACCAGCTACCAACTTTTGAGGAATGTGCTGATCTTAACGGTAATGAAGGTTTATTATGTTTTAGAAATATAATTGAAACCGAAATGAATGAGTTTATGTCTGATAAGACTTTCCCCTTGGATACAACTCAATATAGATTAACAATAAAGATAGATTCAGAGGGTAATTTTATTTTAGATAAATTATCTCCAGATAATAAATTGGATAGTGAGTCTTTAACAATGTTAAAAGATGCAGTAAGTGGAATTAAAAAAGCTCTTCCTGCTGTTAAAACAAACGTAGGAGAATACGTTGAAGTACAATTTAATCTGCCTTTTAGATTTAATTATGAATAATAAAGTTCCTGATAATACAATAATAATGGGGATAGATCCTGGAACTAATATTACAGGATTTGGTGTAATTAGAATAAAAAATAATCAGATGGAACTTGTTGATCTGATTGAATTTAAACTCTCAAAAAAAAATGATCATAGCGCAAAACTATCAGAAATTTTTAATAAGACCTCAGAACTAATAAAACTACATAATCCTAATTTCGTAGCAATTGAATCTCCATTTTTTGGCAAAAATGTTCAATCTATGTTAAAATTGGGAAGAGCTCAAGGTGTATCAATGGCAGCAGCACTTAATCTTGATATTCCAATTACAGAATATTCTCCAAAAAAAATTAAAATGGCAATTACAGGCAATGGTAACTCCTCCAAAGAGCAAGTTGCCAAAATGCTTAAAACCATGCTGGATATTAAAGAAATGCCAAAAAATCTTGATTCTACTGATGGGTTAGCAGCTGCAGTCTGCCATTATTTTAATTTTGGTAACTCTAACTCTAAGAAAGAATTTTCAAATTGGGCTAGTTATATAAGTAAAAACCCTGATAAACTAGTCTAATTTCCAAAATACTTGTAGAAATTTTGAATTGTATCAATCCCAATAAAGAAATTTTTTATTCCAAAGTTCTCGTTTGGAGAGTGAATTGCGTCACTGTCTAATCCAAATCCCATTAGCACTGTTTTAATCCCTAAAATACTTTCAAACATGGGTACAATTGGAATACTTCCACCATCTTTTTGAGGTATTGGATCTTTACCAAAACTGTCTCTATATGCATTGATAGCAGATTTATAACCCTTAAAATTCTCAGGAGTCACATATGGATTACCGCCATGATGTGTCAAAACTTCAATTGAAACAGATTTTGGAGCAATATTTTTTATGTGATCTTTAAATAGTTCACTTATTTTTTTCCAATCTTGATTAGGAACAAGTCTCATCGAAATTTTTGCACTTGCTTCACTTGGAATTACCGTTTTAGATCCCTCGCCAGTATAACCACCCCAGATCCCATTTACATCTAGAGTTGGCCTTATAGACTTTCTTTCCAAAGTAGTATAACCTAACTCTCCCTTCACTAGCTCTAGACCTAAAGATTTTTTAAAATTTTCTTCATCGAAATTTGATTTTTCCTCAATCAAATCTCTACTTGATTTATCAATTTCAATAACATCATCGTAGAAACCGGGAATTGTAATCTTGCCTTTATTATCAATAAGTGAGCTTATTATATCTGATAAAATATTTATTGGATTTGCCAGTGTACCACCATATGTTCCTGAGTGAAGATCTCTGTTAGGTCCTTTAACTTTTAATTCCATATAAGCTAATCCTCTCAATCCAACAGTTAAAGTTGGATTGTTAAGATTGCTAAGGCCAGTATCTGAAATTAAAATGACATCTGCCCCTAATTTATCTTTATTCTCTCTTAAAAAACTTTCAAGGTTTTCACTTCCAACTTCTTCCTCTCCTTCAATCATAAATTTCACATTACAATTAAGCTTATTATTTTTTATTAGTTGTTCGAAAGCTTTTAGATGCATAAATACTTGACCTTTATCATCACATGCACCTCTTGCAAATATTGCACCGTCTGGATGAACATCAGTTTTTTTAATTACAGGTTTAAAAGGAGGATTTGTCCAAAGTTCAATTGGGTCAGGTGGCTGAACATCATAATGACCATAAACAAGGATAGTTGGCATTGATTCATCTATTATTTTTTCTCCATATACAATTGGGTGTCCATTGGTTGAGTATATTTTAGATGAATCACAACCTGAGTTTATGAGTTGATTAGATAACCATTCGGCAGTCTCTTCCATAGTCTCCTTGTATCTTGAATCAGCACTAATAGATGGTAATTCTAGAAATTCAAAAAGTTGATTTAAATAATTCTGTTTTTCCTTATCAGATAATGTACTCATAGTTAATTTATTTTTAAAAACTTATTTATATTTGTTCTCCTTTTGCGGGTGTGGTGAAATTGGTAGACACGCTAGACTTAGGATCTAGTGCCTAACAGCATGGGGGTTCGAGTCCCTTCACCCGCACTTTTTTATCTTCTTTAATTCTATTTAACTCATCTATTATTTTGTCCATTTGTTCCATCTGATGCTCATGAGATAGATAGTGATTCTCTTTTCTATATTTTTCTTGTTCAATCTCTTCTAATGGTCCAAAAACAAATATTCCAAAGCTAAATATTGTAATAATTGAAACAGTAAAAATACTTGCAATAATAGAGATAAATGTTAGTATAATTTTTATGTAGTTTTTTGATTTATAGAATTTAATCAAGTTCATAATTCTTAAATTTCTTTTAAAAGTTCAATTATTTCGTCAAGTTTTTCAGCTTCTTCTTGGTGTTGAATTCTATGCTTTTCAGTTGGACTTATCTCAGTATCATCATAATAAATATCAGAAATCAATGCATATGAAATCATTGATAACGCAAATAAACAAACAAGAAAAATACATGATGCAATTATTGTAAGATTAATTCTAATATACTTGTCGGAATTAAAAAGCTTATTTATCATTCAGATGGAGGATTATATCCAGAGCCTTTAACAAATCTTCCAGGGAAATTGCCGGTGTGATCTCCGTTAGATAATACTTGAATTCCATTTACAAAAACATGTTCAACTCCTTCAGCAAATTGTAAAGGATCTTCAAACGTTGCTTTATCCTGAATTTTATCAGGATCAAAAACAACAATATCTGCAAAATATCCAATCCTTAAATATCCTCTATTTTTAATTCCAAGATTATCAGAAGGAAATCCGGATAATCTTCTAATTGCCTCTTCCATTGAAATTAATTTCTCCTCTCTTACATATTTCCCTAAAACTCTTGCAAAACTTCCAAAAGCTCTTGGATGAGTTATAAAATCTTTTGATATATCTGAATAGGAACCTGCATCTGAATCAAATGAAACCCATGGTAGCATTATTTTTTTTCTGACATTATCTTCTGACATGCTAAAATAAATACACTGTATTCTGCTTCCATCCTCAATTATAAGATTTACAATTGCTTCTTCAGGAGTCTCACCTCTAAGTTCTGCAGCCTCAGCAATTGTCATCCCTCTATACTTATTAGACATAGACTGTTTGTTAAATCCTACCATTAAAATATCTTCGGGTGGCTGTTCTGAAAGTTCTTTTCTTATATCCTTAAAAAGCCTTTCTCTTATATCTGGCCTCTTCATTCGGTTAATCCATGCTTGTCTTCCTCCTTCCTGAACCCAGGTAGGAATAACTCCAGTTAATCCAGTTGATGATGCTGGATAAGTATACATATCTGCAGTTATTTTTAGACCACTTTCTCTTGCTTTTTCAACCTTCTTTATAACTGAATCTAATAGATGCCAATTTGGTTTTCTTGAAGCTTTAAGGTGATATATCTGAGAGGGTATATTTGCTCTTTCAGCAATCTCAAGCAATTCATCTACTGCATCTAAAACTCTTGAATCTTCATTTCTCATGTGAGATATATAACTGCCACCATAAGATGATGCAATTTTTGATAATTCAACTAACTCGTCTGTATCAGCATAATCCCCAGGAGCGTATATTAATGATGACCCAATGCCCATTGCTCCTTCTTCCATAGCAATCCTTACAATATTCTTCATTGAATCCATTTCATCTGCCGTTGCCTTTCTATTAGCAAAACCAATTTCTTGAATTCTTACTGTTGCTGCACCTAAATATGAGGCAATATTTGTTGAAACTCCACTTTGTTCAAGCTCTTCCATAGCTTCTCCAAACCCGACAAAATTATTATTTTCTATGGATCCTCTTGGACCAGGAGATGTGCCTTCTCCAAAAACCTCAAGGGTAACACCCTGTTTTAGATCACTGAGAGATCTTCCATCTTGCATTAAAGTATTATATCCCCAACTAAGCATATTTACAAAACCAGGTGAAATAATTCTATTAGAAGCATCTATTGTATCTTTTGCAATGAAATTCTGTTTTTTGCCGACATAAAAAATAGTATCATTTTTAACTGCAATATTTCCAATAAAACCTTTTTTACCTGACCCATCATGTATAGTCCCACCAGTAATTAAGACATCAACATCATAAGTATTATTTGTACAAGAAAGAGCTAAAAAAAATATTGCAAATAGAAACTTTTTCATTGATTAACGATTTCAAACAATTTATTAAAAATTTTAGTATTATCATAAATACCCTTAAAGTTGTGAGCCTTATACCCAGAGCTAAAAACTGGAACCATAGTGGCAGTATGACTTCCAGATACGTATTCATTTTTAACCTTGGATTTTGATAAATTCCCTCCTGTAATTGCAGTTCCTCCAGTCTCATGATCAGCAGTTATGACAACAAGAGTATTGCCATCATTATCGATAAAATCAAAAACCGTTTTAATTGTATTATCAAATTCAATCATTTCACTTATCATGTGCTCAGGATCATTATCATGTGACGCCCAATCTATTTGAGACCCTTCTATAAGAAGAAAAAAAGGCTTATCTAAATCTTCTAACTTTTTAATTGTTGCTTCAACTAAGCTTGGTAAAGATGGCTCTCTACCTAAATGTTTTTCTCTAGGGTCATCGTAACTAGTTAGGTATCCAATTTTATCAGAATTACTATTCTTGTATGTTTCTAAACTAGTGGCAAAATAATAGTCTTCCATCTCAGTAAATAAATTTCTATTATCTGACCTATCATTAAAATATCTTTCACCGCCTCCAACAAAGAAATTTATACCACTTTTAGAAAGTTGGCTTGATATGTCTTCATATTGATATCTGCTTTTAACTTTTGAATAGTATGATGCAGGAGTTGCATGAACTATAGTAGAGGTAACTACAATTCCAGTTGAGTAACCGAAATCTTTACAAATTTCCAGAATATTTTTTACTGGTTTATAATTTTCATCCATTCCAACTACTGTATTTTTTGTTTTTATTCCAGATGACATTGCAGTTCCAGCTGCAGCAGAATCAGTAATTAATCTGTTTGATGAGTGAGTCTTAATCAACCCTACATATTTTGATCTCTCCAAAGATGTATAGTTATTATTAGAGTACATTCCAGACGAAATTTGAGATATTCCCATACCATCTCCAATCATCATAATAATATTAGGTTTTTTTGAGTCTTGACTATAAACTATAAAAGAACATAAAGTAATTAAAAGAAGTAAAGTTTTTTTAATCATATGGCAAATATAAATTTATAAAGTAGATTATTGTAAAGTTTTTATTAATGAATCAATAACCTTTCTGTTGTTCATTTCATTTTCATATACATAGTCCGAATTGATTTTACCTAATTTTTTTTCTTTTTCTTCACTAATACAAAGCTCACTAAATACTTGTAAAAATTCAATAGAATTCTTGATGGATAATACACCTCCTAAATCAATTAAATCTTCAGCCTCTTTAAATCCATAATATAAATTTCCTATTATAACTGGACACGAAAAAACAGAAGGTTCTAGAATATTATGAAGACTATTTTTTGAAAAACCTCCACCTACATAACAAAAGTTTGCATATTTATATATGTACCTAAGTTGACCAATTGAGTCAACAATTAGCACCTT
>CACJNF010000013.1 GCA_902594745.1 uncultured Bacteroidota bacterium
GTTACTATGGGTCCTTATTTAGGAGGATATTTAGGGCAAGATAAACCAGGAGATAGATCTTCATCTCATATTTCACCTACTTTATTTACAAGTGATGATCAAGTAGTACTTGCACTTGGTGCAGCTGGAGGAAATAAAATTCCAATAGCAATTAACCAGGTTGCTTATAGATATTTAAAGCAAAAATTTAGATTATATGATGCTTTAGTAATGCCTAGAACGTATATGTATGACAGTCCAAGATATGTTGAAGGTCATTTAGGAATAGATAGATTTAATGATGATGTATATTATCCTGAATTCTATAATGTAGAAAAAATTAGACAAGAAGGGTATTTTGGAAGAGTTCATGCTGTTGCTCTTGACACAATAAATAATAAATGGATTGGAGCTGCAGATCCAGACTGGGAAGGAACAGTTTCAGAATTTGAATAAAATGAGATTAATTAAGTTATTTATATTTCTAGTTTTTGTCTCTTGTTCTTCAAGTGCTACAGAAACCTCTGTTGAGTCTGAAGCTCTCCCTTTTTCAATTATCAATGAAAAAATTCTTTTTATAGGTAATAGTTTTACATTTTATTGGAATCTTCCATCTCAGGTAGAAAAAATGTCAATTGAAAGAGGTCTAAATTGGGATGTTAGACATTTTACAGTTCCTTCTGCTACTCTAAAAATACATTGGAACAATCCTGATTTAAAATCATTACTAGAAAGTGAGACTTTTGACCATATAATCATTCAAGAACATAGCACTAACATATTAACTAACGCGAATGGTAACTCAAAATTTTATTTCGACCAGATAAGATCAATTATACCAGCTTCTACACAAATTCATTTCTTTTCTACATGGATGTATCCATCTATGGAGCAGTTTAATATAGATAATGATGAATATCCTATAGAAGAGAGTATTAAACAGATAATTGAGGGGACAACTACTAAGTTAATCCCTGTTGGAAGAGCATTTAAGTTATTTCAAGAAAAATACCCACAGTTTAGTTTATTAATGGAAGATGAAAAACATCCAAACTCTAACGGATCTTACTTAGCAAGCTGTATTATTTTCTCTCATTTAAGTGCTGAGTCTTCTTTGAATTTATCTAAAAGGTATAAAGGCATTGATAATAAGGGAGTAGATATTTATTATAGTATTGTGGAGGATGAAGTCCTACCATTTCTTCAGCAAATATCTGATGAAGTAATATTTTAAAGAATGTATATTACTAAAAATCCAAGATAAGTTCCTAAAGCGTTCCCAAGACTTCCAACTAAAATAGCAGGTAAAATCAAATCTTTTCTATCAAATGCTTCAGCTAAAGCAATAGCAGATGTTCC
Source organism: uncultured Bacteroidota bacterium (assembly GCA_902594745.1). GTDB lineage: Bacteria > Bacteroidota > Bacteroidia > Flavobacteriales > Flavobacteriaceae > Marisimplicoccus. The sequence goes on from CACJNF010000013.1 coordinate 1,339, forward strand.
TCCACCAATATTTGCTTGACTTGCAATTGAAATCATATCCCAATCTCTGTATACTAACCCACCAATAAGTATAAAAATAATTCCATGAACAATTACCGCGAGACTTGTAAATAACAAAAGTGTAATACCTATATCCTCTAGTTGATCTACAGCGCTTAGTTCACAATAAGCTCCAATAACTGCTAAAAAAAGATAAACCATGTAAATACCTAGACTATGACTTCCTTTTAAATACGAGACAAATTTTAACTGAGCAATTAATATCCCTATAGTTGTTAAAACCAAAATTGAAGGAATGTTAGTATAACTGGAAATTAAATCTGATAAAAAATATGAAGTAATGCCTAAAAAGACTAACCATATTAATGATTCAAAATCTATTGAATCAAAATGAGAATCTTGCTGTTTGTTCTTTGAATTTATAATAATTGATATATTACTTTTCCATAAATTTTTTAAGATCATTGGAATAGTCAAAGTAATCATAATCCATATTGTTGTCACTACATTATCAACAGCGATTGTTCCTGCATACAATACACCCTTTTTTTGAAAATCATATTCTAGTGCAATTGCATTAAAGTTAACACTTCCACCAGTATATGTTCCAGTTAGCATTCCTGCAATAATTTTAGCATCCTCCCCTAAAATAATTTCAGGTGAAAGTATAAACCATGAAACTAATATACCAAATGTAGTCGCTAAAGACCCTAATATAAAGAGTCCAATCATAGGTAGTCCTGCCTTTTTTATAGAAGATATATTAATATTTAGCAGTAAGTAAAAAATTGAGATGGGTGCTACATACTTAAAAATTGTATCATATAAATTAATACTATTGGATGCCGAAGGAATTAAATTAAAGTTTGCAATAATTGCAGTAAAAATAATTACCAATAATGCAGGTCCACCAAGCTTAGTCCCTATTTTTGTTTTACCAGCATACACTGATAGTATTACCATCATTGTAAGCATAATTAAAACATATATTGGATTTGAATAAAACTGCATCTGTTTAATAAAATTAAAAAAACGGTTAACTATATAATAGTATAACCGTTTTATTGTTTTAGTAGCGAGGGCAGGACTCGAACCTGCGACCTTTGGGTTATGAGCCCAACGAGCTACCTACTGCTCTACCTCGCGATATAGAGTGCAAATATAGTAAACTTTCATTACTTAGTTTTAAGGCATTGAATTTAAGTAGTTATCTTTGCCGAAATGACTAATAATAAACATAGATCTGGATTTGTATCAATAATTGGGAGACCAAATGTTGGTAAATCAACTTTGATTAACTCTTTAATGAAAGAGAAGCTATCTATTATTACATCTAAGGCTCAAACTACAAGACATAGAATTAGGGGAATAATTAATGGTGATGATTATCAAATTGTTTTATCAGATACACCTGGAATTTTAGATCCAAGCTATAAACTTCAAGAGGCAATGATGAAGTTTATTAAAGAAACTTTAATAGACTCTGATTTCCTAGTAATAGTTGAAGAGGTTGGAAATAAAGAGTCATTTGATGAATCATTAGTTAAGAAGCTAAATTCTTTTAAAATTCCAATAATTCTATTGATTAACAAGATTGATCTTTCTTCTCAACAAGAATTAGAAGAATCAATATCGCATTGGAAATCAATATTTCCAAATGTTGATATTTACCCGGTCTCTGCAATTGAAGGATTCTTTATTGATGAGTTAATTGAAATTTTTAAAGATAAGCTTCCTTTATCGCCTCCATTTTTTCCAAAAGATCAATTTACTGATAGACCTGAAAGATTTTTTGTAAATGAATCCATAAGAGAGCAGATTTTAATTCATTATGACAAAGAAATTCCATACTCTGTTGAGGTAATAACTGAAGATTTTAAGGACTCACCAAAAATTATTAAAATTAGATCTTTAATTCTAGTTGAAAGAGATTCACAAAAAGGAATTCTGATTGGTCATAAGGGATCTGCATTGAAAAGAGTTGCTTCTGAAGCTAGAAGTAATCTTGAGAAATTTTTTGGAAAGAAAATATTCTTAGAAGTATTTGTTAAAGTGAGAAAGAATTGGAGAAATGATCCATCTTCTTTAAAAAAATTTGGATATAATCTATAATTAAATGAGTGGAATTGTAGCAATAGTTGGAAGACCTAATGTTGGTAAATCTACACTTTTCAATAGATTAATTGAGAGGAAAGAGGCTATTGTTGATGAGGTAAGTGGAGTAACTAGAGATAGACATTATGGGAAATCTGACTGGAATGGAGTTGAGTTTAGTGTTATAGATACTGGAGGATATCTTCCTTCAAGTGATGATGTTTTTCAAAAAGAGATTGATAAACAAGTGATATTAGCTATTGAGGAAGCTGATGTAATTTTATTCTTGGTTGATGTTAAAGATGGTCTAACTGGAGTTGATCAATCTATTGCTGATATGCTACATAAATCCTCCAAAGAAACTCTACTCTTGGTAAATAAAGTTGATAATTCTAAACTTATAGAAGACTCTAACGAATTTTATTCTTTGGGTTTTGAAAATCTATTCTGTTTATCATCGATTAATGGATCTGGAACAGGTGAATTTTTGGACTTATTATCTGACAAGCTTCCAAAAGAGGATCTAATAATTTCAGATGTCCCTAAGTTTGCTGTTGTTGGTAGACCTAATGCTGGTAAATCATCATTTATTAATTCCCTTATCGGTAAAGATAGATTCATAGTTACTGATGTTGCTGGAACAACTAGAGATAGTCTATACACTCGATATAATCAATTTGGTTTTGAATTTGATTTAATTGATACAGCTGGTATTAGAAAAAAAAGTAAAGTATCTGAAGATATTGAGTTCTATTCAATTCTAAGATCTGTTCGAGCAATTGAAAATTCAGATACATGTTTAATAATGTTTGATGTAGAGAGAGGTTTTGATTCTCAGGTTCAAAATATTTTTTGGCTTGCAGCTAGAAATAAAAAAGGTATTGTTATTCTTGTTAACAAGTGGGATACTGTGGAGAAAGATCATATGACTACTAAGTCAATTGAAGAAGAAATTATTTCAAAAACATCTCCATTTACTGATATACCAATTGTGTTTATTTCGGCTTTAACAAAACAAAGAATCTTTGATGCAATTAAAATTGCAATGGAGGTCAATCAAAGAAGGGAATATAAAATACCAACTAAAAAGTTAAATGATTTTATTCTACCAATCATTGAACAAAAACCTCCACCTAGTACTAAAGGTAAATACATAAAAATTAAGTTTTGTAGACAACTTCCTACTAAGTATCCTCAGTTTGCATTTTACTGTAATCTGCCGCAGTATATAAAAGATCCTTATAAACGTTTTCTAGAAAACCAATTGAGAAAAAATTTCAATTTTTCAGGAGTTCCCATTGATATTTTTCTAAGAAAAAAATAATTATAAAGTTTTTTTTAGAGATTTTAGCTCCTCTTTAATTTTGTTAAGCTTTTTTAGGATTGCTAGATTTTCATCTTCTGATATATCTTTCGATTTTAACTTCTTTTTTGCCCCTTGAATTGTTAGTCCATCTTTTTTTAGAAGGGTATATATTAATCTTATAGACTCAATATTTTCTTTTGTATACTTTCTTATTCCAGATGATTTTATCATAGGGTTAATCTCTTTGAATTCTTTTTCCCAAAACCTTAATAATGATGTATTGACGTTAAAGTGAGTTGCTACTTCACTTATACTATAGTATTTTTTTTCTGGAAGATTACTAAACATTTTAGTCAAGAGATTGATTCTCCTGAGAAGCTTGATTTACAAGCTCTTCAAATTCAATAGGTGATAGACTGCCTGAATAGAAATTTATAGGATTAATTTTTTTACCATCCTTTACAATCTCATAGTGAAGGTGAGGTGCTACAGATCTACCAGTATTACCAACATAACCTATTAGATCTCCTCTTTTTACCCTGTTACCTCTTCGAACAACAATTTTATCCATATGAGCATATATACTCACATATCCAAAACCATGATCTATTCTAACATGATTCCCAAAACCTACAGCTCTAGCATCTGCTCTAGCTATTCTCCCATCACCAGTTGCATAAATAGGTGTGCCAGTTTTTGCCGAAAAATCCATACCCCAATGCATAGTTCTTTTCTTAGTGAATGGATCAATTCTGTAGCCATATCCTGAGGCCATTCTTTTTAGATCCGAACTACTTACAGGTTGAATTGCTGGAATTGCAGTCAAAAGTGATTCATTATTCTTTGCTAATAACTCAATTTCATCAAGTGACTTAGATTGAATTACTAATTCTTTTGTAAGAATATCTAATCTCTCTGTTGTATTAACTATTACATCAGAACTCTCGAATCCTTCTAAATAATCGTATCTATTAACACCACCAAATCCTGCTCTCCTTTGATCTTCAGGAATTGGACTTGCTTCAAAATAAACTCTGTATAAATTATTATCTCTTTTCTCAATATTAGCTAAAGTTGATTCAACTTGTTCTAATTTCTTATTCAATACTTTAAGTTGAAGTTCGTAATTATCTATTTCTCGAGCCTGAACAATTTCTTTGGGCGTATCGATAAAATCAGTATTCAAAAGCACAACTGTAATAAAGGCTCCAATTATTACTGAACTAATCAAAAACAGAGATAGCCTGTAGATACGTTCAATAAATGTCCTTTTAATTGGAACAAACTCCAGATTATCAGAATCAAAGTAGTATTTAGTTTTGGACATAGACCAATTTGTTGTAATTTCAACCTTTTAATGGCTGTAAACCTCTACAAATATAAAAAAAATGAATTCATCCGTTGTTAGAGAAAAATTTTTTCAATACTTCAAAGACAAAGGACACAATATTATTCCCTCAGCCTCTGTAATCAACGAATCAGATAAAAATTTAATGTTTACTAATGCTGGTATGAATCAGTTTAGAAATATTTTTTTAGGTAATCAAGAATCCAAGTTTTCTAGAGTTGCAAACTCTCAAAAGTGTCTTAGGGTTTCGGGAAAGCACAATGACTTAGAAGAGGTTGGAGTTGACACTTACCACCATACTTTTTTTGAAATGCTGGGTAATTGGAGCTTTGATGATTATTTCAAAAAAGAGATAATTGGTTGGTCATATGATCTAATCACTAATATATATGGAATTAAAAAAGAGGATATTTATGTCTCTGTATTTGAAGGATCAAAAGTGGATAATCTTGAATTTGATCAAGTAGCTTTTGATGAATGGAAAAAGTTTTTTAGTGAAAACAGAATTATAAGTGGTAACAAAAAGGATAACTTTTGGGAGATGGGAGATGTAGGACCTTGTGGACCATGTTCTGAAATTCACATTGATCTAAGATCTGAATCAGATAAGAAAAAAATTAAAGGAGCGGATCTTGTAAATAAAGACCATCCTCAAGTTGTAGAAATATGGAATTTAGTATTCATCCAATACAATAGGAAGAAAGATGGATCCTTAATAAAACTTGATAAACAATATGTGGATACTGGAATGGGACTTGAGAGACTTTGTATGGCACTACAGAAAAAAGAGTCAACCTATGACACGGATTTATTTACAGATATTATTAAGAAAATTGAAGATATTTCTAATAAAAAATATTTGTCCGGTGATGAAAATATTGATATTGCAATAAGAGTCATCTCTGATCATATAAGAGCCTTAATATTCACAATTTCAGATGGTCAAATACCAAGCAATAATGGACCTGGATATGTTATCAGGAGAATTCTAAGAAGAGCTATAAGATATGGATATACAAATCTTGATATAAAGACTCCATTCATCTATGAACTTGTTGATGTTGTAATTTCAAAATATCTGACTATTTATCCTGACTTAAAAAATCAGAGTGAATACATTACCTCATTAATTCATGAGGAAGAAAAAGGTTTTCTCAAAACATTAAATCAGGGTCTCTCCCTTATAAATCAAATTATTGAGTCTAATCCAAATGATAAGAAAATTAGTGGTGAAGATTCTTTCAAGCTTTATGATACATATGGATTTCCCATTGATCTTACGTCATTAATTGCAAGTGAAAATGATTTTCAAGTTGATATAGATGGATTTAATGAACATATGAAAGTTCAAAAAAGCAGATCAAAGTCAACAAGTAATGAAGAAGTTAAAGAATGGGTTATTGTAAATGAGAGTTCATCTATAAATGTATTTAAAGGCTATGATGATTATGAACTTGAAACAAAAGTTTTAAAGTATCGTGAATGTATAACCAGTGAGGGAGAAACTCAATACCATCTTGTTACAAATGAAACCCCTTTCTATCCTGAAGGAGGTGGACAAATTGGAGATATTGGAGAAATTATTTCAAACTCAGTAACTATAGCTGTAAAAAATACTTTTAGAGAAGGTGAGGACATAATTCATCTCGTAGATGATATACCAGATAAACTAGATGAATCTTTGCAAATGAAAATTAATAAAGATAGAAGGGTATCTATTCAGAAAAATCATACTTCAACGCACCTTCTTCAATTTGCACTAAAAAAAATATTAGGAAACCATATAGAGCAGAGAGGTTCTATGCTTACTGAAGATATTTTTAGATTTGATTTTTCACATCAATCTAAACTATCAGATAAAGAATTAAATGATGTTGAAGAACTTGTTAAAGGATTAATTAAAGATGGAATTCAGTGTGTCGAAGATAGGGAAGCAAATTATGATGATGCAATTAATGCAGGAGCTATTGGTCTATTCTCAGAAAAATATGGGGATGTTGTAAGAACAATAAAGTTTGGTGAATCTTATGAACTATGTGGAGGTACTCATGTAGGTAATACAAAAGAGATTAAAGATTTTAAAATAATTTCTGAGGGTTCTCAGGCATTTGGTATTAGAAGAATTACAGCATCGAGTAATAAAACTAGAATTAAGGAAGAACAGTTAAAAGATCAAGCACTTAAAGAAAAAGCTGAAAGTGAAAAGGCAAATAAACTCCTTCAAAAAGAAATAGATTCTCAAAACAAGTTAAAAATTCAATCAATAAAAGAATTAATTATCAATGAGATAAAAGAAGTTAATGGATTAAATACATTCACGGGGGAATTAGAACTAGACAATAAATCAATCAAAGAATTATGCTTTTCACTCTCTAATGAAATAGATAATCTATTTATGATTGTTTTATCTAGTAGTGATGAAAAAGTATTTATTTCATGTTTTATTTCAAAGAATTTAATAGCTGAAAGGAATTTTAATGCTTCAAATATTATAAAACAGTTAGCTCCTATAATTGATGGTAGCGGTGGAGGTCAGCCATTCTTTGCTACTGGAGGTGGAAAAAATATTAATGCTATAGATAAGGCATTAGCTGAGTCTGAAAAAATAATTACTCAACTGTAGGTGGAAATTTTTCAAGTATACTTGAAACAAAATTACCAATCATCTTATCTCTATCTTTTGAGTACTCATTTAATACTCCTACACCTTTACCTTGCCATACAAGCTGTTGATTCTTACTATCAATAAAATTCACATAAAGAGTACCTTGAACTCTTGAGTATCCAGATGAGTATGGATATCGGTAAAAGAAAGGACTCCAGCCGTAGGGTAAATAATTATTAACATATACCCTCTCCTTTGATTGAGTCTCAAATGTAACTAATAGATCAGGAGAACTAGATCTCTCAAGTCCTTTAGACTTAAGGCCCATATCTAGTGATTTTAAAATCCTCTTTTTATCAAGATCGGAAATTTCAACCTTCTCAATATCTGGTTCGTAGAATGAATATGAATTGTAGTTATTAAAATCCACATCAGAATCATAATCATATTGGACATAAATTCCACATGAGTTAATTATTAGAGCTAATGTGAATAATATTATTTTTTGAGAGTATAATTTTTTTATAATTTCCATTATTCTAAAGTTATGAAAAAATTATTACTGTTTTTAATAATCATATTTCTTTCTTCATGTTCATCATTTAGGCCTTTATCAGAAAGTAATTTGTCTGTTGATGATCAGATAAACTTATATATCAAGAAATATGCTCCGGTAGCAACTAAAAACATGAGATTTTACAAAATACCTGCAAGTATAACATTGGCTCAAGGAATTCTGGAATCGGGTCATGGTCAAAGTACTCTGGCAAAAAAAGCAAATAATCATTTTGGTATAAAGTGTCACAAAGGATGGAAAGGAAAATCCATTTCACATGATGATGATGCAAAAGATGAATGTTTTAGGTCATACAAAAACCCTCTAAGATCTTATAAAGACCATTCTTTATTTCTAGTTGAAAGGGACAGGTACAGTTCATTATTTAAGTTAAATAGAAAAGATTATAAGTCCTGGGCAATTGGGCTTAAAGCTGCTGGTTACGCCACTGATCCAAAATATGCAGAGAAATTAATAAGTTTAATTGAAAGGTTTAAATTAAACAGGTTTGATGAATAAACTTCCATCATCAGACTTAAAAATATCTATTAAATCATTTCCCCTAAGCTCTTTTAAAACTTTATCCCATTTCTTATTTGATAAATCAAATTCTGATTTAAAGTCAGCTAAAAGAATTTGCTCAATATTTTTGAGCCTATTAAAAATAACCTTTGCATCTTCAGAAATATCTGGTTCCTTTTTTATTGGTTTCATTTGAGGGAAGAATAAAACTTCTTGAATTGATGTCTTATCAGTCATAAGCATAACTAGTCTATCAATTCCAATTCCAATTCCTGATGTAGGAGGCATTCCATACTCTAAAGATTTAATAAAGTCCATATCAATAAACATTGCTTCATCATCACCTTTCTTACTTAATTCTAATTGATCCTCAAATCTTTTTAATTGGTCAATTGGGTCATTAAGCTCTGAATATGCATTCGCAATTTCCATTCCATTTACAATTAATTCAAATCTTTCTGTGAGATTAGGATTTGATCTGTGCTCTTTTGTTAGAGGACTCATTGATTTAGGATAATCAGTTATAAATGTAGGATTGATAAAGTTTTTTTCACATTTATTACCGAAAATCGCATCTATTAACTTTCCTTCTCCCATACTATCGTCTATATCAATATTTAGATCCTTACAAATAGATCTTAGCTCACTTTCATTTTTACCAGAAATGTCATAACCAGTATATTTGATTATAGCCTCAGTAATTGATATCCTCTCATATGGAGCCTTAAAATCTATTTTTTTGGAATCAAACTCAAGTTTAGTTTTACCATGAATCTCTAAACATACTTTTTCAATTAATGACTCAGTGAGTTCCATCATCCAGAAATAATCTTTGTATGCAACATAAAGTTCAAGTATTGTAAATTCAGGATTATGATTTCTGTCCATTCCTTCATTTCTAAAATCTCTAGAAAATTCATAAACAGCCTCAAACCCACCAACAATCAATTTTTTTAAAAACAATTCATCTGAAATTCTTAAATAAAGAGGAATATCTAATGCATTGTGATGAGTTATAAATGGTCTAGCTGTTGCTCCACCAGGAATTGATTGTAAAATTGGAGTCTCTACCTCGAGATAATCTTTATTATTTAAAAAATTTCTTATCGAATTAATAATTTTTGTTCTCTTTACAAATGTTTCCTTTACAGTTTGGTTTACTATAAGGTCAACATATCTTTGTCTGTATCTTTGTTCTAAATCAGAAAAACTATCATATTCGTTTCCCTGAGAATCAACTTTAGGTAATGGAAGTGGCCTTAGTGATTTATTAAGAATTTTGAAATCTTTTACTAATACCGTGATTTCTCCAACTTTAGTTTTAAACAATTCACCGTTTATACCAATTATATCTCCAATATCAAGTAACCTTTTATAAACAACGTTATATTTAGTTTTATCATCTCCTTCACAAATCTCATCTCTGTTAAAATATACTTGAATTCTACCTTTACTATCCAAAATTTCTGCAAAAGAAGCGTTTCCTTGAATTCGCCTAGACATAATTCTACCAGCAATTACTACTTGTTTTTTATCCTCATATTTGGTAATTAAATCTGTAGAATAATTTGTTACTGGATAAAGTTCAGCTGGATAAGGATCAATCCCAAGCTTTTTTAGCTCTTCAAGTTTTTCTCTCCTTATTTTTTCTTGTTCGGTCACTATATATTGTTTAAACAAAGATAGGTTTTATAAAATAATCATTGAAGTACAAATTTCTATATTTGAATGATTAATGAAAAATAAAAAAATAATAGTTAAAGATATAGGGAGGACTTCATTTTCTGATGCCTGGAAATTTCAAGAAGATATTTTTCAAAAAATAATTGATCAAAAAGTTCAAAATAGGACTCTAGAAAAAAAAATAGAAACCAACAATTATTTAATTTTCACAGAGCATAACCCAGTTTATACTATTGGAAAAAGTGGAGAAATGTCAAATCTTCTTTTAAATGAGAATCAATTAAAAGAAAAAGAAATTGAATTTTTTAAAATTAATAGAGGGGGAGATATAACATTCCACGGTCCAGGTCAAATTATGGGTTACCCTATAATTGACTTAGATAATTTTTTTACTGATATAAATCTTTATTTAAGATCTCTTGAAAATACTATTATAGATACTCTAAGTTTTTACGACATTTTAGGATTTACAATTAAAGGAGAAACTGGTGTTTGGGTGAAAAATCAAAATGAATTTAAAAAAATATGTGCATTTGGTATAAGAGCAAGTAGATGGGTAACTATGCACGGATTCTCATTGAATGGAAATTCTGACTTAACTTATTTTAATAATATTATACCATGTGGTATTAAGGATAAAGGTATTACTTCAATTAAAGATATTTTAAATCAAGAAGTAGACTTAGAAGAACTAAAGGAGAAGATTATTGAAAATTTTGAGAAAAATTTTGAAGCGAATTTAGTATATGAAAATTAATTAATCTCATATGATACAATTGAAAAATTATCAATTTTAGAAATTATTTCAAGTTTACCATCGATATCTGAATCAATCAAATCATAAGATGAACTTCCTTTTAGTGGGAATCCTTCAATTAACTCTCCACTGTCATTATATAGATAGATATTATCATCATTAAGATCGGTAGTTCCAACATAGAAATTTCCAGATATATTGAAAATTTTAGGTTTAGAATATCTGCCAATTGGAAGCTTTACATTAATACCTTTAATTGATAAAATATCCTCACTTATATATATGAGTTTATCATC
>CACJNF010000014.1 GCA_902594745.1 uncultured Bacteroidota bacterium
CATAGGATACCTCATCTGAGTCTTTACTACAAGCAACTAAGACTAATAAAGAAAGTAATATTTTTAATGTTTTGTATTTCATTTTATGTTAAAAAAATCAGCGGGACAAATATCCCACTGATTATTAAAAAAACTCACTTATTGAATAACATTTAACTAATATTTATATTCCGAACTTTGAAGAGATTTCATCTCTTATTGATTCGAGAGTTGAATTCTCAACTGTCCAGAAATTATCCATAGAAGCTAAAAATGCATTTACCTCAGAATTACTGAAATACGGAGTTCCAGTTCCATCATTAGTAAACTGAAGACTCATTATAAACCCATACCCTTCAGAAAGTGCATGGAATGCATCAGCTGTATTTCCATCTGCAATTTTTGACATATACCCATTAAGGTAGTCTACAGCTTTTTGAGCAATCAGCTTAGATAACTCTTTCTGAATTATTTCAGCTTGCTGATCTCTTTTATCGTACTGGTTTGCAACAATAAAAGCTCTACCTCTTCTAAACGCATCGAATACCTGAATAGCCATTCCTGGATGACTACTTGCGTTTACCTTTTTAAAATACTTGTTTAAAGTTGTCCCATTTCCAGTTGGACTTGTACCAAGATCTAATCTTGTAACATCAGCTTCTTGACCATATAGGTAACCAAATCCTTCATCCCACTTGTGCTCCATAACTGTGTAATCTTTTCCATCTGCTTTAACCTTATTAGTGTTATCGGCAGTTCTAGTACCAGAATCAAGTTGATAAGGTGTAATGTAGTTGTTGATTATTTGATCAAGTGTCATTGCACCGATGATTCCTTTAATAAATGTTTGGTCAATTTCATGACCTTTAGCATTTACATGAATAGTTCTTGTAGCATCAGTAAGAACACCAGCTTGACCGTTTGCAGCATCTGTAGCCCAATTAGGTATAACGTTATCTGCAAAATCAGTAATCATAGCGTCAAATTGAGGCTTTACTGTAGCTGAAGCTATTGGTGAAGCAGCTGTCTTGTTCCCCATTTTTTTACCAGAAGTATTTAATGAAGCGTCTGCAAATCCAGTACCGTCATTAAACATTTCAAGCATTTGAGCTTTGGTAAATGTATTAGTGTTTAAAGCTGCATAAAGTTCATCAGCCATGTTAAGTCTTGCTGTTTGTCCAGAAAAAGAAACAGTAGATTTTCCTGCTCTTGCATATTCATATGAGTAAGGAACTTCAACATAGACAGTAACACTTGGGCCTGGAACCTCAACAGTTACAGTTTCAATTTCTTTTTGAATTATAGTCTCTGTGACCGTCTGAGTAATGTACTCGATATCATCATCTTTTGAACATGACATAAAAAAGATTGATGTTAGTAGTATAAATAATATTGGTTTATGATTAATTTTTTTCATATTTTTCATTGTATTTATTAATACATTTAGAACGGTCCTAAGTGGTTTAAGGTTTATGATTTCTAAAATTATTTAGAACCGTTCTAAATTATTTTCCAGCTAATATAAAAATTTTATTTAGAATAGATCTAAATAAGAATATTTTTTTTTAATATTGTTGTCTCAAACAATTATTATGAAGAAAATATTATCACTTTTATTATTAATCACTATTGGATGTTCTAACAATCAGGATGAAATGATTGTTAACATATACAGTCAAAGGCATTATGATGTAGATCAACTTCAATATGATAATTTTGAAAAAGAAACAGGCATAAAAGTAAATGTGATTAAAGCTAATGCAGATGAATTATTACAAAGGCTTAAAAATGAGGGAGATAATAGCCCAGCAGATCTATTCATAACAGTTGATGTAGGTAAGCTCTGGCAAGCAACAGACATGGGCTTACTACAAAAATATGAGGACAGTTCAATAACAGACGGAATTACGGAAACTCTTTTAGATAAAAATGGATATTGGATTCCTGTAACATACAGATCTAGGATAATCGTATACAGCAACGAAAGAGTTAAGAAAAATGAGTTAAGTACATATGAAGATCTTGCAGATGATAAATGGAAAGGAAGAATTTTAGTTAGATCTTCATCAAATTCATATAATCAAGCATTGCTATCATCATTAGTTGCTAACCTTGGTGAAGAAAAGACAAAGTCATGGGCTAATGCTATTGTCTCAAATTTTGCTAGGGATCCAAAGGGTAATGATAGAGACCAAGTTAAAGCAATTGCTGCTGGTCAAGGTGATATAGCAATTGTTAACTCATATTATATTGGCTTGCTTCTCTCTTCAGAAAATGAAGAGGAAATTAATGCTGGAAAGGCAATATCAGTCTTCTTTCCAAATCAAGCTGAGGGTGATAGAGGATCTCACATAAATGTTTCAGGAATTGCATTAGCTAAGAATTCTCCAAATAAGTCAAATGCTCTGAAGCTAATAAAGTATCTTACAAGTGATGATGCCCAAAAAACATATGTTAATAATACATTTGAATATTCTGTAAAACCAAATATTAAGCCTAATCAAATTGTTAAAGACTGGGGAAGTTTTAAAAAAGATCCACTTGACTTAAACATGTTAGGTACAGAGAGAAAAAGTGCAATTCGTATATTTGACGCTGCTGGTTGGAAATAATAACCTAAAGCTTCAAATAATGAATGTTAAATCATTAACATTAATAATTTCACTTATACTAATATGTCCATTGATATATTTAGTATACAGTGTTTTGGGTTTAAACCTAGAGAATTTTATCTATTTATGGAATAATCTTCTTGTTGGCTATTCATTTAATACACTATACTTAGTTTTTCTTACCTCTATATTTTCTCTAATACTTGGAATAATTCCGGCATGGTTTATTTCAACTTCAAATTTTAAAGGAAAGAATTTTTTTGATGTTGTTCTATTTCTCCCACTTGCCATACCATCTTATATTATTGCATTTACATATAGTGATATATTGAGTTATACTGGACCACTGCAGAGTTTTTTAAGAAACTATTATCCTGATATTTACCCTTATTTTAATCAAGACTATCTTCAAATTGAAATTTTATCTATACTAATGGCTCTTGTACTTTACCCATATATATATACAGCATGTAGAATTTCATTTTCGCTTATTGGATCAAACTACATAAATATTGCAAGAAATCTAGGAATGTCTAAACTAAAAACTTTTTTTAAAATCATAATTCCTATTTCAAGAGTTTCAATCTTCTCTGGGCTTTTTCTAGTAATTATGGAAGTTCTTAATGAATATGGTGCAGTAAAATATTTTGGTATTAATACTTTCACAAGTGGAATTTTTAGATCATGGTATTCAATGGAAGATGTAGATACTGCTTCAATCCTTGCCGTATGTCTTTTAATTATTGTCTCAATTTTCTTTATTCTTGAAAGATATTCAAACTCTAAATACAACTATAACTATAAGTCAAATGATGATGTCTCAGGAAATTATACTTTAAATAGATCATCAAAGAGTCTTATATACTTTATATGTTCAATTCCTTTTATGCTAGGATTCTTTATACCTGTGATTTATATAATAAAAAATACTGTAGATACATTTAGTAAAATCGATTTAAATGAGTTATCTATTCTTTCATTAAATTCATTCTTTTTAGCTTTTGTTTCATCTTTGATAATTGTCGTAATTGCAATTCTCTTTCAATTTTTTAAAAAAATATCTAGAAGTAAAACTATATTTTTTTTAAGTGAGATTGTGTCCTTAACTTATGCACTTCCAGGAGCAGTAATTGCATTATCATTAATATTAATTATCTCAGCTTTTTCAAACTTTTCAGGAATTTCAATCGTGTTCGGTTCTTTAAGTGTACTAATCTATGCATATGTAATGAGATACATGGCAGTAGGAATATCTCCTCTAAAATCTAGTTTCGAGAAACATCCAGAATCATTTGATCAAACAGGAAGAAACTTAGGTATGACCAACTATAAAATTTTTAGTAAGATTCATTTACCAATTAACAAGACCTCTATCTTAATTGCATTTATTCTATGTTTTGTTGACATAATAAAAGAACTCCCAATAACACTTATACTTAGGCCATTTAATTTTGATACACTAGCTGT
>CACJNF010000015.1 GCA_902594745.1 uncultured Bacteroidota bacterium
TTTAAATGTTTTAGATAATATTAAAATAAATTTAAATGAATCTTATTATACAAATCTTGACTATTATATAGACTTAATGGGTTTAACCAATTTTTTAAAAAGATTTCCTCATGAATTATCTGGAGGAGAGCAACAAAGAGTTTCAATAGCGAGAGCCCTAGTAAGAGAACCTGATCTTCTTCTAATGGATGAGCCATTTAGTAATCTAGACTTTGCTATTAAATCTAAGATTCAAAATGAGATTTATAAGATTTTAAAAAAAACTAACACTACAACTATTCTTGTAACTCATGATATTAAAGATACTTTTGACATTTCTGACAAGCTACTAGTTTTTAAGGCTGGAATTGTTCAACAATTTGATAATCCTGAGGAGATGTATTGTAACCCTGCTAATTGTTACTGCGCAAAAATGCTTGGAGAGCTTAATCAGATTCAAATTGAAAATAAGGAGTTTTACATTAGACCTGAAAAAATAAAAATCGTTAAAGACTCTAAATATAAAGTTAAGGTTGAAAAAATTTCTTTTGTTGGTAAAGAATACAAAATCGAAGCTACTTTAAATGGCGATATTATTCACTTCTTCAGTAACAACAATATTTCAAGTTCTAATGAATTATTTATTGATTTTAATAAAGATGATTTATTAGAATTTGATAAAAGGTGTAGTAACTTCTTCACATAGAGTATTGATGTCTTATTTATACTCATTATAAATTACTGTAAATGAGTAATTTATAATCATTCTAAGGTTTATTTGTATTAATTTTATTGAAAATTATAAAAATGATTCAAACAGTTAATACATGCGTAAATTGTACAAACATGACAGAGTCATTAGTTTGTGCAAAACATAATGTAAAGGTTGAAGTTAATAATACATGTGGCGATCACACTGTTATTGCTTAAACTTTTCTTAAGCATCAAATTTTAAGATTATTAAATTTTTGTCACTTGAGTGTCTATCTATTTATAGATAGTCATTAATCTTGTGGCAAAACTTTTAATATATTTACTCTGTAAATAATTGATAAGTTATGTTCCAGAATAAAATGTCATTGAGATTAAGAATCTTCATCTCAATGATTCTGTTGGTATTTACAGCTACTCTGCTTGTTCTTGGTTCAACATATTATCAGTATAGGACTGAATCTGATCAGTATAATTCCTATAGGCAAGACAGAAAAGAAAATCAATTAAAAAGGCAAATTAACTATATAGTTAATAAATACAATCTTTCAAGTAATTATGAGCTATGGGCTGATTACCAATCTGATTTTGAAGAAATAACTAGAATTCATAGTGTTGAGTATTCAATATTTAAAATTGATGGGACACCTTTATTCTATTCCTACCTGCCACTTGATGTAATCTCGAATAATTATTCTTTGGACTCTGATTTTGCTAAAATGTTAGTGTCGAATGAAGAGGGGAAATTTACTTCAGAAAATTTTACAGATGTCGGAAAATTTCAGGCTTCTTACAGTGTCTTAAAAGACGACATGGGAAATAAATACGCCATTCTTTTCTTCCCTTATTTTCAAGACGTATCATTTGCTGAGAGTGAATTGAACGTATTCCTTTCTACCCTATACCAAATTTATTTTATAATGCTTGTAGTTGCAATTGTACTGGCTTATTTTATTTCAAGATTTGTTACTAGATCAATTGAGACAATAAGATTGAAAATTGGTCAAGCCGGATTATTAAAAAAGAATGAAAAAATATATCTAAAAAACCCAACTAAAGAAATTGATAGTCTTGTTAATTCATACAATAAAATGATTGATGATCTGGAGGATAGTGCCGAGAGATTAGCAAAAACTGAAAGAGAGCAAGCCTGGCAAGAAATGGCTAAACAGGTAGCTCATGAAATTAAAAATCCTTTAACTCCAATGAGACTTACAGTTCAAAGCTTTCAACAAAATAGTGGGATAATATCTAATGAGGAAAAAAATAAAATCAATGATTTTTGCGATACATTAATTGAACAGATTGACACAATGAGTAATGTTGCAACATCATTTTCCGATTTTGCCACTCTTCCAAAAACTCAGCTTGAAAAAACTGACGTCGTTGAAGCTACAAAAAAAGCTGTTGAGATATTTGAGCAAAACAATATAACTTTTGAGACTTCAAGTGATAATATTTTTATTAAACTAGATAAAGCTCAGTGGATAAGAGTTATGACAAACTTGATCAAAAATAGTATACAAGCTATACCTCATGATAGAGAGCCTGATATCTTGGTTAAAATATCTGAGAACTCAAAAAACGTAAAAGTTTTAGTGTCAGACAACGGACTAGGAGTTTCAAAAAGTAATCGTGAAAAGATTTTTGAACCAAAGTTTACAACCAAATCTGATGGTATGGGCCTTGGTCTTGGTATTGTAAGAAATATTATAAGTTCTCACAGAGGAAAAATTTCCTATAAATCAAAAAATAAAAAGGGAACAGACTTTACTATTACTCTGCCAAAGTAGTTAACAAAATTCGTTGTAAGCCTGAACCAAATTTTGTGAAATCATATTAGCATCTCTACCTTCAATATGATGTCTTTCAACCATATGAACTAATTCTCCGTCTTTAAAGAGAGCTATGGATGGAGATGAAGGTGGAAATGGCAACATTTCTTCTCTTGCAGCTTGAGTTGCTTCAATATCAAATCCAGCAAAAACTGTACAAAGATTATCTGGAGTAGATTCATTTGATAAGGACATAATCACTCCAGGTCTAGCGTTTTTTGCCGCACACCCACATACCGAATTGACTACAATTAAAGTAGTCCCGGATTGAGATAGAGCATTTTTGACATCTTCTGATGATGTAAGTTCTGAAAAACCTGAGTTTGTTAATTCAAGTTTAAATGGTTTTACGATTTCTTCTGGGTACATATTTTTTTTTTACAAATATATAAAGAATAGCTATTAATAATTTTAGATTAACTTATATTTAGGATTCAATTGTAATATGAAAAATAAACAATTAAAATATGATCTTGCATATTTAAAAATGGCTGAAGAATGGTCAAAGCTTTCATATTGTAAACGAAGACAAGTTGGAGCACTAATCGTAAAAGATAAAATGATTATTTCAGATGGGTATAATGGTACGCCTTCAGGATTTGAAAATATTTGTGAGGATGATGAGGGATATACTAAATGGTATGTACTTCATGCCGAAGCTAATGCTATAGCAAAAGTGTCAGGCTCTACACAATCAACAGAAGGAGCAACTCTTTACATTACATTATCTCCATGTAGAGAATGCAGTAAGCTAATTTTTCAATCGGGAATAAAAAGGGTTGTTTATTCAAAAAAATACAAAGACCAATCTGGAATTGAATTCCTTGCTAAGTCGGGAGTTGAGGTAGATTTTATTGAGATCTAGTTATTTATTTTTGTCTTTTATTCTTTTGGAAATCATTAATATCAAAATTAATAGCAAAGCACATAATGAAAGTATAAAACAAATAAGTGCAATCTTGTTTTCATTTTCCAAAAAATTATAAATATTTAACTGCGTTAAATTAAATACTACTAGCAAAATTGTTAAAA
>CACJNF010000016.1 GCA_902594745.1 uncultured Bacteroidota bacterium
TTAAAAACTTTTTTTCTTTACTGTTCCTTCTCATTGAAGGTATAATTATAAAGAATAAAAAGACTAATGCTATTAAAAGAAGATAAGGAAACTGTGACTCCATAATTAATTATTTTTTGGTTCAACAAATGCTTGTATTCGTAGAAGCTCACCTCCAGATAGAGTGTTTGCAGAAACTTTAACAATTTTTTGCTGCAAGCTAGGTCTTCCATTAGAATCAAAATTAACTTCAATCTTACCACTCTCCCCTGGTTTAATAGGGATATTTTTAGGATATTTTGGAACAGTACAACCACAACTTCCAATTGCGTCAACAATATAAAGATCATTTTCACCAGTATTAGTGAAACTAAAAACTGTTTTAGCAATTTCACCCTCCTTAATTGTTCCAAAATCATGGAAAATTCTATCAAAAGTTATTTCAGCATAACTCTGCTGAACTTGAGTTTTATTTTGATTATCAGATTTAATTTTACTTGATGCAGATTCGTTACAGGAGATTAAAATAAACGAGGTTAATAAAAAAATGATATTATGTCTATAGTTTTTCATTTTATTTTTTTTCAAAATTAGCAAAATTAAGTTATCAAACCTCTACCTGATTTAACAATTAATCCTTGTTTTATCAGATCTTTAACAATATTATCAAGTACACCATTAACAAATTTTCCTGATACTGGCGTTGAGAATTCCTTTGCAATATCAATATACTCATTGATTGTAACTTTAGTTGGAATTGATGAAAAGTAGATTAACTCCGCAATTGCAGTTATTAAGATGATATAATCAATTTGGGCAATTCTGTCAGATTCCCAATTTGGTGTTCTACCCTCAATATTTAATTTAAGATCATCAAAATTTTCAAGTGTATTTGTGAAGAGCTCCTGACCAAATTTTATTTCATCTTGAAAATCAATAAGTGATGGGAGAGGAAATGAATCAGGATTTTGCAAGTCAATTTTTTGGATATTTTTTAAAATAAATGTATTTACATAAGGGAAATCATTTACCCAATTAATGTTCTGGTCCTCAATAAATTCATAGAATAGATTTGAATGTAAAATAATTTCTGAGTAGCATTTTATAAAAAATTCTAATCTTGATTTATCATCATTTTTCTTAGATTCTAAAAATTCCTTGTTTAAATCAAATATTTGATCTTGTATTTCAATTATATAGTTGTGATTTAAATCCCAATTAATTATTTGTTTTCTCTTAAAAGATTTAGCGTTAAGTTTAGTAAAGAAAAAGAAATAAGGATTACTGCTTACAAATGGACATGAAAATTTTTGTGATTCAAGATTATTAAAAAACAAGTTTATTTCTTTTAAATAATCAACCATACAATAAAACAAGTCTAAACAAGAAGATGAGCTTTTATTTATATAATCTTTTAAGTCTTTATTTTCAATTGATTCAACAAAGTTTGAATAAATTGATTGAACAACTATTGTACGGATATGTCTTCTATTTAACATTTGTAAAGAACTACTGTAAAATTATACAATTATGATATATAATGAAATTTTTAGAAGTTTTAAAGTTTATATTTGTTAGGATGTATGAAAGAACTTCAAAGATTAAATAAATTCTTATTTAAATATAGAGGCAAGTTACTTATTGGATTATTTATTACCATAATAGCAAGGCTATTTTCTCTTGTTACACCAAGACTAGTTGGTGACTCTATGACCACAATAGAAAATTATCTAAATCTCGACACAATATCATCAATTGAAACAAGAGAGGTTCTATTGACAAATATCATTTTAATCATAAGTGCTTCCTTAATATCGGGTTTCTTTACATTTTTAATGAGGCAAACTATAATTAATGTATCACGATATATAGAATATGATGTGAAGAATGAAGTTTTTGCTCATTACCAATCCTTAGATCAGATATTTTACAAAAGAAACAGGACAGGTGATTTAATGAATAGAATAAGTGAAGATGTAAGTAAAGTAAGAATGTATTATGGGCCTGTAATAATGTACGGAACTAATGCAATAGTTCTTTTTATTGTAATTATTACTTACATGTTTAGCGTTGCACCTAAACTAACTATTTATAGTCTAATACCTCTTCCTATTTTATCAGTTTTTATATACAGAATAAGTAATCTCATAAATATTAAAAGCACAAAAGTTCAAGAAAGTTTGTCTGACCTATCTACATATTCTCAAGAAAGTTTTAGCGGAATATCTGTACTTAAGTCATTTAATATTCAGGATATAATTTTCAATAAGTTTGATGGGTATGCATTAATGAGTTTTAAAAATAATTTAAGCCTTGCAAAAATTCAAGCATGGTTCTTCCCAATCATTCTTTTTTTAATTGGAATAAGTAATTTAACTGTAATATTTGTTGGTGGTAGAGAATTTATTGCTGGGAATATAGAAATAGGAGTAATAGCAGAGTTTATAATTTATGTTAACATGTTAACATGGCCTGTGACTCTTGTAGGATGGGTTACATCAATAGTTAAACAAGCAGAAGCATCTCAAAAAAGGATTAATGAATTTTTAGATTCAAAATCTTCACTAGATGATGGTAACTATAGTCTAAAAGATAAAAATTCAAAAAATATTGAATTCAAGGATGTTTCATTTACATACCCACAAACGGGAATAAAAGTTTTTAATTCATTTAATCTAAAAATTGAAAAAGAAAAAACACTTGGAATTGTAGGAAAAGTTGGTTCTGGAAAGACTACCCTATTAGATCTTATATGTAGAGTTTATGATCCAAATGAGGGGTCAATATCATATGATAAGAATGATATTAAATCATTTAAGATAAATAACCTAAGAGAACTTTTTAGCTATGTTCCACAAAATAATTTTTTGTTTTCAGATAGCATATTTAAGAACATTCAATTTGGGAATCCAAATGCAACAGAAAGTGAAGTTGAAGAAGCTGCAAAGCTATCTGAGATTGATTCAGAGATTGCCAAATTTGAGAATGGATACAAAACAATACTTGGTGAGAGAGGTGTTACCTTATCAGGAGGTCAGGTTCAAAGAGTTTCGATAGCTAGATCCTTTGTTAAAGATTCAGCACTTTATCTTTTTGACGACTGCTTTTCATCATTAGACACTGATACAGAGGAAAGACTAATTAAAAACTTAAAAAATAATTTTAAGAACAAATCTGTTATAATAGTTAGCCACAGAGTCTCATGTGTTAAGCATGCTGATAAAATTATTGTTCTTGAAAATGGTAAGATTATTCAAGAAGGCACTCACAAAAATCTAATAAAAATTGATGGCTACTACAAGGAATTATACAACAAGCAAAACAGTGAGATTACTTAGTAGATTTGATTATATTTGAGTAAAATT